>JAFQXE010000056.1 GCA_017407125.1 Thermoguttaceae bacterium
CCGATATTCGGACCCCGATATAACGACATCGACAAGGCTTTTCGCACGATTCATATTACGGACACGTACCAGTCTGGCTTTATCACGTCTCCAAACGTCCACCTGCCACTGGCGCAGAGATACCAGACTATCGCAGACCAAGGCGTAAACAAAATGCTTATCGCCACGATTCCGCACGGGTTCAAGCAACGTCCACTAGGCTATGTGACGTTTTCGGGGGCTTTTGTAAAGAATGTGCGGTGCCGGTGGGAGTATACCAACGCATACGACTATTACCAATACTACGCGCCATCTACCACATTAACTAGCACGACCACCACGAACATAGACGCTATATCTGACGCGTCTGGTACTATTATGGCTACCGCATACACCGGCGACTGGAGCGCTTTCGCGCAAAACTATTTCAGCGTATCATACCCAAGCCCAATAATTTATTTCGTGAGGCAGGCTGGTATTGAGATTCCGGGCGGCAACCCATACGAGGTAGAGATTGACGACACCAACGTCTACGTTTATCGCAACATATACTGGATTGACTCGTACGTACGTGATTATTATTACTATTCAGAGGGTCAGAATCTGGAGTGGGATTTCAGGTCGCGGGCTAAAGGCGTAGTGGACTTCGCAGGGTCGTCGTTCGATATGACTCTGTATCTATGCCCATACACAATGGAGGAATTACTAACATGAATAGCGCACAAGCAGAGGCACAATGGAGATATTACTTAAACAACCCGCCACAAAAAGCGAGTAGTTATTATAACCAGTCTTTCGTAGACCGGATTAACGCTGCGCAAAACAACCTAAACAACCTCGTAGCAGAGAAAGACAAAGCGTACTCTACACAACAGCAGGCGTATAACGATTATGACACATTTACTGGCAATATGCGCAGTTATAATGAGTATTATCAGGAAGCAGAAAACCAGTTTGGAGTCACGCAGGCTAAAGACGACTACGAATCCACCCAAAAAGCCCTCGCAATGACAGAAAGTATGCTCGAAGCGTTGCCGAGTTCTATTTCTGCGCGTTCAGGGCGCCGTCTGACGCAAGAACAGCGGAATCTGCAATATAATAGGCAGGCGGACGTTATAAACGCCACACAGGGCGAATTATCGCGCGCCGCGAATACTTACGAGCAGGCATGGAAGACGGCGAGAGAGAATCAGGCAGCCAAAGCGACCGCCGGAATGGTAGCGCAACAGACCGAGCAACAAGACCTCGCAAATAAATGGAATACTCAATTACAGGAATACTATAACAAACTCAACTCGTACAACAAATCGCAGTACGAATTGGCGGCAGAGCGCGCTGCATACTCGCAATGGCAGTTGCAACAGCGTCTACAAGCCTCGGCGATATGGGAACAGCAGTTGCAGGCGGCAGGAGAGCGGTACAGGCAGATACTCGCGACCGAGCAGGCGCAGAGACAAGCCAATGCGCAACTCGAACGCCAAAAACGCGAATACGAAGCCGAGCAAGCCCGTCTCAAAGCAAAAGACCGTCTGGCGCAGAGCCTCGTCAACCTGCACTGGGCGCAGCAAGGGGGTGTACGGGCGTGGTAAAGTATTTATGTTTTTCATTAAATGTGGTATTATAATAAATAAGACAACTGCTGAAAGGCACCCAGCCGGCAGATAAGAAAGGAAAATACAATGGCAGCAAGCAGTTATGATTCAGTTTGGAGAAGTACGCCGGTTTCAGACTGGAACCCGAACGACGCCTCTACTGGTCACGATTTCTTGAATCAAATCGACACGCAAAAAGGCAACGTTTCTAACGCCGAAAATATCTACAAACAGCAAGCGGGTCAGGTAGCGGATTCGAGGAATACATATAACGACCTATTCAATAATAGAACCTCGTATAACGATATGTACAACGAGGCAAGACAAACCGCCGGCGTAGACGACGCAAAGGCTCAATATCAGAAGTCACTCGCAGCAGTCAACGGCGTGCAAAGCGCAATGACGGCTCTCCCGAGTTCAGTAAACGCTAACTCTGGGCGGGCATTAACCCAAGCGCAGGCTCAAGCGGCGATGGCTAACAACATGAATGAGTACAACTCTACTCTGCAATACTGGCAGAATCAGAACGCCGGAGACCAGAATATGTACCAGACCGCATTGTCAGAAGCGCAGAACCTCGCAGGGCAGAACTTATCAGAGCAACAGTACAACATCAACACCGCACTTACGAACTACCAAGCGCAGATGGACGCAGCGCAAAAAGCGTACGACCAGATTATCAACGAGCGCAACATATTGCGTACTATCTACGGTCAGATGTTCGACGACGAATATAACCATAGAGCGCAAGAAATCGAAGCGTGGGCTACCCAAGTTAGCGCAGAGACCCAGAGATTCGTTCAAGAACAAGAGACGGCGAGGAATAACGCTAATCTTGCTACGCAAAATGCGTGGAACGAGTATGTCAAGCAAAAAGACGCCCAAGACAAAGCCGATAGAGATGCTGCCAATAAAGCTAGTGCTAGGGCTAACGACATTGACGCTATAAATAGGGTATATGCCCAGTATAAGAGTGAAGTGAGCGACCTAACCAAAAATGCCAACAACTTCGGCTCTTACCTCATCGGTGAAAACAGTCTATTCCCATCTATGTTTAACGGAGGAACTGCTGCCTCAAGGGGCGCTGCTCTAAAGAACAAA
>JAFQXE010000057.1 GCA_017407125.1 Thermoguttaceae bacterium
GAAACGATTCTGCTTGGCGCTTTGGCGTACCGCACTGGCGAAGAACTCGTCTGGGACGCTGACGCCATGAAGACGAACTCCGAAGCTGCCAACGCAATGCTCGCCGTTCCGTACCGCGAAGGATGGACGCTGTAGGAATTAGCAATTGTCAATTAGCAATTAGCAATTGACGCAAGGCTATCCGCAATGGTTGTTTGCAGGTCAGTCCGCACACGGATTTGACGGATAATACGGATTTTCGCCGATTGGTTATTTCCGCTTCTTACTGTAATTCTCTCCCCTTACTAAAGTTTTTTGGAAAGGGGAGTTTGAGGGGAAGAACCTTTTTTTCAAAAAAGGTTTTCCCCTCTTTTTAATTCCTCACCCCTAACTCCTAACTGCCAAAACCTCTGATTTTCCGAATTACTCATTTAATCCCTCCCCCCTCTTGTTTTTTATTTTTCTGGTAGATATACTGAAAGAAGTTCTAGTATTAGAAATCCGTTATTCGAGATACAAAAGGAGAATATTCATGTCCAGTCGTTTTTCCCGCCGTGACTTTTTGAAAGCTGGGACGACAGCCGCCGCGCTGTCGGCTGTCAGCGTTTCCGTTCCCGCCTACTGTCAAGACAAATCGCCCAGCTCCAAGCTGAATTTGGCGATTGTCGGACCGGCTGGCAGAGGGGCGGCAAACTATCACGCCGTTCTGTCAGAAAACATCGTTGCTCTGTGCGACATTGATTTGAACAGACTTAACAATGCCGCTAAATCTGCTCCGCAGGCGCAGAAATTCCAGGATTATCGCAAGATGCTGGAAACCGTCAAGGACATCGACGGCATCGTCGTCTCGACCCCTGACCATACCCACGCGGGACCGTCTGTGATGGCAATGCGAATGGGAATCAACTGCTATTGCGAAAAGCCGCTGACTCACGATATTCGCGAAGCTCGCGTGATGCAGGAAGTCGCCGCAGAAAAAGACCTCGTAACGCAGATGGGCACTCAGATTCATGCGGAAGACAACTATCGACGCGTTGTCGAAATGGTACAGTCCGGCGCCGTCGGCAAGGTGCACGACGTTTACGTCTGGTGCGGAAAAGGCTGGGGGTTCCCGGCTGACGCCAAACGACCAACCGACTCGCCTGCCGTTCCCGCTCACATTGATTGGGACTGCTGGATCGGTCCCGCCGCGATGCGTCCGTATAATCCCTGTTACTTGCCAGCCAACTGGCGCAAATGGTGGGATTTCGGCAACGGTACGCTGGGCGACATGGCGGCTCACATCATGGACCTGGCGTTCTGGGCGCTCAAGCTCAAAGACTGCAAGACAATCAAAGTCGTTGACGGTCCTGCGGTCAACCCGGAATGCTGCCCGCTCAACCTGGAAATCGACTACACGTTCGAAGCTGACGGCGAACAGCCGGCTGTCAATCTGCACTGGCTCGACGGTGGAAAGCGTCCGGAAATCCTCAAGCAGAAGAATATTCCCGACCGCTTCATGGGCGTTCTGTTCGACGGCGAAAAGGGACAGCTCTTTGCCGACTACGGCTCTCGCGTTCTGTATCCGGTTGAGAACTTCAAAGACTACAAAGCTCCAGAACCCTGGATTGCCAAGTCGCTTGGACATCATCAGGAATGGCTGCAGGCGATTCGCGACCACAAGCCGGAAGACTGCCTGTGCCGGTTCAGCTACGGCGGCCGCCTGACGGAAACGATTCTGCTTGGCGCTTTGGCGTACCGCACTGGCGAAGAACTCGTCTGGGACGCTGACGCCATGAAGACGAACTCCGAAGCTGCCAACGCAATGCTCGCCGTTCCGTACCGCGAAGGATGGACGCTGTAGGAATTA
>JAFQXE010000019.1 GCA_017407125.1 Thermoguttaceae bacterium
CGCTTATCTCAACGGTCAGCTCGTTCAAAACGACGTAACCTTTGAAGAGCCGTGGTCGGTTTACCGTCCGGAAATCCGCCAGAAATCCGCCTGCATGGACGAAGTCAACAAGGTCATGAAAGAGACCGGCGAAGGCCCGCTCTTCCTTCAAGACCACTCCGCCCCCGTCAAGTTCAGAAATGTTTGGATTCGGAAAACCCCTTGACAATTATAATTGATAGGGTATACTAATTATTCAGACAACTTTGTGAGCGGCTATCGCAAAATCGTCAACTTGGGATTGCAGTTCAGGATTCAACCCGCCGCAAACCGGTTTTTTCTGTATCGTCTTGCTGAATTTGGGGCGCAAGACGGCGCATCAAAAAACTGCGGCGGGAGTGATGTTTGTAACTGTTCGTCTGTTTTTCATTTTAGTACAACTTTGTTTTTTTAATTTCAAACGACAGCAACGAAATAGAACCAATTGATTTTTTCTGCAAATGCATGCTTGGTTACAGTACGTAATTGATAGTTAGGCAGCGCAGTAATCAAAGAGTTTCAACTCATTATATTCAAAGGAGAATTGATGTCAAATCCTTTCAACAATGACGGATTTCTGTCAAAAAAGAAACAAACCCAGGCGTTCTTCTCCGACATGTTAAATCAATGGAAGGACAAGATCGTTGAATCCATAACTGGAATCGAATCCATAACTGGAATCGGCGATAGCGTCCCTCCTTCTGAAGTAACGCTGAAAGACATTGTTTCTTACGCTCTCGACAGACAAAAGGAACATCCAGAAATCGTTTCAACCCGAATTGCTTTCTTTGTACAAAGTTCTGGAGCGAAAGTTTTTGCTCAAACTATGATCAACGACAAAGGAGAAACGGTTTTTGCCGATGCGAAAAAACAAAACCTGGTTGGTCGTATTTTCCCAAAATCGACTGTGGTCTCTCAGGAAATAACAAATTTGTTAGCGGATAACGTGGATTGCGTTATCCAATTGCCCAAAACTGAGATTACGTTCAAGGAAGTCTTGCAGTGGGGACAAAAAGCAAAAGATAACAATCCCAGGGTTTCTGCGGTTCGCTTAAAATACGGCATGAATGGCAGTTTAGACCAGGCGTCCTATGTTATCACAGCGTTGGATGCGTCCGGGAAAGAAATTTATGCTGATCCTGAAAGCAAGACGGTTCTTGGGAAGAGCTTTCCTGGAAACGCAAAACTCGATGAACGCCTCAAAGCGCTTCTCGAAGACGACGTTACATGCACTATTCCATTGGAATAAATGGAGCTTTCATATAAAAGGAGAAAAAATTATGATTGGTTGGATAATCGGGGGTTTAATTGCCGGCGCTCTTATTGCACTCACAATTGAGGCAATCATTGATAATTACGTCAAGCCGTTTTTATACAATAACAATGTTAACAAAGCGCTCGTTGTCAAGAAAAAGGACATCAGAAGATTAATGAGAGACGTTTCACCAGATAAACGTTACCAGGCACAAGCTGTTTTGGACGTTTTGGACGCGCAGCCAAACGATACCGTTATGTTTGGTAAAGATTATGCAGGTAAAATTTGGTACCAAACTGGACCTGACGCTGAAGATTGCGAGGATTTGAACAACGCCGCGTATGAAGTTTCTCGTTCCGGCAATAAAGAGAAAATTTACATTTGACATAGACTTCCGTTTTTCGCCAATTTTAACATTTACATTGAGGAGTATACTTTATGGGATTCGTTCTTGGTTTACTTGCACTGGTTGGATCAGCTTTGTTTGCAATCGGATTGTTCGTCTTGAAAGTATTGGCTGTTGCCGCGCTTATCACGGGCGTTGTTACATGGTATAAATGGCTGTATAACAAGTTTAAAGTCAGACCTGATAAATCAGCAACCTTTTCTGCCAGTTTGATGACAGATTTGATTGAAGACGCCAAAAAGAATGCAGATCCAACAATGAGAAAGAAGTACAGTGCACTTGAAGATGCCTTAATGGCTGGCTGCAGCAAACAAGACGTAATTGGATTAGCGCAAAATTCCAACGGAGACGTCATTGCCGCCACTTCGTTCGGCGCAGAAGACTATAGGCATCAAGTTGACGACGCTCGAGACAACACCATTGCCATTGATGGCGAAGGAAATATTATTAAGAAAATTAGAGTGTAAAGAAAAATATAATCGATACGCGGTATTTGACAATTCGGGTTACTCCAGCAACAGACCGCTTGATTAACGCAAATCAATGATGGACTTGCCGGATTAACCTGAGCTGTCAAATTTAATAAATTTTCACTCCCTTTTGATATTAAAGTATTATCTAAAGGCTGGACATGGACAAACAAGATATTACTGAAGACGTTCAGAAAAAATCTGCTGACATTCAAGCTCAACAAGAGGAATTGCAAACCAAGGATTCCAAGGAGAATAATACATCAGTTGGGATCTGGTCTCGCATTAAGAACTGGTTAATGCAATTGTTTGGATTTCAACAAAAGAACTTTTTTTCCATTACTGTAAAAACGTTTTCAATACCCGACTTAATTGTCGAAATTAAAACGTGGATTAAACTTTTATCCGGAAAGTACGGGTTTGACGTTGTTTCAGTAGTAACAATTCCTGCAAAAGTAATGAAAGATTTAGTCGCCGATGCACAGTCAAATGCCAATCCTGAAATGAAAATGAAATATGGCAGACTGGGAGAATTACTTTTGTCAAATTCTACCGATCAAGACATTGTAGCGCTTGCTCAGAATTCTCAGGGAGATGTCATTGCTTCGGCATTATTCAGCGCAGAAAACTACGAACGACAGGCTGATGACGCTCGCGATTACACAATGGCTGTCAATCGCAATGGAAACATACTGAAGAAAATTGAAATCACCTGATATAACATTATCACGTTTTAACAATTCAATATCCTTTTAACAATTTTTATTACCAATAACTATGGACGAACAAAACACAGTAACGCAAGCGGAAAGCGAATCCAACGCTTTAGAACAGCAGGCGGCGAATCCTCAAACTGCAGACGAACAGGCCGCCGCGGCAATTTCGCAAGATGAAGTTCAGCCGGTCGCTGACTCCAAAACGACAGAAAACGAAACGGCAACAGTTCAGGTTCCAGAACCGGTTCAACCTGAAGCCAATAATCAGAAAAACTCCGAGTCGATATCGCTTATTGCCGCTATTATTTGCGGCGCGATTGTCGCGTTTATTTACCTTCGCTGGAAAAAGCTTCATGATCTGCGCGTTGTAACATTTGAAGAAGTCTGTCAGTTTGCTCGAGAACTGAAGAAAAAGTATCCCCAGGCTGAGTATACATTGGTTTCTGTTGTTGTCAATGAAAAGACAAAGGTGACTACATTACTCCAGGTAGCTCTGGACAAGAACCAATCGACAATCGAAGAAGGCAAAGGCAACGTTGTTGGACGCCAATTCCGAATTCGCGACGTGGATTCGAAGCTCAAAGAGCTTATGGGCGACGACATCAAGTGCATTATCCCAATTGAGTAACAACAACCAACGCTGAAAGGTAAAAGATGGCTAAATCGCTGAAACTTGTCGGTTTACCCGAAAAAAATACAGAGAATCAGGATGAGATTGCTTTTTTAAAAACCAGGTTGTTAAAATGCATCCAGGATTATGTAAGCAATACTAAAGTTCAGCAGCTGAGTATTTTGGTCTGTCTTACAGAACACGAACTGATTCAAACTGATGATTTATCGCCAGAGCTGAAAAAGTTCGCTGTACAGCTTTCTTCAATTGATAAAAAGAAAGCGGCTCCGCCCAATCCTCAGGGAGATAAGACATCTGAAGAGTTCGATTATCAAAAGCGCGCCCTTCAATACAAGGCGGAAAAACCGAGCTATACATTTGACCGCTTAATTCTCAATGAGGAACCGCTGAGTGAGATTTATCGTTCTCTGACCCTCTTTTCCCATCACGACAGGTTGTATAATGAATGGGGGCTTTCAGAAATTGATAAATTTCCTGTTGTAGCGCTTAACTTTTACGGTCCGTCTGGCACGGGTAAAACCCTTGCCGCTCATGCCATTGCAGATTATCTGCATAAAAACATCATTATCGCGTCATACGCTCAAATCGAAAGCATGTATCATGGCGAAGGGCCTAAAAATGTTGAAGCTCTTTTTTATGCCGCTCAGCGCGACAACGCGATTTTGTTCATTGACGAAGCCGACTCTCTGCTTTCAAGACGATTGACGAATGTTACTCAGGGTTCTGAGCAGGCAATTAACTCAATGAGAAGTCAATTATTGATTTGCCTTGAAAAGTTCAAGGGAATCGTTATTTTCGCAACGAACCTTGCTGAAAATTATGACAAGGCTTTTGAAACAAGAATTCGCAGCATTCATTTTGACATGCCAGACGAATCCTGTCGAAAGCGGATTTGGGAATGTCATATTCCAACAAAGTTTCCATTGGGAGAAGGGCTTACGCGAGAAAGCGTTTCAACAGAATTGGCAAAGCAGGACGATTTCTGCGGCCGCGACATCCGCAATGCCGTTAAAAGCGTTGGAGAAGATCTTATTCTTCAGGAAAAGTCGGCTGCTGAGATTGACGATTTTCTCGAAGGCATTAAACGAGTTCGCGCTCGTCGTTTGAAATCCGAATCGGCTGCTGACAAGCCAAAAGGGAAAGAAATTCCTCTTGACGACGAACAAAAGGAACTCTTAACTGAAGTTATTGACAAGGCAACAAAGGAAGGGAAGCTTAATACTCAACAGACTTCAACTTCTGAAAACAATCAACAAAACTGATGAGAATACAAGTTCTCACGAAAGGAACCGTTAAAAATGAATATTGATTTAATTTTTGATTCTGCTGACGAAATCGAATTGCACATCAATGCATTAAACAGATTGGCAATGGCAGACGGCGTTTTTGACCCGAGTGAAAAGCAATACATCCAAAGCGTTGCAAAAGCCTATACTGTTATTTATCCAACTTTTTCAACAGATAATTGCCTGAATGCAACGCTTTCAGAAGACGAGTTTAACGCTGCGCTTGAGAAAATCAAGACCTCGCCTCAGAGATCTAAAATGCTTCTCAAAGACCTGATTGTCCTTGGACATATCGACGGTCATTACACCGACGATGAAAAAGAGTTAGTTGCTCAAATTGGTCAAAAGCTTGACATTGCTATTGAAGTTGTTAAACAACTGGAAGATTGCGTCCAGAATCTCCTTAAAGACATTGAAAAATTGAATTTCGTTATTTACGAAACTGCAGTCAACGAAGCAGGTTGCGTTGACGCATAGGTTTTGTTGTTATTTGATTGAAAGGAACAGAGAAAATGGTAGGTCCCATTTCAGCCACTGTCGCTTTTTTTTCCGCGTTGGTTGCGTTTATTAAGATTGCCGGGTATCTGGCAGTAATCGGCGTTGGCTGGTTTATCGCTAAAGATATTATCAGCACCGTAAGTCAATGGTTGGCCAAAGTTTCAACCGTTGCGTTTAAGGCGGTTTCTTTTACCATGTCTTATTTCCGTTCGCTGTTTAAAGACGCGTCTAAAAACGCGACTCCGGAAAAACAGGTCGAATACGCCAATGTTAAACAGCTTTTGGAATCAAACAACGTTGACTCCATTGTTTTCGCTCAAAATAAAAGCGGCGATATTGTTGAAGCTGCAGGCATTAGCGCCGCGAACCACCCTACATCTGTCAGCGCAGAAGAAAATCCTGAAAACTACATCTTTACTGTTACAACTTCTGGTGAAGAAAACAGGATTAGAATTGACGCCTGATTAACAGTCCTTGTGAAATCGCATACTGCATTTGTAAATAACAAATCCCGCGATATTCCCAATCGCCAAATCTGTCAGCGACAGCGGCGTTAACATTCACGGAAAATACAAATGCAGATGCACGCTGATATGCATGCTGCGGCGCGCTGTACAACAAGCGCGCCCGCGTGTTCAGGCGTTCAAACCGTCTTTTATGGCATCATATACATTGTCCTGCGCCGCGATTAGTCCACGATAATCATTGATCCGGGACTAATCACCGTATATCTTAACGGTTCTCTCGTTCAAAGCGGAAAATAGACATATTTAGTCGCATGAAATCTCAAAAACGGTAAGGCCGTTCGGGAGAGAAAGCTCACGCGATTTCGCGATAACGAAATTTCTTCTGTTTACATACGCAAATTAGCGTATTTATTAAAGAACTGGAAAAACAAAGATAATATTATCAGACAATTATATCTCTAAATTTATAACCACATGTTTGGAAATATTTTTCGTTTTTTTCACAAAAAAAATATACTCACCCCTTGATATATAAAATTTTTTGCATAAAGTAATAAGAAGTTTATAAAAAACGAATATTTACTTCAAACTTTCACAATGCTAACGCAAACGAATTATGAATTCTTACAAGTCCAATAACTCGACGTCGCGATCTAATCTCGGAAAAGAAAAGTGCAAAAACTGTAATCAGCCTATTAGTCGCGGCGCGCCGATCTGTTATCATTGCGGGGAGCTTCAACAAACATACAATCTTTCTCCAGAAGCTCAAAAACGTTTACAGAATAAAGTAAAAGAGTTAATTCACGAATACCGCTCGACTGAAATTGATATTTCAGAATTGTTTGACAAATCAGCTCAGCGCTATGCCAATGCGTGCGCGCAGCTTCAATTAATGCTAAATAACGAAACCCTCCAAAATTCCGGTTTAGAACGAATTATGGAGCGATTAAGTAAAGTTGAAGCGCTATGCAAAACTCGTGAATACAGTATCGCATTCGTAGGAAAAATCAAAGCAGGCAAATCCTCTTTGATCAATGAAATTCTGGGTTGCGATTTGGCATCTGTAAACACCGTGCCCGAAACGGCCGCATTGACGAAATTTCGCTCTTCCAATGACGGCTTAAAACTGTCTATCACATTTTACACGTCACAAGATTGGGATGAGATTTGGAAAGACTCTAAAGCTGACGATGACGATTACGAAGAAAATCTGTTCGTTCAGAGATATCGAGAATTGGATGCGGATTCCATTAAAAGGCAATATCTAAACAGCCCGCCTAAAACATTCAATCCCGATTCAATGGAAGAATTGAGTGAATTGCTGTCAAAATGGACGTCAGCTCAATTTCCAGAACATTACTTTGTGAAAGAAGTTGAAGTTCAATTAGACAGTTTAAACCTTCCCAATGACGTAGTCCTTGTCGACACGCCTGGTTTGGACGACGTTATTCAATATCGTTCTAATCTTACGCGTCAATACATTAAAAAGGCCAATGCGGTAGTTGTTTGCGTAAAATGTGAATCATACGGTTCTTCACAGCACGATTTTATTGCCAGAAATATTGCAAACACCATTCCAGAAAACGTTTTTGTATTGTGCACTCAAATCGACGCCTTTAATCATCCTTTGGAAGAATGGGAAAAGCATAAGAAAGAATGGCTGAGTTACTTAAAAACCAAAGGCTGTTTTGGCGACAAAGCTCTTGCAATGCAGCGCGTCTTTGGAATTTCCTCCTACATTCCAAGATTGCTTCGTCAATATGACAGCGGAGATGAAGACGTATCTTACGATTTGCAGTACATCGCCCACAAGTTTGGCTTGTTATCTCCGCAACAGCGTAGAATGGATATTGTTGACATTCCGGAATTGCATGACAAGGATGGCTCAATTCGTCAACAATTGTTGGACTATTCGGGCGTTAATTCATTATGGAACCTGTTAAACAATGAAATTGTCAACAATTATCATAGCAGATTTCAAGCTGAAATTATTAATGCATGGAAGAAATGCAACAATGATATTATCAGCACCATGAGGCAAAATCAAGATAGCTGCGATTCTGTAATTAGCGCTAAAAGCAACTCCTTATTAAAACAAAAGGAAATGGTTCGGCAGCTTGAAGAAAAGCGAGAGGCGTTAAAAAAAGAGCGCAATAGTAATGGATGGAGCGCTTTCGAACGCGAAATTCGCGAACAATTTAATGATAAGTTCGATCAATGATAAATCATTGTCAACAAAGAAAGGACTGAAATAATGATAATTAGTTTTTTAGGTTGGTTAAAACCCTCTTCGATTGTCGATAAGGCTTTTAAGGTTGGAAAAGCAATCGCAAGAGGCATTAAATGGGTGGCGGAGAAGATTGAAGATGGCATTGATTATTTAAACAAATCGGGTAAATACGATCCTAATAATAAAAAACAGGCGGGGAATACCGAATCAAATGCTAAATATGTTTCAACTCTGTCAAAAATTCGTGACGATTTGCAGAAAGACCTGGAAAAAGTTCAACAAGATAACATTGATGAGATCAGATCGTCGTTTATTGAATTGTTTAACAGCTTGCGCGAACAATTCGAAAACATGGACATTTCTCGATTGGAAAGCATGATCGACGATACTATCACAAGGAACCAGGAAAAGGTTGACGAAATTATCAGAGATGAAGTTTCCATCGACAACGAGAAACTTAGAAAGATTGCCAAATGCGATTCCAAGGACGAACGAAAAGAAAAATACAGAAAATATTTTAAATCCCTTTCCTCCAAGATTGAACGCCAACAAAACAAGAACATTCTCAATCTTTATAATGAAACCTTGAGTAACGCTCACGATGCCTATAATGAGGAACTCGAGAAAAATCGTTTAATTATTGATCGGCAAATTCAGGATATTTCACGCATGATTGAGGATAATGAAAATCAATCCGAAAGTGAAGATGTTTTGATTAATAACATCCAAAAAAAGATTATTTGCCAATTGGCAATTGACGCAGTTGAAAACGCTGACGAATGAATACGGATAATTCCATTCCTGACGCAGTTTCCAAAAAAGAGAAATTTAATTTTTGGAGGTTTATTCGACTTTGTTCCCTGAAAGACTTTACCGAGTTCAAAGGCGAACAAAGTCAAGAACTTTTATCGTTAAACAGGCGCATTTCCGCACTGGAAGATAAAATAAATTATAAATCCGGAGAGATTCAGGCGTCGTTGAATTATTTATCCGGAAAGTTCTGCTCTTGTTTGGAAGAATCTGTTCAAATAACCGGCAAGCAGATATCGGAAATGAATTCTGCTTTATTGACTCGTCAGGAAGAGTTTGAATCAAAAACAAACCTTCAACTGACAGATTTGGCCGCGACATTGGAAAAACTGATCAAAGACCTTTCAACTGTTTCTAAAAAAATAAAGGATTTACAGAATTCAACGCTTTCTTTGCTGGACGAATCCAAGAGAGTCCTTTTACAGGATATCCAAAAAATACAAGAGGATCAAAAGCCTTTTTTAAAGGAAGCCAATAATCTGATTAAATCAAACAGGAGTACAGAGGAAAGCGTTAAATCTGCCTGTGAATCGGTTAATGGTTTTCAAGAACAGTTAGAAATGCAAACCAGGATTCACAAAGAAATTGAAATGATGTGCGCTGAACTGATGCAAACCGTTCGATTACTGGCGTTAGACTCCCTAACCGGGCAGATTGAAATGCTTTTGCCAGAGGATTCATTAAAAAAAGCATCTTCCGAAGCGCTGCCTTCCAATACAAAAAAGAAAAAAAAATAAAGAAGACTATCGGAACAACGCGCTCAAAAGTTTCATCCATGTCTAAACTTCAATTTGAACAGCCGCGGGAACGTCTCCGCGGCTTTTTTATGCTGTTTTGCCGGCTTGGATGCGATAAATTTGGGGTTGCGAAAATAGGTAGTTCTTATTCTAATTTCGTACCACCCAATTATGAACGCGCCTGAGCTCTAACGCACTCTGGTTTGCCAAAATTCGTGAGCGGACAGACCCGCTCAAACGCTGACAGGCGCGCGCCAACTTATCGGAAGAATCAAAAACAAATATGATGATAAAACTATTCGCCTTTGACGCAGCGGAACCCAATAAAGTTGCTCCTGAATGCAGGAATTGCACTGTCTCGGTATGCAAACCGACAATTTTCAATACGGCTGTTCCATCTGCCGCCTCGATGGACGCGTTTTTCTCCATTTGCAGGTCCCTTCGGATCTGTTAAACATTCATTTTTATACTCTTCATGCCAGTCAGCGCACCACTCGCTCGCGTTTCCCTGCATATCATATAATCCCCAGGCGTTTTTATTTTTCTTGCCCACTGGATGAGGATGATTATCGGAATTCTTTTCATACCAACATCTCTCGCCATCGACATAGTGTGTTTGAATGGATCCAGAACGACTGGCATATTCCCATTGCGCTTCCGTTGGAAGCTGTATGCTCTTGCCTGTTTTTTTACTTAACCACTCGCAAAATGCTGCAGCGTCATCCCAACTTACGCACGTAACCGGATAATTGTCGTCTTGTTCGTAACCCGGGTTTGTCCAGGACAGACTTGGATTATCTTCCAATTCTTTTGAAGTATTATTCCAAACTTGAGGCGTATTCCCTTTAGGTTTATAACCAGAATCGTTAACAAACGCTTTGAACATGCCAACCGTAACTTCTGTTTCCAATATCCAGAAACCGTTAGTTAACAATATTTGATGTTCAATTTCGCTGTCTAAATGTCCATGTTCATAATAAATGGATCCCATCTTGAACGTTCCGTAAGGACAATATCGGAAGGCAAATTCCACGCCGTTAACGGTTGTAATTTCCCGTTTTCCAGGATAATTTTCATCGCCGTTGGAGTCTTGAATTACAGATTCTTTATTTCTGTCAGCGGATGCAGCATCTTCTGTCTTTGAAGAAATAGACAAGGAATCATTTGCAATAATGCAACGGAATCCGATCAAACAACACTCCAGATCGGGAGATGAAAACGTACGGGCTGAAGTCCGACAGTGGGTTCTTCTATAAGTATAACAGCCTCCGCGAAGCGCCCGATCTTCACCGTTTGATGGTCCCGTTGGATCAGTTACGGCTTCGTCGGGATAATCTCCATACCAATCCTGGCACCATTCACAAACATTGCCCATTGTGTCGTACAACCCCCATGCGTTGCTTTTCTTTGTTTTTACCGGATGAGATAATGAATCGCTATTATTCCCAGTCCAAGCGATATCGTCATTGTTGGTATATATTCCGATATAATCCTCATTTCCGGCGCTGCATGCGTATTCCCATTGCGCTTCCGTTGGAAGTTGAATTTTCAGACCTGTTTTTTTACTTAGCCACTCGCAAAACGCTGTAGCGCTGTGCCAAGTAACGCACGTTACAGGAAAGTTCTCGTTTTGAATGAAACCCGGATTGAGCCAGGAATACTTGGCGTCAAGTTCAGTCTTATAGCCATTAATGCCAACAGCTCTTTTCTTTTTGTCAGGTTTGTACCCTGTTTCGTCGATAAACGCCTTGTACATGCCAACCGTTACCTCTGTTTCCATTATCCAGAATCCTTTAGTCAGAGTAACTTCATGCTGTTTTTCAATCTTGTTAATATAATCACGTTTATCTTGAATACATAACATTTCTGCGCCATCTTCGTCTTTTGGCAATCCCATCTTGAAAGTTCCAGGAGGACAATACCGGAAGGCAAATTCCACGCCATTGACATTTATAACTTTGCGTTTGCCGGCATTAGGATTGCTCTTTTTTTGCACGGCAGATTCAGTTTTTTTGTTTGGTAAAGCAGACGTTTCAATTTTTGAAAGAGTTATTTCAGTGTCGCTTGACAACACACAGCGCAATCCCGAATCGTAGTAGATTCCCCAATGTTTACTCTGATGGCTCCGCGATGCAGAACGACAATCTTCGGGTTTTGATTCCCAACAGCCGCCGCGGAGAATCGCTTCTTTAATTTCTTTCTCGTCAGGATTAGATTCGATGTAAATATGGCACCATTCCGACATATTGCCGTGCATGTCGTACAAGCCCCAGGCGTTGGGCTTCTTCTTTCCTACAGCATGAGTTCTAGCTCCGCTATTGCCTTTATACCACGCAATTTCGTCAAGGTTTCCTGAATACGCGCCGTCGCTGCCCGCCCGACAAGCGTATTCCCACTGCGCTTCCTTCGGAATCTCCAGAGGCAAGCCTAATTCTGTACACTTTTTACAAAATTCCAAACAATCATTCCAAAACCATATTTCTACAGGATTTTTATCGTTTTTAAAAAAACTGGAATTTTTGTCCATAACTGTCATCCATTGTTCCTGAGTTACTTCCGTTTCCATGATCCAGAAACCTTTAGACAGCGTAACTCGATATTGCGTTTCATCATCTGAGCGCCCAGGTTCTTCCAAAGGCGACCCCATCGTAAACGTACCGGGAGGACACCATCTGAAGGCAAATTCCACGCCGTTGACGATTGCAGTTTTACGCTCGCCCGCCTTGACTCCCTGACCAAAATCGCTGATTTGTGTAACATTTGACTTGGGTTTATCAGATGCAGCTATTGGAATATAAGTCGAATGAACCCCCTTGCCGATGACACAACGAAAACCTAAAAAAACAATTTTAAAATCAGGAAGGCATTTGCCGCGATTTGCTGATCGACAATATTCTTTGGCATTCTGATAACAGCCCCCTCGCATGACGCGATACTTGCCTGTCGAAGGACCTTGGGGGTCGGTTACGTTTTTGTTGGGATAACTTCCATACCAGTCTGAACACAATTCGAAGACGTTCCCATGCATATCGTATAATCCCCAATTATTAGGTTCTCCAGCTTTTACATTTTTGGCATATTGTCCAAACGTTGCCAATTTGTAAATATCTCCAGCGTACATTTCTGTTGTTCCCGCTCGGCAGGCGTATTCCCATTGAGCTTCTGTCGGCAACTGAATGCTTAATCCTAACTCTGTGCATTTTTGGCAAAATATCTGACAGTCATTCCAGGATACGGTGTCTACAGGATATTTCTCAGCAAAACTACGCCAATTTTGATACTCCTTATTTGGATTTTCGCCCATGATTGCTTTCCACTGCTCATGCGTAACTTCTGTTTCCATCATCCAAAAGCCTTCGGTTAACGTCACTTGATGCTGATGTTCATCATTTTTCCGGCGCTCTTCCGACTCCGGCGACCCCATCATAAACGTTCCCGGCGGGCACCAGCGAAATGCGAATTCTACTCCGTTGACAACCTTAACCATGCGGTCGCCCGGCTTATTTGACGACGCCGTCGTTTTGGGGTTTTGGTCGCTTTCGGGTTTCGGATTTTGAGCAATAGAGGCGTCGCGCTTTTTGACGGTAAGCTCCATGATTTCTTTATCTCTCGCCTTGTTCGCTTCCGGCACAAGATCTTTTGCCTTGGGAACGTTTAAGTCTTCCGCGAGCGTGAAGTCTGAAATCGAACCGCTGAAATAAGGACGTAGAGTTTCTTTTTCAGCTTTGAGAACTTCCGACTTTGTATGCTCCGTCGTCCAGGCTTCCATCAGCGTAAGCCGACCAACGCGATTGAAATTCGCTGCTCCAGAAAGGGAGACTGCAAAGTTTTTCGTGAAGTATCCGCAGCCGCCGCATTTAAGCGGTTGAATGTTAGCATAATCATCCACGCCAATCAACACTGCCACCTTTCTCGCCTCAGTCGTTTGAGTCATGCAGGCAATTAAAACGAAAAACAACATGGTAAGGATACGTCGCATGAGTGGAGCCTCTCCTGGATAAGAATTAAAAGTCTGTAGGTAATGTGACGCTTAGAATTCTATGCGCTGACGTTTATTAATATACCCGACAATTAAAAAACTGCAAGACCTGAAAGGAAAGGAATTACTATATTTTGAAAATTTAGCTTGCAAAATGCTGAATTTGGAGAAAATCAGACAAATAGCCAGTTCAAATACGGAAAAAGGCGAGCCTATCTGCGCGGCAAAAAACGACAGAATCATATAAGCAAATTTGCTGAAAACCGCCTGCCCGCTCCCCCTTCCTTCCGGTCTGATTGGCGCTATAATAGAAGAAATGCGTTTACAAGTTGCGTTGGCAGCGGCGTTTGGACGCAGAAAAACCCTTACTTACTTTGAATTACGATGGCATATTTAGTACTCGAAGACGGCAAAGTCTTTCTCGGCGACGCGTTTGGAGCGGAAGGCATTCGTTCCGGACAGATTGTTTTCAATACGTGCATGACCGGTTATCAGGAAATCATGACTGACCCGGCGAATTACAACAACATCGTTACCATGACGTATCCGGAAATCGGGAACGTGGGCGTCAACGCTGCGGATTCCCAGTCCGACGGCCCGAAAATCTCCGGCTTGGTCGTTCGTCAGCTTAGCCCGATCATGTCCAACTTCCGATCCGAGCAGACGCTGGAAGAGTACCTCAAAGCCAACGACGTTGTCGCGATGAAAAACGTCGACACCCGCGCCATTGCCAAGCACCTTCGAGATCACGGCCCCAAGTACGGCGTTATCGCCTGCGGAGAGCGGCTGTCCGTCTCCGACCTCGTCAAACAGGCTCAGCGCGCGGCGATCATCGCCAACGGCGGCGACCCGGACTGCACCGCTGACCATTGCGGCGACGAGAACTGCAAATGCGCTCAGGAAGGTCATCATTGCCATCATGACGAAGACTGCGACTGCGACGACGATTGCGATTGCGATTGCGGCTGCGGTTGTCACGGCGGAATCAACCTGGAAGCGTTCCCCAATCTGATTGCGGAAGTTTCCTGCAAAGCCCCGTATAAATGGACGGAAAAAAGCGCGTGGATTGACGAACGTCAGACGGACAAACGTTACAACGTCGTCGTTCTCGACCTGGGCGTTCGCCGCGACCAGCTTCAGACGCTTGTCAGTTTCGGCTGCGACGTTACCGTCGTTCCGTATTCCACCACGGCGGAAGAAATTCTGGCTCTCAATCCTGACGGAGTCTTTATTTCCAACGGCCCCGGCGCGCCGTGGGTGGGCAACATCATCGAAAACACAGTCGAAAAGCTGGCGGACAAGGTTCCGGTTCTGGCAATTGGACTCGGCTCTCTCATGCTCGGCATGGGACTGGGAATCAACCCCTGCATTCTGGAACACGGCCATCACGGCGTCAACATTCCGGTTCAGGACGTCGAATCCGGGCTGGTTTCTATTGTCTCGAAGAACATCGACTACGGTCTGGACGGCGAAGATTTTGAAGAAGAAGCGGAAGAAAACCCGCTGCTCGACGACATCTTCGTTACCCATACCAACCTGAACTTCCCGGACATTGTCGAAGGCTTCCGACACAGTAAATACCCGATTATCGGCATCTCCTGGAATCCAACCGCGCCGACCCGTCCGCAAGACGCCCGCTGCGTCTACGATGATTTCATCGACCTGATGAAATGAAAAACAAAATCATCTCCCTGACGCTGGTATTGGCAATGGCGCTGCAGGTTTTTGCAGCCGCCATGCCGGGAGACTTGTCGATTTTCGGGAACGATAATCAAACCCGTCAAACGTTTATTGATTCTGGAACAGCTCCCTTTATCGCGTTTGACGTTACTCAAAAAGCCAAACAGCTTCGGTACAATTTCGATTCTTTAGGGTCTTTCTCGACGTCCTGTTTGTACAACGTCGTTGTTTATACCGGACATTCTTCCATTAAAACAGATAAGGCGTTCGTTCGTCCTCAGATTAATTCTCCGCTTCTGATTTGATTCTTACACACACGCATAAAAGACGTGTGGTCTGTCTTATCGTTAAGTGTCATTTTCAAAAAAGCAATTTTCAACAGGAGAAATATATCATGTCGAAAGATAAGAAAATCAACGTTGAGCAAAACAATCTCAACGCAAGGGAGAACAACAGCGATCAGGAAGAAGATCCCATCGAGTCGCCGTTTTGGTTTTGGTTCTGGATTGGCGTTCTGGTCTTGATGTTTATCGGATTCGCTCTGTTTAACAAATACTGCGTTAACGGAGACGATAGCGCAACGAAAACGCCGTCTGCCAACGTCGAAAGCGCCGAACCGACGACTGACCAGCCGTCAGTAACAAAATAGAGTTTCTAGCCGCTAGCTTCTAGCTACTAGTTTGGTGATTTTAGCTTCAGGCGTTAACGCTTAGAACTACAAGATTCCAAGCTAACAGCTAGAGGCTAATAGCTAACAGCTTACTTTCCCCACCACGACCCGATTCTTGCCCGCCTGTTTCGCCTGATACATGGCGGCGTCTGCCGCGGTGAGAATCTGGTCGATTGTCGTCTCTCGATTCTCGGCGCAAATCGCGCCTATGCTCAGCGTAACGTTCAGTCCAACCGGGACAGACGAATTCGGCGTTTTCACGTTTAACGGGTGGGATTCTATAGTCTGACGCAGCGTCTCGCCGACGGCGGCGGTTTGTTCTCTTGACGTCCGGGGCAGCAGAACGCAGAATTCGTCTCCCCCGTACCGCGCCAGATAGCCCGTCTCGCCAACGGCAGAGCGCAGATGTTCCGCAACGTTTTGAAGAACGACGTCTCCAGCAGCGTGTCCGAAATTGTCGTTGATTTGTTTGAAATTGTCGACGTCGATCATCAGGAACCCCAGCGGCCAGTCGTCTGACCCGGACAGTTCCATCTCGCCCAGCAGGCTGAACAGAGCGCGGCGGTTATAGCATTGCGTCAGATGGTCGTGCAACGCCTGACGCTTGAGCTGTTCGTTTTGAACCAGGACTTTGCGACGCAGCAGATGCGCTTCCCGCAGAGCGCACAGACAGATGCACAGCAGCGCGCCCAGCTCGCAGCCCAACAGAATCCAGACGTTCTGCGAGACACGGTCAGCGGTCAGCGCGCCGATATTTTTCAGCGTCGCAACCGTCCCGATAAACAGAACGGCGGTAAACAGCAGAAATAATTTCGGAAATCTGTTAATCATGAACAACTGCGGGTTGCCAAAAAAAACGAACGGCGTATAATAGTTAGGGGCTGGACTGTAGTGGTAAGTGGTAAGTAGTAAGTGGTAAGGACGCAAGCGCTACTCATACTTTAAGTGGTAAGTTTTAAGTGGTAAGTGGTAAGGACGCAAGCGCTGCTCCAACTTTTCACTAACCACTTACCACTAACCACTCTCAACTCTAGTGGTAAGGACGCAAGCGTTATTCCTACTTACCACTAACCACTTACCACTAACCACTTCTAATTATATCCCCTTTTGAAGATATTTCAAGTAGTTTTGAATAATTCCATGAAACCGTTACTGATAACTCAAGGCGATCCCGCCGGGGTCGGACCGGAAATATGCGCTGCGTGCGCCGTTAAAGAGATGGTCAACCCGACCGACGCGCCGATTGCCGTTCTCGGGTCGGCAGCGTTGTTGAAAAAGGCCGCAGAATATTCTGTCGCCCCGGCGGACATGCCGATTTTCGATTCCATCCCAGTCGTCCCGTACCGGGAATTCGCCGCCGGCGCGATCGCTGACAGCCCGGTTCAGATCGTAGACTTCGACAACGTCGACATGACCGATCACGCCCCGGGTCGAATCTGCGCCGAATACGGTCAGGCGTCGTTCGATTACATCAAATCGGCTATTGACTGGACGCTATCCGGTTTGGGCGCGGGCGTTGTAACCGGACCGATTCATAAAGTCGCGCTGCACTTGGCGGGAGTTCCCTTTCCGGGGCATACGGAGATGTTCGCTCATTACACCGGGGCGAAAAGCATCTGCATGGTTCTCAGCTCGTCTGAACTGACAACGGCGCTGGTAACGGCGCACGTCGGGTACAGCGACGTCCCGAAGCTCATTACCCGGGAGCGCGTTTGGGAGACGCTGGAAATTAACCGCGCCGCCTGGCGCAAGATACTGGACAGAGAGCCGCGCTTTACCGTCTGCGGACTCAACCCGCATGCGGGAGAAAACGGCTTGTTCGGCAACCGGGAAGAAGAACTCGCCATCGCGCCCGCCGTCGAACAGGCGAAACAGGCGGGATACGACATCGTCGGGCCCATTCCGCCAGACACAGCGTTTATTCCGTCACGGAGAATGCAGACGGACGTGTATATTTGCATGTATCACGATCAGGGACTCATTCCCATGAAAGCGTTTGGATTCGATACGGGAATCAACATCACGCTGGGACTGCCGATTGTCAGAACGTCCGTCGACCACGGCACCGCCATGGACATCGCGTTTGGCTCAACGCCCGGCGTCAAACCGAGTTCGCTGAGCATGACCTGCGCTATCAAACTTGCGAGAAAACTGAGCAAGTCGTAGTAATTCGGTTTTTATTATGAACGCAGAGTACGCAGACTCCTCGCAGACAACGCAGAAGCAAGCGTCCATGTGTCATCTACGCCCGATTCTCGGGCTATGACACGATGTCCGCTTGCAAATTTAAAATAAAAAACGGGCAGGAATCGCACCGCAACCAACGCACTTGGCGTTGTCGCCACATTTCCAGCCCGTCTGTGAACTCTGCGAGTTGTCTGCGCTCTCTGCGTTCTTTCTAATCTTCATACTAGAAAGATTAATGTTATTCGCGCAAAGAGCTATTGTCGCAACTCACAAATTCTGAATTGTATCAGTCATAAACTCTATCGACTTTTTTGTGTTCCTGGAAGATTTTCAAAGATTTCTCGAACAGTTCGTTGCCCTTGGGCGTGGGGAACTCGCGCGTGCAGCAGCCCAGGCAGAAGGTGTCCTGACCGCAGCCGATTGACGTGCCGATGTTGTCAACGGGCAGGTATCGGAGCGAGTCGGCGCCGAGGTCTTTCGCCATCTTGTCGAGAACTTCCGGCGTGAATTCGCCTTTGTATCCGTCTTCCAGGAAATGAGGAGCGAACAGGTCGCCCAGGAGGGACATGTCAACGCCGTAGAAGCACGGGGCGATAATCGGCGGGCAGGCGATTCGCAGGTGAACTTCCGCCGCGCCGCCCACTTCGCGCAGGATTTTCATCAAAGCGCGAATCGTCGTGGAACGGACGATGCTGTCGTCAACCAGAACGACTTTCTTGCCGCCCAAAACGGTGGGCAGAACCGCATATTTGCTTCTCACAGCATAGCTTCTGCCGGTGTTGCTTTGAATGAACGTGCGGCCCGCGTAACGGTTTCTCATCAAACCTTCCAGACACGGCAGATGGCGCACGTGAGCGTATCCAGCCGCGGCGGCTTTGGCGGTGTCCGGAACCGGAACGACAATGACGTCGTCTCCGCCCTGGAGGATGCCGACGTTGTCTTCGTTTTTGCCCAGAATGCGTCCTGCGGCTTCACGCGCCTGATAGACGCCCAGGTTGTCGATTTCGCTGGCGGCGTTGGCAAAGTAAATCCATTCGAAGAAACAGCGTTTTTGCGGAACCGGGTCTGCATAGCGTTCGACCTTGTAGCCCTTGGAATTGACGATAACCATCGTACCGGGCTCCAGGTGGTTGATTTCGCGGAATCCCATGTTACGCAGAGCGATTGATTCGCTGGCGGCGGCGAACAGACGTCCTTGAACCGCCCAGCACAGAGGTCGAAGCCCCAACGGGTCGCGAGCGACGAACATCTCTCCGCAGCCGTTGATAAAGGCGATATTGTACGCGCCGTCAAACTGAGTGTAGACGTTTCTCATGACGTCCACAAAAGACGGTTCCGTTTCTCCGCGCAGAGCGTAAGAAAGGGTGTGCATCATGATTTCGGTGTCGCCTTCAAGAGTAATGTGATAACCCTGTTTGGAAAGAAGCTGTTCGCGAAGTTCAGGGTAGTTTGCCAGAGTGCCGTTAAACGCAAAAGAGAACCATTTCCAGAGCCGTCCGTGATGCCGTTCAAAAGGCTGAGCGTATCGCGGGTCTTCCTGTCCGCAGGTCGCGTATCGGGTATGACCGATTCCCGCTCGCCCGGCGTACTCTTTCAAAATTGCCTGAAATTTGCCGGGATGGGAGACGCGGAAGACTTCATTGACCGATCCGACGTCTTTGTACGTGTCCAAAATTTGCGGACGGTCCGGGTCGTAGGTTGTAATCCCCGCCGCCAGCTGACCCCGGTTTTGCTGATCGCAGAGCATTTGCTGCAGCATAGGGGTGATGTTGTTGTTTGAGACCATGGAACTGGCGTCGCCTTCCGGAGCGACTGCCTCATCCATCCAATAAATCGCTGAAACGCTGCATTCGTGTTCAATGCGTTCTGACATAATGATTTCCATCGGGTTGGAGTGCATGGGGAAAGAAAGGACGTCTGGGAAAGACGCCGTCTTGCGTCCGGCTGAAACCGTTTTACCGCGAACGCTTCAGCCCCCCCGATTGCAAGATGAAAATATTTTACACGACGACCCGATTTTGTAAAGAGAGGGGGGAGGGATTTTTTTGAGGCATTAGGCAAGAGGCAGTAGGCTGTAGTTAATTAACCGCAGCGCGAAGCGCTTCCGCTAGAACCGCGTTAGCGGTTCAATTTTAATAGCCGTGGGTTTTAACCCACGGAGGGAATAGGGAATAGTATTAAGTTATTAGTGGTTAGTGGTAAGGACGCAAGCGCTCAACTAACTTACCACTTACTACTTATCACTTAACACTTATTCAATTGCTAATTGCTAATTGACAATTGCTAATTCATTTAGCTCCTCACTCCTCATTCCTAACCCCTAACTATTCTCCTCTCCCCCTTGAATAAACTTTTTCTTTATGTTAAATTAATAGGTAATATTTTTCTATAATATATTTACAGGAGACTTCAATGCGTCGATATTTCCTATTCCTGTTTTTCGTCCTTGCCTTTTGTTTTACGTCGAACGCCGAGGCGCGCAAGTACGCTCTTCTGGTTGGAGTTGACGATTATATAACCGTTCCGAAACTCAAATGTTGCGTCAACGACATGAAAACGCTAGAAAATGCGTTGATGAAAATCGGTTTTGCAGGAAACGATATTCGAATTCTTGTAACTGGCAGCAACAATTTCGAAGATCTTCCGACGAAAAAGAATATCGAGATTGCCATTTCCGACATTGTTAAAAAAGCTACATTGTCCGACGTAGTGTTCATCGCGTTGTCAGGACACGGGGCGCAGGAAGGCAAAAATGTTTATTTCTGTCCGCCAGATGTGGATGTGAAAAATCTCGAAGAAACGAGTGTTTCAATCACAAAGTTAATGAACATTCTTGCCACAAAATGCAACGCCAAATTCAAATGGATAGTTGTAGACGCGTGCCGCAATGATCCGAATAAGGGCTCAAAGGGAATCGGCGGAAAAGGACTACAGGTCATTCCGTCCCCTCCCGAAGGAATAGCGCTTTTTCAAAGTTGCGCTAAAGGGGAAGAAAGTTGGGAAGACCGAGACAGCGGTAACGGCTATTTCACAAAAAACTTTGCTGCAGCCCTTTCAGGTAAAGCGGACGCCAATCATGATGGCAAACTCACGCTAATGGAGGTTTACACTTGGACAACCGCACACACAAAAGAGCAAGTCAAAAATAGTCATAATAAAATTCAGCGTCCCTATTTCAGCGGAACCGTTACGGACTTCACTCTTGCGGAAGACATAAACGTCAATAAAGCTCAAGATCTTGTAAAAGAGGCGCGAAAGGCGATGGATGACAAGAATTATGCGCTTGCCATCAAAACGTTTGACGAGGCAATTGCTCTGTGTCCAAACATTATTTCTATAAGACGCGAACGCGATTATGCCCATAAGATGATGGAATTATTACAGAATTCGCCATCGTCGTCGAATAAGCTGCCCTCAGGTTCGTTAAAAGCGGGTGATCGAGGGGTTTTAAGAATAAAAGGAGTGGAGTTCACATTCCGTTATTGTCCGCCTGGAACGTTCACAATGGGTTCGCCAGATTCGGAAAATAAACGTAGTAGTGACGAAACTCAGCATCCAGTTACGTTGACTAAAGGTTTCTGGATAATGGAAACGGAAGTTACTCAAAAGCAATGGATGGCGATTATGGGAGAGAATCCTAGTTATTTTAAAGGCGAAAACCTCCCTGTTGAACAAGTATCATGGAAAGAATGTCAGGATTTTTGCATAAAATGCTGCTCTTTGATTGGCATGTCAGTACAACTTCCAACAGAAGCTCAATGGGAATATGCTTGCCGTGCAGGCAGTTCAACGGCATATTTTTGGGGTAACGCTTTGAATGGAGACAAGGCAAACTGCGCGGGCACTTGTCCATACGGAACGACAACCAAGGGAAAATACCTAAAAACGACAATGAAAGTTGGCAGTTATTCACCCAACGCATGGGGGTTATACGACATGCATGGAAACGTTCGGGAGTGGTGTGCTGACTGGTATGAAGTTTATCCGAACGGAAAAGTTACGAATCAAGTTGGTCCCCCAATTGGATCATATCGCGTATATCGTGGAGGCAGTTGGAAAGACTGCGCCCAATACTGTCGATCAGCATATCGTTATAGCAAAAAAGAGAATTATAAATACTACACCTTAGGGTTTAGGTGCGTTATAATACCTAAATAATTCACTTTATGGGCGTACGCAAATTTTCCTGCGTTCAATAAATTTATCCGACGAAAACGGGGCTATTAAACTTTGAAAATAATTCGTTGCGATAACGGCGGCGAACGTTAATCCACGCAGTTCCGCAGCGTCGTTATTGAGCTTCTCATCTTTATTTATCTTCACAAAATAATTATGTGCGCGCCACATTACTCATTGAATTCCCCCCCTTGCTTTGTTTTGACTTTTGGTATACAATAACCGATATATAATATTAATATAGCGTTCTAGTATAAAAACTCATGGACAGTCAACGCGAACGAATTCAGGACGACTTGCGCGGCGTTATCGAAGGATCTGTCGATTGCGACAACTCGACAACGCTGCTGTATTCAACCGACGGAAGCATTCATCAATTGCGTCCGTTAGGGGTTGTTTGTCCCCGTCATTGGCGAGACGTGGTTCAAACAATCAACTACGCCAGAGAAAACGGTTTAAGCGTTCATCCTCGCGGCGCCGGCAGTTTCCTTGCTGGCGAATCGCTCGGAACGGGGCTTATTTTGGACTTCTCCCGATTCATGCGCCGCGTTATCGGCATTCAGGACACTATCGTTCGCGTTCAGCCGGGCGCCGTTCGAGAGCGAATCAATGCCAGTCTTCATCCTTTCGGACTAACCTTCGGCCCAGACGGCGGCAACCAGCTAATCTCAACCATCGGCGGACAAATAGCCGTCAATTCAGCAGGCGGAAACTGGCTAAGATACGGCGCGCCCTCCAGTCTTTTAACTGGAATTAAAGCGGTTCTTGCCGATGGGAATCTGGTTCATTTCGATATGGACTGCGTTAAAAACGCTCCGGCTGGCTCCCCGTTGGCGGAACTGACCCAGAGGCTGAAACAAGTCTACGAAAAGCACGCCGCGCTTATCGACCTCACCCCCGAAAACAGTTCCATTCATCACGCCGGATACAATCTGACGGCTCTGCGACACGGCAATATCAATTATTTGCGTCTTCTTGCCGGGTCTGAAGGCACGCTGGCGGCGTTTACGGAATTTGAATTGCGCGCTGTACCAACTCCAAATCATACAACGGCGGTTTTATTTTTCTTTGACTCGATCCGCAAAGCCGCGTTGGCGGCAAAGGACGTCATTCATCTGAACATTGATTCCTGCGATTTGATGGACAGACGCCATCTGCATCTGATTTCCGAAACAGACGCCAGAATTGACCTCCTTGTTCCCCCGGAAGCGGAAGCTGCCCTGTTGATTTTCTGTTCTGCCGAAACTCAGGGTGAAATTCGCGCTCAGCTGCGAACGCTTAACGAACATCTGTGTTTGTACAACAATTTGGCTTTTGCTGAAAACTATTCAAACGACGAACACGAGTTGGAAATTTACAACCTCATTCGCAACTACATTCAGCCAACCACAAGCGAAACGAAGCTTGTCGAACCAGTCTCCTACGTAGACGACGTTACCGTAAACCCGCTTCGGCTGGACGGATTTCTGGCGGAACTCCTTGCTCTGATGCAGTCAGAGGAAATCAGTTCGTCAATATACTGTCACGCTCCGCAGGGACAGATGTGTCTTCATCCGTTTTTGAACCTGCACGAGCCGGCAGACCGCGACAAGCTGCTCTCGTTTGCGTCCAAATATTATGAACTGGCGTGGAAATACGGCGGATATCTCGGTCGAGAACACGGCAGCGGAATAAGCCGTCAGTATTTCCTGAAACAGCAAAGCCCTGATTATTACGAAGTTTATCGAGACATCAAGCTTGCTTTCGACCCGAACTTTCTTTTCCAGCCCGGAAAGATTGTCTCGCCGGACGATTCCCAGCCAACGCTCAATCTTCGCGCCGATTATTCCAAAACGACAAAGGAAATTTTAGAAGCCAGAAAAATTCCGGAAGTCGTTGAACCCATTTTCATTTCATCCAAAGAATCAAAAAACAAAAAATCCAGAAAAGATAAAACAGCCGCGTCTTCAGAGAATTCCGAACAGCCAGAAACCACAGAGGAAATTGAGAAGACGGATCAATCCGATTTGCCTTCGATGAATCGTTCGTCCGAACCGGACAAGCTGGAGGATTTAACAGTCCTTCAAATGGATTGGCGGCAGGAGCAGGTATTTCGGGACTGCTTTACCTGTAACAATTGCGGGTCGTGCCGCAGTCAAGATCCCGGCAGACGCGCCTGTCCTCTGTTTCGACGGGAACTGCGAGAAACGATCTCGCCTCGCGCCAAGGCAAATTTGATTCGCGCTTTTGCGCTCAAACAGCTGGAATTGCCGGAGCTGCTTTCCAGCGAAGTCAAAGAGATTATCGACAGCTGTTTTAACTGCCGTTCGTGCCAGTTTGAATGTTCGCGTCACACGCCGGTTCCTCAAATGATTCTTCAGGCGCGCAGCGCTTACGTTTCCGCCATGGGGCTGGGTTTTTCAGATAAACTTATAGCTCAGTTCGACAAGCTCAGTCGGCTGGCGATCGCGTTTCGTCCGCTCGCCTCGACTGTTCTCAAGTCTCCGTTTTGCAGATTGATTCTGGAAAAGACGCTGGGGATTTCATCGGTCAGAAAAGTTCCGCCCATTCCAGCGCGTTCTTTTTTGGACGAGTATTCCCAATTTGACATTCGACATCAGGATTATAACCCGGAATCCGGCGTCAAGCGGGTATTCTTCTTTGTTTCCGCGTTTGCAAACTACCACGACGTCGCTTTGGCAGAAGCCGTTATGAAGATTCTTCAGTACAACGGCATAGACGTCGTTTGCAGCGTCAATCAAAAGCCGTCCGGATTGTCCGCTCTAACGATGGGCATGAGAGACAAAGCCGCGGCCCTGGCGCGTCACAACGTCAATATTTTGGCAGACGCCATTCGAGACTCCTGCGATATTGTCTGCGTCGAACCGGCGGATACGTACTGTATCAAGTACGAGTACCCAATGCTGCTGGACAGAGAACCCGACGCCCGACTGGTTTCCGAAAACATTTACGATATGAGCCAGTATCTTTGGGCGCTTCATCTCAACGGCAAGCTTAATTTGAAATTCCAGCCAATTAACATGACTCTCGGCTATCACGCCCCCTGTCGTTTGCGCGCCTTGAATATCGGTTATCCAACAGTCAATTTGCTTCGGCTTATTCCCGGTTTAACCGTTGAAACAATCGAAGCCGGCTGTTGCGGAATGGCGGGAATTTACGGCATGCAGTCGAAGAATTACCATAACTCCATCAGGATTGGAATGCCGCTGATTAATCAGCTTCGCAAACCGACCATTCAAGCCTCGACAACAGACTGTTCCAGCTGCCGAATCGCGATGGAGCATAAATCCACAAAGCCGTGCATTCATCCGATTAAAATCCTCGCCTGTTCGTACGGAATCATGCCGGAAATTGCTGAAACCCTTCACCGTCCGGCTCGAGACTACTTTTTAACCTGATTATACATTCCCCTTTTTTTCGGTTAGTTTACAGAGATCGACGGTTTATAGCATATTAAATTGTTACAGACGGTTTTCTCCAGACGCTTTCCGCCAACGAATGAGTTTCAACATGCAAAAACAATTTGACCTGACAAACAAAAACGTCTGGGTAACAGGCGCAAGCGTCGGAATCGGGCGCGCGTACGCAATCGCGCTGGCAAAAGCCGGCGCCAACGTCGCCATTGTAGACATTGACGACCGAACCGGAGAAAAGACGGCGGAAGAGATTCGCGCCTTGGGCGTGAAAAGCGTTTTCATCCATTGCAACGTCCGTAATCCAGTAGAAGTTGACGCGATGGCGGACAAAGTCGTCGAAACGTTTGGACGTCTGGATATCGCCGTCAATAACGCCGGCATTGGAATTCTCGGTCCGGACGAATCGTATCCGTTAAGCGACTGGGAAAAGGTGATCGGCGTCAACTTCACCGGCTCCTGGCTTTGCTGCGCGGCGGCAGCCAGAAAGTTTATCGCTCAAAACAAGGTTGACAAAAAGCCGCAAGGCGGAAAGATTATCAACACCGCCAGCATGTCCGCGAGAATCGCCAACTGCAACGCCTCGTACGATGGCTCCAAAGGCGGCGTGGTCGAAATGACCCGCGCTCTTGCCGCCCAATGGGGGCGTCACAACATCAACGTCAACTGCATCAGCCCCAGCTATATTTTGTCGCCCATGCACGCCAGCACCCCGGTTGAGGTTAGAGAGAGGATCCGCTCTCTTACTCCCATGGGATACATGGAACGTCCGGAAGACTTGGCGGGACCGGTTGTCTTTTTGGCGTCTGACGCGTCCAACTACGTTACCGGCGTTGATCTGCTCGTCGACGGCGGACACACGCTCAACGCCTGGCTGACCCCGTTGGGCAGAGACGTCCCGCCGCGCGTTTCCCCGGAAGAGGAAATCCAATCGCTCGTTCACGACATGAACGCGCTTGAAGTTCCCATTAACGAAGACGGAATCAATTTCGATTACCATCCGGAAATCGCCAATGCCTATAAAGCCGCGTTTGGAATCAAATAAACTGTAACACAACGAAATGAAAACAATATCATGGAAGCGGTTTCAAGCCGCATTGGAAAATAAGGAAAGAGTCCTCATTACATCTCACGTCAACCCGGACGGCGACGCCCTGGGCAGCGAACTGGCGGCGGCGGAACTCGTCGAATCCTTCGGCTGTAAAGCCAGGATTTACAACGTCTCGCCCACGCCCGGCAATTTGACTTTTCTGGATCCCAAAGGGAAACAGTTCCGTCCGTGGACGCCCCGCTGTACAGCGTCCTGGATCCGGAAGAATTTCGACGCTATTCTGGTCGTCGATACCTCGTCGCGCTCTCAGCTGGACAAGGCGGCAGACCCGATTGTCGATTCCGGCGTCCCGCTGATTATCGTTGACCATCACACGATTGGCGACTCGTTCAATGCTGCGCTGTTTTCCAATCCCCTGGCGGACTCGACGGGGCTGCTAATCGCTCAGGCGTTTGACAAACTCAAAGTCCCGATGTCGCCCGCTGCGGCGCAGGCGCTTTTCACCGCCATCTGCACAGACACTGGCTGGTTCCGGTTCCCGTCTGTTACAGACGCAACGTTCAGCGTTACAGCAAAGCTGGTCGCAGCCGGCGCCGTCCCATCGGTCTTGTACGCTTCCCTGTTCGAGAAGTTCCCGTTCGCCCGACTCAAAATGATGGGCGTTTACATGAACAACGCTCAACAGTATTTCGACGGCAAAGTAATCATCACATTCGCCAAACGCGCTGATTTTGAACGTTTCGACGCCAAGCACAGCGATCTGGAAGGGGTGATCAACCAGTTTCTGACCGTTGCCGGCGTTCACGTTGCGGTTTTGCTTTCAGAACAAATCAGCACAGACGGCAAACAGTACGTCAAGGCGAACTTCCGCAGTAAAAGCGACTACAACGTCGCTCAACTGGCGAAGACCTTTGGCGGCGGCGGACACGTCAAAGCAGCCGGCGCGTCCATTTACGGAATGTCGCTGGAGGAAGCCGTCAAAGAGATTTTTAATAAACTCGGCGAATCATTTTAAGTTGCGAGGCGTAGCTCCTCCCTCCTCACTCCTAACTCCTAACTAACAAACCATGTTTTGGCAAGATAAAGTCATCGTAATTACAGGCGGTTCCAGCGGGCTGGGCAAAGAACTGGCTCAGGCGTTTGGAAAGGCAGGCGGAAAAGTCGTCATCGCCGCCCTGGAACCGGAAATTGTAGACGTCGCTGTTACAGAGCTTCAGCAGGAAGGAATCGACTGCGCCGGTCTGGCGTGCAACGTAACGTCAGACGAGGACGTCGAAAAGCTCAAGAGTTTCGTTCTGGATGCGTACGGCAAAGTTGACGTTCTGGTCAACGTTGCTGGCAGAACGGATCGCGGCAAGATGCTGGACTGGACGGCGGACAAGTTCGAGAAAGTCATGAAGCTCAACTTCTTCGCTCTGGTTCGCGTTACGCACGCATTCTTGCCGGAACTGCTCAAAACGCAGGGACGAATTATCAACATCGGGTCGCTGGCGTCGAAATCTGCGTCACGCTGGACGGGCGCGTACCCGACGTCGAAACACGCCGTCGCCGCGTACTCGCAGCAGTTAAGATTGGAACTCGGCTCGCAGGGTCTAAAAGTCCTGCTCGTCTGCCCCGGTCCCATTGCCCGAGAGACGGAACGACTTTATCCGTTAGAGGGCTTGGAAGACTTGCCGGAATCGGCGCGGCGTCCCGGCGCTGGGGTGAAAGTCAAAAAGCTCGACCCGAAAAAGCTGGTCGCCGCCATTCTCAAGGCGTCAGAAAAAGGGCTTCCTGAACTCGTCATGCCCTGGAAAGCCCGGCTTCTCTTTGCAATCCAGCAGCTCTTCCCCCGCCTTGGCGACTGGCTGGTACAAAAAAACACGTGACGAGATTTATGGAGTGCGACGGCTTGCCGTCGCTTTCATTAAATTTAAGCTACGAAGTATATTAAAAGAATTTCGTGCCAACAACGTATGAACAATATCGATATTAAATCGAATATTTATTGTTCTAACGTTACTGGCACGAAAGACGTTTTCGGATGTTTTAAATGTTTTCTTGGAAAAGCGACGGCAAGCCGTCGCACTCCAAAATTATTTCTTAATCTTTTCTTCGATGAACGCGGCGACTTCGTCTTTCTTAACGCGGGACTGTTCCAGCGTGTCACGGTCGCGGACGGTAACAGTACCGTCGACGAGGGTTTGGCTGTCAATCGTAACGCAGAACGGCGTGCCGATTTCGTCCTGACGGCGATAGCGGCGGCCGATAGCGGCTTTTTCATCATAGAAGCAGGGGAAATGCTCTTTCAGTTCCCCGTAGAGTTCAGCGCCCAGTTCCGGCATGCCGTCTTTGCGAACCAGCGGCAGAACGGCGGCTTTGTACGGCGCCAAACGCGGATGAAGACGCAAAACGGTGCGGGACGTCATGTTTCCGTTTTCGTCCGGCGCCTGATCTTCCTGGAACGCCTCGCACAGGAACGCCAGCGTCGCGCGGTCAGCTCCGGCAGACGGCTCGATAACGTGCGGGATAAATCGCTTTTTGGTCAAGTCGTCGAAGTAGGACATGTCCTTTCCGGAACCGCGATGTTTCGGTTTGCCGTTTTCGTCCAGTTCCAGCGTCAGCTGACCGTCTTTGGCAACCAGCTTGCCTTCCATGTGACTTCGCAGGTCGAAGTCGCCGCGGTGAGCGATGCCTTCCAACTCGCCGAACTCGCCCGGCTGAAGGAACGGATAAGAGTATTCGATGTCCGCCGTGCCGGTGGAATAGTGCGCCAGTTCCGCCTGTTCGTGGTCGCGCAGACGCAGGCGGTCGCCCGACAAGCCCATTTTCAGATACCATTCGTAACGGCGATTGCGCCAGAATTCGTACCACTGACGCGACTCTTCCGGCGGGCAGAAGAACTCAATTTCCATCTGCTCGAACTCGCGGGATCGGAACGTGAAGTTTCGGGGGGTGATTTCGTTGCGGAACGATTTCCCAATCTGACCGACGCCGAACGGGACGCGAACGCGGGTCGAGTCGACCACGTTGCGGAAGTTGACGAAAATGCCCTGCGCCGTTTCCGGACGTAAAAACGCGGCGTTTTCTTCCGTGCCCAGCGCGCCGACGATCGTTTTGAACATGAGGTTGAACTCGCGAGGTTCGGTCAGCGTGCCGACGCGTTTCGCTTCCGGAGCCAAGACCTGGGAGAAGTCGTCAAGCGTGGTCAGAGACGTCAAATCGGACGTAAACTTGAGTTCCCCTTCGTCTTTGGCGCGGAGGTTGAAGAACTTCATGGCGCGGCGATGGATTTCCTGTTCAGCGTCTTCCGCTTTCGGGTCTGCGGTGATAAACGCCTTTTGTCCCTTGCATTCCGCCCAGCGGCCGAGCATCTGATCGTATCGGTAACGTCCCTTCGTTTCGGTGCAGTCCACCATTTCGTCGTGGAACAGGTCGTAATGCCCGGAGCATTTCCAAACTTGCGGATGCATAATAATCGAGCAGTCCAGCCCAACCATCTCAAATTTGGACGGCGCGCCGGGCATGAGAACCATCTCGTTGTGAGACTGAACCATGTCGTGCCACCACGCTTCCTTGACGTTCCGCTTGATTTCGACGCCCAGGGGGCCGTAGTCCCAAAATCCGTTCAAACCGCCGTAGATTTCGCTCGACTGGAACAGGATTCCGCGGCGTTTGCAAAGCGTTACCAGATTTTTCATTTTATCGGGATTGAAGTTCGATTCTGTTGACATGATTCGGTATGGTTAAGTAAAATGATAATTTGCCGACGCTTAGGAACGATCTACAACGCCTCGTTCCCGCCCGGTCTGAAAAATTCATTATTCCATAATTATATAAAAAGTCAAGTAGTAGCGGCGAGGCGCCGCTCCCAGTCCGCGCTGCCGCGCGAAATGCATTAACGCCGCTCCCGTTGGTCGCTTTCGCTAATTGCGATTCCCAATTTTCCCTCTATTTTGAGAAAAATTTAAAAAAAGCCCCGTCTCTACTTGACAATTCCCTAATCTTGACTTAAAATAATAGAATATTATAATATTAATATATGAGCGTTAGGCGCGCTCTTATCAGATTTTGTATTCAATCAAGGTAAATTTATGTTGATTAAAATAGCGTCCAGATTTGGATACGCACTCGCGGCGATGGCGTTTGTCGTTGCGGCGGCGTTTTCGTATACAGACTGTCAGCAGATGGATATTCATTCCGGGCGCGTTCGCTGGGCGAAGGAAATCTTTGGTCTGCCGATGCTCTATTTTTACGAGCAGTCCTGTTTTGCCGATAAAGTTGAGCTGTTCGATCTGCAAACTGATTCCAAAGCGCTCTGGGTAACGGACTCGCGTCTTTCGCCCTGGTTCAAAATAGACAACTCGCGCAACCAGTTCTACGGTTTGGTCTGGAATTGCAACATGGCGTGCCGTCTGCTGGATTCCAACTACGTTTCCGTTCAAGGACAAAAGACGTATATCGTCTATACGCTTCAACAGCTTTCAGAAAAACAAAGTTCCGCGTCCTCGCCGTTTTCCGCTCGAGATTTAATTGACTTGTGCGGCGGAGTTATCAGCGTTCAGGAACAGGTTGTCAGCATCCCGCTCACGCCCGATACCGGCAACTTGCTGGAGTATTACATTGAATCTCAATACGCTCCCCTGCTGGAAGAGAATTTTTATTACCCCAATCGAGAAACAAGAAGCAAGGCGTCGCTGTTCTAGTTGCGAGTAGCAAGTTGCGAGTTGCGAGTTGCGAGTTGCGAGATTTATTTAGATCAGCGCTTTGCGTCAATTCATAATTCCTAATTCATAATTCCTAATTCATAATTCCTAATTCATAATTCCTAATTATTCTATGCCAGAATATATTGTTCGATACGGAGCGATGCGGATTGTCGGTATTTTTACCGCGCCCGCTAAAACGGAATACAAGCATAACGAGTACGTCATTGCGCGTACGGAACGCGGGATGGAAACCGCTCAGGTTCTGTCGCTTATGCGTCCGGAATACCAAAAGACGATGGAAGAGCTTGCCAAGCTCAACAAGCTCGGTACGCCGCCGCATGGGAAAATCGTTCGTCCCATTAACGACGAGGATCTCAAAGAGCTTGACCGGATTCACGAACTGGAAATTAAGGAGTTCGAACAGACGCAGGTCTTTATTCGTCAAAAGCAGCTCGACATGCACCTGGTCGACATTGAGCACATTTTCGGCGGCGAACGCATTGTCGTCTACTATTTGGCAGACGGTCGAATCGACTTCCGGGAACTGGTCAAGATATTGGCGGCGGAATTCCAAACGCGTATCGAAATGCGTCAGATTGGGGTTCGCGACGAGGCGAAACTGCTGGCGGATTTTGGCGACTGCGGCAAAGAGGTCTGCTGCAATTCCTTCCTGACGATCATGCCGTCCGTATCCATGAAGATGGCGAAGATGCAAAAGGCGACGCTCGACCCATCCAAAATTTCCGGTCGCTGCGGACGTCTGAAATGTTGTCTGCGTTACGAATTCGACACCTACGAAGAAATGCAGGGCAAGATGCCCTCGCTGGGTACGTTTGTCTCTACGCCGGACGGCGACGGAAAAGTCGTCGGTCACGAATTCCTGGCGGAAAAAGTTCAGGTCGAAATGAGCGACTTCCAGATCGTTTCGTATCCCATTACAGATATCAAAGTCATTCACGAGGCGTTTGATCAGCGCGAACTGCGATACACCGGAGAACAGGCTGACGCCGCTCAGCTGGAACAGCTGGACGACAAACGGGAAACGAGAGGCGAACGACGCGACAAGCGCAAAGCCCCGCAAAAGTCCATTCCCCAGGTTCAGCCCCGTAAGACCCAGCCTGACGACTCAAACAATTCAAAAGATTCAAACGGATCAAACGATTCAAACGATTCTTTCGGCGCGGGAATTTTGGAGTAAGTTGCGAGTTGCGAGTGGCGAGTTGCGAGAATAATTAATCCTACTGCCTCTTGCCTACTGCCTACTGCCTCCCTACTCCCTACTCCCTATTCCCCATTCCCTATTCCCTACTAACCCCTAACCCCCTCTACCATCATGACCTTTACTCGAATGCTGTCCTGCATGGCAGCTGTAATTGCTCTTGGATTGTCTGCCGTCTACGCGGACGCGCCTGTTTATACAGTTGCGTCTCCCAACGGCGACGTTAAAATTACCGTTACTCAAAACGAAGCAGCCCCGACGTACGCTGTCGAATTCAAAGGGAAGTCCGTTCTCAACGAATCCAAAACCGGGCTGAAGCTTCGCGACGTCAACACGACCGACGGCTGGAAGTTCGTCGGCAAAGCCGAAACGTCGTCCAACACAACGTGGACGAACAAGTTCGGCAAGAAATCGACTTACGTTGACAACTACAATCAGCTGACGCTGACCTACGCTCAGGGCGAGCTGCAGTTCAGCTACACGTTCCGCGCCTACGACGACGGCGCCGCGTTCCGTTACGAGTTCAGCTGCGGCGAAAGCGTCTGCAACGAATACGTTGTCGAAGAAGATCTGGCGACCTACGCGTTCTCCGGCGACTACGACGTCTGGACGTCCAAGCACAAGAGATTTGACACGTCGCAGGAAGAATGGTTCAAAAAGAGCAAACTGTCCGACCTGGGCGAAGAAGACATCATCATTTGCCCGGTGGTTGTAGAAGCTCCTGAATTCTGCGCGGCGATTACCGAAGCTGACCTGTACGACTGGTCTGGCGAGAAATTCGCCTCCGCCGCCAAGGGAACGGCAACGCTCAAAACCCGTCTGACGCCCCGCAAGGACAAAAACGGCTGCGTTATTTTCAAGACGCCCAAAACCTCAACGTGGAAGGTGATTCTTTTGGGAGAAAAGCCGGTTGACCTGATCAACAACTCCGGCGTTATTCTCAACGTCAGCAAACCGTGCCAGCTGGAAGACACGTCCTGGATTGAACCGGCTCCTTCCGCCTGGGACTGGTGGACGGAAAGCAACCGCGTCATGAACACGGAAACGACGATTGACAAAATCAACCTCGCCGCTGAGATGGGCTGGAAGTACATGACCGTCGACGACCCGTGGTATTACAGCTCCATGTTCAAGAGAATCCCGGGGCAAGCTCCCGACACCACGCGCAGCGCTCCCAACATCGATTTGGAAAAGGTTTTGGCGCACGCGAAAGAAAAGGGCGTCCGAATCTGCTTCTGGCTTCATTACAAAGACCTGATCGAATGCGGCGTTGAAAAGACGTTCCAGCAGTACGAAAAGTGGGGCGTTGCCGGCGTCAAGATTGACTTCATGGATTCCGAAGCCCAGGAAATTGTCAACTGGCTTAACGAAACGGCGGCGCTGGGCGCCAAGTACCACTTGATGGTCAACTATCACGGCATGTACAAGCCGACCGGTTTGGAACGCGCCTATCCCAACCAGATTACTCGCGAGGGCGTTCGCGGAAACGAATACAACAAGTTCTCCGGCGGCATTTTCACCGACCACGCAGCAACGCTGCCCTTTACCCGCTATCTGTGCGGTCCCGCCGACTTCACCCCCGGCGGAACGCTCAACGATCAGCCTGAAAAGTTCAAGTGCACCGCTCCAACCCACGTCGTTGGAACCCGCGCTCACGAAATGGCTCTGTGCATTCTGTACGACAGCCCGCTGATGACCCTGTGTGACGGCCCGAATAACTACCGCGGCGTTGCAGGAACGGAAATCCTCAAAAACCTGCCCTCCGTCTGGGACTGCACCAAGGCTCTCGACGGCGCGATTGGAGAGTATCTCGTTCAGATTCGACGCAACGGAAACGCTTACTTCGCCGGCGCGATTACCAACACTCAGCCGCGCAAGTACGAACTCAAGCTCGACTTCCTCAAGCCGGGCAAGACGTATTCCGCGCTGATTGTCAAGGACGTTCCGGAATCCGACCAGGACGCCCGACAGGTCAAAGTGGAAACGATTGACGTTACATCCGACGACGTTCTGACCATCGACATGGTTCGCAACGGCGGCTGGTGCGCTCGATTTACGGAAAAGTAGTCCGGTAATTGCGTACCTGTTTGTGCGGGTCAGTCCGTTCACGGATTTTACGGATTAGACGGATTCGCACCGATTGGTTTATTGTACTCCCCTACTTAAAGTTTTTTGGAAAGGGGAGTTTGAGGGGAAGAACCTTTTTTTCAAAAAAGGTTTTCCCCTCATAAATTAAACTTGAAAAAACTTCCCTAACAGGGAGCCAGCTTGCTGGCGACCGAAAGTTTTTTCAAGGGCGGACGAAGTCCGCAAATAAATAACAGACGCGAAGCGTTCCGTTAGAACCGCTCTAGCGGTTCACTTTTAATAGCCGTGGGTTTTAACCCACGGATCAAAGAACACGCAAAAAAGAACATCGTCAAACAACCTTTTCCTTTCGTCCTCCTGCAAGGAGGGCGGGAGGAAAAGGAACTGCAACGATTAGACGAACCGGGCTGCGTAAGCCGCCGAAGAACCCTCACGCTCTAGTCCGCAAAATAAGTGGAAGGCGGTAACGGAGCGACGAAGCGTTAAAGTGTGACATTTCGGGGAGTGCGGCGGCTTGACGCCGCCTTGTCCAACGCCCCGCTAACATCCTACGACGCAGCCGACAACCTTTCCGGGTCGCGGACGAAGTCCGCCAAAGAAATCTCACGCGGAGACGCGGAGGATGTTCGCAAAGAAATGAAAGGCGGTAACGGAGCGACCAACGGGAGCGTAGTTACGCTTTGAACCGCGCTCGCACGCGTTTGAGGACGGTTCGCGAGCGTTTCGCCCGCCCAACCGCGTCAGCGATTCAATATCTCTAGCCGTCGTTTTTTACCCACAGATTTTGTTAGAGAGCCATGAAAAAACACACATTCGAAGAAGTTGAAGAATTGCTTAAAAACAACCCCGAAGTTGAATCGAAAATCATGCACTTGCGCGATCATGGGGATCCGCCAAAGGAATGTTCCATTCGAGCGGCGGAAGCGCTTTTAGGCGTAACTTTTCCTGAAGATTATCGTCGTTTTCTGCTTAAATGGGGGTACTTAAATACGATTGCTGAGATTTATGGAATCGGAAGCAAAGATGAAAACAATCTTTTTTCTTCTTGGTCTATCAGATATACGCTTGAGGGACGTCTTCCCTCAGATTTACCTATTGGAACGAATCTTCCTTCCTATTATGTGGTTATTTACAGCTTCGAAGGAGATGCATATCATTGTATTGACACTCGCGACCCAGACGGAAAAGTAATTTCATGGAATTTCTTTGATGCTTGTTACGAATGGGACATTGCAGACAGTTTTGTTGACTATTTGTACAATCAAATTATTGAAACTAAGGAAAGCATGGAAAACGAGTCTGAAGATTAGATTTTTTAGAATCTTCCGCAAGCCGGCGTCTGGCGTTAGCTCGTTCACGGACGGCGAGCCGGCGCGCCTAGCGCCGCTCAAGGTCGACATGGAAGTGGAAAAGGAGTAATATGGAAACTCAAAATCGGTTTGAATTCGAGCGTTTGCCCTTTTCGGCGATCGAGGAGTACATGCTGCTCGACCATTCCCCCGCGTATCCCATGGATTCGGTGCGCCTGCTACACTTTTCCGGTCGGCTGGATCGCGAGGCGGTGGAAAAAGCGCTCAACGGGGTCTGGGAACGTCAGCCGTTTCTGCGAAGCCGCGCGGTCAGGAACGGGCGGCGCCTTGAGTGGGTTCCCAGCGAGAAACTCCCGGAAATCATTTGGGAAAACGCGGACGCTGCGCCCGACGCGCTCAACCCCAGCGGTTTCCCGTCCATGCGGTCGATCAATCTTTTTCAGGAACCCGGCTGCCGCGTGTACGTCGTGGAGTCGGAGCGTGAAAACTGGACGAAGATCCTTTTCCAGTTCCACCACAGCGTTTCGGACGGGCTGGGCGAGATGCAAATTCTCGGCGACTTCGTAACCCTTTACGCGATCTCTGCTGGGCTGATCCCTCCGGAGACGCAGCTACGTCCCCTTGATTTCTCGAAACTCCCGCTGACCCGCCGGGTTGGCTGGACGCTGGCGAGCTATTTGCGGAACTATTTTCATTCGACGCCGACGACGATGGCGCTGCTCTTTGGGCGCTGCAACCCGCTCATCCCGCACGAGCCAAAACCGCGGACGGAACCGACGGGGCCGTACCCGTTTCTTCAGTCGCTGCAGCTGACGCAAGAGGAAACGCGGCAGTACGTCCAAAAGGCAAAAAAACTTGGCGTAACGGTAAACGATCTGCTTCTGCGCGACTTTTTCCGGACGATCGACCAGTGGCGGGTTCAGGAAAAGAAGGATTTTCCCAAAGGCTCTACGCGCGTGATGGTTCCGATGAGCGTCCGAGACCCGCAGCATGAAGACCTCCCCTCGGTGAACATCGTTTCGTCGGTCTTTCTGGACCGGAAGAAGCGTGACATGGCTGGCGATCCACAGAAACTGCTGGAAGGTATCCACCGCGAAATGGAGTGGGTCAAACGTCACGACCAGAAGTACGTGTTTATACTCGTCCTGCAAATCGCCCGGAAACTTGGGGGAGTTCTTTCCCTTTCACTCAAAAGCCGGAGCTGCCGGTCCACCGGGGTCCTTTCCAACCTGGGCCGCGTAATGGAACAGGCGCCTGTGCCGCGAAATGAAGACGGAACGATCCAGCTCGGTTCCAGCCGTCTGGAGTTCATCGACGCCGCCCCGCCGATTCGCAGCCAGACGATGATTTCCTTCTCGGCTCTGACGTACGCCAACGCCTTGCGCCTTTGCTTGCGGTACGACCAGAATTTCCTCACGCCGGCTGACGCGGAGAGTTTTTTGGCAGCGTTTTACAGAAACCTGAATGAATTTTGATTTATTCCGCGGCTTAAAAGCGCTCCCGTTTTTTAGCCGCAAAGAACGCAAAGTTCGCAAAGAATGAAAGGCGGTTGGCGAGCCGGGGTGCGTAGAGCTGCCCGGAAAAATCTCACGCGGAGGCGCGGAGGTGCGGAGGATATTCGCGAAGAAATGGAAGGCGGTAATGAAGTGAGCGAAGCGAACGGAATTACGCAGTTCGCCAACGGCGAACCGAAACGATTGTCCCGCGCTCGTACACGGTCGAGTCCGGTTCGCGGGCGTTTCGCCCGCCGAAGATATTTTTAGCCGCAAAGAACGCAAAGTTCGCAAAGTAATGAAAGGCTGTAACGGAGCGACCAACGGGAGCGTAGTTACGCTTAGGCGAGCCACGGGTGTAAACCCGTGGGCGTGAGCGAAGCGAATGTAAAATAAAAATCTCACGCGGAGGCGCGGAGGCGCGGAGGATGTTCGCTTGCGATTTTAAAAATTATAAAAAAATCGGGCGGGAATCGTGGCGTAGACAACGTAGTTGGCGTCGTCGCCACATTCCCCGCCCGTCTGCGTATTCTGCGAGTAGTCTGCGGTCTCTGCGTTCTTATTCCTTAATTTCATGATTTCATACCCCCTAATTTTGAACACACCCCCGAAAATTGGACCGCCCCGTCCCCTTGCAATCCTCCGCATTAAGCGCTATAATCAAAGTATACAGTCAATTGCTTGCAGCGCAAACGATTACTATTACGAGGATTTTTCCCCACAGATTTTGTTAGAAAACAAAAAGAATAATGATAGACCGCAAAGAATTGACTCGAACTCTCCTTGCCGCCGGCGCGACTGACGTTGTCATGGTCGGCGGGTGCGTTCGAGATATGCTTCTGGGAATCGAGTCGAAAGACGTCGATATGGAAGTCTATGGTCTGTCGTACGCTCAAATGGCAAAGGCGCTCGAAGGGCGGTTCCCCATAAATCAGGTGGGACAGTCTTTCAGCGTGTTAAAAGTCGGGAATGAAATCGACCTCGCTCTGCCGCGGCGGGACTCTAAAATCGGCGACGGGCACAAAGGGTTTGAAGTTACGGCGGATTCTTCCATGACGTTTGCCGAGGCAGCGTCGCGGCGCGACCTGACGATCAACGCTATCGGCATGCGGACGGACGGGACTCTGGTTGACCCGTACGACGGCGCTGGCGACTTGAAACGCGGCATTCTCCGCGCCCCTTCAGACGCCTTTTGCGAAGACCCGCTGCGAGTTCTGCGCGCCATGCAGTTCGCCGCCCGGTTCGGGTTTACGATGGAAGCGCATACGGTCGAGCTGTGCAAACGCGTCTTGCCGGAATTCAAAACGCTGTCGGCGGAACGCATCTTCGGCGAATGGCTCAAATGGGCGACCAAAGGCAAACGTCCGGAAATGGGTCTTGACCTGCTCGTTCAAACGGACTGGATTACCTGTTTTCCGGAACTCAACGCCCTGCGAGGAATCAAACAGCACCCGACTTTTCATCCCGAAGGCGACGCGTTCGAGCATACAAGGCTCGTTTGCGCTCAAGCCGCCCAAATCGCCCAGCAGGACAACCTCAGCCACGACGACCGCGCGATTCTCCTGTTCGCTGCGTTGTGTCACGATTTCGGCAAGCCGATTGTTCATTCTCAACGGGACTGCCCCCACGGGATTGCTCACGGACACGCTGAGGCGGGCGAACCGGCGATTGTCGAGTTTTTGATGAAGATGAAACCGCCGCTGTGGCTGGTTAAAAACGTCGTTCCGATTTGCAAAGCGCACATGTACGCTCTTCGGGCGACCCCGCCCAGCGCCCCGTCGGACGCCAACATCCGCCGGCTGTCGGAATACGTCATGCCGTCCAATATTATCATGTGGAGCCGACTGGTCAAGGCAGACATTTGGGGTCGAGCTGTCAGCGACTGCTCCAAGCTGATTCACGACATCGACATCTGGGTCAACCGCGCCAGGGAACTCAACGTCGAACTCCGCCAGCCGGATCCGCTCTTGCAGGGTCGCGACCTGATAGCCATGGGGATTAAACCGGGACCGGAAATGGGAAAAATCCTCAAAGCGGCGTGGAACGCTCAACTCGACGGCGAGTTTTTGGATCACGCCGGCGCGGTGGCGTGGTATAAGAGGTATTCGTTACAAAAATAGCTTCTAGCTCCTAGCCCCTAGCTTTTAGCTTTTGTTTTTAGCTTCTGGCTTTAAAAGCTATCGTTGAAAGCTATCAGTTAGAACTACGAACCCCCAAGCTAACAGCTAGTAGCTTGACACAAACAAACCGTAAGATTTATTTAACATCACAAATTAATAATAGCTTCTAGCTCCTAGCACCTAGCTTTTAGCTTTTGTTTTCAACTTCTGGCTTTAAAAGCTATCGTTGCAAGCTATCAGTTAGAACTACGAACCCCCAAGCTAACAGCTAGTAGCTAATAGCTAGTAGCTTGACACAAACGCCTCGAGAATGAAGACTCACCTCACTCGCCTCACAATCCTGCCGACACACAAAACGGTCAACGTTCCTGCGGGGACGCTGGTTGCGGACGCATTGCGTCTTGCGGGGGTTGCTCTGGATATGCCCTGCGGCGGTCAGGGGACGTGCGGCAAATGCCGGGTGAAGCTCAACGGGGCTTGCGTTCTGGCGTGCCAGACGAAACTTCAGTCCGATTCGGTTGTCGAGGTTTCCTGTCAGTCCCAGTCGGATTTTGCCCTGCAGACGAAAGCGTGTTCTTCCGACTGTTTGGGCGTTGCCGTCGACATCGGCACGACGACAGTCGAAACGCGTCTGATTGAAATTGAGTCCGGCGCCGTCGCGGCAACGCTGTCGGAACTCAACGCTCAGCAGTCTTTCGGCGCGGACGTCATCTCTCGAATCCATTACGAAATGACGCGCAAGGCGGGGCGGGAAGAACTGACCGCCGCGGTCGTCGGGCAGGTTCAAAGTCTCATCGACCAGTACTGCGGACGGCTGTCGATTCGCCCGGAACGAATCAAGCGCGTTTGTGTAACAGGCAACACCGCCATGCTGACGTGGTTTACAGGGCGCTCCGCCCGATCATTGGGGTCGGTTCCGTTCGCGCCGTCCATTCCTCTGACCGGACAAATCCTCCCTGCCGCCAGCGTCGATTTGAATCTGCCTGACGCTCAGGTTGTCGTTCCGCCTGTGATTGCCGGCTTTTTAGGCGGCGATATTTTGGGCGTCGTTGACCGCTGCGTTCATCTGGAAGATTGTAACACAACCCCGCCGCCGCGCAAATGGCTGGCGCTGGACGTCGGCACGAACGGCGAGATGGCGATTTATCACAACGGCGCGCTTGCCGCAGCGTCTACCGCGGCGGGACCGGCGCTGGAAGGCGCAGGCATTTCCATCGGAACCAAGGCGGGCGCCGGCGCCGTCAACTCCGTTCGCGTCAACGACGACGGGGAACTGGCGTGGACGACGCTCAACGGGTCCGCGCCAACCGGCGTTTGCGGGTCTGGCTTGATCGACCTGATCGCCTGCCTGCTCAAAACCGGGCGGCTTCTCCCGAAAGGAAAGCTGAGAATCCCTCCAGCCGCGCCGCTGAACATTACTCAAAAAGACGTCCGACAGGTTCAGCTCGCCTGCGGGGCGATTCGCACCGGCGTTCTCGCCCTGCTGGAATGCGTTGGGCTGACCATGGCTGACCTCGACGCCGTGTATATCGCCGGGAACTTCGGCTGTCATCTGTCTGTTACAAGCCTGTTTGACGTCGGAATCCTTCCCCCCGGCCGCCCGGACCAAGTTCGATTCCTGGGCAACCTCGCCCTCGACGCCGCAGCAGACGTCCTGCGCCGCCCCGATCTGGAAGACGCCTTGCTCAACCTGAACCGCCTAGCTCGAAGCGTCAAGCCGTTTAACCTGGCTGAACTGCCGGACTTCGCCGACCGGTTCTCCAAGTCCATGACGTTTCCGGCGCCGGAGACCGTTATTTAAAGTTGACGCCTGGCGTTTGCGCGGGTCCGTCCGGTCACGGATTTTACGGATTAGACGGATTTTCACCGATTAGTTATTTTGAGTTCATAATTTTTAATATTATTCATGGCTTTTAGGAAGCCTTTGAATAAATAATAACTACAGGGTAAAAGTTAAACAAGGACAACAGTTAATCAATCGGTGTGAATCCGTCTCATCCGTGTTTTCCGTGTGGGACCAAACCATAGACCCGAAATTAACCTATTGTTTAGCTCACGAGTACAAACTTAATTCAGATACGTTTACCATGCCCGATTCCCCACAGTTTACCTGTCCGATTTGCCGAAAGAAGTTTCTGGAATCCGAAACCGACGCGTTCCCGTTTTGCTCGTCCCGCTGCCGGTGGATTGACTTAAACCGCTGGTTTAACGAAGAATACACAGTCGAATCCTTCCGCCGCAGCGACGAAGAAGAGGACGACGATATTCCCGTTACGCTCGAGGACATCGAAAACGACGGGAAAGAGGAATAACAGGCGTTGGCGCCATCCGGGAATGCCTAAGAATGTAATATCATGACAAAGAAAAAAAGAATAACGCCCAAACGACTGGTTCAAATACGTCTTAACGAGGCGATGCAATCGTTTGAACAGTTCTTTGAGCATTATGGCATTTCCGAATCGCAGCGTAACGAAATGATTGAGAAATTGAATCAATCGGATAAGCCGTATTCTAAACAGGCGCTGGGAATTTTCTTGAAAATGTACATATTGATTAACGGGTGCATTGAGGAATTTGAGCAGAACGAGAACCCCGCCGGACTTCATTATTTTGATTGCGAAACAATCTGCCCTTGGAAAGGCGACCTTGATGTTGCAGAGGATCCTTGTGAGGACGAAATAAACCAGAATCTTGCCCTCGCGATTTCTGTCGCCTGCGCATCGTACATGCAATATTTTAAGGATCGCAGCGCCGTACCACCTCGCGAACCGTATCGTCCACCGTTCTATGAATGCCAAACCTGGGGCAGCTTTTTAGTTTTACTTTCGATTTTAATAGCGCTTACGCTGTTTTTTTCGATATTGTGGGTACAGTTTATTTAACGCTACTTAAAGGAGCCAACAAATGAGAGAACAGGCAGCATTGTTCGCGATAATGATACTGTGGGCGTTCCATATCATCGTTATTGGAATACTCGCTTTAATTTACATCTTTTGTATCCGGAAGACGTCCAAAAGTACGCAGTGGACAGCGCTGATTATTCTTTTCGTCGCGCTCTATTTTATCCATTACGGTTTTATCCTTCATAACGATTTGGTTCGCGGGTTTATGAACGGGCGGTTAGTCCTTTGTAAAGACGTGATTATCGAAATGCAAAACTACCCGCTTGAAGGAGACGACCGACTTCTTCTCCGATTGAGCGAGCTGCCGGACTGGCAGATCGTTGACATTTCCTCATCGTACTCATGGGATAACCCAATTAAATTTAAGCGCTACGGGACGGAAGTCAAACCCATGAGGCTGCATTTCGTTCCCTATTTTGAATATTCGCCGCTTTACTGGCTGTACAAAGACTTTTATACAGTAACAATGTCAGACAAATCCTGCGTTGGCTCGGAAGGAATTTATTTGCCGATGTCGCAGTTTAAAAACTCGTTGGATTACAGCGGCGCCCCCACGCACGTAATAAAATGGTCTTCCGACCCGAGCGCTCAAAATTCAGACGCCCTGAAGAAACTGGAATCCTTTTGTCTTGAAAACAACGAAGCGGAAAGACGCCATCTCCCAGCGGCTCAACCCGTCGACGACCCCGCCCCGGCTGCGTCTTCGTCTGCGGAAACAGAAAACGTTGAAGAAGACAATTAAACAACTATAGCAATACAAGAGAAATGCAGAGGTTCAATTATGCGATATGTTATCAAGATTTATGCGCTCATTTTAGTTTTGTTTACCCTGCTTTTTTTATTTACACACCATACGTATTATTATGTTGACATAAACTCAGGCAAGCTCAAGATTGTTCACGCTCTTGATATATTCACATCAATTCCGTATTATAAAAAGGAAGAAACGAACAACTTGGAAAATCTGTTGTTAAAAGCCAACATTGCTCCTCGCGATCCTGAATGGGTTCTCGACAGTTATTTTAATCTGTTTTATTCAAATTCGCCGCATTATCGATATCACGGCATCAGGCTTGATGTTAAATTATTTTTGGCAGATTACGAGCGTTTTGAAAACAAAATGACGGAGGAAGAAAAAATAAGCTACATCTCCAGATTTTATAACATAATGCAGAATTACCCTGATATGCGTTATGAATATAATAAGATTGAGGACGAAATGATTAAAAAGTATTGCGACTAATCTGGAAAACAGATATACTATTTCATATTCCCTCTTGCCAAGGGGGCAATAAATACCGGGTTGCAAAAAGGAGTGAGATTGGCGTGAGGCAGCGAGTTCACCCCGATATCTTCAGGCGAAACGTTTGTAACCAACGGGCTTTAGCCTCCGGGGGCTTACGCACCCCGGCTCGCCAACCGCCTTTCATTTCTTTGCGTTCTCTGCGTTCTTTGCGGCTAAAATTTTTTCGGCGGCTGACACAGCCGCGATCCAGCAGGTCGAAGGGGCTTTCCACGTTCAAAGATTTTTGGAGGCTTCCGCCGCAAGCGTTCACCAAATGATTACTTCGCGAACTTCCTCCGCATCTCCGCGTCTCCGCGTGAGATTTTTTGTATTTTGTTCGCCTGACGGCGAATGCGTAATTCCGCTCCCGTTGGTCGCTCCATTACCGCCTTCCATTTAATTGTCTTATCGCCTCATAGGCGGCGATGCCGACGCTGACGGACAGGTTTAAACAGCGGGCTTCTTCCGCGACGGGAATTCTAAGAGACGTTTGAGCGCAAAGCTGTCGAACGAAGTCGGGAACGCCGCGCGATTCCGACCCGAACAGGAGGACGTCGCCATGCTGATACTCTACAGATGTGTAGTCCGTTACAGCGTGACTGGTAAACAGCCACGGCGCGGGGGCTTTCCCGGTTTCCTCTTCCAGCCGGGACATAAGAGCGTCCCAGTTGTTGACGATCTCGTAGTTCAGATAGGGCCAGTAGTCCAACCCGGCGCGTTTGAGAAGCCGGTCGGTGAGCTGGAACCCCATCGGGCGAACCAGCCACAGTTTCGCGCCCAGCCCAACGCACGTCCGTCCAACCGCGCCGGTGTTGTGCGGTATTTCCGGTTCAAAAAGAACAATATGAAGCGGCGGGGACGGTTGCGCGGTCATGGCGGTTACTGCCAGTCTTTATAAAGCATGCTGGGCTGAATGTCGCTGTTGTTTTGGTACTTGCTCTTGTACAGGTCGAAGTCGCCCTCAATTTGATGATAGAAAATCTGGCAGATTCTCACGCCGGGATAGATGCGAATCGGCTGAACGGCGAAAATTTCCAGCGTCCAGAACCCCGCAAAGCCGACGTCGCCGAACCCCGCCGTTACGTGAACGAACAGCCCCAGCCGCCCGATGCTCGAACGCCCTTCAATCATCGGGACGTGGTTCATCGTTTTGGTGAACTCAACCGTTCTGCCCAAATACAGACGGTTGGGCTGCAGCACCAAACCGTGTTCCGGGATTTCCAGCCGATGAGCGATATTGGGCTTTTTCATGTCCAGAACGCCGTCGTTGGACTCCAGTTCGTACGTGAGCATCTGGTTGTGAAGCGTCAAGTCGTAACTGTTCGGATTGACGTGAGTCGGGTCGAAAGGCGAAATCTCAATCTCGCCCGTCTGAACTTTCTGCTGAATTTGTCTGCCTGTGAGAATCATGATTGCACGCTAGGGGGTAAGACAACGTTGAAATTATATATAGAATAGCGGATATAAGAAAATTGTCAATAAGGACGGCAAGGCGGCGCTCCCGTTGGTCGCTTCGTTCCGCGCAAATCCTGACGTCCGCTTTACGAGAGCAAGGTCATATAGTTTCAAAAGAATCCAAATAAAAAGCCGTTCCTCTAAATAACAGGAACGGCTTATGCCCTCTTTGGGATACGGATATAAATTGGTTTTACAAAAGTCCAATCAGACGTTTTTGAATACGGGAACCGTTACATCTGACATGGGAAGTACGCGTTCAACAGACGCAAACCCGCTGTCTGTCTGCTTCGCTTTGACGTTAAATTTGTAATCCGCCAAACGAATGAGAACAAGAACGATGCCTGTAATCAAAATGAGAAGAGTAATAAGCAGAATGACATTATAACGATTCATCACCGGAGGATGATACATTTCCTGTCGTTCTTCCTCGACCGGCTCGTCTGATTGATACACGCCGTCAGAATATTCGTCAACGCCTTCCAGAGGAGCGTAAGCGTCTGAGGAATACTCGCTGGAATCATCAGAATATTCGCTGGAATCAGCGTCTGAATACTCGGTGGAATCCGCTTCCGCATACTCTCCAGAATCTGTATAGTCATTGGGATCTGTGAACTCTCCAGAGTCCGTATAGGCGGAATTGTCCTCTGCCTGATTGTCGACCGGGGTTTCTGCATCGGCATTGGCAAAGTCGTCGAATTCGTTATTTAATTCGTCGTAATTCGAATCGGATGTTGACATGGGTAATTATTGGTTAATGGTTTACGTGGAAAACGGTCTGGGAAGTTGACAATCCGTTCCTGTGGACGCATTACGTCTCTTTATTTAATTCTCCATTCTAATATATAATAATTCATTTTTTCTAAAACGCAAGAAAAAAAATCGTTCTTTTGAGAAATTTTCTTTAGAAAGTCTGATAAAGCGCTTGTCAGAACCGATTTTATCGATATATTTAGAAATCAACGCTTAGTTGCGAGAAGCGAGGCTTCCCTGTTAACGCAAAACTCACAGATTAAAACTTTACAACGATTTAATCCCTGTTTCCAATCATGCAAGAACGACTCAATCTGGCAATTTCCGCCGCAAAAGAAGCTGCTAAAATTACGCAATCGTATTTTATGTCCCGAGATTTGCGGGTCGATATGAAGTCCGACAGAACTCCGGTAACGGAGGCGGATAAAAATGCCGAGAAAGCTCTGCGGGAAATTATCCAGAAGGCGTTTCCTGACGATGGAATTCTGGGCGAAGAATGGGATGAAAAACCTGGATCTTCCGGATTTCGCTGGATTCTCGACCCAATCGACGGCACAAAGTCGTTCATTCACGGCGTCCCGCTGTACGGAACGCTCATCGCGGTGGAATTCCAGGGAGAAAGCGTGATCGGCGTAATTTCCATTCCCGCAACGGGAGAAATGGTCTACGCGGCAAAGGGATACGGCTGCTGGTATACGAAAAACGGATCAGAGCCGATTCAAACGCACGTTTCTCAGCTGGCAGATCCCGCTGATGGACTGTTTTTGACAAGCGAAGTTCTCACCTTTGACGAAATCAACCGCCGCGACATCTACGAAAAGCTGGAAAAGACGTTTTATCTGACCAGAACCTGGGGAGACTGCTACGGGTACATGCTCGTCGCCACCGGGCGGGCGGAATGTATCGTCGACCCGGTTTTGAGCATCTGGGACGCCGCCGCGCTGCTGCCCATTATTATCGAGGCAGGCGGAGAATTTACAGATTTTCGCGGCGTAGAAACCCATACTTCCGAACAGGCAATCGCAACCAACGGTCTGATTCACAATAAAATTTTAGAAATTGTAAAATAGACCTGACCCCTGAAACAGACATCCTCCCCTGTCGTCTGTCGTTCAAAGCAACGCCCTGACAGGGGTCTAATATCCATTTACGAAATAAAAATATTATTTCCAGCTAGAATAGTATAATTTGTTTTTAATTCTAAGAAAACTTGTTTTTTTGCCGTCAAATCCTTTATAATTGTTAATTTAGACGGTTTTCTTAATAATTTTGTAATAAAAATACATTTGCCCCCGTTGTTTTTTAATAAATATAGTATATAACATTTGCCAAGTTTTATAAGAACGAAAAGTTCTGGGCTTATTTTTAATTCAGGATTCGGATTTTATACACTAAGATATCTCGGAATCCTATAGAAATCAATTAGCAGGAGAATCGCGATGGCTGGCGCTACATCTAAGACGTCTGTGAAATCCACCGCAACCAAAAAGGCTGCAAAAACCACATCCGTCAAATCTTCAAAGGCAACAAAGTCTACAACAGTAAAGTCTGCGCCCGAAAAGAAAACGGCGGTCAAAAATGCAACAAAGTCCGTTCCTGTTGCAGCCAAACTGAAGTCTGCAGCCGCTAAACCGGCTGTCAAGACCGCGTCCAAACCAAAGACAGCTTCCGATGTAAAATCCAAAGCGGCGACAGCGACAAAAGCTAAAACTACGCCGTCAGTAAAAGAGACTAAACAGTCAGAAGCTGCAAAAAAGACGTCTAAAACCGTCAAGCCGTCGAAAAAATCTGATGCCGTGAAAACGACGCCAACAAAAAAGACTGCTGAATCCGCTCAGGTCAATAAAAAATCCACGGTTGTTAAAACATCGGTTAGCGCTCAGGAAGCAGGTGTCCAGGAACAGGAACAGAATTCCAGGGCGAAGGCTAAACGAGCCACAAAATTCATGACCAAAGCAAACGCCCCGATCATCGCTCAGCTTCGTCAGCAGCTCATTCAGCGGCGCAATGAAATTATCAGTTCTTTTTGGGGAGATCTTGACACTGCAACCGTCAGTTCACAGGCGTCCGGCGACACGGCAGACGCCGCAATGGATTCCGTCCATTCCGAAATGCGTTCGCAGTTGGCAGAAAAGGAATCTCAGGAGCTGACGGATATCAACAACGCTCTGCATAAAATGGAAACCGGCGAATACGGTCTTTGCGAAGAATGCGGCTTGCCGATTGCTATTGAGCGTCTTGAGGCAAAACCAGACGCCGAGCTGTGCTTAAAATGCCAGGAAGAGTTGGAAGAGGACAGCGAATACGACAATTACTCTTATTATCGCTATGACTGATTCCGTTGACCGATTTCCATCGATTGACAGAGTTTTGTTTGATGACCTTTCATTATAAATATTGTTTTTTGTTTTTTCTGACAGCCCTGCTCTTTTTCAGATCGGGGCTTGAGGGAAAATTATACGCGCAAGACGACGCTGTTCAAAGTTCCGAAAAAGACTCATCAAAAAAGTCCTCTCCCCTTCACCCGATTTTCGTTCTTCCAGAGGAATATACAGAATCCGGACGAAAAAACATTTCCGATCGTCTTCGTTCTGTCGGCGCGTCAGAATCAATCAGCGTTTCAGAAGCGCTGCGTCTATCCATTCAACTTGCCCGCCCGGCGATTGTTCATATTGAAACAACGTCAATTCATAAACCTGGCGGAGCGGCGATTCGTCCCGTCAAGGAACTCAACAATGAATCCGGCGCCGGGTTTATTATCGAACGGCTCAACAAGCAATACGTTGTAACAAACGGACATGTAATTCACGCGGAAGAGAATATCAACACGCCTCAAAACGTCAATATTTATCTGGCGGATGGACGAGTTGTTCATCCTGTTAAAATCCTTTCAGATCCGGCTACGGACATTGCTCTGCTGGAAATCAAGGGAAAATATCTTGCGTTGGATTTTGGCGACAGCGACGCGGTTCAAGTGGGCGACTTTGTATTATCCGCCGGAAGCCCCTTTGGGTTGAGAAATTCATTTTCCAGCGGAATTGTCAGCGCAAAAGGCCGCCGAAATTTACAAGTCGGCAAGACGTCCCGGGAAATTCAGGACTATATCCAGACAGACGCCTCGATTAATCCCGGCAACAGCGGCGGACCGTTAATCAATCTCCGCGGCGAGGCAATTGGGATCAACGCCGCAATTGCCAGCAACACCGGTTACGGCGAAGGCGTCTCGTTTGCCATACCGTCAAAACTGGCAAATTCTGTCATTGAACAGCTTATCCTGTCGGGAAAAGTGGAACGCGGCTGGCTGGGCGCGTCGTTTGACGCCAATTATTCCGCTGCCGACGCGGCGAAGCTGGGCGTTTTTGCCGCTCAGTTTACCAATCGTCACACGCCTGTTTATCCGCCAAGAGTCGGAGCGAGAGTTCTGGCTTCTTCACCGTCGTCTCCTGCTTCAAAAGCGGGGTTGCAATTTGGAGACGTCATTTTGTATTTCAATGAATCCGTTGTCGAAGACAAAGATCATCTGATTTATCTGGTCAGAATTACACGCCCCGGCATGACGGTTCCTATCGTCTTTTTCCGAAACGGGAAACTGTACGATCACAAAATTACAGTCGGAAGAAAACAACAATGAATATTCAGGAATTAAAAGAAATCGTTTGTCAGGAAAACCTCAATCTGGTCAAGTACGGACTTGTAACGCTGACGTGGGGCAACGTCGGTCAGCTGACAGAAGCCGGCGACGCGTTTGTCATCAAGCCCAGCGGCGTTCCGTATGAAACCATGACGCCCGCCGACATGGTCGTGGTCGATTTGAACGGCAAAGTTGTAGAAGGTTCCAATCGACCGTCGTCCGACACGCCGACTTACGTTGAACTATATCGGTTTTTCCTCCAGTACTCTCAGGAAAACAACGCTAAATTGCTGAGAGGAATCGTTCACACGCACAGTTCCTGCGCTGTTGCCTGGGCGCAGGCGCGGCGGGAGATTCCCTGTTTTGGAACGACGCACGCTGACCATTTCTACGGCTCCGTTCCGCTCACTCGTCCGTTAACGGAAGAAGAAATCAACGCCGGATACGAAGTCAACACCGGCAGAGTTATTATCGAGCGATTCAAGCAGGACAAGCTCAATCCCGTTGAGATTCCCGCCGTTTTGGCGGCGGGACACGGTCCGTTTGCCTGGGGTAAGGACGGACACGACGCCGTCAAAAACGCCGTCGCGTTGGAAGCGGTTGCCGTTATGGCGCGCGATACGCTGGCGATCAATCCGAACGCGCCCGATCTGGAACCGTGGGTCTTGCAAAAGCATTACAACAGAAAACACGGTCCAAACGCGTACTACGGACAGAGGTAATCCCTACTTTGTAATCGTAAAATCCTGAGTTATCTTTTTGCCGCCAGACGGAACGACCAATTCCAAAGGCGTCTTGTCCGCCGATTGATACGTTGACGGAACGTACGACGGCGGATTGGGATTTTCCGGAGTCGGAAGGGACTTGAACGCCTCGACGTAAACCTTGTACGTTCCCGGCAGCAAGCCGTCCTGTTTTTCTCTGCCGAACGACGTAACGCTGTAACGTCCGGAAGAATCAAACTTGCCAAATCCCGGACGCTTCAGATCTCCGGAGACCGGCGCGAAGTAAATAACGCCTTCCGCCGGCTGTTCGAGTCCGTCAAATACAATGCGTCCGGAAACGGGCGTTCTTTTCGGCTTGCCGTCTGAGCAGCCTGAAAGAGCAACAGCAAGCGTCAGTAACGCAATTAAAAAAAGTCTATTGTATTTCATGTCTTTGTTTAATGTCAGTTTTGCGTTTATTCCCAATCCTCAGCAAGATTCTCTGCGCCATTGCGAGTGCCAAGATAGTTATACGTTTCGTAGTCAATCGACTCGTCGATAAAATGAACGGAACCGTCGCCCATTATTGCGTTGACGCCGGAGATGTGACAGCTTTTGTATCCGCAGGTGCGATAGTACGCGTTGTTGGAGCTTTCTGAAAGACGTTCAAACGTGTTAACGGGAATGCCGGTTCCGGTAACCGGGAAGTTGATGCAGTGAGCGCAGGAATAGTTGCAGTGAGCGGGAATGGACTCGCCAGCCAGAAGGGTGTTCGACAACCCGTCAGTGAATTCGCTCAGCTTTCTGCCGCGAGGATATCTGCCAAACGCGCCGACCGAGTTGTCGTCCGGATTTTTAGACCCAAAATTGTTTCCCTGATTGCAGTACGACGGATTGGGAAGCGGACAGAACGGCGCAGAGTCCATGTGAGTCGGTCCGATGGAAGCGGGATACCAAAGTCCAAAACTCTTAACAGGGTTGGTAGACGTAGCGTTGTAACGGTTTTCGACAATCGGATTTTGCGTTTCCGAGTCGCTGGGACAGATCATCGATGGAATAACCGTCAGAACAAACCTTTCGTTCTTTGTCGAATTGAGATACTCGTTTTCGTCATAAATATCGTAGAGCGGCATCTGGTCCATAAACGGCAAAATGGCTCCGAACCACGTCAGTCCCAATCGATTATACGGCGACGTGTTGGTAAACGGCGTCGCCATCGGCAGCGATTTATTTTGAGTTTCAAAGCTCAACAGCGCAATACCAATTTGTTTAATGTTGTTGGCGCACTTCATTCTCCGCGCCGCCTCGCGGGCAGACTGCACTGCCGGCAAAAGCAGACCAACCAACACGCCGATAATCGCGATCACCACCAGCAGTTCAACAAGTGTAAATCCTGACGTCTTTTTCATATTGAGAAACGCTAATTACATGATTTGTTATATTTATTATTCTATTTGACAATATAATCCAAAGACGCCAAATTGTCAAGGAAAAATCTCTGTTTACTCCCGCAAAAGAACAAAAAAGTCAAAAGTTATAACTATAATCCTAAAAAGTGCAATTTAAAGACGGGAAAGACGTTCCCGGTCGGATACGCGACAAAAAACAATTCCACGTTTTTTCATTTTATCTCGCGGCGTCCTCTTTTCAAAACGGGGAAAAGAATGTATAATATGATTAATATGAATAATAATCGTCTACAGAACGCCTCGATTTCCTTTGAGAAGTCGCTTGCCAGTCCGTATTTGGAATTCGTCCGGCAGGCGATGGCGACGGATTTTGTCCTGCAGCTCAATATGGGCGAATACGCCAACGACAAGTCCGCAGCCCTGGACGCTCTGGACGTTGTTTCGCGCCTGGAAAGGGAACTGAGTTATTTTATTCCAGACAGCGTCGTCGGAGAACTCAATCGGACAGCGGCGGGAATTCCGGTTTTCCCGGACGACCCGATTTTCGATCTGTTCCAGACTTGTCAAACGCTTTTCGAACAAACGCAGGGAGCGTTCGACATTACCGCCGGGCGTCTGTGGGATATTTGGGGGTTCTCCCGCCGCGCCGGTCAGATTCCAACGCCCGAGGAGATTCAGGCGGCTTTGGAATCGCGGGGGGAAGGAAAATTGTCGTTCCTGGACGACGTCAAAGGCGTCGCTCGAACCGACGAACGAACGCTCGTCAACCTGGGAGCTATCGGAAAGGGCTACGCCTTGGACAGAGCAAGCCGGTTCCTTTACGACTGCGGCGTTACAGACTTCCTCTTTCACGGCGGAGCCAGCAGCGTCGTCGCGATGGGAAACCGAACCGACGCAGAAGGCTGGGAAGTCGGGCTGCACAACCCTCTGCGGCAAACGTCGCCGGAAAACAGAGAATCAACGCGTCTGGAAACGATTCGACTAAAAAATCAGGCGCTGGCGACCAGCGGATCGCAAACGCAGTTCTTCCGCGCCGGCGGGAAGCGTTACGGACACATCATCGACCCGCGAACAGGATACCCGGCGTCCACCCTGCCCGATTCGCCTATTGTTTATTCCGCGACGGCTATCGTACCAGTTCAACCCGCAGATTCAAAATACGATTATTTCGCCGCCGCCAAAGCCGACGCCCTCGCAACCGCCTTTTACATCCTCGGTCCGGACGCCGCTCAGGAATACTGTACAAACAATCAGGGTATTGAAATAATTTTTGTTTTGCCGGATAATAAAGGAAAGTTGCCGTATAAAGTTACACATATCCAATAAAACCAAGCCTCAAAAAAATGAAACTTAGAAAAAACGCCATAATTCGTCGAATCTCGTCGTCAGCGTGTAAAATCAGCATGACTTTATGCTTTGCGCTGTCGATTATTCTGGTCGGTCAGACGGCTGTCAACGCGCAGACGCCATCCAGTTACGGAAAGCCGCTGGTTGTCAACGGAAAACTTCTGTATGCTCCAACTGCAACGCACACCGTAGGTTCTTCGATGTCGTCAAATGGAATCCGCAGATACTTTCACTACGAACCGTTAGGAAATAAATTCGCCAAAGTCGATTACATTTCCCAAGCTCCCGATAAACACCAGGCGCTGCGAATTGTTGGATCGGAGTACGCGATGTGCCTCATACGCAAAAACGTTCAAGACGGCAACAAGGGCAACGGAACCGTTCGTATTTCCGGAGCTCTTAAATTGTCCTCTTCTGCGCCAGTTCCTGTTAAAACCGTTGCCACAGAAGAAAAGAAAGCTGAAGAAAAGAAAAACGAGGAAGCCCAAAAACCGGATCAGCTTTTTCCGATTATTGTTCTGCTTCAGGATAAAGACGGAATTATTCGACTCCTGGCTCAAACGGACGAAACAACTCTTTTGGAATATCAGGTTACTAACCTGTGGGAGCTGTTTATTCTTATTCCAGAAAGCTGCAAAAAAGACTTCTTTGAGTTGTTAAAGCTCTACTGTCCAACAGCTTTTACAAGCGAACAGAATATGACTCATCGAATTTACAACGCGATTTCCAAAAGCGCTCCATTTGACGTCAATAACTATCAGGAATACCAGCGTCTGATAGACGATTTATCCAGCGACGTCTATATGAAGCGCATGGCAGCTACAAATCGCATTAAGAAAGAGGGCGTTAATTTCCTCGCTTTTGCCCGAAAGCTGAACCAGAGTCAACTGGATCCGGAAGCGCAAGTTCGCCTGGCAGACATCCTTAGCAATGAGTATTACGCCAGCGATATGGACGACATCGAAAACATGTCGGTACTTTTTGCCAATTCACCATACGCGTTAATACCATTGCTGGAATCGGACAACCAGTCGTTTAATTCAATTGCTCAAGAGCGTCTGAAAGCAAAGCTGGGCGATTCGTTCCAGTTTGACAAGTCCGCGCCGGACGACGTTCGCGCAGCGCAAATTCAAGACCTCAAAACCAGATTGAATTTCCCAAAACCGCGAACTATCCAAATAGACGAGCAAACGAAAAAGCGGTTTCAAGATCTGATAGACGCGATTTTTGACCAAAATCTATCAGTATTCAAATTCTGAGAGTCCGACGAAATCGCGTCAAGCCAAAAACAAAGACGATGAACGGCATCAACCGCTCATCGCCTTCTTTAATTTTGTAACAGGCTATCGCTGGACTATTTCTTTTCAAACATCGAGCGAATGCGGGCGCCGGTGATTTCCGCCGGGTGTTCTGCCAGAGCGGCGCGTTTGGCGTTGAGATTGGGCGCGCCAGCGGCGGCTTCCGCCAGCCACTTCTTCGCGAATTCGCCGGACTCGACGCGGCGCAGCGATTCTCTCATCAACGCCTTCATCTGTTCGTGCGGAAGAATGAACGGGCCGTTGCTGTATTCGCCCCATTCCGCGGTGTTGGAAATGACGGCGTTCATCTTCTGGATGCCGCCTTCGTAAATCAGGTCGACGATCAGCTTGGATTCGTGAATGCATTCAAAATACGCCATCTCCGGCGGATAGCCAGCTTCGATGAGGACTTCAAAGCCGCACAGCATCAGGTCGACGATGCCGCCGCACAGAACGTTCTGTTCGCCGAAGAGGTCTTCGTAGGTTTCCTGCTGCATGGTGCATTCCAGAATGCCCGCGCGGGTCAAGCCCAAACCCTTGGCGTACGCCAAAGCAATGTCGCGAGCGTCGCCGGTGGCGTTTTGATGAACAGCGATCAAGCCGGGAACGCCAAACCCTTCCATGAACCGGCGATAGACTTCGGTTCCCGGGCTTTTCGGCGCAACCATAATCACGTTGACGTCTTTGGGCGGGACAATCGTATTGAACGTGTACGCGAACCCGTGCGAGCAGCACAGCGTGTTGCCCGGCTTGAGTCCGGCTTCGATTTCGTTCTTGTAGACTTCGCCATGTCGTTCGTCCGGAAGCAGAATCTGAATCAGGTCAGCCTTTTCAGCGGCTTCTTTAACGCTCATAACCTCGAATCCGTCTTCTTTGGCGGCTTCAAAGGATTTGCCCTGACGAACGCCGATAATAACGTGAACGCCCGATTCTCGCAGGCACAACGCCTGGTTGCGGCCTTGCGCTCCAAAACCCATAATAGCAACAGTTTTACCCTTCAACGGATCCAGCGATGCGGCGCTGTCATGAATGATTTCCATCGTAAAAATTCCTTCAGTAAATAAATCTTGATAAAAATTGCCGACGCCGGACGCCCAGCGAACAGCCAATTTCCGATGTTTCAATTTTCCGATATTATACCCCATAAATACAGAGTGTCAAGAAGGGAGAGGGCGTCAGAACGCCTTTTCCAGAATCTCGATTATCTCGGGAACGGAAAGCTCTTTCGGGTTTCCGTTCATGCTATTGCCCAGCGACCCGCGAGCGAGGGCTGGAATTTGGGTCAGATGAACGCCCAGCTGGCTCAGCCGGCGCGGGACTTTGAGCGTTTTGCAGATTTGCTCAATGCGTTCAATAAACTCGTCAACCCGATCCGCCCCGTAATTCCCGGACGGGGGCAGCAGGAAGTTGGCTAACGCGCTTAGTTCCGCCATCGACGCCTGTTTGTTGACCTTCAAAGCGATTGGCAGCAAACAGGCGCAAGCCGTCCCGTGAGCGACGTGAGTTTGAGCGCCCAGCGCGGCGGCGACGCCGTGAGCCATGCCCAGTCCGGAGTTCGCCAGACACATCCCGGACAGTAGCGCGGCGTGAGCAACTTTTTCTCTCGCGTCCCGATTTTGCGGATCTTTGTACGCGACTTCCAGAGAGTTCCAGATCAGCCCCAAGCCCTCAATTGCCAACGCCTGAGGAATCGGTTTCGCCTTGCGGGAAATAAAGCTCTCGATAAGCTGCGTTAGAGCGTCCATGCCCGCCGACGCCGTTACCGCTGGCGAACAGAACGTTGTCAGTTCCGGGTCAACCAGCGCGACTTTCGGCATCATACTTTTGTGACGCAAGCTCTTTTTCACGAACGGGTCGGAAACGGAAATAACAGCGTTTTTGGTCGCCTCAGCGCCGGTTCCCGCCGTAGTTGGAATGGCGATTACCGGCAGCGGTTCTTTTTTAATTATCGCGCCCGTGCCAACGCCTTCCAGAAAATCGCGGACAGATTTTCCCTTCGCGTTGACCGCCATGGCGGCAATCGCCTTGGCGGAATCAATAGCCGACCCGCCGCCGATAGCAACGACAGACGTTTTAGACGCATTGAGAATCGAACCAACTTCCTCGGTCGCTTTGTCAATCTGCTCGACAGACGGTTCCCCATGAACGTCAATCGTCAGCGGGACGCCAATTTTAGATTCTTCAAGCGATTTGAGCAGACTGTCAAGAATGCCATTCTTCTTAAGCGTTTTAGACCCACAGACGACAACAGTCCTGTTTCCCCACGGTTTCGCCAGACGTCCCGCTTCCGCAAGCCGTCCCCAGCCAAAAGAAATCGAATTGGGAATTTGAAAATCGTAGGAATCAGTGTTGTGCGTCATGGTGTGAGGTGAGCCTTTAGCTACTAGCTTCTAGCCTCTAGCTTTTTGATTTTTGATTCAGGCTTTAAAAGGTAACGTTAAGAGCTACAGTTGTTCAAGCTAACAGCTAAAAGCTAATAGCTAACAGCTCCATTTTCATCTTCCCGACAGAATCCACTGCAAGGCGCGGGAAATCTGGGCGTCGATAACGGGAACCGTTCTGTTTGGTTCGCCAGCGCGAACCGGAGCAACGATCGGATTGCCGTCTTTGTCTTTTTCCGGATTGAGCAGGACGTCAAGGAACTGGTATCGCCACAAAACCTGCTCTTTTTGATACGGACTGAGTTTTACAGTCATGCCGTTATCGGGAGTTACGCCCCATTCGTCTTCTTCGGTGAAATCGGCTTCACGATGGATATTATGCCCGCTGGGACGGAAATAGCCGCTTGTCGTCAGTTTCAGCGCGCCGCCGTCCATGTCAATTACGTTTTGAACCGAGCCTTTTCCGAAACTGCGTTCGCCAACAATTTTTGCTCGTTTTGAATCCTGCAGGCAGGCGGAAACGACTTCAGACGCCGAAGCGCTGTAACCATTGATCAAAACCGCCATCGGAACGCGGGTCAACGTTTTGCCCTTGCTGGCAAACCATGTTCTTTCGTCGGTAACGCGTCCTTTGACGCTGACAATTGTTCCTTCGTCAACGAACATGTCACAAACTTCAATTGCGGCGCCCAAAGAGCCGCCGGGATTAAATCGCAAATCGAGAATAAGCCCTCGCATATTGGAGTCGGTCAGTTTTTTCAAAACGGACTCCAACTCGTCCGTCGTCTTTTGTGAAAACGACGAAATGCGAACGTATGCAATTTTATTTCTGACGTCAATCCAGAAATTCCAGGAATCGTCTGCGTTGCGGCTGCATCCGCTGACGGTTGGAATGTTAATCAAATCGCGAGTAAGAACGACGTCGAAAGCTCCCTTTTTCTTTCGTTCGATGGACAGCGTTACACGCGACCCCACCGGACCTTTGAGCATGTCTGAGGACTCGTCCAACGACATGCCTTTGGTTGAAACCCCGTTGATCGCCGTAATAACGTCGTCCGGACGAAGCCCGGCTCGATACGCCGGAGAATCCGCCAATGGAGAAACGACAATCAATTTGCCTTGCTGTTTTGCTGTGTGAATCCCAAGACCGCCAAAACGGTTTTCCAGATCGCTGCGAAAACCTTCGACGTTCTCGTTGGGAATATAATCGGAATAAGGATCCAGTTTGTTCAGAACGCCGGCGATTGCCGCTTCGATTAGCTCTTTTTTGCTGATCGGCTTGACGTAGTTGGCTTCAACCTGGTCGATTGTATCAACCAACAGCTGATACAGAGCGTAGTTTTCGTCGTTGATTTCTCGCAGACGCTTTTCTTCGGCTTTCTTCTCCTCGTCAGTTTTAGATTCTTCTGACTTTTCTTCGTCTTGCTTTCCTTCAGTTGCCGCCTCGGCGTCCGGATTGGACGTTTCCGCTTCAGCTTCAGCCGCCAAAGCGAGACGGGATTTTACAGCCGAGACGTCTGCATAAACAAACAGAACCGACAAAGCAAACAAAATTGCGAACGGCGAAAACAGATAAGAAAAAAGCGAGTGTTGCGAACGAACTCCGATTCTCAATGACGATGTGGTTCTCATAACGATGGAATTAAAGGAGGGGATGAGGCAATAGGCAGTAGGCAGTAGGCAATAGTAAAAATTTCCTATTGCCTAAGAACCGCCTCGTATTCCGGGGGCTTACGCACCCCGGCTCGCCTAATTGCTAATTGCTAATTACTAATTGCTAATTGAATCAGTCGTCCAACGGCTTGACTTTGAAGCTCTTGATGTAGACGACGCTGCCCGGGTCGTGCGCCTGAATGGCGAACGTGCCCTGTCCAAGACGGCGGTTTTCCCAGCCTTCCGGCGGAACGATGTCTTTGGGTTCTTTCCAATCGGCGCAAACTTTGCCATTAATCATGGTGGTGATGCGGGAACCCTGAACGATAATGTCGTAAATGAACCATTCGTTGTCCTCAGCCGGAGCGGGATTGACTTTGCAGACGTTGTAAATGCTGGCGGTCTTCTGAGGATCTCCGTGCGTGTTGGCAACCTGGCATTCGTAACCGGTGGTCGGCCAGCCCTGTTTCTGGAACTTGGTGTGAATGTAAATGCCGCTGTTGGCCTTCGGCTTTGTCATGACGACAACCTGAGCGTGGAAGTTCTTCCAGCAATGATTGTGAACGTCGCCGACATAGAACAGATGGCTGCAGGAGCCGTTGACTTTCATCAAGCCGTCTTCGACTGTGAAGGAATCGGGATTTCCGCCGGCTTTCCAGCCGTCCAGATTTTTCCCGTTGAACAGTTCAACAAAACCGTCTTCCGCCGCCGCAGCGACGCCAACCATCGCGATAACCATCGCAAGAGATAAAAGGCTTCTCATTTGTAAACCTCATAAATGTAGTTAAAGGTTAATCGTACCAAATCTGAACCAGAAACAAGCCCTGAGGCGGAGCTGTTACGCCGCCCAAGGCGCGGTTGCGCTGTTCCAGCATCTGGTCTATGCTTTCCGGGGGAATCTTCCCCCTGCCGATAAACGCAAGCGTTCCGGCAATAATCCGAACCATGTTATACAGAAATCCGGTTCCTTCGACTTCGATAATCGTCAATCCTACGCCAGTGCGAGGACAAACGGAGGACTCGACCGTTAAATCGAGAATCGTCCGGACGGTGTCGTCTCGCTTTCCGCCCGAGTTGACAAACCCGTAGAAATCGTGAGTTCCAACGAGTTTTTGCCCGGCGGAGCGCATGAGGTCAACGTCAAGCGTCTGTCGAACGCCCCAGGCGTGGGAACGGAGAAACAAATCTCCCCGTAAATCGCCAGCGTTATAAATAACGTATCGATAACGCTTTTTTTTCGTATCGCCAATGGGATTGAAGTCGTCTCGTTCCTGCCAGGATTCCAGAATTCGGATATCCTCTGGCAAGCGGCTGTTAATCGCCCCCGCCCAGGAACGAGGCTCTATTGTCCGATCCGTTCGGAACGCCGCCACCTGACCGAGCGCATGCACGCCAGCGTCGGTGCGGCTGGAACCTCGAACTTCAATTACCGGCCAATCCGGCTGGGAAGGACGCTTCTCTATAGGCGTCCCGTCCGGATAGACCAGCGACTCGACTGCGTCTTCTATACAGCCCTGAACAGTCCGCAATTTTGGCTGACGCTGCCAGCCGCAGTAATTCGTTCCATCGTATGAAATCCGCAGCGCAATGGTTCTCGCCGGTTTTTCCGCCGGCTGCGCTGAAGACGGTTCTATAAACGGGACTTCTGAATTGACGAATGGTTCTGACATATCGGCGCCGTATTTCTGTATAATACTTTAATTCTAACAACAATTAGACTTCTTTGCAATAGGGGGCGGAAAATTTTACGGAGGGCGGGTATTACCAGCCGAAAAAAATATACAAAGTTATCTTTCGCGGACAATGTCCGCTCCCCAGAATGCTTACGGGAGGCGGGTATTACCCGCCAACAAACAACCTTAGTATTCGCGGACAATGTTCGCTCCCCAGAATGTCCGCTTCCCGGAATCTTTCCTATTTTCTCAAATTATATGTTTTTTAAAAATTTTCTCGAAAATCTTTATGGGGTCTATTGATTATTTCGTCCGGATAGTGTAAAATAATAGATATGTAAGAGCGTTAGGAGGACGCTTGTTAGAAAGAGTGAAAAGTTTATTGAATCGCTTTCCTATAACGCCTCTTACAAAAAAACTTTTTCAACAAAACAGAATCATTCCATGAAAAACATCGGCATTTTATCTGGACGTCGAATTACAAAGTCCTTTTCAGCGTTTACCTTGGTTGAATTATTGGTTGTAATTTCGATTATTGGCGTTTTAATGGGGCTTTTGCTGCCAGCCGTTAACGGAGCGCGAGAATCCGCTCGACGCCTGCAGTGCAATAACAACTCTCATCAGCTTGCCTTGGCGTGCATTGTCTACTCGGAAAAACACGAGTGCTTTCCCCCTGCTCTGGTTCCCACAACCAAACCAACAAACTTGTACACAAACATTGATGGACCTGTTTACAACAATCAGCGAGAAAACTGGGTCATTCTGGCTCTCCCCATGATGGAACAGACGTCGTTTTACGAAGAAATTTACGACTTGATGTCAAACAGCAGTTTTTTGAGTACGTCGATTTCAGAAAATGGCTTCACGCCCAAGTCCGGCAAATCGCCGTACGCTAAAATGGATGAATTGCGCGCTCGCGAAATCAGTACGTTCCTTTGTCCTTCAGACAGAAACAACCGTACGCCATTTATGGACAGCGCTGGAAACAATTGGGGCAGAATCAACTACGGCGCCAATATTGGCTTGTGCCCTGTTACAGAAATGGGCAACATGGGCAACTGGCAGAAATCGTCATTTTGCGGCGTAATGGGACCACGATTTTCACTTACGCCGGAACAGATTTCCGACGGCGCGTCCAATACGATTTTGCTTTCAGAACTGCGTTCCGGATTAAACAACATGGATAGCCGCGGAACGTGGGCTTTGGGCGGCGCGGGGCCAAGCGCAACCTCTGGAAACGGCTCTTACGGAGGTCAAGCCGCTGGACCAAACAACTCCAATCCCGATTCGGACTCCGTTCAGTTTTGCAGCTCTATCGGAATATCCGATCCTAATGAACGCGCTCGACTTGGAATGCCGTGCACCGGAAGTTCCAACATTCGCGCTACCGCTAGAAGCATGCACAAAGGCGGCGTCAATACGGCGTTTGCCGACGGGAGCGTTCACTGGATTTCCGATGGAATCGATATCAGCGCTTCGGTTGTTCCGGACAAAACCACCGCCGACGCTGGAGAACCATTATTCACGATTTGGGACTGTCTGCTTCTGTCCAAAGACGGAAAGACTTTTTCCATGCAAGATTTATAACATGCGTTGGGATAACGTATAAGGTTAAGGAAAAGGAAATGGAATATTTCTTTTTTATTTCTTAATCTCGCAACTCGCAACTCGCAACTCGCTCCGTGGGTTAAAACCCACGGCTATTGACTTTGAACCGCTAAAGCGGTTCTAGCGGAAGCGCAAGCGCCGAGAATATTTTTTCTCGCAACTCGCAACTTAATAACCCTAATAATCATGAAATTCAGAACTTTTAATCGTCTTGCCGGTTTTACGCTGGTTGAACTGTTGGTTGTCATTACTATTATTGGAATGATTATCGGCATGCTTCTGCCGGCAGTCAACTCAGCCCGAGAAGCGTCTCGGGGAATGCAGTGCCGCAATAACCTCAAACAACTTGCGTTGGCATCGCTGGGATACGAACAAACTCACGAGATGCTGCCGCCGGCATGCACGCAGTCTGGAACAGTTCCAAATAAAAAGACCGACGTTGCCGCCATGACTCCACTCAATCAAAGGGAAAACTGGATTATTCACATTCTCCCTAACCTGGATCAGGCAACCCTGTACGAAGAATTTGTCGCGTATTTGAAAGATAACACGAAAGGGATTGGCGAATCCTTCTCGACAATTACCGGTCAGCCGTCCATGGCGGATATTCGGTCGCGAGAAATCAGCACGTTCCTCTGCCCGACAGACCGTCTCAATCGAACTCCGTATGTAGACGATTCCGGCAATTCTTGGGGACGCTGCAACTACGCCGCCAATATTGGAACAGGTCAGGCTGAAAAGATGGGCAACATTTCCTGGTGGAGCAAACCAAACGCCAAGGGCGTTATGGGACCCAGAATGAGCGTCCGCATTACCGATATCAAAGACGGCGCGTCCAACACAATTCTCATCGGAGAAATCCGCGCGGGGGTTAACTCCTCAGACCCTCGTGGAACGTGGGCGATGGGCGGAGCTGGTCCAAGCGCAACAGCGAAAAACGGCTTCCTGGGCGGACAAGCTTACGGTCCCAACGCGGCTGACCCTGCCAATCCGGGTTATGGCGACTACGTTTATAATTGCAAACAGGCTCTTTTGGGTACGGACGCCAAAGAACGAATTCGTATCGGCCTGCCTTGTCAGGAAGGCGCCATGACCAACGTTCAGGCAACCAACCGCAGCTTGCACCCCGGCGGAGTCAATGTCGCGTTTGCCGACGGCGGCGCCAGGTTTATTCCAAATACCGTCGCTCTGGGAACCGTTTCCAATATTACGGACGCAAACGCTTTAGACAAATTCAGCGAGCTGGGCGTTTGGGACAGACTGGTTTTGTCTTCAGACGGTCAATCCATTGACGCGGACGCACTTCAATAAACAGCATTTTATAACGCAACCTTATTACACTATATTGTCATGAACGTATCCACTTGTAATTATCGTAACGGTTCAACGCGGCGCGGTTCAGGATTTACTCTTGTGGAACTGCTGGTTGTCATAACCATTATTGGAGTTCTTATCAGCATGCTCATGCCGGCGGTTAACGCCGCTCGAGAATCGGCAAACAGAGCCAGTTGCTCCAACAACATCAAACAGCTTGCTCTTGCCTGTTTGAATTACGACCAATCCTGGAAAGCCCTGCCGTGCGCCTGCACTCAAACCGGAACCTGGTTGGAACGCTGTAACGGCAACGGCGTTCAACCTCTGCCAACCAACCAGCGAGAGAACTGGGTTATCATGATTTTGCCGTATATAGAGCAAACAGCCCTGTTTAACAGCTTCGTCGAAAAGTTTGAGGAAAACAATGCCAATCACGCCAACGCGACCGCTATTGGCGATAAAAAGTTTGAACACTTGCGGGAAATAGAACTTCCCGTTATGAAATGCCCATCCGACGCCAATAATCGAATACCCTATACATACAACGTCGATAATACAAAGTGGGCGCGCGGCAACTACGGAGCCAACATGGGTCTGACGCTGGCAGACTATCTCGGGCATGACACCTGGTGGACGAACACCGGCGCCCGCGGGGTTATGGGTCCACGTCACTCGCTCTCCACGGGAGAAATTTCAGACGGAACTTCCAACACGATTTTGTTGGCTGAACTTCGTTCCGGGCTTTCCGCCAAAGACATCCGCGGAACGTGGTCGATGGGCGGCGCGGGCTCAAGCGCTACGTGCCGCAACGGATACATCTGCGGCGACGACAACGGACCCAACTATCTGGTTGAAGGGTCAGACGACATTTATCAATGCTCTTCCAGCGGAATGGGAATCGTTTCCAAAGAGCGTCAGCGGCTGAAAATGCCATGCGGCGAAGGAACCAACTCTAACCGTCAGGCTACTACCCGAAGCATGCACCAGGCTGGCGTCATGACAGCGTTCGTCGATAACAGCGTCCATTTTATTTCCGACAATATTCAAACGAGAAGCTCGTTTGGAGAAAATGAAACAAACGTTAGAAACAATACAGAGTTTTCCGTCTGGGACTGCATCAACCTTTCATCAGACGGCAAATCCCTTAATAACGCAGATTTTTAATCCTTTTTTGGCAAAGACGGTTTCAGGCAAAATCGTTTTTGCGGTATAGAGAGAGAGTTCTCATGAAACATTTCGCATTATTTCAGAACTTGAAAAGACGATTCAACCGCCGCGGTTTTACGCTGGTTGAATTGCTGGTTGTCATTGCCATTATTGGCATTTTGATGGGATTGATTCTTCCGGCTGTAAACGGAGCCAGAGCGACCGCGCGAAGAATGCAGTGTTCCAACAACCTGAAAAACGTTGGTTTGGCTTGCATTAACTACGAGGCGTCCAACAAGTTTTTCCCGCCCGCGTCTGATCCCGCAACCAAAACCGGAACCCTCAATGACGCGCAAGTTGGCCCCCAGGGAAAAAATCAGCGCGCCAACTGGCTCATTCTGATTTTGCCTCAGATGGACAATCAGGGTCTGTTTGATCAGTTCAACGATCTGCTCAAATCTCAGCCAACGCAGTCCACTGGAAACACTATCACATCTTCAGCTTCGGGAAGAACCATTACTGTCGGTAAAGACGATATGGCAACCATTCGCCGAACGGTTATTTCATCCTACCGCTGCCCGTCAGACCCCTACGTAGACGTTGAATTCGCCTATAACGACGACACATCCTATAGTTTCGCTCGCGGCTGTTACGCCGCCAACGCGGGTCTGGCGTCCTTTGATAATTTAAGCCGACGTCAGTGGTGGGCAAGCAATAAAATTTGCGGCGTGATGGGATACCGATTCTCAATTCGATCGGGAGACATCCTTGACGGCGCTTCCAACACGATTTTGGCTGGAGAAGTTCGTTCTGGCGTTACTCGAACCGAACCTCGCGGCGTCTGGGCTTTAGGCGGAGCAGGAGCAAGCGCTGTCGCGGGATGCGGGTTCATTGGCGGCACGGATAAAGGTCCTAACGCCCACAAGGATTCCGACAGCGACGGAGTTGAGCATTGCACTTCAACTCTTACTGCAGATCAGGTAAAGAAAATAAAAATGAATTGTTCAAATGCCGGCGCAAACCTCCGGGCAACTTTCCGAAGTCAGCACACCGGCGGCGTCAACGTCGTCTTTGCCGATGGCAGTACTCATTGGATTGCAGACTCCATTGACATCAACTCCACCAATGTTACAGAGAACTTAACCAACATCAATAACGCAACCAGCCTGTCTGTTTGGGACAGACTCATGCTGTCCTCAGACGGCAAGTCCGTTTCACTCAAAGACCTGTAATTTGGTTTCGTCGTTTTACCCTTGCGAAAACCAACGTTTTGCAGTCAGGAACTTCCCTTTCCTGACTGCTGTTGTTATAAACCTGTCATAAAACAGATTTTTACAGTATTTTTCCCGATTCCTTCCCTATGACCTACGCCGCTATTTTCGACATGGACGGAACCCTTGTCGATTCTTTTGAAGCTCACTGGCTGTCGTGGCAAGAGATTGCCAAAGAAAACGACATTGTCTATACGCGCGACATGTACAACAATTCCTTTGGACGTCCGTTCAAGTCGATTGTTGAACTGTTCTGGCGACGCAACGGGAGCTACTTCAATCCCGACGGCTCGCCGATGTTTTCCGACGCCCAAATGAAACTCCTCGAAGACCGCAAAGAGGAACTCTATCGCGTTATCTTTCGAGAGAACTTCATTCTCATGCCGGGCGTGGAGAGTTTTCTGTCACGGCTAAAAGACGCGGGATTCAAAATCGCTATTGGCTCCAGCGGTCCCAAAGAGAACATCGAGATGGTTGTCGATAAAATCAACGCGATTATGGGACGGACGGATATTTTCGACGCGACCGTTTCCTGTAACGAAGTAACAATCGGCAAGCCCGACCCGGAGATTTTTCTCAAAGCGGCGCAAAAGCTGGGGCTGGAACCCAAACAATGCTGCGTCTTTGAAGATTCCGATTCCGGAATTGAAGCGGCGTTTAGAGCCGGCATGCGCCGCGTCGCGATTTTCAAGCCGGACTGTCAGTACGCCTCGCTGGCTAAAGCAAACAGAAAAATCCAGTCCTTTGACGAACTGACGATTGAGTACGTCACACAATTGATCGACTCTGCCGAATAAACGTATTGCGAGCTAAGCTTCTAGCCCCTAGCTTCTAGCCTCTAGCTTTTTTTCCAGAATCCAACGTTACTTGATTAAAGCTGAGAGTTTCAAACTCCCAAGCTAACAGCTAGCAGCTAATAGCTAGCGGCTTTATTATATCATGGAACCCGTTCCCGTTTTCGACCTGACTGACGAACGAATCGCGCCGTACGCCAACCTTAAAGAGCGGACGCTGCGAGGGGAAAGCCTGTTTGTTGCCGAAGGGGAACTGGTCGTTGAACGTCTGGCGCAAAGCCGGTACGCGATGGCGTCTGTGTTTGCAGACGAGTCCCGGCTGCCGCTGTGGAACAAAATCGCGGCGCAATGCAATCGTCAGGACGTCCCGGTTTATACGTCGTCCACCGCTCTGATGAAATCGATAGTCGGCTACGATTTTTCGATGGGGCTGATGGCAGTCGGCGTTCGAGAGCAGGAATCCGACGCCTCGGCGCTGTTCAATCCCGCGTTTCGGCGTCTGGTCTGTCTGCCGGAATGCGTCAAGCCGGACAATCTGGGAACCGTCTTCCGCTCCTCTGCCGCGCTGGGCATGGACGGAATCCTGCTCAGTACGCGTTCCTGCGACCCACTCAGCCGCCGCGCCCTTCGCACGAGCATGGCGGCAACGCTAAAGCTCCCGTGGGGACGCTGCAGCGACATCGTCGAGCCGATTCAAAAACTCAAGTCCGAGTTCGGATTCAAACTCGTCGGGACGGTTTTGCGTCCAAACGCGACCGACCTCAACCAGTTCGCATGGCACGAAAAGACGATTCTCGCCTTCGGCAACGAGTACGCGGGCTTGAGCGACGAGTTCATTTCCATTTGTGACGAGCTTGTAACCATTCCCATGAGCGCAGGCGTCGATTCGCTCAACATCGGCGTTTCCGCCGGGATTTTCATGTACGCTTTATCCCAGGGGGGATTCCCCGGTCGCATTCAACAATAACCCCAATTCAGCAATATGGCAATCTTCAATCAAATCTCGATAATCGGCGTTGGACTCATGGGCGCGTCGGTCGGCAAAACCGCTCTCACCCGCGGCGCGGCGAACTACGTTCTCGGCTGGGACGTCAGCGAAAAGGAATTGCGCGACGCCGAGCGCGTTCGGGCGATCTCGATGGCGGCGCCGTCGCTGGAATCGTGCGTTCAGGATTCCGATTTAATCGTCCTGGCGACGCCGATTCGGTTCATGACGGACTACATTCAGCAAGCCGCCAAGGCAAACAAGCGTTCCGCCCTGATTACCGACCTGGGCAGCGTCAAGGATACGCTCGTTTCGTTCTTTAACGACAACCCGCTGGAAAACGGCTGCCGCTATTTGGGATCGCACCCGATGGCAGGTAAAGAGGTTTCCGGAGCAGCAAACGCCGACGACCGGCTTTTCGACAACTGCGTTACCGTCATAACGCCTTGTAACAACACGACGGAGGAAGACGTTGTAACGCTATCCAAATTCTGGCGTTCTCTGGGCGCGAGAATCGAAACTGTCCAGTCAGAAACCCACGACGAAGCGGCGGCGCAGATCAGCCATCTGCCGCACCTCGTCTCGGCAGCTCTCGCCAACACCGTCGATCCCGGCAACGGCTTGGCGATGCTCATGGCGTCGACGGGCTTGGAGTCCATGATACGTCTTGCCAACGGCTCGCCGTCCGTCTGGGCGGACGTACTGCTGTCTAACAAAGATTTCATTCTGGACGAAGCGAACGCCTTTGCCCGCAATTTGGGAATGATCATGGACGCCATCGAAAACGACGACCGCGACACTCTGACTCAGCTTCTATTGAACGCTCAATCCATCCGCCGCGGCGTTATGGAGATAAAAGAAATGCTAAAAGATATATAAAAATTTAGCGAAATTTTTCGGAATTTTCCGTCCCCCCACTTGCAAACTGGTCGACAACCATGTAAAATACAAGGAATAAATCAAAGCAGGCGTTAAGCAAAGGATCGGGACGCGTTCCGGTCTTTCGTCAACGCAGGCGGTATTGTTCACCCAAAGACTTTTTTACTGAGGAGTATTTCATGGCTGAAATTAACGTAGGACTTATCGGACAGGGATTTATGGGACGCTCTCACTCCAACGCGTGGGGACAGGTCAACCGCTATTGCAATCCTGCGATTAACCCGGTAATGCACACCGTAGCTGGTTTGCCCGGAGAAGACGTCGAAGGCTTTGCCAAACGATGGGGCTGGCAGAATCCGTCCACCGACTGGAAGGCGACAATCGCCAACCCGGAAATCGGTCTTGTCGATATCGTAACCCCGAACTTCATGCACATGCCGCCCGCCGTTGCCGCTCTGGAAGCAGGCAAACCGGTCGCTTGCGAAAAGCCGATTGCCGGCACTCTTTCCGACGCCCGACAGATGGCGAAACTGGCAGAAGAAAAAGGTCTGCCGACGTTCGTCTGGTTCAACTATCGCCGCGCTCCCGCCGTTGCGTTCGCTCACAAGCTCATTAAATCCGGCGAACTGGGACGCATTCTTCACGTTCGCGCCCGCTATCTGCAAGACTGGGCTGGCGAAGACGTTCCGATGGCTTGGCGATTCAAGAAAGAACTGGCAGGCTCCGGCGCTCATGGAGACCTCAACGCCCACATCGTTGACATCACCCGTTTCGTCGCCGGCGTAGAAGTCGAAGAAATCTGCGGCGCGTATGCCGAAACCCTCGTCAAACAGCGCAAAGTCCTCATCGGCGGAACCGGCGCGGGAATCTCTCAGGACGAACTGATTAAAGCCGGCGCCAACTCTGGCGATACCTACGAAGATGTTACCGTCGACGACACCGTCGCGTTCCTCGTTCGTTACACCAACGGCGCTGTCGGAACCTACGAAGCCGCTCGTCAGGCGACTGGTCACAAAAACGACAACACGTTCGAAATCAACGGCACCAAAGGCTCGATTCGCTTCTCGTTTGAACGCATGAACGAACTGGAATACTATGACGCCCGACTCCCGCAAGGCGTTCAGGGCTGGTCGACGATTCTCTGCACCAACGCCTCAAGCCATCCGTACGTTGCCAACTACTGGCCCGACGGACACCTTATCGGATACGAACACTGCTTCATCTCCCAGGCTCTGGACATCTGCAACGTCCTCGGCGGAAAAGAAGCCGTCGTTCCGCTGCCGTCCTTCAACGACGCCTATCAGACTCAGCGCGTTCTGGAAGCCGCCTTGCTGGCAGCGTCAGAAAAACGCTTTGTCAAGATGGAAGAAGTCTACTAATCCCGCCGATTCGGTTTTAACCGGTACGGTCTGCTAAACGTACAGCCTCGCCTTTGACGCTGGCTGTACAATTTAAAACGGTCTGCGATACATTTGGTTATTGCAGACCGATTGTTTTACGGTCTCTGGGGAGCGGACATTGTCCGCGAAAAAATGGCGGGTAATACCCGCCCCCCGTAGAATAGCTTATGAACCGCGCTGCGCTTTTTTTCGTATAGAAAACGCAATGCAAAAAGAGAATTACACCGTCCTGCTGGGATTGGAAATCCTGTTCCTGTCGTTCTTCGCGACGTCGCTGTGCCTGTCGTTTGACTTGTGGCAGCCAGCAGGCGGAACGCTGCCTATTGACGGCTGCGCGGTCTGGGGAGCGCACCCGGACGATCTGGAAAAGCCGGTTTCCTGGACGCAAACGCTTCGGGACTACTACTCCGTTTCTTTGCTCGACAACCCGTGGCGAATGGTTCGTCTGATTCTTTCCGTCTTTCCGTGGACGTTTTTCGGACTGGCGATCTGTCACGTCGTCTATACGCATGCGATGGAAAACCGCTTGATTGACCCATTCTCCGCCGGGCTGACCGCGGCAAAAGAACTGCTGCCGTTTTGGCTCGGCGGCGCCGTCTCGATTGGCTTTGCCATCGGGCTGGTAATCGTCTACAAGCTGCACCCCAGCTACTCCAATCCGTACTTGGCGATAACGACGTTCTATATTTTCGTTATCGGGTTCGGGATCGCTTTTTTAATCAACCTGGCGTACCTGGCGATGCAGTTTGCGAATCAGGCGTACCAGAACCGAACGATCGACGAACCCGAAAAGCCCGTTCAGAAACTGCTCTGGAAACTGCGCTGGATTCTCTGGAAAGTATTTGAAGGGACGCTAGCTGCGGTTTTCGCCTATATCCCCATGCTGGTGTTAGCTCTCGTTTTGCACCATATAATCTGCTTTATGGTCTTTGGAATCAACCCGTGGATTCCGATGAGAAAAGAAGACGCTACGTTGGCAGCGCTGAGTTTTATCCCGCTTGTCGTCCTCAACGGCTTCTTCTGGACGGTCATGGCGCGCATGTACATAAAAATTCACGCCGCGACAAAATAGGCGGGGGTTGCAATTCTTTCTGGATTGAAATATAATCTAATTGTTCTACTGGATAGATAATTGTAACATTATTACTGTTATTAGAATTCTCACAGAAGCGCCATTATGACAAACGACCAGTCCGATCAGGACAAAAAAGCCCGCGACTTACGTTCTAAAGCAGAAAGCTTTTTTAACAAAAGCGAAGTTGACCGCTTTGAAGAAATGTTTCAAACGGGAGAATTCGATTTCAAGCGCCATACTACGCGCGGGAGCGACTGCGCGGTTCTTCTATACTCGGCGCTATTAGGCGATCTGAACCGGGTTAAAGAACTGATAAAAAAAGGCGCGGACGTCAACGCAAAGGGCGATTGCAATAGAACGGTTTTGTATTTTGCCGCCCGAAGCGGGAATCTGGAACTGGTTCAATGGCTGGTTGAGCAGGGATTGGACGTCAACGCAAAAGACGATTTTGGAGAAACCGTCTTGCATTGCGCCGCTGATAGCGGGAGTCTGGAATTGGTTCAATGGCTGGTTGAAAAGGGAATCAATGTCAATTCCAAGAATGCTAGCAGGGAAACCGTCTTGCATGCAGCCGCCCGAAGCGGGAATCTAGAACTGGTTCAATGGCTGGTTGAGCAGGGATTGGACGTCAATGCAAAAGACAAATTTGGAGAAACCGTCTTGCATTGCGCCGCTGATAGCGGAAATGTGAAACTGGTTGAATGGCTCATAACGCAAAAGGGAATGGATATAAACGCAAAAGACAGCTGTTTCGAGTGGTCGGTTTTACATTTTGCCGCCGAACGCGGTCATCTTGAACTGGTTCAATGGCTTGCTGACCATGACGCCGACGTTTATGCAAAAGATATCGAAAGAAAGACTTCCCTGTATTTTGCTATTGTCAGCGGAAATCAGAAACTGGTTGAATGGCTCGTAATTGAAAAAGGATTGGATGTCAACGCTAAAGACAAGGACGGTGAAACGCCCATAATTTATGCCGCCAGAGAGTCGAATTGGGAATTGGTTGAGTGGCTCGTTGACCATGGCGCCGACGTCAATGTAAAAATGGCTCTCTAACAAAATCTATGGGTAAGTTTTGGTTCAGGCAATTTCCCAAGGGTATGGAATAAAGCGGTTTGCAGCGTTTCATCGCTGCCAAACCCATAGCTTTTTCTTACGGTCAATTTAACCTTGTTATTAAAGC
>JAFQXE010000020.1 GCA_017407125.1 Thermoguttaceae bacterium
GTTCGCGATCATCTTCGCGGGTTTACCCGAACGATTCCGTCGTTTCTTATGGCGTACGGGTCTGACGATGTAACGCTGGCAACGTTCGACCAGATTATTCCCGCCGAAGTTTTTGAGGAAGTAACCAGCATAACGCTGGAACAGTTCCGACTCCTTCGCGACGGCGGAGAGTATACGGATGAAAACGGGGACGCTCAGACCTTTGAAGGACATTTGTTCGACGAGGTCGTTTTTAACGATTCCGTTAAAGAGTTTATGCGTCTTCGCGTCGCGCTGGCAAACTATTTCGACGACGACGCGCAAGGCGATATTTTCGACTATATCCCGCCGCAAAAGACAAACCAGATTTTCACGCCCAAAGAAACGGTTATTAAAATGGTCGATTATCTGGAAGAGGAAAACCCCGGCTGTTTTGACGACCCGGACAAGACGTTTATCGACCTGTATATGAAGTCCGGGCTGTATATCGCGCAAATTGTAAAGCGCCTGTATCAGAGCAAAAAAATGCGCCGTCTCTTCCCGGACGGTCAGAAACGGCTTGACCATATTTTTGAAAAACAGGTCTTTGGGCTTGCGCCTACGGAGATTATTTATCGCATTGCGACAAACTATATTCTCGGCTTCGACGAACAGAAGGAAAGGAAACACAACTTCCGCTGTCTCGACGCTCTTCCCGCCGCTAAAGCCGGCACTCTCAGCGAATTGCTGGACGAAACGTTTGGATAATCGCAGATTGCCCGGCGCCGTTTGGCGCCGGATGCGGCAGGCGGCGAGGCGCCGCTCCCAATCCGCGCTGCCGCGCAATTGCCAATATCCGCTCCCGTTGGTCGCTTATATTTTCCCCTTACTAAAGTTTTTTGGAAAGGGGAGTTTGAGGGGAAGAACCTTTTTTTCAAAAAAGGTTTTCCCCTCATAACATTCAAACATTTAAAAACAATCTTTAAAACTCAATCTGTACTTCTTCCCAGGCGTAGGGCTGCAAGTTGACAAGCGGGCGTCCGGCGTCGACGTCCAGAGAGCGAATCTTTTCCCCGCAGAAATCGTTCAGGCAGGCGCTTTGCGCTTTGCGGAAAAACTCGAGTGTAACAGCCGTTCTTTTCCCGTGCGTTTCCTGAAGGCGCAGGTTCAAGACGCGTTTTGATTCTGTAGAATTCTCTGCGCCGTCCGTTGGGACGCTTTCCACCCAGGCGGATGTAACAGCCAGGTTTTCTGCGCCGCCGTCTAAAACAGACGCCTCTTTTGCTTTCGGCTTGGCGCCGTCGTATACGGGAACAACGTATACCGGAGTTCTCGCGATGGCGTTGGCGGAAAACGCTCGTTCAATCGTCGCTTCCAGATGGAATCGGCGTTCTGTTTCGCCGTCGACAGCCAAGAGCGTATCCATTCTGTGAGAGCCGATTTTTCTGTGCCACGGCAAACCAAACGACTTGAGCGTAAACGAGTAGTCGTCCGATTTATTGACGACGAATTCCGGAGCGAGCAGTTCTTTGCTTTCCGACTTGACCATCGCGCCGCCGACGGAAATAAACGTCTCGGTCGAGTCGTCGCCCCACGCCCAGCGGCACGCCAAATAATGCGGCGGAATGACGCTGTAAAAGTCGTCGTCCTGTTCAATAGCTTCAACCGGTTTGATTTTGAAATCAAAATAGATGGTTGCGTTGCCGTACTGAAGCGACGTCGTCTGCTTGAACGTATACAGAACGTTCATTTCTCTGTCAACCAGACGTCCGGTAACGACCATCTTCTCTTCGGAATCTGTTACAGAACGTTCAAAGGAATCCGCAACGGAAATCGAGTAGTCGAGCGTATCGTCTTTGTCTTCCCGAACCCGGCTCCCGCCCAGACGAACGGCAAGCGTCTGAGCAAAGTAATTGCGCCGGGTATGGAAATCGTAGACGTTGACCAGCGCGCCAGTCGCCTTGTCAAACGTGAGCTGATAGAGGTTGTTCTTGATTGCCAATTCCTCTGCAGCGGGCTTTGACGTAACGTCTGAAGCCTTGTCCTTGTTTCCTGATCCTGTAACAGCAACCGCGCCCATCGGCGGGAGTTCAATCAACGCTTTTTTGGATTCAGGAAACAGACGCCTGACAATCGACGAGCGTTCCGGCATGGAAGACAACGCGGAAACGTCAACCAACTTCCGAACCGTCTGACAGGTCGGATTGACAAAGCACAAGCTGGTAACGTTCTTCCCAGCGTCCGTTCCGACTTTGTCCCGGTCGGATTTCTGAAACAGTCGCGCTGCGATAGCGGTTGCGGCTTTTTGCGCCCGCTGGGTCAGTTCCGTATCGAATTCATAGACGGACGATTTCAAGCAGTCCTTTTTCAAAACGGATTCGTTGATTCGACAATACTGTTCTGTAACAGGTTCGTCGGTCGCTTCGCCGCCCAGCAAAGCCGACATGGATTCCAGAACGCTGACGTCGGAAATCCGTCCGGCGCAGCGATAGTACCGCGCCCAGCGGGAAATCGGATCCGTCCATTCCCGGTCTATTGCAGACTGCAAAAACGCATACTTGTACTCGTCAACGGAAAAGTCCGTATCGTCGCCGGAATAGCTGGTTCGAGTGAAATACTCTTTCAACGGCGTGTAGGCGCCTAAAACGGAACCGTAATGATTCTGAGAAATCATCGGCGACAGGCATGAGGAAAAGAAACACTCCGCCATGGGATTAGCCAGCCCGTCAAGCGGTCCAGGCTGATGGAGTGTAACAGACCCCAAGGCGTAATCGTTTTGCGCCATATTGGCGACGAATTCCGGAATTTTGAACAGCTCGGAGTTATTTTCGACGTCAAAGGGCTTTTGAGCGTACGCGGAAACCGTTCTGCTGTCCAGCCCTGACCATTGGATTCGGCATTTTTCCGGCGCCGGAAGGCGAGAGCCGTCAAAGGCGCAGTACATAACGCCGCGAATTCCCAGCCGTGACAATATCCCCGGCAGCAGCGGCGTCAGACCGTTGGTTACGCGTCCAAAGTATTCCAGCTTCTCTCCAACGTTTGTTTTGTATCGATACAGCGCGTCGTAAAGACGGTCGAGAATTCCCTCCAGCGTCATCATCGGCAACGGCGATTCTGTATACTCGCCGCTAAACAGAGCCGTTTTCCCGGAACGAATCAGATTCAATAACCGCTCAAACGAATCCGGCCGCTGCGTCTTGTAGGCGTCGATTAGCCGTCCAGACATGAACAGCGTCGGCGAGACCTTCGATTCCAGCGTCGTATCGTCCGACATGCGGTCGAGCATAATATCGAGCAAATCGAACTGCTTGACGCTGCTGACGATGCAGTAATCGCACAGGTCGTTTTGAGTAGGGAAGTAACACTCTTTGCTTTGCAGAACGTGATCGACGATGGACTGCAGCGACTCGTTGACTTTGCTTTCGTCGCCCCGTTTCCACGCCTGAGCCGCCTCCTGAAAATGCCGGATGAGCAACATTGTATCCGTATAGGAACTGTACTGCAGCCGGCGTATGACCATTTCGGATACGAAGTACGTAAACGCGACGGAGTAGAACGAGTTGCGAGTTGCGAGTTGCGAGTTGCGAGTTTCACTTTGAACGCTATTGTCGTTTTCGTCGCTTGCGGTTTGCTCGTTGTTCTCTGACAACTGCGTCAGTTTCTCTCGGACAATCTGAATGAGTTCGTCCAGCGTCTCCCCGCCAAATTCGACGACTTCGCACCCGTTGCAGCGACATTCGTCCAGCCAGGCGTAGTCCGCCCCATAGACGAAATTCGGCATGAGAATCAGCGCGTTTTGAGGATGTTCTTCCGGCGTGTAGCCGGGAACCCATTGCGGAACAGTGTCCTGAAGGAGCAGGTTTTCCGGGTCAAACGCCGCCATCCACGCCGACATGATGCTCGGTCCGTCAGAATCGTTATCACTGAGTGTAAACTCGCACAAATCGTAACACGGCAGAATCAGGTATATGGAACTCATGATAATTGACTTTAGTATTTTGTGGATTTACACGGCGCCAGCAAGGGGGACGCGGACGTATCGACAGACTCCCATTCAACGCGATAAAACGCGCCCTCGTTTTTGGTGGAATACGGATCGTCGGAAATTGTAACAGGAGCGGTCGACGGCGCTTCGCCTTCTTTGAGGAACTCAACGCCAACGGCGATTCGGACTTCGTCCAGTTCGTCCATCTTAAACGGCTTTTCTTCTCCTTCGTAACAGACGCCTACCAAAGACGCCGTTCCGGATTGCGGGTCGTTTTGGATTGACCACTGAATCTGCCGCCCTTCAAATCGATTATCTGGGCAGAGATGAACGACCGCTCGGATTTTCCCGGACGAGAATTCAAATTGGTTATCGTTCAACTGCTTGACCGTGTTCTCTTTTGACCCGATTAGCTCGTAAACGATTTTGAAGGATTTTACTTGAAACGTTCTGTCTTTGGGTCTGTCCTGCCCGGGCTGGAGCGAGCCGCGGTCATAAAGCATGTTAAAGGCTGTTACAAACCGGGCGCCCGTCTGCCGGGACCGACCCGCCGCGCTGGCGAAATCGCGGTCGTTATGCAAAAAGCGCTGTTTGAAGCAAACCGGCTTACCGTTGGAATCGTTCCAGTACGCTATCGCGCCGCGCGCCTGAAACCAGAACGGATAATACGACGCTGTTCCCAAACTCAGGTCGTTATCCAGATACGTCGTACCCGTCAGGCGGAAGTTCTCGCGGGCGTTGTTGTAGTTCTCCGTAAATGTAACAGAGCTGTCAAAGCGGCGCGTTAAAAGCCCAGCGTATTCTTCCGGACAGGGAAGCGGATTGACGCCCGTCTCGAAACCGACTCTGACGTTTTTGGGAACCAGCCCGGCGCGCGCTAAAATCCGGTTGCGTTCGTCGGCAGACAGCAAATCTCGATACGCACGGGAAAACGGACCTGACCATTGCCCGGTGGCGGGATGGTAATGCATCGCAATCGTTTTCCAGACTTCTTTGTGCATGTACTGAGCCATTTCGCGGAACTGCTCGTCTTTGACGTACTGCATCGCCCGTTCCAGTTCCACCAGAACAACCATCGTATACGTTGGCGAATTGTATTCTGTAAACCCGCCAATCTCTTTATAGGAATTGACGTTTCGTTCCATTCTCATTCGAGCGTATTCCACATACTCCGGCTTGCCCAGCAGTTCCCCGCCGGCAGCGCAGACGACCGCACCCATATAGGCAATGTTGGTATAATTGGGCTTGACGTCGCGTTTTTGAATGCACGCGCACGCCCGGTCTAAAGACGCCTTTGCCTCGTCGACGACGTCGGGCGGAAGCCGGTCAGAGTAATTCGTCAGAATCGAAATCAACGTCGCCCCGAGGAAATCCGCCCAGTTGAAGTCGATAGCCAGCATCTCGTCAAACGGCTCTTCAATATACCATGGCCAGACGCCGTACGTCTTGCTGTTGGGATCGGAATCCTGATACTTGATAACGTTTCGCAGAACTCGCGCGCCCTCCGTCTGACTGGCTTTGTCTTCCCTGGCAAGCAGCCGATACGCGTACGTCATCGCCGCGCGGGTTGGTCGGACTCTTGTCCCTTGTTCAAAATGGGAGATGTACCCGGTCGGGGCGTTGTGTTTTCCCCACGGAAACCCTGTTTCCGGGTCAATTTCCTGAGCGTTCGCGCTGAAACAAGCCAACAGCGCGGCGATTATTACGGTTAAACAACAGGCGGATGGGGCGATTTTCATGGCGGGAATGGGGGTTGGGGGAGGGAATCGGGAGTGGGGAATAGGGAATGGATTTTCGCCTTTGGCGAATTTGAATACTATTCCCTATTCCCTAACGCCTACTCCCTATTAATTGTAGTCTAAAGAGCCGCGGCGTCAAGGGGTTGGAAGTAAACTGGTCTTGACATTCCCGCTTAAGACGCTAGAATTAGATAATTGGAAGCGGAGCCTCAAAGTTTTCGTTTCTGTCTTTCCAACAAACCATTTACAACATACCGTACCAGATGAAATGTCAAAAATGCCACGAAAAGGCAACTTTCCATATTACCGAGATTATCAAAGGCGAACCCGTTGAGATTCATCTTTGCGAATACCACGCTCACGAGTATTTAATGGAAGCCAATACGGAATCGCCCGCGTTGGCAAATGCGGCTGCGGCGCTGGCAAAACAGATGACCCATAACTTGGCGATGAATGAAGCGGCAGACAAGATAAATCAAACAGATATTGCTGTCTGTCCGGTCTGTGGAGTGGCGTATTACGAATTCCGCAACGTTGGTCGATTGGGGTGCGCCAATGACTACCATTATTTTGCCGAACAGCTTCTGCCATTGATCCAACAGATGCAGGGCGCGACGGAACACGTCGGACGCCGTCCGTTGTCGTATTCAGGAGAACGCAGTCGACAGTTAACGTCTAAATATGGACTGCGTCGTCAGATGGCGGAAGCCGTCGCAGAAGAAAATTACGAACTGGCTTCAAAACTCCGGGATAAGATCAAAGAAATTCAGTGAGAGTTAGTTTGCCTTGAAATTTACAAGCGACGTTCCAGCTCTTCAGCAAGAACGTCGCTTGTGTCAGTTATTCATTAATTATTTCTAGTTATTTACAGAATCCTGCGCGGACGAAGTCGACGTGGTCGCAGTTGTTGCCGTCGTCGGCGTCTGAAACTTCTAACCGAATTTGTTTGACGCGAGAGTCAATCTGTATGTCGAAGTTCCATGTATCCACGCCTGTTTTCTCGCTCAACAGCGGCGACTGCGCGACGCAGACTTCCGGCTCGCCCATCTCGCAGACGTTCGTCCAGATTTTAATAACGACCGACCGGCGTTCGTCCGTTCGCTGAGAATCGCTCAGCCCGACGGTTGCGACAAATCGTCGTTTGTCGGCGGGAACGTTATAGACGACGTTGGCATTGGCGTGAAGCCCGACGCCTTTGTCGTACGATTTCCCGTCCAGCTTAAACGGTTGACCTTCGATGTCGCGGTTGGGATGATAAGTTCCCCAGCCAACTCGCAGGCTCAAGGGCTTCATGTCGGCGAGGTTCAGTTCCGGTTCCGGACCGGCGGGGGGAACGACAATCTTTTCCGGCATGACGGCGGTCGTTGTAACGGAATCGGAGTAGTTCTCTCCCCAGCCCTTGGCGGCAAGAGCGTATTCAACCGTATCGCCCAGTTTGACGTCGCCGTCGAAATAACTCGCGCCGCTGACGAACAGCGTTTGAGCGTCTTGACCGTTGACCGTCTTTTTCAGGACGTATCCGAACTGTGACTGACCCGTCCACGACAGCGCAACGCCGGTATACCCCGCGTCGGCTGCGAAGTCCGCCGGCGTTTCCGGCTTGGCAAGCGGAGAGGCGTCGGGTTCAAACTGAACCGACCAAGAGACTTTCCCGGATTTGTCCGGCAGGACGCGAACGCGAACCGTCGGGCCGTCCTGACTGATTGTAACAGGAGCGTCAGCGCCGTCGAAAGACGCCTTGACCGCTTTGAAATTCTCCGCAACGATTCTCAGCTCGTACTCGTCGTTGGCGACAACCGTACTCGTACCGGAAAGCGTTTTGGATTGAGCGTCCCACGTTTCGTTCTCGACTTCAAACAGCGGGCTGCAAACGTGACGCGACGTCGAAACGAGAACCGGCGCGCCGGTAACTTTTCTCAAGCTCAGCGCCCGGCAGGACGCGACGGGAAGCGTGCAAACCAGGCTTCCCTTGAACGGGGCGACAAACGCGTTGTTCCAGAAGTCAAACCCGACGTACGTCGCTGTCGGATCGAGGTCGAGCTTGTCCAAAGTCCTGTCGACCGCTAAAACGTTTCTGTCGTTCCAGTTGTAAATCGCCAGAATGGCGTAGTCGTCTTTGCTCAAGCGCCAGAAGTTGGCCAGTTTGGAACTGAACAGGTCAACCGGTCGAACGTTTGTGCATTTGTGCGGCGCCATCGTTCTGCGAAGCAGGTCAACGCGCGGTTCAGACAGAGCCGGCAGCCAGTCGCTGAACAGGTACAGCGCGCCGCTGACCGACGCCCAGGTTGTAATCAGCTGAGACTGGTTCAACGGGACGTTGTCACGGACGTAAACCGGGTCGGGGTCGTTGTACCAGACGCGCGCGTTGTAGAAGTACCGAGCGGAACCGCGAATCGGTCCCGTGCAGATTCCGCCCCAGCTGGCGCCGTTGTCCGGCCCGATGCGGATGGCGTCAACCAGGCCGTAGGACGCGCCCATGGATCGCATGTTTTGAGCAACGGTGCAGCCCAAAACAAAAGCGTTGTCCGTCGATTTCTTGTAAATTCCCAGCGCCTTGCGGAACGTCGCCACCTGCGGAACGGACGGGTCGCTAAATATCTGGTCGCCCAGGTCGTCGACTTCGTAACCGTCGTTGACGTAATTCTGCATACAGCCCATCGCCGTCCATAACCCGTCCAGCTTGAAGTATCGATACCCCCAGTCGGCGCTCGCCTGATGGAGTTCTTTTTCAACGTACTCGCAGACCTCGGGTCTGGTGAAGTCGAAACACGTTCCGCCCCAGAAGGTCTCGTAGGGCTTGCCTTTCTGTGACGTCTGACCGTACCGATGCGTGTTCTTCTGACCGGGAGCGGGATAGTCAACTGCGGCTTTGACGAAGAAACTTTGCTTGTCCGCGTAGTACGGGTCGTTCCAGTTTCCGCTCGACGCCATGATCCAAATGCCGGCTGTTACGCCTTTCGACCTGATATACTCTGCCGTTGGCTTCATTCCCGAAGGATACGGGCCGTTAGGATTATGAGCGGTGAAATTCTTGCGCGGACCGTTTGTCGAGTTCCCCATCTGCCAGTGGTCGTCAATCTGGAATAGGTTGAATCCGAACGGAACCAGCTTTTCCGCTGCAACGTCCATGAACTCGCGCGTACCGCTTTCCGTTCCCGCTCCGCCATGAACGTTTGAATACCATGTGCAGTACCCGCTCGGCTGGGGCAAAAGATGAATCGAATACTGTTTAGCAACCTGATCGGCGTACGCCTCCAAGCCGAACCGGCAGTCGTCAAACGCGCCGATAACGAGAATCTCGCCCTGATAGTTTTCCGCTTGGGCGTCAGCGGGAATCTCCCATCGACCGTACTGGGATTCCGCCTTGATGACAAGCTGACCGATTTCGTTCAGACGCGTAAAGACAACCCCGGACGCCTTGTCGGTCGTCAGCCAGGCGGCGACAACGCCTTTGTTCGTTTCCGGGTTTGCCGCTGCGATGAACATGTAAGACCCGGGATTCCCGTTGGCGGTCGTCAGCCCGGCGGTTCCCAAAACGTTGGACGACTCGTCCGCCCACGATGGGGAAACGGTAATGTCCGGGATAAAAAGTGACTTGACCGTTCGGGCTTCGCCCAACTTGGGAGAAACGCGCAGACCAACAAAGGGACCGTCGATTGTTACAACTTCCAGAACGTCTCCAGACTCTGTCTTGGCAGGCAGCGACGCAAACGGCGCCGTCTCCCCAGCTCGATACAACGAAATCACTCCGTTTTCCGTAATTGCTTTTACGCTGCCGTCTGCTACAGCAGCCTGAACGCCGCTGACAAACAGCGTCAACGCCGTCATAGCGGCAAATAAAAATGTTCTCATTTGAATTATCCTTTTAAAAATGAATACAACAATTTAGAATACGATTTCTTATTATGATAACCCAAACCAGAATCAATTACAAGAGGGACGGGAAATTAAATTCAATGATATATAGATGTTGCACGCAATAACCTTGTCTTATTTTTCTCCCCTCTTGTCTGAATTGCGTTTTCATGTATAATTAATTATGTAAAATTCGGTTGTAGTCAGGCGCTTTAAGCATGCTATTAAGCAAACCATAAAGCCGCCTGACAAGGTTTTTAACCTGCATTATTACCCCCTCATTACAAGGAAATAACCATGCGTTGTACTTTGATGAATATAGCCGTCCTTTTGGCTATGACTCTTTTTATGGCGTCCTGTTTTGCAGACGGAACGTCTGTTCAACCAGCGGCTAATGTCAATTCTGCAGCCTATTCCGTTCCGCAAAACGGAACTCCGGCGCAGTATATGGCGTTTATCGAAAAGCTCATGAAGGTTGAACGTCCTCAAAACCAAACGAAAAAAGAAACCGTTGCTCATTTTACCAACCTGTGCAAAGCGCAGATTGCCGCGGCTAACAAAGTCATTGAACACAAGGACGCGACCAGCGAACAGATTCGTCGCGCAGCCTCCGTTAAAATCAGGAGTCTGCAGATTCTCATCAAGCTTGGCAGTAAAAAAGCCCAATCTCTCCTTGACGCCGTGCCTACTGAGCTTAAAAAGGCAAACCAGCCCCAAATGGCGGAAGATATTGCCATGGGATTGCTTAATCTGAAGTTCAAAGAAGCCAAAAAGGCCAACGATTTTTCTGAAATCGAAAAGATCATTGCGCAAACGACTGAAGCAATCAAAAAGACGCCTGCTGATAACAAGACTAAACTCCAGAGCCTGTACCGAATCAAGCTGATTTGCATCAAAGAACTCGGAAAACTCAAGGGCGTAGACAATTCCGCAGCTTTTGACGCAGTTGTAGCTGAAGTTAAAGCCGCCGGATTGATGGACATGGTCGAAGACGTCGTCTTGAGCAAGCTTGTCAACGCATTGGCGGACTCAACCGCTCGAAACGACAAAGCCTTGTTTGACAAAACCGCCAAATCGGTTGACGCTACAATCGTCAACTATGGCGCTAAAGCCAATAGCAAAGTAGCGGCTGTCGCCTTCCGAACGGCTTATGCCGAAGAAGTCTTTGACGCTGTCGCTGCCGCCGCCCGGTACACAAAGTACGCTAATTATTTCGTCAAATTTAAGGACGCCAAAATTCAGGACATCGTCAAGAAGATGCAAGGCGCCGCCAAACGTTTGGCTCTCAAAGGAAAGCCGCTTCCCATCACCGGAAAGACCATTGACGGCAAACAATTCAATATGGCAAACCTGAAAAACAAAAATGTCCTGGTATTCCCCTGGTCGTCATCAGATCCCGCCAGCATGCAAAAACTCAATTATCTCAGACGCGCATATCCAGCATATAAAGCCAAGGGATTTGAAGTTGTTGGCGTTGCTATGGACAGAAACCCGCGAAGAGCCGCCGCCATGGCAAGACATTACAAATTCCCGTGGACTAACATGTCGTATCGAGACGCCTACGTTGGCGACGTTCCCTTCTACAGATATTACGGCTATGGCGATTTAGCGAGTATGATTTTGCTCAATCGTTGGGGAGTAGTAACTTCTGCCAACTTGAACTACAGATCTCTGGTTAACGAACTGGACAGAGAATACGGCAGACTAACCAAAGAACAGATTGACGCGTTCAAGGATATCGACTTCGAAAAATATTGGGACAATTACGATTATTTTGACTTCGACAGATATTGGGACGATTTCGACGACGATTTGACCGATTTCGACGACGATTTCATTGATGATTTCGAAGATTATGACGACATCGACGATGTAGATGATATTGATGACATTGATGACATCGACAACGTCGATGATATTGACGATGTAGACGACATCGACGACGTAGACGACATCGACGACATCGACGATATTGACGATGTCGATAATATTGATGACATCGATGATGTTGATGACATTGATGATGTTGACGATGTAGATGATACTGACAACGTCGATGATATTGACGACACCGACGACACCGCTGACGACGCGGATGACAACGCTGACGACGCCGATGACGACGCGGACGACACCGCTGACGACGCGGATGACACCGCTGACGACGCCGATGACGCCGATGATGACGCCGATGACGACACCGCTGACGACGCCGATGACGACACCGCTGACGATGCTGATGACACCGCTGACGACGCCGATGATGACGCCGATGACGATACCGCTGACGACGCCGATGATGGAGACGACTACGACGATGGCGGCGATTATGACGATGGTAGTTACGACGACGGAGGCGACTACGATGACGGAGGCGACTACGACGACGGCGGTTATGACGACTTTTGAGAATCGGCGCAAAGAGTTCGAATTCTAACTCTTAACTAATCGTCATGTCAAGCAATCCGCTTAGTACGAACCCAGAAAAAGCGTTTCGTACTATGCGGATTGTTTTCTTTCGAATGGTCGGCGCAAAACCGTTTCATCCTTTGTGTCCGTATTCGAGTTGACCCTGCATGGATCATAACTGAATTCATCGGAACTAAGTCGGATGAGCCTTTATTAGGCAAGAAGCATTCTCGTTTTACTTCGCCGCTTCGATTGCAGCGTCGATGTCGGCTTCGGTATGAGCGGCGGACAGGAAGAACGCCTCAAACTGACTGCAGGGCATATAAACGCCGCGGTCGAGCATCTGATGGAAATACCGGGCGAATTCTTTCGTGTCGCTTTTAGCAGCGTGAGTCCAGTCGGTAACAGGGGCGTCGTTGAAGAAAAACGTCATCATGGCGCCGGCGCGAGCGTATTGAGTCGCAACGCCTTTTTCCTTGAATACCGCCGTCAAGCCGTCCAGAAGACGCTGACCGAGCTGTTCCAGCCGCGGATACGGATTCTCCTTTTTCAACGTTGACAGCGTGGCGATGCCTGCCGCGGTCGCCAACGGGTTTCCGCTGAGCGTTCCCGCCTGAAAGACCGGGCCGGAGGGAATAACGCATTTCATGATTTCCTTTTTCCCGCCGTACGCGCCAACCGGCAACCCTCCGCCGATCACCTTGCCCATGGTCGTCAAGTCCGGGTCGTCGCCGAAATACGCCTGCGCTCCGCCGTAGGAAACGCGGAACCCGGTCATGACTTCGTCGTAAATCAGAACCGCGCCGTATTTTCGCGTCAAATCGCGCAGCGTCTTGCGGAACTCCGGAGTCGGAAGAACGCAGCCCATGTTCCCGACAACCGGTTCGAGAATCACGCCGGCGATTTTGTCGCCCTGCGCTTTGAACGCGTCTTCAACGCCCTGAACGTCGTTGTACTGAAGAATAATCGTGTCCTGAACCGTTCCCGCTGTTACGCCAGGCGAGTTGGGAACGCTGAACGTCGCCGCCGCAGAGCCTGCTGAAACGAGCAGACTGTCAACGTGCCCATGATAGCAACCGGCGAATTTGACGATCTTGTCACGACCCGTATACCCTCTTGCCAGGCGAATCGCGCTCGACGTCGCTTCCGTTCCGGAGTTGACCAGTCGAACCATTTCGACAGACGGCATGGCGTCAATAACCAGCTCGCAGAGTTCGTTTTCCGCAACAGTCGGCGCGCCGAAACTGGTTCCCTTATGAATCGCCTTCTGCAGCGCTTCGACAACGGCGGGATGGCAATGTCCGAGAATCATCGGTCCCCAGGAACCGACGAAGTCGATATACTTATTGCCGTCAATGTCGTACAGATACGCGCCCTCGCCGCGTTCAAAGAAAACCGGATAGCCGCCAACCGCGCCAAAAGCGCGGGCGGGAGAATTCACTCCGCCGGGCATAAGAGTACAGGCTTTTTCAAACGCTTTAATACTGTTTTCGTAACTCATGGAGAAAGGTAATATTAAAAGAGTCTTTGTTAAATATAATAAAACTTGAGGAATTCAAAAACTGAATTCCTCAAGCGTTCAATTCCCAATAGTATGATTAAAAGGATGATTAGTAAGCGCTCGGAGCGGGTGGAAGTTCAACGTCCCCATCGGCGTCCAATTCGGGAGCTACAACTTCTTCAACGTCTTCTTCTGCGTCATCAACAGGAGGAGGAACAATCTTTTCCTCCGCAGCGTTTTGAGCGACAGGCGTTTTGGATTGAGTTTCTTTAGTTTCTGAAGCGGCTGTCGTTGTTTTCTGTTCAGCCGGAGCTGCTTGTTGAGCTGGATTTTGTTCCGAGACAGCAGGAACGTCTTCCGGTTCTGTTACAGGATTGGCAGGGAAATATTCTTCCGCCGGCGTCAATTCTTTAGGTTGAGATTCAGCCGGCTTCGATTCCGGAGTCTTTTGCACTGGCTCTGCCGGGACGTCGTCTGACTTTTGAACTTCAGGAGTTTCTACAGGAGTTTCCGGCGGCAGAGCAATTTCCTCGCCTTTTTCAAAATCTGCAGAGAACGGAAGTTTTACTTCTTTAGACTGCGACGAAACCCGGAATGCAAGAACCCCGTTAATTTTACCGCCTTTTCCTGAGTTGGTAATTGTTACCGGAATAACGTGAACGGTCTTTTGCGCCTCCGAAATCTTTGCTGTAACACTGTCGTCCGATCTGCCAAATTCAGTAATCTTAAATTGGCTTTGACCTGACAGGACAACTGTTTTGGTAATGCTCTGTCCTGCTTTTACCGTTCCAAAAGCCAAAGGAGAAGGCTTGACTGAAACAGCAGGGATTATATACCCGCTTACCGGAACCTGACAATGCTGATTTGACGGGTTGGGATCGTTGGAAATAATATCAATAAAATCGTTTAAGTAACCTTCTGGAGCGTTTTCCTTAAGCGTCAGAGTAATGTCGTAACTGACGTAATTGTAATCTCTCTGAACTTCACTAAGCGTTGCCTTATAAAATGGATATTCGCTTTGAATATCTTGAATTCTCCAATTATGCCAATTGGTTCGGCCGGCATAATTAACGCGGAATCTTACCATTCGCGTTTGTCCCTGTTGAACGGTTCCGAAAGCAACGATGCCTGGTTCTATATAAACGTCTGAACGAATAAAGCAGAACGAATGAAGCTGAACTTCTGCATAAAAGGGTTTGGAAAAACGGACTGTAACCGTTGCGTCCTTGCGGCCGTAGAAGTTACGGGTGTCAAGCTGAATGTCGATTTGTCCGGTTTCCCACGTTTTGATAACGCGTTTTTGGAAAGACGGCTGAGTGCAGCGACAGGTGGATTGAACGGATTCAATAACAACGTCTTCCTGATATTTATTGGTAAAGACAAAGCTGAACCGGGTGTCAGCCCCGCGGGCAACAATTCCAAAGTTGTGCGAGGTGTCTTTAAACATGTCAGAAGCCCAGTCTGCGTGCGCCAACGCGGACAGAGACATAACAATGAACAACGTTGCTAGGTAGGTATTCTTACTCATAATTTTTGTTCCACAAAATGTGTTTCCATTTTTATTTCAGACAACCGGGAATCGCGCCTGTTCGTTTGATAAACATATCAATGACAACGTATTGCCGTACTTCTTATTAAATCGTCATGCGCCCGGCGTCCGCTTTAAGATAATAACATAGTATTGCTTATTTTATTTTTTTTGTCAATGCCAATTTGTACAAATTATTACGTTATCGAAAGAAAAAACAGAAATAACTATAAAAACCTCTGACAATAACTTTTTGTGTTAAATAAGAGCTCAGAACGGATTAATCAGAACGATAAGAAACTAACCTTTATTAACACAAAAAAACCGCAACGACTGGCGTTGCGGTTTCGAGAAATTCACAGTCAATTGACTGAGAAAGGAGGCTCTTGGAATGCTGACAATAAATTGCCAGCAATTATTCCCAACTATTTAGCGGCTTTCGCAGCGGCTTTTTTGGCGTCAAAAGCTTTTTTCATTTCGACAGCCTTGGCGTGAGCTTTGACAGCGGCGACTTTGGCTTCTTCGCGAGAGATCTGACCGTCTTTGTTCGTGTCAGTCTGAGCGAAAACGAAATCAACAGCTTTGTCAGCGTTGAAGTTTTTCAGAACCGGGCAATCGAAAGTCTTTTTGCCTTCGGCAGCTTGCTTGGCGTCGATCTTCTTTTTGAGTTCGACAGCCTTGGCGTGAGCTTTGACAGCGGCGACTTTGGCTTCATCGCGAGAAATCTGATCGTCTTTGTTCGTGTCAGTTTGAGCGAAAACGAAATTGACGGCTTTGTCAGCGTCAAAATTCTTCAAAACATGTTCAGCAACTTTAGCAAATTTGGCGCAGGGTTTCTTGCAGCAGGGTTTGCCATCGCATTTAGCCGCGCAGGGCTTCTGGGCACAGGCTTTCTTGCAGCAGGGTTTCTTGCCGTCGAATTTCTTGCAGGGTTTTCCAGCGAACTTCTTGCAGCAGGGTTTCTTGCCGTCAAACTTCTTGCAGGGTTTTCCAGCGAATTTCTTGCAGCAAGGTTTCTTGCCGTCGAATTTCTTGCAGGGTTTTCCAGCGAACTTCTTGCAGCAGGGTTTCTTGCCGTCAAACTTCTTGCAGGGTTTTCCAGCGAATTTCTTGCAGCAGGGTTTCTTGCCGTCAAACTTCTTGCAGGGTTTTCCAGCGAATTTCTTGCAGCAGGGTTTCTTGCCGTCGAATTTCTTGCAGTGTTTTCCAGCGAATTTCTTGCAGCAGGGTTTCTTGCCGTCGAATTTCTTGCAGGGTTTTCCAGCGAATTTCTTGCAGCAGGGCTTTCCAGCGAACTTGGGCGGGAAGGGTTTCTTTCCGGGGAACGGTTTTCCAGCGAACTTGGGCGGGAAAGGTTTCTTGCCATCAAACTTCGGCGGGAAGGGTTTCTTTCCAGGGAACGGTTTGCCAAAATGCTTCGGCGGGAAAGGCTTCTTGCCGTCAAACTTCGGCGGGAAGGGTTTCTTTCCGGGGAACGGTTTTCCAGCGAACTTGGGCGGGAAAGGTTTCTTGCCATCAAACTTCGGCGGGAAGGGTTTCTTTCCAGGGAACGGTTTTCCAGCGAACTTCTTGCAGCAGGGTTTCTTGCCAGCGAACTTCTTGCATTTGCAATCTTTGCAGAAGCATTTTCCACCCTTGGTGCAATTGCACTTGGGCGGGAAGGGTTTCTTTCCGTCAAACTTGGGCGGGAAGGGTTTCTTGCCGGGGAACGGTTTGCCAAAATGCTTGGGCGGGAAAGGCTTCTTTCCGTCAAACTTCGGCGGGAAGGGTTTCATGCCGGGGAAGGGTTTTCCAGCGAATTTGGGCGGGAAAGGTTTCTTGCCATCAAACTTCGGCGGGAAGGGTTTCTTTCCGGGGAAGGGCTTTCCAGCGAATTTCTTGCAGCAGGGTTTCTTGCCAGCGAACTTCTTGCATTTGCAATCTTTGCAGAAGCATTTTCCACCCTTGGTGCAATTGCACTTCGGCGGGAAGGGTTTTTTGCCATCAAACTTCGGCGGGAAGGGTTTTTTGCCGGGGAAGGGTTTGCCAAAATGCTTGGGCGGGAAAGGTTTCTTGCCATCAAATTTCGGCGGGAAGGGTTTGCCGGGGAACGGCTTGCCAAAATGCTTCGGCAGGAAAGGTTTCTTTCCGTCAAATTTCGGCGGGAAGGGTTTTCCAGGGAACGGTTTTCCAGCGAACTTGGGCGGGAAAGGCTTCTTGCCATCAAACTTCGGCGGGAAGGGTTTTCCGGGGAAGGGCTTTCCAGCGAACTTGGGCGGGAAAGGCTTCTTGCCATCAAATTTCGGCGGGAAGGGTTTGCCCGGGAACGGTTTTCCAAAGTGCTTCGGCGGGAAAGGTTTCTTGCCGTCAAACTTCGGCGGGAAGGGTTTTCCGGGGAAGGGTTTTCCAGCGAACTTGGGCGGGAAAGGCTTCTTGCCGTCAAACTTCGGCGGGAAGGGTTTCGGTCCCGGAGCGGCTTTTCTCATTTCCGCAGCCTTTTTCTGGGCTTTGACAATGGCAGCCTTTGCTTCGTCGCGAGAAATCTGACCGTCTTTGTTTGTATCAGCCTGAGCGAAGATGAAATCTACCGCTTTGTCGGCGTCAAACTTGGGCGGGAAGGGTTTCTTGCCAGGGGCTTTCGGCGGGAAAGGCTTCTTTCCGTCAAACTTGGGCGGGAAAGGCTTCTTGCCAGGAGCTTTCGGCGGCAAGGGTTTCTTGCCATCAAACTTGGGCGGGAAGGGTTTCTTGCCAGGAGCTTTCGGCGGGAAAGGCTTCTTACCGTCTTTGGCGGCGGCAGCTTTTCGAGCTTCAAACTTCTTCTTCATTTCGGCTTTGAAAGCGTCGTCTTCAGCCTTGGTGAGTTTGCCATCTTTGTCGGCGTCGATGCGATCAAACAGACCGAGCAAAGGTTTGGCTTCTTTGGGCAGTTCTTCTTTTGTTACAACGCCGTCTTTATTGGCGTCGAACTTGAAGATGGTGAAATCGCCGCGATGGCGATGTGCCGGAGCTTTCGGAGCTGCCGGTGCGGCTTCATCAGCAAAGCACAGTAATGGCATTGCCAAGATCGCTGCCGCAATCAGAAACAATTTCTTCATCAGAACATCTCCTTGAAACGGGGTGAAAAAAGTGGATTGACTATCCAATATACAAATAGCTAAAACAATCCAGCGTTTACGAATTTTAAACTTCTATAATTAAAACGGACTCTAAAACGTCTTATTGCAACGTAAACGCGTTTTTTTCAAAATATTCAACAAATTTCCTATAATTGATAAAATAGATAAAATCAGAAAAATATTCGTAAGATATGGACAATTCTAACAATGTCTGTTCAGGCGCTAATAGATAAATTTATCTAACTTAAATTGTTTTATAGAACTACGGTATATTTACGATCTTCTTATTCTAAATTAAAATGAGAGGATTATTAGTAAACAGAAATCCGTATAGTTCACAACATTTTAATATTATTGGATTTACACGGATTTCTGTCTCAACCTGAAAGCGATCTGCGCTTAAACTATTATTTCTTTTCTGGAGCGGGTTTCTTTCCGGGCTTTCCAGGTTTGCCAGGCTTAGGACCATTGGCTTTGCGCTGTTCGTAGCGTTTCTGGAGTTCAGCCTTGTGAGCGTCTTCTTCCTCTTTGGTAACTTTGCCGTCTTTGTCGGCGTCGGTACGATCAAACATGCCTTCGACAAACTTGTTGTCTTTGGGGAGCTCGTCCTTCGTAACCACGCCGTCTTTGTTGACGTCAAACTTGAAAAGGGTCATTGGGCCGCGGGGTCCCTGAGGGCCTTTGAAATCCGGACGCGGACCTTGCGGGCGTTGTCCCTGCGGACGCTGTCCCTTGGGCGGCATGGGACGCTGCGGTCTGGCGCCGGCGTTGGCTCTGCGCTGTTCGTAGCGTTTCTGGAGTTCAGCCTTGCGAGCGGCTTCTTCCTCTTTGGTTACTTTGCCGTCTTTGTCAGCGTCGGTATGATTGAACATGCCTTCGATGAACTTGTTGTCTTTGGGAAGTTCGTCCTTCGTTACAACGCCGTCTTTGTTGGCGTCAAACTTGAACAGAGTCGGTCCCTGTTGCGGACCGCGAGGGCCTTGCGGGCCACGGAATCCATCCGGACGAGGACCTTGAGGGCGTTGTCCTTGCGGGCGCGGTCCCTTGGGCGGCTGAGGACGACGAGGTCTGTCGCCAGCGTTGGCTTTGCGCTGTTCGTAGCGTTTCTGGAGTTCAGCCTTACGAGCGGCTTCTTCCTCTTTGGTTACTTTACCGTCTTTGTCAGCGTCGGTATGATTGAACATGCCTTCGATGAACTTGTTGTCTGCGGGAAGTTCGTCCTTGGTTACAACGCCGTCTTTGTTGGCGTCAAACTTGAACAGAGTCGGTCCCTGCGGGGCTTTGCGTTCTTTCTGAACTTTTTGGGGTTCCGGTTGAGCGGCAGATTCGTCTGCCATGCTGATCATCGGGAAGACAACCGCGGCGGCAATTGCTAAAAGAAATGCTTTTTTCATCTGGAATATCTCCTGAAGTGAGGGGGGATAAAAAATGTTGTTTTGTTTTTACAACGATCGTTTGTTATACAATTATAAACGAACAAAGCCCCGAATTGTTGCAAAAATTTTTAAGTCGTTATTAAAAAAGCGGTTAGAAGCGCCGCCTAATCTATCTCATGTACCACCCAAACGCCCGAGGCGGAATAGTCGCCCTGATTGGCTTCGACGTCAACGACCAAGGGTTCGTCGCCGCCAGGAATGGGATACAAGCCGGATTCGTCAAAGGTAACGCCCGTCCATTGCGTCCACGTATCCAGCGATTCGCTGATAATTACGGATTCCAGACACGGCTTGACGATTCTCGCGCCCAGTTTGACGTGCAGTCTTATCCACGGGTCGAAGGGCAAGTCCGTGCCGGGCTTTCGCATGGCGATGTATTCTTTAATATCCATGTCTCGGAAGAACCGTTTTTCGCTGGGGCGGAGCGGGGCGATAAGAGCTTTAAATCCATGCTGTTTCGCCAGATATTTTAGATGTTTGACCGCTTCTCCCGCCAAGCCCTGCCCTTGCATTTCGGGAGCAACGACGATCGCAGCGGCGGAAAGGATGTTGGGCTGTCGTCCGTAAAGATAATCCTCGATGGACTGTTCAATAACCCAATCCCAGCCGGACTCGTACATTTCCATGCCATCGGGAAGCATTTCAAACGGCGCAGTCCATTTCAGCGGGACAGCATGAACCGTCGCCGCCAGTTTCCCGTCGTCCGTTCTCATAGCGCACTGAAACTCCGGGAAGAAATGAAACCATTTTGACCACGCCTCTTGCATAACCGGGTCATGCCAAATGAACGGCGGCCAGCCGGACGCGAAAAAACTCGTCAGAGAATCTGTTAAAGGAACTTGATTGAACATGGTTGAGGAAGTAGGGAATAGGGAGTAGGGAATAGGGAATGGTCATCTTCTCCCCGCTTTTGAATAATCAAACTCTTTGAATCCGATTTTTTCAGCGGGAGAGCCGGGGCGAAGGCGGTAGTCGTTTTCGTCCGGGTTGACAAACAGCGGGTCGGCGACAAGGCCGCCGGCGTCGCGTCCGGATTCGACCCATTGCTCGTGCGTTTTCCCGGCGAAATCGACATCCCCGCCGACTTTCCACCATAAATTGGAGCGGACGTCGGCGTTGACTTTACCGAAGTTGTATCCCATCGCCGAGCCGTCTTTCCAGTAAATGATATTGTTCTCAAAGACAAACGAGCGGTGCGGTTCGATTCGCGTTGCGGCGACCTGAAACGCTCTTCCGTGAGCGGGATTGGCGCGGCTGCAGACGAGAATGTTGTTGCGAATGACGTTGTCTTTGCCGTAATGCTGATGGAACGAGCCGTCCATGGTGTTATAGACGAGGTTGTTTTCCATCAAAAGCCCTTCCGAGCCTTCGTCCGGATACAGACCCCATCCGCCGTAGGAATACGACTCCACGTCGTAAATGACGTTGTTGCAGACGCGCGTTCCCGTCTGCGTTCCGAGCGTATAAACGCCGCCCATGTCGGACAGCGCGCCCTGACCAATGTTGTGAATCCGGTTGAACTCAATTCGGTTACCAAACGAGACGCCGGCGTATCCCCAATGCCAGCCGACGGACACGCCGGTGTAGTACAGGTCGACAATTTCGCAATGCGTAACAGCGTTGTTTTTGGTGTTGTTCCCTATCCAGACGCCGACGGCGGACGCGTGAAATCGCCCAGCTTGGGCAATCAGACAGTTGTCGACGACGTTGTTCTCGCAGACGCGTTTGTCCGCGCCCCAGGCTTCTCCGCCGCCAATTTTGACGCCGCCGGCGCCCAAGTCGGTCAACGCGCTGTTGGTCAGCCGGCAGTCAAGAGCATTTCTAAACCAAATCGCATACTCGCCCAGATGGGAGAACTCGCAGGCGTCAAAGCAGACGTTTTGCGCGTAGTTGACGAAAATCGCCGACTCAACGCACGACGCCGCCTGCGCCGGCGGGAACTGTGACGGTCCCGGCTTGGACAAATCGCCAACGTTAAACGATTCCAACCCAAACGGCTGCATATAGTTAGCGCGTCGGGGAGAATCGGAATACGCAAAGACGACGTTCTTAAACGCGACGTTTTGAATGGGGTTGTCCAGCGTCCCGACCAGTTCCGCCATCCGCTTTAATCCCGGACGAGGAGCGACAACGGTAACAGTTTCCAGCGTCTGACCCGGCAGCGGACGATACAGAATCTTTTTCGCCTCGCCGTCGTAAAACCATTCGCCCGGCTGATTGAACGCCGTCCGGACGTTTTCCAGATAGTACATCGACGTCGTATTCCAGGAATTCCAATGCTTCATGGATTCGCCCTGAAAGAGCATAGCGTTCTTTTGAGCGTCGAAGGAAAGAAGAACCCGCCGGGTCGTGTCCCATTTGTGATGAATCACCATCTGCGACCATCGCAGCTCGGCGGCGGGAACGTCTTTGAGCAGATCCAACTCTCCCGGCTTGGCGGTTACGACAACCTGCTGCGCCCCAGCGGGCAGTCCGTCGTTCTTTGCTTCAACGGCGGCGGGACGCAAAAAGCCGGTGTCCGGATAGCGGGAACGAACCGCCCGTTTCCCATTGACAAATAATTGTTCCGTATACAGCGGCGCGCCGTCGACGTCAGGCAAACTAGCTTCCCAAACGCCGTTTCCGCAGTCCTTCCACCCGGTAATTTCAATTCCGCCGGAAAGAACCGCTTTCCCGTTGGGACAGACGAACTCTATATTGGAATCCGCCTGTGACAGCGCTAGCGGCTGAGAGATTACGTACTCGCCCGGCGACAGAACGACCTTTGCCGGCTCGACGTTCCCGGCGCTGCGATCCGAGCGAATCTTTTCCAGAGCCGTTTGAACGCCGTTTGCGTCAGACGGATCGACTTTGTATTCCAGACCAAAAACAGCCGTCTCAAAACAGACTGCGAACGACAGGAGGAGTAGTAAGTGTTTCATGGGGTTAGCGAATGATTGGAAGGCGGTAATGGAGCGACTAACGGGAGCGGAATTACGCATTCGCCGATAGGCGAACAATAGGGAATAGGGAATAGGGAGTAGGGAGCAGCGTCTTGCCGCCTCGCAACTCTATAATCTCAAAAAATCGTCCGCCGTCAGACCGCATTGTTCGATCATATCCCAAACGCGGTCGTAGGAACGAATGTTGTCTGTAAAGTTGTTGACGCCGATTGTAAACTTCGCCCCGGCTTTCTTTGCTCGTTTGATAAACTCCGGACCGGGATACGTTTCCGCGTTGATTTCCAGCGCGACGTTGTTTTTCACCGCTGCGTTAATCAGAGCGTCCATGCGTTCGGGCGTCCAGAGGTCGGTTCTATGTTCCAGCGGCGGCGGAAGATACGTCGGATTGGCAAGAATCGTAATCGGTTCGCTGACCACCTGAAGACAGTGCTTCATATACCGTTCCATCCACGCCTGAACGGCGGCTTCGTCGTTGACGTCAACGGTTACGTTCCCGGGAAGCCACATCTTTTTCGGCTCGCCGCCTTCCTCGTCCGGCATGATCATCGTATCCGCCAGGACGTAGTCCAGCTGCTGGCGAACTTCGGGAGAAATCTGCTTGAACCAGTCGCGGTCGTTGACCTGAATTCCAACTGGAAGATCCGCGCTCTTAACCCACTTGATCAGTTCCAGGAGTTTCGCGTCTGTATCGTAGGGCCAGCCGCGCCCGTGATTTTCCAGCGCGCCGATGCGAATGCCGAGCCGTTTCTGCCGTTCGACGCATTTCTCAGGCGTCATGCCCCCGCGAACGTGAACGTGAAACTCCATCGGACGAATTTCCTGAGCGTACTTGACGGTTCGCGCCGTCGGCTCTTTATCGGTTGGGCTTTGCGCCTGAAGAGCCGTTGAGAATAGTAGCCCAACAGCCAGACAAACCGCGAACGCGATACATAAAAATCGAGGTTTTGTGGTCATGATTCTCATAAAAAAGGGGAATTAGTGGTTAGTCGTAATCGCTAAGTTTTAGTAAGAAACTTGAGCTTTTTCTTCATTCATAAGAATTATTCTACCCGGAACGAAAATCATTTGCAACTCCCCTTGGACAAGAAAATAAAAAAAGAGATGTACGAATAATGGGGCATAAATGAAAGGCGGTAATGGAGCGACCAACGGGAGCGGAATTACGCATTCGCCGATAGGCGAACAAAACATTTGCCCCGCTCACGCACACAGGTGAGCCGGCGCTCGGCAGTCCCCTGCCGCATAGATGGTATGACGGACAAACTATTTCGCAAAACTACCGCTTCGACCTGCTGGATCGTGGCTGTGTCAGCCGCATTCATCCTAACCCCGAAAGGGGTTGCATTTCTATAACCGGCGGTTTTCAACCTCCGGGAAGGAGACGACAACAAAAAAAATCGACAAAAACTCTTTTCTTTCCCTCCCTCACGCCTGGCGTGAGGGAGGGAAAGAAAAGAGGCAGACTCGATTAGGGAAGAGTAGAAATCTCCACCGCCCGTAGACTAAAGTCGACGGTTATAGAAATGGCGTCCTTTCAGGACGCAGATTAGAGCCTCATCATTATCTGTTAATTCTCATTTTCGTCAGTAGGTTGCGGCGATTCTTTCTTTGAAGAATTGACGTAGAGCAATCTTACGTAAATAACTCCGACGATTACGTACAATAAAAACAGAGTTGTAAAAAATCCAAAATGAAGTAACTGAAGAATGCGGAATAAACACAAAAAGGAAAAGATAGTAATATACGCTATCAATATCAAATGAGCGCAAAAGCGAATTGACAGATAAGGAGATTTCGCAGCCGTCCAACTCATATAAACGCCGCAGCCCAACATTAACAACAATATCGGGAGCGATATTAACAATATTGGAACAGTTTTTAAAACCGTATAAATTAGCATTGGGTCTTCTTCAACTCTAAGAGAAACCTCCTGAAGCCAAACGTTTAGCCAAGGCCATGCCAAGGAGAAATACGCCAAAACGCCTGAAGCAAATAACAGCAGGAGATATTTTATGTAGTCTTTCAAGTTGAAGGTAAATGTTTTCTTCGGCGGACGGTACGTCCGCGAACCAGCGGGACGGAAGGGTTTTCCGCGGTCTCGTGGGGTTTGGAGGCTTCCGCATTCCTTGACGGCTTTCGCCATCAAGTTGGCGCCCGAGACAGGCGCCATCCAGTGGGCGTTGACGGCTACGCAAGACGGTATTTCACCCTTCGAACAAAGCGTAACTACGTTCGCTTTGCGAACTTCGTTACCGCCTTTCATTCTTTGTGTTCTTTGTGGTTAAATTACTTTGCGGACTTTGCGAACTTTGCGTGAGGCTTCTTTTGCGGCAGGGGACTGCCGCGTGCCGGGCTTGTCCATGTGCAATCGTGGGAAAAAGTTGAACCGCTGCGCGGTTCAATGCGTAATTCCGCTCCCGATGGTCGCTCCATTACCGCCTTTCATTAACAACCTTATTCCCTCTTCTCTGGTACGAACCAGAAGGAGCGCCAGTACTGTTCGTCCAGCGTGAACGGGTTGTACGTGGCGGTTGGGTCGGCGTCGACGGGTAAAACGCCGTAACGAATCATCTCTCGCAAGTACGCCCAGCGCGGTTTGAACTTCAACGGCGTTTCTCCGTTGTTTTTATCGCAGTAAAGCATGGAATAGCGGTTGTCCTCGTTGAGGATGTAGTCGCGCCCGCGCTGAATGCCCCGGAGAATCGTCTGATAGTCCGGGTCGTCGGTGGACTCGAAAACCGGTTTGCCGGACTTCGCTTCGCAGGAACCCAAGCCGCCGGCGGATTTGCTCAGCGACGCCAGTAGCGCCTTCGACTCTTCCGGGTACGACAGGTCGAAAATCTCCATGCGGGAATAGCGGGCGTTGCCCTCGCATAAATCGTGAGCGACGGTGCAGTCCGTTCGCGTTCTCGGGTTGGCGGGAGAATAGTTGTCAACGTAGATGTCGTATTTCACCCGATTTTTGTCCTGAGTCGTTGGAGCGTGACAGCAGTCGCAGCGGCGGGAAATCGCGTCGCGCATTGCGACCTGTTCCGGCCACGTCTGCTTGTTCCAGACGGGAATGTTCGCCATGTAATAGCCAACGCCGCCAGAGGCTTCGGAGGCGTACGTTCCGGCGAAGTTTGCCCCGGCGTCAATCCAGTGTCGAATAACCGCCTGTTCTTCCGGCGGCATTTTAACGCCCTGATGTCCTTCTTCAATCAGCTTGACAAGCCGGCTGGACCCCGTCCCGATTTCGTAGGGTTCGAAGTTGCTCACCGCCCGGTTTCGGTTGTCGCCCAAAAGCTTGTACCACGTCAAATGGGTATAGCTGATGGTGTACATTGGCGTCCAGTGCCCGGACAGGTTGACGCCGCCGTCTTCCCGTCTGGAGTTGTGACAGCTTACGCAGTGCTTGTCCAGAATTGGCTGAACGTCGCGGGGGAAGTCGAAAACGCCGTGGAAGTCCGGTCCGAGATCTTTCATGTCCGCGACGGGCTGAATTTCCGACGGTTTGTTGTTGTGCATGATCTTAAAGAGCTTGTCCCGATCGTCGCCGGTGGGCGTGAGCGTTCGCTCTTCGTGACAGCCGATGCAGGTTGTGTTTTCGCCCGGCATGACGGAAACGAACGAGTGCATTCTCTTGACGCAATGCCCGTTCTCGTCCATGGCGAGGAACAGAATCGGTCGGTTGGCTGGCAGTTTGAAGTACGCAGAGCCGTCTTCGCTGACCGGGACGCTTCCCAAAAGACGTTCGAGCGTAAAGGTGCCGAAAATCGACATCATTTCCGTTCCGCCGGTGTAGTGAATCGGCTTGGGCAGCGTCTCGTAAATGAGCAGGTTCTTCACCGTGCCCGGCTTGACGCCCTGCATTTTACGGCCCTTGTACAGATTCGCCATGGCAAGCGTTCCGTAATCTTTTGTATAGTCCGTCTGGTTCATGATAACGCGCTCTCGAGGACGCGCCATCAGCGGACGCGGTTCGTTGACCTTGTACCCTTGTGAGCTGAGTTCAGCAGGCAGCTTGAACAGAACGGACTCTTGTCCCAGAAGGTTTATGATAACGATTTTATCGTTTGACGCCGCCATAAAATGCTCTTCGTCAAACGCCCACGGGTCAGAGTAATTTGCAGACTTTGTAACGTTTTGCATTGATTCCCGCTTGTCCGGACCTCCGGTCGGATCGAGAATCGCCACTCTGCCGTAATGTTCCGTTTGACCGTGCCCGGGGCTGTTGGAGCAGATGATTTTCTGCGAGCCGGGAATGGGTTTGGCGTCTATAAAAACGCCGCCGGGATACATGTTTCCAAAGAGAACCATCTGACGCGTCCCGTCCTGGTTCATCGTCCAGAGGTGATGGTAGTTGACCTGTGACCGGTCGACGTATTCCCAGCGCATATACGCGATCTGTCCGTTGTTGAGAACCCAGGGCGTGTTGTCCTGCTCCACGTTGCAGGAAAGCTCATGAATGTTGGAACCGTCCGGATTGCATTTGTAAATCGTGCCGACGTGCGTCAGCCAGCAGCCGACGTAACGCTTGGCGCGGGTCGAGCAGAAGACGATGGATTCGTCCGGCAAATACGTCGCTTCGTAGTCGTCCCAGCCGGGGGGCGAGAAGTCGCGGGCGTTAAGATTGCATTTCGCTTCCATGCGCCAGCCGGGCGTTTCGTCTGGAACGACGCCTTCCGGCAGTTTCAGCGGCGTGTCTTCCCCAACGCCGGTAATCTGCTTCAGACCGGTTCCGTCAACGTTGATTTCGTACAGACTGTAATGGTCTTTCCCGGACGGACAGTACGAAAAGAGAATCTTCTTAGCATCGTAATGGACGTTAGGGTCTCGAATCATGCCGCCTTTGTCTTCAAAAATCGTTCGCAGCTTTTTCGTCTTGACATTGTACGCGTACAGCGCTCCGCCGGAGTTGTTGTGATACGGTTTATGATAGACGCTGTCGGCGTAGTAGCCGAAATTGGCGTACCAGTGTTCAGACATGTGCTTGCGCGTGCAGAAAATAATCTCGTCCGGTAGAACGGATTCGACAAACTCGTCGACCAGATTCGGGGGAACGGCTCCTTTAAGCTGGACGTCCGAGGCGGGGTGGGCAAAGACCATAATCTCTTCCGCGCCGGAGTTGGGGCGTCCGTAGTCGGAAAGGAACTTGAGAGTAATCGATGTAACAGAAGTTTTGGGAATGTCCAGCCGCTGAGCGCCCGCGCCGGGCTTGAGCTGCGCTTTGAGAACCGGCGTTTGGGAATTGTCCAGATAAACCTCGACGTCCTTGAACCCTTCGTCCTCGTACGACGCGCCAACGCGTCCAAAATAAACAATCTGCGAGGCTTCAACCGGCTGCTTCCATTTGAGCGTGAAGTCGGCTTTTCCCTTCGCTTTTCCACCGTTAATCGCCCACGCAATCCCTTCGTCGCCCGCATGCGGCTGAGCTATCTGACCGTCAATCGCGTTGGCGGCGGAATAGTCCTTGGAGAATTCAGACGTTGCCGACGCTGTCGCCGTCCGCGCCAGGTTGGGGTTGGAAATGTACGGCGCGAGATCGTGGAGTTCCGTTTCTGAAAGCGGGTTGGCAAAGACCATGATTTCCGCCGCGCCGGAGTTTGGACGCCCGTAGTCGGACAGGAATTTTAAGGTGATAGAACTCACCGTCGTTTTGGGGAAGTCCAGCCGCTGCGGCAGCGCGTTTGGCTGAAGCTGGGCTTTGAGAACAGGCGTTGAGGAATCGTCCAGATAAACTTCGACGTCCTTAAACCCTTCATCTATGTATCCCGCTCCCGCTCGTCCGAAATAGACAATTTCCGACGCCTCGACAGGCTTGTCCCACGTCAGAGTGAAGTCGGCTTTTCCCTTCGCTTTCTCGCCGAGCGTACACCACGCTTTCCCAGCGTCGCCGGAACGGGGAGCGGCAATCTGACCGTCAATCGCCTTGGACGCCGAATGGAAATCCGCGTATTCAGACGACGCCGACGCCGACGCGCGCCGCGCCAGGTTGGGGTTGGACGTCTCCGCGCCCTGAACGTTTGTAGACCATAACAACGACGTCAGCGCCGCCAACGTCAAAAGGGAGGTAATATTATGTCTCATGATATTGATACTGTGTAAGAATGGTTATATTCGTCAGACGCTTTGCGCCTGCTGTTCTTTTTATATAATATATCTAATTGAAAATGAAAATACAAGAGGGGCGAGGGATTTTTTTCTTGAGAGGAAAAAAAGGGTGAGAATCGCCGATTGATTGGAAGGCGGTAATGAAGTGAACGAAGCGAACGGAATTACGCATTCGCCGTCAGGCGAACAAAACGATGGCGAGCCGGGTTGCGTAAACTCCCGGAAAACCTCACGCGGAGATGCGGAGGCGCGGAGGATGTTTGCGAAGTTTTAAAAATTTCTATGCGTTCTTTGCGGCTTAATATCTGTCAAACAAAAAAGCGGGGGTTTCCTCCCGCTAGAGCGTTATTTTTTACGATTTAAGCGTAACTCCTAACTCCTCACTCCTAATTCCTAACTCGCTTACGCAGGAATAATACGATAACCCCAAGCGCCATCAGCGCCCATGTCGACGGTTCTGGAACGGCAGATGCGTTGGTAAGCAAAGATTGCAGCTGGCTTTCCGTCAAGGCGTAACCCCAAACGCCGACGTAGTCCATATAGCCTTGGCTGTTACCGTGATCATTATACGGGACTTCAAAAAGCAGAAAATCCCCCTCTTTGCCATCGTTGTGAAATGCAGCGCTGCCTTCAAGTTCATAAACTGTAGTCGCTACCTCTTCTCCGGTAATTGAATCAAAAGCGTATAACGTCAGGATTGAAGGATTGTCGTTGTCGCCTTTTTCAAACGTAACAGACATGTCGTACCATTTATCCGTATCAAACAAAACTGGAGTTACGGCATTTGTCTCGCTGTCAATAGAATTAAAGAAATACTCTCTGTATTCGCCATTAACGTTGCCATAGAAAAGAGCTTTGCCGCCATCGGTATACGACAGAGAATAATGGGCGCCGCTATTATATCTTTCTCCCGCTCGAATTAAATCGTCGTAAGCGTTTGCTCCTGTTTTGAACGAATCCATTTTAACGCGCGTTGCCAACGTGAAAGAATCCATACCAATGGAACGTAACGTTGCATCTGCGCTATGAGCATAAGTGTTTGACTCAGATTTGTCGTGCAAATAATACCCATCTGACGTAAGCGTATTGCTCATGCAGGGATCCGCTTCGGATGAAATGGCGTTGGAGCCGTTGATCCCAAGGTTGCGTCCGTTGCCAGACAAATCCAACCCGCCGTTATTTCCGAAATTCCAATACCCTGTTGCAGACGTTATCAATTCGTCAGTTTGAGCGGCGTTAGCCATTGTAGTTTCGCGGTCGTATGCATTATGATCTGAAGTAGCGCCCATAATCTTTTGGGCGTTAACCTGAGTCGGTCCCATCGCGCCGTCGTAGACGTTAAATTCTTTGAAATACGCATCGGCGTAGCTGTCGTTCCATTTCGATTTTCCAAGATAGTTGTCGCTGCCAACCATACTTGACAACGCTATGTTTCCGGTTGTAGAGCCTATACAGACGCCATTGATATAATACATCAACTTTGTTGATGTTTCAGAAACCTGTTCGGCTGTAACTGTCAGCAGATACTCCTCGCCAACTGTCAATTTATATCTGCCTGGATCTGTTTTTGTTTCTTGAAAGTATGTATAGGATTGACCATCTGTTCCTTGTGTTAAAGCGTTAAAAAAGCGATGTGTTGTGCCTGAATCGCCAAGATCCCACGCGCGGCTGTAATTCAGCAATGCGTTGGGCTTAACCCACGTTTCCAACGTAATTGCTGTTTTTGAACCAATGATGTCAGACGGTAGCAGAATATACGCGCCGTTAGCGTTATTTGTACCGTTGAACAGTAAAACGCCGCCGTCGTTGGTTACCGTTCCGGTTCCGACCAGGTTCAGCGTTGCATCTTTTTCGCCTGTCGCAAAGTTGGTAACAGCAGTTCCATTTGCAACGTTTCCTTCCTCCAAATCCTCAAACGTGTAGGAGTGAGTCAACGTTTGCGCATAGACGCCAGTTGACAAAACCGCCAGAACGGCGAAAGCTGTCAAAATGATTAATCCGCGCGTTAAACTCAGGAAACGGAATGAACGGGATTGATTATTAGCCATTTTTTTACTCCTTTATGGGTAAAACTGGTTAAAGGTTATATAAATGTCTTTTGCGCCAGAACGTCCGGGCGCTGACCGTATACGTATCTTTAGAACTGAATATTTATATATAACAATCGTCATTATTCTAATTATAAAAATATTAAAGTCAATTCAAAATTGCGTAAAAATCGTTGTCTTATTGCGCAACCGCCTTGTTGTAACGGGATAATCCGTTTAATCTGTACAATCAGAGTACAATTTTTTTGAGAGAAAAAGAGGATGTTTGAGTTAGGAATGAGGAGTGAGGAGGGAAGTGTTGGAAGAATGAGCAATTATCAATTACGCAAAGCGACCAACGGGAGCGGATTTAATATGTCTCGCGCGGCAGCCCCGCCTGCCAGTGGAACAAAGTTCCGGAAACAAATTCTTGCGAAACCCAAAACGCTTCTGGGGCGCGGACGAAGTCCGCCGAAGAAAAATTTTAGCCGCAAAGAACGCAAAGTTCGCAAAGAAATGGAAGGCGGTAACGGAATGAGCGAAGCGAATGTAGTTACGCTTCAACAAGCCACGCAGACACCCTCCATCGCAGTCGAAAACCTTTCTGGATCGCGGATAAAATCCGCAACAGAAATTTTCCCCGCACGGCGAGGAGCCGTTCCCAGTCCTCTTGATAAAAACTCAATAAATTATATAATTCTAAAAGAGGAATTATTTAATTCCTCTTTTACTTTGTAAAGCCCTGCATATATTAAAGGAGAATGTCTCGATGATTCGTAAATTTGTTTTGAGCGTATTGCTTCTTGTTTCAGACGTAATTTCAGGCGTCTGTTTCGGAGCGGAAAATTCTGATATTTCTTCGCTAAAACAGAAATCTGTCGAACAGTTTGGTCAAAAAAGCGTTGATCGTTTTGAACAGATGTTTCAAACGGGTGAATTCGATTTTAATTATCGTTCTTATATGAATACTGCTACAATTATTCATTATACCGCTTTGCTGGGAGATATAAAACGAATTCAATTGCTCGTTGAACATGGGGGAGACTTAAATACGAAAGCTTTTAGTTTGTCAGTCTTACACTTTGCTGCTCAAAGCGGAAATCTGGAACTTGTTCAATGGCTGGTTGAAAAGGGGCTGGACGTCAACGCAATAGATAATTTAGGGTTTACAGTCTTGCATAGCGCCGCTCTAAGCGGAAATTTGGAACTTGTTCAATGGCTGGTTGAAAAGGGACTGGACGTTAACGCAAAAGTCGCTGATGGCTCTACGGTCTTACATGTTGCCGCCGAAAGCAGTAATCTGGACGTGATTAAATATCTGGTTGAAAAAGGCGCGGACGTTAATGCAAAACAAATAAACGGAGTTGCGATCTTGCATACCGCCGCCATAAAAGGCAATCTGGAAATGGTGAAATACCTCATTGGAAAGGGCGCTGACGACAAGGCAATTGGCGTCATACATTTTGCCGCCCAAAGCGGGAATTTGGAACTGATTAAATTTCTCGTTGAAAGGGGCGCAGACGTCAACGCAAAAGACGGCGTATCGGGAACGGTTTTGCATTATGCCGTTAAAAGCGATAATCTGGAGTTGGTTGAGTGGTTGGTTGAAAAGGGTGCAGATATTAATGCAAAAGATAAATATGACAATACCATTTTACATTCAGCCGCCAAAAACGGCAGTCTTGAAGTAATTCCAAGGCTGATTGAAAAAGGATTGAACGTCAACGCTAAAAACGACGATGGAAGCGTTATTTTACATTATGCCGCTAACTCTAAAACTGGCAATCTTGAACTGGTTAAATTCCTCGTAGAAAAAGGCGCGGACATCAATTCAAAAGACAATAGCGGCTGGACAGCTTTGCATGATGCCGCCTTAAGCGATAATCTGGAAGTGGCTGATTGGTTGATAGAACATGGGGCTAACGTCAACGTAAAAGGACTCTTGGACGCAGCCGCTGCGAGCGGGAGTCCTAAAATGGTTCAATGGCTTAAAGAACATGGCGCGAAATGACAATAGACGAGCCGGGTTGCGTAAGCGTCTGGTAAAAACTCACGCGAAGTTCGCAAAGTTCGCAAAGTAATTTTAACCACAAAAAACACAAAGAACACAAAGAGCGCAAAAAATGGAAGGCGGTAATGGAGCGACCAGCGGGAGCGGAATTACGCAGTTCGCCGAAGGCGAACCGAAACGTCGGAAATACGCATAACAAAATGACGCAGCCGAAACCTCCTCGGATCGCGAGCGATAGCTCGCCGAAGAATATTTAGCCGTAAAGAACGCAAAGAAATTTTTAAAACATCTCGAACATCCTCCGCGGCTCCGCATCTCCGCGTGAGATTTGCCCGGGGGCTTACGCACCCCGGTTCGCCTATTGTCTATTACCAGTATGTTGCGCCTTGTGCTTTCAGCCAATCTGTCAGTTCTTGATTCCTCTTATCAGAGTAAGATAAAACTGTAAATCCTTGACGGTCTTTTGCATGAATATCCAGTCCCTGTTCAACCAGCCATTGCACCAGTTTCAAATTTCCGCTTCCGGCGGCGCAATGTAAAACAGTCCGTTTATATTTATCTTTCGATTTGACGTCCAGTCCCTGTTCAGCCAGCCATTGAACCAGATTCAAATTGCCGCTTTTAGCGCCATTATGCAAGACGGTCGTTTCGTAGTTGTTTTTTGCTTTGACGTCCGCGCCATGCTCAACCAAATACTGAACTATTTCAAGATTTCCTTTTTCGGCGGCAACATGCAAAACCGTAAAACCTTCTTTATCTATTGCCTTGACGTTTGCGCCATGTTCTACGAGATATTTAACAAATTCAAGATGGCCTCTCCATACAGCGCTATATAGAGCGGTTCGCCCAATAATACTATCCTTAGCGTTAATATCAATACCCTTTTCAACCAGATATTTAACCATTTCCAGATTGCCTCTTTCGACGGCGTTATACAAGACAGTAAACCCTCCGTCGTTTTTTGTGTTAACGTCTGCGCCTTGTTCGATAAGATATTTTACCATTTCCCATTGCATACATAAATCGGCGATACTCAAGACCGCCAACCCCTGATTGTCTTTTGCATCGATATCCGCTCCCTTTTCAACAAGAAATCTAACCATATCCAGATTACCGTCCCAAACGGCAGCATGTAAGACGCCTTTCTTATTATTATCTATTGTTTTGACATCAGCGCCCTTTTCAACCAGCAATTTAACCATTTCCAGATTACCTCTTTCGGCGGCATAAAACAAGGCTGTTTCTCCAATGCTGTCTTTTGTGTTGACATCTGCCCCGCGCTTAACAAGCAATTGAACTACATCGATTTGATTTTCATAAGCGGCAAAATGTAAAGGCGTTACATTATGTTCGTTTTTTACGTTGACGTCAGCGTCATGTTTAATTAGCCACTCAACCAGTTTCATATTGCCACTCCGAGCGGCACAATGCAAAACAGACATTCCCTCGCTGTCTTTTGCGTTGATATCTGCGCCATGTTCTATCAGAAAATTAATCATTTCCAGATTATCGTAACAGTAAGCAAAATGTAAGGCGATTCCGTTCTCATTACTTGCGTTGACGTCAGCGCCCTTTTCAACCAGAAACTTAAACACTTCCCAATTATTGTAAAATGCGGCATAATGTAATCCCGTCTTTCCATTGCGGTCTTTAGCATTGACGTCCAGCCCCTGCTCAACGAACCATTGTACCAATTCTAAATTACCGCTCCGTATTGCATAATATAAGATTGATGTTTTGTCATTGTCTTTCGTGTTGATGTCAGCGCCCTTTTCAACGAGCAATTTAACTCGTTTCAAATCTCCCATCAGCGCGGCATAACGAAGGACTCCGCCTTTTTCACTATCGGAACAATATGTAAAATCAAATTCTCCCGTTTGGAACATCTGTTCAAAACGTTCTACGCTTTCTTTGCCAAATATTTCGATAGCTCTCTGCGTTTTTGATTGATGGTTCGAGTTCTCTGCTCCGAAACAGACGCCTGAAATCGCGACTAAAACTGAAAGGCATGCACTCAAAACGGTTTTATAAATCATTGGGATGTTCTCCTTTAATAATTGCTGGTATTGTCTAAAAGGGAATTAAATAGATTGTATAATTTATTGAGAATATTGTAAAGAGATATTCTAAGGAAATTCGGAATTGACACAAAAACTCCATTGGGTTCGTTACCCGCTTGTTAAATACTCACTCAGAACTGCATAGCAGTTTTAGTCGAAAGCTTCGCGGCGTTTTTTATTTCTTTGCGAACTTTGCGTTTTTTACGGCTAAAAAAATATTTGGCGGCTGATACAGCCGCGATCCAGCAGGTCGGAGGGGTTGACACGTCCTCAAGGTTTTGAAGGCTTCCGCCGCAAAGCGATTACCAATTAATAACTTTGCGAACTTCGCGGACTTTGCGTGCGGATTCTTCGGCGGACAGTATGTCCGCGAACCAGCGGGACGGAGGGGCTTTCCGTGTTCTCAAGATTTATGGAGGCTTCCGCGTTTTTGTCTTGACGGCAAGCCGTCAAGTACGAAAGCGGCGCCAAGGCGCCGCACTCCAAAAAAGGCGGGAAGAAATTCCCGCCTTTTCAATTACTAATCACTAATCACTAATTCCTAATTAGTGCACACGCTGTCCGGGTTTGGCTCCGGAGTCGGGCGAGAGCAGGAAGACCTGCGTTTCATCCGAACCGGGTCCGTGAGTGCCAGCGGCGCCGACCATCGCTTCCGACATGCCGAACTTCATCTTGCGCGGCTTGAGGTTGGCAACGCAGATTACCAGACGTCCGACCAGCTCTTCCGGGTTGGTGTACGCGGCTTTAATTCCAGCGAAAACCTGACGGTTGTTGTTTCCGCCCAGGTTGAGGGTCAGCTTGAGCAGTTTCTTCGCTGTTGGAACGGCTTCCGCGGTCAGGATTCTGGCAACGCGCATATCGACTTTGCAAAAATCGTCGATCGTGCACTCGCCTTCAATCGGTTCCGCCTTGAGCGATTCGTCGGAATCGTTGTACGGGTTGGGAACGTCCGCCGCTTCGGAGACGAAATTGTCAAACGGGGACGCGGGCGCGGCTGCGGCTTCTGCGGGAGCTGGTTCGGGTTTGGTTTCAGGGGCTGGGGTGGCTGGAGCAGCCGGGGTTTCTGGGACTTTGCTTTCTTCAATCATGGCATCTACTTTTTTAGGATCAACGCGGGTCATTAAATACTGATACTTGTTAACTTTCGTTCCGGTAAGCGGGGTTTGCGCCTGCGACCACGAAACGATCGGGTCGTTGAGCAGCTCTCCGGTCATCTGTGACAGCTTTGGCAGAACCGGGGTGAGATAAACGACAATCTGACGGTACAGGTTCAAGCCGATTGTACAGACGTCCTGAAGTTCTTTTTGCTTTTCGGGGTCTTTTTTGAGCGTCCAGGGCGCGGCGTGTTCAATAAACTGATTGGCGCGGTCGCCGGCGGCGAGAATCAGACGCAGCGCCTTGGCGTAGTCGGTCGCTTCGTACGCCTGAGCAATCGCGTCGGCGTCGGCTGCCGCCTGAGCAAACAGACCGCCGTCTTCGGGATAGGTTTCTGAAAGCCCGGTCGATTCGACGAACTTCGCCGTTCGGCTTGCCAGGTTGACGACGTTGCCGACCATGTCGGAGTTGACCTTGGCGACGAATTCGTCCAGGTTCAAGTCAAGGTCGTCGGAGTTGTCGCCCAGTTTGGACGCATAGTAGTATCGCAGGTACTGCGGGTCAAGGTGATTCAAATACGCTCTGGCGGAAACGAACGTTCCCTTGGACTTCGACATCTTTTCGCCGTTGACGGTTAAGAAGCCGTGAATGTGAACGTTTGTCGGCAGGTTGAACCCGGCGGTCTTGAGCAGAGCCGGCCAGAAAAGCGTATGGAAATACGTGATGTCCTTGCCGATAAAGTGATGAATCTCGGTATTTTCGTTTCGCCACCAGTCGTCAATCGATTCGCCGTTGGCTTCGCACCACTGCAGCGTTGAGCCCATGTATCCAATCGGGGCGTCGTACCAGACGTACCAGTAGTTGCCGTGGGAATCGGGAATCTCAAACCCGAAGTACGGCGCCGGGCGGGAAATGTCCCAGTCGAAAAGCGGTTCTTTGAGGAAATGTCCCGCCAGATAGTTGGCGATGTCTTTTCTCAAATGCTTGCCGGACTGCGTCCATTCTTCCAGGAACGCGTGCATCTGTTCCAGTTCGACAAACAGATGAACGGCGTCTTTGAGAACGGGCGTCGCGCCGGAAAGCGTACTGACGGGGTTGATAAGGTCAGTCGGGGAATAGACGGCGCCGCAGTCGCAGCTGTCGCCGTACTGGTTGGGACGTCCGCACTTGGGACACGTTCCGCGAACGAACCTGTCAGCCAAAAACGTGTTGGCAACCGGGTCAAACAGCTGAGTGATTTGTTTCTCTTTGATAAGCCCGGAGGCGCGCAGAGCCGTCCAGATTTCGTTGCAGAACCGGCGGGACTGCGGCGAGTTCGTACTGCCGTAGTTGTCGAACTGAATCAGAAAATCGGAAAAGTCCCGCAGGTGGGCTTCGCGCATGTCGGCGATCAACGCTTCTTCGGAACGTCCTTCTTTCTTCGCCCGAATCATGATGGCGGTTCCATGCGTGTCGTCCGCGCAGAAATAACGACAGTTATTGCCGATAAGTTTCTGGAATCGAACCCAGATGTCCGTCTGCAGGTACTCGACCAGATGCCCGATGTGAATGTTGCCGTTGGCGTAGGGCAGGGCGCTGGTTACCAAAATTTTTCGCGTCATGGGGAGCTGGCTCCTTCAAAAAGTGGTAAATGATTTGTCAGGAACGGGATAAATGGCGCAAGGGCTTAAATACTCTGAATTCCCGTCCTCTGACGTAATATATTAATGTATCACTTTTTGAGGAAATTTCAAGTAGGGAGAGGATTTAGCTTTTAGCTGCTAGCTTCTAGCTGTTAGCTTTTAGTTTGAATTCTAGCGGCTAGAAGCTAATAGCTAGCGGCTTATCCTTCAGCCGACGTCCAGTTCGTTGAGGATTTTTACGACGCAGTCCAGTTTCCGGATCATTTCCTGCGCTCGCTGTTTGAGGAAGTACGTCGAAACGCTGCCTCGCAGGACGACTTCTCCTTCCTCGGTTGGAACGCAATGGACGTTTGATCGGAAATCGGAACAGGAACTCAATACGGACTCGACTTGATTTTTGACGGATGTTGCAGTGGCGCTCATTTTATTTCCCTCCTGTATGAAAAGCAATCTTATGGGGCAGCTGCAGACGGCGCGGGACAGGAACGCTGTCTTGCGGACGGAAAATCCCAGCCTCTACCACCGAACTGAGCGAACCTTCAGCCCGGCTCCTCCGCTTTTCCACGCCGTCTGAGCTACGAAATATTATAGAAAAACAGACAAGGCGAGAGAGGGAAAAAGAGTTCGTCGCCGTCTATGAAATTGCCGTTCTTTGCATGCGTTTTCGTAATAATGTTTACGATTATTAATTTTGTTATGAACGCAATACTTGACAAATGAGAAAAATGTTGTAATGTAACAAAAGAGAAAATGAAATATAAAATACGAAAGGAGTAATAAATGAAGTTAAGTGAATTGGTTGAAAAACATTATTTCCATGACAGTTCCCTTTGCGGGTTTGAATACGACGATAATGGAAATGTCGTTTTGACGATTTCATTTTGCAATTGGATGCAGGATTATTATGTAGAAGGCGAACCTGAAATTTTAAAAATTTCGCTGCGCTTTAATAACGTTATCGATTGCGATTTTAAAAACTATGAACCCGGCAAGGTAGACAACTGCGAAATTCTGGATGCTTTGCCCGTAACAAACGAGCATGGTCAGCAAGGAATTTATTTTCTTATGTGTGATATAGATATAGATGACGATATTTCCGTAACCATCTTTGCCCAAGATGTTGAGTTTGTCGTGTTGGGGGTTGATGAGGATTGACAGGACGATTCCATAGCCAAACAGGTTGATATAATAATCGAGAGAGAAATAAATTATGAAACTCCATGATCTTGTAGCGATACACTATTTTCATGACTGCGGCTTGAATGACGTTCAATATGATCCTGAACAGCGGCGGCTTGAAATATCTTTGGACTTTTGCAAATGGATGCAGGACTATTTCGTCGAGGGGATGCCTGATGTGATAGCTGTAAAATTGGTTTTTACCAATGTTTCCCAATATTTCGATGACGAATTGGGACAAATAAACGGGATTTTTGAAATTCTTGATGGCGATCCCATTCTTGACGAATCCGGCGCGCCTGTAATTGACGACGCAGGAAACATGGGCGTCAGTTTCTTTGTCGCTCGCGGCTTTTCAGAACGTCCAAGTATTATTAAAGTCTATGCTCAAGACGTCGAATTTATCGACATGGGACCGTTTGTATACGATGATTGAGCGGCGCGTATTGTTGCGTTGCCATCTCCATAAACCAACAGACGGTCTGCGGGAAGCAAACCGTCTGTTTATTCTGAATTGAATGTCGAGAACCGAAGGTCAATCGTTAGGCGCGGACGTAGCCGGAGTCGATTTTCCGGAGTTCGTCGACCATGACGTCAATCGTGTAATCAAGGTCTTCGTCGGTGTGGTCTGACGTGATGAAGAATCGCAGACGCGCCGCGCTTTCTTCAACCGCCGGGTACATAATCGGCTGAACGTTGATGCCTCGTTTGAACATCGCGTTGGACAGTTTCAAGGCGTGAACCGAGTTGCCCAAAATAACCGGGACGACAGGCGTTCCGCCGCTGGTTCCGGTGTTGAGATGGAACGACTTGGCTTTGGCGAGGAATCGGTCGGCGTTGTGGTGGAGCTTCGCAACGCGCTGCGGTTCCTTTTTGAGCAGCCGCAGAGCAGCCAGCGCAGCCGCGGCGTTGGGCGGCGTGATGCCGGCGGAGAACACGAATCCCGGCGCGGTGTAACGCAGATAGGTAATCAAGTCGGACGAGCCGGAGATGTATCCGCCTGCGGCTCCGAAGGATTTACTCAGCGTACCCATCCAGACGTCGACGTCTGCCGGATTGAGGTTGAAGTAATCTCTCATGCCGCCGCCGTGAGGTCCCATCGTACCCATCGAGTGCGCTTCGTCAATCATCAGCAGGGCTTTGTACTTCTTTTTGATTTCAATCAGTTCGGGAATCGGGGCGATGTCGCCGTCCATGCTGTAGACGCCTTCGACGACAATCATAACGCGATTGTATTCGCCGCGGTAGCGTGACAACAGGTCTTCCGCCATCTTCCAGTTGTTGTGCTGGAACGGACGTCGGCGCGCGCCGGAGAGGATTGCGCCCTGAAGGATGCTGTTGTGGTCCAACGCGTCGTGAAGAATCAGGTCGCCCGGCTTGAGCAGGTGCCCGATAACCGTTTCGTTGGTCGCGTGACCGCCGAGCATGACAACGGTGTCGTCGGTTCCGATGAATTCGGTAATCTCGCGTTCCAGGTCAATGTGAATCGGTTTCTGACCGGAAACGAGTCGGCTGGCGGAAACGCTGGAACCGTATTCCGCGACAGCGTCTTGAACCGCTTTGACGACTTCCGGGTCGCCGGAGGTGCCGATGTAGTTGTAGCTGGAGAAGCTGATGTACTCTTTGCCGTCGATATGGGTTTTATTGTTGATAATTCCCTGATGAACGGTGAAGTACGGGTTTCTCATGCCGGTAGTTTTCTGAATCTCAAAGCTCTGCTTGAGCTTTTTGACTTCAGGCCACTGACTGATATCCCAGGCGGAATCCGGAATCTTGTCCAAATCCGTATGGACGTGTTGTCTTGGGCGAGACCCCATGTATTTCCTGATCGCCTGAACGACGTCGTTGGCAGTGATGAGGTTTTGGAGTTCTTCTTCCGGGAACCGACCGCCGAATGTCTCTTCCAGGCTGGCGAGAATTTCCATTCGTTCCAGAGAATCCAGACCGATTTCGGTAATCGGGGTTTCCATGGTAAGGTACTCGGCGCGCTCGCGGGCGATCGCCTTGACCTGCATGAGAACGATTTCCGCAACGCGTTTTGTATCGTTGGCGTCAATCTGAGCGGCGATGTCTTCCTGCTTTTGGAACAGCGGATGCTCTACAATCGGTTTGGGAACCGGCTTGATGATCGCAGGGGCGGTAGACGTTGCGGTTTCGGTCGTTTCCGCGCCTTCAGACCAGGCGTCGTCCGCTCGTTCTTTGGTAGCTTTCGGAGTCTTTTTCGGGATTTCCATTCCCAGCCCGTCGACGGCGGCGTCCCAGCGGTTGAGTTCCGCCAGCGTTCCGTCCAGATATTCCTGACGGCAGGCGTGACGCTGAATCTTGCCGCTGGACGTCTTGGGAATGCCACGCTGTTTCATAAGAATGATAACGTCGATTGGCAGTTCGTGTTCGTTGGAAATGGCTTTGCGAATGGCGGTGAAAAGCTCTTCGTCCGACGCTTCGTGACGCCGTTCGACTTCCTGAAGGAGAATAAGGCGTTCTTTGCCGTTTTCGTTGGCGATGAACAACGCGCATTCGTCGCAAAGTTCCGGATGGCTGTGAGCGCTGGTCGTTTCAACGTCCTGCGGATAAATATTAACGCCGTGGAGAATAATGAGGTCTTTCAGACGTCCGGAAACGAACAGTTCGCCCTCGTCCAAAAAGCCGAGGTCGCCGGTTCGCATATAGGGCTTGTCGTGAGTGTCCGCCGTCTCTGCCTGGAAGATTTCCTTGGACAGTTCCGGCTTGTTAAGATACCCTTGAGCGATGGACGGGCTTTTTACCCAAATTTCGCCGATTTCGTCCTGCTTGCAAGTCATGCGGGTGTCCGGGTCAACAATAAGGACTGTTTCGTCCATAAGACACTGACCGCTTCCGACGAGCGTTCTGCCGTTGGGAGAAGTGCGATCCACTTTAACCGCTTTTCTCTGTCCGAGTTTATCAATGTCGAATGTGCGAACAACGGGTTTGTCATGAACGAAACCGCCTGTTACAATAAGCGTCGATTCCGCCAAACCAAAGCATGGATAGAAGGATTCGCGTCGGAATCCGCACGGGGCGAACTTTTCGCAGAAGGCGTCGATTGTTTCCGCCTTGACGGGTTCCGCGCCGTTAAACGCCACTTCCCAGCTGCTCAAGTCCAGCAGTTCCAGCTCGTTCGGCTTGATTTTACGAATGCAGTAATCGTAGGCGAAGTTCGGTCCGCCGCTGGTGGTCGCGCCGAATCGGCTGATAGCGGAAAGCCATCTGAACGGACGCTGCAAAAACGCCATGGGCGACATGAGAATATTGGGTCTGGCAACGTAAATGGGCTGCAAAACGCCTCCGATCAAGCCCATGTCGTGATAAAGCGGAAGCCAGTATACTCCCAACCCGCTTCGCGTATGCTCAAAAGCGTATGCAATCAACGCTGAATTATGTATTAAATTGGAATGGTTGAGAACGACTCCTTTGGGAGTTCCCGTCGACCCGGAGGTGTACTGCAGGAACGCGAGGGTGTCGCCATGAACGTCAGGCATTTCCCACTTGTCCTCTTGCCCTTCGCACATTTCGTCGGTCGTATGCCAGTTGAGCGATTTCAAAAACGGCGTTTCGTCGATCAGTTCGTTGACCAGTTCCAGGACAGCGTTTGTTGTCAGCGCGGCTTTGGCGGAACAGTCCTGAGCGATTGATTGAATGCGTCCCAAAGAACGGTTGCGTCGCGGCGGATAGACTGGAACCGCTGTTACGCCGGCGTAAAGGCACCCAAAGAACGCAGCGATAAAGTCCAGCCCCGGCGGGAAAAGCAGCATTGCCTTTTCGCCGACCATGTCGTTGGCTTGGAACCAGGAGGCAATGGCGCGGGCGCGGCGGTCAAGTTCCTTATAAGTCCATTCAATCAAATCATTTTCGCCGTCTCTGAGAAATCCAAAAGCAATATCGTCCGGCTGATGGCAGGCGCGATGGCGAAGCAAGTCTACCAAAGTAGGCGGTCCAAAGAACGATCCCGGTAAATGATCAATGTGAATTGTCCGTTTTTTCTCGTTTGACATGATAGTTTGAAATAACAAATAATTTAAAAATGGCGGACGGGCGCACAACGCCTGGCGCTACATACTAATTGCTATATCGGATTTTGAGCGATTTGGCATAATAGATAAACTAAATTATTTTCGTAGTTTGAACCTAAACTCCAATATATTCAAAACATTCTGACTATATTCTGTATACTAATTTTCTTTTCTACTTTTTATATTTTATGTATAGAAAATATTTTTACAAGCGGGGGAGGGTATAATTCGGAATGCGGAATGCGTAATTGACGCAAGCGCTGATCGAATCTACTGCCTACTGCCTCTTGCCTATTGCCTATTGCCTCTCACCCCCATTCTGATATTGACTTTAACAGGTTTGTTTGCTAAAATAATACTTAATATATATTTATATATTGAATAAGACGAGGTTATTTATGCAATTTACCAAACTGGGTAGAACAATTCGACGGGGTTTGAATTTGGCGATTGGATTGCCGTTCAAACGATTCCTTTATTATAGCGGACTGGGTAAATCCCTGTTTTTAGATAAACAAGGACGAGCTAAAATACGTAAAATGGAGGTTTACGCCGCTAACGGCTGTAATCTGAAATGTCTGTTTTGCAGTCATTTTAACCCGTTTCGTCGAGGCGTTGTTCCCGCAGACGAGCTAATCGCTTCCTTTGAAACGTGGTCGAAAAAAGTCGTTCCTCAGAAGTTGGGTATTTTGGGAGGCGAACCGCTTCTTCACCCGGAATTGGAACGAATTATTGCCGCCGCTCGACGCTGCTGGCCGGAGTCCCGAATCGTTTTGACGTCTAATGGTTTGCTGTTTCCCAATAAGCCTGACAGTCTGCTTCAAACGCTCAAAGAAGCTGGGGTTCAGGTTTTGCTGTCCCGACACGTTCCGACAGAAGAAGGGGAACGAAAGTTTCAGGAAATCGTATCGCGGCTTAAAAACGCGGGCGTTTGGGTAACGATTATTCCCAGTTCAGGACGTTGGAAGCGTTACTATAATATAGACGACAACGGACAGCCTCAGCCGTTTGAAAGTTCTCCGGAAAAAGCCTGGACGATGTGCGGTCCGAACACCTGTTTCAACTTGACCAACAACAAATTGTATCGCTGCAGTATTTTAGCCAACGCGGCTCTGGCTTACGAGGAAGGCGTCTTGGGCGAAAACTGGGCGGTTACTCAAACGTATAAGCCGTTAACCGCCGACGCCAGCGCCAACGAGATCGTTGAGCATTTGTTTTTAATGCGCGGTCCGCTTAAAGCCTGTTCCATCTGTCCGGAAACGACTGTCGTCGTTGAAGCTCAGCAGATTGAACGCGTACAGCGAATTCTGCGAACAGAAGAAGATTCGCAATAAACAATAAACAAGTACGAGCCGAGCGTTTGCATCGGCGCGTTCCACTACATTACTCGTTATATCCAGATGTAACAAAATGACGGACAGCGCAGCGTCAGTAATTAACGCCGAAACGTTTGAAGACGCAGGTTTGTTTGCTCTGCAAAACAGCAAAACAGACCTGGTCAATCCGTCTTTGATTATTACAACGTACAACTGGCCGCAGGCTCTGCGTTTGAGCGTGGAAAGCGTCTGGAATCAAACGATTCTGCCCCGGGAAATAATCATAGCTGACGACGGTTCAACTACCGAAACCCGAGAAACCATAGACCAGCTTCGCAAACGGTCTCCGATTCCAATTATTCACGTCTGGCAGCCGGACGAAGGGTTTCAATTGTCAAAAATACGCAATCGAAGCATTGCCGCCGCTTCTTCAGAATATATTGTTTTTATAGATGGCGATTGTATTCTTGAACGGCATTTTATTGAAGATCATATTTATTACGCTCAACCTGGACGCTGCGTCTACGGCAAACGAGTTAAACTTGTTCCGTCTGCAAGTTCCAAATTTCTGGCGTCTGGACGCTTTGCCAAGCCGTTCTTTTTATCGCCAAAAATCCGGTTTGGATATAATCTTAAAGCGCTTAGAAATCGTTGGCTGTGTAACAGAACGCTTGTAGAGATTGCAAACTGTCAACCGAAGGTAAAGATTTTTGGCAGCAATATGGCGTTTTGGAAATCGGACGCGATTCGCATTAACGGTTTTGATGAAGATTATACAACTTATGGATGGGAAGATCTGGATTTCGGGCTTAGAATTCGCCGCGCTGGCGTTCCGATAAAATTTATTCGGTATGCGGCTTTGCAATATCATCTATACCATCAGACCAGAGCTAATAACGATAGAGAAACAAAAAATCTGTTTCAAAAATGTATTGAACAAAACCGTGTTCGAGTGGAAAAAGGGCTTGATCAGTATCTGTAGGGAACCGCCCTAACGATATGAATTCTATTTGCCGCGAACAGAAATTCGCTTGCCGAATGAGATAAAATTATTGGGAAATCTGGTCGAAGGTTTTGAATTTTGTCAATAGTTCTTCCGCAGGGAAATAATCCCAATTGGGAGTTTGAGGCATTGCAAAAAGATCCATTAAAACCTCTGCAAAACCTTTGGAACAGTATTTATAATTCCCTGAAAAGAGTTCTTTTAAAATAATCCAGGGACGAACGAACGGATGTTCTATTGCATTAACCCGTTGTTGATAAATATGTTCACAGCGTTTATAAAATTCCGCTGCTTGGGGATATCTTAAATCCTTTTGATTTGATAAGAAGTCGGAAATCTGTCTGAATTCCATAACTTGTTCAACTAATCGATTAATTTGATAATGTCTTTTAATTACATTATATATCAGCACAAAAGGATTGCGAATATGTTTAGAATGAGAAGTTAAATTATTGCCGTGACGCCTGAAGTATATATTGGGCTTTTGAATAACGTGGACGTCAGAAAAAGCGCCCATGCAGCGATACAACCACTGGTCAAAAACGATGGAAGCCGGAGGGGCGTTCGTAAACAACTTGTCTCTAAAGCAAGTGCGGCAGGAAAGATTATGAGCGTGCCAGCAAAATAAACGACGGGCGAGCAGATCCGGAAATATTGAACGGGAGAATGGCTGTTCTTCAAAATCTTTTGTTACGATTTTTTTGAGTTTTATCGGTTTCTCGTTGGCGTCTACAACAATGTCGCGAGACAAAACCATGCCTACAGTTTCGTTCTTTTCATAACAGTCCATTACTTTTTCTATTTTGTCAGGAAGCCAAACGTCGTCCTGATCGCAGAAAAAAGTAACGTCGTTCTCGACAAGGAAAAACGCTTTTCGAAAATTCAAACCGAACGAAAGATTTGTTTGATTTTGGAATATACGCACCTTAAATGGCGAGGTTGAAGCAAATTCTTCTGCAATTTCAACCGTGCGGTCTGAAGAACAGTCGTCGCAAATAATCAACTCGTCCGGCAAACGGGTCTGTTGAGCAATGGATTCCAGCTGACGCCGGAAAAATTGTTCGCCATTATAAGTGATTAGCGCTATTGATGAAGTAAGTTTCATGGGACTGTTATTCTGTAACGCTCCTGTTTGCCATGGAATTACTATACGAATTGCTATTTCCAGAATTCCCGGTCGAGGGTTCTGTAATTAATCGCTTCCATCAGGTGATCAACCTGAATGTCTTTAGCGTCGTCGAGGTCGGCGATTGTTCTTGCCAGACGGAGAATTTTGTCGTGCGCTCTGGCGGAAAGCCCCATATCGTTAATTGCAGACGCCATGACGCCGCGGCATTCTTCGTCCAACGGGCAGAACTGCCGAATCTGTCTGGCAGTCAGCTGGGAATTGTACAGAATTTTGCAATGCGAATATCGTTTGGCTTGAATGGCGTGCGCCTTAACGACTTTTTCTCTCAAACTGGCGCTGGACTCCGTTTCCTCGGTTGAGACAAGGTCGTTGTACGGCACCGCCGGGACTTCAACGTGGATGTCGATTCGGTCCAGCAGCGGACCGGAAATCTTGTTGATGTACCGTTCAATTTGCGGGACGGAACAGTGACAATCCCGGCGCGGGTCGTTGCGATACCCGCACGGACAGGGATTCATCGCGGCAACGAGCATAAAGTTGGCGGGGAAGCTGACGTGCGCCGACGCGCGGGAAATGAGGATCGTCCCTTCTTCAAGCGGCTGACGAAGGACTTCCAGCGTCCGGCGATTGAATTCCGGCAGCTCGTCCAGAAAGAGAATCCCGTTATGCGCCAGCGAGATTTCTCCCGGCGCGGGATTGGAGCCGCCGCCGACCAGACCCGGTTCGGAAATTGTATGGTGCGGAGCGCGAAACGGTCGAACGGCAAACAGCGGACGTTCTGCGGAAACCGCCCCGACAGCGCTGTAAATTCGAGTTGTTTCGATTGACTCTTCCGGCGTCAGCGGGGGGAGAATAGTTGGCATGCGTTTCGCCAGCATCGTTTTGCCGGAACCGGGAGGCCCGATCATCAAAATGTTGTGACAGCCCGCCGCGGCGACCAGCATCGCCCGTTTGGTCATCTCCTGACCGCGGACGTCTGAAAAGTCGATGTCGTACTGTCCGCCTTCCGCATACCACTGATCTATATTGCACTGAAGCGGTTCGATGGGCAGCGTGTCCGTCAAAAACGCCAGAGCCTGAGCGAGCGAATCAACCGGAATAACGTCAACGTCCGGCACGACAGCCGCTTCCGGCGCGTTTTGACGGGGCAGAATCAAGCCGTGAATCTGACTGTTTCCCTCTTTGTAACGTTTGGCGATTTCAATAGCAATCGACAGCGCGCCTTTGACCGATCGAACGGCGCCGTCCAAAGCCAGTTCTCCAATCAGAGCGTACTGACCAAACTTTTCCTGAGAGATCGCGTTTGCCGCTGCCATCATGCCGACAGCGATTGGCAAGTCAAACGCCGCCGCCTGTTTGGGAAGTTCAGCCGGCGCGAGGTTGATAACCGTCCTCATCGGATCTCGATAGATGCCCGAATTGACCATCGCCCTGTCAACGCGAAAGACGCTTTCTCGAACCGTCGTTTCCGGCAGCCCGACAATCGTGTACCGGCTTTGGCTTTCTTCCTTGGAGTCTTCGCCCTTGTTGATAATTGGCGATACGTCAACCTCGACGTCAACCGGTATGGCGTCGATACCCATTAATGCGAACGTGGACAGCTTGGAAAGCATGGAAGTGTATTTTGGTCAGGGTCAAAGGTTACTTTGGCAGAATATATTATTATATATTGATTTTATCGCAAATAGCCAGCGGCGTCAATGGGGGAGGGGGAGAGAATAGTGAGAAGTTAGGAATGAGGGGTGAGGAGTTAAAGCGCCAACGCCATACGATATCCCGCGTATTGGCGTTGTGTGTTGTAAATCCTAGTTCTTTTCAAACGCCCAGCGGACGGCGTTGAGCATGAGCGTTATGCAGTCGTCGCCAAGCCAGTCGGATTCGTCTAGCAAACCGCAGTAGAACAGCTTTCCTTTGCCGACGTTTCGCGTCCAGGCAACGGGCATAACAGCGCTTCCGCTTTTGACCGATAAAAGACACTGGCAGTCGGGAGCTAAATACGTGAATCGCGGAACTTTTCCAATAAGATAGAATTCTCGAACGCCCTTGATCAGTTCTGAAGAATCGTCTGAAACTGTTACACACGGATTGGAAAGACAATTTCTTCTTCTGGCGCCAATGAGATTATATTGAGTTTCTTCGTTTGGAGCGATATTGCCCCAATAAATAGCCCGTCCGCCGTTTTTCAAATAATCGTGTATTCCCGCAAAAACCTTTGGTTTAACAGGCTGATCGTGCCCCATAATCAGCAGACAGTCTGAGAAGTTCCAGGGGTATGCGTTAGATTTGCTTTCTTCCAATTCCGCAGGATCAAACGTGCACGACCATCGGCATGACAAAACGCGTTTAATGTTTTTCGCAATATCCCCTGTGATTCCGCTGTCGATAAAAGGCGTAAGCGCCCATATTGAGGCGATTGACGGAGAAGAATTATTATCGCTGGATTGATTTGACATCGTTGGAACTGATTTATGAACGGCGTTATTTTCATACGCGTCCGCCGGCGCTGCGTTTTCCGAGGAAACGCCCCAAAACGGCGCGGAACGAAATGCGGATGTAAGAGCTTGACCGAATTGTATGTAAATCGTCTTCCCTAACATAACGATGCTCTTTAAGGGTTAGTGGTTAGCGGGAAACAAGGGAATAATGGGAATAATGGCTATTGGGCAATTATTGAACTGCTTTGCGTCAGTTGATAATTGCTGATAAGTTCTTCTAGCATGTCAATCATGGCGTGGATCTGCTGAGACTGTTTGAGTTGCATGACGTCCAGGCCGCGATAGGCGTCCAGACTCCATTGCAGGAGCGTTTCCAGCGCGGATTCTGTCGTTGCAGGATGTTTCTGGCGGTATTCGTTCCACAACTCAACGCCCTGCTGGTATTTGTCTTTGGATCCCCAAAAGGATTCTTTCAAACATTCCCACAGTTTAATCAGGTCCGGATCGGTAAACGGCTTTGAACAGCCCATCGTTTTGGCGGTTAGCCGCTGGACGTTCCATACTGGTAAATTGTACTGTTTTCGAATCCGGCGCAGTTCCGCATTCGACTTCCCGATTCCTGTCATGAGGAACGGTCTGTCGGGGGAAAACTTTAACGACGTGCAAAAGGACGTCGATTCCCGTTCTGAAACCGACATTGCCGTCAGACGATCGTCAAACCAGGAAAGCAGATTCGTTTTCCCATAAACAATCATCGAACAGTTCTGTTCCAGCATCGCGTCAAACTCCCCGTTGGGAAGCGGAAGGCTTTTCCGGCGGGACAGCGTTTTCAACGTCGCGATTACCGTTTCTTTAGGCGAAACGCTTTGTCCGTAAACCTGACCGTCCGGCGTTACCTGACAGCCAATTTGTTCTTTTCTCAGCGTTTTGTACAGCGACAGCGGCTGAGAGCCGAAAAGCCGAAGCGTTTGCGGGCAAATCACCCACGCGTGAGTAAACATTCGGACTTTCGGCGTTTCCATTGCCGCTTCCTGACGCAGCGCCATGAGCTCTTCCATGCTCGACGTGTCAACCTGACGCCGGGTATAGCTCACGTTCGACTGCCTCGCGCTGCGAAGCGCCGACGGGAAATCGGACGCCCAAAACGTGCGGCTGAGGCAATAGCGGCCGCTGGGCAGCGGATGAAACGATACGTTTACCGCACGCATTCCGCCCAATAAATCGGAATAGCCCGGCGACCAATGATAAATCTCTCGTTTATCCGACTGACAAACCGCTCCGCAGCCGTATGGCTGACGCTTTTCGTTTGAGAGCGTTTCAAACCAAAACGACTCCACCGTCGGACGCTCGTATGAATGAGCGCTTGAATCGTGGTTGAAGTCAGACGGGTTGGAGTTATAGAGCATTTATCTAAATTAGGAAGTTTATAAGTTCTGGAAAACGAATGTATCTCTGATAGAGTTTAAGGAATAAGAAGCATGGAAATACAACAAAAAAAACGAGTTTCTGGTTCCTTATTCATCTCTTTTGATTAACGTTTTCGTTTCATTCACTTAAATAATATCCCATATTTACGTTCTGGGGCTATAATCCAATAATTATTTCGGTATTTTTCGATTCTGAATTTACCGCTTTCTCCAAAAATGGAGGCAGTAACGATTACATACGTTAAGAGAAAATGCATAGAATAGAGAAGACGATTCTGAGAACTTATGCATCCCGGCTCGTCAGTCGTTTGCGGCGGAAGCTACCAGAAAACTTGAGAGCGTGGCAAGCCGCTTTGTCTCGCTGGTTCGCGGGCGTCTTCGCCCGCTCCCGGAATAAACAAGCCCCGCTGAAAAACTGAGACGCAGTCGAATCACTTTCTGGGGCGCGGATAAAATCCGGCGGCGTGGCGCCGCTCCCAGTCCGCGCCCGACAGGGTCGGTTCCCGATTGAATGTGGGATGTGCCAAAATAGGCTTTTTCGGAGGCATAACCTTGTCCTCTCGCCCGTGCGGCTTCGCACCCGCGCGTTTGCCAAAAACCGCTCCCGTTGGTCGCTTTTCTCTTTCCTTACTAAATTTTTTAGCCGCAAAGGGCGCAAAGGGCGCAAAGAAACAATCGACTCTCCCCCTTTTCTTCTTAAAGAAATTGCTCATCCTCTTGACGAATCTGTCTTAACAATTATAATACCTCGGTTTATTTTGTTCTCGCAGTAAGAAAAACGACAACGGGAACGTGTATATTAATCAAAGAAAGTTTGTTTTTAACAAGGAGGATTTATCATGTATTTAGAAGATTTTATGAATGCAAATTCCGATTGGCAAGCTCAACTTTCAGTTTCGCCGTACTATATTGAAACCAAGCAGGACGGCGGCTATTATTTGTTAAAGTACAATATCAGTATGTCTGATTTTGATAAGCCGGAAGTTATCGAGGCGCGCGGCTGCATTTTCCGTCAAGATATAAATGGTAAATGGAAATGCGTATGCAGGTCTTTAGATAAATTTGGCAATTTTAATGAACCGTATGCGGCAACTCCTAAAATTGAGTGGTCTAAAGGCGTTGACGTCCAGGAAAAAATAGACGGTTCCATAATGAGAATCTGGTACGATATGGACGAATGGCATATCAGTACTAACGGCGCTGTTGACGCCTTCAAGGTTACTTGCGGTTTAACCAACTTTGGCGATTTATTCTTGCGAATTCTGCGTCTGGACAAAATCGACAGGCTGGATGAATATTTTGATCGCGAGAATTGCTATTGGTTTGAACTCGTTTCCCCTCTCCATAATCGTATTGTGATACATTATCCGGAAGACCGTGTTTATTTTCTGGGCGCTCGCAATATGCAAACGATGGAAGAGTTGGACGTCGAATTTAATTTCGGCGAATTAAACGACGTACTTTGGCAGCCAAAGCATTTTCCGTATTATTCCTTAAAGGAATGTATTGAGGCGGCGCATCAAATGGGCGACGACGAAGAAGGATACGTCTGCGTTAGTACGACTAAAGAAAATCGGTCGTACTTGCGTATTAAAATCAAGGGAGACGAATACATTGCGTTACATCGACTGCGTGGAAGCGGTCCGTTAACCGTCCATCGCATTATTGAAATGTGGCAAGATAGTTCGTTAGACGATTTCGTCGCGTATTATACTGAATACAAGGATTTCGTGGACGCAATAATTCAGAACATCCGGCGGCTGATTGACGAGTCGGATGCTGCCTATCAAGCTGTTACAAGCCATTCGGACATTCATGGACGCGGGGATTTTGCAAAATATGCAAATGAGTACCATAGCCCAGTGAACAACTATCTTTACGCGCGCTTGGATAATAAAGCGTCCAACGCTGCCGATTTTTATAAAAAGATGCGGTCGCGAACGCTCGAGGTTCATATTACCAAAAATCTGAGCCTGAAACAGATTGGCGTTGCGGAAGATGAATAGATAGACGGCGAGGCGCCCCCGATGGCGGGGGAGCCAACCCGCGCTGCCGCGCGTTTGCCGATAACCGCTCCCGTTGGTCGCTTTGATTATTGCCAATACTAAGTTTTTCTCCCCTTACTAAAGTTTTTTGGAAAGGGGAGTTTGAGGGGAAGAACCTTTTTTTCAAAAAAGGTTTTCCCCTCATATTATTTACCTTGAAAAAACTTCCCTAAAAGGGAGCCAGCTTGCTGGCGACCGAAAGTTTTTTCAA
>JAFQXE010000021.1 GCA_017407125.1 Thermoguttaceae bacterium
CCCCTTACTAAAGTTTTTTGGAAAGGGGAGTTTGAGGGGAAGAACCTTTTTTTCAAAAAAGGTTTTCCCCTCTTAATTAAACTTGAAAAAACTTCCCTAAAAGGGAGCCAGCTTGCTGGCGACCGAAAGTTTTTTCAAGCGAGCGAAGCTCGCCAAATTGTTAGCCACGCACAGGTTGGTCCGATTCGCGGGCGTGTCGCTCGCCGTATCCTCCCCGCCCCGCTCAAAACCATTTACGTAGCCGAATACCTTTCTGGATCGCGGACGTAAGTCCGCAAAAGAAAAATGCTTGACGGCGCAGCCGTCAAGAAGGACTCCGGGGACGGAGTCCATCCGTGAAGGTTTTCGGCTTCGTCGTTTTGATATGTACACATCGAACTTTTCATTCGCCTAACGGCGAATGCGTAATTCCGTTTGTTTCAGCGCTCCGTGGGTTGAAACCCACGACTACTTATATTGAACCGCTATACGGTTCTCGCGGAAGATTAATATTCTTTTCCATTACCGTCTTCCATTAATCGAAACATTCGCTAAATTTCCGGACGGGTTATTGACCTAACGCAACGGAAGCCCACGTCACTGCCCCGGTATTCCGGATAGTTGCAGTAACGAAACGCTGACCGACAGAGTCCGGCGTCGCTGTCCCAGCAACCGCCGCGGTTGACGCGGGTGGAGCCATTCGAAGGTCCAGCCGGATCTGTTACACTCCCGCTTGGATAATCATTGTTCCAATAATCAGTACACCATTCCCACACGTTACCGTGCATGTCAAACAAGCCCCAAGCATTAGCTTCGTAACAGCCAACGGGCGTTGTCTTTCCAAAATATTTTCCTTTGGTTGTAGTCCCGAATGGATAATTGCCATTGCAGTTCGCCTTATCTCCATTCAAAGCGTTTCCCCAAAAATACGCACTCGTACTGTCCGCTCGGCACGCATATTCCCATTGTGCTTCCGTGGGAAGCTGGAATCCTGTTTTCTTGCAAAATTCCTGACAATCGTTCCATGAAATGTTCTCAACCGGCAAATCGTCGCCTTTGAAGGAACTCGGATTGGTTCTCATAACCGCTTTCCACTGCTTTTGCGTTACCTCCGTTTCCATCATCCAGAAACCTTTGGTTAGCGTTACTTGATGCTGAGCGTCATCTTCATACCCCGTTTTGAACGTGCCCGACGGGCACCATCGAAAAGCAAACACGACGCCGTAGACGGTTATGGTTCTTTTCTCACCAGCTTTTGTACCGGGCGAGTCCAAAGAGGAATTCTGAACAGGCGCAAGTGTCTGAACCAAAATCAGCGTTCCCGAAATCAGCAATAACCCCAAAACAGACGCTATTAACACTCTCTTCATATAATTCTCCTGTGCTAACAATTAACTTTTTTGTTATTGTACAAGATTGCAAAGGAGAAAGCAAGACAGCAGAATGGATTTTTTGATAAAAAGGTTGATTTTTTGATAAAAAGGTTGCCAGAGGGTTAAACTCCGCAGCTAAACATATTCTACCGCTATGCGGTTGTTAAGAAAGTGTAACTACGTTCGCTTCGCTCACACCCACGGGTTTACACCCGTGGCTCGCCTAAGCGTAACAACGCTCCCGAGGGTCGCTCCGTTACCGCCTTTCATTTTCCGTGAGTTTCAACCACGGCTAGAAACATTCAACCGCTACGCGGTTGTGCGGCAGGGGACTGGCGCGAGCCGGACTCAACGGAATTGTCTCCGGGACGTTGATCCATTGGCAGGCGGGGACGCCTGCGGTCGACGAGGACGTCGACCCTCCGAAACGCAAGCGGCTTCTATCCCGCAAAATTCGCTCTCGACTTTCAATTTTCAACATTGTTGATTTTTGTAAATTATATCCCTTGCAATTCAATTTCTAATCGGGTACAATTACTTACATAAAGGGGACAATGCTATATCCCTAAATCAAGATAAATATATTGTGAGGCGCCTTGCGTTTTCTCGCAACTCGCAACTCGCCTCTCGTTACTCCCTACACACTCAACCACTAACTAATTATCCTACTATGAAACGAAGAGACTTTGTAAAATTCCTGGCTGCCGCTGGCGTCAGTTCCCCGTTATTGATTCCTTCTTCCTGCCTTGGAGACGACGAAAAGGCGGCGGCTTCCGAACGCGTCAACATCGGCGCGATTGGCGTCGGCGGACGCGGCGGACAGGTGTTCCGTGGTATGCTGGGCTGTTCCAACGCTCAGGTGGTCGCGGTGGCGGACTGTTACAAAAGCCGCCGCGAGCGTTCAGCGCAAGTCTGCGGCGGGAAAGCGTATTTTGACTTCCAGGAGATTCTGGCGGATGAGTCTATTGACGCCGTTACCGTCTGCACGCCTGACCACTGGCATGTTCCGATCGCTCTTTACGCCGCCCGGGCGAAGAAATCCTGCTACGTCGAAAAGCCGCTCGGCTTGACGCTGCAGCAGGTTCTGTCCTGCGAAAAGGTCTTTGCGGAAAACAAGGTTCATTTCCAGTACGGAACGCAGCAGCGATCTCAAACCAACTGTCTGATCGGCTGTGAGATGGTTCGTCAGGGAAGAATCGGCAAGATCAAGGAGATTGAAGTGTATTCTCCCAACGGCGGAACCGGCGGGAACCCGACGCCTTGCCCGATTCCGGAAGATCTGGGCGAAGACGGGTACGACCGCTGGCTCGGCCCGGCTCCGAAAGTTCCGTACTGCGCCGACCGCTGCCGACCCAACGGCACGTACTGGATTTACGATCAGTCAATCGGATACCTCGGCGGCTGGGGCGCTCACCCGCTCGATATTATGGTCTGGGGAAGCGATGCGGATCTTTCTGGTCTGGTTACCGTCGAAGGTACTGGTAAAATCGGCGAACCGTTGTATAATACTGTTTACGACTGGGACATGAACATCATGCTCGGCGACGTCAAAGTCAAGTTCGTCGCGACGAATCGAGACTCCACGAAGTTCATCGGCGAGAACGGCGACTGGATCGACGTCTACCGCCACGGTCTGAAAGCGAGCTCGCCTGACCTGATTGCCAATCCGGACTTGAAGAACGCGATTCTGACCGTCAGTACAAATCACGCCCAGAACTTTGTCGACGCCGTTCGATTCGACCGGACTCCGGTTTCCTGTCTCAAAGACGCCGTCCGAAGCGATACGATTTCGCACCTGTGCGACATCGCCGTCCGAACGCAGAGCAAGGTCGTCTGGGATCCGAAAAAACGGGAATTGGTCAACCCGACGCCGGAACAATCGGCGATGGTTTCGCGTCCAATGAGAGAGCCGTGGACGCTGTAGAATTAGTTGCGAGTGGCGAGTAGCGAGTAGCGAGAAACGCTACGCGCCTCAATAAAACATCTCGCAACTCGTAACTCGCAACTCGCAACTTGAAAGGCAACCCTATGAACATTAAATCATTTTTGGAAAGGAAGAAAAGCGGCGAGCCGCTTACCATGCTCACCGCTTACGATTACACTCAGACCCTTTGGTGCTGCGCGGCGGGCATCGACGCGATTCTCGTCGGCGATTCCCTCGGGAACGTCATTCAGGGCAAGGGGACGACGCTGAGCGTAACTCTGGACGAAATGATTTATCATACGGAAATTGTTACGAGAATCGCCAAGCAAAAATGCGACGCGAAATCCCGTCCGCTTGTGGTTGCCGACATGACGTTTCCGTTTGGTCATACCGGCATTGAAGACGGCGTGGCTCAGGCGGCTCGAGTTATAAAAGTAACCGGTTGCGATGCCGTCAAGGTGGAAACCACCTGGGAGGACGCCCCGCTGATCAGCGCTCTGGTCAAGGCGGGAATCCCGGTTATGGCGCATATCGGTCTGCGGCCGCAGCAAATTCTCAACCTGGGCAAGTTCTCCATTCAAAAGGCGGAAAAAGCTCTGCTTAAAGACGCTGACGCGGTCGCCGACGCCGGCGCGTTTTCCGTCGTTCTGGAATGCGTCGATGCCGACCTGGCGGAAAAGATTACTCGTCAAGTCCCCATTCCGACAATTGGAATCGGCTCCGGCGCCGGCTGCGACGGGCAGATTCTGGTCGTAACCGACCTGTTGGGCATGGATCCGGACTTCGTCCCGAAGCACGCCCGACAGTACGCAACGCTGGCGAAAACGGCAATTGACGCCATAAAAGGCTACGTCTCAGACGTCAAAAAGCGAAAATTCCCGTGAATTTTTAACACGAAAAACACGAAATAAGCGAAATTAACGAAAAAATTTTAGATTAAATAATCCTTTCGTTTTTTTCGTTTCTTTTCGTGTATTTCGTGTTTAAAAAACCTTTCGCAGACGTCAAATTGTCGGATGAACCAAAATTTCTTGAAATTTTCTGTTTTTCTGCAATTATTTTGCCTTGTGCGTTGTTCTAGTTGTATAATGATAACAATGGGGCGGTAAATCCAAGCCGATATGACAGATTTAGAGGCGAAAAACCAGCAGATAACGACCTGGACAGCCCAATACGGCGGTCTGGTTCGCGGATACCTGATGAGCATGGTTCGTCGCGCCGACGTGGCGGACGACTTGTCTCAGGAGGTGTTTCTAAATGCTTGGAAAGGCTTGGATATGTACACCGAACAGGGCGAAGCGAAGGCGTATTTGATGAAAATCGCCTATCGGGTCGTCTGCAACGCCAAACGGCGCCGGTCTATGGAAGTCAACGTTGACGACGAAACTTGGACGGCTATCGACCCTGTCGACGCCGGTTCCGACCCCGCCAAAAATATCCATCAAGCCGAACTCAACGCGACATTGAGCGCCGTTCTCGACCAGCTTTCCGAGGCGGAAAAGAAAGTCCTCACGCTTCGCTACTTCGGTGAAATGAAGTTTAATGAAATTGCAGATTTAATAGAATTGCCGCTCAACACGGTACTTAGTCACGCTCATCGCGGTTTGGCGAGAATGCGCGATATTATGCAGAAGAGCAATACACCATGACTACCAACAATGATTCTCCTGTCGAATTGACTCAGCAGCAGCTGGAATGGGCGACGCAAAAGCCTACAGGTCAGCCGTGCCCCGGCGAGCCGTCTGAAAGCCAGATGGCGGAGCTGGAGTCGCTGGAACAGACCTGGGAATGGTTTGGGGCGCTGATAGAAAACGCAAAAGACGAAGACTATCTGCCCGCCAACGCCAATTCCAAGTCCACGCCTGCCGTTGAGCCTGAGATTGAGCAAAAGCCCCGTCGCTCCCGGCTTTCCTATTATTTAGCGCTCGGAACGGTCAGTGCCGCGATTCTGCTTGTCTGTGGATTCTGGTCGCTGCGCCTGTTTGACGCGTCGTCTACAATTTCGACAGATAACCAGGTCGCTCAAAATACAAACGTTACAAATACAACCGCTGACGTCCCGACCGCTGCGCCGACGTCAGAACCGACTCAACCTCAAACAACCGTTGCTGTTGCGGAATCGACTGTTACAAAAGACGAGTTCGCCTGGGATGAAGACGACGCCTACGATACGCAGCTGACGTCGTTGTCAAATTCCATCCTCAGCGCGGATTCCAGCGACCGCTGGGAATTGTCCGCCATGGCGGAATACACAACCGTCGGATACGAGATGTCGCAGTATAACGAATTAGACAATTTTTAGCTAAAAGCTAATAGCTAGAAGCTAACAGCTAATATTTTAGGAGATTAAACCATGAAAACCAAACCCTTTCTGACGCTGTCGATTGTAACAGCCTCGGTTTTTGCATTGACTCTTTTAATCAGTTCCGTTTCCAACGCTCAAGACAAGGCTGCGGAAGCGGCTGTTTCCGATTCCACCGAAGCGGCTGAAGACGTTTCCTGGGACGACAACAAAGGCCCCGGACCGAAACCATTCCCTGATCGTCCTCGTTCCGGCGACAAGCGCGGTCCGTTTGCCGATCGTCCGAATCACGACCGTTCCGAAGGACGTCCGCCCAGACCAAGCATGGATCGTCCGCCGATGGGCGGTCCCCAGGAAGGATTTAGAAAACCGGGTTCGGGACGTCCAGAAGGGCGTCCGGAAGGACCCAATCGCGGCGACATGCTTCCTCCTCCGCCTCCGACAGGTCCGTTCCAGAATTGGGATCAATTGGAAAAGTCCGATCCGGAATTGTTCAAGCTGCTCAAACAGGACGCGGAACTGGATCGAACAACGCGTCAGCTGACGATGCAGTATCGTCAAACGGTTGACGCTGATTCCAAAGCGGAAATCGGCGCCCAGCTGGCGGAGACCGTTGCCAAGCATTTCGACGTCCGACAAAAACGCCGCGCGTTAGAGCTGGAACGCCTGGAAAAAGAACTCAACCGCATGAAAGAACTGTTTGAAAAACGCAACGATTCCCGTGACAAGATTATCGAACAGCGTCTGAAGGAACTGAAGGGGGAAGAAGAATCGCTGTTCTAAAGCTCTGAACAGAGATTTTTGGAAGAAAGGCAATAGGCAGTAGGCAATAGAGATAATCAAAACTACTGCCTCTTGCCTATTGTCTACTGCCTTGCTGCGTTCCTCGTCTCTCAAACTCCGCTTCTAAATCTAAAAGAATTCCAGAGGAATCTGAACACCAGTCTGGCGCGACAAGATACGGCGCGGGAACGGACGCGGAAATCCGGTCGATAACGACGTTTTCCGGCATGCGTTCGATGAAATCCGCCGCCCAGGAAATGTAATCTTTTCGTGACGGGAGCGTAAACTGACCGCTCTTGTACCACTGTTCTAAAACTGTGTTGCGTGCAACGTAAATGTTATGAATCTTAACCGCGTCAATAGGCGTTTGCGCCAGACGCTCCGCTGTCTGGTTCATCATTTCCGGCGTCTCACCAGGCAGCCCTAAAATAATATGCGTTCCGACGTGGAGTTTGTCTATCCGTTTCGCCCGATGAATCGCGTCCAAGGCGCAGGCGGAATCGTGTCCGCGGTTGATAATCTCAAGCGTTGAATCGTGGAGCGACTGTACGCCCAATTCCAAAGACGTCCATTTCTTTTGCGCCAACTCGCCCAACGCGTTCAAAACGTCTTCCCCAACGCAGTCTGGCCGCGTTCCGATTATCAGACCAACCACCTTCGGATGAGAAATCGCCGTTTCCCACATCGTCCGCAAGCGGGTTAAATCCCCGTACGTATTTGTACTCGGCTGAAAATAGGCGATAAACTGCTGCGCCTTGTACCTCTTTTGAAGCTGCTCTATTCCCGTTTCAATCTGAGCGAAAATATCTCCTGCCTCAATTCGCCGCGACGGACTGAAAGCGACGGAATCGCAGAATACACAACCGGTGTAGGCAGTAGGGAGTATTTGTGAGTGAGGAGTGAAGAGTGAGGAGTGAGGAGTTGAAGAAGAATCAGAGCGCCCAACTCCTAACCCCTCACTCCTAATTCCTAACTGCGACGTCTTGAGAGTCCAGTTTGGACATAGACATCCTGCGTCTACACTGACTTTCCAGGTAGAGCGTCCGAATAGCTGCTTGTAAAAGCAGTTTAGTCGATAGTATTTCAACCCCTGCTGTTTCCAGAGAGGGATGGAGTTGTTACTCATGCAATAAAGTGGTAAGTGGTTAGTGATAAGTGGTAAGTGGAAAAAGGTTAGAGTGGGAACCGCTTTGCGTCCTATGCGCTAACCACTTTTAACTCACCACTCCCTATTATACTCATAAACTTCAAAAATAAAAGGGCTTCTCGTCCTGCCGGGGTTGACGTTCTTTCTGCGTTCAGATATACTATTAGAGGGAATAGGTAATAGGGAGTAGGGAATAGTATTTTTAATTTCTGCTGCCTACTGTCTCTTGCCTATTGCCCAAACTACTCCCTATTCCCCACTCCCTATTCCCTAACTCCGCCATGAAGTCCTCGAACCATTACGAAGCCGCCTTTGAAAGCTTTCTGCAAAGTCAGGCGATTCCGTACATGTCGACGCGAGAAACCAGGCGTTCTTTTGCCGGTCAGGAAGAATACGGCTCGCTGAAGAACATTGATTTTCTGGTTATGAACCGTTCGTCCGTCGATGCGGTTCAGCCCAATCGGCAGAGCAGGGCGCTGGAGGCGTCGTCGTGGCTGATCGACATCAAGGGACGGCGATTCCCGTCAGGGACGGCTCATCCGCAGTACTGGCGCAACTGGGTTTCGGAAGACGATTTGCTGTCGCTGTCGCGTTGGGAAACGATTTTTGGACGCGGATTTCAAGGTCTGCTCGTTTTTGCCTACGACGTCCTGGGCGACCGCAGCCCGGTTGACCGTTCGCGTCTGTTTGAATTCCAGAATCGTTACTACGCCTTTTTAGGAATCCCACTGTCGGTTTACTATCGGGAATGTCGCCCCCTTTCTCCCCGCTGGCGGACGGTTTCCATGCCCAGCGCCAAGTTCCGACAAATGGTTGTCCCGCTGGACGAGCTGTTGTAGGGAGTTGCGAGTAGCGAGTTGCGAGTTGCGAGACCGAAGAAAATCTCACGCAAAGTTCGCGAAGAAATGAAAGGCGGTAATGAAGCGAGCGCAGCGAGCGGAATTACGCAGTTCGCCGAAGGCGAACCGAAAAGTTCGAGCCGTGCATAACAAAGAGACGCAGCCAGTAATCTTTCTGGATCGCGGATAAAATCCGCAAAAAAGCCTCACGCAAAGTTCGCAAAGTTATCAATTGGTGAACGCTTGCGGCGGAAGCCACCGAAAATCTTTTTCGCAGGAAAGCCTGCTCGAACAGCTGGTTCGCGGACATCCTGTCCGCCGAAGAAATTTAAGCCGCAAAGAACGCAAAGAGCGCAAAGATATTTTTAAAACATCCTCCGCGCCTCCGCGTGAGCCTTTTCTGGGGTAATATCAATGATTTTGGGTTGTTCCAGCGTTTTGTTCGCCGTTCCGGCGAATGCGTAATTCCGTTCGCTAAAGCGAACTCCATTACCGCCTTTCAACCAATTTCCCCTCTCATTCCCCCCCATTTTCTCAGATTTTTCACTTTTTTTCAAAAATTTTCCCATTTAGCGCTTCACGATTGCCGAATTGAGTGTATAATATGGTTAATGTAAAAAAACGATATTATTTTTGCGCCGGGACGTACCGCCGCAAAAGTCGTTTCAATAACCGTTTACCAGTTTTACCCACTAGAGAAGGAGTAAAATAATGGCTAAATCTAAAAACCGTTCATTCTGCCCCCCCCCCCGCATTTTAACACGCGGGCGGATTGTACATAATGTTGCTATTTTGACGGTCTGTTTATTGCTTTCTTTTTGGGGATTCGTTGGCGTTGCGCCAGCAGATATCGTTCCATCTGATCAACTCACCACATTCTTTTCCGATAATTTCCATGTCATAGATAATGCTGGACAAGCATACCCTAACATAAATACACGTTCCAATGACATGGAAGATCGATTCAATGGCGGGCTTCTTGGACCAATTAACTACAACAAGACTGGTGGTGGATCTGAATGGACAGCTCAGATTCGTAATCCTAATGAAAATCTTCTCATTGCAGCTAGAAAATCTAATAATGAAACTCACATTTCTCCAGCTTACGACTTTGGTTTAAATCTTGGAACGTCAACTCCTGCTGAAGAAGGAGGAAGAACGAACGAAATTAGTTTCAAAGTATTTCCAGACTCAAACAATATAGGCGGCGATAACTGGGCTGCTTTTATATTTGGCGTCGACTCAAGTGGATGTACTGCTCATGTAAGTAAGAGTTCCGGCATAGGATTGTTTTTACGACGTTCTGGCGCTTATCAAATTTTTAATGGAAACTCTAGTATTGCTACTGGCAGCGTTACTCCAGGCGCTGACGGTTATATTGATGTAAGAGTTCAGTATACGATTCCTGCTGACGGTTCCTCCGCATCACAGATTCAAATTTATTTCAATGATGGGCTTATACAAGAAATCTCAAAAAAGTTGACGGGGAACTACTTCCAATTCGAGGGCGCGAACTATACGACTTCTTATTCTCATCACTTATATAAGAACTTGGTTGTTAAATCGTCTGCGAATTACAATTACGACGTTTCCAACGCCGACGTATTCGCACTCGATAAAAACTGGACAACGAATGGATTAGATAAACGCGACATTGTTTTTCTGTCTGATCGCAGTGGAGCGACTGAAGCTGACCATACAGGAATAATAACGTTAGGCGCTAACACAGAATTTAATGTTACGTCCGGCTTAACGCTTACTCAGTCCGGCGTAATTTCAGGAACTGGCGCTTTAACCAAGACTGGCGAAGGTACGCTGACCCTCTCCGGTGCTAACACGTATGCCGGCGGTACAACGATTTCCGACGGTACGCTCAATCTGACCGGCTCTGGTACGCTTGGAACGGGCGTTGTTACTAACAACGGAACTCTGGAATTCAACAATTCAACCGCGACTATTACGCCTAATATTTCCGGCGCTGGCGATATTCTCGTTTCTGCTGGAACGGCGACCTTAACCGGGGCGGTGTCTCAAACCGGCGGCGCGACTACGCTGGCAGATGGTACGACCTTGAATATTGGCAGCGCTTCAACGCTTTACAACCTTTCCGGCGGAAGTGAAAGCAATCCTGCAACGTTGACTGTTAACGGCGATTTGACGCTTAGTAACGACGATGAGTCAACGTTTATCGGATCGATTACCGCTCAGAAAATCACGGTTAATACCGTAAACGACGTTGCTTTGAAACTTTACGCAGGCGCTGATAATAAAATTACTGCTAGCAGCTTGACTGTTTCTTCCGGCGAGTTGGATTTCAAAGGTTACTTTGAGGGTAATATTGAAGTTTTCAACGGCTCGATATTCTCGCCCGGCAATTCCATTGGAACGGCTGACATTACAGGCAATATCACCTTTGCAGACGCGACCGCGGATTCAAACGGCGTTGCGCTTTTTGAGTTCGGCGAGTATGCCAACGGAGCAGACGTAAATCACGACCTGTTTGTTATGGAAAACGGCGGTATCTTTACGGCTGACGACGGCGTGATTCTGCTGGATTTCGCAAATAACGACGTTGACGATTGGGCGACCGAGGGTAACAAATACAAGCTGGTGTCTAACGGCGGATTTACGGACGAGCAAGATTATACGTCCTGGCTGGCGACAACGCCGGATTATTCAAGTCTGTTCAAATTAACCGGCGGGGCTGACGGCTTGTATCTGGTCGGAATTAAAGCGGCTCCTGAACCCGGCTCAGGCGTTCCTGAACCGTCAACGTGGGCGCTGATGGCGCTGGGCGTTGTCGGGTTGATGTACGTTCGGAAACGAACTCGTAAATAGTCGTTACGGAATCTTAAAAGAATAACGCTAAAGCGGGAGGAAACTCCCGCTTATTTTTTAACACGAAATACACGAACGAAACGAAAAAGACGAAAGATTTTTAAATATTCTTTTCGTAAAATTCGCTTATTTCGTGTTTTTCGTGTTTTAAAAATTCTTTTGCGGCTGACACAGCCGCGATCCAGCGGGACAGGCGGGCTTTCCACGTTTTGGAGATTTTTTGGAGGCTTCCGCATTTCCTTGACGGCAAAGCCATCAAGAAGGACTCCGGGGACGGAGTCCATCCGGGGGAGGTTTTCCGCTTCGTCGATTTGTTATGTACACTTCTCAACGTTTTGTTTGCCGTTCCACGCATAGAACGTTATTTTTAAAACTTTGCGAACTTTGCGGACTTTGCGTGAGATTTTCTTTTGCGGCAGAGGACTGCCGCGAGCCGGCTCGCCAGTGTGCGTTTGCGGGACAAACGTTTCGTTCGCCTATCGGCGAATGCGTAATTACGTTCGCTACGCTCACACCCACGGGTTTACACCCGTGGCTCGCCTATATTTTTACTCCATTACCGCCTTCCATTAATTTCATTACCGTCTTTCAAAAACTCCTCACTCCTCATTCCTAACTCCTAACTAAAAAGGGGTCTTTACTTAAATTAAATTTCTTTGTATAATATACAGTATGCAAGGTATCCCAACTGGTCCTTGGGGGACTGTCTGTCGAACGTTTAAATTGGGCGCGGCTGGTAAGCTGGCGCAATGGGCGACGCTATTGCCTAAAATCAACGCCTTGGAAGAGGATTTAAAGGTCTTGTCCGACGGCGCGATGAGAAAGGCGAGTCTGTCGCTGCGGTATCGCGCCCGAAGCGGCGAGCCGCTGAAGGATTTGCTCGTCGAGGCGTTTGCTCTGGTTCGAGAAGCCGGGCGGCGGAAGAAAGGCATGCGCCATTACGACGTCCAGATTCTCGGCGGCATCTGTATTGCCAACAGAACGATTGTCGAAATGCAGACTGGCGAAGGAAAAACCCTGACGGCAACCGCGCCGCTGTATCTTTACGCGCTGGCGGGAAAGGGCGTTCAGCTGGCGACGGTCAACGATTACCTTGCAAAGCGCGACGCCGATTTGATGGAGCCGATTTACGAGTTGTTGGGCATGAAAGTCGGCGTGATTCAAACGCAGCAGCAAACCAACGAACGACGCGCGGCGTACTCCAAAGACATCACCTACGGGACGGCGAAAGAGTTCGGGTTCGATTTCCTTCGAGACCGTTTGCTCAAGCGTCGTATCAGCGAAGGCGAAATGGATCTCATCGGCGCCATGCTCGGCGGACCGGGTCAGAACAACGAACAGCCGGTTCAGCGTGACGCCTTTTTCTGTCTGGTCGACGAGGCGGACAGTATTCTCATCGACGAAGCCCGAACCCCTTTGATTATTTCCGCCATGCCGGGCGAAGCAGAAAAGATTGCTGTCGCGACGTATAAATGGTGCGCGGAAAACGCGCTTCAGTTTGAAGAGGACGTCGATTACGAATACAAGCAGGAAACCAAAGAGCTGGACTTGACGCGCGAAGGGCGTCGCAAGGCGCGAATGCTGCCCAAACCGCCGGAGCTGGACACGGTCGGCATGTTTGACATCTACACGAAAATCGAGATGGCGATTAAAGTCCAGAAAGAGTTCATTCGAGACCGTCAGTACGTCGTCCGCAACGGCGAAAAGGGCGAAGAAATCGTCATCGTAGACGAATTCACCGGGCGTCTGTCTGAAGGGCGAAAATGGCGCGAGGGCGTTCATCAGGCGGTCGAAGCCAAAGAGGGAGTTGAGATCACCGTCGACACCGGACAGGCGGCGCGAATCACCGTTCAGGACTTCTTCCTGCGTTACGAACATCTGGCGGGCATGACCGGTACAGCGGCATCGAGCGCCCGAGAGTTAAAGCGAATCTACCGCTGTAACTTTATGGCGGTTCCGACCAACAAACCGCCGCAGCGCGTCAAACTGCCGACGAGAATTTACGGCTACGAGTCCGCCAAGTGGGACGCCATTGCCGAGGAAATCGCGGAGGTTCACGCCACCGGGCGGCCGATCCTGGTCGGTACGCGATCCATTGACAAGTCGGAAACGCTGTCACAACGTCTGAAAGACAGAGGAATCGAACATCAGGTTCTCAACGCCAACCAGATCGCGGAAGAAGCGGAAATCGTCGCTCAAGCCGGGCAGAAGGGCAAAGTTACCGTTTCAACCAACATGGCAGGCCGAGGCACCGACATCCGTTTGGGGGAAGGCGTCGAAGAATTAGGCGGGCTGTACGTTATCTGTACGGAAATGCACGATTCCGCCCGAATTGACCGTCAGCTCATCGGACGATGCGGACGTCAGGGAGACCCCGGCGCGTATCGGCAGTATCTTGCTCTGGACGACGAACTTCTTCTCAACGGTTTAGGAAAAAACAGAGCAAAACGAATCGCCGCGAAGGGCATCGCGCTGGAAACTCTGGAAGACGAATTCCAGGAAGCGCAAAAGCTCACCGCAGAACACACCTCTGAAATTTCGCCCGACGTTTCGCCCGACGCCGTTCAAAAACTGGCGGCTCAGGCGCACGACGAGCAGAAGATTCGAGAAAGCAAAGCAACTCGGTTTGACAAGTACGAATACCTGTTTATCAAAGCGCAAAAGAAAGTCGAACGCAAGCATTACAAGCAGCGTAAAGCTCTGATGTACTTTGAAAAGCAGCGTAAAAAGATGCAGCGTCAAATGGGTCAAGACCCGTATTTGGATACGACGAATTAATTCGGAATTAGGAATTACGCAAAGCGTTCTTCCTTTCAATTCGATATTCCCAACCCAGCAAAGAAAGGAATTTAAAATGAAACAATTTTTGTTACTGGCGGCTATAGCGACGCTCCCGCTAACGGCGTGCGCCCAAACCGCTCCCGACTGGGAAAATCAGGCGGTTTTCAGAATTAACAAAGAACCGGCTCACGCGACGTTTACGCCGTACCAGTCGGTTGATTCCGCGGCGACATGCGACCCGAAAGCGTCACAACGCCGCATTTGTCTTAACGGGACGTGGAAATTCAATATCGCTCCCAACCCCGGAAGCCGTCCGATGGATTTCTATAAAACCGATTACGACGTCTCCGGCTGGAAAGACATCGCCGTTCCCGGCAACATTCAGACGGAAGGGTTTGACTACCCGATTTACGTCAACGCCAGCTATCCGTTCCATGCGGAGCCGCCCTACGTTCCCGGCGGCGTAAAGTCGGAATCGTACAAGGCGGGCGTTATCGAAGGCGACCAGGAAAAAGCGGCGACGTTTACCGATCGCGGCAACTTCAACCCGATTGGATCCTATAAACGAACGTTCACCATTCCCCAGGACTGGAGCAAGAGCCAGATTTTCGTCTGCTTTGACGGCGTTGGTTCCGCCGCTTACGTCTGGGTTAACGGGCAGAAAGTCGGATACACTCAGGACAGCCGTACGACTGCCGAGTTCAACATCACCCCGTACGTCAAGCCGGGCGAAAACGAAATCGCCGTTGAAACGTACCGCTATTCAGACGGCAGCTATCTGGAATGTCAGGACTTCTGGCGCATGTCCGGCATCTTCCGCGACGTCTACGTTGTAGCAAGAACCCCGGTTTACATCCGTGACATCTTCGCCAAGCCGATTCTGGACAAGAATTACGAAAACGGCATCATGGTAGTTGAGTTTGACCTGTCAAACAAGACCCCCGAAGCCCATACGGTCAACGTTCAGGCGATTCTCTACGATTCTCCCGATATCGACTCCGCCAAACGAATGGGTTGGAACGGTGAAAACGTTACCGTTCCCGCGAACGGCTCCGCCAAACTGACGCTCTCGTTCCCGGTTGACAACCCGCCCAAATGGACGGCGGAAACCCCGAACCTGTGCGCGCTGCAGATTGTTCAGTCTGACGAATCCGACCGCGTTATGGAATCGACCTGCATTAAAGTCGGTTTCCGTACGGTTGAAATCAAAAACGGACAGCTGCTGGTCAACGGAAAAGTCGTTCATATCAAAGGCGTCAACCGTCACGAAATGGACCCGGACACCGGTCATTACGTCCGCGACGATACGATGATCGAAGACATCCGATTGATGAAGACGCATAACTTCAACGCGGTTCGAACCTGCCATTATCCGGACTGCCCGCGCTGGTACGATTTGTGCGATCAGTACGGCATTTTCCTGACGGACGAAGGCAACATCGAATCCCACGGCATGGGATACGGCGACCGTTCGCTGGCGAAAAAGCCAGCTTGGGAAGGCGCCCACGTTGACCGCGACAGCTCTATGGTTCAGCGCGACAAGAACCACCCGTCCGTGATTGTCTGGTCAATGGGCAACGAAGCCGGACACGGCTGCAACTTCGTCGCCTGTTACAAGGCGATTCGTCAGCTCGACCCCAGCCGCCCGATTCATTACGAACGCGCCTGCGGAACGCCGGAAACCGACATCTACTGCCCGATGTACTCCAAGCCGTGGGATTGCGTCAATTACGGCAAGAGACCTCAAACCAAACCGATGATCATGTGCGAGTACGCTCACGCGATGGGCAACTCCACCGGAAACTTCGATAAATTCTGGGACGCTGCATTCGACCCGGAAATCCCGCATTTCCAGGGCGGATACATTTGGGACTGGGTTGATCAGGGCATTCGAACCAAGGTTCCCAAGCAGTACACCGTTACAGCTACAGGCGAATACGCCGGGGAATGCGCTTTGCGAACCAGCGGCGACGCTCTCAAACATATAGACGGCAAGAAGTGCTTTAACGGCTCGATTACAACCAAGGCGACTGCGCCGGAATGCGCGAAAGCCCCGGTCGTTTTTGAAGCGACCGTCTATCCAACCGACGTTGCTGAACACGGTCCGATTGTCATGAAAGGCGACAAACAGGTCGGACTCAAACAGGCGACGGATCCAAATAAAAAGACCAAGACGCTCCAGTTCTTTGTTTTCAATAACGGCGCCTGGAAGCAGATCGACGCCCCGGTTCCAGAGAACTGGGTCGGCGCGTGGCATACCGTCAAGGGAATCTACGACGGGAAGAAGATGACCCTCATCTGTGACGGAAAAGTTGTAACTGATTGTGGGTTCAACGGCGCCGTCAATCTGACTGACGCCCCGATTACCTTCGGCTCGAACTCCGATTACTCCGGACGTCTCTTCCCCGGATACATCGCCTCTGCCAGCGTTACCGTTGGAGAGAAGATTGTCGTTGCCGTCAACGCGGAAAACTCGGCTGTCGAAACCACTGCAGAAGACGAAACGTTCATGGCTTACGGCGGCGACTTCGGCCCGGCGGGAACGCCCTCTGACGACAACTTCTGCATGAACGGCGTTATTCGTTCTGACCGCGTTCCGCACCCGGCGATGGCGCATATTAAATACTGCCAGCAGCCCGTTAAGACAACGCTCAAGGAACTCACCGCCGACAACGTCGCGAAGCTGGAAATCCTCAACCGGTACGATTTCATCGACCTGTCGAATCTGGAAATGTTCTGGACGCTCAATCCACACAGAGGATGGGCTCAGGTCGCTCTGCCCAACGCCAATCCGTTTGAAACAACGGAAGTCGAAATTGCCGTTCCGGCGAAGTCTGAAGCCGTCCCCTCCGACGGACAGTTTTTGACCGTTCAGTACCGTCTCAAGACGGATACGCCGATGGCAAAGAAGGGATCCGTCGTCGCGTGGGAGCAGTTTGAACTTGTCGCTCCGCAAAAGATGGAAGTCAAGCCGTTCGCCGACGCCAAAAAGATTGTCGACGACGCAGCTGTTACACTCACGTCTGGCGAATGCGTCTATACGTTCTCCAAAGAGACGGGCTGTCTGACGTCCGCCAAGTTCCGCGGCAGAGAATTCCTCGCCTCGCCGATGAAGCCGACCTTCTGGCGCGCGCCGACGGACAACGACCGCGGCAATCAGCACCCCAACCGCTGCGCGATCTGGAAGCGAGCCGCCAACTCCTGGAAGATTGAATCCTGCGACGTCAACGGCGCGACCGTTACATTCAAAGGCGTCTTGCCGGAAGTTCAGGCGAATCTCAACGTAACCTATACGCTTACCGAAAAGGGTCAGCTTCTGGTTTCCATGGACTATAAGAAGACCGGCGCTAACGGCGTTCCAGAAATGCCTCGTTTCGGCATTGAACTCGCGCTCGTTCCGGGATTTGAAAACATGGGCTGGTACGGCCGCGGTCCGGAAGAATCCTACTGTGACAAAAAGAACGGCATGAAAGTCGCCGTCTGGAGCAAGAAGGTTGCGGAAAACTACTTTGACTATTCCGAGCCGGGCGAAGTCGGCAACCATACAGACGTCTATCGCAGCTGGATTGTCAACGGTAAAGGCGACCAACTGAGCGTTTACGGCCAGTCCGGCTGGGACGGCGAACCGGTGTTTGAGTTCAACGCTCTGCATTACTCGACCGCCGACCTGCAGTCTGCCAAACACACGTACCAGCTTCCTGGCGGATACAAGGGCAGACCGGAAACGTTCGTCAACATTGACCTGCGTCAGCAGGGCGTTGCCGGCGACGACTCCTGGGGCGCTCGTACTCACGTCGAGTTCACCAACACCGCGTCCGAGTACAGTTTCAGCTTCGTCCTCGCGCTGGAAAACGTGTTTGTAACGAAATAGTTCAAGGCGTTTCCCGTACTCAGTCCGCACACGGATTTTACGGATTAGACAGATTTCCGCCGATTGGTTAATCTGCTTCGTTAATTGTTTTCTCCCCTTACTAAAGTTTTTAGGAAAGGGGAGTTTGAGGGGAAGAACCTTTTTTTCAAAAAAGGTTTTCCCCTCATTTTATTTCCCTTGAAAAAACTTCTCTAAAAAGGGAGCCAGCTTGCTGGCGACCGAAAGTTTTTTCAAGGGCGGCAAGGCGCCCGCGAACCGGGCTGATCAGACTTGTTTCGTTACACAAAAAAGGCGCCCGAGACAGGCGCCATCCAGAGGAGGTTTTTGGCTTTGTCGATTTGGTATGAACACTTCGCGGCGTTTTGTTCGCCGTTCCGGCGAATGCGTAATTCCGCTCGCTACGCTCGCTCCATTACCGCCTTTCATTTCTTTGCGCTCTTTGCGTCCTTTGCGGCTAAAAATTTCTTTGGCGGCAGAGGACTGCCGCGATCCGGGCTTATCGAAGGGTTTCACCGGGGCATTTGAAAAGCGACGGCAAGCCGTCGCACTCCAAAAGCGCTTCAAAAGATTACCCCTCTTTTGCGATCAGGGCTTCGTAGTATTCGCGGCTGCGGGCCATGGCGGCGATGCCGTCGGCGACGTGGTTGTCACATTCCAGCAGGAGCCAGCCGTTGTAGTCCTGTTCGACCAGAAGCGGGATCATGTCTTCGTAAGGATATTTCGGCGTGAGCGGGTCGTGAACGTGGATCGTGGCCCCCAGTCGGGTAATAACAGACTTGAAGTTCTCGACGAAGCCCGGCGCGTTGAGGTCGCACTGGTTGCAGTTCCAGCACAGTCCGACGTTCTTTTCCGTAACCTGCTCGATAATCTCTTTCATAATCGGGATGGGGGCGCACCCGCCGTGGTTTTCCAGACGAATCTGCTGTCCGTAGTCGGCGGCGAATTTTCCCAACTCGTCCAGAGCGGCGGCGATTTGAGCCGTCGTTTTCTTTCGGTCAACGCCTTTGGGCAAATCGTTTGGCTTGACTTTAACGCCGGAACCGCCGCAGTCTGCTGACAGAATAACGTACTCTTTGGCGCGTTCGATGCAACGACGGACTCGCGCCGGGTCGGTATGATGAAAATCTTCGTTCGTGCCGAATCCGACCAGCGTAATGGGCGAGTCCTCAAATCGTTTGCGGACTTCCGCTCTTGCCGCTTTGCTCAGTTCCGGCTCAACGCCGTGCTTGTGCTGAACGCGCAGTTCAGCGCCGCCCAATCCGGCTTTTGAGCAGTAGTCGATAATAGTCGGCAAGTCCCAGTTCGCGCCCCATAAATAGGTGCATAACCCGATTTTTATATTAGAACCTTTTTTAGGCGCGTCCGCCAGCAGGGGAGCGCCAGCTAACGCAGCGGCGCCGGCAAGCGTCCCGCATAAAAAACTTCGTCGAGATAAATGTGTCATGATTTCTCCGGGGGTAAATGTGCAATTCGTTTCCAAAGCGCCCAAAGGACGTATGCAATAATCAACCCTGTAACGGCGCCGACCATGTTCTGGTTGATGTCAACCGGGTCGAACGTCCGTCTGGGGACAATAATCTGAATGATTTCAAAAAACGCGCCAAAGGCGACCGCACTCAGCCACGCCAGCCATTTACGATTCCACAGCAGGCGGCGGAAAAACGCCAGTTCCCATAAAAAGCCCATCAGAATAAAAACGTTGAGATGGGAGTTCGACGCGAATTTGGATTCCTCCGTGTTGGGGTCGGGAACGCCGTTGAGGAAAAAGTACGGGTCTGGAATAACCAGCAGAACAACCAGCATAACGGTGTATACAATCGCCGCCGCTTTGATTCCACAGTTAAACATGACGTTGAGGAACTCGCCCTCGCCAAACCAGTTTTGAATCCCTTGCTGATACAGGATTCTCAGCGCGTTGACCGCTTCCTTTTTGTTGATTTTGGACTGACCCTTGACGCGGTCAGTAAAAATAATCGGGCGTTCAATAAACGGGCACGAGAAGATTCCCTTCCGTCGCGCAGCGCGCTGAATGTGCCACAGGATTTCTTCAAAGAACGAGTACCCTTTCGACCGGACGGCGGAAAAGTCAAGCTCTTTCAAGATGGAAACGCGATAGCAGCGAAACGACCCGCTTGTATCGCGAACCGGCAGCGAGAGCATAAATCGGGCGTACGCGTTGACGCCTGCGCTCATGAACTTTCTCACGACGGGCCAGCCTTCAACCCCGCCGCCGGGAACGTATCGGGAGCCGATTACTGTTACAACGGATTCCGGCGCGTCGTACATCGTCGAAAGAATATCCGGGACGTACTTGGGCTGATGGCTGAAGTCGGCGTCCATGTTGAGCATGAACTCGTACCCGCGGTCGATAGCGAACTTCATGGCGTCGATGACGGCGGTTCCCAGTCCCAGTTTTCCCGCTCGATGTAACACTTTAACGCGCGGCTGGGTCTGCGAGAACTCCTCCGCCCAAACCCCGGTTCCGTCCGGCGAGTTGTCGTCAACGACTAAAATATCGGCGTCTGGAACGAGGGTCAGCAGCTCGTTGAGTAAATCCGGCAGGTTTTCCCTTTCGTTGTAAACGGCAAGGGCGATGAGAGTTTTGTTCAATTAGTAATGAGTAAGTAGTAATTAGTAATTAGTAATTAGCGCAAAGCGCTCCGCTAGGGATATCCTAGCAATCAATAATTATTTGCTTGATTTGTATTCTTCCCAATTTTCTTCAACGCGACCGGTTTTCTCGTCGCCGTCGTGAAGGAGGATTCGGTACTGGAATGTAATCGAGTCGCCCTTTTTCAATGTAACAGAGCCGTTCTTTCCGGACTTGGCGCCGTAGAAGTCGTGAAGCCCAAACGGGTTGGCGGCGAACAGACCGTATTCTCGAACGTGCCAGTGGGTCGGATAGGCGAAGCTGTCCGGACGGTTCATAATGGCGATTCCGACTCGACGACCGTCTTCTCCGACGGGGCCGCTGTAGTCCACCCAGGACGCCGGCTTGCCCCACGCCGCGCCGTCTGTCAGCCCGTCTGACGAAACGATCTTTCCGCCCAGCTTGGCGTCGACTTTAATCGTGCCGGCAACGCGGACGCCGAAAAGCCCTTCCTTCGTGTCGCCGAATTTAACAGTGTCTTTTTCTGCGGTGAGGGTAATCGTGAAGTCAATCCATCGCTGATCTTGCGAGGCGTAGAACTTCATAACGCGCGATTCCTTGAGGTCAACGTTTCCCTTTGTGTCGAGCCAGTTCGCCTGCATGGCAATGGCGTTGGGCGCGACAATCTCGACCTTTTGGGGAAGGATGTGCCCAGAGGGCGCAACCCGGTTTCCGTAAGAGTCTTCCTGATGCCAATAGCTCAGCCCGTTAACGTCTCCGGCGGCAAACCAGCACGACCGCTGATGCGGGTGATCTTTCTTTTCTGTGGGAAGCGCTTCTTCAATCGGGTACTGTCGCGTCATCGCCGCCCCCGTTGGACCGATAAGCGGATAGAGAATCGGCTTGTTGTGGTTGTTCGGAATAAACGTCGTAAACGGTTTTCCGTCGGCGGTAACGACAATCGAGCCGTCTTCCTGAGCCGTCAAAGCAACGTCGGCAAGAGCCGCGGAAGTAATTGAAATCAACGTCAGTAAAGTTAAAGCGATAGTTCTCATAGTATTAGTTGATTGTTAAGAATTAAAGGCGGGCGTTGGCGCGAAGTAAAGTCTACTGCCTATTGCCTACTGCCTCAAGTTCTTTCGTCCATTTATAAACCAGCAACAGCGGGAACAGTCCGAAGAATCCAAACGAGCAGTCGATCAGCTGCCACGCCATTGGAATGCCGCGAATCGTTCCGCAGATCATCGCCAGCGGGAAAACGAGTATACAGCAGATCATTCCAAACTGCGTTACCCAAATGTTGCGAACCGGGTCGCGAAACGGTCCGATAAACGCGATGGCAATTACGATGTGAGCAAACGCCAGCCAGTCCGTTCCGTAACTCATAAACGGGAACTGGGCGGCGTTCTTATCCAGTCCTTCCTGAATGTACTTCAGATAGTTGGCGGCGTCTGAAAACTTCTCGCCAAACGCCGTGCCTTGCCCGAAAAACTGGTTGAGCAAATGCAGTTCGCTTTTCAGAGGAAACGCGGTTATGCCGCTGATAACCAGCGCCAGCATGAAAAACGCCAGCATGAGGCGAATTCTGAACAGCAGGGATTTTGGAGGCGCCATTTTATTTGAACAGGTATCCGCAGTAGCCGACGCAGTGATCGCTGTCGCCGGAAATGACGGCGGAGTTGGTATGTCCAACGAGAATCGCCTCGTGTAACAGGTTCATCTTTTTCAGCGTTGCCATGACAACCGCCGCCGGAGCGACGCCGCACATGGAAACGTTCTCTTTGCGACAGACGCTGAAGAGTCCTTCCGGGTCGAGTTTGTCGATTTTTTTCATCGCTTTCTCGTCCTGAATAACGGTCGTGTCGACGTCGGCGTAATGGTTCATGTCGCTGGAAACGATAAACAGCGGCGGGGTTTTCAGTTTGGAGAAGAACGCCGCCAGCTGGTCGGACAGCTTGTCGATTTTCTCGTAGTTGATATCTCCGCCCAGGGCGATAGCCGTGTACTGAGCGGACGGCGCCTGCGCGGTGATAAAGGGCAGAATGGCTTCGATGGAATGTTCGTTGCGGTGCGCTTCGGAGTCGAGCTGCAACATGTCACACTCCTTTACCAGTCGCCGGGCGAAATCCTGGTCGAGGTCGACCGCGCCTGTCGGCAGAATCCATTTTTCCTGCGGCGCAACAGCCATGTCAACGCCCATTCCCGTATGTTTCGGGCAGAAAATAACGACTCTCGACGGGAACTCGATTTTCGCCAGCGTCCGAATCGCCAGTCGGGCAGAGTACATCCAGCCGGCGTGAGGAATAATCGCAGCGGCGTACTTGTCTTTTGGGGATTCCGCTTCCTTGTAGAGCGTTTCGACGAGTTTTTTGCACTCAGCGCCGTCGGCGGGATAGAACTTGCCGGCAACGACCGGGGTTCGATATTTTTGCAGCTGCTGAGCGCTGGGAACGTTGGTCGTGAGCAAAAGCGGCTCGGTGGAAATAACCCGCATGGAGTAAACGTCAACGGTTTTGTCGGCGCTAAAGCCAGCATGTTTGAGCGCGCGGTCCAGCAAAATCTCCGGGCTGGATTTCGGGTCGAAGGCAAACGCCCACGCGCCGCCCTTCGATACGAAAATGCCGCGGTCAGAGGTTTTGATTCCCGACGGGTCAAAGTTGGCGGCGGTTCCCTGTTTGGCGGGTTCAAAGAAAACCGCCAGCCCCATGACGAAGTTCTCCGGCGGATCCTGTTTTCCGATCTGCTGCTTTACGCCGCTGCAAATCGCCTTGGTCAGTTCAAGAACCGTCGTCTGGAATGGAATCGTATTTTGCAGCGAAATTCGGACGGATTCCAGATACTGTCCGCGAGCGCCGACTTTCATTCTGACCAACGCGCCGTGAACGTTGCCGTCGAACGCGCCTGGCAGATACGCGCTTTCCGTTCCGCCTTTGAAAATCGCCAGCGCGTTTTGACGAGCGAAGTCCGCCAAGGCGGCAATGTGACGAGCGTTGGGCTGCGGTCCGTAAGCCGTCCCAACGATTTGGTTGTCGTCCTGAAGTTCAGCGGCGCAGGCGGGGAAGTCGCCCTTGATAAGATGTCCTTCAAAACGTTCGAATTTAACGGACCCGTCTCGCCAGGCGTCCGGCGGCAATCCCGCTTTCATACAGGTGTGACTTAAGAACGTCTCCGGATCCATTTTGTGTTCAGTTGCGACGGATGGCAAAAGCAGTCCGCGATTGTAACCTCTTGAGGCAATTAAACCATGTTTGCCGATAATCACGTTGTCGGGATCGGCTTCGATAGGTTCCGGCTCCCACAAAATCCAGACTTCCATTTCCAGAAACGGCAGTTCCGCCGGGGCGATTTCCGGGAATCGGGGGTCTTCCAGCGCGGCGGATTTCGCGGCATCGTTAATCGCCTGCGCCAGCTTTTTATTGGGGCCGAGCGTACCCATGCAGGATCGCAGCTGACCAACTCGCTTAAAGCTGACAAACGCGCCGTAAACGGGCAGGGCGGCAATCTCGCCCAACTGGTCAGGCCGAACGGCTATGTTCCAATGGTATACGCAGCCAGTCGCCCGGTATGCCGCTTGAGTGTAAATTGAATAATCGTCTTCCGGAGTAAATTCGTAACGTTGCATGGAAATCGTAAGGAATGGGGACAATTAGCAATTCGCAATTGACGCAAGCGTTGATACGAAACGCTCTTGATCTAACTGCATTTTCTTATATTTCCTAATATTATAATACATACAAAATTGAATGTCAAGCCATAACGGCAATATTTGAGTTCTTTTTCGCGGTTCTGTCAAACTGGTAAATGTTGAAAATGCGCTCATGGAACAGGGGCGAATTTTTCCTTGTATTTTTTCCAAAAAAGCGGTATTTTTTCTAAAAATCGATAAAAATTTATTGCTTTAAATTTGAAAAGGGATATAATGTCAGGAGTAGTGGTGAGTGGTAATTTTTCAGTGGTAAGGGCGCAAAGCGGCTTACTAACCACTTACTACTAATTACTAACCACTTTTTATGCATGCCTGAAAATAATAAATCAACCTGCCGACGCGTTGCTGTAATCGGAGCGGGAATTTCCGGTCTGGCGGCGGCGTTTCATATACATGAACTCAGTCCGGAGACGTCGATTAGCGTTTTTGACCCTCGACCGCGAGTCGGTGGGGTTCTCAATACGGTTATTAAAGACGGCTTGGAAATCGAAGAAGGGGCGGACAATTTCATTACGACCGTTCCGTGGGGCTTGGACTTGTGCAAACGGCTCGGGATTTCCGATCAGCTGGTTACGACGAGTTCTCAATATCGTCAGACGTTTGTCGTGTTCCGGAACCGCTTGCATAAGCTGCCGGAAGGGTTTCTGATGATGGCTCCGACCAAAATGTGGCCCTTGGCGACAACAAGACTTCTCAGCCCGTTGGGTAAAATCCGGGCGGGACTGGAACTGTTCATTCCCCGCAAAAAGGACGACGCCGACGAAAGCATGGCTGAATTCGGTCGTCGCCGACTGGGAAAAGAAGTCTTTGAACGTCTTATCGAACCGTTGGTTTCCGGGGTTTACGGGGCGAATCTGGAAGAGTTGAGCGTCCTGGCTACGATGGAGCGTTTTCGTGAAATGGAAAAGGAACATCGCAGCCTGATTATCGCCATGCGCGCTGAAATGGCAAAACGGCGCAAGGCGGCTCGAGACGCAAAGGCGGCGGCTCAGGCGGGAAAAGAAAGCGGTCCTCGATACAGCATGTTCGTTACTCTCAAAGGCGGGTTCTCGCTGATGAGCAATACAATTGTCGAAAAACTTCCCTCAGGAACGTTCAATTTGAATTGTCGCGTTACGAGATTGAATCAGGAAACGTCGACGTCAGGACGCCCTGTCTGGCGCGTAACATGGCAGGACGGTCAGGACAAACCGGAGCTGGAACGTCAAACGTGGACGGAGCTTTTTGACGCCGTTATTGTCGCGGCGCCGTCGTATAACGCTCAAGAACTCTTAGCGCCGATTAACGCCCGGCTGGGAGAACTGTTGGGGGGAATCGGTCACACCGGTACGGCAATCGCGTCTATGGCATTTAAGAACGAGCAGATTCGTCACCCCATGGAAGGCATGGGCGCAGTCGTCCCAGAGATCGAACATTCCCCGATTTTAGCCATGAGTTTTTCAACTCACAAATACCCGCACCGATCCCCAAAAGGAACGCAGTTAATTCGCGTTTTTGCCGGCGGGGCAAGAGATTCGTCTTTGGCTGTCATGCCAGATGAACAGTTGACGCCCTTGCTGGTAGAAAAGATGCGTCCGTTGCTGAAAATCGAGGGCCCGCCGTACGCCGTCCATACAGCGCATTGGCCCAATACAATGCCGCAGTATTACGTTGGTCATTTAGATCGCGTAGCGGAAATCGAGCAGATCGTCGGCTCTATCCCAGGCTTGGCGTTGGCGGGGAATTCGTATCGAGGAGTTGGCGTTCCTGCCTGTATTCATTCTGGCGAACAAGCTGCTGAAATAATTCGGAATTAAAAAATCATGAACAAAGCAGAAAAAAACGTACATCGAGATTACAAAAAGGGCTATCCCAGCCCAAGTTTACAGCGATTGCCGCTCTACCTTCGACAGCTCAAACAGTATCAGCGCGAGGGCGTCGAGAAGGCGTCATGTACGCGAATCGCCCAGGATTTGGGGCTTATCAGCGTCCAGGTTCGAAAAGATCTTTCCATGACAGGCATTGCTGGTCGTCCAAAAGTCGGATATAATATCGACGAACTTATCAACCGGATAGAGTCCTTTCTCGGCTGGGACAAACAGCGTAAAGCGGTTCTGGTTGGCGCAGGCGCGTTGGGCGGAGCGATTCTCGGCTATGCCGGATTTGTCGAACACGGATTGAGCATTTGCGCCGCTTTCGACGTAGACGAGAATAAAATCGGGACGTCCATTCGTTCCTGTCCCGTTTATTCGTTGGACGAACTGGAAAAGTTTGTAGAACAGAATCAAATTGTCATCGGGATTATTACCGTCCCACAGAGCGTTGCCCAGCTTGTAACTGACAAAATGGTCAAGGCGGGTATTCGAGCGATTTGGAATTACTCGCCCGTTCGCCTGAACGTTCCTTCAAACGTCGTTTGTGAAACCGTTCAATTGTCAAGCTCCTTTGCCGTTTTGAGCAGCAAAGTGAAAAACATGCTGGCAGAAGAGAGGAAAAACGGAGAGCAATTGAAGGAATAAGGAGCAGGGATGCGTCCCTTGTCTTTGACGAATTAAATCGTCTACTCCCTACTCCCCATTCCCCACTTCCTAATTATGGACATGACGCCTCTGTATGCCGTTTGGGACTCTCTCTTTCGTCTGGTTTACGCTCCTCACTGTTACGTTTGCAGAAAGGAAATCGTCGAACTGCCAGGGAAAGACAGGCTGCTCAATCGTTTCTTCTGTCCGGAATGTCATCGGGCGTTGATAATCAATCCGTGGCCGGGATGTCATTTTTGCGGAGCGTATCGAACTGAGGGGCGCGAATCGTCTCGATACTGCGTCCATTGTCGGGACGAGAAATTCGCATTTGATCAGGTTGTAACGCTGGGAATGTTCGACGGTTTGCTCAGAGAAGCGATTTACATGATAAAAAAGCCGGAATGCGTTTATCTTGCCCGAGCTCTGGCAGAAAGCCTTTACAGAACCCGCCTGAAAGGCTCGTCTGTTCTTGACGTCGACTGGATCGTTCCAGCTCCGATGCATAAAAATCGTTTATCAGAGCGCGGCGTCAATGATGCAGACGTTATCGCTCAAAGGCTATCCGACCTCAGTGGGATTAAATACGTCGACGCCCTGAGTCGAACCGCGGTTACAGCGCTTCAACGAAAACTGTCGCCCCAACAAAGGCGGGAGAACGTTCGCGGCGCGTTTGAATGGCGCTGGCATGTCGATAAAGACAAACCTCCTAAATCGGTTCTGATAGTTGACGACGTCCTGACAACAGGCGCGACATGTAACGAAATCGCCAGGATGATGAAATCCATCGGGGTTGAGACTGTCTATGTTGCCGTAATCGCTCGCGCCGTAGGCGATTAGGGCATGAAATAGAAGAAGCGTTTTCAAAATTGTATATAAATAAACTCAATGCCATGACAGATAAAGTCGTTTGTTCCGTTTGTCCTCGCGCCTGTTCCCTTTCTGAGGGGCAGCGGGGATTTTGTCACGTTCGCGCCTGTCGAAACGGCGAAATTGTCAGTACAACCTACGGACGCAATACGGGGTTGGCGATCGACCCGATTGAGAAAAAACCGCTGTATCATTTTTACCCGGGTTCAAAAGTTCTGTCGCTGGGAACCGCGGGCTGCAACCTGGGATGTCTGTTTTGTCAGAATTCGCAGCTTTCGACAAGTCAGGAGAACGAACTTCGCAGCGTCGCGGTTTCTCCGTTGCTGATTGCTCAAACGGCGGTCGCTCACGACTGCATAAGCGTTGCGTATACGTACAACGACCCGGTTGTTTGGTACGAATACGCCGCAGACGCCGCCAAAGCATGTCGAGAATTGGACGTAAAAAACGTTGCTGTTACCGGCGGGTACGTTTTGCCGGAAGCGAGAAAGATTCTTTTTGAAAACATGGACGCTGCCAACGTCGACCTGAAAGGAATTCGTCCGGGGTTTTATCAGGCGTTCTGTCACGCTGACGTCAGCGTCGTTCTCGATACGCTGAAATACCTTAAAAACGAGACGAACGTCTGGCTGGAAGTTACCAATCTGATTATACCGTCGATTTCCGGAAACGGCGCGGCGACAGACAAAGGCAACGATTCCGAGTCCGACTTGCAGGCGTGGTGCGACTGGGTGTTAGAAAACCTCGGCGACGCCGTCCCGGTGCATTTTTCCGCCTTTTATCCGAAACATAAGATTATTGACAGACCGCCAACGCCGTTAGAAACGCTTCTTCACGCCTGGAACATCGCACAAAACGCTGGGCTGAAATACGTCTATTTGGGCAACGTTCGAGCGCCGCAATTCGAAGCAACCTACTGTCCGAATTGCGGTAAACCGGTTATCGTTCGAGACGGCTACAGAATCGACGCACTTAAACTTAGCGTCAATCCGCAGGGAATTAAAAACGCTTGCAGCTTTTGCGGCGCTGAAATTGACGGTCGATTCTGACAGCGTTTTATGTAACAGAGACCGAATCGCTACCCTTTTGGCGGCGTCAGAATATATCCGTTGCCCTGGAATTGGGCGACGAGGTTGTTCTCTTCGTCAAAAATTTGAACTTCCACGGTTGAGAGCTTTCTCGACCGGCTGACTTCCTTTCCGATGGCGGTTAAAACGCCTGTTCGGGTTGCTTTGAAGAAGTTCATGTACGTACTTGTTCCGACAACGCGATCTCCAGCGGCGTTGGACGCAACCGCAAAGGCGAAGTCGGCAAGAGTAAACAGCGCCCCTCCCTGAACAATGCCGGTTGCGTTGTAATGATGAGGCGTAATTTCCATCTCAATCTTAGAGTAACCAGCGCGAGCGTCTACAATTCGGCAGCCGTTCTCGACCGCGAATCTGTCTTTATCAAAGAATTCCTGCCACGTTTGCAAGTCGGAGGTTTTATCGGGGTTAGATTCTGACATAGTAGTTAGAAATTAGGAGGGAGGAGTGAGGAGTTAGTGAGGCGCTTGCGTAGCTCCTCACTCCTAACTCCTCATTCCTAACTAAATCACGGCATTCCAGGGAGTTTTCGTTTCGGTTTAGCGCCAACGTCTGGATCGTCGATATCGGCAGCAGGCTTTTTAACGGAAGGGGTTTTGAACGCAGGAACGTCTTCGTCTTCTTCCGGCCCCTCGACAGCGTCTGCTTTGGGAGCGGGCTGAGCTTTCGGCTTGGCGGGAGAAGTCATTTTCGGTTCCGGTTTTTGAGGCGTTGGTTTGATAAACGGTCTGGGCGACGTTGAAGGCTTTCCGGTTGCCGCGGCGCCGGACTGCGGACCAGCTTCAGAATTGACTGAAATATCGTAGCAGCACAGCAAAGAATCCGAACGAATGTACATTTTTCCGTTTGCAATAACAGGAGGTGTAATGCCTTTCGAACCGCCCGGCAGTTGCATTTTGCCGTTGAGTGCAAAGTTCGTGCCGTTGGCAGAAACGAGAAACACTTCGCTTTGGGCGTTTCGGACGTAAAGCGAGCCGTCAGCGTACGTGCAGACGCAACCCTTGCCGCATTTTTCCGTTGCCCACTGAAGCTTTCCTTCTTTCAAATTGAAGCAGGCGAATCGCTGTTCAGAGCATCCGAAAATATAGTTGTTGACGCGAATTGGGGAGTTCATTCTGGAAACCATGAACTCGTCTGTATTGTAAATCTCGTTGACTGTAAATGTACCTGTTCCAGCGGTTTTTTTGGGCCAGAGCAGGGCGCTTCCAGCGTCGGCGGGGGCGAAAATGGTTTGAGCGTACCAAATTGGCATCGCGCCAAGCCGGCTTTCGCCAAACTTGTCGTAACTCCAGAGCTTGTCTCCGCCGCGAACGCGAACGCCCATAATCGACTTTTCCGTCATGACGATATACTGCTGCGTTCCGCCGATTGACACTTTAATAATAGAAGCATTGCTTGCCTTTTCCCCAGCAGCGCATTTCCAGGGACGCATTCCGCTCAGGTAAACCGGCTGTCCGTTGACTCTAAACATGGCGCAAATAGTCGCGTTCTTTCCGCCTGGGGTGCAAAGAACCCATTTCCCATCAACCATAAGCGATTCCCCATAGCCGTCAACAGGAACGAATCCGCCCATGTCTTTGACCATGCTTCGACGCCACAGAATTTTTCCGGAACCAGCGTCACAGCAAACGATGTCGCCGGACGTTCCCATAGTATACACCATGCCGCGGTGAACCGTCGGAGTGGATTTTGAACCCAAGCCGCCTCCTCCGTTGCGAGCTGGCGCGATAGGCGTTGCCCATTTGGGTTTGCCGGTTTCAGCATTAATACATACAAGATACTCGACATTTTTCAGCTGAGAATTGGTATAGATGCTGTCCCCGACAACGGCGAGCGAGCTGACGCCATGCCCGAGTTTGGCGTTTTTCCAAACCAGTGGCGGACCTTCTTCTGGCCATTTTTTCATCAACCCGGTTTCACGGGAGACGCCGTCTCGGTTGGGTCCGCGATATTGCGGCCAGTCGTCTGCCATGACAGACGAGGTTAAAAGCAATGTGATGAGAATGAAGATCTTTTTCATGATAATTTAGGCTCTAGTAGGGCGCAATACGCTAATTACGCATTACGAATTACAAATTACGAATTACTTCACACTCTATTATAACCTAAAATCTTAATTAATTGCAAGCGGGGGTCAGAACTTCTCCGAAAATTTTTCTTCAAATTTAAACGAATAATCGATACGACGTATCGCCGTTGGGGTTAAATATTCAATTTGACGGATCTTTACGTCAGACGGAACGGTAAAATAATATTTTGCCTCCGCGCCGCGATCGCTCTGCCAGACGGTTTCCCAGCTGGTTGACGGATAACGTTTCCCCTCGCTGTCGACGGCGTACGCCTTGTTGTAGTTGAGCCACGTCATATACGATCGAAGTCCATTGTATGACTCGTCGAATTCGATAGCGATATTAGCTTCTACTGCCTCTTGCCTGCTGCCTACTGCCTTAATGACTACAACAGCCTGATCCTTCCGCAAGGACTGTGGCTTGCCGTCAGCGGGAATCGGGAAAGTAAACGTCTTTTGTTCGCCTGCGATAACGACGCTCATATCGCCTGACAGGGATTCCGCCTTCTTGCCGGTTTCGGACGTCAAAGGGAAAATAAAGTCAATAGGTTTAGCGAGACCTTCGCCAGCAAGAATCTGAATGGATTCGCCCGTTTTGACCGTTCCGTCAGCGTACTGCATCTTCGGAAGAATGTCGATGTAAATCGGTCGCAGACGCGGCTCCCAGGCGAAAATCAACCCGGTTCGAATTGTACTGGAAGACGGGTCAGCCAGCCGAACGGTCGTTCCCCATTCCTGCATTTCAAAGCGAAATGAACCAGGGTAGACCGTTTTTCCAAATGCTTCCTTGTTGGGGACGAGCCGCACTGCCTTTGGACGTTCAAACCAGGAATAGTTCAGACCATAGCGCAGCGCCAACTCGTCCATGGCTTTCCAGAACTGCGTTGATTTGGGAGATTCTATCGGCGCATCAAGGAGCTTGTCGTCCAGACGTTTGAAGTCAATCGGGTTCCCCGTTTTCTTTTCAGCCGCTTCCAGCCAGGCGCGAAGCGAACTTGTCGGGAGATTGTCAATCAAAGACGGCTCTAAAAAGGTCAGCGCGCTCCGTTCATCCCACGCCCGGCGAATTCGGTCGATTCGACGCTTGACGTCTGCGGGAAGACCAGCCTGATTCGCGTCCGGCAAAACGACGCCGGAGTCCGGCCCCATTTCGATAAGCTGTTTTTCCGCCTTGTCTCTCAGGGCGGGAATCGGCGACATCAGCTGCGCCGACCAGTCCTCCGCCATCACGGTCGAGGAAAAAAGCAGAACGATTAGGATGAGGGAGTGTTTCATGACATTTAAATTGTTAAGAATTAGTAATTCCTAATTATCAATACGCCTATACTTCTCAAGTAGTTCAAGCGTCGCTTTGAAATCGTCCGGCAGCGGGGCGGAAACGTCCATCGACTGCCCGGTTTCCGGATGTCGAAACTGTATTCGTCGAGCGTGCAGAGCCTGTCTGGTAAGAACGGGAGTTGCGAGAGGATTTTGTGCGCCGCTTTGCGTCAACCCCTCACTCCTCACTCCTAACTTCTCACTGCGAAAACTCCGATTTCCCAATTCAACTTCTGATATCTCCGCTCTTCCGCCGTAAAGGCGGTCGCACAGAATCGGGAACCCGGCGTGCATAAAATGAAGACGTATCTGGTGCGTTCGCCCGGTTTTGGGCATAGCTTTAATATACGTAAATCCTTTGTATCGACGCAAAACCTCATAAAACGTTTTGGCAGGCTTGGCATCCTCGCATTCAAAGCGAATCGCCATCTTTTCGGACTGATGCGGATGCGGACCGATCGGGGCGTCGATCACGTCCCGATCTCGCGGCGGAGCGCCGGAACAGATCGCAACGTATTCTTTATGAATCTCGCGCTGTTCAAACTGCTCCGCCAGTTTCATGTGAGCGTAATCTGTCTTGGCGACAATAATAACGCCTGACGTGTCCCGGTCGAGACGATGGACGATTCCCGGTCGGGCAGAGCCTCGAACCTGTGACAGATTATTCTGAAAATGAAACGCCAGAGCCCCGACGAGCGTTCCCGCCCAATGCCCTCTCGACGGATGAACGACCATGCCCGCCGGTTTGTTGATTACCGCCAGCGACTCGTCCTCATAGAGAATGTCCAGCGGGATTTCTTCCGGAACGGGCGCCGACCGCGGCAAATCCGGCAGAGTAAAAGCGATCTTTTGCCCGGGCTTGATGCGAAACGCGGGTTTGGCAAGCCCCGGCTTGTCGTCAATAACGGCGCAGCCAGAGGAAATCGCCTGTCGAATCGCGACGCGGCTGTACCGCGGCAAAAGCCCCGCCAGCCAGGCGTCCAGACGCATTCCCGACGCCTCGGCGTCAACGATAAACTCAACCGTCTCCCCCGGCTGATACGCCTCCGATTCAGTCCCCCCGTCTGTCTGACCGTCTACAAATTCCGGCAGAAGCCCTTCCTCGTCGATGGCTTCGTCAAATTTCTCAAAATCCGACATTTAATTAATAACTTGCTTGATTGAGTAACTCTTTTAAATACTATTCATAGCTGTTTTTTGGCGAGAGGAAGAGCGAGAAATCCTGAATGCCTTCGCCTTTAACGGCTCCTGTTTGGGTGTTGTAATAAATCGTTGAACTGGACGCCTGGTTGTATCGTCCGCCAAGAACTTTCTGGTAAAACAGTCGGGCAGGAATCTGTCCATCGCCTTCGAGGGTCATCATGCCGTTTTTCGCCTCGAACATGATTTTATCGGCACGAGCGTTATAAACTCGACCTTCAACGGAAACGCCGCCGGACGCGATAAACGCCCCGGAGTTAGTCTTTAGACGGTAAGCGTTAGACGGCGCGGAACCGCTGCTTGATCCAGAGTCGATAACGCCTGACGTCTCTTGACCGATGCCTTTTTGCGCCTCGCCGTTTCCTAACTCCGCCTGTATTTCCATCTTGTCGCATGTGAGCGTAAACGCCTGCGGCGGCAATTGCGAGATAGAAGTGGTTTTAATCTCTTTTCCGATTTCGTCAATGGGGGTGTAAAACGCCTGAACGTACCCGGAAAAGATAAACGTCGATATCGAATGCGGCGCAAACGAACCTTCAAGCCGTTTCTGGAAATTAACGCTCAATTTAATTAGGGAATTGGAATCTGCAAGCGTTTGTGAGTTGGGAATTGCTGAATTCTCTGAAGGCGAATCGCTGACGTCGGCGGTCTCTTGTCGGCTGTTTTCTCCCGCTTCGCCGGCTGTTCCTGTCATTTTCCGCTGAGTTATCGCTTCTCCAGGACCTTCCGCAACTAGCGTCTGCTTTTTCATGTCAATTGTCAGCTTCGAGGTTTTCAGTTCATCTTCCGCAACGATAACGCCGTTTTCCGCTGTTTTGTTTTTCAGATCAACGGAATTGTTAAGTATGACGTATCTCGCGTCAAGCGAATTATACTCTTCAGCTGAAGTCAGTTTTTGGAAGTCCACTTTTTTGTTCAGAATAATAGATAATGAATCGCACTCGGCGCTCTTGTATCCTTGTTTTAATGACACTTTTCCTGTAAAGGTAAGCGTATCATCCTGAAAAGCCATGGATTTCGACCATCTAACCGTGGCTGACGAGGAGCTTATTAGCGAGGCTGGAGAAGGCAATGCAAGTTCGCCGTCTTTACTAATGCCTGCTTGCGGTTTAAACTCTGCCTCTCCGCCGGAATTAATCCAGATTTGATTGCTTCCTCTGCTGACATTTATCGCGTCGCCGCTTAAAGTTGCGTTGCCGTATTGAATTACAGCCGGCTGTCCGAATAACGAGGCGGAGGCGGAAGGATGCGTTAAATTGGATATCCGAATTTGGGATCCGCTCATTTCCAGTTTATTTGCGACTGCATCGCTGCCGGAAGGGGCGTCGTTTTGTACAACTCGAACATTGTCTCTAAGCGTCAGCTCGTCAATGTGAAGCCGATCGCGTTCAACCACGATTCTTCCTTGTAACAGATCGCCGATAACGCTGTAGGAGTTAAGAGCAGACGTAAAATCTGGAATCGAGGATTGAGAGGCGCGAAGCGAGGCGTTAGCGCGGCTCTGTTCGTCAACCCCCAATTCGTCATTTCTGGCTTCGAACTGTGCCGTCTTTGTCTTATCGTCTGGCTGTTCAAACCAGAGTTGCAATTTCTTTACTGCGGCAGTAATCGGATTCGATTTCAAAACAACGTTGTCGTTTGCCTGCATTCGCGTCAAAGACAATTCGCCAAACCCGTTTGTTGTCGACGAGTTTTCTTTTTGAGACACCCAAAATGCAAACCCGTCTGCTCTGATTGTCGCTTCTTTGTTATTATTGTTTTCCAGTTCCATCAAAGCGGAACCCTGAAGCGATATGACGCTTTCCTTCGGGTCTTCCTGATCCGGTTTAAGCCGAAGGCCTTCAGACCATCGAGCTCTAATCTTTTTTCCAGTCGACTCAATTTGCGAACTAATCCATCCTTCGCTGCATTCCAATATTCCTAACGTCCCGTTTTCCCCAACTTTATAAAACAGATTTGGGGTCGAAATGTGATGGTTTTTATAGTATAATTCGCATCGGGTTGCAGATTCGAGTTCAAAGCTTAAAGGCGACAGGGTGGCAACCAGTTTATTGGCATGGATTTTCGTTTGATATTCCGGCGCTTCAACAACTACCTGCTGTCCTATAGCTTCAAGTCTGTCAATCTGTAAATTCCATTCGTCAAGCGGTGGTTTTGAATCAGAATTCTTCGTTGACTCATTATTAGCGTCTTTATCAGCGTCTTTATTAGCGCCATTGCTTCGGCGAACTGAAGTAAACAACAATTTCAGCTCTTGACATCGAATAGAATTTGATCCCTTGTTGGAAACAGTCTGAATCAGCGAGACGTTTTGTTCAAAAGACGCGCATTTATTCAGAGCGTTAAATACAAACGGACCGTCGCAGGACAGTTCTATCGGAGAGTTTAACAGGCTCGATTCATTGATTGAACCGTCCGCTTCCTTTTTAACCGGAGGAACAATCGTCAAGCGTTTCAGCTTTTGCAAGGTAATATTGGCAATCTTTTGTGAAATGGGGCCTGAATTAATTTTATTATTTTGCAAATTATACAGACCGTGATTGATTAGCTGAATCTGCAATCCCGTTCCAACGCCCTGAGTTCGTCCATATTTAAAATAGACATTGGCGTTTGTCGAGATAATATCTCTGTCTATGCTGAAATCGTGCGTTTCCAGGCTTAGAGTTTCTTCGTCGCCTTTACTGACTACGTGAATTTCACCTATTAACTTTCCTCTTATGAGTCGATTATCAGAAAAATGTCCCAGAAACGAAATAGGGTATCTAAATTCGAGCTTGATGTCTCCAAGACATCGAACCAAAATTGCTTTTAGAGGTTTTTCGGAATTGACGATTACAATAGTGCATTTGTCAATGTTAATGCAATTGTCCGTAATTGAAGAATTTTTCCCCAAAAAAAAATGAGTCTTGTTGATTTCCAAATGTCGAAAACTTTTAGACTCCCAATCATTTGGACCGAACAGAGTCAAAATCTGTTGAGTTGCCATGTCGAGTCCAGAGCGTATTAAATCCACCTTTTTATATTTAGAATCGGGTTCCAACAACGGCGCTGCATAGAGGCAGTAAAGCGTCGTTACAATGGACAATATAAGAATTATCGTCAGAATCCGGGTGGCTTTTTTCATTTCGTGCAGGAGGAAAAAGTGGGTTCCTCAAAAGAATCGGGCGGAAGACGTTTTTCTTCACGCCGACTCTTTTTCCTGTGGAGCGTACAGCTTGATAAGCATGTTGGGTGAGTTGTCCTGTGCTGGAACGTTTGAAACGTTTTGGGATTTGACGCAGTACATCTTTGAGAAGAAACCAGGCACGTCTGTGATATCGACCAGGCCCACCGGTCGACCGTAAAGGTCAATAACCGGCAATTCGCTGATCTTCCGTTCCGACATTAAATCAATCGCGTCCATCGCCATCGACTCTGAGCGCACCGCCCAGGGACGCTTTGTCATGTACAAAGAAATCGGTTCGTCTAAAGGAACGTCTCCTCGTTCAAACAAACGCGCCAGGTCGGAGTCTGTAAAGACGCCCGTCAGCGCGCCGTCGCCGTTGACAAGCATAATCGCGCCCGTTCGACGTCCTGGCAGCATCGTATCGACAAAAACCTGACGAATGCTCAGGGAATCGTTTGCCAGTCGGCAGCGTTCCAGCGGTCGCATAATGGAATCGACTTTGCTCAACGCTTTTCCCAGCGAACCGGCAGGGTGATTCTTCGCGAAATCGACAGGGGAGAAATGCCGCTTTGCGCTTAACGTCAAAGCCAGAGCGTCTCCCAGCGCCAGCATCATCGTTGTGCTTGTACTGGGCGCCAGACCCATCGGACACGCTTCATGCGGCGAATGAAGGTCAAGTACAACTGTAGCGCTGCGAGCTAAAGTACTGTCGCCAGCGCCTGTTACAGCAATAATCGGCACGTTCATTTCTTTCAAAGCGGGTAAAAGACGGGTGATTTCTTCTGTTTCACCGCTTTGCGAGAACATGATCATGCAGTCGTCTGAACGAACGCGCCCCAAATCGCCGTGAACCGCTTCTGCCGGATGCAGAAAATGACTTCGAATCCCTAACGACCCCATTGTCGCCATGACTTTTTGACCGACAAGTCCTGCTTTTCCCATGCCGCAGACCAGAACGTTGCCTGTGCATTGATCAATGAGGGAAATCGCCTGACAAAAGCTGTCGTCCAGCCGCTGCGCCATTTGGGTCAGAGCCGTCGACTCGTCTTCCAGAATTCGGCGTCCAACTTCCAAAAGTCGTTCGTCAGAGAAGTCTTGAGTGTTTGATTCCATATTATATTAATCTTTTCGCGGTTATTTGCGTTCATATTGTTTCAGATTGCCGCCATGTCAATCCGCGTTATTTTACCACATTACCGCGATTGGTACAAGAGCAATATATAAATATATTGTCAAAGTTGATCATTGTTAATATTTCTTCGCTGGGGTGCATAGCATTCGGATTACGACGTCTTGATAAAACTCCTCTTGTCAAAAAACGTATAGTAGGATAAAATAGGAATAATGAATTCTGAACAATACCTCAAACCTGACGTTATCCAGACGATTAAACGTTTGGATTTGCGAGCGAAATTTATCGTCAAGGGATTTTTGCAGGGACTACACGCCAGTCCCTTTCAAGGGTTTTCTGTAGAATTCAGCGAACATCGACGTTACGCGCCCGGCGACGACCCTGACGACATCGATTGGCTGGCGTACGCCAAGACAGATAAATACTATATCAAAAAATTTGAGGCGCAAACCAATATCACGGGCTGGCTTATCGTCGATACCAGCAAATCAATGGGGTATTCCAGCGGAAATGCGTTAACAAAATTCGATTACTGCATTTCTCTGGCTGCTGCGTTAGGCTATCTGATGATTTCCCAGCAAGACCCCGTTGGTCTGATTACGTTTGATGAAAAGCTCAAGCAATGTCTTAAGCCTCATTCCCGCCGCGGTCAGCTGGCGCAGATTTTGTCTTTGCTAACTCGTCTTACTCCAACTGGCGAAACAGATTTGGCGCAGTCATTAATACAAACAGCGGCAATGCTGCGTCATAAAAGCCTGTTGATTGTTTTTTCGGATTTGCTAACTGATAAAGAAGAATTGATTCAAGCGCTGTATCGTTTGCGTCATGCGGGACACGATATTATTCTCTTCCACATTATGGATCAGGCGGAAGTAAACTTTCCCTTTGACGGCGATGTTGAAATGACAGATCCTGAAACCGGAGAAATCATTCGTCTTAATGCGGACGGAGTTAAAAAACAGTATCTAAAAGAAATAGAAGAGTTTCGCGCCGAATATATGCAGCAGTGCTCTCAAGCCAGAATTGATTACGTACCGTTATCAACAGATATGCCCTTTGATAAAGCGCTGACAAAGTATTTGTTGTCACGTAAAGGACGTTAATCAGATAGTAAAATTGATATAATCGATATCATTGACGAAAAATATTTCTTTTTTAAACTTTTTTGATGATTTTCTCAACAAAAGAGAAAAAGTATGCTAAATTATCAGTATAGATAAAACAGGTTATTAGGCGGAGATGGACAAACAACACAAAGAAAAACAATTGCATTGTTGTTTGTAAGGTTTATTCCGTTTTTAACTTTTAATTGGGAAAACGTTTTTGCAAAAAAGCGCCGATTTTAATCAGGTTGCTTTGTTAAATACATGAAAAAAGCCCTTATTAAGTCGGGAATATATGGCAGAAATAGACGTTTCTTCAAAAATTTTTATAGATTTTTTGAAAAAATGTTTTTTAGCCCGTTGCAAAATACGTAAAAATGATTAATCTTAATGATAACACAAAGCGGGGAAAATTTGGGTCCGCTTTTGAAAATAGGAATTATTTTACCAATATTATTTTGGAGGAAGTTTGTAATGAAAACGATTCGTGTTATTGGCGTTTATGCAGCGCTGTTTTCCATCATGATGTTTACGACGAGCACGTCGTTTGCCGCTTGGAATTTCCGTTGTTCTCGCTGTGAAACCGCTTGCGCTCCCTGCGCCCCCGCCCAGACTGTTCCTGCCTGCAGTTCTGCTTGTAACGCCGCTCAAGATGCGGCTGCCGCTGAGACGGATGCCGATTCGGCTACTGACAGCAAAGTAAATGGCAGTTTACCGGATGTTGACGATGACGCTGCTAATGCAGTCGATTCCGCTACGAATCCTGAAGAAGCTCCGGCTGAAAAAGCTGCGCCAGCAGAAGAAACCCCGGCTGAAGAAACTCCAGCTGAAGAAGCCGCTCCGGCTGAAGAAACTCCAGCTGAAGAAGCTACACCGGCTGAAGAAACTCCGGCTGTCGAAGAAACCCCGGCTGAAGAAGCCGCTCCGGCCGAAGAAACTCCCGCTGAAGAAGCCACTGCTGAACCAGCTGAAACCGCAACGCCTGCTGAACAACCGGCCGAAGAAGCCGCTGATACCGCTGACGCTGAAGACGTTGAACTTCCAGCTGACGTTCCTGCAGAAGAAACCCCGGTAGAACCGGTTGAAGAAACCCCGGCTGAAGAAGCTGCTCCGGCTGAAGAAGTTCCGGCTGTCGAAGAAACCCCGGCTGAAGAAGCTGCTCCGGCTGAAGAAACCCCGGTTGCTGAAGAAGCTCCCGCTGAAAAAGCTCCGGCTGATGACGATGACGCCGCTGATCTGTTCGACGATGCTGACGCTGACGACGCCGCTCCGATTGCTGACGATGACGCCCCGGCCGCTGACGATGACGCCGCTCCCGCTGCTGACGATGACGCTCCGGCTGCTGACGATGACGCCGCCGATCTGTTCGACGATGCTGACGCTGATGACGCCGCTCCCGCTGAAGAAGCCGCTCCGGCTGCTGACGAAGACGCTGCTCCCGCTGCTGACGATGACGCCGCCGATCTGTTTGACGATGCTGACGCTGACGACGCCGCTCCCGCTGAAGAAGCCGCTCCGGCCGCTGACGAAGACGCTGATCAGGCTGAAGAAAAAGCTCCTGCTAAAGAAGCTGAAGAACCTTCTGCTGAAGAAGACATTGACGACCTGTTTGGCTCCATTCAGACTTGGACTGACAGCACTGGAAAGTATTCCATTGAAGCTCGTTTCGTAGAAAAGACTTCCTCCGGCATTGTTCGTTTGGAAAAAGCTGACGGAACAATGATGCGTATTCCGTTTGATCGTCTTTCCAACAACAACCAGATGATTATCATGCAGAACATGAGCGCAGTTGCCGCTCACTAATTTCACGCTCTATGCGGATCTAAAAAATGACAGGACGAGTTTAGCTCGTCCTGTTTTTTATTGGTTGTATTCTGTTTATTTATTTTGCTTCCGGTAAAACAACGGATGGAGCTTCTGGCGCGCTCGGCGTTGATCCAACGGCGGTTGACGCTTTTACTCTTTGAACCTCTTCGCTGATTTTCGGTTCAGGCAAAGCCGTTGTCTTTTGAGGACGCGGTTCTGGTTGAGTTGTATTCGGCGTGGAATCCTCTGGAACGTTTTGTTCGTTTGACCAGGTTCCTGTACAATCTCCATTTGAACATCCCGCGCTCTGGCAGTCAGGGGCGCAGGCGGACATACATGCCGAGACGCACGCGGGTTCACAGGCAGAGCGACAAGGCGAACAATCTCTAACGCATCTCGGTCTTGTTCTGCAGCAAATGTGACACGAATGGCAGCAGCGTCTTAAATGATGAGTTCTGCAAGGCGTGCAGCAAGGACTGCAAGCAGGGACGCAGGCAGGAGCAGGCGCACAGATCGGCGCAGGAGCGCAGACGGGATCCGGCGCGCAAGTCGGGGCGGCGGCGCAGGCGGGCTGACACGCTTCCACAGCAGGGGCGCATGCCGGACTGCAGGCAGATTCTGTTTGGCAATAATTGCAGCAGAACGCTGATTCGGATTCAATAACAGGTTCCAAATCCAGTTCGTTCTCGATGTAGCATTCTGACGTTTCATCGCTGCACGATGTTGAAACTGTTACATCGCTTGTTGTTGAACTGGGAGAAACGTCAGGAGCAGTCGCAGATTCCGGCGTCTGAACGGGAGTCGGAGCGGGCGCGTTCTCTGTTGGCGTTGTAGTTGGAGGCGTCATAGCCGGAGCTTCGTTGTTCGGCTGAACCGGAACAGCAGGAGCTTCTGATTTTTGATCTTTGACAGCGCCGGTTTTGGCGTTCGGCGTTTGCGCCGGGACGACTTCGATTACGTCAATTTCTTCGCCGATAATTTCTCCGGTTGATTTGTCAGCAACGGCTTTATCGGTTTTACACTTGCCGCATCCAACAAACAATAACGAGGCTGACAGCAGTAACGCTGCAGCAAACAGACCTTGTTTCCAATTGATAGTCATAGCAACCTTTCTGTAAAAAAGAGGACTAAAATAATTATACGATTTGATTAACGTCTCAATGAAACGCGGTTAAAACGTTTGTATATCATTTTGCAGTCAATCGACATCGTATAACTCGCGGCGGCGTACAAAATCTGATTGCCGTTTGATAAACCTGTTGACCGTCAACAGCGCCTATCGCCGCGCTAAGCATGATAAATTATAGAAGCAGGGTCAAGTTTATCGATTCCTAAAAAAATTTAGAATTAAAGATGGCGCTTATGTGACGCGGAATATAAGATATATAGCGTTACTTCTCATAAACGGCAAAACGGACGTCCCAGACGCCGCTTTGAGCGCATGCGGTCAGAATCGGTTCGACGATTTTATAGGGCGTCTTTTGCGACGCTCTGATATGAATTTCCATCTGTTGTTTTTTGCTGCGTTCGTAGGTCAGTTTCTTTTTGAGCGTTGGTATATCGACCGGTTCTCCCGCTAAAAGAATCGTGTACTCCGTTCCTCCTTCTTCCGGTGGAAGAAGGTTGATAACGATTTTGGTCGCCTTTGTTGTTTCGAGCTGTTCCTGACCGGTTTTCGCCTCCGGCAAATCGAAGACGTACTGCATCTGCGACTGCGCCAGATGGCTGGAGACCAGAAAAAAGATAATCAACTGAAACACAATGTCAATCATTGGCGTCATGTTGAATCCAACGGCAGAACCGCGAGACGACGGTATTTTCATTTGAACGGCGTCGTTATGTTATTTTTCTCCCAGTTTTTCTTTGAGCTTTTTTTGGTACTGGTCGAAAGAAACCTGTTTGAATCGACCGTAGCGTTCTCCCGCCTGACGAATCTGGTTCATGTCGGCGTTGCCAAGCCCTTTAACGATCGTGTGAGTCGTTCGGATCGTTTCTTTTCCCTTTGAAATCGACAGGGGCTTGTATTTGGGCTGAAGGGTAATATGAATCTCTTCCGGCAGAAGCCGTTTTTTAGCCAAATCGTTATTGACTTCTATTCTTGCCAGCGGGGGCATGCTTTGCGGGGAAAGAATCACGTTAAGAATGGCGTATCGATTGGCGAAATCCGCGTAGGCTCGCGCCTGACCTTCGTATTGCTCTGGAATGGTTTTAACGCGATACGTCAATTTTGGGGAATCGTAAATCCATTCGTTGGTTTCCGGATCCTGCTTGATTTCAAATTGCGGGTCAAGACAGGTTCTGATAAATTCGTCCTTGATTTTAGGAAGCGCTTCTTTCATCATCCGTTCAAAAGACGCCATTTCCGTTACCGTGATAGAACATTGCGTTTGCGTAGCGGAGCTAATAATCAGAAAACGCTGCATTTCCGGGTCGTAAATAATGGTTTCATCCGGATTGGTCAGGAAATCGTAAACCCGTCCCTTGTAAAACATGGTAACGGTGGAAGACGTCGGCGTTTTATCCTTTTCGAGATAAACCTTATTATTAATTCGAAATGACGTTGGAGAGCTGGACCCTTGAACAGGATTCCCGGCGCCAGGTTCAATTCCCGGCGAAGACGCAATCTGCGCCGAAGAGACGTTAATCAGGAAAACGATACACAGTATTGTTGACAGGATGGTTCTCATGGTAGCATTCACTAAAATTACATTGCAATTAGCTTTTAGATTAAGGCTTCTAGCCAATAGCTAGTAGCTAGCGGCTATTCCCTACTGCCTACTGCCTATTGCCTACTGCCTAACTCTTCCATGCTACTCTATTTTTCCTATTCTGAAAAGACCGGAAATGTCTATTTGAGAGCCTTTTTTCAAGAAAAGCGAAAAAATTTAAAAAATCAGCCTGCCCGCCCTTGACATTTTATTTGTTTTGCGTATACTATAGACACTTTGATTCAGCAAGGAGTCAAAGACATTCCAATCGGGGGATTAGCTCAGTTGGGAGAGCGACTGGCTGGCAGCCAGTAGGTCAGCGGTTCGAACCCGCTATCCTCCACTTAAAAACCTCTTACGAATTTTCGCAAGAGGTTTTTTTGTTTGCTATTCAAGATTTTCTTTGCTATCGTTTACAGCGTCAGGGCTTTCTCGATTCGGGCGAGGGTCGATTCTTTGCCGAGGATTTCCAGGGCTTCGAACATGCCGATTCCGACGCTCTTGCCGGTCGTGGCGACTCGTAGGGCGTGAATAATTTCGCCGATTCCGATTCCGTTGGATTCCAGCCAGACTTTCATCGCCTCTTCCAGCGGAGCGGCTTCCCAGACTTCCGCCGGGGCGAGAACGTCGTCCGCGAACTTCTTCAGCAGAGCTTGCGCGCCCTCTTTCTTCAGGCGTTTGTCGACGTCTTTCTGAACGTAGGGCAGGGCGTCGTCCGCCAGGAAGAACTCTTCAAAGTTGAGGATGTCCGCCGCCATTTTGATTCGTTCGCTGGCGCCGGCTACGACTTTGGCGACTTTCGCCTTGCCTGCGTCGTCGTTTGCAACCCAGCCAGCCTTGACGGCAAACGGCAGACACAGTTCCGTCTTGCGTTCAACCGTCTGTCTGTCCATGTATCGATGTTCAAACGAGAGCAGTTTGGCGCAGTCGAAACTCGCCGCACCCTTAACAACTCGTTCCAGCGTGAAGTTTGCGATAAGTTCTTCCGGAGTAAAGTCTTCAGTGTGGTCGTCCAAAGACCAGCCCAGCAGAGCCAGGTAGTTGACAATCGCTTCAGGCAGGTACCCTTGCTGTTCGAAGAAGTCGGTAATAACCGGGTTGAACGTGTCGGCGGAGACTTCCAGACCCATCTTCTTCGCCAGTTCCAAACCGTGGTTGACCAAGCCGGAGAAGTCCTTGTTTTTCATGTACTTGTCGAGCTTGCGCTTGGAGAGTTTCGTCTTGCTGCCCGGCTCGGCGACAAACGGCAGGTGAGCGTACTGCGGACGTTCCCAGCCCAGGGCGTCGATCATGAAAACCTGACGCGGCGTGTTGGACAGATGCTCTTCCGCCCGGATAACGTGGGTGATTTCAAAATCGTGGTCGTCGACGATGTTCGCCAGATGGTAAATGAACGAGCCGTCGGCGCGCTGAATGACGTGATCCTGTTCCTGCGCCCAGTCAAATTCGACGTGTCCGCGAATCAGGTCGTCCAGTTCCAGCTTCCCTTCCAACGGCGTTTTCAGTCGAACGACGCCCTGACGTCCTTCCGCCTTGAACTGCGCTTCCTTTTCCGGCGTGTCCGCCATCCACTGACGATTGTAGACAAACGTTTCTTTCTTCTTCTGGGCTTCGTCGCGCTGCGCCTGAAGCTCTTCCGGCTTGGCGTAGTCTCGATACGCAAACCCTTTGGCGATAAGCTCGTCGACAACCGCCTGATACTTGTCGTATCGCTGCGACTGATAGTACGGCGCATGCGGACCGCCGACGCCGGGACCTTCGTCCCAGTTGATTCCCAACCACTTCAAGCCGTGAAGAATCGGCTCCAGAGCCTCTTCGACGTTGCGCTGCTGGTCGGTGTCGTCAATACGAAGAATAAACTGACCGCCGTTGTGTTTGGCGAACAGCCAGTTGAACAAAGCGGTGCGAACGCCGCCAATATGAAGATAACCAGTCGGGCTGGGAGCGAATCGAGTGCGAACTGTCATGGCAATTTGAGGGTTTAGGGAATGGGGAATAGGGAGTGGTAAGCGCTTAGTGGAAAGTGGTTAGCAGGAACAGCGCTTGCGTCCTTACCACTTCTCACTTAAAACTAATTACTATATTATATCGAAGGAAAATATTTTGTGAAGGAGAGCGTTAGGAGAATTAGCAATTATCATGGAGCAGCGCTTTGCGTCAATTCCGAATTCCGCATTCCGAATTAACAACGCCTCGCCGCCTCTTGCAATTTGTTTTTCAATCCCTTATAATAAAACCATATAATAAACTTCCATCTTCTGAAAGGAGCTACTATTTTGAAAACCTGTATACACATTTTGACTATTGCAATCGTCGGGCTGGTTTGCGCGTTGAGCGCGAGTTCATTCGCTCAGCAGGAGCCGTCTGATTCTTATAAACCGAACGCGGCGGTGATGTCGCCCAAGTATTTCGAGTTCTGGAACGCGGACGTTCAGGCGAAAATCGACGCGGATATCGAAAAGAACCGCAAGGCGGACGCGGTTGTCGAACTGCCGGCGTCTGCGGCGGGCGCCGAGGTCAAAGTTGAGCAGATAACGCACAAGTTCCGATTCGGCAGCAATATGTTCGTCTTCGGACAACTTCGCACGCCCGAGCTCAACGACGCCTATAAGAGTCTGTACGGCGATTTATGGAACAGCGGAACAGTTGCGTTCTACTGGAAGACGCTGGAATTCGAGCAGGGCAAAGTCCGCTTTGAAGGCAACCAGTACGACACGCCGGAATACTGGGCGAACGTCGAAGACCCGAAGCAGGAACGTCATTGGCGGCGTCCGCCGACTGACCGCTGCGTCGATTTCCTCAACTCCAAAGGGCTTTACGTTCATGGGCACGCGATGATTTACGGCATGCGCCGCTGGGGACATCCAGACTGGGCTCCGGAAGATCGCAAGGAGCTGGAAAAGCTCTTTGAGGAACACATCAAGCTATTGTGTCAGCGGTACGGCGACCGGGTTCAGGAATGGGACGTCGTCAACGAATGTTTCGACCAGGCGAACCGCGGAATCATGCCGGACGACTACACGTATAAATGCTTCAAATGGGCGGAAAAGTACCTGCCCGCCAGCGTCCGTCTGTCGACCAACGAGTGTGACATGAGCTGGGGACCGAAACGCCGGTACGTTGAAATCGTCCGGGATCTGGTTGACCGCGGCGCGAAAGTCGACTTGATGGGCGTTCAGAAACATTTCTTTAATCCCAAAGCCGTTGCCTCGATTGCCAACGGCGCCGATTCCCATACGCCGGCGTTCATGTACAGCGTTTTAGACTGCATGGCGGAAGCGGAACGACCGATCCACATCAGCGAAATAACGATTCCCGCCCCCACGGACGACGCCAACGGTCGGGACATTCAGGCGGCTGTAGCGTACAACCTGTATCGGCTCTGGTTTTCGTATCCCAACGTTGCGGGAATAACCTGGTGGAACTCCATCGACGGCGGCGGCGCGCCGGGCGAACCGACAACCTCTGGCGTTCTCGACGCCAACGGCAAGAAAAAGCCCGTCTACTACGCCCTTGACCAGCTAATCAATCACGACTGGAAAACGAACCTGACCGTCAAAGCGGATGACAAGGGAACCGTAACGTTTCGCGGCTTCCGCGGCAACTACCGCCTGACCTGGACAGACGCGTCCGGAACGGCGCAGACGAAAGAAGTTGTTGTGGAATAAAAAGAAATTGTGAGAATGGAAGAATCCGAATTCACGCTGAACGCTGATCGCGTTGCGATTGCTGGAGTAGACGAATCGGTTCGCCCTGAACAGCTATCAGGGTTAAGCCGCAAATACCCGTTTGTCGAGTGGTCTGTGCTGCATAGCGGCAAAACAAAGCCGCTGGCGGGCTTTCCCTCAATTGAATGGATTCGCGACCTGGTTGAAGAATCAAAACGGTTTCAGACCGAAACGGGCAGTCCGATGAAGCTTTCTGTTCATCTGTGTGAATTGTCCGTCAAAGGGCTGATTCGCGAGGAAGAATTTTATCCATATTTTGAACCGATATTGGAGTTTCTTCCTCATTTCCAGCGAATGCAGCTCAACGCGATTTTTGAACATCTCACCGCCTATTGGAACTCCTTGCCGGAAAAGCTCCGGAAGCTTCCCTGTTCGCCGCAAATTATTATCCAGTACAACGGGAAGGATGAGAACAAAGCGATTTACAAGATGCTTTGTAAAGAGGGGTTTGATACGGTTTTTCTTCACGACCGTTCCAACGGTCAGGGGGTAGAGCGCGAATGGCTGCCGCCGGAAGGCACGTACTGCGGCTACGCCGGCGGTCTGAAACCGGAAACGCTCGAAGAGAGTCTGTCAGCCATTGCCCGCGTTACGAACGGACATCCCATTTACCTTGATCTTCAATCGGGAGTGCGCGAAAATGGTCTGTTTTCTCTCGCCAGAGCGGAACAGGTTCTGAAAATTGCTCAGAGATGGATTAAACAATAATGTTCGACATGTTTGGACGCTCCCCCTCTTAATGGGGGGAGATTGAGGAAAGACCGTAAAATGCGCTCCCTGCCTTGTTTCTCTTGCCTCATCTTCCGTATTCCTGTCTTTTAAACGCCGTTTCATAACTTCATATTGAAAAATACAGGAATTGCTGAATTTTTTCGGCGTCCCCCTTGTAAAAAACTGCTTTTTAATTTAATATATAATAAGTGAGTCGTTAAGATGACAGCGGCTTTATCATTTTTTCATTATTCATTTTTACCCTTATTCAACAACCATGAACGCAATGTTATCAGCCTTTTCCTTTACCGCGGTAGACGGAGCGGTTTTTGCTCTGTTTATTCTGGCGGTTCTGGTCATTAGTATTGTTATGAGTTTTATGGGCAAGAAGAAGGACGGCGCGGAGTCGTACTTCCTTGCTGGACGCGGTTTGCCGTGGTGGCTTATCGGCTTTTCGCTCATCGCAGCGAACATCTCAACAGAGCAGTTTATCGGCATGTCCGGCAACGCGTCGCAATGCACCGGTTTGGCGATTGCTTCTTACGAATGGATTGCCGCCATTTCTCTGGTTTTCGTCGCCTTTGTCTTCGTTCCGATGTTCCTTCGCTGTGGAATTTACACAATTCCTCAGTTCCTGGAATACCGTTACAACAAACTGGCGCGAACGCTCATGTCGTTGAGCATGATCGTTATTCTGTGCGCTGTTACGATTTCGGTCGTTATCAACTCCGGCGCTTTGACGATTGACGTTCTGTTCTCCGGAATGAGCGTTTTCGGCATCCCGATTAACATTGTAACAGCCGGCTGGTTCATCGGCATTTTGGCGGCGGTTTACGTCTTTACCGGCGGTTTGAAAGCCTGCGCCTGGGCAGACCTCCTTCAGGGATCGGGCTTGCTTCTGGGCGGATTTATCATCATGCTGGTTGCGTTCAACACGTTTGCACAGAAAGACGTTGCTGAACTGGGCATCACCCCGGATCACACTCGTCCGGCTGTCTATCAGGGCAAAGACCTGACTGAAGGCGTTACTGCTGAAACCCAAGTCTGGAAGAAATTCACAACGGTCAACCAGGACAAGCTTCACATGGCTCGTCCGAATAACGACCCGAACATCGTTTGGACGACTCTGCTGCTGGGCATCTGGATTCCCAACCTGTACTACTGGGGACTCAACCAGTACATTATGCAAAGAACCCTCGGCGCCAAGTCGCTGGCTGAAGGACAAAAAGGCATCGTTTTTGCCGCCGCCATGAAACTGGCAATTCCGTTTATTATCGTCTTCCCCGGCATTATCGCGTTCAACCTGTATCATCAAGACATGGCAAAACAGGCGGAATCGGACAAGTCCGCCAACGCCGATACGTGGGTTCTGTTTGAATCTATTAAAGACAAGGCTTCTGAAGAAAAGAGAGTTTTTAAGTTCGACCAGGACTTTGCGAACCTCAATACTCAAAAGGCTGAACAGGTTCTGACTTACAACGCGGCTGTCAAAAATGTCAAGGTTGACGACCTGCTGGCTGCTCAAAAAGATTATTTAGACGCCGAAGGCAAAGCGACCCCCGCCGCCTTGTACATGGCGAACTCGGAACTGCTGAATCAGTGCGCCGCTGAAGATTACCCGGCAGACATGGCGCCGATGGCTAAATACACGCGCCGTCTGCAGGAAAACTTCGGATTGGTTACACCGACGTATCCGGTTCAGAAAGAACTGGTTGGTTACAAGTTCGACGCTGCGTTCCCGATGCTGCTCCGCAATTTGAACATTCCCAACGGCTTGCGCGGATTCGTTCTGGCGGCTCTGCTGGGCGCGGTTATCAGCTCGCTGGCGTCCATGCTCAACGCGGCTTCTACCATCTTCACGATGGATATTTACAAGGAATACATTCACAAGAACGCCTCTGAGGGCGGCTTGGTGTTTATCGGACGCGTTTGCGTTGTGTTGGCAATGATCGCCGGCTGTATGATCAGCCCGATTCTGTCAGACCCGCGCTTTGGCGGCCTGTTCAAGTTCATTCAGGAATTCCAGGGATTCATCTCTCCCGGCATTCTCGCCATCTTTATCGTCGGTTTGATGTTCTCCCGAACCCGAGGCGCTTACGGCGTTTTGGGCTTGCTGGCGTCGCCGATTATTTACGGCGCTTTGATGCTGGTCATTCCAGAAGTCAACTTCCTCAACCGAATGGCGATTACGTTCGTTTCGATTACCGTTTTGCTGTCGATTCTGACGATCGTCATGCCGTCGGCGGAAGCAAGAGCGCTGCCTCGCAACGACGAGATCGAACTGGTCAACTCCAAGGGCGCGATCCTCGCCGGCGTTCTGGTCTGCATCGCGACCATTTCGCTGTACTGCGTCTTCTTCTAATTTAAGAAATGTAACACAACGGCAAGACGGCTTTGCGTCGCCTTGCCGTTTTTTTTATTCTTTTTTGGGTTTCCTGTTATGTTTTTTTATAAAAATCGTATTATATATATGGAGGTATTAAAATGAAAAAAAATCAACAATGACGAAGAAAAATTCCCAAAGCGAGATCCTTGGTGGCGTATCACTGCAAACGATCTCGAAGGCTGTATAGTAGTGTTGTTTCTTATGTTTATATTGATTATATTGTCGCTTTTCTTAATAGTTATGATCCTTTCAGAGCTTCATATTATCAATGTTTAATGAATACGCTCTCCAATCGCCGCCTTAAACGCTTGAGATTTTAAAAATAATTAAAAAATCGGACGGGAATCGTGGCGTAGCTAACGTAGTTAGCGTCGTCGCCACATTCCCAGTCCGTCTGCGTATTCTGCGAGGAGTCTGCGTACTCTGCGTTCTCTTTCCTATATAATGATTTCATGCGCCCCAAAATTCTTTGAAAATATTTCGCGTCCTCTGTACAAATCCCGGTTTAATGTTATAATTAATATATAATTGATTTGCTTCGCGCAAATTGCTGTTTTTCGGGAGTTTTCTTTTGCCAGAGTTTTTGTCCTCTGCAGAAGAATTCCCTTTACCGTCAACCGTTCCCTCATTTTGCCGACAGGCGGAATTCGGGGAACATACAAGATTTCAGGCGTCCATAATGATTAACATGCGTCGACTGCGGTTTAATCCCGCGGTTCGTTCTTTAGTTCAGGAATACTCGCTGGATTCCAGCAAAATGATTCTCCCACTGTTCGTTCGAGAAGGAACGGGAATTAAACAGGAAATCGGCTCCATGCCGGGACAGTTCCAGATGTCGCTGGACGTATTCAAAGAGAAAATTCGTCAGCTGTCGGATTTGAATATCGGCGGCGTGATTCTCTTTGGAATTCCAGACGTCAAAGACGAGGTCGGGTCAGACGCGATGTCGGACAGCGGCATCATTCCCCGCGCCATTGAAGCGGCGAAATCGGTCAACGACAAAATGCTTATTGTTACAGACGTCTGCTTTTGCGAGTACACGTCGCACGGGCATTGCGGCTGTATCGGAGACGTCGGCGGGCGGAAAGAGGTCGACAACGACAAGACGCTGGACATGATCGCTCGTCAGACGCTGGCGCACGCTCGCGCTGGCGCAGACATGGTTGCCCCGTCCGGCATGATGGACGGCATGATCGGAACGATGAGAACCGCCTTGGACGCGTCCGGGTTCGCTCATTTGCCGATTATGTCCTATTCCGCCAAGTACGCCAGCGCGTTCTACGGCCCGTTTAGAGAAGCGGCGGAATCAGCCCCGAAGTTCGGCGACAGGCGCTCTTATCAAATGGATATAAAAGCCGGAATCGGTCAGGCGATGCGGGAAATTCAGCTCGACATCGACGAAGGCGCGGACATCGTCATGGTCAAGCCGGCGTTGGCGTATCTGGACGTTATCCGACTGGCGAAAGAACGGTTTCCCGACCTGCCGCTGGCGGCGTACAACGTTTCTGGAGAATACTCAATGGTTAAGGCGGCGGCGCAGCTGGGCTGGATTGACGAACGGCGAATTGTGGAAGAGTCGTTGATCGCTATCGCCCGCGCCGGGGCGTCAATTGTTATCACGTACTGGGCGGAAGACGTCGCTCGATGGGAGAAATAAAAATGCCAAAGACTGTTATACTCGTTTCAATCGCTCATTTGCGAGAACAGGATTTATCTCGATTGCCCAACTTGGTCAAGGCGTGTCAAAAGGGACAAACGGTTACTCTCAAGCCGACGTTTCCGTGCGTTACATGTCCGGTTCAGGCGAACATGACAACCGGCAAACTGCCCAACAAACACGGCATCGTCGGGAACGGGCTGTACTATCGCGACCGTCATTTTCTGGAAATGTGGACGGGCGACAACTCCGTTATTGAAACGCATCAGATTTGGGACGTTCTGGAACACAGCCAACAGGAAATCGAGTCCGCCGTCTGGATGCCGCTTCATTCCAAGTTCTGCGAGGCGGACTACGTCTGCACGCCGGCGCCGATTCACAATCCGGACGGGTCGGAAACGCTGTGGTGCTGGTCGCGCCCGGAATCGCTTTATGGTATGCTGCGAGACAAGTACGGCGATTTCCCGCTTATGAACTGGTGGGGGCCGATGTCCAACATCGTTTCGGATACGTGGTCGGTGGATTCCGCCATTTATCTTGCTCAAACGCAGCGACCGTCGTTTTTCTACATCTATCTGCCGCATACCGATTACGAATCCCAGAAGTTCGGACCGGACAGTCCGCAGATGATGGCGTCTCTCGACAAATACAACGATTTAATCGGCAAGCTTGTTGATGAAATGACCGCCGTTTACGGAGAGGAAAACCTCGTTTGGCTTTTCGCGGGCGAATATTCCATCGTTCCCGTCGATCATGTAACGTATCCCAACCGGATTTTGCGCGACGCCGGTTTGCTGAAAACGATTTCAGAATCCAGCGTTCCCAACCCGCACGTTCATCACGTTTCCGGCATGCCTCAAAAAGAGCTGACGGGAAAAGAAGAACTCATCGACTTTGCCAACACGCCGGCGTTTGCCGCGGCGGATCATCAGTTTTCGCACGTGTATCTGCAAGACCGCAGCCCAGAGAATGTTACAAAAGTCGCTCAGCTGTTTGAGGGGAAAGAAGGATTTGACGACGTCGTTTACGGCGACCGTCTGACCGATTTCGGACTCAATCACGAACGAACCGGCGACCTGGTTTTGGTTTCCGCGCCGAACTCTTGGCAGGCGTATTATTACTGGCTCGACGACGCCAACGCGCCGTCGTTCGCCCATACGGTTGACATTCACCGCAAACCCGGCTACGACCCGTGCGAGCTGTTTTTCGATCCCGTCATTCGCGGCATTCCAACGGACGCTTCGCTCATTAAAGGCTCTCACGGCGCTCCCGCCAGAGAAGACAATCAGAAGTCCGTTCTGGCGGCGTCTGAAAACGTTACGTCAGAAACGGAACTCGCCGACGTTGACGTTTTCGAAATCGTCATGAAAGCCTACGGGTTTGACAGTTACTGAAAAGCATAATGTAACAGTTTATTATGAAGTTATGCTGGCGTTTCATACTGACGTTTATTATCGCAATTGCAGTAGAAATACTTGGAATTGTCAGCATACTTTTAATCGATAAACCCAAGGTGTCGCATTCAAGACTGGCTTCTGTTCCAAAATCGATATTTTTTGAAGCTGGATACTTGGGACAGTCGTTTTCTTCAAAAGAGAATGGCATACTGGTTTGGCATTCGGAGAACTATACCAATCCTCTTATATATGACGATATCTACATCTTCGATTTACAGAACCCAAAAGAGGCTGTGAAAATACCGCTTAAGAGTTTCTTTGACGACCTAAACAGCGTGGAAGAAATTGAAATAGACGTTTGTTCAACGTCTCCGAGCGGGCGATATTTTGCAATGATCGCTAAGAATGAGAAACGGTCTTTTTTGGTTGTCGCATCGTACGACAAAGAAAGTCGAACCGTTAGCCTTGTCAGCAAATTTGAGATTAACAATTCTTATACAAATATCTGCTGGACAGACGATGAAAAGAAACTCGTCTTGTACAATTCGTACCCGTCGAGCGCCGCTCAGGATCGCAGAATCGTTCTTTATAATTGCGAGAAAAAGATGTTTGAAGCGGCGACGAATCTTGACCAATTCCAAAATCGCAAAGCTATGATGGTGGACATAGCGGTTCAAAACAATGCGGAATCGGTTTTGATTGCTTTTGATTCCGGACAAATAATATCCTGGCGTCCAGCAACTGACGAAATTGAGGAAATCCATAGTTTTAAAATTGACGGCAAGATCCAACGCGCCAAATTTAACAGCGACGGAACTCTGCTGGCGGCTTGTATTATGGACGGTTATCTTGACGAAGGCTTTCCCAATCTCCATTTTCAAATTCTGGATTTGCAAAACAACGCGGTTGTGTACGAGAAGAGAGCGCCGCATTATATTATGTTCATTACGTGGTCGCCGGATTCTGCAACGCTGGCGTTCACTGACGAACTGGGTGTAACCATTTTGAACTGCAAACCGATTCTTTTCTATTCCTCTTCCAGCGTTATTTTTGACGAGAACAAGGAAGATAATATCGCCGACATTAGTTATAAAAGAGAGATTTTCCCGATACCTAAAGAGTATGCCAAAAAATTTCCCGGCGAACATGTCTATAGAACGCTCAACCGGTTTACAGATAATTGCGTTATCAATCTATACGATAACAAGAGCGGATATATAGCGTACTATGCCCAAAACAGTCCCGTGGCGCGACCAGGTTCTCGCGCTTTTGTACGCCCATGCTCAATTGAAGATATTAACGATAAAGATAACTTCTATGGCGAATTTGTATTATTAAAAGTTGATATAAGATAAGACGGGCGAACCAAACGCGAACCGAGATTTCTTCAGGTCATTTTTCCATTGGCAGGCGGGGACGCCTGCGGTCGACGCGGACGTCGACCCTCCGAATCGCAAGCGCTCCCCCGAGATTATCGCTTGCGTAATTACTCATTCCGAATTCCGCATTACGAATTAAACTTTCCCCCCTCTCTTGTAAAGAGTACATTATAGCGCTATAATTAAATCAGAAGTTTGAGGACGGCGAACGGCGTCGGTTGTTCGCGTCCTTTATATAAACTATCACATCCGATTTTCACAACATACTATCATGCCATCCGTATCAATTATAATGGGGTCCAGCAGCGACTGGTCCAAAATTAAGAATTGCGCTCTGATTCTCAAGGAATTCGGGGTCGAGTTCGACGTTCGCGTCTTTAGCGCGCACCGCACGCCCAAGGCGCTCGAAGCGTTTGTCAAGTCCGCGCCGGAACGCGGGGTCAAGGCGATCCTGGCTGCCGCCGGCGGCGCCGCTCATCTGGCGGGCGTTATCGCGTCCATGACCGTTCTGCCGGTTATCGGCATTCCGGTTGAAACGAACCTTTGTGGCGGGCTGGATTCCATGCTGTCGATGATTCAGATGCCCGGCGACATCCCCGTCGCGACCGTTGGCGTCGGTTCCGGAGGAGCGAAAAACGCCGGTATTCTTGCTGTAGAAATTCTGGCTCTATCTGACCCGTCGCTGCTGGAAAAGCTCAATCAATACCGCGTCAAGATTGCGGAAAAAGTCAACGCCATGGACGAGAAGCTCCAGGAGACAATCAAGGAAGAGTTGGGCTGAAGAGGGAATGGGAAGTAGGGAATAGGGAGTAGATATTAGAACTAATCAATACTATTCCCTATTCCCTAAAACCTATTCCCTATTTCCTTCTTTTCTTTTTGTAGTTCGGTTTCTTTTCCGGGAACTGATAATCGAATCCCGGTTCGACTGCGTTGGGGTCGTGCGGCTTGTACTGGAAGTTTTCTTCTTTGGGAACGCGCGGAGCCGGTTTGGCAAACAGCGTCTTGACGAAGAAGTAAACGATAATCAACGCCATGAGAAGCAAAATCCCGTTGGAAATGACGTTGCTTCTTTCGGATTGCTGAACTTCATATTTGAGCGCTTTCGGGGCAAACAGCAGCGGCGCCAGCTGATAGGCGTGCCCTTTAGCCTCGTCCGCCCGGCGATACATCCACGTATTGAACATAAAACAGGGAACGCTCAAGTCGACGCCAAATCCCGCGCCGTCGCCCGTCTGAACGCCCTCCGGCAGTTCCAGAACGTTAATAACTATCGGGTTGTCGGCAGAGTCGGACGTGAACATATAAATATTGTAATACTGTTCAATTCCGAATCTGGCTCTGACGTCGGGCGCTTCTACCGGAATTGCGACAATTCGGCGTACGCGTCCGGTAAGCCAGAACAGGTTCCCACGCTGGGCAATCGGGTCGTTAAACAAGGCTTCCACCGGATACGACTGCCGTTCGACGGTCATCGTGTGACGCGGGTCGCGCATGTCCCATAATTCGTCACGCTGGGTAAGAGCCAGCTTTTTGATCTCCGCAAATTTTTTCGGGTCCAGCGCCCGTTTGACAGCCGACAGTTCCTGATAGAAACATTCCCGGTTGCGTTCGTTGAGCGTGCAGTCGGTTGGGAACGGGATCTTTCTTCCCGGAGGAATGGGCTTGGAATCGAGTTCGTCAAACAGACCGTAGTCCATGCCGAGATTTCCCAACGGCGTATCCGGATGCCAGGCGATTCGCATTGCGATAAAGTACGAATGCCGCGGCTTGTCTGTCTGCTTGTCCAGCGGACCGTATTTGAGAAAATAAGCGTCTGCGGTTACGGGATAGGAAACGGACGCGCCGGTCTTCCACTTTTTGGGAATAACGCTTGTAATAATCAAAATGCGCTGTCCCGTATTGAGTTTGACGGCAACGAAGTACAGCGAGTCCATTTCAAACCGGGTTTGCAGTTCCTGAATGAGCGAAACAGACTCAATCGCTTCCGCCGTCCCTTCCAGATGATACAACGCCCCGCGCTGCTCGGTTCGATTAAAAGCGCGCAGTTCAAAAGCGATGTCTTTTTTCTCCTCGTCCTGAACGTCCTTTCCGTCCAGCATGTCGGCGGCGGCTTGAGAGGATTTCGTCCACGGCAGAATAAAGTCCAGCGGGAATCGTTTTGCGGTAAAGATGAGTTGGGCGGTAAAGTTGTTTTGAGCTGGATTCCACGCCTCGCCGTCTTTGTACTGTTCCCATTGAGATTCCGAAACGCCTACAGCGTTCCAAAGTTGATTCAGTGAATTGACAGCTTTTTTCGCTTCGGAATTTGCTTCAGGATCCAAATCCTCCGCCGTTTTGACAACCGGCTCTGTCGGCGTGTTTTCGATTTCCGGCGTAGCGACTTTTTTCTCCTCCTCGGTCTCACTCAGATCGGCAACTTCTGGCGCAGGTTCGGGATTCTCTGACGCTTCGGGTTGAACAGACTCTGTTGGAGTCGTTTCCGGTTGAATGGGTTCTGCAGGCGTCGTTTCTTCCGGCGCAACGGGCGCAGTTTCCGGTTCAGCTGGCGCGGCTTCTGGCTGAGCAGGGGCCGCAGGAGTCGTTTCCGGTTGAATTTGTTCTTCTTCCGGCTGAGCAGGCGCCGCTTCTGGTTGAGTGGTTTCTTCAGGGGCGGTCTCTGGTTGAGCGGGTTCCGCAGGGGCAGCCTCTGGCTCTGGAACAGACGTTGGCGCCTCAACCGTTGCGTTTTCCGGCTCTGATTCTGGCGAAGCTGCGTCTTGAGAAAACGCCGTCGAATTGATAACAAAAGCGATTATTGCTGTAAACGCAAAAACAAAAAACGTTCTGGAAAGATGGCGATTGTTCATATTTTCTCTGATTTCAATTAAATATTTGGCGGTATTTACTGAAAAATACACAAAATCCGCCCTGCAATCTCTTTTCGAGAAATCAATTTTCGGTATAATAAAAAAGGATTGACATGGGCGTCTATTTAAAAGACGTTTATTTTAATCATATATTAGTATAGCTGATATTAGTATAGCTGACAATTTTGGAACAGATAATCATTTCCCATTCCAAAATTAGATATAAACAGATTATTTAGTAATATTTATTTACTGTATTTGTTATGAGCAAACATTTTCCTCACGCGTACGTTATTAATGTTATGGCAGACGACCACCCGGGCATTGTCTCGTCGGTTTCGTCCGTTATTGAATCTTTGTCAGGCAACATCGACGGCTGTTCCCAGACGGTTTTGGGCGGATATTTTACGCTCATTATGCTCGTCAGCCTTCCAGAAGCCATCGAACCGGACGTCCTTTCTGAAATGATTCATCAGGTCAATACTGACTTTCAGGTCAGCGTTCGTCAGATGAAAAGCAAGAGCGCTCCGGCTGCGCCCCAGGATTCGGACAGCTATGTCATTACCGTATTTGGAAAGGATAAACCGGCGATCGTTCGCAAGTTTAGCGCCTATTTGGCGGATCGCGAAATCAATATCGTTGACCTGTACGGCGCTCACCGCGGAGAAGACGAGTTCGTTCTGATTGGTCAGGTTGAAGTTCCAACGCACTGGAATTTGGATACGCTCCAGTCAGAGCTGGCGTACATGGGCAAGGAACTTGGCTTTACAGTTAAGCTGCAGCAGCAAAACATCTTTTTGGCGACCAATCAGCTTCGACTTCCGAAAAACTAAAAGTCAAGAGTAATCAGAGTCAATAGTTTCGAAAGCAATTCCATGAAATCGTTTTTTTTCCTGTTGATTCCATCAATCGTTTTGATTCGACTAGGATTCCCGCCATTTGACTTGGCGCCGTTGACACTGGCGGGATGGGCGATACTATTGGGTTTTATTCTGTCTGAACGTCAAACGACGTCCAGCGCTTTGGGCGGCGCGTGGCTGGCGGGATTTCTTTGGAATCTTTCCATGACCGTTTACGTCGCCTTTCCGCATTGGGCGACCAGCATCGGCTGGGTGGCGCTGTCAGCTTATTTGGCTCTTTACTGGCTCGTTTGGGCTTGGGGTTGCAGACTGGCTTTACAAAAAAGAATCCCACTTTGGCTTGCGGCGCCTATTCTCTGGACAGGTTTGGAATTGATTCAGGGACATCTGCTTTCCGGATTTCTGCTTAATCAGCAGGGAATTGCGTTCTACAAAGCTCCTGTCATGCTGCAGCTGGCGGAATTCGGCGGATCGTACGCCATCAGTTTTATCGTGATATTGCTTTCCACTCTGGTTTATCATGCGTGGAAAAACAGCATGGAACATAAACTGCCTTTTTTGGCGTTATTTTCAATATTCCTGGTCGTCGGTCTTGTTGCAGGATCTGGTTACGTTATACTCGATAAGACAATTAGCGATCTGAAACTCGATAATTCTGATAATAGCACAGACGAATTCGCTCTGTTAACAGGGAATTTGGAATCGGCTCTTAATATTGCGTTGATTCAGGGGAACGTGCCTTGTCAGATTGAATACGATCCCGACCTCCTGGAAAGAACATCTAATGTTTATTGTTCCAAGACTTTTGAGGCTCTCAATAGCTTGCCGCGCCCAGACATTATTGTCTGGCCAGAGGGCATATTCCGTTATCCTCGCTGGGAAATCGGAGAGAAAGAACCTGTTCCCGATCCGAATTTTGAAGGAACAAAAGAGCAGTTTTTAGATCAGGTTCGTCAACATGTCGAGGCGTCTGAAAAACAAATCGGCGCTTGGGCAAAAAATTTTGACGCCTGTTTTATTACTGGCATCGACCGCTGCATTCTGTCAGGCGAAGACGTATTGCATTACAACTGCGTTGTTGGAGTCGATTCCCAGGGGCGAGACGTCGGTCAGTACGACAAGCGGCATCTGGTTTTGTTTGGGGAATACATACCTTTTGCAGATCAGTTTCCTGTTCTTAAAGAGATCACGCCTGTCGGAGGCGGGATGCAGGCAGGAAAACAAATTGCTTCTCCTTTGACGTTCCAAAAAGTCAATTCAACAAATGAAAGCGAGGACTCTGACTGGACGTTTCTTCCGAGCGTCTGTTATGAAAATACGCTTCCTCATATTATTCGCGCTCAGGTTTTAAAATCCGACAAACCCGTCGACGCTTTGCTCAATCTTTCAAACGATGGCTGGTTTAAAGGCAGTTTTGAAAACGAACTGCGATTGACTCAAAGCGTTTTTCGCGCTATCGAAACCAGAAAAACTCATCTCGTTGCTTGCAACGGCGGCATTTCCGCTCACATAGACCCAACCGGACGGATCGTTCAACACGGTCATCGAGAAACGCCGTCTTTTTGGGGTGGAACCGTTCAGAATGAATTTATTCCCATATCATTAAAGAAAAACAACTCTCGCACTGCTGTTTCAAAATACGTTCAGTATGGAGACGCCTTTGCCGGATGTTGCCTGTTTTTATCTCTGGCTATCCTTTTTAATCCGCTCGTACGACCCGCAAAATCGTCAAAATCGGAAAGTTAGGAGAGAGAAAATAGGCAATCTTGAAAATTTTTAGAAAATTTCCTTGACAATTCCGAATTTATCGATTAATATAATAGATGAGCTATAGGCAGTTTCCGGGGAGCGGACATTGTCCACGAAAAATAATTATGTTAGCAATTTTAGGCGGGTAATACCCGCCACCCGGAAGCAGAATTACGCATTACGAATTAACACCATCATGAGTATATTTCATAAAATATTAGTCGCGTTGATATTCCTGACCATTCCGTTCAACTTCTTTTTCGCTTGTCGAGCGTTAAAGACGCATCAGATTTGGCGAGATAAGATTGTCAAGCTGGAAAAGCAGATTGCGCAGGTTGAAAAGGAATCCTACGAATTGGAACACGGGGTTATGGACGAAAAAACTGGCGAGATTACGACCAAGGGAATTCGTCAGATTGTCTGCGATTTAGACTCAATTATGTTCCAGCGAGGACGCGCCTGGTTTGACGCCACCGCTGAAGTTGACACGGAAACCGGCAAGGTCGTCCTGGAAGTTCTCGCTCCCAGTCCGCACAATATCGTTACTGGAACAATCTTGTATTGTTTTGACGCGGCTCCGCTGGAAGAAGAAGGACGCTATATCGGCAAGTTCACCGTTACGGAAGCGGACGATACAAAAATCGAGATTATGCCCAGTATGGAAATGACTCAATCCGAGTCAAAGGGGCTTCATCCCAATCCTCATTTGACGGACAAATTAAAGAAAGCGTCTGAAGCGTGGAACCTGTACGAAAAAATGCCGCGTGACGAACACGCCATGTACGCCAAAATGGACGAGGAAAAGATTCGCGAACTCATGCCGGAATCCAGCGCAAATGAATTCGTCAACGACGGTAAAGACGACCCGGACAGACCGGGTATGAAATACGAACGTAAACTGCGAGATTACGAACGTATTTTCGACGCCGTTTCAAGCAAGTCCGCCAAGCTGGACGACCTGATTGTTGCCGCTGAATTCGACGCCGCCTACGCCAACAGCGCTTTGGAAGACGCTAAAGGTTTGGAAACCGCTCAGGAAAACCTGAAAAAACAACTGGCTGACCAGCGGGACAAAGTCAGAGCGGAACGCGACGCTATCGCCGCTCACCTGAAGACGTTAAACGCTCGCTATCAAATGTATGTAGATAAAATCCAGAAGATGCGCGCTGAAAATATCAAGTTGGCAAAACAAATTGACGCCGCCCAGCGAGAAGCAGCCAAACGAATTTACGCTCGCGCGCGAGCCAACGGCGTCGCTTCCTCGTTTTGATATTTTGAAGCTCAGACTAATTTGCTGTCAAACAGTTTTACTTGAATAAAAAAGAATCGGGAAGAAAAAGCTCTTCCCGATTTTTTATTGTATTGCCGCGGCTATCTGGACTTGTTATTCCAGCTTTACTCTCGGGTCAATCAGAGCGTAGGCGATGTCGACAATCAGGTTCATCGAATAGAGCAAAAACGTGAAGAGCATAACCATGCCCATTGCCAGCGTGTAGTCTCTCTGAATGGCTGCTTCAATAAAATGCGCTCCCAAGCCGGGAATGAAAAAGATCTGTTCTATAACCAGCGACCCGGTTATGATGCCAGCAATCGCTGGACCTAAAAAAGAGACAACCGGCATAATCGCTCCGCGCAAGGCGTGTTTGAAAATAACCGTCGTTTGACTAAGCCCTTTGGATTTTGCCGTCCGAATATAGTCTTGAGACAATACGTCCAGCATTCCCGTTCGAGTCAGTCGGGCAATATACGCCGCATACGGCGCGCCCAAACAGAAAGCCGGCAAAACCAGATGAATCGGCGTTCCCCAGCTGGCAACCGGGAAAAGCGGAATTATAAAAACAAACAAAATGATAATCAATCCCGCCAGAACAAAGTCTGGAAGGGCGATTCCAATTGTCGCCAAGCTCATTAAAATGAAGTCTGAAGGCGAATTCCGATGCGTTGCAGAAACGATTCCCGCCGTTATTCCCAAAAAGACGGCAAAGGACATCGCCAAAAAACCGAGCGTCGCGGAAATGGGCATGCCTTGACGAATAATATCGTTGACGGTAAAGTCTGAACGAGTAAAACTGCAGCCAAAGTCTCCTCGACACATATTGAAAAGACTTGTCAGATACTGTTTATACAATGGCGCGTCCAGATTGTAACGCGCTTTGAGGTTTGCTTCTACTTGCGGGTCAAGCTGGCGTTCGCGGCTATATGGACCTCCGGGAGCGGCGCGCATTAAAAAGAAGCTTACCGTAAAGACCACCCAGAGGGTTAACAGCATCCAGCCGACTCGCTTGATAATAAATGGAAGCATGGGGTAATATGGAGTGCGACGGCTTGCCGTCGCTTTTAAAGGGTAACGTTGAGAATTACCAAAAATGTATTTCGTGCAAATAGCGTTCGAACAATAATTTTCATTTTATTATCGTTTACTGTTCATAACGTTATTGGCACGAATTACGTTTTTTCAGGTTTACATCGGAACTGGTAATGAAAGCGACGGCAAGCCGTCGCACTCCAAAACAGCCTATTTTTTCTTGGCTCCCTTGATTGAAATCTTGATCCGCTGGACAAAGTGTTCAGCGTTTTTAGCCTGAGTCAGCTCCTCCGCTTTCTGTCTGGCGGCGGCTTCCTGATCAAAGGGGAAGTCAAACAGTTTTTTCATATCTGGAGAGAAAACTCCCCAGCAGACTTTACAAGGTCCTTCCAGAAGAGCCTCAATCTTTTTGCGGGTCATTTTTTTCGCGCCAATCTTTTTCAGCTTGCGTTTTTTGACCTTGCGGCGCGGCATGTCTTCTTCGTCCCCATAGAAGTCTGAATCTTCATCGAAAGCTTCCAGAGAATCGTCTGACAAATCGCTAAGATCATCTTCAAAATCGTCTGAAGAATCGTCGTAACCGTCTTCGTCATAAGATTCCTCTTCTTCGTCCTCGTCTTCTATATCGAGCGTGTCAGAGTAGTCGTCATCCTGAGAAATCTGTTCCAGTTCCAGCTTTTTCTTTTTGGGCTGTTCGTCCGATTCAAAAGCATCTGCATCGTCTGTCGCTTTACGACGACGCTTTTGTTCGACTTTTTCACGAATCGTAGACTTCTTGGGTTCATCCTCAAAATCCGTCAGCGATTTGACAATATCGTTATCGGCTTTGGAAGATTTTTTGGTTGTCTTCTTCGTTTTTGTTACTTTTCCTGAAGTTTCTTTAACCGCCGGTTCGGCTTCGACATCCACATTTTTAGCGGTTTTTTTAGACGTTGTCTTTTTCACTGGCTTTTTTGTTTCCTCCGCGGCCTTTGTTGGAGCAGACTCTTTAGCGGAAACTTTTTTTGCCGTCGCCTTTTTGGTTTTGAGAGTAGACTTCTTTTCTTCTTTGTTATCAGCAGTCATAGATTTTTTAGCAGTTTTCTTTACGGTTTCTTCTGACGAAACGTCTGCTTTTTTTGTCGTCTTTTTATCGGATGACTTTGTTGCAGACGTCTTCTTTCCGGTTACTGCGGTTTTTGGGGCGGCTTTGGAAGCATCGGATTTTTTTGTCGATTTCTTTTTATCCGGAGCCGCATCAGGTTTGGCCTTCGTACTCATTTAGGATACCTCTGTGAAGCGTCAAAACGCAAGACAGAAAAAACAGAACTCTGTAAAAGATCTGTTTTCCTGATAATGCGTCAGCGGAATAACAAAAAGCGCGTTGTTTTAGACCACAAACGCGATGGACATGTAAACCGCCTACCAAAATATAACCTTTCGACATTGCCATTTATATACGTCTGTTGGATTGAGCGCTGAAAAATAAAACAAAAAATGAACGCTTCAACAGATACAGGTAATAAAGCGGGCTTATATCGAATTAATAACCGGATTGAATAATTGCACTATTGGAACAGGCTTAAAACCAAGCAACTATATGTTGCCAATTATAAGTCTATTTTCAACTATTTTATTATTTTACAGCATATCTAAGACTTTTTCCAGAGGGAGCATTCAAATTTTCTTGTTTTTTTTCAAAAATTTTTTAATTTTATCCCGAATATGTAAAATCGACGTTTCCCAACAGAGCATTTTCGGATATACTCAAGCATACCTTAAGTTGCGAGAAACGAGGCGGCGAGGCGCCGCTCCCAGTCCGCGCTACCGCGCGAAACGTATTATAATCGCTCCCGTTGGTCGCTTTGTTTAATCTTCCCTACTGCCAACTGCCTATTGCCTACTGCCTAAACATCCATTTTAAGAGCGCTCAAATGCCTGAACATCAGTTTATCAAAGACCTTGCCGATAAGACAGAAGTCAATTCCATATACCGCATTGCCAATAAGCAGGTTCGTCTTAACAGAAACGGGGACTCATACCTTCAAGTTGAAATCTATGACAAAACCGGGACGCTTACCGTTCGAATGTGGAACGCAGGCGAAAACGTCTATCGCGTTTTTGAGGTTGGCGACTACGTTCAGGTTCTTGGAAAAGCCCAGGTTTTTCAGGGGAATTTACAGATTATTGCCAAAAAGCTGGTTCTCGCTTCGGATGACGCCTATAATCCGGACGACTACGTCAAACAGGCGGAAATTGACGTCGCCAAACTTGTCAAACGTCTTAAACAGCTTGTCGAAACGATTAAAAACCCGTCATTGCGAAATCTGGCGGACTGTCTTCTTATCGATAACGAGTTTATGACCCGCTTTTGCGACGCCCCCGCCGGAGTCAAAAATCATCACGCCTACAAGGGAGGACTGCTGGAACATACGTTGTCGGTTATGGAACTGGCGGATAAAACCGCGGCTTTGTATTCGATTCTTAATCGCGACTTGCTTCTTACCGGCGCGCTGGTTCACGACATCAGCAAAATTGACGAAATCCAGTTCGACGTCGAGATTGCCTATTCGGACGAAGGACAGTTGTTGGGACATCTGGTTATGGGCGTTGAAAAGCTCAACGAAAAAATTGCGGAATCGGAACGGCTTTCAGGAGAATCCATGCCGGATTATCTCAAAACGCAGCTTAAGCATCTGATCATCAGCCATCATGGCGAATACGAGTTCGGATCTCCCAAACTGCCTATGACGCTCGAGGCGATTACGCTTCATCATTTAGACTGCATGGACTCCAAAATCGTTGGTTTTGCTCAGCTCATCCAGGAAGATCTCAACGAAGATTCCAACTGGACCTGTTACGTTCCATCGCTTCAGCGTAAAATATTCAAGGGAGAAAAGTAATGCGAGCGCTGGCGTTATTGATTTCTGCCGTATTGGCTTTGACGCTGGTTTGTGATGCAGTTCCGCCGGCGTCTTACGATGCAGATTTTGTCAGAACGCTGCGCGAAATGCGGCTTTATCGGCTGGGGGAATCCTATCTGACGGAGAAAGCGCTTCAGGACGAGCTGTCGGACAGTCAATCGGCGGAGTTGACAGGCGCCATGATCGAACTGTTGGGCGAAGAAAGCCTTTGCGTTTCTTCCGATAAACAGGGCGAAATAGTCGACAAAACCCGGCAAATGGCAGACGAGTATCTTAAATCGCACGGCGACAGCCCGTTCAGAATCCGCGTTTTGCTGGCGTTGGCTATCAACGGAGTAAATGCTGGCGAATTGGGAGCGATGAACGTTCAGCTTCTTCAGGGCGACGAGCCAACTCGTCAGGCGGCGTTAACCAGACTGCGTCAAACGGACGAGCAGATAAAAGAGCTGTCCAGAATACTCAATACGCCTTCTAATGCGATAGACCCTAAAACAAACGAAAAAGCTTTTTCTGACGACCTTTGGCAAAGAATCAAAAATCAAACGGCGTTCCTGTCCGCCCGGCGCGCGCTGGCAATGGCAAAATGCTATCCTGCCGGCAGTCCAGAATATTCAGACTGCGTTGTTCAGGCAAACTCAGAACTCAAACCTTTGGGTTCAATCCCGTCTACAGACCCTTTATGCTGGAAGGCGAGACTGCTTCGCGTTCGCGCTGAAAGAATGGCAGGCGACGTTCAAGCTGCCCAGAGCGCTCTGCAATTCATGTTAGAACAGCAAACGCCGCCTACTGAATTGCTTTTGGAATTTCAGGCGGAAAAGCTGTACACGCTCATGACAGCTAACCGTTCTGCCGCGATTAATACGCTGTCGGAATTGGAACGATCTCTGAACGATTCGTTTTCCAACGCGGACTCGTCTGACGATGCCGCGCATTTAGCGGTTTTGGACGCATACGTTACGCTCGAAAAAGAGGCGGCGGCGCGGGGCGATAAAAATGAGCAAAAAAAATGGCAGGACAGGGCGTCTCAATGGGCTGAAAAAATGCGCTTGTACGACAGAGGCTTTTACGCCCGAAGCGCTCAACAGGTCTTGGCGGCGCTGGCGGTAAAAAATCTGGAAGAAGAATCCGCAGACGAAAACGTAACAAATAGTCAATCGCCGACAACGATTGCTCTGGCGGCGGAAAACCTGTTCAGAGAAGGTCAGTTCCAAAAAGCTATTGACGCCTATCTGAAAGCGGCAAAGGCAGAATTGGCTGTGGGCGGAAGCTCTGCGTCAAATCCTAATGTTTTCAAATATCAGTACGTTGCGGCGGCAATAGCCCATAAGCTTAACGACCACGTTCAGGCAGCGGCGCTTTTTCGACAGGCGGCGCTTGACAACCCCCAAAATCCCCAAGCCGCCGCGGCGTTCAAAACGGCTCTGTTTCATGCTGGAAAACTGGTAGACGTCCAAAAGCCCGATACCGTTGAACGTTATTCTGCCATGCTGGACGAATTCCTCAAGACATTCCCGGACTCGCCGGACGTCAATTTGATTCGTCAACAAAAACAGCGTCTTGCCGAAGCTGTTAAAGCCATTCCCAAGACGCCGGCAGAGCGGCTTTCAGAGGCGCAAACCGCGCTAAAGGAAAACCGTCCAGAAGACGCTGTCGCGCTGTTCGCGCCGCTGGCAAAAGAGTTCCCCAACGCCGAGGACGTTCAGATCGGGTTTGCGGAAGCGCTATCATCGGCAAACGCTGACCAGGACGCGTTAAATCAATGGCGAAAAGTCGCTCAAAACGTCAAACAGTATTCCCCGCAATGGTATCGCGCCAAATATGAAGTCGCCTCTCTGCTTGTTAAAACAGGGCAAAAGGGTAAAGCAGCGGAAATGATTCGTCTGCTCAAACTGCTGCGTCCTGACATGGGTGGAGCTGAATGGTCTGAAAAATTTGAAAATTTGCTCATAAAATAAAAGAAAGAGTCAAAATTGCTCTGGATTTAAATGTATTTATTCTGTAATATAAGGGCGCTATTAACAGCGAGTAACGAGTTACACGAACTTAACTCCTAACTCAAAATCAATCAGATTTAACCATTCATAACTAATCATGAAAGAAACCTTACGCATAATATTTTCTGGCGCCTTTCTCTCTACAGTTTTTTTGTGCGCATACAACTATGTCAATTCCTCGGCAGACGACCGTCAGAATTCTCTTTCCTCATTTTTTGGAGGAGGTTCCAACAAACAGGACGATGACCAGACTGCTCCAGCGGACGACAGCTTCCAGTTGGGCCCGTCGAATCCATTTTCGACTCCATCTGTTCAAAACAACCAGCCTGCGACGTTTGACAATGCTGCCAATGATAATATAAATCTTCCGGCGCTGCCGCCAGAAAGCCAACAGGCAACGCCGTCAGCTCCGTACGGATTAGCCGCCCCGACGGTTTCAGAAACCCCATTGCCGTCTGCAAATGATTCCCCAATTGTAGAACCATTAATACCGAATGACCCTCCAGCGTCAAACGTCGAGCCGATGGATCCGTTCGATCATGTTAATCCGATTGATCCTGAAGGAGGAAACTCCGATCTTCTTCCCCCGCCGCAAACGAATCCCAGCAATGTCAGTCCGACGCAAGAAAACGTATGCCGGCCTGAAGTAGCGGCGTTTCTTGAAGAAGCCAACAATAAAATTAATAACGGAGAAATCCTTACGGCGTTGTCACGACTTAGTCAGTTCTACAATTCGCCGGACTTCACCCCGTACGAAACCAAACAAATTCATTTATTGCTTATACAGCTGGCAGGAGAGGTTATTTACCTCCATCCGGAAAAGTATTTTAATTTACACACAGTTCAACCCGGAGATACAATTACTTCCATTGCTGAAACATATCAGATTCCGTGGCAGCTTATCGCTAAAATTAACGGAATTAAGGCTCCGTATCACGTCAATCCGGGCGAACAAATAAAGGTTATCCCTGGTCCGTTCAACGCCGAAGTTCATCTGGACAAATACGAATTGACGCTTTGGCTTCCAATCAAAAATGATATCAACCAGTCATTGTACGCTGGAACGTTTCCCATAGGACTTGGCAGCGACTGTCCCAGACTTCAGGGCGATTACATCATTGATGGAAAATACATCAATCCTGAATACCCAAAATTGTCAAACAATCCAACAACCTTTGGACCGGGCGATTCCAATAACCCATACGGCAAACGACTTCTGGTTCTTGCCTGCGTTAACGATCCAAACCACGTCAAAATTGGAATTCACGGCACCAATAATGAACAATACATTCGTCAATCTGTGCCATACGGATTTATCTGTCTGGGAGCGCGCGATATTGACGATTTATACGATATTTTATCCGTTGGATCGAGAATTAAAATTGAGCGATAAGGTATGAAATTCCTCGTTACCGGCGGCGCCGGATTTATTGGTTCAAATTTAACGCATTTTTTACTTCAGCAAGGGCAGTCCGTTGTAGTCTTTGACGACCTGTCAACCGGGAAGGCGGACAACCTTGCCGACGTCTGTAACAAAATCGAATTCGTTCAGGGCGACGTTCGAGACAAAAGCGCCGTCAGCCGCGCCATGACCGGCTGCAGCGGCGTGTTTCATTTAGCGGCGATGGCGTCTGTACAAAAAAGCATCGACCATCCGGAAGACGCTCACGCGATCAACGTTGGCGGGACGCTTAACGTTTTGGAATCCATGAAAGAACATGGGATTCGACGAGTCGTCTTGGCAGCATCCGCCGCGGCGTACGGAAATCAGCCGCAGACGCCCAAGACGGAATCCATGCCGGTCGAACCGCTGTCGCCATACGCGGCAGACAAAATCTCATGCGAAGCATATATGCAAGCGTATCACAACAGCTACGGACTGGAAACGGTTTGTCTGCGATACTTTAATATCTTTGGCCCTCGTCAAGACCCAAAAGGCGCGTACGCTGCCGTTATCCCCGCTTTTGTCTGCAAACTCATTGCCGGACAGCGACCTGTCGTTTACGGGGACGGCGAACAGACGCGGGACTTCTGCTTTATTGAAAACGTCTGCCGCGCCAACTGGCTGGCGATGAACGCGCCCGCTGAAAAGTGTGACGGCAAGCCGATTAACATAGCCTGCGCCGAAGCGGTGTCGTTAAATGTGATTCTTAAAACACTCAAAGAATTGCTACATTCCGATATTGAGCCGATTTACGAACCGCCGCGCGTTGGAGACGTCAAACACTCACTGGCGGACATCTCCAGAGCGAAAGAAGTTCTCGGCTACGAGCCGACCGTCCGGTTCGCCAAAGGTCTTGAACTGGCGATAGACTTTTACAAGAGCATTGCGAAGAAATAAATAGGCGAGCCGGGGCGCTTAGCCCCGGAAAAACTACTGTCTACTGCCTCCCATACTGTAACGCCTGCGCCAGGACCGCGTCCAGAGGCGTTGACGTCTTAACGAGGTTGTACTGAACCTGATTGGCGGCGCAGCCTTTGGCGACTTCTTTAAGATAATCGTTGAGGGCTTCCAAGTATCCGTCGCGGAGCGCTCGCGGGTTGCAGCGAAGCGTCTGCGGCATTTCCAGCCCTTCAAATCGAGTGGGGCCGGAGAACTCGAAGTCCATCTCATCGTCGTCTAAAATGTGGAATATCATCACGTCGCTGCCGCGGGCGCGAAGAGCTTTTATTCCCTCGAAAAGGTCGTCGCGATTGACGAACAGGTCTGAAAAGATAAAGAACATCCCTTTTCGGGAGTACGTCTGAGCCAATCGGGAAAAGACCGGCTTGGGCCAGAACTGGGAATCCTGCTCAGACATCGCTTCTTTGCCGCGTTTGATCGGCTGACCTTCTTCCAGCATGGCGCAGATCGTATCGAGCTGATTGCCCTGGGAATGCTGAGGAATGAGCGAATCGATATCCTTATTGAATCGGGCGCATCCGACGGCGTCTGACTGACGGAGAAGCAAATGCCCCAAGCTGACGGCGGCGGTGCAGGCGTAGTCGTACTTGTTCATTGCGGACTTCGCGCCCTGATAGTTCATGCTGTTGGACGAGTCGACAATTAAAGCCGCGTTGAGGTTCGTTTGCGCTTCGTACTGCTTGATATAGAATTTATCCTGTTTTGCCAACACCTTCCAGTCGAGGTTTCTCAGGTCGTCGCCCGGCACGTACTGACGGTGCTGTTTGAAGTCGACCGAGGAACCAAAAAAGGGGCTTCTGTGCTGACCGGAAAGGAATCCTTCCACCACATATCGGGCGCGAACCTGCAATCGAGCGATTCGACTTATCGTTTCAGGAGAAAAATAGGAGTTTGGCATGATGATTTGGGGAGTAGGGAATAGGGAGTAGGGAGTAGTTTTTAAATTCGCCTTTAGGCGAATAACTATTCCCTATTCCCCATTTCCTATTCCCTATTAAGGCGTTATAATAATCTTGTTTCCCTGACGCGTCATTTTACAGCCGGCTTTCTGACCCAGGGCGTCAAAAAACTGGTCGACGGTTGCGTCTTGTATTTCAAATTCAATGACCTTTTCAGTCGCCATTCCCGCGGCGCGAAGCTGTTCTTCGTTTACTTCGACCTGAAGACCAAGGCGTTCAGCAATCTTTTGCGCCAAAATAATCGGGGGAACGGAGACCTTCGGCAAGGTCAGGCGCTGTTTATCCAAGTCAGCAGCAGGCGCCGGCTGTTTCGATACAACGCGATAATTCTGTCCCGGCTGCGCTGGGCTTTGAGTTTGAGCAACGTAAACGGGCCTGACCGTTCCGTTGGGAAGAATCCGTTCCAAGTCTTCGACCAGTCCGCGAACGTAAACCTTGCCGTTTTTGGCGATAAACTGACAGCGAGGCAGTTCCGCCTTCCAGGATTCGATTTTCTGCTGCGCCTTACCGCCGTCCGGCAAAGAACGCACCGTCGCAATACTCTCTATTTTAATCGGAATCAGCGCAATTTTCAAACCCGTGGAATCAAATTTGAAAGTATATCCAAATTGACCGACAATAAACTGAACCCGATTCGCCAGCGACATCGACGGAGTCCAGCCGGCGCCCCAAATATCGTGCGGGATTTTATCCAGACCGTAAATCTGAACCCCCGCCTCGTCAGTCATTGATTCCAAAAGCTCTTTGGGATTCGTTCCCTCTTCCCATTGCAGATTTTGATGTCTCGCCCAGATTTTCGCGGCGTCAGACGGAAGCTTGCGAGCGTCCTCGCCCCGGAGAGCAAATAGCGTCCGTAAAACCGCAGCGTACTCCTTCGGTCCGACGTAAACCAGCCCATTGGGATACGAAACGCCCCAGCCAAGCTGATCAGCCGCCTTGTCAAAGAATTCGCGAACGCAAATGTTATTTGCGTTGAGAGAAAACATTTTGTCCGACGGACAGCGGCGGTCAAGATAAAATCCCAGCGAGTTCACCTGAGCAAATCGAGCCAGCGACGTCCCGGAAACCGCCTCGTTGTACGTCGTCCCGGAAATGGGAGCCGTCAATTGCGTCTGGAACATCGGACCAGTCAAATGGGTAGACGTCTGCGCCAGCAGGCTGGACGCCATCGACGCAAACAAAAATATCGACAGAAATACTATTTTTCTTTTCATAACTCTTTAAACATAGCGCCCCAGGGCGGAAAAGTCAATGGGGGGCGGGGCGGCGAGGATAAGTAGGGTGCATGCAAATTTTTCTTGCAATTGCACATGGTTGAGTTCGGTTCGCGGGCGTGTCGCCCGCATAGAACCGCGTAGCGGTTCACTTTTAATAGCCGTGGGTTTTAACCCACGGAAAAACGATTAAAAAGATTCCCTTTAATCGAGTCAACCTTCTTTTCTCCCCCCCAGCGCCTACGCGCTGGGGGGGAGAAAAGAAGTATTTGTCGATTTTTTTATTTTGCGTTATTCGTCCATGGGCTGAAGCCCACGGTTACAAGGTTTGCGTCCCTCCGGGACGCGATTCTGCTTCTCATCTTGTCTATCTTCGCAAGAAATTTTTGCGTGCACCGATAAATAATTAACACATTCGAATCTTGTTGTTAAAATGTAATTGAATTCTAAACAAGCGTTTCAAGGCCAGCATTACGCTGGTTTTGCCAAACCCGCGGGGTTAAAATGTAATTGAATTCTAAACAAGCGTTTCAAGAGGGAATGAAACCGAATAATACGCCAAGGAATAAAATAAAAAATAATAAAATCATAAATGAGACATAGGCTAGAAACAAACTTAATCCAATAGAAAGAGCTATCGCGAACCATTTAGGAGTATATTTTTTAAGAAAGCGATAAATAAAATAACAATATGTAATAAAAAACGCAAAATAGCATGTCAGTATCAACAGATCCATAATTTACCTTTCCGTTTTAAAGTGTACCAGACAGTTTTTACCGTCTGGTACGAGGGTTTTGTACATATTGAAATGCGTCTTTTTTGTCTGGCAAGAACGCCCCGATTTAATCTTTTTCGGATTCCAGCGCCTTTCGCGCGTCGGCGAACGCGGCTTTTTGCTCTTCTGTAACGATCGGGAACTGGGGATTGAGGTCTTCCAGGGTCAGGTAAATCGTAGCTGCGACAGCCAGACGGGTAAACCATTTTTTGTCGGCAGGAATGACGTACCACGGCGCGGCTGTCGTGCTGGTCGCGCTGAGCATGTCGTTAAAGGCGGCTTGATACTCGTCCCAGCAGGCGCGCTCTTTGAGATCGGACGTCGAGAACTTCCAGTTTTTATCTTCGTTTTTCAGACGTTCCAGAAACCGCTTTTTCTGCTCTTCCGCCGAGACGTTGAGGAAGAACTTCAAAATGGTCGTGCCGGTTGACGTCAGATAATCCTCAAAGGCGTTGATCTGGTCGTAACGGCGTTTCCAGAATTTGTTGTCGTATTCTTTAACCGGGAGCTTTTGAGCGTCGAGGATTTCCGGGTGAACTTTCGTAACGAGAACTTCTTCGTAATACGACCGGTTGAAAATCCCGATGAACCCTTTGGGCGGGACGGCTTTGGCGCATCGCCACAGGTATCCGTACGACAGTTCCTGCGCCGAGGGCGTCTTGAAACTGGTAACCTGACAGCCCTGCGGGTTCAGTCCGGACATGACGTGTTTAATCGTCGAGTCCTTCCCGGCGGCGTCCATCGCCTGAAAGATTATCAGCAGGCTCCGCTTTCCTTCCGCGTAGAGCTTTTCCTGCCATTGAGCCAAATGAACGATGCCTTCCTGGAGCGCGTCGGCAGCAGAGTTTTTATCGAAATATTCGCCGTGAAATCCAGGGTCGAAATCCTTTTTCAAATTGACGTTCTTTCCCGGCTTGACGCGAAACTGTTCAACGAATTCGTCTAATGATTTGGTTTTGCTCATGATAATTTTAATTCGAAATGTTTAATTCAAAATGCGTAACAGGCGCAACGGGCCTAACTACTGTCTATTGCCTACTGCCTACTGCCTACTGCCTAAACTACAATCTGATAACTGACATTCCGCCGTCGACCATGATAACCTGTCCGGGGCTGTAGGCGATGTCGCCGCGGAGAAGCATTGCCGCCGCCTTGCCGACGTCTTCCGGTTCTCCCCAGCGGGGTTGAAGCGTCAGACCTTCGGCGATGAGCTTGTCGTACTTTTGTGTAACAACGGCTGTCATGTCGGAATGAATGATTCCCGGGCGAATTTCGTAAACGCCGATTCCTTCCGGAGCGACGCGCGCCGCCCAAAGCTGAGTTGCCATGCTCACGCCGGCTTTGGAAATGCAGTATTCTCCCCGGCTGATCGACGCAACCGTCGCGCTGATGGACGAGACGTTAATCACCGCGGCAGGGAATTCAGGATCGGCTTTCTTCTCTTCCAGCATCCAGCGAAGAACCGCCTGCGTGAGAAAGAACGGACCTTGGAGGTTGATTTTCATCAGCCATTCGAAATTCTCTTCCGCCATTTCCAAAACGTCAGCGCGAACTTTCGCTCCAACGCCGGCGTTGTTGACCAGAGCGTTGATTTTGCCGAAATCGCGTCGGACGTTTTCCAGCAGCGCGGCGCGAGCGGAAGCGTCTGAAACGTTACACGTATAGTATTCCAAACGAATTTCTTTCCCTGCCTCTTTTGCAGCGTCGAGAATCTGATTTAACGCGTCCTGACAGTCGGCTTTCTGACGCGTTCCGCAGCAGACGACGTCCCAGCCTTCTTTTGCCAGCTGTTTGGAAATTCCCAAACCAATACCGCGCGCTCCGCCCGTTACGAGGGCAACTTTATTCGACATAGTATCTCCCTTTTCTTATAAAGCGTTTTCAGATGTAATTCATAAACAAGCCGAGGTTAGCGGTTTCGTCTTTTGAAATGCCGACGAATCGCTAACCTCGTTGATTGCTTGTCAGTTACGGACAGGCGTTAGTTATCGCTGTTTTGAGCGGAAGCCGCTCCCAAAAATCCAGCGGAAAGAATAACGTCTGGCAGCGGCAATCCGGAAGTAGCGTCAATTCGAACCGCATTGTCCGTTGAATAAACGCCAATGACAATCGGCAGATTTGTTGCTGACATCAATTCCATGACGCCTTCGCTTGGCGCGCCGCCAAAAGACTGTAACAATCCAGCGCCAAAGCCCATTACAAATTCCGGATTTGCGTAAAGCAGATAAGACGGATTGTTGGTCATCATCTTTGCAATCGCTTTATTGGAGCTGATGTTTTTAGTTCCATCAAATTCGATGTATTTTTCAGCATAGGACTTGGTTGTAACAACGAGGTTTTTCCCGACAATGCCAATAACGAAATTATTGGTATCGTCATCGCCGCTTTTGAACAGCCAGAAATCGTAGCTGCCGATTTTAATTTTTTCGATAGATTCAGGAATAAGCCCCATAAGCATTGACGGGTCTACATTTCCGCCGTTAAGCTGAATCTGTCCTCTGCCCATCGGAACTGCGCCGTTGGGAATCTGACCGCCAGGCATAACCTGAATCGGAACGGCTCCGTTGGGAAGCTGACCGCCGGGAATGACAACCTGACGCTGAATCTGAATCCTTCCGCCGGGCGCGTTATTGTCGTCTTCATCTTCATCGTCTCCGAAGAGTTTGAGCTGAGTTGGAATAACGCGCATTTCTCGGTTGTTGAAGCCCATGTCGTCAATTTCCATTTCAGTCTTCTGCATGCTATTCTTCAGCATTTCCATAAGCTGTTTGAGCTGGATCTTCGCCATGGCCGGGTTTTTCAGCGACCAAACCAGAGCGCCGCCGGGAACGCCGTCGTCAGCTGTAACAAAGAACGCCCAGGAATCTCCAAGAGAAGCCAAATACGGAGTTACAACCATGCCAGCCATTGCAATTTGCATTTTCATTTCTTCAGGAAGTCCTTCAGCTTGAGTTACAGCCTTGAACAATCCGTTAAGATCCGTCTTTCCAGCTAAAGCGACAACGGCGCTGCTGGGGATGACAGACAAATCTTTTTCTGTCAAAGGTTTGTCAATCATAATGCCCGGAAGCGTGTTCTTCCAGCCGTCCTTCATATAAATAGCGTTTTTGTGAACGGCGCCAACGCTGTCCAAACCGGACGCGGCAACGACTTTGTCTACATAATCGCCGCCGACGAACTTCTTCTGGAATTCCGCCATGGACGATTCTTCGTCATCATCGGAATCGTCTTTCTGTGGCATATTATCCTTAATGACTTTAGCTGAAACACAGGACAGTGTGGACAAGCGTTCAATGGCAAGATCCTTTTTAACATCTGCAATCCACGCGGGTTCCGGAGTTCGAGCGTTGTTGAGAATTGACATCAATCCCTTTTCAGTGGGAGCAAAAACGAGAACGCGTCCTTTTCCTAACGCTCCCCAGTAGAGATCTTGTTCAGAAGATTCTGAGGAAACCTTGTAGAATGACATCTTGCCGATATTGATCGTTTCAACTTGAATTTCTCCAGCAGCGGCAGCTTTTTTCATTTCAGCCGTCAATTTTTCGATCACAGCAGGGCCGCTAGCGTCCAAAGAAACCATGCCAGAGAATGCGTCTTTTGTTGATCCAGACAAGCTGGCTCCATTTTTAAAAGCCAATTCAAAGCATTTGTTTGCAAAGGGGTTGTTCGTGTAGTTTTCAAGCATAGACGCCTGGATTTTTGCGAGTTCTTCTTTGACTTCCGGTTTTGCAAGCGCTTGTTCGACTTTGTTGGTTGAGGACGCGTCAGCGGGGGCGGTTCCCTGCCAGCTCATAAATGCGCCCACCTCTTCCGGGGCGACCTTGGTTACCAGCGGATTTTCTTTCGGAGGCATTCCCGGCGGAAATGCAAAGGCGATTGACGCGACAAACGCCAGACACAAACTCAATGCGATTGTTCTTTTCATGATTTCTAAAGTAAACGGTTAAAGTGTTAGCAAGCTGAAAAGCCCCAGACAACCCGGCGCTTTTTCTTGCAAATTAAACAAAAGAAACAATTATCCCTAGGATAACGTCAACTCATTATATAATATTTATACGATTTTTACAATAAAAAGGTAACGATTTTAGAAGCGTTTTTTAAAAGAAAGAACGAAAAAACGCATTTTTGACGTTTTCTTTCTCTATTTATCCCTGTTTACATAAACAGTTTTAATCTGCCGCCTAATCGACCCGGCAGATATTTGTCAATTTGATGTTCTATCTGCTTTTCGGAATACCGAGTACTGAAATGCGAGGCGATTACCACTTCATTTTTGAACTGGTCCTTTAACGCAACAAAATCCGCCAAATCGGAATGACCAAATTTATGAATCGTTGTCAAAGGATGTTCCAGAGAAATAAACGTCATTTCCGCAATTAAAACCTGAGCAGTGAGAAAATCCGGGTGCGACGTCAAAACCTCCGGACGGCTGTCGCCGGTGAACGCGACAACCGGCGTTCGAACTTCATACGTGATTTCCGCTCCAGAAAGACGCAAATCTCGAATCTGTTCGCCCGACAAATCCAGATATTCCGGCTTAAGCTTTGTTTTGACCTGATAGACAATGAACGACAATGCATTGTCAATGCTGTGTTTTGCTGCAAAGGTTTTGACCAAAACGTTCCGCGATATCGCAATTTCCATATCCGAGTCAATCGGAACGAGAGTGCAGGGCAACCGTCCTCTATCCAGACGCTGCCACTGAAAAAGCAGTTGCTCAACAGGAGCCTTTGCTTCCGATGGCAGATAGATTGTCGGCGGGGTCATTTTCATCATTCTTCGCCGAGTTACGTATTGAGGCAAAGCAGCCAGGTGATCCATGTGGGAATGAGATACAATCCAGTTTGGCGTTCCCATAAAAGACCACGGCTGAGCGCCCAGGTCGAACCCCAGATGGAATTCCGGAATTCGCCAGTACGTTTGAACCGCTCCGCGAGAATAACCTTCTATTGTATAGTCGCGGTGTTTGAAAGAATAATAAGGTAAATCCTGCATCTATTTTATTTTACATATATTAAAAAACGCATGGCGTTGAGAAAGTCCGCGCCATGCGCTGTGTATTGTTTAACGCTCAAGGCGTTACGCGCTGCGCTTTTCGAGAACCTGGTCAATCAGACCGTAGGCGACGGCCTCTTCCGCCGACATGAAATTGTCGCGATCGGTGTCTTTTTCAATCGTGGCGTAGTCGTGCCCGGTGTGCTTGATGAGAATGTTGTTAATCTTCTCCTTGACCTTGTTAAACTCCTTCATGTGAATGAGGATTTCTTCAGCTGTGCCTTCCATGCCAGCCAGCGGCTGATGAATCATGACGCGGCCGTTGGGCAGGGCAAAACGCTTTCCTTTTGTTCCGGCGGTAAGCAGAACCGCGCCCATGGAAGCGCACTGACCAATGCAGTACGTGCAAACGTCACAGGAAATGAACTGCATCGTGTCGTAAATCGCCAACCCGGCGGAAACGGAGCCGCCAGGCGAGTTGATGTAAATATGGACGTCTTTTTTGGGGTCTTCCGCCTGCAGATAAAGTAGCTGGGCGACGATGCTGTTGGCAACTTCGTCGTTAATTGCCGAGCCGAGGAAGATAATGCGGTCTGACAGCAGTCGGCTGTAGATGTCCATAGAGCGCTCTTCGCGCCCGTTGCGTTCGATTACAAATGGAATCAAATTTGGCATGCTTTACTCCTTCAATTATTCTTCTTCAGCGGCGTTTTCCTGTTTGGTGAGGATTTTGTCGACCAAGCCGTATGCTTTTGCCTGTTCAGCCGTCATGTAATTGTCACGATCGGTGTCTTTGGCAATCTGTTCGATGGTCTGCCCAGTATGGAAAGCGAGAATTTCATTGAGCGAATTTCTCGTCTGCTCCAGTTCTCGCGCCTGAATTTCCATATCGGAAACCTGCCCGCCGATCTGTCCCCACGGCTGGTGAATCATGATTTTGGCGTGCGGGAGAGCAAATCGTTTTCCCTTCGCTCCGCCTGCCAGCAAAACCGCTCCGGCGCTGGCAGCCAAGCCGACGCAATACGTACAAACCGGGCACGCCAAAACCTGCATTGTATCGTAAATCGCCATCGCAGCTGTAACAGATCCGCCAGGCGAATTGATGTAAAAATGAATATCCTTACGACGATTCTCGCTTTGAAGATACAGCAGTTTCATAACCAGCTCGTTTGCGTTTCCGTCGTACAGTTCGCCTTGAAGGAAGACAACGCGGTTTTCCAGCAACAAGTCTCCCAAAGTCATTGTACGCTGACGCTGATAGTCGCGTTCCGCCATTGGGGAGAACGCCGCGCGAGGGTCAATCGACCCTGACATCTGAAACGGATAAGGTGAATTCATCATTAGCAATATGTATTAAGTGGTTAGTAATTAGTGGTAAGTTGTTAGTATTTGATATAAAACGCCTTGCGTCCTTATCGCTTAAAACTAACTACTTACCACTTAACATTATACGAACCAGAGTCAAAACTGTTCAGAATTACTCGGCTTTTTCTTCAGCTGGAGCTTCTTCAGCCGGAGTTTCTTCCGTTTTTTCTTCGGGTTCTTCCTGTTTTTCGCCGCCAGCGGTGTAGTTGATGGCGGAGGTTGACAGCGAGCCAGGCAGTTCATACGGAACTTCGACGAATTCCGCCGCCGCAGAAATCAGGTCGATAACCTTGTTTTCGACAATCTGATTTCGCAAAGCGTCTTCCTGACCGGCGTTTTCGATCTGAAGACGAACGCGTCGAGGCGTTGTATTCATCTGAATGGCAATCGTTTCGATTTCCTTATCAATGTCGTCTTCCGTCGCTTCAATATTTTCCTGTTCGCCAATCTTCTCAAGAATGAAGTGCTCTCGCAAGAGCTTGGCGGTTTCTTCTTTGGCGTTTTGACGCAGTTGATTTTGAACCAGCTGAATCACTTCTTCATTCAGACCGGAACGCTGCATTTCCAGAGCCTTGCGATACATTTCGCGTTCAGTCTGATTTTCCAGCAGCTTGGCGGGCAGATCCCAGTTAGCGTCTTTGAGCAGCTGAGAGGTAATGCCTTCGCGTTTGCTCTGATTTTGAGCGTACGCAAGCTGATTCTTCAGAGTGTCCAAAACGGCGTCGCGAAGATCCGCTTCCGATTCAAATCCGCCAAGGGATTCAAGCATTTCAGCGTCAAGTTCCGGCAGTTCCAAACGTTTAACTTCCTTAATCTTGAACGTTCCTTCAACTTCCTTGCCGCGGAAAAGCGGATTAGGCGCGTTTTCAGACAGCGTTACTTTAACAGTTTTAACGTCGCCTGCCTTAACGCCGGCCATCAATTTGTCGAAGTTTTCAATATTTGTGTCACGGAACGACAGCGTTGGACGAATGCGAATCGTTTCGTCGTCGGCAGACGAAATGACATTGCCATCGTACGTAAATGACAGGCTGGCAACGATATAATCGCCAGACTTGGCAGGTTCTTCAATCGGAACCAACGTTCCCTTGCGGGCGAGGTAGCCTTCCAGAGCGTTGTCAACGTCTTTGTCGGTGAACTCACGAACAGGTTTTTCGAGTTTGAGACCTTTCCACTGCGGAACGTCAAATTCCGGGCGGACTTCCAAATTGTACTCGTAAATGAACTGAGCGTTTTCGACCAGAACGATGGAATCAAGCTTGAAATCCGGTTCGCTGATCGGGGCGAGTCCTTCGTCTTCGTTGACCTGGCTGATAGACGCGGTAAGCAGGTCCGCCTTGACTTTCTGATTGACTTCTTTGTGGTAAAGGCGTTCAATCAGCTTACGAGGCGCGTGTCCTGCTCGGAAACCGTGAACCTGGGCTGTTTGAGCAACTTGTGAATACTCTTCTTCGAAAACGCGATTGACGTCTTCCGCCGAAACTTCAACGGTGATGTGGCGTTCGCAGGCGCCGACGGTTTCGACTGTAACCTTCTGGTTGAGCTTGGTTGCTGTTTCTTCAGCGTCGATAGGGGTGTTTTCTTCGGACATGGGATAATCCTTTACAATAAAAAAATAATGAAAATATATTAAACATCTGCCTGTCTGAAAATATACCCATTTTCACATTTAGACAGCGCAAATGCGACCATTTCAAATTTCTCGTTATTGTAGATTATATATTAAATCTCATTTTTGACAAGTAGGCAGGGAAAAGAGAGAAAAATGGAGGCGCAAGCAATTATTGGCGCGGAAAGAATTGGCTTTTTCCCCAAGCGCGGAGAAGATATAAATAAAACGTCCCGTTCCGGGGTTAGCCAGAACGGGACGCAGACGTTATTTAACGATTTGTTATCTTACGGTTCAATCAAAACCGGCTGATTGTTGACGTTGAGCAGGACGGGCTGTTCAAACGTCAGGCAGGCTGCCAGTTCCGGATCGGCGGTTCTCGCCAGGGCGAAGTACTCGTCGCTGAACTGTTTGATCTTGCGCGGGGCGGCGTTTTGCTGCGTTTCCGTCAAAGAGGAATCGATCCACTGATTGTTCTTGTAGAAGAACGTTCGGTTGTGAATCTGACGCAGGTTTTGAGCCATTGCCGCCTTTTCCTGTTTGACAGACGGGGCAGGGGCTGCGGCTGCCGGCGCCGCGCCTCCAAATGAAGGCCGACCGTGATATGCAGGCGCTGCGGGAGCTGCTGCCGCTTCTTCCGCCATGACGGAGTCTAAAGCCATGTCGGCGTCTGCCAGGCGTTGAGCCTGTGGCGCAACGTTCTGAGCCATCTTGAACGCGCCTTTGAGCGCTCTCTGATTTACTCCGCTGGCGTTGGACGTGTTCTCCGCCAAGGCGTCGACGCGTCGTTCTACCCGGCTGGAGTTGCTGGCAACGTCAAGCTGAGCGTTTTCGTCCGCGAGGAATGACGTGTACGGAGTCAGAATTCCGTGCTGAATCGAAAGCTGAATCAGCTCGTCCATGAGTTCCTTGTTCTTGCCGTTCAGGTCGAGGTCGTCGAGAATGGCGCCGATTCGACGCATCGCCCACAGCTTTTCGGTAAACGCGTAGCGGGTGTTGGACGTCTTTTCGGTCAGCTCAATCGGATACGTAAATTCCAGCGTTTCATCAGCATTGATCTTGCCGGAAACCGTGAGCGTTCCCTTGCCGGGGAATCGATATCGACCGGAAATGACAAGCTGTTCGCCGGCGAAGATGTCAAAGCCGCTGTCTGGATAAAGGCGGTTGACAAGCGGAACGCCCTGCTTTTTCGCCTCGGAATCGTCGGCGGGGGTAAAGGTCAGCTGAACGTTGGTCATGATGGGCGCCTGCAGTTTGTTAAACAGGCGGCTGACGCGGTCTTCGATGTTCTCATTTTCGCGGACGAATTCGCTCTGACCGGAGCTGTCGCGGACGAGTTTGTCCATCAGTCGGCTGTTGAGGTCGTATCCAACGCCAAAGGAGAACACGCGGGCTTTGCAGTCGTTGGCTTTCTTCGCATTGAGAGCGATTTGAGCGTCGTTCGTTTCTCCAACCGTCGGGCAGCCGTCCGTCAGGAAGAGAATATAATTCGGGTTGTCAGCAGACGCCTTTTTGAGCTGTTCAATCGACATCGTCATGGCGGAGTTGATGTCCGTTCCGCCGCCGGCGTAGATGCCTTCGATGAAGACCAGCGCCTCGTTTCGCGTTTCTTCGGAAGCGACTTGCATGGAATCTTTGTACAGCTTGACGTGGGTGTTGTAAGTGATAATGTTAAACGAATCCCCGTCGCGCAGATTCTTGACGACGTATTTTAGAGCGTCTTTCGCCTGAGCGATTTTCTTGCCCATCATGGATCCGGAGGTGTCCAGAGCAAAAACGACGTTTTTCGCGCGCGGCTTTTCGTCTTTCGCCTTGATTTCCGGGCTGCCCAAAAGGAGGAAGTATCCTTCCTCGTCGTCTTTGTTGGGCATGTAGCTGACGGTTCGCGTTGTCAGCTTTTCCGTTCCGACGTCAAACAGAAGGCGGAAATCGGAGTCCGGCACGATCTTTTCGACGTCCCAGGAAATCGACGCGGACTTTTCCGTCGGTCGCTGGATTTTGATTTCCTGAGTGGGCGAATAGACGTTGCGAATCGGGTCGGCGCTGTCGATAGTTACGTGAACGCTGATCTTTCCGACCGGTTTTGTAGAATACTTAGCCGTTGCCAGCGGGAAGAGGAAGTCCGTCAGACCGTCCGTTCGTTTGCAAAGCTGAGTGTACTTCAAGGAAACCGTTCTCGACGCCTTGGGCGGGATCGGGAAAACGCTTGTCTTGAACATGCCGTATCCCATCCATTCCAGCAAAGCGGGGTCGAGATTCTTCCGGACGATGCTTTCGTAAACCTCGCGGGCTTTATCTGCCGCCATGATTTTAGCGGGGAACTCTTTGCCGTCGACCATGAGCGTCAGCTGATCAATCGCGCTGTCGTACGGGAGCGGGAACATGAACGACGCTTCCATCTGGACGGAGCCTTCGTTCGTAAACGTTTGGGAAACCATGACTTCCGCCGCCTGATCGGTCATCGTAACGTGAACGTCGATGCTGTCGATCTTGTATTCCAGAACGGGGCGTTCCGGGCGCGGACGCGGCGGAATCGGCGGATGCGGCGGGAACGGAGGGAACGGCGGATGAATGATGATAATATCCGGACGCGGCAGTCGGGCGTCTTCGGAAACCAAAACGCCCTGAGCATACGTCGCAACGGCGCACAAAACAACCGCCGCCGCTGTAATCAGAGCTGTCAACAGGGAAAATCGCTTGTTCATAAATTGTTCTCCTTGTAAAAAAGAGGGAAATGGTCATATTTTGCCTTTTCAAACGGGGCTTTACTTATTATTACGTATTAGAAGAAAAAATGCAAGCGAAAAAAGAAAAAATTTTTCGAGAGGGGGGGAGTAGAGCAAGAATTTTTTCTGCCATTGCACTTGGTTGAGCCCGGTTCGCGGGCGTATCGCCCGCAAAGAACCTCGTAGCGGTTCAATAATTCTAGCCGTGGGTTTTAACCCATAGAATGAGAAAATAGCGCAAAGCGCATCCGCTAGAACCGCTTTAGCGGTTCACTTTTAATAGTCGTGGGTTTTAACCCATAGAACGAGAAAATAGCGCGAAACGCATCCGCTAGAACCGCTTTAGCGGTTCACTTTTAATAGCCGTGGGTTTTAACCCATAGAATGAGAAAATAGCGCAAAGCGCATCCGCTAGAACCGCTTTAGCGGTTCACTTTTAATAGCCGTGGGTTTTAACCCACGGATCAAAGATCAAACAAAATCAAATATCGTCAAATAACCTTTTTCTTTCGTCTCCTGCAGGGAGGCGGAAGAAAAAGGAACTGAAACGATTAGGCGAGCCGGGGCGCCGCTAACCCGGCACGGCGATCTGTTCCAGAATGGATTCGATGATTCGTTCGGCAATCTGGCGGCGGTTTTCCTGAAGATGTCCTTTGGGAATGATTCTGTGCGCTAAAACCGGGACGGCTAACGATCGGACGTCGTCGGGAATGCAGTAATTTCGCCCGTCGCAGTACGCCCAGGACTGAGCGGCGCGGTACAGAGCCAGCGCGCCTCGAGGCGATACGCCCAGTCGAAGCGTTTCCAGTTCCCGGGTGGCGGAAACGATATCTAAAATGTAGTTTTGCAGCGAGTCGTCTACTGTAACGTTACAGACTTCGTTCTGCATCGCGACAACGTCAGACGCCGTCAAAACCGGGGTTAAAGATTCCACCCGATTGGCAATCTGATGCGTTTTGAGAATGTCCAATTCCATTTCCCGATTGGGATATCCCAGAGAAATCCGCATTAAAAAACGGTCAAGCTGGCTTTCCGGGAGCGGATAGGCGCCTTCGAATTCCTGCGGGTTTTGCGTCGCAATTACCATAAACGGGCGTTCGAGCGGATACGTTTTCCGGTTCGACGTAACCTGGTTCTCTTCCATCGCTTCCAGAGCCGCCGACTGCGTTCGCGGGGTCGTTCGGTTGATCTCGTCCGCCAGAACGATATTGGCGAAAATCGGTCCCGGCTGAAACGCAAACTCGCCTGTTGCGGTATTATAGACTTCCGCCCCGGTTATATCGGACGGCAACAAGTCCGGCGTGAACTGAATTCGTTTGAACTCGCCGTCAATCGACCGCGCCAGAGCCCGCCCGAGAAGCGTCTTGCCGACGCCTGGCACGTCCTCGATAAGCAAATGCTCGTCAGCCAAAAGCGTTACAACCGCCAAGCGAATCTTGTCCGCCTTGCCCAGCAGCGCTTTGCCGATATTGGATTCCAAAAGGGATATTTGATTGTTCATAATTTATATTATAGTCATAAATCAGCCGCCTGACAAGAGGGACGGAAAAAAGAATATTTGTCAATTTCTTTTTTGTTTGTTCTCTGTTCCGTGGGTTAAAACCCACGGCTAGAAATATTGAACCGCTATGCGGTTCCATGCGGGCGACACGCCCGCGAACCGGACTCATCAAAGTTTATCTGTAGAACGAAGCGACCAACGGGAGCGGGTATAATACGTTTCGCGCGGCAGCGCGGGTTGGGAGCGGCGCCTCGCCGCCTCCCCCTTGACAGAAAAGGCAAACTAAATAGAATATATACAAAATGATTACTAAAAACGAACTTCCCCTGCTGCCATTGTTACTAACCGCGTTGAATTGACAACGTTTGGCTTTACGGAAGTTATGCCTATATTTAAGCCTGCGATTGTCAAAGCGACGGTTGCAGGCTTTTTTGTTTCCTTACATTCATTTTATATTTAACTAACCATGCGATACAATCCCGCCGTTGTCGAGCCGAAATGGCAAGAATACTGGAAAGTCAATAACACGTTCGCGGTAGACGCCCATCTGCCCGAAGGCGCCAAGAAGAAGTACGTTCTGGACATGTTCCCGTACCCGAGCGGAAACGGACTTCACGTCGGGCATCCGGAAGGGTATACGGCAACGGACATCGTTTGTCGATACAGCCGCATGAACGGGTTCCAAGTCATGCACCCGATGGGCTGGGACGCGTTCGGTCTGCCGGCGGAACAGTACGCCAAAAAGACCGGCATTCACCCGCGAATCACCACTCACAAAAACATCGACCGGTTCCGCAGTCAGCTGCAGGCGCTGGGGTTCTCGTACGACTGGAATCGCGAGCTGGCGACGACGGACGTCGATTATTTCCGCTGGACGCAGTTCATCTTTCTGGTTCTGTTTGATACGTGGTTTGACGCCGAACAGCAAAAAGGACGTCCGATTTCCGAACTCCCGATTCCGGACGACGTCAAGGCGCAGGGCGACGAAGCCGTCAGACGGTATCAGGACGAGCATCGTTTGGCGTATCAGTCTTACGCGCCGGTAAACTGGTGCGCGGAATTGGGTACGGTTCTGGCGAACGAAGAGGTAATCGGCGGCGTTTCCGAACGCGGCGGGTTCCCGGTCGTCCGCATGCCGATGCGTCAGTGGATGCTCCGCATTACCGCCTACGCTGACCGGCTGGAAAAAGACCTCGAACTGCTCAACTGGCCCGAAGGCGTCAAGGCGCTGCAGAGAAACTGGATCGGTCGATCCATCGGCGCGGAAGTCGATTTTTACATCGGCGACAAGTCCAAGTACGAAGACTGGAAAGCGGCGCGCGCCCAGTCCGGGTTCCCGAAAAAGCCGGACGAAGATTCGCTGAGAATCTATACGACGCGTCCCGACACGCTTTTTGGCGCGACGTACATGGTTATCTCGCCGGAACATCCTGCTGTCGACCGTCTGACGACTCCCGAACAGGCGGCGGCTGTCAAGGCGTATCAGGAAGAAGCGGCTCACAAGAGCGAGATGGACAGAACGGATCTCAACAAAGACAAAACCGGCGTCTTTACGGGATTCTACGCTGTCAACCCGGTTAACGGCAAGCCGATTCCCGTCTGGATTGCAGACTACGTTCTGATTTCCTACGGCACCGGCGCGATCATGGCGGTACCCGCTCACGATACGCGTGACTTCGACTTTGCGAAGAAGTTCGATCTGCCGATTATCCCGGTCGTTGACCCGCAGGTTACGTCCGAGGAAGACAAAAAGGCGAGAGAAGAACTCTTTGCCGGAACCGCAGCGTTTATTGCCGACGGCGTGGCGATCAACTCCGAACAGTTCAACGGAACGCCGACAGCAGAGTTCAAAAAGGTTATTACCAAGTTTGTCGCCGACGGCGGATTTGGACGTCAGGCGGTTAACTACAAACTGCGCGACTGGCTGTTCTCCCGTCAGCACATCTGGGGCGAACCGTTCCCGATTCTCCATGAACTGGACGAAAACGGCAAACGCACCGGCTTGATGAGAATCGTTCCGGCGGACCAGCTGCCAATCGACCTGCCGAAAATGGAGAAGTTCGACGTCTCCGAACTGGCGAAAGAAGCGCTCCATACGTCGGAAACGCACGAGCCGGAGCCGCCGCTGTCACATGCTCCGGCGGAATGGCTGTATCAGGAAATCGATGGCAAAAAGTACATCCGGGAAACCAACACGATGCCGCAATGGGCGGGGTCCTGCTGGTATTATCTGAGATACCTGGATCCGAAAAACGACAAGGCGTTTGTCGACCCGGCGATTGAAAAAGCCTGGATGCCGGTTGACCTGTACGTCGGCGGCGCGGAACACGCCGTTCTGCACCTGCTCTACGCCCGATTCTGGCATAAAGTCCTGTACGACCGCGGATACGTTTCCACAAAAGAACCGTTCCAGCGACTGGTCAACCAGGGCATGATTCTGGGCGAAAACGGCGAAAAGATGTCCAAGTCCCGCGGCAACGTCATCAACCCAGACGACGTCGTGGCGGAACACGGCGCTGACTCGCTGCGTCTGTACGAAATGTTCATGGGCCCGCTGGAAGTCGTCAAACCGTGGTCGGAAACGGCTGTCGGCGGCGTTCACAACTTCCTCGGCAGAGTCTGGCGTCTGGTCGTTGACGAAGAAGCGGACGGAACGGAACTCTGCTCTGCGGTTCAGGACGTCGCCTGTACAGAAGAACAGCGACGCGTCCTTCACAAAACGATCAAGGCGGTTACGCAGGACATTGACAACATGGCGTTCAACACGGCTATTTCCCGAATGATGGAGTTCACGAACTTCTTTACTCGAGAAACCGTCCGACCGAAGAAGGCGCTGGAACAGTTTGTCCTGCTGCTGTCCCCGTTCGCGCCGCACATTGCGGAAGAACTGTGGCAGGCTCTCGGACACGACAAGACGCTGGCGTACGAACCCTGGCCGACGTGGGACGAATCGGCTCTGGTTGAATCGACCAAAGACATCCCCGTTTCGATTAACGGCAAGATGAAAGCCGTTGTTACCGTTCCCGTCGACGCCGACAAAGACGCCATGCGCGCCGCCGCCGTCGCAGACGAAAAAATCGCCAAACAACTCGAAGGGAAAACGATTGTCAAAGAGATTATCGTTCCCGGAAAGATGGTCAATTTTGTGGTGAAATAAAGTGAGGCAATAGGCAGTAGGCAGTAGGCAATAGTAAGGTGGCTATTCCTACTGTCTTGCCTGTGTTGGCTTTTCTATATTATTGCTTGTGTTATATCAAACGCCATAATTAACCGTTATTGTTATCAATGAGTAGACAAAGCAGACACGAAAAAACTCCATGGGAACAGTTTCTGGAAACTTGGAGAAACAATTCTCCTGAAGAAAAAGAAAAGCGCGAACGCAACGAAAAGAACGCTGCGATTCTTTTATACGTTATTCTTTGCCTTGTCGGCGTTTGGCTAATTGTTTATTCCATACTGCACGCCTGCGGGTTAGTTTAGGAAAAGAGGAATTATTAGAATTGTTGCAAATCAACTTCAAACACGCCGATATTGATAAAGGTTTCAATATCGATTGGATTATTTAAAAAGCCATTTTCGTCCATCATGATTTTATTTATTTGTGAACCGCCGGGTTTTTGGAATCATACAAAACCAGTGAACGTCCAGATTACAACTGTTAATGATTTTGACAATGACGGAAAACCGCGTCAGACTGTTACAATTGAAACAGTTGATCCCGATAAAGAAAAACGAGAACGCGATAAAAAGATTGCCAAAAACATTTTGGTTTTTGGTCTTTGCTTTCTTGTCGCTTTTCTGTTTACTTACGCTATTTTATACGCTTGTGGGATACTCTAAGAAAAGGGGTAATTGCTGCAAACTAACTTCAGCCTTGTCTGTATAGGCTAAGGCATCTATATCAATCATATTATATCAAAAGCCATAACATATACCTAAAATGTCAAGAGGATCTCGTTGGGAAAACTATCGTAAACCGCAAAACATAAAAATCACAACGGTTGATGAAATCGACGACAACGGTCGACCGCGTCAGACTGTTACAATAGAAACAGTTGATCCCGATAATGAAAAGCGAGAACGCAACGAAAAGATTTCCAGGATTCTTTTATACGTTATTCTTTGCCTTGCCGGTGTTGGGCTTATTGCTTACCATATTTTGCACGCTTGCGGGTTAGTTTAGGTAATATAGAATCTGCACCCTTTTTTCTACTGCCTCCGTGGGTTGAAACCCACGGCTATTAATATTGAACCGCTACGCGGTTCTAGCGGATGCGCTTCGCGCCTATTTTCTACTGCCTACTGCCTACTGCCTACTGCCTTCTTGCTCTCGGGTGCGCTTTCTCGTAAGCGGCGCGGAGAGTGGCAGAGCTGACGTGAGTGTAGATTTGCGTCGTCTGTAAATTGGCGTGTCCGAGAAGTTCCTGAACGGAGCGGATATCCGCGCCGTTGTCTAATAAATGGGTGGCGAACGAATGTCGCAGCGTGTGAGGCGACGTTCGATCGTCCAAACCCGTCTGAGCAATGTACTTTTCCAACATTCGAGCGACGGAGCGCGTCGTCAGGCGGGTTCCAAACTTGTTCGTAAACAGCGGGACAGGCGCGCCTTCCGGGACGTTGACGTTTCTCACTTCCAGCCAATCCGCTATCGCGCGAAGGCAAAACGACCCCAGCGGCGCGATGCGTTCTTTTTTCCCTTTGCCCAAAACGTGAATTATCTGCTGGGATTCGTCGACGTCGTCGTCCGACAGCGCGACCAACTCTCCAACGCGGACGCCGGTGCTGTACATCGTTTCGAGAATTGCCCTGTCGCGAATGCCGGCAACGGTTCCTTCCGGCGGAGCCATGAGAAGCTGATTAACCTCTTTTGTCGAAAGAAAATGCGGCAATCGCCTGTGCTGACGCGGATTTCTTAACGGAGCCGCGGGGTTCTGGTCGACGATTTCTTCCCGCTGACAGAATTTGAAGAAACTTCTCAACGACGCCAGCCGCCGAGAAATGGTTGACGGCTCGTATTTCTGCTCGGTTAGCCACGCAACGTAGCCGCGCAGAAGCGGCGTCGTAATCGCCGAAACCTGCATACTGCGACCGTGATTTTTATTTGTCAGATACGTTTCAAGCATAGACAGGTCTTCATGATAACTTTTTTGAGTGTATTCTGAAGCGTTGCGTTCAACATCCAGATACGACAAATAATAGTTAATTGCAGAAGACAGATCCGACTTCATAACAGTATGCTATAAGCAACGTAAACCAAAGCGGGATTCAAAAGGGAGTCCCGCTTGAACAACAGCGCTAACGATGACGTTCTGTTTTAGATTATTTGTTTTTTAACGTCTCAGCATTGACATGGGCGGCAACTTCCATGGAAGCTGGCGACTCTTGACGAATCTTTTGGCTCAAAACGGCGGCGTCGTACCACGTAAAGCTCAAATCCGGGTTGGAAGCGTATCTGGCGAGCATTGTTAAAGTTTCGCTGCGGCTCTCGTCATCGAAAAGGAATACAAAGCGTTCCGTTCCTTTAACCAAAGCCAATACGTTAATTTCCTGATCCACGGTATTTCTCTCCAAAAATTTGTTGTCTTTAAAGCAATATACGTCTTAAAAACGTCAAAATCAATCCTTGACGTTCCCGTTCATTTATGCTATAAACAATATACAACGCATTATACGTTCAAACCAAAAAATCGTGAAAATTTTCCGTTTTTCACAAAGTTATTATCGTCAAGGTTTACCTAACCGTTTAATTGAAACCGATAAAAACAAAAATTCACTGAAAAATCAAACAATAAAAAGGTCTGTTTGAGACGATTAGTCATGATAACCAGAGAAGTTAAAATAGGAAATGTCGTTATAGGCGGGACAAACCCGGTAATGATTCAGTCCATGTGCGCGGTCAAAACGTACGATGTCGAGAAAGTCGTCCAGCAGGCAAACCTGCTTTACGACGCCGGGGCAGGGCTGGTTCGCATTGCGGTTGACAACCCCAAAGACGCCGCAGCTCTGCCGGAAATTCGACGTTTGACGCAAACGGACGCCCGGCAGGTCAATCTCTCCGTCGACTTGCAGGAAAACTACCGCATGGCGGAACTGGCAGCTCCGTGGGTCGATAAACTCCGGTACAACCCCGGGCATCTGTACCATTTTGAACCGTCCCGCCCATGGCAGGAGAAAGTGCAATATATAGCGGACGTCGCCCAGAAGAACGACTGCGCGCTGAGAATCGGCGTCAACAGCGGCTCCGTCGACCCCGCCAAGAAGGACAAGTTCGCCCCGGACGATATGCTCTCCCCCATGCTCGACAGCGCGCTGGAGCACGCTCAGTACCTCGATTCCATCGGGTTTACCCGGTACTGCGTCTCGCTCAAGGAATCCGACCCGTATTTGACGCTGGAAGCCAACCGGAAATTCGCTGCCGCGCGTCCGGACGTCCCCTTGCACCTGGGCGTTACCGAAGCCGGCGCGCCCCCAATCGGGATTATCAAATCCCGCCTGGCTCTGGAAAAGCTCCTGGCAGAGGGTATCGGCGCGACGCTGAGAATTTCGCTTACCGTCCCCGCAGACGAGAAAAATCTGGAAGTCGAAGCGGGCAAACAGCTCCTGGAAGACGTTAAAGCCGGGAAATTCACGCCGGAAAACGCCTGGGATCCCAACGGACTCAATATTATATCGTGTCCGAGCTGCGCCCGGGTTCAAAACAGCCGATTTGTCGACCTGGCGGAAAAAATCCGAACAGCAACCGCTTTCGCCGCTCAGCGCAAGTTTACAATTGCCGTCATGGGCTGCCGCGTCAACGGTCCCGGCGAATCCGATCACGCCGATTTGGGCGTCTGGTGCGGCCCGGAATGCGTCAACCTGAAAAAGAAGGGACAGCTCGTCGGACGCTTCTCCTACGACGAAATCGTCGACGTTATTGTTAATGAGTTGCGAGAAAAGCCATAGCAGCGGTTTTGTGAATCTCGCGCGGCAGCGATCCGCACGGGCGGAGAGGATAACGTTTCTGGGGAGCGGACATTGTCCGCGAAATATAATAATGTAAGTTTTTTTGGCGGGTAATACCCGCCCCCCGTAAGCAACCGTCGCCGTCATTTCTCGTGCGCCAAGCCGTATAGAATAACGATAATTCCCGGGGAGAACAGACTCCACGGCAGCCACGGCGGCGGAACGTAGGCGCTTAACGAATTGGGCGGATTTTCTGACGCGAGTTCAGAAACCGCTGTCACAGTTGACGCGCCGGGTTCCCAGCAAAAAACAAAGCGATTTACAACCAGACATTCTAAAGCCAGCAAAATCAAAAACGTACCGAGCGCTAAATAAAAGTATTTTTTCATAACAATTGCTCTTTCGTCCCGGCAAAACCGCTGTATGAAAAAACGCAATTTCGCCCGAATAATCGATACAATCGATACTTTTGTCCAAATTGTTTAATTAAACATGTTTCAAAAAAGCGACAATGCGTTAAATTAACGTCTTATATCGATTGTAATACGAGAAATTTTTAAGAATTTTTAAAAAAAGCCTTTTTTCCCCTTTAGTTTTTAAAAATTTTATCTACATTATAATCATCTTTTGTAATTACTTTATGCGTGAAACGGAACCAAAATACTAATCAATAATTCCATTTCGCCCGAGCCGTTACAGACGCAAACGGGACTTTCGGGAATTCGCTAAAAGACTGGCGCATTTCACCAGGCGGAGTCTGGGGAAATCGCGTTGTATGCGTCCATACAACTTTTCCCTTGGGTTGCAGGCATGGGGACTTCATTCAGAATAAATCACGAAGTAGAAGAGCAGTTAAAAAATATGGAACTTCGCAACGCGCTGGAACCATATAACGACGACTCTGTCAACAAAAAAATACTTTCACATCTGACATTGGAAGCAGAGAATGAATATCTGCATGATATTCTGGAATGGGAAAAGGCTCCATTGAAACCAATTTATCTTTGGTTCAATCCACCGCTGTGTCCTCCTCGTCCTGATCGGATTAGTAATGAAGATTTGCCCGGAATACTGGAATGTATTATTCAAAAGCTGTTTGGAAAACACATCGTTTTGGAATTTGCCGATCATCTTTCAGATAAAGAATTATATCGGATTATCTGGTGCAAGATTCTTCCCTGTGAAGTTAAAATGGTCTATTCGAAAAAATACATGAGCTGGGATTGCGCTCACATCAACGGCGACCCGGACGTCTGGCTGCGCTATTACGCCTCTCCCGAAGAACGCAATGTCTGGGCGGATACCTATCAGCTGCCGCTCCCCCCGATGGAAATTCCCAAATTCCCTCGACACTTGCCGGAAAAGCCGGAAATGGACTTCTGATTTAATAATTATTGATAAACCGGGACTAATACGCAGAGTTCATAAAAAGCAGAGATTCAAATCAATTAAATAAAAAAGACCCTTCCAATTTGGAGGGTCTTTTTTATTTGCTCGTTTATGCGGAATCTGACATTCTAAAAAGGAGAGCAGAAAGAACCGCTCTCCTTACAGAGCCAGAATACTATTTTTTATCCAGTTCCGCCTTGAGCTTTTCAGCTTCCGGACGCATCATGAACGTGGGAACGTTATCGAGCGTCTTGGTCAGGACGTCCTTAGCTCGGGTGATGTTATTTTCAACTCCTGTAGCAGCCAAAACGGCGCACAGATAATAGGCGGTGTCAGGAGACAAGCGACCTCCGGAGAGTTGGAAACTCTGATCCAAAGCCTTGATCGAATTTTCAAGGTCTCCATTCTTGTAAAGAACGTATCCCAGAGTTGAGAACGTTTCCGGTTGACGACCGAATCTCTGAGCGTTTACGCCAGCGTATTCAACAGCGCGTTTGAGATCGTCTTTATTGCCGGTTTCGCAAAGAGCCAGAGCGATATTGTTGGTTGCGGCAAAGTTGCTGGGAGAGTTCGCCAAAATCTTATTGTACATCTCAATAGCTTTGGCATAATCTTTTTTAACCAGAGCGAAGTTTCCTCGTAACAGCATAGCGGCTTCGGATTTCGGGTCGAGCTGAAGCGCGGCGTCCGCCTGAGAAATCGCCTGATCAATCTTATTGATCATTTGAGACCACTGAGCGGCAGCCAAACGGGTGTTGAGATCGCGAGGAGCCTTTTCCAGAGCTTTTGTCATATACGTTACAGCCATGTTCTTTTCGCCCTTTTGCTGATAGAACATCGCAACAATAACTTCCGGAGTAAGAATGTTTTTGTCAATCTGCTTGGCTTTTGTGAGCTGGGCAATAGCATCGTCCGCCTTGTCCATTTTCAGATAGATGCGAGCCAGCTGCTGCATGGCGCTGACATTTTTCGGATCGCTTTTCAGAAAACTTTCCAAATATGCTTTTGCCTGTTCGTTCTGATCGCGGCGTTCCAGAACCATTGCCATGCCAGCGTTAAACTGACGAATCATGGCGCTTTTGCGCTGAGGGTTGCCCTGGAAGTTTTTCAGCAAGATGCCTGCCTGACGGAAAAGAAGATCCGCTTCGGTAACAGAACCGTTGCCAAGATTGTAATCGCCGAGGAAGATATAAGCTTCCGGATCAGTGGGGTTGTTCTTAACGCAGCGTTCGATAAGCAAACGGGCGGCAGCTCCGTTGTTTTGAGGATTGATCTGCAAAGCCAGCTTCGCAAGCATCAATTCTGATGGAGAGAATTCAGGATGCGTTTTTCGAGCTTCTTCAAATTTCTTCAAAGCGCCTTCAATGTCATTGTTTTGCAAAGCCTTAATCCCGTCTTGAATTTCGGGAATTTCTTTGGCGCTGTCGGAAACTTGACCCGCGCCGGTTGATTGAGGAGCTTCGGGCGAAGAAAGCGCTCCGCCATCCAAAGTGTCTGCACAGACCATTCCACACATTGCAGTCAGTGCAATCAGCGCAAAAGCGCTGCTTAGCAATTTTTTCATCATGGTTCCTTTCTTTATAACACTGATTTTGCTAAAAAATGCCAACTAATTTGATATAATATAACTATATCAAAAAAAGCGTATATTGACAATATCTGTTTTTTAAAAACTTTTCTAAAGTATAAGGCTTTAATATTTTTTAAAACGATAAAAAAATTAAAAGAGTTCGAGAAATAATCGAAAAGTTCCGCAAATTTTATTAAAATACCAAATAAAAAAATCAAAATGGGCGCGGATATAACAGTTTTAAGGGTTATATCGGCGCCCATTTGTGGCAGTGGGGAATAGGGAATAGACAACAAGGAATGGGGAATATTTGCTGAGAAACTTGCGTTCTATTCCCTACTCCCTGCTCCCTATTCCCTAACCTGTTATTGGACGTTCAGCATTTCATGCAGAATTGTCAGCGACGCCTGGGATACGCCGCAGCCGCGATCGTTGGGCGCCAGCATCATTTTATAAATTTCGTAGTCAATATCGTCGTTAAGCTTGACAACGCGGCTGTCGCACCAGGACGTGTTGACGCCGCCAGGATGGTAGCTGCTTGGACGAGCGTAGGCGTCGGCAGTTGTCGCATTTCGACTGGCCTGACTGCTCATCTTAACGCCGCGGTAATCCCAGTTCAGAGCTTGAGACGTTCCCATTGTATTTGGATTGGAGCCGAAAAATACAAACCCTTGCCAGGAAATGTTGGCGTCTGGCCCCCACATGTACGCCTGATTGTTTTCTGACGTCATAATCGTAGTTGACAAACCATCGTTTGACGTGATAAAATCCAGCGTTTGTTTTGTTGGGCGTTTGCCTGAAGTCGGCGGGACAAGGTCAAGAAACACGCCAGCATCGCGGCTTGTACCCGTTGTATTGCCGCAATTGGCAACATAAGACAAATGCGGATTGTTTTTATCAGGTCTGGCGTCAGCCGAGCAAATCAGGTACAACAGACAGGCGGTGTCTTGAACGCCTTCGACCCATTTCTTTTCCAGCGCGCCTTCGTTGAAAAACGGCAGCAGCGCGGCAACCCAGGAACCGTTGACTTTGTTGTTTTGTGAACTACTTTTTACGCTTTGAAATTGATTCTTCCAGCCAGGAAAATAACCATAGCGGGTAATGTATTCCATTGTCGCCAGGTTGGTTTGCTTGATATTGCTGGTGCAGCGCGCCTGTCGGGCACGGTCGCGAGCGGCGGTTGTAGCTGGAATTGTCAGGGCAATCAGCAGACCAATAATGGAAATAACAACCAACAACTCGACCAGCGTAAAAGCAAGTCGAAACGAACGATTATTCTGCTTAACTGTCGGCTGGCAGTTTGAGGAAATCTGACTTCTGAACATTATCAAGTTCTCCTTGAATGAAAAGTAAGAAAAACGGTTATTTTAATATAGTTGAGTTTCGTATATCATGAGAAGCGCGTTTACGTAAATGATAAGCTTGATTTATATCTTTAAATTCTCGCAACTCGCAACTCGCAACTTCTCCTGCAACTCGTTACTATTCTTATTTTGCATAAAATTTTTCTCTTGTCTAGTTAATTTGAGTAAAAAATCGACCTTATTTTCAGAAAAAATCAAAAATTTTTTCGAAAATCTGAAAAAATAGACCTATAGGGGCTGGCAGAATCTGAAAAAATGGTACAAAATAGTATACAGAGGATTTTCAATCTTTAAATGGTTTGAAAATCCTGTCGGCAGGCAGACATTTCATTAGTTGAATATTTCAAATTCTGCCTTATCGTTAATGGTTCAAGCCGCAAATCACGATAATAAAACCGGGCAAAACTAATCATTTGATATTAAAATTCAGAGGTGAACAATGACTATTAAAACCGTATCGCGGAGTAACGTTCAACATTCTTCCCGTCGCGCCTTTACGCTGGTCGAATTGCTGGTCGTTATTGCCATTATCAGCATGTTGGTCGGGTTGCTCATGCCGGCTGTTATGAACGCCCAAAACGAAGCGCGTCGTTCTCAGTGTCAGGAAAATCTCCGAAACGTTGCCATGGCTTTGGTAAACTTTGAATCCTCGAAAAACTACTTTCCCGGGTACATTCAAGATTTTCGAGGTCAGAGTAAAGTTACCTGGTTCACAATGATTCTGGAACAGTTGGGCGCTGGCGACCTCTACAAAACAATTGCAACCGGACAAAGCTCCACGCTTACAGAAACGCCGCATTTGTCCGCTTTGAACTGCCCGTCAGACTCCCGCATTAAATGCCGACAGTCTTATCGCATCAACGGCGGTGTGGAAAACTCTGCTGGAAACGACAAAAAATGGCGAAGTTCAGGGCTTTCCTTCGATCTGACCGGCACCGCTAAAAACGACCTCAAAGTCGGCATCAGCCAAATCGTTGACGGCGCCGCCAACACGATTCTGGTTGGAGAAAACGCCAACAACCGCGCGGACTGGAGAACGGCTACTGGTCAGTTCCAAAACTGCATTATGTACACAACAGACACTGTCTGGGATTCAAAGCAGTACATTATCAACCGCTATATGGACGATACGCAAAACACCATTAAAATCGCCCGACCGTCCAGCCGACACCGTGGCGTTGCTCTGGTCGCCTTTGCCGATACGCACGTCATTTCTCTTAAAGACAGTATTCAGTACAACACGTACAAAATGATTATGTGCCCCAACGACGCCGGCGTTAAATCGTTGGGCGTCAATATCGATATCAACCAGATTGACAACAACTATCCATGATATCGGGTTAGCTGGATTAACGCATAAGTCTGCTAAAAGGGAACAACGGTCAGGACGCATAAATCCTCCTTTGTTCCCTTGTTGCTAATAGAAAGCGAATCATTCATTTCCATGGATTCTGTCCTCAACGATCTTCGAGTTCAATACGCTCAGGCGTCGGTGTACAATTATAATACTCCGGGACGCGAGGGGTGCGTTGTCTGGCTGGACGAAACTAATGCGTCAGACGTTATCTTTACCGGCGATCTGCATGGACATCGTGGGAATTTCTATGATTTGTGCGAATTGGCGGACTTGGATAACAACCCGCGCCGGCATCTGGTTTTTCAGGAACTTTGTCACGGGGGCAGCGTTTATTCAGACGGCAGCTGCGCGTCGCATCTGCTGGTAGAAGACGTCGCGAAAATGGTCTGTCAGTATCCCGGACGGGTTCATCTGGTGTTAGGCAACCACGAAATGGCGGAGATGACCAACTTCCCCATTCGCAAACGGGGGAAATTGCTCAATATTCTTTTTTCGCTGGGGCTTCAACATCGATACGGAACCGCTAACGCCTGGCAGGTTCACGACTGGATGACGAATTGGTTCTGGTCCTGTCCGGTGGCAATTCGCTGGAAAAACGACGTCTTTTTCGCTCATTCCATTCCCTCTGACTGTCCGAATTATCCATTTGACTTTTCATTCTTTGACCGTCCCCTTGAGGAACGGGATTTTTCTTATAATGGAGAGTTTTCCCGTCTGGTTTGGGGGCGCGATTATTTCGAAGACAACGCTCGCGCTTTTGCAGACGGAATCGGAGCAAAATTTCTCATCACAGGGCACGAACCCTGTATTGACATGGGATTCAAACAGCCGAATCCCATCCAGATTATTTTAGACTGCTGCGACGACACGCCGGCGTATATTCATCTCACTGCCGACATGCCGACGGATCCGATGACTATACGCTCTGCGGTGCATTTTCTGTAATAACCCTCCGCGTCTTGGCACGAGACAAAAAAGAATTGCAATGAATCAGCTTTATGTCTCACGCGGAGCCGCGGAGGTGCGGAGAGTTATTGTTGAGAGGGTTTGGGACCGGTGTAGCCGTTAACTACTCGTGTTTATGCTAGCTCGTTGCGATTTTTTTATCTCACGCGGAGCCGCGGAGGTGCGGAGAGTTAATGTTGAGAGGGTTTGGGACCGGTGTAGCCGTTAACTACTCGTGTTTTAGCTGGTTCATTGCGGTTCCTTTAATGTCTCACGCGGAGCCGCGGAGATGCGGAGGTGGATAATGCAAGGAGTTGGCCCATTGACAATCTTTCTGTCTCACGAGGAGACGCGGATGGTTATTGTTCTGAGGGTTTAGGACCGGTGTAGCCGTTAACTACTCGCGCATAACCATCTATAAGCTGGTTCATTCCGAAATTAAGGAGGACGCCAACCTGCAATCCCGTTACCACAAGATAGGTCTTTACTTGTTTAAGATACACGGGCAGCATGTTTTCCGTTGACTTCAACTCGACAATAACGGAGTCGTCAACAAGCATATCAAGGCGAAAAGCAGTGTCCAGCTTAACGCCTTCATATTCAAACGACACTTCCTTTTGACGTTCCACCTTGTGACCGCGGCGCGTCAAATCCACCTCAAGCAACTGTTCATATACCGATTCAAGCATGCCCGGTCCAAACTGCCTGTGGATCTTTATCGCCGCATCCAGGATATCCTTGGTAATGTCATTCTCACTCATTTTAAACTCTCCGCATCTCCGCGCCTCCGCGTGAGATTTACCTGCTCAAGTGTCTCTGCATCTCCGCGTGAGAATTACCTGCTCTAGCGTATCCACTTCGCAGACATCCTCCGCACCTCCGCGCCTCCGCGTGAGATTTATCTGCTCAAGTGTATCCGCGTCTCCGCGTGAGATTTTTCCGGGGCTTGAACGAACTACTTCCCAAGCGCTTCTTCCGCTAATGCGGCGGCGACTTCGACGCACTTTGTACACGGCGTTTTGCAGACCGTCTTGATTTCTTTGCACAGTTCCGAGCCGGTCTGAGCGACAAAACCTTTGATAATTGCTTCGTGCTTGTCTTCGGGCGTGATTCTTAATGCCGCGTGCAGAGCGCCGCAGCGTCCGCCGGGAGCGCGACCTCCTCCGCACTTGGAAAGCTCTTCTTCCAGTTCCGGAAACCCGCAGCCCATCGCGACCGATTGAGCGCAGTTCTTATGCGGCGTCATTTGAAAAAATTCTAATGCGTTATTCATGATTGTTCTCCTATGTTTTATCTATAAATCAAGCGTCTCACGGAATACTCAAGTATTCGCTGACGTCGAGGAAAAGCTGTTCTTCAAACAGGGGTTCCGACTCGAACGTTTCGCCTAAACGATAGTCCCGGCGGTTTTCAGGGTCGTACTTGTCCCATTTTTGCCCGTCGGGAGAAACCGGTTCGCCGGTTTTGATAAACGCCGCCCACGCGTTAATCATCTTTTCCGACATGACCTTGGCGGACGGGTGGTTGGGTAGCATATTACCAAAGACGTATTCCAGTTCCGAGGCGTGAGCGACGCCGTGAAGCGAGTCGGGCGCCTCCGTCGGGTTGCGGAAGTCAAATCGATAAAAATACACCGGGCAGCCGTGTTTCGCCAGCGCGTCGGCAAAGGGAACCTGCGTGGCGGAAATGAGCGCAGCGCCGTATAAACGGGAACACGCCTTGAAAACAGCGTTCGGGTCGTTATCGTCTGGAACGGGATAGCGTTGAATCGCCTTTTCGGCGCTGCGTCCAAAAACGTTGCGAAGCATGGATCGGTAGTCCTGTTCGTTCACGTCTAACGGGGTGAATTCGGAACCTTCGTGGGTGTTGAACCCAACCATCAATTTGACGCGGTTGAATTCCCCGTTGGCTAACGCTTTGCTGGGGCTGACAGGCAGAACGCAGCCGTCGAACACCGGCCAGAAGGCAGCGCCGTTAGCCGCGGTCAGCATCAGGATGGAAAATTTGGTCGTAGCTAAAAAGTCGTCAGCGGGAATCGTCCGCGCGTACGCCAGCCCTTCAGGAGTATCGTCTGCGCCAAGAAGATTCAGATATTGAGAACCGAGCTCGATGGACTTTTTCAACTCGCCGCGGCTGAACACGGCTGCGCTGGGAATCGACAGAATACAGCCGCTTTCCATAATCGCCTGAGAGAAAAGCCCTTTCGCCAGCGGGGATAGAATCAACGCGCTGACGGAAAACGAGCCTGCCGATTCTCCCCCGATGGTTACATGATTCGGGTCGCCGCCAAAGGACGCGATGTTTTTCTGAACCCACTTGAGGGCTTCGATCTGATCCAACAGCCCCCAGTTTCCCGTTGTGCCGTAGGCGTCATACGTCGTTTGCGACGCATGGAATCCGAGAAAACCCAATCGATAATTTATCGTGACAACAACGATGCCCCGTTTTGCCAGATTGCTTCCTTCAATCAGTGGGTGATTGGCGCTGCCCGCCGAGTATCCACCGCCGTGTATGTAGACGTAAACCGGCAGTTTGTCTTCCGAAGACTTTGCCGGCGTCCAGACGTTAAGGGTCAGCGCGTCCTCTGAAGTATTTGGAATTAATCCCGGATATCTGTACTGAGCAATCCACGGCGAGCAGCGGCGGCAATCGCGAGGAGCGTCCCAACGAGCCTTGGGAACCGGCGGGGCGAAGCGACGCTCTCCGACAGGGGGTTCCGCATAAGGAATCCCGCGAAAGATGCGAAGTTCGTTTTCCTGACAGCCGATTATTTTCCCGGCTGGGGTTTCCAGTTCAACGACGCCCGGCTGCGCCTCAACGCTCTGCGGAGCCAGTTTAACAACGGTTACGTCCTGTTCTGTTACAGCTTGAGCAAACAGCGTCCACGGGACGCAAATAAACGATAATAATAAAATGATTCGTGTTTTCATAATGATTCTGCGTTGCGAGATTAATTCACTACTGCCTACTGCCTATTGCCTATTGCCTACTTAACTATCTTAAGCGCTTTGAGCCACATTTCAACGGATTTCGCCGTCATTCGGGGATCTCTTTGGGCGATTGAGCCTTTGATCGCCAAGCCTTTCTGGACGACTTTCGCCCGGGGGAAGCGTCTCTGCAAATTCTGAGCGGTTTTGCCCAATCCAGACCCTTCATGCGTGCAGAACGGGATGATAATTTTGCCGTTGAGGTTCTCCTTCTCCAGGAACGAGTAGATGATCATCGGGCAGTCGCCGAACCAGATTGGATATCCGATAAAGATAACCTTATAGGAGGACAAATCCGGCAGTCGTCCCGCAATCGCCGGGCGGGCGTTGCGCCGCTGTTCTTCTTTCGCCTGACCGACGCACGCTTCAAACTTTGGCGAGTACGGTCTGGCTTCTTTGATTTCGTAAAGATCCGCATTGACCCGTCGGGCAATCGTCTTGGCGACTTTCGCCGTGTTGCCTTCCTGGACGTATCCGACGCCGTTGTTCTCGCCGGCGTGGGAGAAATAAATAACAATAGCTTTATCCGCTGCCGCCGCAGTTCCGGACAGCAGAGCAACGGTCAAGACGACAAAAAGCCCTTTGAGGAAGTTCATGATTTTTCCTTTCTAAATGCAAAACAGACGGTAATCGTTAAGACTATACGAAAGCGGCAAAACGCCTGCTCTCATCTATTTATTATACGTAGAGAAAAGAAATCGTCAAGACCTGCAACGCAGCGGGTGCGCTCAATCTTGGGTTGCGAAAATAGGTAAGATTGTCGAGTTGAGGTAGCGCATCTCTGAAGGGAGCGATGAAAGTTGCTGGAACGTGGAAGCCTGCTGCGACCAGCCGGCTCGCGGCAGTCTCTGCCGCAAACA
>JAFQXE010000022.1 GCA_017407125.1 Thermoguttaceae bacterium
GGAAAACCTTTTTTGAAAAAAAGGTTCTTCCCCTCAAACTCCCCTTTCCAAAAAACTTTAACAAGGGAATATAAAAGCGACCAACGGGAGCGGGTATAATACGTCTCGCGCGGCAGCGCGGATTGGGAGCGGCGCCTCGCCGCCGGCGAAAATCCGTTCAATCCGTAAAATCCGTGAACGGGCTGACCTGCACATAACCTATAGGGAAAGCCTCGCCGTCATTGCGCTGCGGAACGGGAGCCGTTGGGGCCGGCGCCGATCGGGACGCCGTTGGGCAGCGGTCGGGCGGCGACGCGGTATCCGGAATCGTACAGGTATTTCTCAATTTCCTGAAACTGGACGAAACTGTCTTCGTAAACCCAGACGGTTATAACCGTCGTGGCGGGATTGTTCTTCCGAAGCAGTTTCTGGAACGAAGATTCCATGCTTTCCATCGCCTCGTCGACCGTCTCGCCCACTTCTTCAGAAACCGGAATAAACCGGACGTCGACAGATGCGTTTGTGTTCTCCTTCCACGCAGCGCCCTCCAGGAAAAAACCGTCGAACGGGCCGACAGTCGCGGTTACTTTTCCCCCGTCCCACATCGTCTTGGTATTGCCCGGCGACATGACAACCTGTTTGAACGATTCTATGAGCTTTTCCGACGGAATACAGGCAACGCGTCCTTTTTTGACCTGAATCCAGACCTCGCTTTTGTCCACCTGTTTGCTGATCGCGGTCGGGTAACATTCGAGCTTTTTCACGTCCGGCTTTTTCTGCGACATCTCGTACCCGATGCTCTTTTCCAGTTCCTGAACCTCCGTCGACTTTTGCGCTATTTTCTGCTGTAAATCGAACTTCTCCTTTTCCGCCTCCGAGAGTTTTTCGCGTTTGGATTCGATTTCCTTTTTCGCCTCCTCGGTCGCCTGAGCGATTTCCGCCCGGGTCTGATTTAACGCCTGCGCCTGCGCTTCAACCAGAGCAATCGTCTTTTGCGTTTCCAACGCGTGCGCTTCCATCGACGCCGCTTCCGACGCCGACTGCTCCACCTGTTTCTCGAGTTGCGAGTTGCGAGTTGCGAGTTGCGAGTCGACCTCTGCCGGCTTTTCTTCTGTAACGCTCTGTTCCTCGACAGTAACCGGATAAGCGATTACATGCTGAACTCGCGCGCCAACCACCGCGGTGAGAATAATCAAAATACCGACAATATTCGCCACGACGTCAAGGAAGGAGTCCTGCCCTGCGCCGAGTGATTCGTCTTCAGAATTGGGTTTACTTCTATACATTTATCTGTGAGTTAGGAGTTTTTAATAACCTCACGCAAAGTACGCCAAGTACGCTAAGTAATCTTTTTTTAAAACTTTGCGAACTTTGCGAACTTCGCGTGAGACTTTACGGGCGCTCCGTTACCGTCTATTGTCTTGCATTAGGTTCGCCTGACGGCGAATGCGTAATTCCGCTCCCGTTGGTCGCTCCATTACCGCCTTCCATTTGTTATTCTTCAATCTCAATTCCGCTGTCTGTCAGAGCGGAACGGAGTTCTTTAACGCGGGGTTCGGCTCCGGGTTTGGTAGACAGTTTCAAATACGGTTTCCAGTAGGAATTCGTACCGGGGTCGCCCCACGCTGAGGTCTGACCGCGAACGGTTCGGATCAGCCCTTCGACAACCGCGTCGGAAACCTCGCCGTAAATCGGCAGCCGAATCGGTTTTTCAGACGTCATGGCGGGATAGACGACAAAGCAGTCCGGCTCGACGTCCACGCGAACGGCGCGGGAAATGGAAAGCGCCTTGGCTTTTATTTCTGGAACCGCCCAGTTGGGGCCTAACCGCTGCGCCAAACTGCGCTGATGTTTGTCGTGTTCGTTGACCTTCTTCACAAATTCCGCCGGGTCAACGTTGACTTTCGCCGCAACCTGCGGCTTTCCGGAACTGTCCGTATACGCCATTCCCATCTGTCCTGTAACAGGGCTGGCAGAGTTGCGAGTTGCGAGTTGCGAGTTGCGAGAGTCTTGCTGACCGGGGATTGGGGGGACTTCCGGCGGTTCCATCAGCGGATTGTATTTTATATCCGACTGCTGACCCGCCTGACCGGCTTGAGCGGCCTGTCCAGCTTGACCGGCTTTCTGACCGGAACCCGCCGCCCGGGCTGTTACGCTTTTCACGACAGCGGGGTCGGAAGAATTCCTGCCGGTTCCTGTCAGGAGCGGGTTCGATCCGAGGGCGTTGCTGGACGGGTCGATGTTTTCCGCTTCCGTCAGACCGCCAAAGACGCTGTTCGACACGGATTTTGCCGTTTCGTTCTGCGCGGTTTCCAGCGGCAAATAGACGCCTGTTGACCCGGTTCCTTGACGTCCCGCCGCGTTTGGATTGTACTGTCCGGCGCCCAGTCCGCCCAAGCCAGCAGAAGAAAAGCCCTCTGCGTCCTGCTGACCGGGAGAGATGAATCCGGGAGTACCGGGAGCGCCGCCAGTTGCGAGTTGCGAGTTGAGTCCGTTTCCTCCCAAGCCAGCAGAAGAAAAGCCCTCTGCGTCCTGCTGACCGGGAGTAAGTTGCGAGCCGTCAGTTGCGAGTTGCGAGTTGCGAGTTGCGAGTTGGGGATTAAGTCCGTTTCCGCCAACGTCAGGCGTTCCCATTACAATTGAAGGACTGCCAGGATTGCCGGGCGTACCGTTTCCAGAAAAATTGTATCCGGTTCCGTAAGGTCCGGAATTGACGGCGGACGCAGCGCCGGGCGCTCCGTCGGGGACGCCGCCTGCGCCGACGCCGGGATTTCCGCTGGATCGGCTGTTACGCAATACTTCCGCCACGCGGCTGGAACCGTCCAGGCTGATAGCTTCTCGCGCGCCGGCGCCGTTGACCCGGTACGCAACCGGGCCGTTGGCAGACCCTTCCATTGCGGGAGCCATCTTCGCCATTTCCCGCATGTTGATTCGCGCTCTGTCGACCGCTTCCTGAATGGCGGCTGTCATCTCGGAATCTTCCGGCGGATAGACCAGTTCGTCCGCCTGTTTTTCGCCAATGAGCTTGTATCCGAAATCGTCTCCGAAAGCGGAAATCGCCATTCGCGCCGCGTAGTAGTATTCAATCCCGTCCGGACGAACCAGAATCAGCGGGTACGGCTCCCCGTCCTGAACCGGGTCAAAGGCGTTTTGCTTGAGCAGATATTCCCGCTTGGCGCGCATGGCGGCTTCCAGCGGAGATCCCAGCGACAAATTACAGGCAAAGTCGCTGGCGGTGAGATAGATTCCCTCCGGCTGAAGAAGAACGCCCTGCGACGTGCAGACGACGTAAATCGGGTATCGGTTTGTATTGTACTGACCTTTATGCGGAATGACCGCCAGACCGGGCTTGGTGTCACGATTTTTCTCTCGAAGCCCTTCCAGCTCCTTCTTCTTGCTGGCGAGATCCGACTCCATAGCAGCAAGCTGTTCTTTGAGGAATTCCGTATCGAGAGCTTCCAGCTGACCGCCGAGTTTTAAAGCGTCGTTGCGGAGCAGTTCGACCTGCGTTCGCAAATCGCCCAGCTCGGTTTCGATCCCGCTCAGCGCCAAGCGCGACGCCGTCAGCCGGGAATTGAGCCGTTCCTGAATCTCCCGGATTCGATTTTTCTTTTCCTCGATTTGCGCCAGAAGCTGCTCGTAGTCCGGCGTTTCTTCGTCCTCTGTAACAGCGGTTTCCTCTTCCTGTTTGGCGAGTTCCTGCTGTTCGTTTAACGCCTCTTGACGTTCATGCTTTGCCAAGTCCGCCATGATAAGCAACACGCCCAGCAGCGATCCCATCGTACACAGCAAGACCGCCAAAAAAGGAAACAGCGATACCGGGTTTCCTTTGGCTGACGAGTTTCGGCGGGAAGAAGTGTAGGACATATTGGGAGGAGTTTAACGGCAGGCGGAGGGAATGCTAGTTAGGAATTAGGAGTGAGGAGTGAGGAGTTTTTTCTCGCAACTCGCTCCGTGGGTTAAAACCCACGGCTACTAATATTGAACCGCTACGCGGTTCTAGCGGAAGCGCAAGCGCATCAAAAAATTTTCTCGCAACTCGCAACTTTTACGCGGCGTCTTTGATTCTAACGTTTGGCTGGTTCATTCTGGACGCCAGCATTTCTACGGCGGCAGCCAAATTGACTGCGGCGTTTTCAAAGCTGCGCGCGCCAGCCAGGACGTTCAAGTTCTGGCTCATCGTCTTTTGGAGTTCTGTAACATTTTCTGCAGCGGCGTTAATCTTGGACAGCTGCGCTGTCTGGAGAGCGATCTCTTTTTGCGCGGACGCCAGAGCGGAAACGGAATCGGTAAACCCTTCGGCAGATTGTTTCATCTTTTCAGTCGTTTGCTCTTGAACTTCCGCCAAGCCGGACAGGAACGCCTGATTTTGCTGGGACATCGTCTGATCGACGGAACGGGAAATGGAATCAGACAGGACGTCGTTGAGAGCCGCCGCCAGATTTCTCCGCAAGGCGTCGCCGGTCTGTTCCAACCGGTTTTGCCATTGAGAGTCCGCAACGCTTAACGCCTCCTGCCAAATCGCCGACTGGTGAGCTATCATCTCTTTGACGGACTCGACCATGCTTTCCAACATGCGGCGCAGCGACGTCAGTTCGCCGTCCGGCGTGTTGGGAATGACCTCAAAGCGACCCGCCAACTCGCGGCTGGCGATTTTATCGACGGTGGAAATCAAGTCGTTTTCCCGCCCTTCGACAACGTACTGGGTAAACATCAAAACCATCGACAGCGCCAACGCCAGCGCGGTCGTATCGAACGCGACGCTCAACCCGGCAAGCATTTTCTTCAGCGAATCGCCGCCGTCAACGCTCACGCCCAATTCGCCCATCGCGACGGTAATCCCGATAACGGTGCCCAAGAACCCCAAAATCGGAATCGCCCAAACGATAATCCGGGACAGCGCGTAACTTTGGTGCATCGCGGCAGAGTCCATGTCCGACAGGTATTTCAGCTCGTCTTCCAAACCCTCGGCAGAGCCGTTGCGGCTGACGTAGCTCAGCGCAGAGCGGAATCGACCAATCAGGTACGAATTCTGTTTGGACGAGGACAGGGTGTCAAGCTGATTGAGCATCGGCGTTGCCGCCAGAGGCGGAACCGGTTTGCTTACCGCGCCAAAAAGACCTTTCGACGTGAACCCGCGCTGACGCATGACGTCAAAGCCCTTGATTATCAACGCAGACAGCCCCACGAAAAACAGAATCGCTTCAAAGTACTCGACCGGGTGCCCGGCGAAATAGCGAACTATCAGATCGTTGTTTATCACGCCTTTGTGAAGCAGCGAATAAAAAATTGCACAACACGTACACCCCCACAGCAGAGGCGATTTCATCACGGAGGCGAAAAACTTTATCAATGCCATTTGGATTATTCCTTCTAACCGTTAAACTTTACGATTAAAACGCAATTCAGTCAAAAAAATTCATTAAAAACCCGGGAACGGGCAAAAGTCAATTTAATTAAACGTCGATTTAATTAAAATAAAACTTTTTCAGGGAGATACCCAATCCCCTCATCCAAAATAAAGCCTCGTTCCCGGGGGGGAAGCAGTCCGATAAGCAGTTCTCATCGGACTGCGCTTTTTTCTATTAGCTCCTAGCTTCCAGCCTCTAGTTTCAAGCTTATTTATCCCATTTCTAACGTTAACCGTTAAAAACTGAGAACCACAAACGCACAAGCTAATAACTAGCGGCTAACAGCTAGCGGCTTCTTTTTTTATTTGGACAGTACCGCGCCATGCACTTGGACGTCTCCCAAAAGTCAACGCTCTTGACAGGCAAGCCCATCTTCTGCGCCTGAGTATAAATCAGTCGGGCGAAATGCTCGGACGTCGGATTGGAATCGACGCTCACGCAGTCAACGCCTGCCTTGACCAGAATCGGCAGCAGGGGGTCAGCTGAGTTGAGAATCGTTTTGTGATCCCAATTCTCCTCGACCCAGCTTTCGATGGTTTGCTTCATCTGATGGAAATCGACGCTCAAGCCGGACTCGTCGAGCGACTCCTGTGCCAGCGTAACGCGAACGACGCCGTTGTGCCCATGCAGGTTGCCGCACTTGCCGTCGTAGCGCCAAAGCCGGTGCGTATAACTAAACTCAAATTCTCTGGAAACCTCGTACATAATTGACTTGTCCGCTTATAACGGATTTAACGAATTTGTCATTTATAGCGATTTTTCACAACACTTTAACCGATTTCCCATGTTTAGTAAATAGCAAAATGAGGGTTTTCACGTCTGGAAAAGTTGATTTAAAAGAAAATCTTCAAAATTTTCCTATTTTTTAATTCACAATTTCAATTTATGAGTTATAAATAATAGCGGTAAGTTTTAAACTCAAAGCGGTAAGGACGAAAACGCCTCAAGACGTCTTTACCGTCCAAAAGGGCGCTTTTTCAAAAAAATCCAGAGATTTCGAAATAAAAATCTTGATTTTTTTCGAAAAAGTGTTTAAAATAATAAAAGGAATGTATATAAGCAAAAGTTGATTTTGAATTTTCCTTTTATATTATTACATTGATGATTAACAAAAATCTGCTGTGGCTCCTGCCGGTGGCTTTGATAATTGCGGCGTTGTTTTGCTTTCAGAACAACAACGCGGCGGAAAATATATCCAGTTCCGGAATCGTAACCACGGCAGGCGAATGGTTCGGTTTTTCCGAAACCGTCGAAAACAAGTATCAGCAAATTACCGTTATCGATTCCAATAAAAAAGTAATGGCTGTTTATCAGGTCGATCTTGCCAGCGGTGCAATTAAAGTGTGCGCCGTTCGCAAACTGGCCTACGACATGCAAATAGAGAATTTAAATACGCAAAAACCGTTGCCTCGCGAGATCCGCCAGTTGCTGGAATCCCAATGAGTTTTTCTCGGAGGCAAAATTTATAGCTTAACTCAACACAAGGTTCAGTTATGGAAAACAGGTTATATACAATTGACGAAGTTGCTCAGCTGATGGGCAAAACGCCGGCAGAAATTAACGAGATGCGCATGCAGGGCAAAATCTACGGCATGCGAGACGGCGCTTCATGGAAATTCAAGGGGCAGGACGTCGAAAAGCTTCTTCACCCGGTTCAGGAACAGGCGTATGATGAAGACTACGCTCTGGCTGGCGACAGCGGTCTGTCTTTAGACTCCGCTTCGGAAGCCTCTGACGTCATGAACGCCTCATCGCTGGACATCAACTCCACTCTCGATTCGTCTTCCGGCATTTCTCAGGATGCGGGAAACGTTTTGGACATCGGCGAAGACGACCTCGTTCTGGGAGAATCCGACGTTATGAGCGACGTTACGCTCAACGGGGAAAGCAGCGGCATCAACCTCTACAAGCCGGAAGGCGACAGCGGCATTTCTCTTGACGACAACGAACTCAGCGGCGCGCTCGACGCCGGCAGCGTTGCCATGCACTCCGATTCGCTCAACGTCAATTTGGACGACCTGGTTCTGGACGACGACAGCCTTTCCATTATTGAAGGCGCCTCCAGCGCGTCTCTTCCGGAAGAAGGGAACGAATTCACGCTGACCACCACGCCGGACGACGTCGAAGACGAATCCGAAACGGGTTCTCAGGTTATTGCTCTTTCAGAAAACAGCAGCGACTTCAGCGACCCGCTCATGGGCGTCGGTCCTGGCGCGATTGAAGGCGCGGCTGACGGCGTCGACATGGGCATTGACTCCTCCGTTCCAGCAGGCGAACCCGGCTTGTACGGCGGCGTTCTTCCACCGGACGTTACTCCGGAACTGATTGAGCTCGCCCGCGAAATCGGAAAGAAAGACAAACCGTACACGGTTCTCAACATCATCGGTCTGTTCCTTTGCATTGTCATGCTGACCATGACGCTGATCATGTCTGTCGACCTGGTTCGCAACATGTGGAGCTGGCAAGGACCGTATCAAATCAACAGCAACCTGATGGACTGGTTGTTAAGCTACTTCAACTAAATCCATTTTTCATTTTGAAACTCCTTTTTTGAAAAGACGCCGGCGCAGATTTTTATCTGCGCTGACGTTTTTTTATACCTCGGCGACGCACAAGTCCTCCAACCGATAAAAACGTTCACTCTGAAAATTTGAACGATTTATTCTCTTTCCGGTAAAATATCTGAAATTCGCTATTGTATTTGTTTGACAAATCGAGTAAAATCGAGATTAGAAAATATATTGTTTATTATTTTCCAGAACTACAATTTATACACATTCCCAATACCATGACAATCAACAAACAGGACGCCCGCGAAGCGATTCTCAAACACGTTAAAAGAATCAACTATTCCCCGGTCAAAGCGTCACGGCTGGCGCAGCAGGTCGGATTTGCCAAACACGATTTGGAAGCCGTCAAAAAGCTGATAAAAGACATGATTTCCGAAGGCGTTCTGCGTTACGGCAGCGGACATAGAATCCGCGCGGCGGAACAACAGGTCAAGGTGGACAAGTCCGAAAAAACAATTACAGGAATCTATTTCCGGAAAGGTCCCGGGCGCGGCGTGGTTCGTCAGCCAGGCTTGGACAAGACCAAGCAAAATGAGATTTCCATCAAAGGCGACGACGTTCTCAACGCCTCTGACAGAGACACCGTTTCCGTCGTTCTGGATGGGAATCGTCTAAACAGAAAAGGACAGCGAATTGGCCGCATTGTCGACGTTCTGGAACGGCAAACGAAAAACTTCGTTGGCACGTTCAAGTTCATCGGCGCGTCCGGATACGTCGAAGTTGACGGCGGCTTGTTCGATAAACCGGTTTGGGTCGGCGACGCTCGCAGTAAAAATATCGAAGAGAATACAAAAGTCGTTATTGAGATGGTTCGGTTCCCCGAAGGCGAACGTCAGGGCGAGGGCGTCATTACGGAAATTCTCGGTCCCCGCGGCGTCCCGGAAGTCGATACAATGTCGGTTATTCGCCGGTACGAACTTCCCTACAAGTTCCCGGAAGAGGTTCTCGCATACACGCGCCAAATCATCAATCGATACCCGGAAACAATTCCCGTCAATCGAACTGACCTGACCAACAGAGCGTACATCATCACCATTGACCCGGAAGACGCTCAGGATTTCGACGACGCGATTTCTCTGGAGCGGCTCTCAAACGGCTCCGTAATTTTGGGCGTTCACATTGCGGACGTCTCGTACTTTGTCGACGAGGGTTCCATTCTGGATCAGGAAGCGCGCATGCGCGGCAACAGCGTCTATCTGCCAGACCGCGTCCTGCCGATGCTGCCGGAACAGATTTGCAACTCGATGGCGTCTCTGCAGCCTAATCAAAACCGTTTCTGCAAGTCCGTTTTCATGGAATACACGTCAGACGGCATTCGCACCAACGTCGAGATTAAAAATACCGTGATTCGCTCTGCGGAACGCCTGACTTATGAGCAGGTGGATCAGTATTTCAATACTGGTAACGCCAACATCGCCACACAAACCAAGGCGCTGCTGAGCGACCTGCGTTCGCTGGCGCTGACGCTTCGCCGCCGTCGGGACGAAAAGGGCTGTCTGCACCTCAACCTGCCGGAAGCCAAAATTCTTTACAACGCCAAAGGCGAAATTACCGGCGTCAAGAAAGAAGTTACTACGGAAAGTCACAGTCTGATTGAAGAGTTCATGGTCTCCGCCAACGAAGCGGTCGCGGAATTCCTCACTCAAAAAGGCGAAACGTTTATTCGTCGAATTCACCTTCCGCCGATTCCCAAAAAGGTGGCGCGATTCGACAGCTTTGTTTCAGAGCTGGGAATTCATGAAATCGACGGAAAAGTTCAGTACCGCATTCAGGACGTTCTGCAAAAAACGGCTGGCACCGCTTACGAATACCCGGTGCATCAGGCGGCTCTTCGCGCCATGCAGCGAGCGGAATACTCGCCCGCCCAGGAAGGGCATTTCGCACTGGCGTCTGCGTGCTACTGTCACTTTACGTCGCCCATCAGACGCTATTCCGACTTAACCGTCCACCGTCTGTTACAGGCAATTATCACCGGAACGAAGCCCAACCGTCATCTGGACGAAATCGGCTTCCTGGCGGAACATCTTACCGACACGGAACAGCGGGCGGATGACGCTGAACGCGACCTCGTCGCGTTGAAAATCGCCAAATACATGGAAACGCAAATCGGCAGAGAAATGACCGCCGTCATTTCCGGCGTCGCCAAGACAGGGATTTTCGTTCAGGGAACGGAAATGCCATTTGAAAGCCTGCTGACGTCCAACGACTTGCCGGACGACGAATACTACTTTGAAGAAGCTCTCCAGACCTTCACCGGATACAAAGCGGAAAACTGCTTCCGACTGGGCGACAAACTCGCGTTGCGGCTGGAAGGCGTCGAATATGCGTCTGAAGGACCGCAGCTCAAGTTTAAATTCCTCCGCATTGTACAGAGAGTTAAACCTGTCAGCTCCGACGGCGCGCCGCTGTCCGGCTCCGCTCAACGGGTAAGAAACAACCGACAGTTTACCCCGCTGCCCAAAGACTGGATGACTCTTTCAAAGAGAATCAAGCCGAAGAATAAGAGGAACGTTAAGTGAGGGAATAGGGAATGTATTGATCGTCAAATCGTCTAATCATTATACTATATGAGGAAAATGATAAAGGTTTATTTAGATAACTGTTGCTATAACAGACCGTTTGACGATCAATCCCAAACTCGAATTCGTCTGGAGTCTCAGGCAAAAATACAAATTCAAAAAATGATACAAGATGGAACATTATCCCTTGTGTCGTCGTATATACTTTGGGATGAAAATAATCGTAACCCTAAAACGTATAATAAAAACAATATTTCACAATTTATACTAAACAATACGCAATTTTTCATCTCGACGCGCCAAGCGCCCAATGTCGAAAAAATAGCAATTCCAATTCAACAATCAGGCATTAAATCAAATGACGCTCTGCATATTGCAAGCGCTATATTTGCCAATTGTAATTTTTTCATTACAACGGACGACAGATTACTAAAATATACGGATTCCAGAATTATCATTTACACGCCAATTGATTTTATTAAAAATGAGTACTCCAATTGTAAATATTGACAACATGACAATCGACGAATTGCTCCAACGAGGAATGGAAACTCTTTCTGTAACTCTGGGAATAGTCGGGGCAGAACGTTTTATTATGGCAATTCAAACAGAACCGTTCGATTATACGCAGTGGAAACAAGAACATTCTACTGACGAACCCGTTGAAGTTTGTCATCAGCAAATTCTCGACAGATGTCAAAACAATCCTATTCCAAAAGAGTTGGATATATTACCAGAGAAATAATTTAGGCAAAAGAAAGGACACAATGGACGTAAAACAGTTGCCGGAACGCAAAGACGTTAAACCGGAAGATACATGGGATTTGACCTCTCTGTTCGCGTCAGACGACGCCTGGGAACAGGAGTTCAAAAAGTATCAAAAACAGATTTCAAAGGTCGAATCGTTCAAGGGAACGCTTAGCGCCGTCGACTCGATTTTGGACTTGTACAAGTTTCTGGACAAGATCAATCGCATGGGCGAACGGCTGGGAAACTACGCTTTCTTAAAAACGGCTCAGGACGCCGGCGACGGCGAAGCGATGGATCGTCAGGGGCGGTTTATTTCCGTTGCGGTCAAGGCGAGCGCCGCGACCAGCTTTATCGAGCCGGAAATTCTGTCGCTCTCCGCGGCAAAGTTCAAGGCGATTGTCGCTGACCCCAAACTCAAAAAGTACGCTCTGGCTCTTAACCGCATTTGGCGATACAAGCCGCATACGCTTTCCCAGTCGGAAGAAAAGCTCCTTGCAATGCAGGGCGAAATGGCGGGCAGCGCCAGCAAAATCTTCGACCAGCTGACCGACGTCGACATGCGTTTCGGCGTCATTAAAGATCATCAAGGACAAAAGATTGAACTGTCACACGCTACGTTCAGCGCGTTGTTGCACGGACCCAAACGAACCGTCAGAAAGCAGGCGTTCGAGCAGTATTACAAAACTTTTGACGATCACGCCCATACGGTTGCCGCGACGCTGGAAGCGTCAATTCAAAAAGACGTCTACTACGCCAAAGCGCGAAACTTCCCGTCCGCCCGCGAGATGGCTCTGTTTAACGAGTTCATTCCCGTCTCCGTTTTTGACTCTCTGGTCGAGTCCATCAACCGTCATCTGCCGACGCTGTACAAATACTACGCTATTCGTCAGCGGGCGATGAAACTCCCGGACTTGCACATGTACGACACCTACGTCCCGATCGTTCAGGGCTTGGACGTTCACCGCACGTGGGAGCAGGCGGTTGACCTGGTTTCTCAGGCGGTTGCGCCGCTGGGCGACGAGTACGTTTCGATTATCACGCGAGGTCTGACGACCGAACGCTGGTGTGACAAGTTCGAAAACCGCGGCAAGAGTTCCGGCGCGTTCTCCTGCGGCGCGTTTGACGGCTTCCCGTACATCTTGATGAACTATCAGGAATCCGTGCTTGACCATGTCTTTACGCTTGCTCACGAGGGCGGGCATTCCATGCACTCGTACTATTCCTGTCACACTCAGCCGTTTACCTACCACGATTATGAGCTGTTTGTCGCGGAAGTCGCCAGCACGTTTAACGAACAGCTTTTGCATCATCTGCTTTTCTCGCAGGCGGGGAACGACAAAAAGCTCAAGGCGTATTTGATCAACCGTCAGATTGACGCCATGAAAGCGACGATTTTCCGTCAGACCATGTTTGCCGAGTTTGAACGCGACGCTCACGCCGCCGCCGAAGCAGGGCAGTCGCTGACGCTGGACTTGTTCCGAAAGATTTATCGCATTTTGCTGGACAAGTACTTCGGCCCGGACTTCGTTGTTGACGACTTGCTGGAACTGGAATGTCTGCGAATCCCGCATTTCTACCGCGCGTTTTACGTCTACAAGTACGCGACAGGCATGTCAGCGGCGATTGCGCTTTCTAACCGCGTTCTCAACGGCGGCGTTAAGGAACGCAACGATTACCTCGGGTTCCTCAAAGGCGGCTGCAGTAAAGAACCGCTCGAACTGCTCAAAGGCGCGGGCGTTGACATGTCCACGCCCGCCCCGGTCGATTCCGCCATGGAATACTTCGGCGCTCTGGTAGACGAATTGGACGAATTGACAAAATGATCGACGATTGCCTGAACTCGCAACACTGGCATATCGTTATTAGAGACAACGCAGTCGTTGAACTGAACTATTCAGCAAACGACTGCTCTGTTGTTTCTGGATTATCTCAAGATTGTTCAACCGCTTTGGAACGAGAAGCGCGGCGGCAGTTGGAAGAATACTTTGCCGGGCGAAGACAGACTTTTGATTTGCCGCTGCGTCCTCAAGGGACGGACTTTCAGCGGCGCGTCTGGAAAGAGTTGTTACAGATACCCTACGGTCAGACGGCGACTTACGGTCAGATCGCGAAAAGAATCGGGAATCCGAACGCGGCGCGCGCCGTCGGACAAGCCTGCAACGCCAACTCGATCCCGATTTTTATTCCCTGTCATCGGGTCGTCGGTTCCAACAGCCGCTTAACGGGTTTCGCCCTCGGGCTGGACGTCAAAACAGCTCTGCTGGAACTGGAACGTGAGACGTTATTCTGATTTCTTTTTAATCTCAATCGTCTTTTCGACAATAGTCTTGAATTCCAGGCGTTTCGCGTCGTCGCCAACGGAATCTTTGAGCAAGTCCAGAACTTCCTCAAACGCCTTGACGTCTGCAGGTTCTGGGCAGGAAAGAACCTCGCCAAACTGATTCACCGCTTTGACAAATTGAGAGTCTTTGTCGTCTGTCGTTTCACTCTTGCGTTCTTGTTCTTTTGCTTTTATAGGTTCAGCGACCCCGAAATAACTGAGCCACTGTTCAACTTTGACGCTTCCCGGATCAGGAAGTTTGTTCTCTTCCAGTACGCTTTTACGGAGCGTCGCGTAAGAATCCAGAGCAGGGGCGGCGTCAGCGGCAGCAACGCCTTGTCGGTTCAGTTTAAAAGCAGCCTTTTTCCCCGCATTCGCACCGCGCTGAATTTCCAGCCGTTTGTTCATTTGATCAACCGCCATCTCGCCCAGAGATTCCTCTGGAAGAAGTTCCTCTTTCATCGGAGGAATCTCGCCCTTAATCGGAGCCATGCCGTCGGCGGTTTTCTGACTGGGAACGTCGTACAGAGCGTTTCTCATAAAATACTGAGCATGAGCTTCTTCTTCCGGCTCCGGCGATTCCGGCGCGTTTCTAAAAGCCTTGATTTCAGGAATATTGGAGTCTCCTAAAGCCGGGGCAGCCGCCGGCGCCGGCGCAGCCATGTCTTCTTCTGCCATATCCGCATCAGCAGTTCCTGCTTCCAGAGCAATATCTTCGGCAACAGCTTCCTCAACGTCTTCTTCAGCAACGTCAGCGCCTCCCATCGCATTTAAGGCGAATTGAGGAGCTTCTTCCTGAGCGTCTTCCAAAACAGACTTCTCAGCCGCAGACGACATTTCATTCATCGAAGGATTCGTTACAATCGAGGATTTAATCGTTTTCACATTTGGCGACATAGCAATCTGTATGTCTTTACTGACAAACTGGGGATAGATCAGGGCGCCCGCCACAACAATCAACGCCAAAGCGGCAGCGGTAAACGCAAAACGACGCGCCAGACGGCCTTGAGGCTTTTCCGTCTTAACAAGCGTCTTCGGTTTATCGGTTTTCTTTTCAAGAGTTTGAACGGCTTCGTCCGAAAGAACAAAGACGTCTGACAACAGCCCGTCCGCACGGCGAACCTTTTCCACCTGAGCCGCCAATTCAGGACGCTTTTGCAGTTCCTCTTCGACAGCCGTCGCCTCGTCTGGCTCCAGTTCCCCCAGAGCGTACAAAATCAGCAATTCTTCTAAATTATTGTTTTCCATGGCAGGATTATCTCTATTATTTATACGCTTCCAATTCCTTTGACAATTGAGCTATTGTTTCTGACAGTATTCGCCGAACGTTTCCGTACGACAGACCAACAACCTCCGCAATGTCTTTCGCCTTCATCTGTTCGTCATACCGCAGATGGAGGATTTCCTGTTTTTGAGGCGAAAGCTGATTGACTTTCTGACGAACTATCGCCTGCAATTCCGACGTCTGGGCGTTTTGATCCGGAGACGCCGGCGGGGTAAACAGACTTCGGTACGCCAGCGACGACTCGCTGTTCTCATCGGACGTGAGTTTCGCGTGAAGTTTCCTGCGTCTGTGCTGATCTATCATGTAGTTCCTCGCTGTTCGATACAGATAGTTGCGAAGCTGGTCGCCCTGATACGATTTCCCTGAACCGAGATACCGTAAAAAGACTTCCTGCGTTACGTCTTCCGCCTCATTGCGAGACCCCGTTACGCGAAGCGCGTATCGATATATCTGATCGTAAAAAGGAAGTAAATCGCTGGGAATTTGCGTCATTATTATTTAAAACAATCGAAATTCAAGTTGTTCTGTATGTTATTACGGACAACGATGAAAAATGTTAGGGAATGGGGAATGGGGAATAGGGAGTAGGGAATAGTTTTTAAACACGAAAAACGCAAAATTAACGAAAAACACGAAAATTTAAATTTCTTTCGTCTTTTTCGCTTATTTCGTGTATTTCGTGTTAAAAATCTACCGGGCGCAACTTATCCAAGTTCGCCTGATCGGTCAACATACGCGGTTGTATGAAGCAGTTTTTCGCTAAGGTCAGCGCCGCCTTTGGAAAGGAACTCGGAATAGGCGCGCTGAACGTCCGGATTTTCGTGCGCCAGCCGGGGTTTGTCGCCGTGAATCATGCCGTACAGACCTTTGATTCTGGCTTGTCGGACGGCTTGAAACGCCTCGCGTCCTTTGACGATTGGCTGACCTCCGCCGCCAATGCATCCGCCGGGACAGATCATCACTTCGACGAAATCGTACTTGACTTCCCCGTCGCGAATCTTCGTCAGCAACGCGCGGGCGTTCGCCCCGCCGTGGACAGCGGCGACTTTGATTTTCCCGGCTTTGCCGAGGTCAACTTCCGCCTCTTTGACGCCGTCCATGCCGCGAATGGCGGTAAACTCCTGAAGCTGCGGCGGAGCGGGTTTGTCGTTGATGTACCAGTACGCCGTCCGCAGAGTCGCCTCCATAACGCCGCCGGTCGCGCCAAAAATCAGACCAGCGTCCGTTTCGTGACTCATAACGGAATCGAACGGCGCCGGCTCCAGGTCTTCAAAGTCGATTCCCGACTCGTCAATCCAGCGCCCCAACTCCCGAACGGTAATCGCCCAATCCATGTCGCGGACGGCGTCGCTGCCCGCCAGTTTGCCAGCAGCGTTCATTTCCGGGCGAGTAATCTCGTACTTTTTCGCCGTACATGGAGCAACCAGAGCCGAGACGATTTTAGACGGGTCCAGTTTCATCTCTTTGGCGAACATGGACTTAATCAACGCACCCTGCATGAGCATCGGGCTTTTCGACGTCGATAGATACGGCAAGAATTCCGGGAACCAGTATTCCGCAAACGACACCCAGCCCGGACAGCAGGACGTAAACATCGGGAAGCGCCGCGGCTCGTTCGATTCAAGCCTTTTGATAAACTCTTTCGCCTCCTCAACTACCGTCAAGTCCGCGCCAAAGGTCGTATCGAAGACGTAATCGAACCCCAGTTCCTTCAACGCGGCAACGGTTTTCCCCTCGACGTTGGTTCCCGGGGCGAAGCCGAACAGTTCTCCCAACGACACCCGCACTGCCGGGGCGACGGAAATTGCCGACGTTACCCCGGTCGCCTTGATCGCTCGTCCCAAACCGGGGTAGACGTACCGTTCTGTCATCGCGCCGGACTTGCACAGATTCGTACACTGTCCGCAATGGATGCAAATCGGCTTTTTCGTTACTTTGATATCGTAATAGCCGCGAACCGACTGCAAAACGCCGCACGACTTCTGGCAATGGTCGCACATCTGACACTTCGCCTGACGCCAGACGATCGACGGATTGTCGAGCGCAATGGGCGTTGGCGTTCCGAACCCTTCCGTCGACAAGGCGTTTCCGGGCTGTCCCCAGCCCTGGGCGTCTGACGTCTGAGGCAAATTCAAAACAGCCAGCGGCGTCATCGCGCCAACTTGCAGCATAGTTCTTCTGTTCATTTGATTCCAAGCTTTCATTCTGACAAAAGGAAATCTGAATCAACCGGGCAAACACTCGAAAAATCAAATTTCCCATGACGGTTTCAATCACCCGTTGTATTTAATATTATATAATTAATTTTGAAAAAAAGCAAGGCGCTGTCAGTCAGTCATTTTTAAGAATCCTTAATATTCAAGAAGAACATATAAAACAAACAGGCGAACCGCATAAAAGCGATTCGCCTGTCTTAATTACGTGAATTACAAATGGATGACGCAGTTCTCAATCAGTCATCCTTAATTCACTTTACAACCCGATTGAAATACCAACGTTGGGCGTGCCGAGATAAATTCCGGATCGAGGATAGTAGTATCCTGGCGTGTACAGCGGCGCAGGCGCGGGCAGCGGAACGACAACCGGAGCCGGCGGGGGGGGAGGCAGCGGACGATAGTAACGGGGCGGCGGGGGAGCCGGACGATAGGGCGCCGGTCCAGGTCGGTAACCCGGAGCGGGGGCGTGATGGGGCGCAGGGCCCGGACGGTAGCCCGGACCAGGTCCGCGATGAGGTCCCTGAGCCATCGCGGAGCCACACAGAGCCAGGCACAGCCCGACTGCAATCATGGCAGCAAGAATCTTTTTCATGGTTTGATCTCCTTGTATCGATAGTTGGAATGATTATTGGTTAAATTGAAGTTATTTTGTCAATGAATTCAAATCTGATTAAAACGGCCAGTCCGCGCCGAGGGCGTCTTTTTGGATTTGAGTCAGTTCCCGACACCCTTTTTCCGCCAGGTTGAGCAGCTCGTTGAGCTGACTCCGGTCGAACAACGCGTGCTCGCCTGTTCCCTGAACCTCAATGAACTTGCCGGAACCCGTCATGGCGACGTTCATGTCGACTTCCGCCCGAACGTCTTCCTGATAGCACAAGTCCAACATCGGCTCAGAGTCAATCAGACCGACGCTCACTGCGGAAATGGAATCCTTAAGCGGATAAGACGCCAGGTCTGGAATTGTAGCCAAGGCGTCAATGAGAGCAATTGTCGCCCCGGTTATGGAAAGAGTTCTGGTTCCGCCGTCCGCCTGAAGGACGTCGCAATCCAGCGTTATCAGCCGAGGCCCCAAAGCGACCCGGTCAAGCGTTGCACGGAGCGAACGACCGATAAGACGCTGAATTTCGGCGCTGCGACCGTCTAAATGACCGTCGCGATCGCGCTTTTTCCGGGTTGGAGTACTGCCGGGAAGCATATTGTACTCAGCTGTAATCCAGCCCTTGCCTTCCTCTGGCTTAATCCAGCCCGGCAACTCCGTTGCTATACTGGCTGTACACAGGACTACCGTGTCCCCCGCGCTAATCAACACGCTGCCAGCTGACGTCTTCGTAAACCGGCGAATAACCTTCACCGACCGAAGCTCGTCAACTTTTCTGTTATCTATACGCATGGATCGCAAATTTGTTCAAAAAATAAACTATTATTTTTCTATAATTATTAAGTTGCCAAACTTATTTTCCCGTATTCTCTGTATTTTGAACGTCTTGTTCAGCGGCGTTTGGGCTGGATTTTTCGTCTTCAAGCAGTTTTGGACAAAAAATCGTTGCAATAAACAGCAAAGAAACGCCAACGACCAGCATGGAGTCCGCAATGTTGAAGTTGGGCCAAGGCCAGTCGCCGATCATGACCAGAATCCAGTCTCGAACGGCGTAAACCGGCTGACCGACTTCGTGCAGTTCGCCGGGATAGTTCCAAATCAAATGATGAAAACCCATCCGGTCGTACAGGTTGCCGAGAATTCCCGCCGTCATCATACCGGCAATTACCGTAACGAATCTGGACTGAGCGCCGCGAAGCCACGTCAGCCACGCAATCAGAAACGCAATCGCCAAAAACGACATGACCGTAAACAGCGGAATCATTCCCTGACCCATGCCGAACAGCGCGCCCTCGTTGAGGCTGGTTTGGAATCCGACAAGGTTGTCCGCCAGCCACCAGACAGACGTCATTTTGGACTCCGTTGGCGCGGTCGGAACGTATTCTCCCGGCATTCCCAGCTTGGAGAATACCAGCCATTTGGAATACAGATCCGCCGCCAGCCCGCCCGCCGCAACAGCGGCAAAAAGCGCGTATCTCGACAACGGAATCGGGGAGGGCGTCGGAACTTGTTTTTCGGAACTCATATATAATACAGCGAAATATCTCGGTTCGTTTAATTCAAACTTTTGTGTATTATACACCATATCGAAATCGTATGCAATAGCGTTTTCGGAGAAATGCCGACAAAATGACGTCTGCAATTTGAAAACAGATTTATCCTCCTATTGATTCTTTTCGACGTCTTTGTATAATGCAATAGACCGATCAGAAAAATGTAATTCTATTAAAAGAATCGAGGCTGCCATGGATGCACAACCCAATTCCCCTGTTCCAACAAAGTTTTCCTATAAAGTCAACGACCAGCTGTACGCGTCTGAATACCCGATTATGATCTACGACGTCGATTCCAGCGAAAAGCTGGCGGCGATGATCAAGTTTGGGATTACCGACTTCGTTGACCTGACAGAGCCGGGAGAACTGCATCCGTACGAGCAGTTTCTGCCAAAAGACGTTCGTCATTGGTCGTTTCCGATTCGCGATATGAACCCCCCGCCGAGTCCGGAATACATGGACAAAATTCTCACCAGGATTAACGAATTACTGGCAGAAGGGCGCGTCGTTTGCGTCCACTGCTGGGGCGGAATGGGGCGCACCGGCTCGGTTATTACCTGCTGGCTGGGTAAAACGAACAACTGGGACTTCGCCCAAACCCGCAAATATCAGCTGCAGCTCTGGAGAACGAACCCCAAATCCCAAAGGACGCCGCAGTTAATGAACGAAACTCAAGTTGAATTTCTGCGTCAATACCTGGACGGTAAAAACGATTAGCAAGAATGCGTTCTTTTTTGGTAGCACGAAAGTTAAAAAATGAACGCAGAGACCGCAGAAAATCCGCAGAATACGCAGAGACGGGCTGGGAATGTGGCGACGACGCTAACTACGTTAGCTACGCCACCGACAAGGTCGGTTCCTGATTGTAAGTGGGTATTGCCAAAACCAGCTTTTTCGGAGGCAAAACCTCATCCTCTCGCCCGTGCGGCTTCGCACATTCCCGTCCGTTTTTTTTATAATTTTGAAAATCGCAAGCGGACATCGTGTCATAGCCTGATAATCAGGCGTAGATGACACATGTCTGCTTGCTTCTGCGTTGTCTGCGAAGAGTCTGCGTCCTCTGCGTTCTAAATAAAAAGACATATTATCGCAATCCAAGTTCGATTACACTCATTAGCAGCCGCTCTGCAGCGCTGTTACCAGAATATGAACCGCCGTGATAAAGTTGAGCGTTAGAATCAGAGGGATAAAGACCTTTTCTGGAATGAGCAGGAACAAGCGCCGCCCGATGATCGCGCCCAACGCCAAGCCCGGCAGGAAAATCAGCGTCAGCCAGAACGTTGTCGGGGTGATAATCTGCGCCTGAACCGCGTCGAATCCCATTTGAGTTTTAATCGCCGTAGCGGCAATGAGCAGCGGGATTTTCGTCGTGTTCATGCACAGCGTAAAAACGGACGACGTCCCCATAAACTTCTGTTTATCCAAATCTTGCGAGGCGAAAAATGCGGAAACAACCGGCCCCGCCGCGTTGCCCAGCATGGTCGTCAGCCCCGCCATGATGCCGCAGAACCAGCCGAAAATGCGCGTTCTGGAAATCGCCGTCCAGCCGAACCGTTTTCGAGCGAATTCAAACAGCAAAATACTCACCGCCAAAACGCCGACGGTCAGCTTGAACTGCGAGTTCTCCATGACGCACAACACGCCCATTCCCAAGACCAGCCCAACGCCCAGCGGCGGGAAGATTTTGCGGAGAATTCCCCGCTGACGGTTTCGACCGTAATACCAGCAAGCCGCCAGGTCGCCGATTATCAGCAACGGCACAACCGCCCCGGACGCAAACATCTCATGTCCAGTAAAGGTTGAAATCATCAACAGCGACCCGAACATGCCCAGCCCGGGAACGCCTGTTTTGGCGATTCCCAGCAGCATGGCGGCTATTGATCCCAGCAGAATTATCGTAAACGTCAACTCCATTTTTAATACTTGTCAATACATCATAATCTCAATTTCAAATTTGGCAACGGGGGCAGGGCAGGGGAACGCTTAAGAACAAATCTCCATTCCTCTTTCCCCTTATTCCATCTTTTCGCGGCTCGCAACCGCTATTAGATATCCTTATATATATTGTCCCTTACCAGTCCAAAGTCTTCCCAAAATCCGGTGCTTAGAAAAATTTTGAAAATTTAATAGTTATCGAAAAATAATTGTTAATCTTTCCGAACTATTTTTCAAACCGTGCGTACTGATACTAGAACGAGCGATCGGACAGGTTGATTCCGAGAGATCATTCAAGAATCAAGGATGTGTTTTTTTAAGTTAATCGTTTGGTTTTACCAACCCTACCAATACAGGAGACAGACATCATGAAAAAGTTTTTCGCAGCAATCGTTATGGTTTGCCTGATCGGCGCTTTTAGCAACCAGGCAATGGCGCAAGGTCCTCATCGCGACAACGGCCGTCCCGGACAGGCCCCCGCGGCAGTCCATCAACCCGCGCCGGCTCAAGGTCATCACGTTAACCCCGCTCCGGCTCCGCGTCCTGCCGCTCAACCGGCTCCGCGACACGCTCAACCGGCTCCGCCGCCCCCAGCCCCGCGACACGCCAAGCCGGCTCCGCCGCCCCCGGCCCCGCATCACGCCCGACCGCTTCCCCCCCCGGAACCAGTCCCCCCAGCCCCGCGACCTGCAGTAGACTATCGACCTGACGGTGGCCTTTACATCGGCATCGGCCCCATTGGGATTCGCATTCCCCTGTAAACTGACCTGACCGGGAGTTCGGATGAAAACGCGGCGACGCAATAAAATGCGCCGCCGTTGTTTTTGGCGACGGTAAACGAATTTCTACACTTAGAAAAAATTGGAAATTTTAATAATTATCGAAAAATAATTGTTAATCTCTCGAACCTGCTTCCAATCTTTGCGTAATGGTAATAAAATGAGCGATCATTCAAGGAAAAACGTTAAGTTTGATTTTTGTTTAACTTAATCGTTTGGTTCACCCAGCCTAACCAATACAGGAGACAGACATTATGAAGAAGTTTTTGGCAGCAATGATCATGGTTTGCCTTATCGGCGCTTTTTGCAGCATGGCAATGGCGCAAGACGCTAGCGGTCATCCCGGACCGGCTCCCGCTGCAGTTAATCAACCCGCTCCCGCTCCAGGTTATGCTCAACCGACTCCGCCCCAAGCCCCGCGTTACGTCCAACGACCTCAACGTCAGCGACGAGGATTGGCTCGTCGAGTTAGAGTTGGCGTTTCCGTCGGACGAGGAGTTGGTATTGGCGTCGGCGTCGGACCCGTTGGAATTCACATTCCCCTGTAAATTGACCTGACGATTATATCTGTACTGAAATACACAGGCGATAGTACGGATGAACACGCGGCGACGCAATAAAATGCGCCGCCGTTGTTGTTTCTTGGAAGTATCTCATTTTTCCGTTCCTGGCTCGTCAATCGCTTTGCGAATAATTGCTAATTGCTCATTGATAATTGCTAATTTTCTCCCCCCTATTCCATTCTTCTAACGAAAGCGCTAAGATAGAGGTTAAAGACGGAATGTTACGAGTTAAGGACGCCATGCGTTCCTTCAACTGTTTTTTAACAGAGTTATCAATAATCGAGTTACGTTCAGATTAGGGCGCTAAAATGGTATTTGAAAGACGAGAAATTTTAGAAGAAATAATGCGCATTAGAAAGCGTTATTGTAAAATTGTCAGTTTTTTTCATGATGGAAGAATGAAAAAAAGGTTTTCATTCGATCCAGCTACGCCTAAAAAGGACGTCTTGTTTTGTTTTAGGAGAGTGTTTTATATTGATGACAATCCTTATAAAGAGTTTGAAGACTTTGATTGGAGGTTAAAAAAACAATTTGAACAACGCTGTCGTGAATTAGACGTTTATGTAGAGCGTGAAGAAGAGTTTGACATTTTACCGGTCGATGCTCCAGATGAAATTATTCAAATGGCAAAAGTATTAGACGAACAGTTTATGGCGGCAGGTTTTGGACATTGGTTCAAAAATTTCAATGAGTAATTAATACAGTTAGTTTAGAAAAACAACGCATTTTCCCTTTAATATCTAATAATCAAAAATGAAACGAACATTATTCTGGATCCTGTTATTTGCTGTCTGTTGTAACGCGGCGGTCGCGTGGGCGCAGACGAAGCGCGAGCGGCTGGAAGGGCTGGTCTACGAAGTTGAGGACTGGTCGGAGCCGAAAGACGCGATGAAGCTCAATCAGCCTGGCGCGTCCAACTGGCAGATTTGGACGAAGGAAGACGACGTGATTCATAAACGGTCCAACGGCGCGTCTGTTACAACGCCCACTTTGCCGATGGGGGCAGACCGGGAAAAGCCGGAAGACGGCGCGCCGGTTCTCCATACGAAAATTACCGGCATTCCCGCGGGACGGTATCGGGTGTTCATGAACGGGACGAATCGTCCGCTGGCGCTGTCGTTTGACGGCGGGAAGACGTGGACGAAATCCAACATCCACGGCGAGAACGATTTTGGAATCTACGACATTTCCGACGGCGTTTTTGAACTCTGGGTCGACGACCGGTACGCGACCGAAATCAAAGGCTGGGCGTACTACGACTACATCCGCTTTGTCCCGACAACAGAAGAAGTAACAATCGACAACCTGCAGCTGTATTACATCGACAGCGATTCTCCGTTTAATCCGGATTTCGGGAAAGTTTTGCCCGGCGATTACATTCAGATTTCCTGGACGACCAACGTCCCGACGCCTCCGGCTGAAGTTACGTTTATTCCAAAGGAAGGGGACGAAAAAACAAAGCCAAAAACGATTGTAGAATCGGATTCCGGACTGCGAAATCACGTTGTCGTCTGCCCGTGGGGCGCTTACGAAAAAGCGATTGTAACGCTGCCGATGAACCGTTCCGGGAAGACGATTTCAAAGACTGTCCCGTTGTCGTCGCAGGGAGTTTCAGAAGCGGCTAAAATGGTCAAAACGTCTATTGATCTGTACGTTTCCGAGCCGACTGGATTCGCCCGTCAAAACTGGCCTGTTACGTCCGGCGTTCCGCTGGCGAAAGGCGTACTGTATTACGATGGATGGGAAGGGGACTTGATAATTCGTCTGAAAAATCCGGAGGGGAAAAAGATAAAAGCGCAGTTTACTCCTGTTGCTTGGTGGCAGGACGGTTCTGTTCAGTGGCTTGTCGTCGATTTTCGAGCTGATACGGACGCTCAAAAGCCAACGAAATACACGCTGGAAATTTTTGAGGAAGATGAGATCGAAGACGATGTTCTCCCCATGGACGGCAGCAGTTGCGGAGAGTTTTTTGGTCCCTTTGAATCGGAGATTGTTCTGGCGGATGGTCGAAAACTGTATGCGCCCCATGAAGGGTATAGTCAGGTTATCAGCAGCAAAGACGTTCGCGTTACAACCCGTCTGGAAGGAAACTATATCGAAGCGGAGAACATGGATCAGGCGGAAGAGAAAGCCCTGGAATTAGCAAGAAACGCGGTCAAGCCGGGATTTGTCTGGCGCATGGAAATGACCGACTATTTCGATGAAGATCAGGACGTAGATTTGAGGAGAACCCAATGGACGATCGGGAACAATCAGCTGGATAAACCGTTTACGCTGATTCGTTCCGCGTCCGTTTTCGATATGTCCGTTATATGTGACGACGAATACTCGTGTCAGATTCTGCAGGACGAACTCAACCACGCCTCGGTCGAAATCAACGGCAAAAAGCAGGAGACTGATCGGTTTGACGGCTATCTGGAACTGTCCGACGGCGCGGTTCTGTTTAGAAATTTCTGGCAGACATGGCCTAAAGGTCTTTCGGTCAGAAAGACGCCAATTCAGCCGCCCGGGATAGACGGCGGATTCTTTAATATTACAGACGATCTGTCAGAGGCGCCGGAATCGCATAATGGCGCTTCGCAAGACAGTCGTTTTAAATTGGATCTGGTTTATGAGATTTTGCCGCCGCTGCCTGACGGGTACAGCGACGATCCGAAGAAAAACGAGCGTGACAATCTGATTCAAAATTACTTTTGGCTTAAAGACAACTGCTATCAGTTCAAGCGAGGAATGGAAATTACCGTTGAATTCTGGCAGGCGTCGAAAGAGCGGATGAAAAACGACAAACATCTCCGGGAGCATCTTCAAAACCCGATTTTTGCCGCGTGTTCGCCGGAATACTATTGTTCTGTTGGCGTTTTCCCGCCGGTCAGCCCGGCTGTCAAAGGCGAGTTCGACAGCTACGAACAGGCGTTTCGGACGTCGTTTGAGAACCTCGAAAAGGGGCGTCGGGAACGCGGCGAGTACGGCTGGATGAGCTTTGGGGACTGGTTTGGCGAACGGGTCAACAACTGGGGCAACAACGAGTACGACCTGTCGTATACGTGCGCCATGCATTTCGCTCGAACAGGCGATGTAACAATTCTCAATCGCGGAATCGAAATGGCTCAGCATTACATGACGGTCGATTTCCAGAAGTACCCGGTCAATCCCAACGCCAGAGAACGCATGTATCTGCATACCTTTGGGCACGTCAACGGATTTTTCACCCCGGACGACCCGCGTCTGGAAGGCTTGACCGGGCAGGCGAGTCAGGTTCCGCACTGGTTCAGAGCGGAAACCGACAACGGCGGCGGACACGATTTTCAGCCGGGCAATTTCTATATTGGCGCTCTGACGGGAGACGCAGAGCTGCTATCCAAGGCGAATACCGCTTGTTTCGCTCAGGCGAAATGGTACACGCCGAAGTTCAGTTTCGGCATAGAGCGCGGGGCTGGCTGGCCGCTGACCAACGCCGTCTATGCGTATCGGTTTACCAACAATCCGTATTATCTCAACGCGGCGCGAATCTATTTCGAGACGATTCAAAGCAAACAGAACCCGGAAACCGGCTGTTTCGACCTGGCGCAGGATCAGACGGAATGCGACTGCCCGGACAAGAGGGAACATCGCGGCGGGAAAGCGTTTGCCGTCGGGGTTCTGCTGCACGGCTTGGCGCGGTATTACGAAACGGAGCCTGACCCGGAGCGCAAAGAGCAGATTAAAACCGTTTTGGTTCGCTGCGCCGACTGGCTTCTGGACTATTCCTGGAACGAGGAGAAACAGGGGTTCCGTTACAAAACCGGGTGCCCGAAATACGCGGATTCCGGCTGGTACTCGATTCTCGTCGCGGAAGGGCTGGCGTACGCGTCGGAAATCAGCGGCAATCCCCGCTATCGGGAGTTCCTGGTCCGAACGTTAGGGGAACCGATTAAAGCCGTCTCCGGAACCGGGAAAGCGTCCGGGAAAGACTTTTCCCAAAAGCACCGCCAGACGCCGCACGCCCTGTACTGGCTGAAAAAGCACGGGGTAACGGAGTTGGAGTAGTACGAAGATTGGAATGAAAGGCGGTAATGAAGCGAGTGTAACGAGCGGAATTACGCAGTTCGCCGAAGGCGAACAAAGAAAAACGCTCGAAGGGTGAAATACCGTATTGCGTAAGCCGGACAAGCGCTCGGATGGCGCCCGCCCTCGGGCGCCAACTTGACGGCATTGCCGTCTAGCTTAAATTTCCTTCGGCGGCTGAGACAGCCGCGATCCAGCGGGTCGGAGCGTTTTTTCTACGAAAGAGTTTATTCTAGTACCGACAAGGCGCCCGAGGGCGGGCGCCATCCGTGAAGGTTTTTCGCTTCGTCGATTTGGTATGCACGCTTCTCGATGTCTTATGTAAATCATCTATTTTACCATCTTTTCTATTCTTTTTTCAAGAAATTTTTCTTTTAGCGCCGTCAGATTGAAAAATCTCGTGTATAATATATATTAATATAAAGTCGTTTATAATCCCCGTTTCCTGATTTTTCCTTTTTGGAGAAAACGAAATGACCCAAGCTCAAAAGCTGTATACAATTTCCTCGACTCGCGTTTTCCTGCGCGGATGCGTCTTTGCTCTTTTTGTCACAGTTCTGCTGGCTGCTCTGCCCTGCACTGTCAAAGCGGACATGGTTCTGTTCTGGAATTTTGACGAGTACACAACCGAAGGCGGCGTCAACTACGTTACAGACTCCGTTCATTCAGAGCGGCTCAAGCTGGTGAACTCGTCTATTGTAGACGGTCAGCTGTCTGCCAACGGCGGATACGCTCAGGGTACTGTAGAGGGAACGAACGGCGTGAACGTTGATCTTCCAACCGGCTCTGCCAGTTATACGCTCTCAGCGTTTTTGACAAGCACAACAAACGCGACTGTTGGTATTATGGGATGGGGAGCTAAAAGCGGCGGCAAATGCAACTGTTTCAGAACAACAGGCAATAGCGGCGAAACAACCGGCGGTCTAAACAGCTACTGGTGGGGCAATGACATTGTGGTGTCAGGCGGATATCCCGAAATTTACGGCGGCGTGGAAAATCACGTTGCGACTACAGCAGTTGATAAAACACATTATATTTATCTTAACGGTCAGTTAATCGGATCCGGAACTAAAGGCGCTCGAAGCGAAGCTAATCAAGACTTTGCAGTTGGTAAAACGGTTAATAATGAACAGCTCAAGGGTTCTCTTGACAACGCATCTATTTATAACGAGGCGTTGGAACAGTCAGATATTATTCGGATTTCCACTTCTAAATTAAACGGTTTGACAAACTGGTGGAAATCCGGAACGACGGTTGACCGAATCACCGGAATCGTTAAGCCGGCTACTGTAACAGGAACGACGGTTATTACCGGAGCCAACGGCGACGTCATGGTCTTCAATCGCGCTTTGGAAGCGGGCGAACAAACCTTCTATCAGGGTCAGCTGGCTACGGGACACGATTACGTTATCAACAACATGGCGGGCAGCGAATCGACTAAAACGACGTGGCTCCGCGCGTCGTCTGCCAACCTCAGCGACGCATCGCAAACCCCGTTGGGAATCTACGTTGGCGGTACGACGGATGCTGCAACGCTGACAGCAACGGCAGATCAGCTCAATAACGTCAATCGAACGCTGGTTCTCGGAGGAGGAACGCTGGCGATTGCGTCTGATTCTGACGTTTCCATTGATAAAAACAGAGTCGGGTTTGACAGCGGTTCCATTTCCACGTCCGGAAACGGTACGATAACTCTCAATTCTTCTGAAATCCTTTCTTTGAAAGCAATCAATGTTGGAACGAACAGCGCTTTAGCTCTGAATACCACAGATGATACGCGTATTCTGGGCGCAACCAGTCTTGGAGATAACAGTTCTTTAACGGTTAATACCGTCGATTTGCAGATTCTGGGCGCAACCGCTATCGGAGCGAACAGCTCTGTAAAGATTACAGCTTCTGGCAGTACGCAAATGAATGGCGCTGTCAGTATTGGCGCGGACAGCTCGCTGAATATTGAGTCCTCTGGCAATACGCGAATCGGAGGCGTCATTTCCGGCGCTGGCAATTTGAATAAATCCGGAGCAGGAACGCTGTCTCTTGCCGGCGCCAATACATTCAGTGGCGACTTAACTATTACTGCGGGAATCGTTGAAATCGCGAGGAACAGCAACAGCACCAGTACGACGGCAACAGCGTTGGGAAACCCGTCCCTTGCCGGACGTAAAATTACGGTTAAGTCTGGAGCGACTCTCGTATCAGGAGCAGTTGCAGACGTCTTTGGCGGCGCGGAAGCTCATCCTCTGTTTACGTTAGTAGCCGATGGCGGAACAATTGCAACTCACAGCGGTTATCTGACGACTTACGGAGATATCGAACTGAAAAACGGCGGCGTCTTTGAAGATCGAGGCGGACACATTAACGGCAATTCCAGTTGGTTTACCATTTTCAATGGCGATATTTCCGTTACCAGCGGTAACGCTTCAATCCAGGCTAACAGCGATGGAAAAGGCATTTCTCTTCGCGGTTATCGAAACGGAACCAACGCCGGCGTTAAGTTTGACGTTGCTGAGAATTCAACCTTGACAGTGTCTGCCCTTTTGAAAAACTGCCCAAACAGAGGCGTGGCTGGCTCGTTTACCAAAACAGGCAAAGGGACGATGATTTTGTCAAATCGAAACAACGATTTCACTGGCAACATTGTTGTTGACGAAGGAATTCTTAAAGTCCAGGGAGGCTGGTTGAACGGAACCTCTGGCACGACGGTTTTGGGAAAGAACCAAGCTAGAACTATTACCATTAACAAAGACGGAACGTTGAATTTTGCTTCTCAGGACGTTGTTACCAATGCCGACAACACAACCTCGATCAAGTTTATCGTCAATGGCGGTACGATTACTAACGAAGGCGCGTTTTTCAACAATCTTTCCAATGCGGAATTTAGCAATGGCGGGAAGATTGTTGCAACGAATGGAAACGGAGACTGGAAAGCGTTCATGGTAAACGGAACTACCAAGATTGCCTTTGCCGGCGACGGTAACACCGCAGAAAGTCCAGTTGTCTTTGAAGTTGCCAGTACGGCAACCGGAACCGCCAAAACCAACGCGACCATTTGTCCGCAAACAACGTTTGACGTTGCGGATATTACCAAGTCAGACGCTTCAGACCTTATTATTACCGCGGTCTTAGCCAATGCATCTAACAGAGCTGGCTACTTTACGAAATCCGGGGCGGGAACGATGGAACTGACAAACAATGCCAATAGTTTCACCGGAAATATTGTTGTTAACGAAGGCGTACTCAAGGCGTCAGCAAAGTGGACTGGCGTAGGAACTAACAAGAATACAACCGTGTTTGGATATTATCAATCCAAAACCGTTACGGTTAACGAAGGCGCAGAAGTGATTCTTGCCGCTCAGGACGTCGTTTCCGACTCCAGTCATAGCACGCCAATTCAGTTTATCCTTGACGGCGGCAAGATCAGCAACGAAGGCGCTGTTTATAACAATCTGAACAATACGGTATTTAAAAACGGCGCAGAGCTTTACGCTTCAAACGGAAACGGCGATTGGAAAGCGTATAAGCTTTCGACGAAAGTCTCCGCTCTCCGTGACAAGCCCTCAGCTCAACCAGCAAAGATCACGGCATCAACCGAGGGAAACGCGACGATTTCGTTTGGTCATACAACCAGTCTGTATGTCGAAGACGTTACCAGCGCTTCGGCAACGGAACTTGATACGAAGTCCGACTTGATTATTTCCGCTAAAGTTACCAATCCCCATAATGAAAACAACAGAACGTTCTATAAAGACGGCGTTGGCACGCTGGAATTCACAGCCGACAACACGTTTAACGGCGCTGTGGGCATTAGAGAAGGCGTTTTGAGACTCTCTGGCGATGGAACTCTTGGCAGCAGTAAGGTAACAATCAGCGACGGCGCGACGCTGGAATTCCTTCATACGGCAGACAAATCCTTTAGCAATGTCTTTGAGGGCGCAGGCGACATTTTCAAAGACGGCTCTGGGACGCTGACGTTTACAGGCGCCAATACATATACCGGTGAAACGACGATTGCTTCTGGCGTTCTCGAACTTGTCGACGCCGCAGTGAATGCAAATGGTCCAATAGTTGTTGAAGAAGCTGGTACGTTGGAATACAATCTTTCCAGCGGTCAATCGAAAAAACTGACAATTACCGATACCGCTTCTAATACGATTACCGGGGCTGGAAACATTGTTAAAACCGGCGAAGGTACGCTGCAAATCTGTACCAGCGCCGAGGGACAGGTGGACGTTAACAGTTTTGTCGTCTCGTCCGGTCGTTTGGATATGAAAGAATATTTCAAAGGAACGCTGGAAGTTGGCGTTGAAGGCGAACCAAATAACAACGTCATTTTCTCGCCCGGAAATTCTGTTGGTACGTTAACTATTGACGGCGCTTTCATACTCAATTCGGGAGCAACGCTGTTGATTGAACAGGACGCCAGCGGCATGGACCAGCTCTTTGCCGATTCCTTTACTATTGCGGAAGATTCGGTAATTGAATTGTCGATGACCTCTGTTGCTCCTGGCTCTACATACGCTATCGCTCAAGATTTAGACAGCGATATCGCGGGCGTCGATTTCTGGAACAGCCTTTTGACTCCAGAAAGTTCTTACTACTGGATTTTGTCGGTAGATGGCAACACCCTTTATGCAACGCTTAACGCTAACGCCGTTCCGGAACCGTCGACGTGGGCGCTTCTGATTCTCGGCGTCGCCGGGTTGATGTACTGGAGAAGAAGAAAATAACTCAAAGACAGCGCAAGAATATTTTTCTGGACTCTGTCAATATTAATATATTGTACTAAATACATTTCAGACGTTTACAAAACCTATTTTTCCTTTTTGGAGAAAACGAAATGACCAAAGCTCAAAAGCTGAATACAATTTCCTCGACTCGCGGATTCATGCGCGGATGCGTCTTTGCTATTTTTGTTACAACGGCGCTGGCTGTTCTGTCAAGTCCCGTCAAAGCGGATATGCTTTTGTTCTGGAATTTTGATGAGTACACAACAGTAGACGGCGTCAACTACGTTACAGACTCCATTCATTCAGAGCGGCTCAAGCTGGTGAACTCGTCTATTGTAGACGGTCAACTGTCTGCCAACGGCGGCTACGCTCAGGGTACTGGAACAAACAACGGTACGAGCGTAACGCTTCCAACCGGGACAGCCAGTTATACGCTCTCGGCGTTTCTGACAACGGACAGAAACGGCGCAGTTGGCATTATATCGTGGGGCGTCCGCAACGCAACTCGTCAAACTAACTCGTTCCGTACAGATGGGGCTGGACTAAAAAATTATTGGTGGGGCGACGATCTTGCTATAGGAGGTTATCCAGAGGTGTATTCAGGATATGAAAATTACGTCGTTGCAACGGGAGTTGGCAGGACGCAAACCCTTTACCTCAATGGACAACTAATTGGTACAAGGAATGCGGGTGGCGATAGAAACGAACAGAATCGAGCTTTTTTTGTTGGAAATACTATTAATAACAATACGGAAACGCTTTACGGTTCTATTGACAATGCGTCCATATACAACGACGTGATGGAGCATACAGATATTGTCAACATTGCAGCGCATACCTATAACGGCTTGACCAATTGGTGGAAAGCCGGGGAAACGATCGACCGGGTCGGCGGGGTTGTAAAACCGGCGACGGTTACTGGAACAACGGTTATTTCCGGAACCAGCGGCCAGGTCATGGTTTTCAATCGCGCTTTGACCGCGGGCGAACAAGCCTATTATGAAGGTCAGCTGGCAACGGGACACGAGTACGTTATCGACAACATGGCGGGCAGCGCTTCCACAAAAACGACGTGGCTTCGCACGTCGTCTGCCAATCTCAGCGACGCTCCTGAAATCCCGTTGGGAATCTACGTTGGCGGTACGACGACGGAGGCGACGCTGACGGCAACGATGGATCAAATCAACGCGGTCAATCGGACGCTGGTTATGGGCTGCGGCACGCTGGCTCTTACCCTCTCTGAAGATACCACGATTGATTTAAACCGCATCAACTTTAACAGAGGCAGCCTTTCTCTTTCCGGTACGGGCAAGATGACGATCGAACCTGAACAACGGCTTCCGTTAAGAAATTTAACGATTCCCGCCGCCAACCCGGTAGTGTTCAATACAAATGAGGAGGTCGATATTTATGGCACTATTACCGGCGCGGGAAGTTTGACTAAAAACGGCGCCGGCGATTTGTTAGTAACTTCAAAGAGCCAAAGTTATTCTGGTACTATTACTCTCAATGGAGGTTCATTAACGTTTGGCCTCCAGGACGCTTTTGGTTGGGCGGACAGAGCGCCGTACTGTTCTATAGTTGCTGACAACGCAACGATTACAAACAATGCGGCGGTGTTCAACGCTATGAACAATACAACATTTAAAAACGGCGCAAAGCTGGTTGCAGCAAACGGTCAAGACACCTGGAAAGCATTCATGCTTTTCGGAACAACCAAGGTTGCTTTCTCCGGCGACGGTTCCACCGCTGAAAATCCGGTAGTCTTTGAAGTTGCCAGTACTGCAACAGGAAACGCCAGAACCAACGCGACCATCTGCCCGTACGGTACAACGTTTGACGTTGCGGATATTACCAAGTCCGATGCCGCAGACCTTATAGTTTCCGCGGTTTTGGCTAATACAAACGGGGGAGGAAAGGTCGGTTCGTTTACCAAGACCGGCGCTGGTACAATGGAACTTTCCGGCGCTAACACGTACACGGGAACAACCACCGTTTCAGGCGGAAAGCTCAATATTACGGGTTCTGCGTTCGCTTCTCGGCTGATTATCAACAACGGCGCCTCGGCAACGATTGACGCGGGAGAAACGGGCGTTGTCAATATGTCCGCCGACGGATATAACAATTCTGTAATGATTGGGAATGGCTCCAGCGGAAGCCTCACTCTTGAATCCGGAACCGTAACAATTCGCAACGGGAGCAATACCACAGGCAGCGTTCAGTTGGGGACTAACTCCGACACGACGGTTGGCGAACTTACCATCAACGGCGGATCAATGCAGGTCGATGGCCGAATCCTCATTGCAGCCAATAAAACCGGCGCCCAAGCTACTCTTACGATGAACGGCGGGAAGCTTTCCCTTGGCGTTCCTGAATCTTATACAACCAGCGGCGACCCCGCTTGCGGCGTTTTGTGGTTTGGTTACGGAACGTCTACCGTCAACCTCAACGGCGGAACGATTTCCATGTTTGGCATGAACAATAACGGTCCTAAAGCCGGCAGTACATTTAATTTCAACGGCGGAACCCTTCAGGCGGTTGGAGATACAACCAGTTTTCTTACTGCAGCTGGATCTATGCAATTCTACGTCAAACAAGGCGGCGCTATAATCGACACGCAAAGTTATAATGTTACCATTTCTGCCGCGTTACTGCAAGGACCGGAAGAAGGCGACGCGACTGGCGGGCTGACCAAGAATGGCTCTGGAACGCTGACTCTTGCCGCCGCCAATACGTTCAACGGCGATATGACTATCAATGCGGGCACTGTTGTAATGGCGAAGAACTGCAATGGAACCAGTACGACGGCAACGCCGCTGGGCAACCCGTCCAATGCTAATCGTAAAATTACCATTAAATCCGGAGCGGTTCTGGAAACGGAATCCTCTACTGCCGGCATTGACGTCTTTGGCGGCGCGGAAGCTCATCCTCTCTTTACGATAGTTGCCGATGGGGGAAAGATTCTTACTGCAACCAATCAATTAACGACTTACGGCGACATCGAACTGAAAAACGGCGCTGTCTTTGAAGAAAGAGGCGGACATAGCACATGGTACACCATTTTCAATGGCGACGTCTCCGTTCCCAGCGGCAACGCGACAATTCAGTCAGTCAGCGGTGGAAGAGGCATTTCTCTTCGCGGTTATCGAGACGGAGAAAATGCCGGCGTTACGTTTGACGTAGCTTCGGGTTCAACCTTGACGGTGTCTGCTCTTTTGAGAAACTGTCCAAACAGAGGCGTAGCTGGCTCGTTTACCAAAAAAGGCGAAGGCACGATGGTTTTGTCAAATCGAAGCAACGATTTCACTGGCGCCATTGTTGTTGACGAAGGAATTCTTAAAGTCCAGGGAGGCTGGGCAGGCGGAACCTCTGGCACGACGGTTTTGGGAAAGAACCAGGCTAGAACCATTACCATTAACAAAGACGGAACGTTGAATTTTGCCGCTCAGGACGTTGTTACCAATGCCGACAACACAACCTCGATCAAGTTTGTAGTTAACGGAGGTATAATCACCAATGAAGGCGCTGTTTTCAACAATCTTACCAATACGGAACTTTACAATGGCGCGAAGCTTGTCGCAGCAAACGGAAACGGAACCTGGAAAGCGTTCATGCTTACCGGAACTACCAAGGTTGCTTTTGCTGGCAACGGTTCCACTGCTGAAAAACCGGTTGTCTTTGAAGTCGCCAGTACGGCATCTGGAGCCGCGCTGACAAACGCGACCATTTGCCCGTACGGTACAACGTTTGAAGTTGCGGATATTACCAAGTCAGACGCTTCTGACCTTGTGATCAGCGCGGTCTTAGCCAACACAAACGGAACAGGAAAGATTGGCTCGTTTACGAAAACCGGGGCGGGAACGATTGAACTGTCTGCCGCTAATACATATTCTGGAACGACGACGATTAATGCTGGTACCTTGAAATTGACCGGCGACGGTACTACGGGAACAGGAGCCGTTACAATCGGAGACAGCGGTACGCTGCAATTTGCCGTTGAAAACGAAAAATGGTTTACCAACACTGTTTCCGGGGCTGGAACGATTCGCAAGACGGGAGACGGCGTTTTGTATCTCAACGGAACGTCAGACAACCCGATTGCATCCTCGTCGCTTTTTGTCGAAGAAGGCTCGTTGATGTTCAAAGGAAACTATACTGGAGATCTGGTCGTATACGAGGGAACCCTGCTTTCGCCCGGCAACTCGGTTGGCGATTTGATCGTTGACGGCGCGGTTACTATTAACGGCGGCGCGACCTTGCTTTTGGAACAGGACGCCAGCGGCATGGATTCGCTTACCGCAACCACGTTCTCCGTTTCACCCGACGCCATACTTGATCTGGCGCCCTCTGCGCTTACGCCTGGCGCAACGTATACGCTATTAACTCAGTCGTCTGATTTCACCGACGAATATGCCGATGTCAATTTCTGGACGTCGCTTCTGTCAGAGGAAGACGCTTATATCTGGAACCTCTCGGTCGTCAACAATATGCTCATGGCAACCGTAGACGCCAACGCCATTCCGGAACCGTCAACGTGGGCGCTGCTGATTCTCGGCGTTGCGAGTCTGATGTTCATTCGAAAAAGAAAATAATAAATGACGTAAATCTGTTATTTTCTGAAAGCGAGAGTGAAGCGGCGCTGAACTCTCGCTTTTTTCATGTACTAAAGATTTGAACAGACGAAACTTCGCCGCCCGCTATCGGGGGCTATTCCAACCGCGTTCAACTTCTGCTATAATTCTATTTATCAAGAAAGAAATCGTTCCCCCCATTTCCCTCAAAAGGAGTTATCACCATGAAATCCAATAGAATTTTTGCTCTGACGGCGTTCGTTTTGAGCGCGGCTCTGGCGTTGGCGTCAAGAGCGAACGCGGCGTCGGGCGCGTTTAGCGTCTACGAGCCGTCGCAGGCTGACAAGCTCGATATAAAGGACTCGCAGGTCGAATCTCTGCCGGACAGAACCGTCGTAACCGCGCAGGGCAAGAAGTACAACTGGCCGGGCGTTACAATTCACGGGAACTGGGACGCGTCCCGCCCGCAGACGTCTGTTTATGTAACAATCAAAAACATGGAAGACGCCCCCTTAACCGTCTGCTGCCGCATCGACGACGTCAACTCGACCAAAACCCAGCGCTGGCATTCCGTATCCAAACAGATCAAGGCGAAAGACAAGATCGTCTGGGAAATCCCGCTGCCAAATCAGAGTCTTTCCCCTGAGATTATGGACAAGCTCTTTGCCATGCGCGGCGGTCCCGGCGGAGTTCGTATCAACTACGATTCCGGACAGCGCGCTGCGACTGCGTCGATTGACTTCACAAAAATGGAGTCCGTCTGGCTGTTTGTAACGCAGCCTGCCCAGCCGGTTCGCTTTGCCGTCTTTAAGATTGAAGTCGCCCCGTCTACCGACGCGATAAATCAGTCTGAGGTCAACGAGTCCGCGTCCGGCAAATCGTGGCGAAGCATGACGGTCGACGAATTCTTCCCGATGATTGACGTCTACGGACAGTTCAAGCACGAGGACTGGCCCGGCAAAACGCATTCCGACGAGGAACTCAAAGGGCGCGTCGCTCAGGAACAGGCGGACTGGAACGCCAACCCTCGCCCGGAATGCTGGGATAAATTCGGCGGCTGGGCGGACGGTCCGAAACAGGAAGCCCGCGGACATTTCTACACCGTCAAGCTGGACGGGAAATGGTGGCTTGTCGACCCGGACGGGAACCTGTTCTGGTCGCATGGCGTTGACTGCGTCGGGATGGGCAACGCAACGACGCCTGTTACAGACCGCGAGTTCTATTTTGAGGGTTTGCCCGCGCAGGACGACCCGAACTTCAAGCAGTTCTACGCGACCGCCGGCTGGGCGCCCCACAACTACTATTCGACCCACTGCCCGTTCAAGACGTTCAATTTCACCGCCGCTAACCTGTACCGGAAATTCGGCGACGGCTGGTACAAACAGGCAGGCGAAGAAGCCCACGCGCGTCTGGAATCCTGGGCGATGAACACGATTGCCAACTGGTCTGACAAAAACATCTATCTGTACTCGTCGCGCAAGACGCCGTACGTCGCCACGCTTCACGCCGGCGCAAGACAAATCGAGGGTTCTGCCGGGTACTGGGGCAAGTTCACCGACCCGTTCGACCCCAAATTCGCCGACTCATTCCGCCGTTCTCTGATCAACATGAAAGAGACGACCGACGACCCGTACTGCATCGGGTACTTCGTCAACAACGAGATGTCCTGGGGCGACGATACGTCACTGTCGCTGGGCGCGTTGGCGTCGCCCGCCGACCAGCCGACAAAGATCGCCTTTGTTTCATGGCTTCGCGAAAAGTACAAAACCGTCGACGCCCTCAACCGCGTCTGGAAGACGTCCTACGAAAGCTGGGACGCGCTGCTGGAATCGCAAACCGTCCCGGATAAAACCCTGGCGGGCAACGACCTCCGCGCGTTCTATACGGTTATCAGCGAGAAGTACTTCCAGACCATTCACGAGATCATGCAGGAACTTGCCCCCAATAAGCTGGACCTGGGCTGCCGGTTCGCGTGGGGCAACGACCTGGCGATTCGCGCCTGCGCCAAATACTGTGACGTTGTCAGCTTTAACCGCTATAACCGTTCGATTGCCAACTTCAAACTGTCGGAGGGCGTCGACAAGCCGTGTATAATCGGGGAATTCCATTTCGGCGCTCTGGACCGCGGCATGTTCCATACGGGGCTTGTTCCCTGTAAATCGCAAGCCGACCGGGCGCAGCATTACGAGAACTACGTTCGCGGCGCGCTGGAGAACCCCTACTGGGTCGGAACGCACTGGTTCCAGTACGGCTCGCAGGCGACCACCGGCCGCGGCGACGGAGAGAACTACCAGATCGGCTTGGTCGACCTTGTCGACACGCCGTATAAAGAACTCATCCAAGCCGTCCGAACCGTCGGCAGAGACATGTACAATATCCGCAGCGGGAAGTAATGAGCGGAGAACGGCGAGAATCGTGCATACCAAAACGACGAAGCCGTAAACCTTCACGGATGGCGCCCGCCCTCGGGCGCCTTGCTGGTACAAGACAAAACTCTATCGCAGAACAGTCTCTCCGTCCTGCTGGATCGCTGCTGTCTCAGCCGCCAAAGATAATTTAGGCTTGACGGCAAAGCCGTCAAGTAGGCGCCCGAGGGCGGGCGCCATCCGAGTGCTTGTCCGGCTTACGCAATACTACATTTCACACTTCAAACAAAGAGTAACTACGTTCGCTACACTCGCTCTGCTTTACTTCACCCCCTCCGACGATGTAACAAGTTCTTTTTCCATCTGCTCGATGGTTCCGCCTTTGGTTTCCGGCATGAGGTACAGGGCGAAGAAGAACTGCAGCATCGTCATGCAGGCGAAGAATCCGAACGCCGTCCAGCCGGCAGACGCGGCGATAATCGGGAACGTCCAGGAAACGACTACGCACATAAACCAGTGCGTAAACGATCCCAGCGCCTGACCTTTGGCTCGAACCGCGTTGGGGAAGATTTCCGAAATAAACACCCAGATTACCGCGCCCTGTGAAATCGCAAAGAAAGCGATAAATCCGAAAATGCCGGCAACGGCGATGGTCGAGTTCACCTGATCGGACGGGAGGTACAGCTGCCAGGCGATCAGAACGTGCATGGCAGTCGTGCCCAGCGCGCCGAACATCAACAGCGCCCGGCGTCCAAACCAGTCGATAAAGAACAGCGCCATCACCGTAAATATCAGGTTGACGGTTCCCACGCCGACGGTCGCCAGCAGAGCGGACTCCGCTCCCAGATTGCACATTTCAAAGATGCGGGGCGTATAGTAAATCACCGCGTTGATGCCCGACACCTGATTGAACATCGCCACCGCCCAGGCAAGGAAAATCACCCAAAGGTACTTCTTCTGGAAGAGCCGGACGTTGTCCTGACCCTGACTTTGAATCATCGCCAGAGAACTGGAAATCTCGTCCAGCGTCTTGTCGCAGTTCTCGTCTCCGATCTTTTCCAGAACCGATCTCGCTTCCTCTTTGCGATTCTTTCTCACCAGCCAACGCGGGCTTTCCGGAATGGTAAACAACAGCGCCCAGAAGAGAAGAATCGGCAGACATTCCGCGCCGAGCATCAAACGCCATTTGATTTCGTCAGCGCCCATGGGCGTTGTAACAAAGAAGTTCGCCAGCTTCGTGCACCAGTCCCAAACGACCGACTGGTTGTCAATCGCCCTGGCAACCAGATAGTTGGAAACGTACGACGTCAAAATACCGCAGACGATATTGAGCTGGTTTATCGCGACCAGACGTCCTCGCAAATGACCCGGCGCGATTTCTACAATGTACAGCGGCACAACGACCGACACGCCGCCAATCGCCAGCCCGCCGATAAATCTCATTATGACAAGCGTCAGCCAGTTCGGCGCGAACGCGCAGCCCACCGCCGAAATAAAGAACAACAGCGCCATCAAAAACAGAGAACGGCGTCTGCCGAGCAAGTCGCACGGACGCCCGATTCCAAACGCGCCGATTACCGTCCCGATTAGAGCAATCGACACCGTCAACCCGTGGTTAAATGGCGTGAGTTGATACTGATCCTGGATGACCTTTTCACAGCCGGAAATAACGCCGGAGTCGAACCCAAAAATCAGCCCGCCCAGTGCGGACGCGATAACAATGTAAAACAGATAAAGCCAACGCATAGTACGCCTCAAATTAACAAATAATGTATATCTAATTGCATTTATTATAATCAGAGCTATCCTCATTAACAAGGGGGGGGCGGCGAGACGCCGCTCCCAATCCGCGCTGCCGCGGTGCGAAGGCGCACTCCCAGAAGCATAGCCGCTCCCGTTGGTCGCTTGCGGCGGAAGCTTCTAGAACCCACGAGAACGCGGAAAGCCCCTCCGACCCGCTGGATCGCGGCTGTCTCAGCCGCCATTTTTTAATTCCTTTTTTGTCTCTTTCGTTCCTCTCGTGTATTTCGTGTTAAAAAACGCTCTCCAGCCGCTTCACTCCTTCGCCGCGTCTAATAACGCGTCGAGCAATTCTTCCGAATGAGTCAGTAACAACAGATGCCCTGCCTTGGGAATAATTATATCCGCATTCGTTTTCCTTGCGGGTATTATCCAGTCGTTGGCGCCGTGAATTTGAGTTATGGCAGGAAACGGCTCCTCGCTGCGGTTAGACGCGCCAAACGCCCAGACAAACGACATTTTCAAAAAATACGTCAAACGCCAACTTGGCGATTGCAAAAACTGATGGCAAACCGTTTTGTATTTCGAGGAAACCGCCAACAGGATTGGCAGCGCCGCCAGCTTGCTCAATAGAACACAGACATACGCAATCCAGGTTAAATAAACGAAAAGGGGATACCCAAGTTTGTACCAGCGCGGAAACTCCTTGCCGCTTTTTACGGAGGAAAGAATAATGCAGCGTTTCGCCTGAATCTCTTTAGCAATATACGGAGCAAGCGTGCCGCCAAAAGAAAAGCCAACAACTATACACCCAGACGACGGCGTCACGGTTTGAGCAAGCCGCCTGGCGTACTCCTCCAGCCGTTCCCCAGACAACGGTTCAATCCAATCAACCGCAGCGCTGTCCGGCAGGGCGGACAATACTTTATCGAATATTCTGGAATCGACGCCGAATCCCGGGACGAATATGAATTTCATTTTTAAGGGTTCTCCAATAAAATCCTGGTATCTGACACTCGTTCCCGTTGGTCGCTCAGTCCTGCACAGGCGCTCAGACGCAACCGAACCCCTTTCTGGATCGCGGATGAAATCCGCAACCGAAAAAAGGAACCAATCTGGCAACCTTCGCCAAAATAAAAATCCGTAAATTCTTGTAATTCAAGAACTTACGGATTTGTCACAGTACCCCCAAGGGGATTCGAACCCCTGTAACAGGACTGAGAATCCTGTGTCCTGGGCCACTAGACGATGGGGGCGCAGGTAAAGTTGAGCGTCTTTGGGTATATCGCGCCCAGAACATATTTTATGCTCCTAAATATAACCGTATTGCAAGAATTGTCAAGCCCCCCTATTCCTTGATTTTAATTTTGGGGTACAATAGACGGCAAACTCAAGCGGGGCGCCGGCGGGGGTTCAGATCCGGTCAGGGCGCTCCAGCGGTTAGAAATGATCATCGTTTCCCCACCTTTCCATAAGGAGAATTCATGACTCAGACAATCGGATTTACGGAATTGAAAAAGATGTTGCTGGCGGCGGTCGAAATAATTCGCACCAACAAGGACGAACTGTGCAAGCTGGACGGCGTCTGCGGCGACGGCGATCACGGGGTTGCCGTTACACGCGCCATGGAAGCGATCGAAGCGGCGATTCACGACTACCAGGGCGAGAACATCGCGGACTTCGTCAAAGCCGCCGGCTGGGGCGTCATGAGCATTGACGGCGGATCGACCGGCCCTCTGTTCGGCTCGTTTTTTATGGGCATGAAAGACGGCGCGCCGGCTGACAACGTTATTAACGGCGCGGCGATGGCGGCAATGTTCGCCGCCGGTCTGAAGAAAGTTCAGAAACGGACTCAGGCGCAGCCGGGCGACAAGACGCTCATCGACACGCTCGTCCCGGCGATTGAAGCGGCGACCGCGGCGGCGGAATCGGGCGACGACCTCGACGTTGTCGTCAAAAAGGCGGCGGACGCTGCCTGGGCTGGTTCGGAAAACACCGCGACCATGCAAGCCAAATTCGGACGCGCTAAAAATCTGGGCGAAAAGTCCATCGGATCCATCGACCCCGGCAGCCGGTCCATGGCTCTGATCTTCAAAGCCTTCGCGGAAAATATCTAAGCGTATCTCGCCTCTCCGTTGAGAAGGGTGAAATGCAGCATTGCGATAGTCGAAAGAGCGCTCGGATGTCGCCCGTCCTCGGGCGACGACTTGACTCTCAGGGAGGCGGATATTATCCGCCCCCCGAAATGTTTTTCAGCTTCTTTGCTTTGTTATGCACGATTCGAACAAAGCGTAACTACGCTCCCGGGGGGGCGCTTCGCTACCGCCTTTCAGACAACGGCTTTTTGTCACGTCATATTTTTCTTATATTTTTTGAAAAATATTCAGTCTACTCCCTTGAATTATTCTTTTAAATCTCATATAATATATAAAAAAGATAAACGGCGTTACACCGTTACTGCATTTCAAACTTAGATTCTAAATCCGATACCGTCATGAAAGCCAGATTATTTCACGCAACCGTTGTTTTCCTGCTGACGTTTGTTTTTTCGACGCTTAGCGTTTACGCTCAAGACGAGGACATTCTCATTGAACCGCCGCTGACATGGTCGATTAACTCGATTCAATTAGTCTGGTCAGTCTCTCAAGGCGCAACCACAACTCAGGAAACCAAGAAAATCTATGGTACAGATCAGGTTAATAGCGAAACATTCGGAAAAGAACGCGATACCGAAAATGGAACGACGACAGGTCTTTCTGCGTCAGGCGGAGCCAGAATAGACGGTAGCGCAGGAATGGAGTATAACCCTCTTAAAGGCTTTGGTTTGCTGGGGGCGAAAGTCAACGCCTCTGCATACGTAGAAGGTGGATTCAATTACAATCGAACCAATAGAACAACCAATACAACCCAATGGTCGGAATCAGAAAAGAATATAGTCAGTCAGGCGCTTACGTCAGCATTTCAGCAAAGCTCCCAACAGACCATTTCAAACCAACGATTGGTCTTTACGGTTGATTTTGTCAACCATACGGATTCTCAATTAGAATTTGATCCACGATATAACAACGGCATTCCGATATTTCTTGGTAATACCAATATCGGAAAAGCAACTCCAGTTGGAATAAAAGAAGCTATTATTTCAATTCCTGCAACTGGAGAACCGGTTCCAATTGAATTTGAAATGCCCTTAGACGATAGTCGTAAATTAACGCTATTGAAGGATAACAGACCGTTAATTAGTATTAATAAAGGTCAGTTGTTTTTCCGAACTTCCGTAGACGAACCTGAAATTGAGGGTAATATATTCAGGAAATCTCTGGTTGCTACAAGTTATTTTACCGTAGCTATTCTGTCCGGTAATGAAGTTAAAGAATGGAAAATCCGGTTTGATGAAGATAGTCCTGTTACAGTAAAAGAGGCTCTGGATGCAATTAACAAGAGTAATCGCAAGAAACAGAATACAAGTAAATCAGTCTTTAGTATAAAGAATAATCATTTTATTAGCGTTTGCAAAGCTCCATTTTCCAGTGAGAACAACTCTGAATGGATAACAGAATTAAAGGTTTACAAAGATGAGGATGAACAAACGGTAGATATTTCTGACCCGGATTCCTGCCTGACAGATACTCCACAAATGGGCGATCGATATATTTTCCAACTCGTTAGTCAGGAAATCAAAAAACTTAAAGCTAGAGGGAAAGCGGGAGATGCAGAGGCAATCTTTGAGTTGGCAAAGAAATATTTTAATGGCGATGGCGTACCAGAAGATAAAGTCAAGGCTGTAAAATTGTATCGTAAAGCAGCAGAGCAAGGGAATGCAGAGTCGCAATTTAAACTTGGCGTATGTTATATGAGTGGCGAAGGCGTTCCTCAAGATAAATCAGAAGCTGTAAAATGGTATCGCAAAGCGGCAGAACAAGATTTTCCAAAAGCGCAATTTTGCCTTGGCTTATGTTATATGATTGGCAATGGCGTTTCGCAAGATAAAATAGAAGGAATTAATTGGTATAGTAAAGCGGCAGAACAAGGATACATACCAGCACAAATCACACTTGGTAATTGCTATTTTTATGGAATAAACACACAACAGAATTTTGCAGAAGCCGTAAAATGGTATCGCAAACCGGCGGAACAAGGAAACGCAGCAGCGCAATATCATCTTGGATTGTGCTATGAAAAAGGTAACGGCGCACCTGAAGATAAATCAGAAGCTGTAAAATGGTATCGTAAATCTGCGGAACAAGGATATTCGTTTGCGCAATATAAACTCGGTATTTGTTACTATCACGGTAATGATGTTCCTGAAGATATATCAGAATCAGCAAAATGGTTTCGTAAAGCGGCAGAACAAGGACATTCAGATGCTCAATTTATACTTGGCTTATATTATTATGAGGGAGATGGAGTTTCCAAAGATGAATCAGAAGCTGCGAAATGGTATCGCAAAGCGGCAGAACAAGGACATTCAGAAGCACAGTTCTATCTAGGTCTTCTTTATTATAATGGCAATGGAGTACCAGAAGATAAAGTTGAAGCTGTAAAATGGTATCGAAAAGCTGCAGAACAAGGGTATGCAAAAGCACAATTTAGACTTGGATGGTGTTATGATTCTGGTAAAGGTATTCCTCAAAACTATACAGAAGCTGTTAAGTGGTATCGCAAAGCGGCGGAACAGGAACATGCAGAAGCGCAATTCTCTTTGGGGGTATGTTATATAGAAGGTGAAGGGGTTTCTCAAAATACAACAGAAGCAGTAAAGTGGTTTCGAAAAGCAGCAGAGCAAGGATTTGCCAATGCCCAATATAATCTTGGTGTTGCTTATATGAATGGTGACGGCGCTCCTTATGATTATTCAGAAGCAATAAAATGGTTTCGTAAAGCAGCTGAACAGGGACAAGAAGATGCAATTAATGCATTAAAGAAACGGGGAATTTCTTATTGAGATTAAAACGATATAACGTTATTACTAATAACGATTATTTGTATTGCGGGCGAGACAGCCGCGAACAGGGCTCAACTAAGTTCAATCGGCAGTATACCCACGGGTTTACACCCGTGGCTCGCCTAAGAGTAACTTTGTGAACTTTGCGTGATTAATAAATATTAGTACGGAAAATAAAGCGACCAACGGGAGCGATTATAGTACGTTTCGCGCGGGAGCGCGGACTGGGAGCGGCGCCTCGCCGTCGGCGGCTGAGACAGCCGCGATCCAGCGGGACGGTGGGGCTGTCCTGTGAAATAGATTTTTGGAAGCTTCCGCCGCAAGCGTAGAGCCAATTGTTTCTTTGCGTACTTTGCGTTCTTTGCGGCTAAATAAAAAAGCGACGGCAAGCCGTCGCACTCCAAATTTTCTGCTGCGTCACATAATTTCAGCGGGGCATTGGACAAGGCGGCGCCTAGGGGCGCCGCACTCCCCGCGCAAGCGGTCGCCTTTGTGTTACGCTTGCGTAATTGCTAATTGCTCATTGCAAATTGCTAATTTATTCTTGCAGCTGGTCAAGGACGATTTGAGCCGCTTCTGCCAGTTTGACGTGGTTGTTCATGGCGACTTTTCTCAAGAAGGCGTGCGCCTCGTTCTCATCCGTCTGGTACATAGCCATGAGTTTTTCTTTCGCCCGAAGGATCGTTTTCGATTCCTTCAACATGCTCTCCAAAGACAAAATTCGATTAGAAAGACGATGCACCTTCGTCTGAACCTGCGACAGCACCGTTATCGTGTGCAGCAGCAGTTCAGGCGAAATCGGCATCTCCAAATAGACGCTGCCTGTAGATTTGGGAACGCTTTCCATGCCGGCGCGGTCAAGCAGAACGATGCATTGAGAAACGTCCTGAAGTATTTCCGCCGTCGCCAGTCCGGACATGTCCTGCAGACGCTGAGACAATACAACCAGGTCTGGAACGAGCTGTCGGCATCGACGGATCGTTTCATTCCCGCTTGCGCTGACGCCCAAGACCTCGTGCCCCGCTTCCAAAAGCAGGACGGTCAGTCGGTCAGTCAGCTGAACATTCTGTGACGCTATGAATATGGTGGACATGAATCAAAAGTGCAATTGAGAGTTGCAAAGGGATGAAAGGCGGTAATGAAGCGACCAACGGGAGCGGAATTACGCATTCGCCGTAAGGCGAACCAGCTTCTGTGAAAGCGTAACTTCATTCGCTGCGCTCATTCCGTTACCGCCTTTCAATTCTGACTAATATCGCGCCAGATACCGATCCAGTTCCCACTGATGAACCAGGACGCGGTAGGAATCCCATTCGAGGTTCTTGGCTTCGACGTACTTGCTGTAAATGTGTTCGCCGAGGGTTTCGCGAACCAGGCCGTCTGCCTGCATGGCTTCGATAGCGCGCTTCAGACCGCCGGGAAGGGACTCGATTCCGGCTGCCTTGCGTTCCTCGTCCGTCATCTTGAAGATGTTCGTATTGACCGGGGCGGGCGGAGTGAGCTGCTTCTTAATGCCGTCCAGACCGGCGCGGAGAATAACCGCCAGCGCGAGGTACGGGTTGCAGGACGGGTCGGGGCAGCGCAGTTCGATTCTCGTGCCGTTGCCGCGGGCGCCAGGGATTCGAATGAGCGGGCTGCGGTTTTTCGCCGACCAGGCGATGTAAACCGGGGCTTCGTAGCCGGGAACGAGGCGCTTGTACGAATTGACCAGCGGGTTGGTAATGGCGACGATTCCGCGGATGTGCGCCAGAACGCCTGCCATGAACTGGTACGCCGTCTGTGACAGTCCTTCCGGGTCGGCGGGATCGCAGAACGCGTTCTTCCCGTCTTTGGAAAGGCTCATGTTGACGTGCATTCCGCTGCCGTTGATGCCGAAAATCGGCTTGGGCATGAACGTGGCGTGCAGTCCGTGACATTTTGCAATCGTCTTGACGACCAGCTTGAACGTTTCGATGTTGTCGGCGGTGCGGAGGGCTTCGTCGTACTTGAAGTCGATTTCGTGCTGACCGTAGGCGACTTCGTGGTGCGAGGCTTCGATTTCAAAGCCCATGTCTTCCAGCGTCAGGCAGATGTCGCGTCGAACGTTTTCGCCCATGTCGTTTGTGCCGAGGTCAAAGTATCCGCCTTTGTCGGTCGTCTGAACGGTGGGAACGCCGTTGGCGTCGGGCTGAAGGAGGAAGAACTCGCATTCAGGGCCGACGTTGAATCCGAATCCCATGTCCTTGGCTTCCTGGAGAACTTTTTTGAGGATGTATCGCGGGTCGCCTTCAAACGGGGTCTGGTCAGGACGGTAGACGTCGCAGATGAGTCGGGCGACTTTGTTTTGCTGCGGACGCCACGGGAAGATAACGAACGAATCGTAGTCCGGGCGAAGATACATGTCGGATTCTTCGATTCGGACGAACCCTTCGATTGAAGAGCCGTCGAACATGCACTGGTTGTTGAGGGCTTTTTCGAGCTGGCGGGCGGTAATGGCGACATTCTTCAGAGCGCCGTAGAGGTCAGTGAATTGAAGACGAATAAAACGGACGTCGTTTTCACGCGCCATTTCCAGAATCTGTTCCTTGGTGAGTTTACTCATGATACCTTTCTCTCAGGTTAGGCGTCGAACTAAAGACTTGCAAACCAGGTTTTCAACTCGACGCGGACATAAAAAAACGCCTCCGGGAAAACGGAATGTAACATCTGTTTCTCCGGAAGCGCCGTTGCTTCTCAAACTTTACCGTTAGTATACCCGCCGTCAAAAAGCTGTCAAGTCAAAAGTCCAAAATCGGGATTATTTCGATTGATTTTCATCGGCATTTTTGCCGGAACGCTGAACTGACGATCGCAAATCGATAAATTTTGATCTTTACGGTTTATCCTTGTATACAGCGGGCGAAACGCGGTTTTTGAAAGTCGATAAAAAAAGAGCGAATTCTTTCCGCTCCGGCAAAATCGCCGGATAAAATCGTTTGAAAAATCGGCTCAAAGGGGACTTTTCTCTTGACGCCTTTTCTCCTTGCTGTATACTTGACGTCGTTATGTGAAAGCAACGGCGCTTTCGGAGTTCGACGGTTATAGAACGTGACGACCGTCGCGCCCCGAAGGCGTTTTTTTTATAGCTGAAAGAATCTAAAAGCCAGGAGCTTTCGCAAAACAACAGTCATGTCATTATTAAATAGTCGCAGTTACAACACAACAAAGCCATGATTAAAGAATCGCTCAAAGAAGGCGCTGTTCGGATTCCGTCCGGGTGCGCCATTTGCGGTATAATCGACCGAACGGGCCGCCGGTTCAACGGGTCTGACATAATCGAGTCTATTGCGGTTATGCGCGATCGGTCGAACGGGCTGGGCGGCGGATTCGCGGCGTACGGCATCTATCCGGAGTACAAGGATTTCTACGCCCTGCACGTGTTTTACGATTCCAACGAGTCCAAAAGAACGGCGGAATCGTTCTTAAACGATCATTTTTATATCGAAACCAGCGGACGAATCCCCACGGAAAAGACGCCGTCGATTCGTCAGCAGCCGAAAATCTGGCGGTACTTCGTCAAGCCGAACCGGTACAAGCTCCAGGAATCGGAACTGACCGGGGAAGAGTACGTCGCTCAATGCGTTTTCAAGGTCAACAGCCGCTTTGACGGCGCGTACATTTTCTCCTGCGGGAAGAACATGGGCGTCTTCAAGGGCGTCGGCTACCCGGAAGACATCGGGCGCTTTTATCGTCTGGAAGAGTACAAGGCGTACTTGTGGACGGCGCACGGCCGGTTCCCGACCAACACGCCAGGATGGTGGGGCGGAGCGCATCCGTTCGCGCTGCTGGACAGAACCATCGTTCACAACGGTGAGATTTCCTCTTACGACGCCAACCGCCGTTACGTCGAGATGTACGGATACGCCTGCAAGCTCCAGACAGACACCGAGGTTATCACGTATCTGTTTGACCTGCTCAACCGCCGTCACGGTCTTGACCTGGAAACCGCCGCTCAGATTCTCACCGCTCCACACTGGGAAGACGTCGACCGTATGCCGGCGCAGCAGGCGGATCGGATTCGGACTCTGCGTCAGATCTATTCCGGCGCGCTGATTACCGGTCCGTTCTCGATTATTCTCGGGTTCAACGGCGGGATGGTTGCTCTCAACGACCGACTCAAACTCAGAGCGCTCATCGCCGCCGAGGCGGGCGACCGGGTCTACGTTGCGTCGGAAGAATGCGCGATTCGCAAACTCTGCCCTCAGCCGGACAAGGTTTGGGCGTGCGAAGGAGGACAGCCGGTTATTGTTTACGCGGATTTGGAGAAAGCGCATCACGAAGAGTAAGAGAGTGCTTAGTGCATAGTGCATAGTGCATAGTAAGTGAGTTTCGTCCTAAGCACTAGGCACTAGGCACTAGGCGCTCCCCCCCACAACACACAAAACATACCAACATCATGATAGACTATACGTTACCTGAATTTTTAGTTGACCGCGACTTGAATCGGTGTATTCAATGCGGGGTCTGCGTTCGTCAGTGCGCTAACGAGGTTCACGCCTTCGCGCCCAACGATCCGAAAAAGATGATTGTAGACGAACGCAAGTGCGTCAACTGCCAGCGTTGTGTAACGCTCTGTCCGACGCATGCGCTGTCGATTCGCAAGCACCCCAATCAGATGAGGGAAAGCACCAACTGGCAGCCGCAGTTGATTAAAGAGATTTTCAAGCAGGCGGACACCGGCGCGGTTCTGCTTTCCGGCATGGGAACGCCGCAGCCGTACCCGGTCTACTGGGACAAGATGCTGCTCAATGCGTCACAGGTTACCAACCCGTCCATTGACCCGCTGCGCGAGCCGATGGAAACGCGAACGTTTTTGGGACGCAAGCCGGAACGGTTCAGTCCGGACGTCAAAGCGCCGACTGTCATGCCCCCTCAATTGGAACTGAAAACGCCGATTATGTTCTCCGCGATGTCGTTTGGGTCGATCAGCCTTAACGCTCAGAAGTCGCTGGCGATGGCGGCGCAAGAGCTGGGCACGGCGTTCAACTGCGGCGAAGGCGGTCTTCATCAGGATTTGATGCCCTACGCGAAGAACTGCGTCGTTCAAGTCGCGTCCGGGCGATTCGGCGTCTATAAAGACTATTTGATGAACTGCGCGGCAGTGGAAATCAAAATCGGTCAGGGCGCCAAGCCGGGAATCGGCGGGCATTTGCCGGGCGAGAAGGTCAACGAGGAAGTCAGCCGCACGCGCCGAATCCCGCAGGGAACCGACTCGATTTCTCCCGCGCCTCATCACGACATTTACTCGATTGAAGACCTGCGCCAGCTCATTTACGCGATTAAAGAGGCGACCAACTACACGAAGCCGGTTTTCGTCAAGATTGCGGCGGTTCACAACGCGGCGGCGATTGCGTCTGGAACGGCGCGGGCGGGCGCGGACGCGATTGTTATCGACGGCTTTCGCGGAGGCACCGGCGCCGCCCCGACTCGCGTTCGAGACAACGTCGGCATCCCGGTCGAACTGGCGCTGGCGGTTATTGACCAGCGGCTACGCGACGAAGGGATTCGACAGCAGGTTTCCCTTATCGCGACCGGGTCGATTCGCTGCTCCACCGACGTCGTCAAGGCGATTGCGCTGGGCGCCGACGCGGTTTACATCGCTTCCGCCGCGCTGATTTCTCTGGGCTGTCACATGTGCCGAAACTGCTATACCGGCAAGTGCAACTGGGGAATCGCGACGCAGCGGGAAGACCTTACCCGCCGACTCAATCCGGAACACAGCTACCATCGCGCCGTCAATTTGATCAACGCCTGGACGCACGAGATTACGGAAATCATGGGCGGAATGGGTATCAACGCCGTCGACTCCCTGCGATCCAACCGGAAAGCTCTCCGGGGAATCGGACTCAACGACTCCGAACTGCGAGTTTTGGGTATCAGCGCCGCGGGCGAGTAAGCTGCTAGCCTCTAGCTGCTAGCTATTAGCTTAATAAACCAGATTCTTGCATTGTCGCAAGAATCAAGAAAATCAAGCTAGCGGCTAGGAGCTAGAAGCTAAAAGCTTCAAGTATAACCGGATAAATCAAAATAAGTTTACATAAAGAGAATAAATCATGAAGAAAGTATATCCCAATGAAGACTGGTGCCTGGGGTGCAAGCTGTGCGAAGTCTACTGCGCTGCGGCTCATTCCCCGTACCGAGACGTTCACGCTGCGTTCGACACGCCGGATGGAACAAAGCCGACTGCCGCAATCGTGGTCGAAGGCGACGTCAAACATTCAATTGCTATCAGCTGCCGGCACTGTCCGGACGCGCCGTGCGTGGAAGCCTGTATTTCCGGCGCGATGCAAAAGACGGAAGACGGCATGGTTTGGTGCGATACGACGCGATGCGTCGGCTGTATGACCTGCGTTCTGATTTGTCCCTACGGGGCGGTTCACAAAGGCGAAGGCATGAAGACTGTTACAAAATGCGATCTGTGCTCCTGTACGGGAGAACCGGAATGCGTCCGCCATTGCCCGGCGTTTGCCCTTGAGTATCGAGAGGAGGAATCAGCATGAGTCCACTGAAATCCGTTTCGAAGAAATCCGTCACGCCAGTCAAGTATTTGATAATCGGCAATTCGGCGGCTGGCGTCGCCGCTGTAGAGTCCATTCGTCAGTACGACAAAACCGGGACGCTGGCTGTCGTTTCCGACGAGCCATGGCATACGTATTCCCGCCCGCTGATCTCCTATTTGCTGGAAGGGAAAACGACTCAGGAGAAGATGCGCTATCGCGGCGATTCGTTCTACGAGAAATACGCCGTCGATACGTACCTGGGCGTTCACGCTGAAAAACTCGATACGAAAAAGCGAACTGTAACGCTGTCGGACGGCGTCGTTTTGAAGTACGAAAAGCTGCTTCTGGCTACCGGGAGCGTTCCGTTCGTCCCTCCGATTAGCGGCTGCCCGGCGCCTAACGCCGGCAAAGGCGTTTACACGTTTATCAAGCTGGCAGACGCGCTGGCTCTGCAGGAAACCGTTACAGCGTCAACGCAGGTCGTTGTTATCGGCGGCGGCTTGACGGGTGTTAAAGCAACAGAGGGTTTGCTGCATTTGACGAAGAATATTTCCCTTGTCGAGCTTGCCCCGCGAATTCTCCCCAACGCGCTCGACACAGCGGCGTCCGACATCGTCAAGCGTCGCTTGGAATCGGCAGGCGTAACAATCAACTGCGACGCGTCCGTCTCGGAAGTTCTTACTGGAGCCGACGGCAACGTCAGTTCCGTAAGACTTTCGGACGGGCGAACTATCCCCTGCGACGTTTTGGTCATTTCCATCGGCGTGCGCCCCAACGTCGAACTGACCAAGGGAACCGACATCGCCGTCGAACGGGGAATTCTCATTGACGAAACGTGCCAGACGAGCGTTCCTGACGTCTTTGCCGCCGGCGACTGCGTCGTGTCACACGATTTAACGGACGATTCCAAGCGAATCCTGGCGATTCTGCCCAACGCGTATCAACAGGGCAAGACAGCCGGCGCCGTCATGGCAGGTCAGGACAGAACCGACAAAGGCGCGCGGCCGATTAACGCGACCAGCTTTATCGGCTTGCCGCTGATCACCGCCGGGAAAACCAGTCTGACGGCGGAACAAGCGACTGAACAGGGCATTACAATTATCGTCGATTCCGAAGGCGAAAACTATCGTAAGCTGGTTATTCAAAACGATCGAATTATCGGATTTATCCTCCTGGGCGCGGCGTATACAAAGCGGGCGGGAATTCTGACAGACCTGTTAAACCGTCAGGTTCCGCTGTCGTCAGTCGGCGCGGGCGTGTTACAAACGCCGGAGCTGCTGCTTTTCGACAAGGCTGAAAGACTGCAAAGAATGGAAGGAGTGCGGAGCATATAACATCATGATCATGGTTAATCATATAGACGCAAACGATATGCAGTATACGGAACTCAACCGGATTATTCGTCAGAAGCCGGGAGAGTACACGCTCAGCAACGTCAACGGGCAGCGTTACATCGGCTGCGGGCTGGGTTCCGAATTTAAAATCAACATTCACGGCACGCCCGGCAACGACCTGGGCGCATTCATGGACGGCGCGTCGGTGAACGTCTTCGGCAACTGCCAGGACGCGACCGGGAACTCGATGAATCAGGGAAGAATCATCGTTCACGGTTCCGCGTCCGACACCGCCGGGTACGCCATGCGTAACGGCGAGATATTCATTCAGGGCAACGCCGGATACCGCGTCGCCATTCACCTCAAGCAGTACGGCGCCGACATTCCCAAAGTGGTTGTCGGCGGGAAAACCGGCTCCTTCCTGGGCGAGTACATGGCAGGCGGAATCGTCCTGATTTTAGGACTCGGCTTGGCGCCCGGCGAAGAGATTACCGGGTCGCACTGCGCGACGGGCATGCACGGCGGCGTCATCTATTTGGCGCAGGACATTCCCGATTATAAAGTCGCCTTTGCGATGAACAAAACCCCGATCGACGCCGAGGACGAAAAAGCCATTCGTCCGTTGATTGAACAGTACTGTCAGCATTTTGGAGAGCTTCCCCATTCGCTGCCGTTAGAAAAATTTGTCAAGATCCGTCCACAGACTTCCAGACCGTATGGAAAAATGTATGTTGGAAACTAGCTAATTAAGTGGTTAGTGGTTAGTGAGTAGTGGTAAGTATAGCGCTTTGCGTCCTTACCACTTACAACTTACAACTTACCACTCCATCACCCCTTTAACCCCCTTTACTATCATGACCTACAAACCCTTATTTTCGTTGCGCGATTCCGAACAGGCAATCAAGCAGGTTAAAGATTGTTTTGAACAGCTGCTCTCCAGTCAGTTGGGACTGCAGCGCGTTACCGCTCCGTTTTTCGTTCGAAGCGGCACGGGACTTAACGACGATTTGAACGGCGTCGAAATGCCTGTCGCTTTTAACGTTAAGGGCGCTCATCAGACGGTTGAAGTCGTCCAGTCGCTGGCGAAATGGAAACGTTACGCTCTGAAACGTTACGGATTCCAGCCCGGCGAAGGTCTGTACACCGACATGAACGCCATTCGTCCCGACGAAGATTTGGATAATATCCATTCGTTCTACGTTGACCAGTGGGACTGGTGCAAGATCATCCTCCCGGAAGAACGCAACGTCGAAACCCTCAAAGCGACCGTCGAAAAGATTTACGCCTGCATCGTGGAATGCGAAAAGGCGATCAGCGCCAAGTTCCCGGTTGTTACGCCGCTTCTGCCGGAAAAGATTACGTTTGTTACAACCAAAGAGATGTACGAACAGTATCCGACCCTGACGCCCAAACAGCGCGAGACGGAATACTGCAAGAAATACGGGGCGATCTTCGTGATTGGCATCGGCGGCGCGTTGCCGGACGGCTCGATTCACGACGGCCGCGCTCCAGACTACGACGACTGGACGACCCCTCGTCCCGACGGAGGAATCGGACTCAACGGCGACATCGTCGTCTGGAACCCGATTCTGGAATCCGCCTACGAACTGTCCTCAATGGGCATTCGCGTTGACGCCGAAACCCTGCTGCGTCAGCTGGAAATCCGCGGGTGCATGGAACGCGCTCAGTTCCCGTTCCACAAAGCCCTGTTGGCTGGCGAACTCCCGCAGACGCTCGGCGGCGGCATCGGTCAGTCCCGTTTGTGCATGTACATGCTCCGAACAGCTCACATCGGCGAAGTCCAAGCCGCCATCTGGCCGGACGAAATGATCGCCGAGTACGCTGAAAAGGGCGTTACGCTGCTGTAATTTGAGCTTCTAGTTATTAGCTCCTAGCTGCTAGTTTGGTTATTCTTGATTCTTGCTATAATGCAAGAATCGGGTTTATCAAGCTAATAGCTAGAAGCTAGTAGCTAATAGCTCCTCCCCCCCTCCCTAACTCCCCCCTCCCTATCATGTTCCATTTCCCCTGCCAGCACAAGCGCTGGATCGTATTTTTTGCTCTGATTATTGGATTGAGCATTCTGGGATTGTTCGTCCCGGAATCGGCAGAGCAGTTTGAAGAAACGCCGGAGATTCTGGCGAAGCTCAACAAGGCGGATATCGCCTGGATGATAACGGCGTCTGGACTTGTCATGCTTATGACGCCGGGCTTGTCGTTTTTCTACGGCGGCATGGTTCGCCCGAAAAACGTCATTTCGACGATGTTACAAAGCGTCGTTTGCATTGGTCTTATCAGCGTCCTCTGGGTTGTCATTGCGTTCAGCCTCGCGTTCGGGTCTGACTTTCACGGCATTATCGGCGACCCGCGAACGTTTTTCATGTTTAAAGACGTTGGAATCAGCCCTGACGGAATCCGCGGGTTGTCGCTGACGATTCCTCTGGTTCTTTACGCTCTGTTCCAGATGAAATTCGCGATTATCACGCCCGCGCTGATTACCGGGTCGTTTGCTGAACGCGTTCATTTTTCGGGATTCCTCGTGTTCGTGTCGCTGTTTACGATTTTCGTCTACGCGCCGCTGGCGCACTGGACGTGGCATCCAGACGGCATCCTGGCGATGATGGGCGTTAAAGACTTCGCCGGCGGAATCGTCGTTCATGCGTCGTCGGGCGTTGCAGCGTTAGCCGGGGCGATTTACCTCGGAAAGCGCGTCGAGCCGGGCGAACATCATCCCGCCAACATCCCGATGGTTTTGATGGGCGCGTGCCTGCTGTGGTTCGGCTGGTTCGGATTCAACGGCGGCTCGTTCCTTGTCGCAGACGCCAACGCTGCCAAGGCGTTTTTGAACACGAATACGGCGTCCGCGTCCGCCATGCTGACCTGGTTCCTCTACGACGCCTTGCTGGGACGAAAGCCCTCAGCCATGGGCGCGGCGGTCGGCTGCGTTGCCGGCCTGGTTGGAATCACGCCCTGCGCCGGTTGGGTTACCGTCGGCGAGAGCTTGTTTATCGGGACAATCACCGCTCTGGTTTGTAACACCGCGGTTCATCTTCGCAACAAGACTGGCGTTGACGACGCTCTGGACGTCTTCTCCACTCACGGCGTCGGCGGCATTTTAGGCACGATTCTCACCGGCGTTTTCGTCGACGGCGCGCTGGACGGCAACTGGAAAATCTTCTGGATGCACGTTCTGGGCGTTGTGATGGTCGTCGCGTATACGTTTATCGTGTCATACATCCTGTACTGGGTTACCGACAAGATGGTCAACATGCGAGTCAACGTCAAGCACGAACAGCTCGGTCTGGACAGAAGCCAGCACGGAGAAAGCTACGGCATTCTGTACGAAGACGAAGAACACGAGATTCGCGAAGTCGCCATGGGCAACCAGGCGCACGCCAAGTAATCGCGTTTAAAACTGCAATAGACGTTATATAAAAAACAAGCCGGGAGATATCCTTGAATATTTCCCGGCTTTTCATTTGACTCTCTTTTATTAACGCTTGTCGATAAGTCGCACGCGTCAGACAAAGGAATTAAATATATAAATTGCAGAATATAGGATAATTAGAAAAGCTCTTTTTAAAATGTTTTCTCATTTTTTTGAAAATCATGGCTTTTTTTTCAAAAATTTTTCAAAAGGCATTTTAATTTCTGTTAGCGATTTCGTATAATACTATTCAATAGGAAATAAAATAAAAAACTCAAGCGTCGTATTCAACGCTGAGGGCTACCCCGTCAACGGCAGGGTTAAACGCCTGGCAATAACGGTGATCGTTATTCCTCCCCCCTAACGTCTATTGGTCAATCGCCGTCGTCTCAGAATTCCCCCTATAAAGGACTGTAAAATCATGGTCAACCCTATTCATTATCCAAAAGAAAAATTTGACAGATTGCAATTTTTAAAAATGAAAGCTAACGAACTATTTGGCAAACAGAATGTTGAACGTTATGAACAGGCGTTTCAAACAGGAAAGGACGCTTCACGCGACAGCTCTGTTTTCGACGCCTTTGGCGTCAACGCATTCTTTTATGCGGCGCTGATTGGCAGCCAGCGCTGGGTTAAGGAACTCATCAAACAAGGAGCTGGCGTTAAGGCAACTTATATTCACGGAGAAACCGTCTTGCATTTTGCTGTTCAAAGCGGGAATCTGGAACTGGTTCAATTCCTTGTTAACATAGGCGCGAACATTAACGCGGTAACGAACGATGGAAAGACTGTCTTGCATTACGCCGTCATTAAAGATAATTGGCCAGTCGTTCAATATCTCATTGGCATGGGGTTAGTCGTCTCCGCTAAAGATCAAAATGGAATGACGCCTCTGCATTGCGCCGCCCTTAACAAAAATTGGGAAGGAATTCAACGATTTGTTGAATGCGGCGAGGACGTCAATGCAAAAACGGATTCTGGATGGACTGTCTTGCAATATGCGGCAGAAAGCGAAAGTCCAGACGTTGTTGAGCGCCTCGTTAAAACTGGGGCTGACATCAATGCTAAAGGCTATGACGAACAGACCGCTTTGCATTATGCCGTCCAAAACGAGAATTGGGAAGTCGTTCGACGGCTGGTTGATTTGAAAGCTGACGTAAACGCAAAAGACAAAAACGGTTGGACTGTTCTTCATCACGCTGCCAATAAAAAGAATTGGGAAATGGTCCATTGGCTGCCGCAATGCGGCGCTGACATCAAAGCAAAAACAAATTGCGGATGGAGCCTTATGAGATTTGCCGCCAGATGCGGAAATCTGAAAGAACTTCAATGGCTGGCTGAACAAGGTCTGGATATCAACGAAATTGACGACAACGGCGGGACGCTGTTACATTCTGCCGCGTACAGCGGTTCTTTGGAAACAATTCAATGGCTCGAAGAGCGAGGATTAAGCGTCAACGCAGTAAACAAAGTTGGCATGTCAGCCTTGCATTACGCCGCCGATAAAAACCATTGGGAAGCGGTTAGACTCCTCGTTGATTTGGGCGCTAACGTCAACGAAATCGACGTCATGAGTCTTGCCGCCCAAAACAAGCAATGGGATATAGTTAAACTCCTTGTTGAAAATGGCGCTCGAGTCAACGATATCAGCGTTCTGCGTCTTGCCGTTAAAGACAAAAATTGGAAAATGGTTGAGCTGTTGGTTGACCACATGGACGATATCAATACAAAAAGAATTGATTGATTGACTCACAGACGCGGCGCAGAAAAAAGGCCATTATCAAAAAAAGGAGGACGGCGCCGCCGTCCTCCGAGCATGTTACAATAAACTTCTGTTACTTCTCGCACTTGACGTCCAGTTTCATCGTCATGACCCATTTTCCGGATCTGTCGGGAACGACGCGCCAGTTTGGAACGACGCAGACGGACTGATGAACCGCTTCAAAGCCGCCTTCGGAGTTGCTGACCGTCTGAATGGGCTGCGTCCAGAAGCATGTCGGCTGATTGACCTGAATTCCAACGCTCAATCCCAGCCATTCGTCTTTAAGACCGAGGAACGTTCTTCCGTCGTTGAGTTCCTGAACGGTTCCCAGTTCGTTGATCTTCTTTCCCTTTTTGTCGAAGAAATAGCGGTCGTCGCACTTGGAGGGCATGCCGGCGAAGTTGAGTTCAACGCCAAAGTGGAGCGGGGCGTCTGCCGGCAGATTTTCCAGCATGTACGCCGCTTCGACGGTTGAGGAACCCTCGTTGAGCGAAATCCCTTTGGTGATTCTAATCGTGTGACCGCAGGCGATTCCCTGACGCGTCATTTTGACCTGAATCCGCCCGGGGTTGCGGCGAATGACTGTATCCCACGATCCGTTATAGAAGTCGCCCTGCAGGACGTCGCGCATATCGACGAACTTCTGCAAGTCCGTTTCCGGCGCGAAAAAGAGGTCGATAAAACTCTTGCGCTGGTAGACGTCGTACTGTAGCATTTTATCCAACCCTTCCTGTTTGAACACAACGCGGTCGTGGATGCTGGCGCAGTCTCCCTGATCGGAATGAACGCCCGCGGCAACCTTTTTGTGATACTCTTCCGGACGCCGCGCTATCGTTGCCAGCAAATTGTGACAAATCTGCCGGATGTCGAGTTCATAAACGCGTCCGCCGTTATCCGGTTCAATAAACAGCGCGAGCTTGTCGTTGGTCAGGCAGACTTCCGACTGCCCGTCGAGGTTGTAGTCCGCGCAAATCGCTTCCACGGTCGGCTTGGACGTTTCCAGCTCATTGAGTAAATTCTCCGCCTTGATTAGCGCGCCGTAAACAGCGTTTCTCAAGTGGGGCAGATAGCATCCGCCAAACGCGCCGTGCCAGTAACTGCAGTTGCACTGACCGCGATACAGTTCCTTTTCCGCCTCAGAGAACAGCTCTTGCGCCTTGGGCGACTTCTGAATCAAATCGCTGTAACGATAACGAATGTGATCCAGATGAGCGCTGACCTGCATCATGCGGGAATACATCTCATTCGTTTCCGGATACTTGATTTTGTAGTTTCGCCAGAACCCGCCCTTGATAAACTCGTTGAGCTTGTCTTGCTGCTCTTGCGTGAGGGCTTTCACCGCGTCTTTGACTTCTGCCAGGTCCCACTGACGTTCCGCAGGCAAAACCCATTCGGTCATTTCCCGATAAGAGCAGTCCGGCAGATAAATCTTTCCGACAGGGCGGACTTCGTCAACGCAGGCGGAAAGCGTCGTCAAATCAAGCCAGTCGGAGTTGGCGAGAATCGTCTGGAAAAAGTTGTCCAGCCAGCCGTCCTCGTAGACGAGTTTTTTCGAATCCGGCCATGTGCCGAACTTTTCCCCGTCGTCGCCAAAAACAACGATTCCGTTGGGATTGTTCTGGAAAATGCGGCGGCAGTATTCGATCGTATCCTGCGGCTTGTGGAACGGAATGTAGTAACGAAGCGGTTCAGAACCGGGGAAGATGGACATCAGATTTCCATCGTCCTCTGACAGGAATCGCCCGTAAAGCTGCGATTCCAGCAACCCCGCCTTTTTGAAATGATAGTCGTCAACAATCGTGTATTCAATTCCCGCCTCGGTCAGATCTCTGATATAAGACTGCTCCCAGACGCGTTCCGGCATCCACATGCCGCGAACCCGGGTCTTGAGACGGGTTTCCAGATAATTTGTGTAACGACGAATTTGTGCGATGCGGTCCCGGCTGGGAATCATCGCCAGAATCGGCTCGTAATACGGACCGCCCAGAATTTCGATTCGACCGCTTGACGCCAGTTCCGCCAGCGAGTCGACGTATTCCGGATGATGATCTTCCAACCAATCCATCAGCGACCCGCTGGTGTGTAACGCGATTTTAAGAGAATCGTACTTCTTGAACAGTTCCAGAAACGGCAGGTAGCTGTCCTGATACGATTGCTCTATAGAGCCGTCGAAGTTGCCAATGGGTTGATGGTCATGCAGAGCAAGTACAAGTCTAAGACGATTTGACATAGCAAATAATAGCGCGAGCGTCCAGCCCGTTGAATAAAGTGTGGTTCTTATCTTTAACGATTCCGTTTGTTAAAGAAGTCGTCCTTTATGGAGACAATTTGGATTATTATATAATTATTATCTTTTTTGTCCAGCCCTCACGAGAATATTAGCCGCAAAAAACGAACGTAAAATATCAATTTGACAACTAGACAAAATACACAACATGGAAAAATTACAAGATTCTAATAATCCCCCTTGAATTTTTTATCAACTGTAATTATAATAGATTATATAAACAAAAGTTGCGAAAACGAGTCTGCTAATCTGGACTCATCGCGGTTTATACTTAATTCTCCATTCCAACAAAAGGAGCTTAACATGCGTACATTGACTTGTTTGTTATCGTTAGCCGCTCTGGTTTTGAGCGGAACGTGCTTCGCGGACGACTGCTGCAAGAAAGAGCAATTCCCGATTGCCGCGTTTGTCAGCGTTGACGCCGGACTGGGCGTTCAGATTGACTTCGCCAGCGAAATTGGTCTGAAGTACATTCAGATGCATACGCCGTCCAAAGAGGCGCGCACGCCCGAAAAGGCGGCTGCGTTCAAAGCCCGTCTGAAGGAACTCGGCTTGACCCCGTTGGTTGTTTTCTGCGGTTTTGACGGCGAATCCTACGCGGACATCCCGACAACCAAAAAGACCATCGGTCTGGTTCCCCAAGAGACGCGCGCCGCTCGATTTGAGGAAATCAAGGAAATCGCCAACTTCGCCAAGGCGATTGGCTGCGACGTCGTCGGCATTCACATTGGATTCATTCCGCTGAAATCGGAAGACCCCAAGGCGCACGACGACCTCGTCAAAGTCGCTCAGGAACTGTGCGATTACCTCGCCGCTCAGGGACAGCGTCTTCACCTGGAAACCGGACAGGAAACCGCCGACGGCTTGCTGGCGTTTATTGAAGACGTCAACCGTCCGAACCTGTTTATCAACTTCGACCCTGCCAACATGATTCTCTACGGATCCGGCGAGCCGATTGAAGCCCTCAAAAAGATTGGCAAGTACGTCCGATCCGTCCACGCCAAAGACGCTCTGTGGGCGAAGAACCCCGGCAAAGAATGGGGTCAGGAAGTTCCGTTCGGACAGGGACAGGTCAACGCTCGCAAGTTTATCGAAACTCTCAAAGCAGTCGGATACACCGGCCCGATTACCATCGAACGCGAAATTCCCGATCAGCCGGAACGCCAGAAGAAAGAGATCATCGAAGCGAAGAACCTGATCGAATCTATCGCTAAAGAGCTGAAATAACGTCAATCTGTAACATAACGACGATAGCAGCCGGGAACGCTCAAACTCCCGGCTGCGCCGGTATTCTCTTACTCTTGCTGAGCGTCTTGCATCTCTGCGCAAAAAGACAACAAATTTGACGCAATAGTGCATTGACTTCTTTTCGACGTTGGTTTATATTTGACAGTATTGAAGGGACGATGTCCCGTTGTCAATACTGATATATAATCAACCCCCAAAAAGGAGAAGTCAATGAATCGAGCGTTTCCGTTCTTCCTGTTTGCTGCTGTAACAGTTTTATCAGTTGGTCTTTGGGCGCAAGAGCCGTCAGCGCCGAAAGTCGAGTCTGGCTACGCCGTTGAACCGGTGTCGTTTCGCGACGTCGTTCTGACGGACTCGTTCTGGGCGCCGCGGCAGGAAATCAACCGGACGAAATCCATCTCGTACGCCTTCGATCAGTGCGAGAAAACCGGGCGGGTGAGCAATTTCTGGCTGGGCGCGAACACGGCTCCGCTGGGAACGAAGTACGTTACGCCCCAGTTCAACGACACCGATATTTACAAGGGAATCGAAGCGGCGTCGTTCTCGCTGGCGACTCATCCCGACCCGGAAATGAGCCGCTATCTGGACAGATTGATCTGCATCGTCGGCGCGGCTCAGGAACCCGACGGCTATCTGTACACGCTCATTTCTCAAAAGCGGGATTTCTCCAAGACGAATCCCACGTCCGAGGGAAAGCGTTGGCATGAACTGCAATGGTCGCACGAATTGTACAACGCCGGGCACATGTACGAAGCCGCCGCGGCGCATTACTGGGCAACCGGTCAGACGAATTTTCTGGAAATCGCCCGAAAGAACGCCGACCTGGTTTGCAAAACCTTCGGACCGAACGAAGGACAGGTCGTCGACGTTCCCGGACACGAGGTCATTGAGATGGGGCTGGTCAAGCTGTATCGCGCCACCGGCGACGTCAAGTATCTCTATCAGGCGAAGTTCTTTGTCGAAATGCGCGGACGCAAGGATTTAAGACGTTCTCTGGCAAACAACCCTCAAGCCATGTACGGGAAATACGCTCAGGACGCTACGCCTCTGACGGAAGAAAACGAAGCGGTCGGGCACGCCGTTCGCGCGACGTATCTGTATGAGGGCGCGGCGGACGTGGCGGCGATGACCAAAGACAAGGCGATTTCAGACGCGATTACCCGAATCTGGAACAACGTCGTCAGTAAAAAGATTTACATCACCGGCGGGTTGGGCGGGACGCCTCACGGGGAAGCGTTTGCCGAGAACTACGTTCTGTCCAACTTCAACGGCTATTCCGAGACGTGCGCTCAGATCGGCGGCTGCGGCTGGCATCAGAGAATGTTCCTGCTCGATCAGGACGCCAAGTATTACGACGTCATGGAGCAGACCATTTACAACTCGCTCATTTCCGGCGTTTCCCTGTCCGGCGACAAGTTTTTCTATCCCAACCAGCTCGCCTCCCGCGGGGGGATTAACCGCTCGCCGTGGTTTGGATGCGCCTGCTGTCCGCAGAATTTAATGCGCTTTATCGCCTCACTGGGCGGGTACGTCTACGCGACTGACGACAATAATCTGTACGTCGGATTGTACATCGCCAACAAGGCAACGGCGACTGTCGGCGGAAAAGCCGTCAATCTGGAAATGACGGGGAATTACCCGTGGTCAGGGGACGTCGAACTGACTGTAAACCCAACGGACGCCGAGGCGAAATTCAGCCTTAACCTTCGCGTTCCGGGCTGGCTGAGCAAGACGCCCTTTGCCAGCGACCTGTACGAGTATTTAGACGGCAAAACGCTTCAGCCGACAATTACCGTCAACGGTCAGCCGGTCGACGCTGCGCCGGTTAAGGGATTCGTGAAAATCGACCGCGTCTGGAAACCGGGCGACAAAGTCTCCATTCATTTCCCCGTTCAGCCTCGCTGGGTCAAGGCGAACCCGAACGTCAAGTCCTGTGAAGGGCGCGCTGCGCTGACGTTCGGTCCGATTGTCTATACGTTTGAATCCTGTGACAACGAAGGACATATCTTCGACGTCTTTGTCAATCCGGAGAACCCGGTCGAGGTCGGAGAATACAATCCGGAATTCCTCGGCGGCGTGATTACGCTCAAAACCAAAGGCTATTTGCCGCAGTTCAAAAACGACGCGGCAAGCGACTGCCAGGAAATCGAATTGACGGCGATTCCGTACTGCGTCTGGAACAATCGCGGTGATAGTCAAATGCAAGTCTGGACGCCGACTTCCGCTTGTCAGACGGAACGTCCCGCCGCGCCGACGATTGCCAACACGTCCAAGATTTCCGTCTCGTTTACCCGCGGTTCCAACAACCAGATGGTTTTGGAATCCGTTGCGGACGGTGCGTATCCCGGCGACGTCCAAAACGAGAACCCGCAATCGTACCGGAACTTCGACTTCTGGCCGCACCTGAACACAAAAGAATGGATTCAGTACGACTTCGCCAAGACGGAACAGATAAGCAAAATCGGCGTCTGCTGGTTCGACGACTCCAAACGAGGTCGAGATTGCGCCGTTCCCGCCAGCTGGAAGATTCTCGTTCAGACAGAAGACGGTCAATGGGCAGAACCGACAAATGTTTCCGAATACCCGACCGATTCCGAAAAGATGGCGTACGTTACATTCGCCCCCGTCCGCGCCAAAGCGATTCGGCTGGAAATCCAGTCTAAACCGAAGTTCTCCGCCGGTCTGTTTGAATGGACGGTTGAATAATGAGAAGCCTCTAGCTATTAGCCGCTAGCTGTTAGCTTGGAATTTCGTAGTTCTCAGCGTTATTTTTTAAAGCTGGAATCCAAAATTGCAAAGCTGAAAGCTAGCAGCTAGAGGCTAGCAGCTGTCTGAAAACAATTGGCATACAATTACCGGATAAGCCCTACAGATACAGATATTCCATTCTAACGCCGACGTCTAAAAAGCCGAAGAAGGCGACGAACATATCTGGCGCGGGATAAACCTTTTGGCCAATTTGGAAAGCGTACGGCATGGGGTCGATTCCCTCGTCAATCAGGGGCTGGGCGAGTTTTTGAATCTTGCCAAATCGTCTGTTTTGAGAGGATTCTATCGTGTCGAGCCGACGAATCGGATCTGTAACAGTCTCCTCGTGCGAAGGCAGAAGCGTCTTGACCGTTCCCGCCTCTGCAAGATTGCGAACGCGCATCAGGCTCGTGTAATAGTTGGCGTATCCGAGCGTTTCTCCAAACAGCAATGGCCAAACCGGGGCCAACGTATGTGACAAAACATGGTCGCCGGTAAACAGAACGTCGTCGAGCAGGAAGCAGGAATGCCCTCTGGTGTGCCCGGGGGTTGGAATAGCGGTAACGTCCCCGATCTTGTCTCCGCTGTCGAAAACGCAGTTGACGTCGTAATCGACAGTTCGCGGACCCAGCCCCAAAAAGGCTTTTGTCAAATCCGGCCTTTCTTCTTCCGGAACGCCGCAGCGGTTAAACAGAGTTTTCAACGCCTCCAACGCAAAAGCAAAATAGTCTTTCGGGTGAGCTATCATCTGATAGTCGTTCCGATGGATGCAGCGTTCAACAGAGGAATTGTCAAACAGAGGCAGCCCGCCGATGTGATCCAGATGAGAATGAGTCAGAAAAACGCGGCGAACGTCCGACGGGCGAAAATGTACGCCGAACTGCGACTCAATCGCGTCGAAGCCGTCGAGAATATCCTGCCGTGACGAATCGTCTTCGCTTCCTGTATCGACAACGGCAGCCAAAGACGGGATTACATGAACGCGCCCGATCATGGATCGATACAAACGACAGCGAATGACGTAGATATCGATCCCGGAACCGGTAACAATTTTTTCAATCGGAAAGCTCATTCTGGCTGGTTTGACGTAACAACCGTCCAACCTCGAGCCGGGAATTCACCCGGCTCGCCTTTTGTTTTGAACGTTTTTGAATCTCTAAATAACCGTGCCGTCTGGAATGACTGACGTTTTGGGAACGACGACAATGCCGTCCTGAATGACGCAGTATTCATTCTCTTTCTGGTTGACGATTTTGTTTGGATTGATGATCTTTACGCCGTTGCCCAGACAGCAGTTTTTGTCGATAATGGCGTTTTCAATCGTGCAGTCTTTTCCAATTCCCAGCGGGACGCTTGTCCATGCCAGATTGGATTCTTGCGGGTAATAATCGTTTCCCATGATAATGGAGTTTCGAATTACCGAACGGGCGCCAATGATAGTTCGAACCCCGATAACGCAGTTCTCGATAACCGCGCCAGCCTCAATTTGAGTTCCTTCTGCGATAATGCTGTTGGCAACGTTTGCTCCGTAAATTTGAGCGGGCGGAAGGAATCGGGCTTTTGTATAAATCGGAGCGTCGACGTCGTTGAAGTTAAACGGCGGGTTGGGACGAGCCAGCGCCAGGTTGGCTTCGTAAAACGATTTAATCGTACCGATGTCTTCCCAGTAACCGTCAAAAAGATGAACTCCAACCCGGCGAGAGTGAATTAAAGCGGGAAAGACTTCTTTTCCGAAATCTCGATAATCCGTCTTTTCTAACGCGTCAATAAAGCTCTGACGATTGAACAGGTAAATGCCCATGCTGGCAATGCAGGATCTGCCTTTGGCTTCAATTCCATGCTGACAAATCCAGTCGGGATTTGTTTCGATTGTTTTGATTTCGTCGGGAGAGGGTTTTTCCAGAAAACCCTTTACCAGCCCGTCGTCTGAAACTCGCATCACGCCCAGCCCGGAAGCGTCTTTGGCGTAAACGGGAATGGCGGCGATGGTAGCGTCGGCTTCGAGTTCCAAATGCGTTTTCATCATCAATCGGAAATCCATGCGGTAAAGCTGATCGCCCGACAGAATGAGAATGTATTCGCAATCGCTGTCTTTAAGATATCGCAGACATTGACGCGCCGCGTCGGCGGTGCCCTGATACCAGTCGCTGTTATCGAACGTCTGCTCCGCCGCCATGATTTCTACAAAGCCGCGGCGAAAGACGTCGAACTGATACGAGCTTCGAATATGCTGGTGAAGCGATTTGGAATTAAACTGAGTTAAAACGTAAATCTGACGCAAACCGCTGTTAATACAGTTGGACAGGGGAACGTCGATAAGACGATATCGACCTCCAACCGGAACGGCGGGCTTGGAACGGATTTTGGTTAATGGATACAGACGAGTGCCGCGTCCTCCGCCCAGAACGAGGGTCAACGTCTTTTTCATAATTGAATTCCATTCAAGCGAGTTTGTGAGAGCATTCATTGCCGGTACTCCTTTTAAAACAGATTCTATAAAAAACGATTCTGCTGATTTGTATAACGAAGCTATTGATTATCTACTTTTAATTAACATTGTAACCCAAATCCGAACTCTTTGCAACCCCCCCGGCGGCCAAAATTTTTCTGAAAAAAATAAAAGTAAGATAATCGTCCCCGTCCCCGTCTTGCCTCTTGTTTTTTATTTGAAATCAAGTATAATTAAAAAAGATAATGGCGGAAGAACGGACGTCTGTTCTTTTCCTTGTAATTTCAAATCGCTAAGAAAGCAATATTATGACAGTAAAAATTGCAATTGTTGGAGCCGGCGGCAGAATGGGTCAGCGGCTTATTGCCATTGGGGCTCAGGACGAACGCGTTGAGCTTGTTGGGGCGATAGAAGTCGCCCGGTTCCCTAAACTCGGCGAAGACGCCGGCGTCGTCGCAGGCGTTGGACCTATTGGCGTTCCGTTCACGACGTTCTTTTCGGATGAGAAGGAAATTGACGCGGTTATTGATTTCTCCCAGCCGGCTGGCGCGGACGCAACAATTAACGATTGCGTTGTCAGAGGCGTTCCGCTTGTCATGGCGACGACGGGGTTGTCAGACGATACCAAAGCGCATATCGCCGAGGCAAGCGAATTGATTCCCATCGTCTTCGCGCCCAGTATGTCCCCGGCGGTCAATCTTGCCATGAAGCTGACGAAAATCGCCGCGGCAGCGTTAAAAGACATGGACGCCGACGTCGAAATTATCGAGAAGCACCATCGATTCAAGGTGGACGCGCCCTCCGGCACAGCGCTGAAATTCGGTCAGATTGTCGCCCAGGAAATGGGACAGACCAAGTCCGTCTGCGGGCGAGAAGGCGCTGTCGGCAAACGCGACCACGCCGAAATCGGCTATCACGCCGTCCGCATTGGCGACAACGTTGGCGAACACAATATAATTTTTGGAATGTTGGGCGAAACGCTCGAACTGACGGTTAAAGCGTCCAATCGCGACTGTTACGCCAAAGGCGCGTACGCCGCCGCGATCTGGCTTCAGGGAAAAAAGCCCGGCTTGTATTCCATGGACGACGTGTTGGGATTAAACTAAGCGCTATTCCCTACTCCCCATTCCCTATTCCCTAAATACAGGAGTATTACACATGAAACAATTACTTTCTCTTACTGCGGTTTTGGCGGTTGTATCGATGTTGATTGGCTGCGGCGGAAATCCTTACGGCACGGTGAAAGTGTCAGGAAAAGTCGTTTACGAAGACGGTTCCGCCTGGTCAACGCCGGACACGACGGTTTTCTTTGTTTCTCAGAATCCCAACAAGGACCCCAAAACGTTCCCGCGCGTTGGCTCTGCTGAACTGAACGCAGATGGGACGTTTAGCGGCGTTACCACCTACGATTACAACGACGGCGTTATCAAGGGACCGTGCAAGATTTATCTGAATATCAGAAAGGCTCCGTCCGACGACCCGAAAGCCCTTCCAGACTACACCGATGAAGAACTGGCAAAGTTCGCCAAGATTGAATATTTTAAGCCGGACCTTACTCCCATCACGATGGACATTAAAGGCGGCAAGATCGAGATTAAGGTAGCGAAATAAAAAGAAAGAGCGCCGCTAAAAGAGCTGCTATTAGTGGTAAGTTTTAAGTGGTAAGTGGTAAGTGGTAAGTGGTAAGTGGTAAGTGGTAAGGACGCAAGCGCTGTTCCAACTAACCACTTACCACTAACTACTTACCACTTTTCTGTTGCCTACTTCGCGGTTCCTAACCGTTCACGTCGGTATTTCCCAGACGTTACATTTTCGCACCAGTCTGAGTTTTCCAGATACCATTTGACGGTTTTCTCGATACCGGTTTTGAAGTCGACCGCCGGCGTCCAGCCCAGTTCTCTTTGTATTTTAGACGAGTCGATAGCATAACGTCTGTCGTGTCCGGGGCGATCTGTTACATACGTAATCAGCGATTCGCACGGAGCGTGGGGCAGGGCAGGGCGGAGTCGGTCAACAGTCCGGCAGATTTCTCGAACGATCTCGATGTTCTTTCGTTCGTTGTTGCCGCCGATGTTGTACGTTTCTCCCGGCTTCCCTTTCGCCAGGACGGTTCTCAGCGCGCTGCAGTGGTCGCCGACGTAAAGCCAGTCGCGAACGTTCTGCCCGTCGCCGTAAACCGGCAGCGGCTTTCCTTCCAGACAGTTGAGAATCATCAGCGGCAGGAGCTTTTCCGGGAACTGGTACGGGCCGTAGTTGTTGGAACAGTTTGTTACCATCGTCGGCAGACCGTAGGTGTCAAAATAGGCGCGAACGAAATGGTCGCTTGACGCCTTCGAGGCAGAGTAGGGCGAATGCGGGTCGTAAGACGTCGATTCTGTAAACTTCGCCGTCGGGTCGTCTTCCGGGAGCGAGCCGTAAACCTCGTCTGTCGACACGTGGAGGAACCGGAACGCGCTCTTTTCGTCGCCGGCTAAAGACGCCCAGTATCCTCGGGCGGCTTCCAGCATCCGGAACGTGCCGACGACGTTTGTCATGACAAACTCTTCCGGCCCGTCGATGGAACGGTCAACGTGGCTTTCCGCCGCAAAATGAACCACGCCGCGAGGACGGTATTCCGCATAGATTTTTTTCAGAACGGACGAATCGGTAATATCGCCGTGGATAAACGTAAAGCGACCGTCGTTCGCGTCGATCAAATCCTGAAGCGAATCCAGGTTGCCGGCATAGGTCAGAGAATCCAAAACAACGACCGGGGACTTTTCGACCTGAAACCAGTCGTGAACGAAATTGGAACCAATAAATCCGGCGGCGCCGGTAACGAAAATAGGCTGCATGGCTTATAATTGACAAAAGTTTTCCAGTAATCGCAAACCGTTCTTTTGACTCTTTTCCGGATGAAACTGACAGGCGAACAGGTTGTCGCGATGAATCATGGCGCAGAACTCGCCGCCGTAATCGCACGTCAGAGCGACAACAGACGGGTCAGTCGGTTTAACGTAATACGAATGGACGAAATAAAAACAGGTATCGGGTTCAATCCCCTTTAACAGCGGGCATTTTTCCTGGGCGTCGTTGGCGAAATGAACCTGATTCCAGCCCATGTGCGGAACCGTGTACTGCTCCGGCAAGTCGAACTTGACAACCTCGCCGGGAACGACGCTCAAGCCGGCGTACTCGCCGTTTTCGTAGCTGACGTCAACGAGCATCTGCAATCCGAGGCAAATTCCCAAAAAGGGCTTGCCAGACGCAATCGCCTGACGAATCGGCTCGATCAGTTCCAGACGCCGCAGTTCTGCAATCGCGTCTCTGAACGCGCCCACGCCGGGCAGAACGATTCTATCAGAGCTGGCGATTTCTTCAGCCGACCGAATAAACCCCGCCTTCGCCCCAACTCGTTCAAACGCCTTCTGCACGCTCCGGAGGTTGCCCATGCCGTAATCTATAATTCCTGTTTCCATAATATATTATTATAGCAATCGCGAACTCCTGAACAAGGGGGGCGGCTCCCCCGATGGCGGGGGAGCCAATCCGCGCTGCCGCGCGATACGTATTATCACCGCTCCCGTTGGTCGCTTTATTTAATTTGGAGTAATTAGAAGTGAAGAGTTGACGCAATGCGGCGGCGTGGTTCCGCTATGGTTTGTTTTAATATAAATATTTCAACCACTTGACGTTTATTCAAAAAACAATATAGTATGAAAATATAAACAATAGTGTTAACATAACCTGTCCTCCTTTTTTATAAAATAGAATACAATGCAAGACAACCTTGCCTATCGTTATTTCGCGTTTATCAGCTACAGCAGTAAGGACCAAAAGGCTGCGGAGAATCTTCAGAAGAAAATTGAAAGTTACCAGCTGCCATCCGTGCTTCGGAATGAACTTGAAGCTGCCACAGGCAAAAAGTTTCCCAAACGCGTCAAGCCGCTGTTTCGAGATATGACAGATTTGTCTGCCGGTTTATTGGGAAAGTCAATCCTCCGAGAGCTGGAAGATTCCCGATATCTGCTTGTGATTTGCAGTCCCGACAGCGCGAAGTCCGAATGGGTAAATCAGGAGGTCGAGAATTTTATTCTCATGGGGCGATATGAAAAGATCATTCCGTACATCATAGATGGAACGCCCAACAGCGGCTCCCCGGAAACGGAATGTTTTCCGCCCATTCTGCGAAAGACGCGGGAATTTATTACCTATTCTCATCTGACGCCTGAAGAAAACGCGGAACGTCAAGCCAAACTTCACGCCTTGCTTGATCCGATTCACGATGAACTGAAGGGAATTTCACACTCTGGCGAAGGGGCAAAAATCTCCCGGCTGAAAGCAATTGCAAGGATGCTGGAAGTCGCTCCGGATACGATTATTCAGCGAGATAAGCAGCGACAGAAGAAGAGAATCTTTTGGTCGTCGTTTGCCGCGCTGTTCTTTGCGATTCTCTTTACCTGTCTGGGGCTCTGGGCGTGGGATCGCTATTATCGGGTTCACGTTGGCTATTATGCCGATTATGTAGAGTGTTGGGGCGTTCCCAAAGGCATTTTCCCGTTGTCCGCCGAACAAAGGGCACATCGACAAAAGCATTACCGCATATACACTCAGAACCAAAAAGTCATCCGGCTTGAACATGTAAATTCTGCCGGTACGCCAGTTTCTGTAACAAATTCAGAGTTCAAAGACCGTCCGATGATTGCTGTTTATCCGATCTATAAAGCTGGACGGCTTGTTCAAAGGGACGCGTTGGACAACAACGGGAAAGTTATTATATCGTATTACTATTCTGGCGACAAGATGCAGAAAGTGGAGTTCAAATCAATGGCAAGCGATGATACCGAATCTTCCACTGTTTTGACCAATATAACCTCGCTAACAAAATCTGCCCAAGATATGTCTCTGGAAACAAAACGCGGCGAAATCGGCAATATGCGTCTTGTGCGAGACTCGGAAGGCCGCGTTATAGAAGAACGATTCCAAAAAGGAACTTATGACGTTCCCACAACTGACGAACAGGGAATTGCCGGATTCCGGTACAAGCTGGATGAATATGGTCGAGTTATAGAAAAAATCTATCTTGACCAGAATGGAATCCCCCGCCTGGACAAAAAGGGCGTTGCTCGACGAACAAATCAATATGACGAGCATAGCAACCTTGTTGAGGCGAAATACTTCGATCAGAACGGCAATTTGACGCCGAATGAAATCGGCTGGGTGCATTGTATAAATACGTATGACAAATATGGGAATATCATTAAAATAGATTACTTTGACGCTTCAGGGAAGCATAGATTTCTATCAAACGTTTATAAATATGATGATCGTGGAAATAGAATCGAAGAGACTTATTTGGATAAAGACGGTAAACCATGTCTGATCAAGGATGGCTATGCTAAAGTTAAAACTAAATTTGACGAACGGGGGAATTTAATTGAGCTAGCTTATTTTGGCATTGATGGCAAACCCTGTTTGTGTGACAGTGGCTACGCTAAAGTTACTTTGAAATATGACGAACGAGGGAATTTAATAGAGCACGTTTATTTTGGCATTGATGGTAAACCGTGCCTGTGCAAAGGCAGCCACGCTAAAGTTACTATAAAATATGACGAACGGGGAAATATAATTGAGCATGTTTATTTTGACATTGATGGTAAACCGTGCCTGTGCAAAGGCAGCTA
>JAFQXE010000023.1 GCA_017407125.1 Thermoguttaceae bacterium
ATGCGTTTTCTTTTATTTTCTGCAGAATATATTCTGCAGAAAATAAAAGAAGCTCCAACGATAAAATCTATTTTACCTCAAGAACAGAACTAATACAATAATTTTTATTGGATATCATTATACAAGTGCGAGAGGGAAGCGTTAGCGGAACTCTCGCTTTTTTTATAAATCGAATTGCTTAAACTGGCGAGCGTAGCTCGCTACAGAAAACCAAATCTTCTTCTTGACGGCAAGCCGTCAAGTACGAGTGCGGCGCCAAGGCGCCGCACTCCAAATAATCTTTTTCCTCTTTCATCTTCAAAAATATTCCTTTTTTGGGGGATTTTTCTAAATATAGTGTATAATATATTGCATAATAACCAATTAGAAGAAATATTTTATTTCCTGCCCCGCAAATATCATGACTACAATCCATACATACTGCCGATTTTACATAATCGTTTTATTTGCCGCTTTGATTAGCGGCGCCATATACGCTCAGGAGCGACCCGTTCCGACGGAGTACGCTTCCTGGCTGGACGCTGTCAACGCGCCGTACGCCTGGAGTCTCGGGTTTACCGGTCAAACCGCCGTTGTCGGAATTGTTGACGACAGCATTGACATGTCGCACCCGTTCTATAGCTCTAATATTGAAACGTCGCTGGCAATTAACACCGGCGCGATTTATAACGGGATATACCAACAATATCTGCCGAACCTGCCGGATCAATCGCCAACGGATACGTCTGCCTTTTGGGACAGAGCGGAAATTCAAAGCCCCGGGATGCAAAAGCCGACAACAACATACGGAGACTGTCACGGTACAGCCGTAACGGGATGCGTTGCCTCATACGATGCTGAAACGAAAACCTACGGTTCCGCCTACAACGCGACAATTGTTCCGATTCGATTGGATTTTTGCTGTCAATCGCTTGATGCTGAAATGCCTGACGGCGCTTCTTACGCAGATTATACCACCTATCAGGGGTTGACTTACAGAAACGACGTTATCGACCTGAAAAACAACTCCTACGGCATATCGATAGGATATGTTGGAACGGGTTCAGAAGTGTCAATAGCGGCAATTGCCGACGCCCGGGCGAACAATACGATTTTGCTCTTTGCTGCCGGCAACGAACGCGACGACCGTTTTCCACCCAACAACAAAGACAGCGGTAAGAAAGTTAACACCGCTCATCCGTATACGATAGCAGTCGCCGCCACCAAAAAGGACGATTTCGGCGATTACACTAAATACGCGGATTTTAGCAACTACGGCGCCTGCGTTTTTATTTGCGCGCCCGGCGTTGAAATTCAAACCTCTGACCGCGTCGACGTCCAAACCGGCAACATATTCCTCTATGAATGCGAATTGGTCTCCGAGTCCAACGTTCAGGGCTATGCAGAGGGCGATATGCTCGCTAATTTTGCCGGCACGTCCGCTGCCTGTCCGGTTGCGACAGGCGTTGTGGCGCTGGCGATAGACGCCTATAAACAAACCTATCCGGATCAGATCTGCGACGCCCGGTTTATCAAACACCTTCTTGCCAGAACGTCTACAAAATTGGACCTCGAAGATGAGGATCGTCGAGTTGCCTGGGTAACCAACAAAGCGGAATTGTCGTTCTCACCCTCCTACGGATTCGGACAGATTAACGCTAAGGGGTTAATTGACGCCATTCTTGACCCCGAAACGAATTTGGGCGGTAAATTCGATACGGTTACTCCGCAAACGTTCGCTACTGTTGACTGGTCAACCATGGCAGTCTCTGCTGCTGAAAAACTGATTTACAGTTCAACCGAAGTGGAAGGCGATGACGATGACGACGATACCGGCAGCGCTTATTTGACAACGTTCAGCCGAACAAACAACGACGCTCTCGCCGCCGCGATAGAATATCAGTCTGGCGGAACAGCCGCTTACGTTACTCCAAACGATTTCCAGAAAATGGAGGCGGATCCTGTAGAGATTCAAACTTTTAATATAACCATTACAGACGAGACGTTCCTCAATTCGGGAATTATCAAGCAGGACCTGGAAGAGGTGGTCGTTACGCTTACTGTCACCGCAGACGACCCGTCCCAGGGATTTGACGCGCGCAATATGGAAATTATTCTGGAACACGACGGGATTCAAAACTATTTGGTTTTTGGCGACAGACAAGCTATAAGACACTATCTCGAAAGCATAACGTGGTCGTTTTCCATGAACGCCTTTTGGGGCGAAGACCCAACCGGCGACTGGACGCTTTACGTTTATGACCGCGGCTCAGAACCAACCGAAATGTATACTGTTTCAGACGTTTACAGTACATTCTATATGGGCGCGTTAAGCAGCTCCCATCCAGACGTCCCGGAACCGTCAACGTGGGCGCTGCTCGTTCTAGGCGTTGTTTTGCTATACATGCGGAAGCGAGTTAGAAGTTAGGAGTGAGGGGTGAGGAGTTGCGCTTCGCGCTCCACCACTAATACAATGTCAATAACCAAGTTACTCTGCCGATTTTGCGTAATCATAACGTTTGCGCTCCTGTTTAGCGTCTGCATTTACGCGCAAGATCGCCCTGTTCCGGAGGAGTACAGAGCCTGGCTGGACGCTGTCAACGCGCCGTACGCATGGAATCAGGGGTTTACTGGCAAAAACGTTGTCGTGGGCGTTATCGACGACAGCATTGACATGTTGCACCCGTTCTTTAGCTCTAATATTAGCTCATCCCTGGCGTATAACACCGGCATAGTTTATAACGACGATTACTACAAAGATTTTCTGCCAACCCTGCCGGAGCAATCGCCAACGAACACGTCTGCTATTTGGGACAGAGCTTTGGTTCGAGACAACGACATGCCTGACATGCCGGTTCCGTGTCCATTCGACGCTCACGGTACATCCGTTACCGGGTGCATTGCTTCCTACGATTCCGAAACTAACACGTACGGTTCCGCCTACAATGCGACCATCGCGCCCATTCGAGTGGATTTCCCCTGTCAGTTATTTAGCGTTCACGGCGCAGGTCCTGTGGGAGATCAGTGTTTCGCTCAAGCTATTGCGTACAAAAACAGCGATATTGACATCAAAAACAACAGCTATGGCGTTTCTACCGGGTACGTCATCAGAGAGGCGGACTTGAAATTAGACGCCATCGCCGACGCCCGGGCAAACAATACGATTCTGCTGTTCGCTTCCGGCAACGAGCGCAATAAGCTCCTTTATCCCAACGGGAAAGACTGCGACAAAAAAATGTTTACAGCTCACCCGTACACCATTACAGTTGCTGCAACGGGAAAAGACAACACGACAGACTATACCGGTTTCGCGCCGTTTAGCGACTGCGGCTCCTGCGTTTTCGTTTGCGCGCCTGGCGTTGGAATTCAAACCGCTGACCGGGTAGACGATGTAACCGGCAACGTGTTTACATACAACAGCGTTTTCGACTCCTATTATGAATTTCAGGGTTCCGTTGCCGGCAATATGAACGACGCCTTTGAAGGGACGTCCGCCGCCTGCCCGATCGCGTCTGGCGTTTTGGCTCTGGCTGTGGAAGCCTATCGAACACAGTATCCAGGTCAGGTTTGCGACGTCCGATTTATCAAACATCTGCTTGTTAGAACGTCTACAAAACTGGACCTTGAATCGGAAAAACGAACGGTCGCCTGGCGAACCAACGCCGCGGGATTTAAGTTCTCCCCCACCTACGGATTCGGACAGATTAACGCCCAGGGACTTATAGACGCCATTCTCGATCCGGAATCGACTTTAGGCGGAAGGTTCGATACTGTTACGCCGCAAACCGTCGCGACAATCGACTGGTCGACCATGGAAATTACCGCTGACGAGCTGCTGAAGTACAGTTCCAAAGTCCTTTCCGCCAGTCAAAACGGCGGATTCGTCTATACGCCCGCGTCCAACATTTCCGAAGACGGCATCCTGGCTGCCGCGGCTGAATTTCAATCTGGCGGCACGGCAGACTATGTCGATTTCCAGCGCCTGACGGCTGACAATACGCTGGTTTATTCAGAATCAAAAACGATTACCGACGAAACGTTTCTCAATTCCGGAATTGTCAAACAGGACCTGGAAGAGGTTGTTGTAACAATGACCGTCAAAGCGGACGACCCGTCCGAGGGATTTGACGCGCGCTATATGGAGATTGTTCTGGAACACAACGGATTAGAGAGTTGTCTGGCGTTCTCAGATGAAATGTCCATTCCAGACAACATCGACGATTTAATGTGGTCGTTTACCTCCAACGCCTTTTGGGGCGAAGACCCTACTGGCGTCTGGACGCTAAAAGTTTATGACCTTGGCACAGAAGATACGTTTAACGTCTCCGACGTGTACAGTACGTTCTATATGGGCGCGCTGCTGAACTCCCATCCAGACGTCCCGGAACCGTCGACCTGGGCGCTGATGGCGCTGGGCTTTGCGGCTCTATTCCTGAGTAGACGAAAAAATCCCTCTCGTAACTCTTGCAATTGATTTTTGATTCTTGTATAATCAATACTGTTCAATCGTTTGAATTGATTGTCTTCCGGGGACGTCTGCGCCTTGGATGATAATTAGTATACCTGTAGAAAGGACATTTATGAATAATCATTTGTTACAAAGCGCTCTGGGAACGTTGACTGTTGTCGCGATGGCGCTGTCGGCAGCGTATGCTGACGACGCGGTTCCTCAGACTCTTAAATCGTACGAAGGCAAAACGCTCAAGCTGGTTTGGAACGACGAGTTCAACGGAACCGGGGCTGTCAATCCCGCTGACTGGAAATACGAGCACGGCTTTGTTCGCAACCACGAGAAACAGTTCTATACCGATAAACGAACGGAAAACGTCTGTCAGAAAGACGGCAAGCTGATCATCACGGCTATTAAAGAGGCGTACGAAGAAAACGGCGTCAAAGCGGAGTACACCGCCGGCAGCATCGAAACTCGAGGCTTGCACAAATGGCAGTACGGCCGCATTGAAGTTCGCGCCAAACTCCCGAAGGGAAAAGGCGTCTGGCCGGCAATTTGGACGGTCGGGTCGGGCGCGCCGTACCCCCTGGCGGGCGAAATCGACATCATGGAATACGTTGGCAAACAGCCATCGGTTGTTCACGGGACCATTCACGGCAAAGGAAAGAACGGCCGTCCGTACTGCTCCAAAAGCGGATCCGTTCCCATTCCCAATATTGAAGATCGAATGGCGGTCTATGCGATTGAATGGACTCACGACAGAATCTGGTTTTTCGTGGACGATCAGATGTACTTCACCGTCGATTTGAACGAGTTTGACGCCGTTGGACGTCCATTTGACTACCCGCAATACTTAAAGCTCAATCTGGCGTTAGGCGGCTCCTGGGGCGGTCAGATCGACGACTCCATTTTCCCGCAAACGTTTGAAATCGACTACGTAAGAGTTTATCAATTTGAGTAGCAATTTTTGAATCGCCAATCATCAATCACTAATTACTAATTACTCATTACTAATTACTAATTAATCCCATGCCTCCACATTATATTTTTGAGATGAACCGCGTCTGTAAACGTTACGGCGAAAAGACGGTTCTGGAAAACATCAGTCTGTTGTTCTATTACGGCGCGAAAATCGGCATCGTTGGCGAAAACGGCGCGGGTAAGTCAACCCTGCTGAAAATCATGGCGGGAATTGACAAGGACTTTGAAGGGACGGCGGAAATCGCCAAGGGAATGAAGGTTTGCTGCGTCATGCAGGAGCCGGAGCTGGACCTCGACTCCACCGTTCGGGAGAATCTGCTCAAATCGGTCGCTGACGTTCAGGCGAAAATCGACGAGTTCAATCAGATTTCCATCGATATGGGCGACCCGGATCAGGCGGATAATTTTGACGCCTTGATGGAACGCATGGGCAAGCTGCAGGAAGAAATCGACGCCTGTAACGGCTGGGAGCTGGACAGACGAATCGACATCGCCGCCGACGCTCTGGTTCTGCCGCCGGACGACGCGATTGTTCGGAAGCTGTCCGGGGGAGAGCGGCGCCGCGTCGCGCTGTGCAAGGCGTTGCTGGAACAGCCTGACCTGCTTCTTCTGGACGAACCGACAAACCATCTCGACGCAGAAACTGTGCAGTGGCTGGAAGGCACGCTGCGGGACTATCCCGGCACGGTTATCATCGTTACTCACGACCGCTATTTCCTCGACAATATTACCAAATGGATTCTGGAAATCGACAACGCCCGCGGGATTCCCTTTGAGGGGAACTACTCGTCCTGGCTGGCGCAGAAGGCGGAATTGCTGAGAATTATCGAAAAGAAAGAAACGCAGCGGCAGAAGATTCTGCAGCGGGAACTGGACTGGATTCAAAAAGCCCATCAGGGACGCAAACAGAAAAACGAGGCGAGAATCAACGCTTACAATCAGTTGGCGTCACAGCAAACGATTGACGACAAGTCGGACTGCCTGATTCAAATCGCGCCGGGCGAACGTCTGGGCGACAAAGTCATTCAGTTCAAAAACGTTACAAAGGGATATAATATCGCCGGGAACGACATTACTCTTATCGACAACGCCTCGTTCGACATCCCGCCGGGAGCGATTGTCGGCGTTATCGGCCCCAACGGAACAGGGAAAACAACCATGTTCCGCATGATCGTCGGAGAGGAAAAGCCGGATTCCGGGACGATTGAAATCGGGTCGTCCGTACAGCTGGCGTACGTTGACCAGCATCGCGACGCGCTGGACGACAACAAAACCATCTTCGAGGAAATCACCGACGGAAAAGACGTCATCGAAATGGGCAAGGTCAAAATCAACAGCCGCGCCTACGTTTCGAGATTCAATTTCCGGGGAACGCAGCAGCAGAAACTCGTCGGGCAATGCTCCGGCGGCGAACGCAACCGCGTCCATCTGGCGAAACTGCTTCGCCGCGGCGGTAACGTTCTCCTGTTGGACGAACCGACCAACGACCTGGACGTCAATACGATGAGAACGCTGGAACAGGCGTTGCTTGACTTCGCCGGGTGTGCCATGGTTATCAGCCACGACCGATTCTTCCTCGACCGAATCTGCACGCATCTGCTCGTCTACGAGGGCGACGGCAAAGTCTGCTGGTTTGAAGGAAACTTCTCCGACTACGAAGAAATGCTCAAGAAATCCGATCCCAGCCGCTTCGGCAACCGACGAAGCAAGTATAAGAAGATTAAATAAACAAAAGGCAGCAGCGCAAAGCGCTTCACCTAGAACCGCTTTAGCGGTTCAATATTAATAGCCGTGGGTTTTAACCCACGGAGGGAATAGGGAGTGGGGAATAGGGAATAGTTAAAAAGGCGTCTGAAAAGACGCCTTTTTTTAATTCTTCGATCGTTTTATATGTCCGCCTGTTGACGGGAATTATAATCAGCCCCGTTTCTTTTTAAGGTACAACATAAGCGTCAGCATGCTTCCTAGCATCAGTATCCATGAGGACGGTTCAGGAACTGCAAGAACTGGCGGAACTGGCGCTCCCTTGCCAACGAGATAAAGACCGTTGTATCTTCCCTCTAAAGAGAAATAATCTTTATATGTATCACGCAATAAATTGTCGAAATTGACGGATTCCCCTTCTGGTATAGGGTTGCCTTCTTTATCTTTATAGCCATGATCGTTAACAATCCAGTATTCCGCGCCTTCTTTTGCCCATTTCCAGACATCGTTAGACAAAAACGCAATATCAATAGTCGAGTCGGCTGCTACAAAAGTACTATTCTCATGTTGAAAAACGATATTATCAAACTTCAAACCTTCTTCATTATAAGCGTCAAACTCAAATAGAGCAAGAGCGCTTTCCTCGATTTTCAATCTTGCTTCGTTGGAGATAGTTATTCTGCCAATGGTATCGACGACTTCACCATCATTGTTAACAGTAAGCCCCGGTGAAAAAGTCGTTCCCCCTATAACGTCAAAAATACCCAACTCTTGCCCCTCTGGCGGGATGCTTTGAAAATATCCTCCATAATCAAGGCGACCTGATGAAATGACAAAACTTTCAGCTCTTACACATCCAGTGGCGCCCTCGTAAATCTGTAATATGCTATCGCTATCTCCAGTTTTTTCAATAGATTTAACCAAAATATGTTTTGAATCGTCTGGAATGCAAATGAATTTTGTTCCTTCGGTATAAAATTCAACGTCTCCCACCACGCGATTTGTTCCGGGAACCACATTTCCTTCAATTTTTTCATTGCAGCCAATGGCGTCTCCCTTAAAGATAATTTTACCCTCATCAATCTTAATATATCCAGAGAACTCATTGGCGCCAGTGAGGGTTAGAGTACCTGGACCTTTTTTTTCAAATTCGGTATGATCGGCGCCGCCAATGATTTTTCCTGAAATTGTGCAATCTTTCTCATAGATGGAAATAAGATCTGTATTAGCCTCGATTTCAATATCTCCGCTTCCGCTCAGATTCTTAAATACTTGTTCGCCCCCGCCTACCATAATTTTCGCGTTATTAGTTACAGTGGGCGGTGAAATACGAAACATATTCCATTTTTCCAAAATTAACGATCCCTTATCTACGGTTATCGAACCAGTAAAAGAGGGGAATCCATTATCGTGCGAAAGAGTTAATTCCCCTATACCTGTTTTGATAAGATTAGTTGCCCCTTCAATACTTCCAGCGTAATCAGTATCGCCAGTATTATTAAACGTCAATGTATTAACGCCGCTATCGATTTGAATCTTTCCGCTTCCCTTCAGATTCGGAAGAACTTGACTGGCGCTGACAATAAGCGTCCCATCATTGGTAATGCTGGATGCATTATAAAATATATTCGCAGCCGTCAATAAAACCCCCTCTGCATGCGAAGCATTTTCTGTTGACTCGGATGCCTGTATGGTTACCGAACCCGTAAAATTGGCATACCCGCCGTCTTTCGAAAGTTTTAATTGAGCGGTTGAATCCCACTTTGGTTTAGTAATAATAATTTGACCTGATCCGGAAATGTCTCCAGAAAATTCAGAAGAAACAGTATTAGAAAGCGTTAATGAATTGTTGCCATTGATTTGAATATTTCCACTTCCACCCAGATTTGGAAGAACTTGATTGGCATTGATGATAATTGTTCCGTTATTGATAATAGCGGCATTGGGAGAAGAATAGAGATGATTAGGATTAATAAAACCAGTAAAAATATTCGCGGTAGCCAAATTTAACGTTCCCGCTTGTACGGTTACCGGACCTGTTAAATCGACATACCCGCTTTCTGGCGAAAGAGTTAATTGGTACGAACCTGTTTTGATAACTTGACCTGTGTCGGAAAGAATTCCAGAATAAACAGAATTGTCCGTATTATCAAGCGTCAACGTATATGTGTGAATGTTAATATCCTCGCTCCCGGCAAGATTTGATTTTGTCGTGTCGCTAACCAAATCTTCCGCAATCCCTTGATTAATTACAAGGCAGGCAAGAATCAAAATGCATAACGTATTATTTATCAATGATAACCAATATTTTGAGCGTATAAACATATACAACCTCCGTTTTTCTAAATTGCAGGAATCCTTCCAAATACAATTTAAGATTGTAGTAATTCCCCTAAAAATAACGCTCTGCGACGACTTGTGGTAACAAAGGAAACGTCAGACGTATCCTGGTACGAAGGTCTGCAATGTTGATAATAAATAAATCTATTAATAACCCTGATTAAGGCAGGCTATGTGGGTTATTGTTTGATTAGTAGAATTATTGCAGTTTTTGTTTCGTACATACCAACAGGTTAGCCATTATAACTGCCAAAACTATTTTGTCAAGCGAAAGATAAACATTTTGGGAAAAATTTCGGGAAAAAACTTAAAATATTGATGTTTATAATCAGATTAAATTGAGTAATTAATTGAGATTTATAAAATAGACAACTTGTGGTAGATGAACAAGATTATGCTGATGTTTTTTAATAAAAACAAATCGTTGTCAAGAAATTATGCGCTAAAGTAAAAAATGTTTAATTAGCGTATTGTGTAGTAACAAGACGCTCAACTCGCCGCCTTGTTACTCGTAACTGACAGACCGCTGTTTCGCGGCGTTGATTCCCGCCTGCAGAACGGCGTCGTCCTGTTCCGGAATGACTTCGTACGGGTCGACGTCTTCGTTGAGCAACGACGCTTTTCGGACTTCAATATCCGGGCTGACGCCGACGCGGACAAACGGTTTTCCCAGCGGGGAATAGAATTTGGCGGTTGTCATACGCAAGCCCAGGGAACTGTTATGAAGCGGGAAAATCCCCTGAACCGAGCCCTTGCCGTAGCTTTGCGTTCCGACGATGGCGGCGCGGCGGTGATCTCTCATCGCTCCGGCAAAAATCTCTGACGCCGACGCGCTGTTTTTATCTATCAGAACAACCAGAGGTATCGTTGACGTCTTTTCTCGGGTTGCATAAAAACTATGGTTTTCCTGCGGGTTCTTCCCTTTTGTGGAAACAATTGTACCAGCGCTGATAAATCGGTTGGACGCTTCCACCGCCGCCGTCAGCAGCCCGCCGGGGTTGCCGCGCAAGTCGATAATCAGACTTCTCATATTGAGATTGTTCAAATAGAGCATAGCGGCGTCCAACTCGTCAGCGGTCGTTTTTTGGAAATGGTTAATTTTCAGATACCCGACGCGGTTAACTTCGTCTATGATTTTAACGTTTTCGACGCATGGCGACTTCACCGGCTGACGCACGATGGCAACCGTCTGATTGGGACAGTTGCGTCGAGCGATTTCCAGGTAAACCGTAGACCCGGATTCGCCTTGAAGCTGGTTGGAAATCTTTTCCGGGGTGGAGTCCGCCGTTCGCTGACCGTTGACGGCGACGATGGAGTCGCCCGGTCGAAGCCCCGCTTTCTGAGCCGGGGAGCCTGTAATCGGTCGAACAACTTTCAATTCTCCCTTGATGGTTTTCAGTTCTACCCCAATGCCGACAAATTCCCCGTTGATCTGGTTGGTCATATCGAGAAACTGAGTAGGCGTGAGAAGACAGGTGTACTGGTCAAGAACGTTAAGAATGCCGCAGAGGTATTCCAGAATTATTACCGCTTCGTTAATTTGACAGTCGCGTTTGACCATTGACGCGACGTTGACAGCTTGCGAATAGGCGTCGTTGGCATTGTTAACCGGAATCGAGCGCGCGTTTTGAATCCAGCGCAGCTCCATGCGCGCGATTTCTTCGGCGTTAAATTGGGACAGGTACTGACGTCGAAACGCCGGGTTGCGAAGCGCCTGCGATATTCCGACCAGTCCGTTATGGGAAATAATATTCCAGTTGGCGTTGTCTACGTAGCTGAAATTGATTTTATAGAGGATGTCTGAAAGCGTTTCTCTTCCCAACTCTGTAGACATATTGTTGACCAGTTCCACATAACGCCTGTCTGCCAGACGGTAATTGAGGTCGTACTGGATTCTGGCTCGATAATAGCGTTTTAACAGGAGCGCTTCAGACGGGTAATCCCGTAATGCGCTTTCCCAAAAGTTGAGAGCCTCATTCCAGTCAATTGGACGATTTTCAGAGGGCGTTTCCAACGCATTTCCTTTGAGTATAAGGCCTTCCAGCTCCGATGTTTCCGGTTTGGGAACGGTCTGATAGTTAGGAGCAACGAGTGAAGAGCGAGGAGTTGGTGCGGAATTTGCGCTAACTCCTTTTCGCGTAACGAGTTCTCTGTTCTCAGGAAACGATTGCGCCGAGACCGTCTGAGACGCCCCAGACAAAACAATACCCAACAGAACGGCAAAAAAGACCGTCCGATTAATAAATAATAGTCTGTTGCACAACTGAGCATATTTTGCGGCAGTTGAGTTTTGCGTTTTGTTTTGGTTGGGCATTCTTATCCTCTAAAATTAAATATATCTACGTAAGGAATCGGACGTTGCTGGAAATATTCACAGTTTTTCTTGTATGAATAATTGGTACAATCGATACAGCTTCCAAACGGTGGATTGGTTGTACGGAATGTAGGGAATAATGGGGAGTAGGGAACAGGGAAAGGCAATAGGCAGTAGGCAGTAGGCAGTAGTAAGATTTTCAAGCGACCAACGGGAGCGATGATAATACGTCTCGCGCGGGTGCGAAGCCGCACGGGCAGAAGGACAAGGTTTTGCTTCCGAAAAAGCTGATTTCGGCGCTACCCATGTCCAATCAGGAACCGACCTTGTCGGCGCGGATTGTGAGCGGGCCTCGCCGCCTCGCAACTAAAAAATTGAACTTTCTTTAAAGGGCGTGTTAAACTTTGACGATTGTATCAATAGTAGAAGTTGTATCGATTATAGGCATTGTATCGATATGCATTTTTAACAATTATATATAAGGTAAAAGCCATGGCAACCTTTGGCGTAGTTCGCAGTGATTCCGATTATGACCTTGACGTTCTTCCCATTAATACCCAATTTGAGAAGCGGTCATCGTCTGCAATGAGCGAAACGGATTCCAATTCGAGTTGGAAACCGGCTGATATTCAAGATCAGGCAAGTCGAATAGCGCAGTACGTACAGCAGCGCCAGGACGACATGGACCGTCGCGAGGCGCAGCTCAACGCGCGTTCTGCGGAGCTGGATAACGCAGCTAGAACGACTCGTTTGCTGGCGGCTAATAAAGAAGAAGAACTCAACGTTCGTCAGGCGGATCTGGACAAGCGGGAAAAGAAGCTCAAGCTGGCTATTGAAGCGTTTGAAACAGCGCAGAATCAGCAGAAAAAGGCGTTGGAAAGGGAATTTGCTCAAAAACGGGCGGCTTTCGAACAGGAGCTTCAGCATTCCAGAGAAGACAACAAACAGAAGCTAAACAAAGAAAACGAACGATTCAATAACGAACTGGTTCAAAAGCGTCTGGACGCCGAAGAAGAGTGCAAACGCATGGAGGCGAAAGCCCATAAGGAAATTATTCGCCAAAAAGAAGCGGTTGAAAAAACGCTCAATGATCAAAAGCTCGAAATTGAGGCGTCTTTGTCTCAACGGCTGAGCGTTGTTGAACAGAGAGAAAACGATCTGAACAAACAGCGGGAAGAACATTTGGACAAAGAACGGGATTACGCCAAACGAGTTGCGGCGCTTCAGGAGAACGAACAGCATGTCAAGGAAACGATTGACAATATCGCCAATCGAACCCGGGAATTGCAGCAGCGTGAAGCGGAACTGTTCAAAGAAAATGACAAGCTTTCCCAGCGTCGCTCGGAATGCGCGACGAAAGTCATGGAGCTTAAGTCCATTAAGAAAGAGTTGGACGACAAGGCGGCTCTGCTGGAAAAAGGTTTTGCCGATTTGAAGACGAAGCAAACAGAACTGGAGCAGAATACTCGCAAAACGATTCAAAGTGAAATGGCGAGAATTCAGCAGCTGGAAAAGAAACAAAAGGAAGAGACGCTCAGCCGCGTCAATTCTATTTTGCAAGACGTCAACGTTCAAGCGGACAACCTGATTAAAGAAGCGCAAGAGAAAGCTCAATCCATCAAAGACAGTCTGGACGAACGGGAAATTGAACTCGTCAAACGCGAAGACGCCCTCAATAAGCAAAAGGGCTCTGTCGAATCCTCTCGTCAGGAACTCGAATCGGACAAAGAAAAATTTGCCCGACTCAGAGAGGGAATTGAAGCGCACGAAGCGAATCTTAAAGAACGTCTGGCGGAATGCGAATGTAAAGAAAGCGACCTTTCAGAACGGGAACAAACGTTGGCTCAAAGAGAAGACCGACTCAACCGGTCGCTCAATCAACTTGGAATCAGCGGCGGTAAAATTGACGTTGTCGCCCAGCCGGAAAACGCTTCCGCGCCTTTGTCGGATGGCGATTTTGTTGCGAAAATCGCGTTGCTCAAGTCCTGGAAAGACGAGCTGGAAGTAAAAGAAAACCGCATTAACGAAATGCTCCGCGCTCTGAAAACCCGAGATGAGGAAGTCGCCATTTCCATTCGTCAGAGAACCCAGGAACTGGAAGCGTCGAACGCAAAAGTTCGCGAAGCGGAACTGGCTCAGATTCGCGAATACGAACAGCAACAGAAAAAGGACGCCCAGAATCGGGTCAGCGCGATTATTCAAAACGTCAATCAGCGGGCGGAAACCATTATCAAGGAAGCTCAAAAGAAAGCGGATAAGATTATGGCTGACCTGACAGTTCGCGAGAATCAGTTCCAGCAGAAGGTTCTTCAGCAGGAAGACGTTCTTAAACAGCGTTTGGAAGAACTGCGCGGTCGGGAAGAGATTCTTGCCAGCTACGAAAAGTCGCTTGCTGAATCCCGCCAGGAACTGGAAAACATCAAACAGAGCCTCATTCAGACGAACGCTCGTCAGGAACAGGAATGTGCGGCGTTCCATCAGAAATGCGAAGAGGATTTGGCGCGCAAGAACCGCGAAATGGTCAACATTCGCCGTCAGATGTCGAAACGCTTTGAAGCAATGGAACAGCAGCGCATGGCTTACGAACAGGCGCGGCAGAACCTGATGAAACTCAATCAGGACACGCTCGAAATTCGGTTGTCAACCGAAGAACTGTGGGTAAGCCTGTCCCGTTCCGCCGCTCCGGACGCCCTCAAGAAATCCATCGCCGCCATTCGCGAAAAATTCGCCTATCAGTATCAGAAGATTCGCGAACAGCTCGACAAGAAGAAGGCGGAACTGACAGCGTATCGAGACGATATCGCCCGACAGATTCACAGCCTCCAGCTGAAGAAAGAGGCGATTGAACAGTCCATCGACGAGCAGAGCATCCAACTGGCTCAGAAACGTCAGCTTCTGGAACAGAAGGAAAACCAGCTCAAACTTAAGGAAGCCCAGTTGCTGGAACGCATTCAGAACTGGCAGATTGAGAAAATGGACTTCCAGCGTTCGCTTCGAACGCAGCAGAACGTTTTGCTCAAACGAGCTGCCTGAGAACTGCGAAAAGTTGATCTTAAAGAAGCAGGGAATGGGAAGCGCTAAGCGATTTAAGCTCCCATCCCCTGCTTTTTCTTTATTTTTATTTCTAATATTTTGTTCCTGCGTTCTTTTAACTCTGGGAAAAAATGGTATAATAATTATAATGTAGATTATTATTTCCAGACGTCAATTATTAGACAGCATTATATCCTATGAGACGAACTATGCACATCCTTAAATGCTTTGTTTCGATTGTTTTGGCGAGCGCTCTTTTGGGCGATGCGTTTGACGGTTTGCTTGCCGCTGAAAATGTGGATTCAGCAGCGATGTCGGAAACTGTTCCGGAATCGAAATCGGCAAACAAGGCAGGGGACAGAAAAACGGTCGTTATTAACGGCGTCGAGTTTGCTTTTCGTTGGGCGCCTGCCGGGTCGTTTTCTATGGGCGCGCCAAAAACGGAAGAAGGACGCTTTGACGACGAAATTCCCCATCAGGTTACGCTGACGAAGGGATTCTGGATCATGGAAACGGAGGTTACTCAAAAGCAGTGGAAAGCCGTCATGGGGAACGATCCCGCCCGATTCCAGGGCGATGATAATCCTATTGAATGCGTGTCCTGGGACGACTGTCAGGCGTTCTGTAAAAAGTGTTCGCAGTTAGGCGCTAAGCTGGAACTCCCAACGGAAGCCCAGTGGGAATACGCATGCCGCGCAGGCAGTACAACCGCTTATCCCGGAGATATGGAACAGACGACGTGGTATGAGGGAAATTGCGGCAGCAAGACCCATCCGGTTGGAACAAAGACGCCTAACGCCTGGGGATTGTACGACATGACCGGCAACGTTTGGGAATGGTGCGCGGACTGGTACGGCGAATATCCCACCGATAGCGTAACCGACCCAACTGGGCCGCAAAAGGGTTCTTTTAAACTCTTTCGCGGCGGCGGGTGGCATGAAAGCGCCCGATATTGCCGATGCGCCGTTCGCGGATACAGCGAACCGGATTATCAAGACGGCAATTTCGGCTTTCGATGCATTATTAAAGAATAAGAGTTGTAAGTGGTGAGTGGTAAGTGGTAAGTTAGATGAGCGCTTGCGTCCTAACCACTAACTACTAATAACTTACTACTATTCCCTATTCCCTCTTGCCTACTGCCTCCGTGGGTTAAAACCCACGGCTACTAATATTGAACCGCTAAAGCGGTTCTAGCGGAAGCGCTACGCGCTACTGTCTTGCCTATTGCGCCTCTTGACTTTTTCTGTTTGAGAACCACAAATATCCCCACAGGACGCAAACGATGGGGATCATTGTCAAACTGACAAGCTGAGAAATGCTCATGGACGTTCCGAACGCGCCGGATTCGTCAATTCGAATCGCTTCTAAAATCCAGCGGGTGATCGGGTACAGCGTAACGAGCAGTAAAAACGTTGCGCCTTCCCAATGCTTGAATCTGTCGAAAATCAGCAGAATTGTCAGCAAAAGCAAAGCGTTGAGAGAACTGTAAAGCTGCGTAGGATGGACTGGCAGCGAGCGCATTTCGTTAGCAGAGTCGTAGACCCAAACGGCGTCCGGAGCATTGTATCTTTTGACTTTAATCATTCCTTCCGTTCTTGCTCCGGCTGTGAGGCAATAGTACGCCCAATCCAGACGCGCATTGTTTTGTTTGTCGAAAACAGAGACGTCGTTAATCGCCAAAAGCAGATCGTTGGGATTCATGCCGGCTTTTTCCGCCGCGGAATCTTTTTCCACCGACTTGACGATAATTCCCCAGTGATTGTCCGGGAGAAAGATTCTTTCCAGCGTCAATCCCTGAAGCGGCTGATTATCGAGATTGATCAGCCCTTTTTCCACCTGATCCATAAACGGGGGCGACCCGGCGGGAAACGTTACGCCCCACGGATACTTGTCGACGTCGCAAACGCCGCCGAAACAGCAGCCGTTGAGGAAACAGCCGATGCGCCCAAACGCCAGTCCTAAAACCATCGACGGAGCGATTATATCCAACATTCGCCAGATGGATAAACGCTTTTTATGTTCGGTTTCTTCGTTGGGATTGGGCGTCGTCAAGATAAAACATATCACGCCCAGCAGTCCGCCAAACAGAGAACCGTAAACGACAAGCCCGCCTTCTGTAAAGTTAAGACAGTTGCGAATCGTTTGCACCCACGAGTCCGCTTTCATATCTGACCAGTACTCAACGCAGAAGAATACTCTGGCGCCGATTATTCCCAGAATGCACATCCAGAGAACCATCGAGATTATCAAATCGGGCTTGTATCCGTATTTTTTAGCTCTAAATATTCCCAGAAGAAGCCCGGTTATAATTCCCAGGAGCATCATGGCTCCGTAGCTTTGAATTGCCAACCCGGTTGGTTTGACGATGTTGGGCAAGATCCAAATAATCGCCGCGGCGCCTAATCCGACAACGATTAAAAACGACCAGATGGATTTCAAACCGGATTTACGATAATCCAGAAACATCGAAATCCCTGTTATAACCAACCAGAGAATTAATAGCAGACCAACGCCAAAAACCGGAATTCCGAACAGCTTTTCAGGAATGTAAAATAAAGTCTGGTGCATAATAGGGAATTTGGAGCGCGACGACTTGACGTCGCACTCCAAAACTATTTATTCGATAAACGCTCTGAAAGAATCCTGTATAGTGTTAAGAACGGAAATGACTTCCTGTAACTTATCTGTTGTTTCGTCGTCTTCGCTTTCGAGGTCGCTTGCGTTTACGCTTGAGCTATCGCTTGACGGTATAATTTTCTTCGACAAAGCATTAAGAGAAGAGTTGGCGTCTCGTAAAGCGGTTATCATTTCAGCAGTTCTGGCTTTATCGTCTGCAGAACCCAGGTCAGACAACCCTTTCCAACCCTTGTCGCTTTTAACGCCATTGAGAGCTGTATTGATTGCATAGACAGCAGGCAATGCGCGCTGCAAGAGGAAAATCGCGTTATTGGTCGTATCAACTTGTTCGTTGGCAGCGTCGTCTGGACCGTAGTTTCTGGAATACCGTTCTGCATCGTCTCCCCAAACGAGATTGTCAACTTTACGATCCAGTTCAACTTGAATTGCTTCAACAACCAATGCGGCAACAGCTCTCTGCAATTTACTGGCGTTAGCTTTCATCTCTGGATATTTGCTGCAATTATAGCTTCCCAACGATTCCAACGCGGCAATTCGCGTTGTCATAGGGGCTTTTTTGTCGTTAATGATCTGGATAACAGCCACAAAAGCTTCTTTTCCGGGATAAAAACCTTGCGTTTTGTCAACTTTTGGATTGAAATCTGCAAGGAGACGAAGTCCTTCAATGGCAAGCTCTCTCGTCCATAACGCGCCTTCTCCTGCAGGATCGTCTTTGGAAGACGCAAACGTTGCCGGGTCAACTTTGGTTTTGACGATTTCCAGCAAAACGTTATACGCGTCAGATTTTTGTTTATCTGTCAGGTTGGTTTCAGCAATAATCTGGTTGATGCTCATAATCGCGCCGATTTTCATATAACGAGGCGATTTTGTTCCAGCAGCGATTTTTATCAACAAGTCATACGCCGGAGAGTAAACGACAGGCAGGTCTGAACTGGCTGACGTTGTTTTGTAATAAAGATTTCCCAGCAGTAAAATGCAATTGTACTTTATCGCAGGCGTGCATTGAACGTTATTGCTGGCGATTACTTCCACGGCGAAATCGTATGCGGTTTTGACGGCAATTTTTTGCGGTTCGCCGTTGCTGCGACTGCGATCAAGGTCTTTGCGGAAATCATCGATGAAACAGGGATAATTCCATCGGGTTAACGCCGTTTCCAATCTCTTTTTATCTGCGGGCTTTTTAGCGCTTCGCAACTGTTTGCGGATCGTTTCAGGATAGGTTTCCATCTTGTAGAAATTGCCATAATTGATCCAGCGGCCAAAGAAGTAGTCTTTGTAGTATTGGACAAGAGCGTCTTTATCTTCCGGGTTTTCAAACTCACCTTTGCTGAAAATCGTTGATAACTGATTTCTGACTCTTTCAACGTCAGATTCCTTCTCGACTTCGCGGAAACGGAAACTCAGAGGCTTTTCTACCGCGGGTTTGGCGGCGGGAGCGGGCTGCGTTGGTCTTGTTGCGGGGGCAGGCTGCGCCGGCTTGGGGGCGGGAGCAGCGTTTTGAGCGTAAATTGTTGCAGACAAAACAAAAAGACACAAAACGAACGAAATCCGTGTAATTTGACGCGTAATGAATTTGGATGTAATCATGGTTGTTTAATATTTTTTATTAGGACGTCTTCCTGAAAATGACCGATATGGTATAATGGTTGTAAATCAACTTATTATATATAGTATTCTGAATTGAGGATTTCGTCAAGGGCTTTGACAAGAATTTCTCAAGAAATTTAGATAATTTGGAACAAATTTATAGAATATGCTGTCGATAACGTCTGAGAAATCGCCGATTCCGTATATCGCGCCGTTTGTTGTGTACATGATTTGTACGAGTTTCGAGCCGGAACCGTCAACAGGACAGTACCCGCTTTTTTATTGCGTCAAGCTCCTTTTGACCGCAATCGCGATAGCCGTCTGCTTTCCCGCCTGGAAATCGTTTTTGAAATGTCCGTCCTTCTACGGGGTTTTAGCGGGAATTCTCGGAGCCGTGGTCTGGATTGGACTGTGTCAGATGGAAAAACGAAGCGTTTCGGACTTTCTGCCTGGCATGGGGCTGGAAAAAGTCTTTCCGACAACGCGTCCCGGCTACGATTGGGGAATAGAAACAGGGGTAAGCGTTGAGGAGAACGAGCTTTCGGGTGGCGGGTATTACCCGCCACAAAAAGAACCCGCATCCGATTTCCGCTCTCGAATATCGAGGATTTCCCCGCTTTTTTATCTTCGCCTGTTTGGGCTGGCGGTAATCGTCCCGTTTATAGAGGAATTCTTCCTTCGCGGATTTGTCCTGCGATATTTCTGGTCGGAGCCTAAAAAAGAAGAATCGAACTCGTCAGAGCCGATTCCGTGGTACGACGTTCCGATCGGAGCGCTTTGCCCGATGGTTTGGGCGATTACAATTCTCTATCCGTTACTGACGCACCCGGAGGCGCTGGCAGGCATCGTCTGGTTTTGCGGAATTACGCTTTTGGCGTGGAAAACCAAATCGCTGTCAGACTGCGTTTGCGCTCACGCGATTACGAATTTAGCTCTCGGAATCTGGGTTCTCTATTCCGGTCAGTGGTTTTTGCTGTAGGGGAGAGATGTAACGGGTGGCGGGTAATGCCCGCCAAAAACAACAAACATTATTATTTATCGCGGACAATGTCCGCTCCCCAGAAACATTACCCGCCAAAAAACAAATAATCTTAATTTATCGTGGACAATGTCCGCTCCCCAGATAGCTTTTTTAGTCGTTGAGTCTTATCACGTGGGCATAGGCGTTTTCGTCTTGATTGCCCAGTTCGTATTCGACTTCAATTTCCTGTCCGACGCGAATTTCCGATTGACGCCGCGAAGAGCCGTCGGCGTAAATGATTTTTGTGTCAGTATCCATGAGGAAACTGAGGGCTTCTTGCTTGTTTCTGTTGAAAATAACGACATGCGGTCCCATAATACTGGTAACGTATCCAACAAAAATTTGCTTATCCGGCTCGTCTGACAGGACAGGCGGACGGGTCAGTTCCGCAGGAATTTCTCGCCCCGGTAAAACTTCTGGCGTGTGAACGATTCCGTCGTCTCCAGCGGCTGTACGGTTCTTTTTATCCGCTTCCATCTGGAGTTCGTCATTAAAATTTGTTACGGAAGATGGATTGTTATGTACAGGGAAGTCTGGCGCGTTCTCTGAATTGGCTTTGTCAAAGGCGTATTTGACGCCAATGACGCCCATAATAAGCAAGATGCAAAGAATTGACATGAAAATAAATCCCGGTCCCTTACGGTACTGTTTTTCCAGGATTTCTTTTTCCTCCAGAGCGCGTTTTCTGGCCTGAACCTCTTTTTCTTCTCGCGCTTTTACAACGGCGCTGAATCGTTTTTCCGCCTGTTGCAGCGCGGTTTCGAGAGTAATTTCGTCCTTGCTTAGCTTGGCGCAGTCGTCCAGATCAGCTTGAGGAATAAGATGTCTGTACGGTTCCGAAAGGAATATGCTGCACAGAGCGGCAATATCTTTTTGGAATTGCTGTTCGAGGAACGAACGTCCTTCCGGCGGGGCTTCGACGTTGTATTTGAAGTCGTCATTGAAATTGGGGAATACTCCCACGATTTTCAGTTGACCGTCTTTCCGGAAAAAAAAGCTGTGGGCGTTGAGATTCCCGTGATTCAGATATGAACTGTGAAGCTGAGACAGCGCTATCAGCGCATCGCGCCACGTCTGCTCCCAAACCGACGACCCGTCGTCCAGAAATCGGTTATACTGTGCCAGAGAGCAGCTAAATGATTCGTACACGTATCGGCCGCGCTGAAAATCATACGCTATCAGACGCGCCAAATTGGAGTTGTTTTTTGAAACGTAAGCGTAAAGGTCTTCCCGTTGTTTACAGTCGTCTGTAAACAGATGAGGGTTTATCCATTGCTGAATTAAAACGTCCTCTGACTGCCCGGCAATCGCCCGCGCGTATCGACCGCGGTAAATTAACACGTATTCGTCAGAGTGTATTAAAGCGACAGCTTCAAAATCCTGAGTGTTGTTCATTTTTTTGATTTTAACTCCAAGATGCGCCTTCAAAAGTGGGGGAACGTCTAAAACATTGCCAAACAAAACGAAAATGCCGCCATGAGGAAAAGCCAGTAGGCGAACCAGTTCAGCTTGCCTTTTTTAATCCAGTTGATAACCCAGTATAAAGCAAACAATCCGACAACAAAACTGACCAAAAAGCCGATTGACAGCTCTGTTACCGGGATTGCTTGATGTCGTTTGATCAGTTTGAGCAGTTCCAACAGTCCCGCGCCTCCAATAACCGGAATCGCCATTAAAAAGGAGAAGTTTGCCGCGGCGCTTTGCTTTAATCCGGAAAACAGACCTCCGGCGATTGTCGATCCGCTTCGGGAAAGCCCTGGGAGAATCGCGAACATCTGAAAAATGCCAATTACAAGAGCCTGACCCCATGAAATTGAGCTTAATTCTTCTGAAATTGCCTCTGTTGAGCCGTTTGATTCAATCGCCTGAGGCGTTTCGGTTGACTCGTCGTTCTCTGTTTTGCGTCGGGAAAACTTTTGAGACGCGATGAGTAAAAACGCCGTCAAAATGAACATGCTGCCGATAATCCAAAGGTTGCTCAGGTTGTCTTCAAAAAAGTCATGAAGCAAAACGCCGGCAACCGCGGCGGGAATGGACGCCAAAATGAGCAAAAAAGCCAGCTTGAACCGTAATTTCAGGACAATATCCAGCAGCGTTCTCCAATAAAAGACCAGAAGCGACAAGAGCGTTCCCAAATGGAGTACAACGCTGACGGTCAACGAGTCCAATCCGCTGTCCAGCTCGAATTTTGCGAACTCATCTAACGCTTCGCTGATAACTTCCAAGTGCCCGGAAGAGCTGATAGGAAGGAATTCCGCAATGCCTTGTACAATTGCCAATATAACAATTTTAATCAGTGGAGTCATGGAGGATGTGAAAAAAGGGTTTTCAAAAAATTTTGAGTATATTTATCCGATTTTTAAATCTTAACACATATAATAGCGGATAAAACGTCTGTTGACAAGAGGAAAAGGGGAAAATACAGGGGAATGAAAAGAAATCTTTAAAAAAAGAGAAAATTTTTCTAAAAAGGGCGTTCCCCCCCATTGCCAAAAAAGAAAAAGATAGTAAGATTCAAAAACTTGCCTGAAGTGGCGCGGGACAGACGTCCCAAAACGAAATCGTTGAGCATACGGACTGCCGTTGAATCTTGCAATAAACGGTAAGCGTAAGTTAAAAGTTAAAATTCCTTCCTGGTTCCATCTGGAACAATAAGCGAAAGCTCAGGGGAGACAGTACTCCGGAATTTTGGATTGTCGTTTAGCCCCAAAAATAGCGAGAAACCAAAAAATTTTCAATATTTTTTTGAAACATCGCGTTCCAGACGGTTGACAGGATAAAATTTTACTGTATAATCCTGCCCGTCTTTGTAAGTTTCAGGCAAGTCGTCAGCTTCAATGCTGCGACCGAAAAGAAACGATCTTTGAAAACAAGAGGATTCAAAAGCAGGTCAATAGAGATATTGACAGCATAAACGACTATAGAACATATAGGAGATAAAAAGTGAGTACAAGTTTAGAAGTAATTCGAATCAGAATGGAAGCCTACGAGAGCGGCATTCTGGATCAGAGCGCTAACGAAATTATGGATACCGCCAAACGCACCGGTTCGATAGTCAGAGGCCCGATTCCTCTTCCTTCCCGCATCGAGCGTTATACGGTTCTTTCCAGTCCGCACATTGACAAAAAGTCTCGTCAGCAGTTTGAGATTCGCACTCACAAACGTCTGATTGACATCATTCAGGCAACTGCGAAGACAATTGAAGCTCTGAACAAGATCAGCCTTCCCGCTGGAGTTGACATCAAAATTAAGGCGACAAATCGCTAACAGATAAGAAATACTGGAGATTAAAGATGAACGGTATAGGACTTCTCGGCCAAAAGGTCGGAATGACTCAAGTGTATACGGAATCAGGACGCGCAGTTCCGGTAACGGTTCTGCAGGTCGGTCCGTGCCCGGTATTGCAGCTTAAATCCAAAGAAACAGATTCCTACGAAGCGGTTCAGATTGGTTTTAAAAACAAATCGCGCAACGCCGTTTCCCGATCTGTTCGCGGTCAGGTTGCCAATATCGAATCCAAGCGCGCTAAAAAGGCTCAGGAAAAAGGCAAGGCGCTTTCCAAGAAAGCCAATTGCGAACCTCAAGCGTTTGTTCGCGAATTTCGCGTTTCGCCGGAAGGTTTTGAAGTTGGTCAGGTTTTAGACGTCGATGTCTTCAACGGAGTAGCTTCAGTAGACGTTACGGCTCTAAGCAAAGGCCGCGGCTACGCAGGCACCATGAAACGCCATAATTTTGGCGGCCAACGTATGACGCACGGCGTTAAAAAATGCCACCGTCACGCTGGTTCAACGGGCTGCAGCGCTTACCCATCTCGCGTACAAAAGGGTCTTCGCAGCTCTGGACAATACGGCAACGTTCGTTGCACCACTCGAAACATTAAAATCGTCAAGGCAGACAAAGCCAATAATCTTCTTCTCATCTACGGCGCGGTTCCTGGTCCCAATGGCGGATACGTTCAAGTCAGACCGAGCAATTATCTCCCCGCTCCCAAGCCCTTCCCGGAAACTCTTGTTGATTACTCCACAAAAGGAAATCAGGAATAAGGTGCATAGAGAGAAGATTGGATTTATCGTACAAACAAGTTAATTTTACATACATCGGAAGATAATCGAATCTGGCAACAGAAACGGTTAGAATCCTACTAGGAAAAGTTGGTTGAATTATGGCTAATATTCCCATAGTTGACAAGACCGGTAAAGAGGTCGGACAATACGAAATCGATACGACGGAACTTGCTGATAAAGTAACAAAGCAGCTTCTGCACGACGCTGTAGTTATGTATCGCAACAACCTTCGTCAGGGCAGCGTCAAGACGAAGGGTCGTTCTGACGTCGCCGGCAGCAAAAAGAAGATGTATCGTCAGAAGGGCACTGGCAACGCTCGCGCTGGTATGAAGCGAACCAACGTTCGCGTCGGCGGCGGCTGCGCGTTTGCTATTGACAACCCTGATTGGTCGTATCGCATGAATCGCAAAGCTCTCAAGCTCGCGACTCGCATGGCTCTTCGCAGCAAGATTGACGACGGTGAAATCGTCATTCTGGATGATTACACCATCGACGCTCCCAAGACGAAAGATTTTGCTGCTGTCCTCAAGGCTCTTAAGCTGGACGAGGTTACGACGATCTTCGCCATTGCTGAATACAATGTAAACATTTACAAGTCCGTCCGGAACATTGCCGGAGCGAGCGTTAAACCGGTTGCGGAATTGAACGCTTACGACATTCTCAAACCTCAGCGCATATTGATTACCAAAGCCGCTTTGGACGCGTTCCGCGGCAAGGTTGCTCAGGAAAAAAACTGAGTTGTTGACGGTTGACTGAATTTTAATTGAGTAAATTTTCGCTTTGGCGAACAGGTATCAAAATGAAACGCACACCAGTAGAAACAAAAAAGACAAAAATGGTTCTTGAACCCCAGCAGATTATTCTGCGCCCGTTGGTTACGGAAAAGGGGTATCATAAATCAGAACGAACCAACGCCTACTGCTTCGAGGTCAATCCGCTGGCGACCAAAACAGAGATCAAGAACGCTGTTGAAGAGCTCTTTGATGTTAAGGTTGATAAGGTCAACACTCAGACTCGTAAAGGCAAGGCTCGCCGCACGCGAAACGGCGTAAGTTATACAAGCGACTGGAAAAAAGCGATTGTCATTCTTAACGAAGAGCATCGCATTGATTACTACTAATAGTCGTTATTGAGTGGATTAAAATTTAACCAAATTATAATAAAGCGAGTTTAAGATGGGAATTATTAGATATAAACCGATTACCCCGGGACGTCGAGGAGCTACGGTTAGTGATTTCGCGGATTTGACCCCGAATTACAAACCGGAAAAATCACTTATGATTCCGGCGAAGAAAACAGGCGGACGCAACAACCAGGGAGTAACAACGTGTCGTTTCCGCGGCGGCGGACACAAACGTGCATATCGTTTGGTTGATTTTCGTCGTAACAAGTTTGGCATTCCGGCTGTTGTCGATTCCATTCAATACGATCCGAACCGTTCAGCCCGCATTGCTTTGCTGAACTACGTTGACGGTGAAAAACGATACATCATCGCTCCCAACGGCTTGAAGAAGGGCGACAAAGTCGTCAGCGGACCTGGTTCTGCTCCGACGCTTGGCAACTGCCTTCCGCTTACCGAGATTCCGTTAGGAACGAACATTCACAATATTGAAATGCAGCCTGGAAAAGGCGGCGCGCTTTGCCGATCAGCCGGCGCTTACGCAACGTTGGTTGCTCGCGACTCCGGTTGGGCGCAGATCACTCTGCCGTCCGGCGAAATTCGCCGTATTCCGGTTGCCTGCATGGCGACAATTGGCGTTACCAGCAACGGCGACCACATGAACATCGTTCTCGGCAAAGCCGGTCGCAAACGCTGGCTGGGTAAAAAGCCTCACGTTCGTGGCACTGCGATGAACCCGATCGACCACCCGCACGGCGGTGGCGAAGGCCGAACCAAGGGCGGTCGCAACCCGGTAACCCCGACAGGCAAGCCGACCAAAGGCGGACCGACGAGAAGTCGTCACAAGGCCAGCAATCGCGCGATTGTTCGCCGTCGCCGCAGTCGTCGTTATGGCATTTTGAAGTTGGTCAAGTAACAGAGGTTTCCTTTTTGGATTGAGTACAAGAATATGAGCAGATCATTAAAAAAGGGTCCCTTTGTTGACCCGAAACTGTTCGTCAAGGTTGAGAAGCTTAACCAGACGAATACAAAAGAACCTATCAAGACGTGGGCGCGAGCCTGTACAATCGTTCCGGAATTCGTTGGTCACACCTTCATGGTTCACAACGGAAAAGTTTTCCATAAGGTATTCGTAACCGAAGAGATGGTTGGACACAAGCTGGGCGAATTTTCGATGACTCGTATTTTCCGCGGTCACGCTGGCAAGGGCAATAAGAAATAGTAAGATATTTCAAGTTTGCCGTAACCCAAATTAGAGTTTCAAAGGTAAAACAATGTCATACAAAGCAATTCACAAATTCGCTCACATCAGCGCCCAAAAGGTTCGCCCGTTTGCGGATATCATTCGCGGTCAATACGCCTTGGAAGCTGTTGACGCTTTGAAATTTTTCCCGAATCGAGGCGCTCGAATGTTGGAAAAGGTTCTCAAAAGCGCTATTGCCAACGCGGAAGACCTGCATGTTACAGATTTGGATTCCCTTGTCGTTACAGACGCTCGCGTTGACGGCGGACCTCGCATGATTAAACGCATGCGTCCGAAGTCTCGTGGTATGGCTTCCGTCATTGTCAAGGAAATCTCTCACTTAAGCGTAACGCTCGAATGTGAAGAACCCAAAGCCGAAAAAAACGATAAAGGGACTGACGCTAAAGATTAGTACTTGTAAATAGTAAAAGTTATTCAGACGAGAGTCAAAGAGATTTAAATTATGGGACAAAAAGTCAATCCAACTGGATATCGCACGGGAGTTTTCCTTGGCTGGAAGAGCCGATGGTACGCCAACAAGCGTGAATTTGCCGATCTGCTGGTCGAAGATTACAAAATCCGTCAGTTCATCAAGACTCGCAAAAACAACGTTGGTCGTGCGATGTATCCAATGATCTCGAAAATCGAGATTGAACGCACTCGCGATGAAGTCAAAGTTATCCTTTTCTCGGCTCGTCCCGGTCAGTTGATCGGTCCGAAAGGCGAAAAGGTTGAAGCTCTTCAGAACGAACTTCAAAAGATTACAGGTCGTCGAATCAACCTGACGATTTCTGAAATCAAACGACCTGAATTGAACGCTCAGCTCGTCGCCGAGGACATTGGCGAACAGTTGATCAAACGCGCCAGTTTCCGCCGCGCCATGAAGAAGGCGATGGAACTTACCATGAAGGAAAAGGACGGCGCAAAAGGAATTAAAATTCAGTTGTCCGGTCGATTGGGCGGAGCTGATATGGCTCGTACGGAAAAGGCGATTGAGGGTTCGATTCCTCTGTCTACGTTGCGTGCGAATATTGATTACGGTTTTTGTGAAGCCAAAATTGCTCAGGGACACATCGGAATTCAGGTCTGGATTAACCTGGGCGCATTCAGTGATAGTGAGGACAATAACAATGGCCAATATGCCAAAGAGAGTAAAGCATCGAAAGGAACAAAGAAGACGGCTAAGAGGTAACGCATCTCGCGGAAACCGAGTTGTCTTTGGAGACTTTGGATTGCAAACGTTGCAGGCTGGATGGATTCCCGCAGCAACAATTGAAGCCGGCCGTATCGCTGCTCAACAATATCTTCGCGGCGAAGGCAGACTGTTTGTAAGAATATTCCCGACCAAACCGATTTCCAGCACGCCGTTGGAAACTCGTATGGGTAAAGGAAAGGGCGAACCAGAATACTGGGCAGCTGTAGTTCACACCGGAACGATTTTGTATGAGATCGGCGGTACGACTGAAGAAGCGGCTCGCATGTGTTTAGCGCGTCTTGCTCACAAGATGCCGGTTCCGGTTCGAATGGTATCGCGTCGAGTAATGTAGTTTGAAATCGCCCGGCGATTTTGTTGGGCGTATAACAGAAAATAGCGAGAAGTAAAATGTCATTAACGAAAACATCCGAACTTCGCGAGATGAGCGACGAACAGCTCAATGCGACTTTAGCAGAAGCCCGCAATGCAATGTTTCGTCTTCGCATCAAGTCCCAGATGGAACGTCTGGACACTCCGACCGAATTGATGAAGAATCGTAAACTCATTGCCAAGATTAAAACCGTCCAGAGAGAGCGTGAGCTTGGTTTGGGCAAATAAGTTGTTTCGCAATTATTTCGCTGTCAGAAATTCTGACAGCGTGGAAATCACAAGATAACAAAGTTATAAAAAATGCCGAAGAAGTTGTTTATTGGTCTGGTTACCTCCGATAAAATGGATAAAACTCGTCGCGTTGAAATTTCGCGAATGGAAAAGCATCCTAAGTATGGGAAGTACATCAAGCGCAAGACGGTCTGCATTACCCATGACGAAAACAACGAGTCCAAGACGGGCGACATGGTTGAAATTGAAGAATCTCGACCGATGTCCAAAATGAAGCGCTGGAATCTCGTTCGCATCGTTGAAAAGGGCGAAATTATTGATATTTCCGCTCTTCGCGCGGCGGCTCAAGGTAAATAAAACCGTTACTAGACGATGTCGTCCTGATTGGCGGCATTAGTCAATGACTATTAAAGTAATTTAACAATACGTTAAGGTGTTAAAATGATTCAGATGCAAACGCGGCTTACTGTCGCCGACAACACGGGAGCTAAGGAGTTGATGTGCATCAAGGTCCTCGGCGGAACTCATAAGCGCTGCGCCAAGTTGGGCGAAGTGATTGTTTGTTCAGTCAAGAGCGTTATTCCTGGCAGCAACATCCAGAAAGGCTCTGTTGTCAAAGCGGTAATCGTTCGTACGAAGTCTCCGGTTCGCCGTTCAGATGGCAGTTATGTTCGTTTTGACAGCAACGCCGCGGTAATTATTGATAAAGACAATAACCCGCGTGGCACCCGTATTTTCGGGGCTGTTGCTCGAGAACTGCGCGAACGTAATTTTATGAAGATAGTTTCTCTTGCGAGCGAGGTTGTGTGATGAGAGTTAAAGTTAACGATACTGTAGAAGTTATCACCGGCAAAAACAAAGGCAAGCGCGGCAAGGTCATGAGCATCGACCGTAAAAGCGGACGCGCTATTGTTGCCGGAATTAATCAGGTTAGCAAGCACGTTAAGCCGAATCAGCGTAACCCGCGAGGCGGCATCCTGAAGATTGAGCAGCCCATTCAGCTTTCAAACGTTATGTTCGTTTGCCCGCTGTGCGGCAAAGCGACAAAGCTTGGCGCTCGATTTAATAATGAAGGAACCAAAGAATTGTTCTGCAAAAAGTGTAACGCGACTGTTCAGACGGTCAAAGGCGAAAAGGCTAAAGCAGAAAAATAGTTTACAATACGGCGCTTAACGACGTTCGGCGCCCGGATTGGCATAGAACTCCAACCGAAGGAATAAAATGGAACCCCGTTTATTAACAAAGTACAAGCAGGAAATCGTTCCTGAACTGAAGAAACAGTTGGGGCGCGAAAACCCGATGTCGATTCCGAAACTGGAAAAGATCGTAGTCAACATGGGCGTTGGAAGCGCGATTAACGAGAAAAAGCACCTTGAGGAAGCGGTCGAAGCGATGAGCCTCATCACCGGTCAGAAACCGGTTGTTACGCTTGCGAAAAAATCAATCGCCAACTTTCACCTTCGTGAAGGTCAAGCAATTGGCTGCAAGGTAACGCTTCGCGGCGCGAGAATGTACGAATTTTTGGATCGTTTGATTTCTTATGCGATTCCTCGAGTTCGCGACTTCCGCGGTCTTAACCCCAGTGGTTTTGACGGTCGTGGGAACTACAACCTGGGTCTTACCGAACAGTTGGTATTCCCGGAATTGAATCCTGATAAATTTGTCCGTCCGCAAGGTTTAAATATCACCATGGTTACGAACGTTCCCAGCGACGAAGAAGCCCGTTTGCTGTTGAAATTGTTCGGTATGCCTTATAAAACAGATAACAAGAAATAAGGAATCATCAGAATGGCTAGTAAGTCGAAAATAGCAAAAGCGAATCGCACGCCGAAGTTCTCGACGCGCAAAGAAAGTCGCTGTAAGCTTTGCGGTCGCCCGCGCGCGGTTTATCGCAAGTTTGGATTATGTCGTATCTGCTTCCGCAAACTCGCGGATCAAGGTTTGATTCCTGGTGTTAAAAAGGCAAGCTGGTAAAGGAAGAAAATAATATGATGACCGACCCCATCGCTGATATGTTAACTCGTATCCGCAACGCAGTGCGCGTAGAGCGATCTCATGTCGATTTGCCGTACTCAAATATTAAAAAAGGTATTGCAGACGTCCTCAAGAGTGAAGGATACATTTGGGACTGGGAAGTAATTGAAGCTCAGCCTTGCAATACGCTTCGTCTGACACTGAAATACGGCCAGAATGGCGAAAAAGTTATTCGTCATATCAAACGGCTCAGCAAGCCGGGCCGCCGCATTTACAGCTCCTCATCGGAACTCAAGCCGGTTTTGAACGGATTGGGAATTACCGTAATCAGCAGCTCCAGCGGCGTTGTCAGCGATCGCGTTGCCCGTCAAAAGAACATTGGCGGCGAAGTTTTGTGTGAAGTTTGGTAATAAGATTTTCACAAACGGCGTTCTCCGGAACGCCGTTTCGGGAAGATCTCAATATTGAGGGATAGGCAGAAAACCTCATATTGTTTAATTTTTATGTCAAAGGATTATATCCATGTCACGAATTGGAAAGAAGCCCGTTGAGGTTCCCGCAGACGTTAAAGTAAAGATCGAAAACGGGATTGTTGAACTTGAAGGTCCAAAAGGAAAATTGTCGCTGACCGTTTTACCGAATGTCAACGTTGTTTTCGAGGACAATTCTCTTAAAGTGAGCATCACGGCTGAAGATCGTCAAACCCGCGCTTTCTTTGGTCTTACCCGCGCTCTGTTAGCCAACAATGTTATCGGCGTATCAAAAGGATACGAACGTAAACTTCAGTTGGTTGGAACCGGTTATATTGCCGCTGTTCAGGGAACTCAGCTTCAGCTGCGCGTCGGATTTGCCAACGAAATTCACGTTGAAGTTCCGGCAGATCTGAAGGTTACATGTCCGACTCAGCAATCGATTGTTATTCAGGGCATTGACAAGCAGCGCGTAACTAACTTTGCCGCGTCCATTCGAGCGATTCGCAAGCCTGAACCCTATTTGGGCAAAGGAATTCGTTACGAAAACGAACAGGTTCGCCGTAAGGAACGCAAGAACGTTGGTAAATAAAACTTTTTAACGCTATCCTGACTGGATAGTATAAAAAGTCAATAAATTTATCGCCTTTTAGGCATGTGGGGGTCATTCCCAAAATCGTAAAAGGCGGTAAAATAAATCAGATTGTATGGAACCAATCAAACGTTTATAATTCGGGCTTGCCCTGGATTGAAAGAAAAGGTATAATTGTGGAACATTGCAAAGCTAAAGGAATTGTACGTAAACGACGAACGTTCAGAGTCAGCAACCACATCAAAGCGGTTTCGTCTCGTCCTCGTTTGTGCGTTTATCGCAGTTTGAAGCACATTTACGTACAACTTATCGACGATAATACGCATACGACAATTGCCAGCGCGTCAACGCAAGACAAATCAATTTGCGGCGATGGCGTTTACGGCGGCAACTGCGCTGCTGCGGCTCTTGTTGGCAAGGCGATTGCGGAACGCGCATTGGCGGCTGGCGTTAAAGAAGCGGCTTTTGATCGTCGTGGATACAAATATCACGGACGTTTGGCGGCTCTGGCAGACGCAGCTCGCGACGCTGGTCTGAACCTTGGCGCCAAAGGCGATAACGCTCCGAAGAAAGTTGCCGCCCAGTCTGGCGCAGCAAAGAAAGCCGCCAAGGCGGAAGCGAAAGCCGCTAAAGCCAAGGGCGCTAAAAAATAACCTCAATCGAATTATAACCATTTAGAAATAGGCGAAATAGCATGTCTTCAGAACATCAAAACGAACTGGAATCAAAAACAGTCTGTGTCCGTCGGTGCTCAAACGTAGTCAAGGGCGGTAAACGCTACAGCTTTGCGGCTATGGTAGTTGTCGGCGATGGAAAAGGCAAAGTTGGTTGGGGTTACGGCAAAGCCAATGAAGTTCCCCCGGCCGTAGATAAGGCGACCAAAGACGGAACCCGCAGTCTGGTTGACATCTCCCTTGACGGAACGACGATTCCTCATCAGGTCATTGGAGAATTCGGCTCGGCGAAAGTCGTTATGGTTCCCGCCCGTCCAGGTACAGGTATTATTGCTGGAGCGGCAGTCCGCGCGGTTTGCGAAGCGGCTGGCATCCATGACATCCTTACCAAAAGTTATGGCACAAGTAACGCAATGAACCTCGTCAAAGCGGCGATTGCCGGTTTGCAGAGCGTTCGTTCCAAACAAGAAATTGAACGTCTTCGTGGAGTATCGTTGTAATGAATATCACAGATGTAAATAAAGGCATTAGTAAAAATAAATCCCGCAAACGCGTTGGTCGCGGAACTGGTTCCGGCATTGGTCGTTACGCTGGCCGCGGCGCCAAAGGCGATGGATCTCGTTCTGGTCATCATGACAAGGGAACGTTTGAAGGCGGTATGCTTCCGACCGTTCAGCGTATTCCGATGCGTGGATTCAACAATCAGTTTGCTGACGTTGTTTTTGCAGTTAACGTTGGAGACCTCGACGCAACATTTGAAGACGGCGAAGTCGTTTCCGTTGAAACGCTCAAGGAACTCGGAATTATCAAGAACTCTTTGGCAAAGAAATTTGTCGTTCTGAAAATTCTCGGCGTTGGCGAAATCACCAAAAAGCTGACGATTAAGGCTCATAAGTTCAGCAAGACGGCTGCAGAAAAACTGGCGGCTGCTGGTTGCACTATGGAAACCGCTGAACAACGCAAGCCGGTCGTTAAGAATAAAATGAGAGCTAAATAAGTTATTAAATCAGAGCTTATTTGGTTTTACGCGTTGCCGACTGTGTTATAAACTCAGTCGGCGTTGGCGTATGATAGACATGACGATTTTTACCGTTGTTTATGTCAGGATGGACAAAATAACAAGAAGATCGTTATCCTTTAGACAAGGTTACAGTCGTTAAATTCTGCTGGGGCGTCATTGGAGACGTCCTCCGGAATTATAATACTTTGGGTTAGCGGGTTGTTTGCTGGCGGGATTAAAATCTCGTTTTTGAAACTGTTTTACAGCGTTTTCACAGACTGCGTGATTAAGCAGTCGAAACGCAGATTTAATTTCGAGGCAAGCGATTCGCCATACTGGTTACTATAACCCCACAAGGACGTATCAAGCATGTTGGAAAAAATCAGGATAATCTTTAGCATACCAGAGCTTCGCAAAAAGATATTGCTTACGCTTCTGCTTCTTTTGGTTTTCCGCGTTGGTTCTATGATTCATCTGCCGGTGATTGACCAGTCGCGAATGACTGCGTATGCTGAGAACATGAAAAAGGGCGACTTGGGCGCATTGTTAAACACCGTCGCCATTTTTAGCGCCAGCGATATTTCGCAGGCTACCATTTTTGGTTTGGGAATTATGCCCTACATTTCAGCGTCAATTATTTTCCAGCTGTTGGGCAGCGTTTACGAACCTCTTAAGAAACTTCAAAAAGAAGGCGAAACCGGACGTAAAAAGATTAACGAATGGACTCGTTACGCGACAGTTGTTATATGTTTGTTCCAGTCGGCGGCGTATTTGGGTTACCTTGTAAAAAGCAACCTGATGAACGACGCGTTTTTGACCTCTAACGGGCATCTTATGATGCGTTGGTGGTTCATGTCGATTTTCACGATGACATGCGGAACCGCATTTTTGATGTGGCTTGGCGAACAGATTGACGAATACGGCATTGGCAACGGCATCAGTTTGTTGATTATGGCTGGTATTGTCGCTCGTATGCCTCGCGCCGCTCAGGACCTTTTTGGTCCGATTTGGACAAACGGTTTGCAGATTGGATCGGAAGGCGGAGCCATCGGCGTTGAAAAACTGCTTGTACTTGGATTCATGTTTGTAGCCGTCGTTGCAGGCGTTGTGTTTGTAACGCTTGGTCAGCGTCGAATTCCAACTCAAACAGCCAAGCACGTTCGCGGTCGACGTCAATTCGGCGGCAATCGTCAGTATCTTCCGCTTCGAGTCAATCAGGCGGGCGTTATGCCGATCATTTTCGCCAGCTCATTGTTGATGTTCCCGCAGTTGCTTTTCCGATGGCTGCAGTCTTATCATTGGGACGGTTTCTGGGGCTGGTTTGCCAACATTGGAGCTGAATGTTTTAATCGCGGCAGTTCCCTGACGTACAATTTGCTGTACATCCTTTTGATTTACTTCTTCTGCTATTTCTGGACTGCTATTACGTTCAATCCGCAGGATATGGCAGAAAACCTTAAGAACTACGGCACGTTTATTCCGGGGCATCGTCCTGGCAAGCGAACTGCACATTATTTGGAAAAGGTCATGGTTCGAATTACATACGTTGGCGCAGCGTTCCTCGCAGTGGTCGCTATTTTGCCGACGGTGATTTCGACCGAAATGGGCGTTGGTTACGACGTTTCCAGCTTCTTTGGCGGCACTGGTTTGCTTATTGCCGTCAGCGTTGCATTTGACCTCGTTCAGAAGATTGATTCGCATCTTGTAATGAGAAATTACACGGGTCTTCTTCAGAAATAAGCTATAAATAATCTTTCCGTTCTTTCAATGCTGTAACACATTGCGGCATTGAAAGAACTTTATAAATCGCATATTGCGATTTTCTCTTTCAAGAAATAAAACGACAAGTATCATGCGTCGTTTATAAATAACGAGTTTTAGTAAACAATTCCTCACCACTAACTGTACAGAAGGATTGCACTAATGAGAATGGTTTTCATTGGCCCTCCGGGAGCGGGCAAGGGCACTCAGGCTGAACGTCTGATTAAGAAGTACAACATGGCTCATCTTTCTACGGGCGACATGCTCCGCGCAGCTCGAGACGCAAAGACGCCAGTTGGACTCAAGGCTGAAGAGTACATGTCTTCAGGAGCGTTGGTTCCGGACGAAATCATCGTTTCGATTATTGAAGAGCGTCTTGGACAGAGCGACTGTGACGGCGGTTATCTTCTCGACGGATTCCCCCGAACGATAGCTCAGGCGGAGGCGTTGGATGAAATGCTTGCCAAAAAGGGAACTCCGCTTGACATCGTTCTGGAACTCCAGGTTCCGGAAGAAGAACTTTTTACCCGTTTGGCTGGCCGCGGCCGCGCAGACGACAATCCTGACACGATTCGCAACCGTCTGGTAGCTTATCGAAATCAGACTGCTCCGCTGCTGGAATACTATGGCAAGACTGGTCTGTTAAAGAGCGTTAACGGTTTGGGTACGATTGACGAGATCTTTGATCGCGTCGTCGAAGAAATGGAAAAGGTTAATAAATAGTCATGCAAAGTTTTCGGCAGGAATTGCTTTCTCGACGTGAGATTCGTCAGATGCGCCAGGCAGGACTGCTTGTCTATCAAGCGCATCGAATTGTTGAACGCATGGTTAAGCCAGGTGTGACAACAAAAGAAATCGATTCAGAAGTTGAAAAATATTTTGACGCCAATAAAGCGGTTGGATGCTTCAAAGGCGTTCAGTTGTCACGGCGTCAAAGACCGTATCCGTCTGTGACATGTATGTCGATCAACGCAGAGCTCGTTCATGGAATACCCAATGATCGGAAGCTTGTTGAAGGCGACATTCTCAGCTGTGACACCGGAGCCAAAATCAACGGCTGGTGCGGCGATTCCGCCTGGACTCACGCTGTTGGAACCGTTGGTCCGGAAGTCAAAAAGCTGATGGATTGCGGTCGCAACACGTTAAATCTCGCTATTGAGCTTCTGGCGACCAAAAACCGCTGGAATCTCATAGCTAAAGAGATGGCTGACTACGTCCACAGCTGTGGATTTCATGTTGTGGAGGATATGGTTGGTCATGGCATTGGTCATGAAATGCACCAGCCGCCCCAGGTTGCGAATTATCCGTGTCCTGGATACGATTTTCCGATTCGACCGGGCGTAGTAATTGCTGTCGAACCGATGATTACTGTAGGAACGATTGAGCTCCGTCAGCTTTCTGACGGTTGGACTCTGGTAACCAAAGACCACAAACTTTGCGTTCATTATGAGCATACAATCGCAATTACGGAAGACGGACCATGGGTTTTGACAGCTGGAGATGACGAATATTGGAACGCGAATTTTAAAAATGAGATGGAAATTTAGGAAAAGTCAATACTAATTTCAAGAAATTTTTAAAGTTTTCCAAAAAAAATCGTTTCCCCCCCTTGAGAAATTTGAAGAAATCGTTATAATTCAAACTCCAAAAAATTTGATTAAATAGGGGTTAAAAAGTACAAAAAATCATATACAGGGCAAAAATCGGGGCGTGCGAAATGTTTCGTAAAGCCTTGTAATTGCAAGAGATATGAAAAATAGGTGATACAATGAAAGTTAGAGCCAGTGTTAAGCGCATTTGTGAAAAATGCAAAATTGTTCGTCGTAAAGGCGTTGTGCGCGTAATTTGTGAAAATCCGCGTCATAAGCAGCGTCAGGGTTAGTTTGTAATCCTGGAGCCGTTTTCGGCGGCCAGCAGAGAACAAGCGATTTACATTTTTAAATTTAATATAATCAGGAGAGCTTATGCCTCGTATTTTAGGTGTTGACATTCCGAATGATCGTCCGGCGGTAATTTCGTTGACGTATCTTTATGGAGTAGGTCCTCAGATTGCGCGCGAACTGTGCCGAAGAGTTGGCATTGACCCTCAGGTTCGTATGCGTGAAGTTACAGAAGAGCAAGTTCAAAAGCTGGCCTCATTGCTTGACAATGAGTACACGGTGGAAGGTCACCTTCGTCGTCAGCGTCTTCAGGACATTCAGCGCCTGAAGGAAATTGCCTGCTATCGCGGTATTCGTCATCGTCGCGGTCTTCCCGTTCGCGGTCAGCGCACCAAGACCAACGCTCGTACTCGCAAGGGTCCGAAGAAGACAGTTGCCGGAAAGAAAGGCGTCAAGGACTTACGCTAAGTTTTCTCTGGCGGCATTTGTTGATTGTAACAAAGCCGTTATCAGCAGAAACAATGGTAATCCTTCAGGTGAATTTTTGATTCTGAATTGCATTTGAACAGGAGTTAAAGAGTGGCTAAGGCAAAAAAGCGTAAGGTTCGTCGCAACGTAACGGCGGGCATCGCGTACATTAAAGCGACATTCAATAACACGAATGTCAGTATTGCGGATATGAAAGGCGATATTCTTTGCTGGGCAACCGCTGGAACCAATGGTTTCAAGGGAAGCCGCAAAAGTACGCCTTTTGCCGGACAGATGGCGGCTCAGCAGGCAGCTGAAAAAGCTATCAAGTTCGGTATGAAAGAAGTTGAAGTCAAGGTTAAGGGACCCGGAGGAGGTCGTGAAAGCGCAATTACCGCTCTTCAGGCCGCAGGTCTTGTTGTTAAATCAATTGAAGATACGACTCCATTGCCACACAATGGCTGCCGTCCCAAGAAACGCCGTCGCGTCTGATTTGACGCCGACATATTTCGTGATGAATCTGGCTGTTCTTTGATTATCATTTTCAAGGAATTTGAATTTATCAGCGCTTACAATTCAGCGTCAGGTTCATTTGATAAGAAAAAGGCGCTTTAACTCAACTGGAGATATCCATGCGAATTCGATGGCGTGGTTTGGAACTGCCCAATCAGGTAACATGTGAAAAGAGCGAGGGCGCTACATACGCTAAGTTTGTAGCGGAGCCTTTTGAACATGGGTTCGGCGTTACGATAGGCAACAGCCTTCGCCGAATTATGCTTTCCAGTCTGGAAGGCAGCGCTGTTACACAAATTAAAATTCAGGGCGTCAGTCATGAATTCATGACAATTTCCGGCGTCTATGAAGATGTAACAGAGATCGTTCTTAACGTTAAATCGTTAATTGTCAAGTCAATGTCGGATCAGCCCCGTACGCTTCGTATTGAAAAGCACAGCAAGGGCGTCATTACAGGAGCTGATATTATTACCGACGACATGGTTGAAATTATCAACAAGGATCATGTTATTGCAACGCTTACCGGCGACGTATCGTTTGTAATGGAAATGGTCGTTGAAAAGGGACGCGGCTATGTTCCGGTTGCGGAACGTAAAACCCAAAACCAGGAAATCGGCGTCATTCCGGTTGATGCCGCTTTTAGCCCGGTTGTTCGCGTTCGTTATGCTATTGAAGAGACTCGCGTTGGTCAGAAGACGAACTATGACAAGCTCATATTCGAGATTTGGACTGACGGTTCATTGGCTCCGGAAATGGCGTTGGTTGAATCCGCGAAGATCCTTCGTAAGCACCTCAATCCGTTTGTTCAGTATGCGGAATTGGGAGCGCAAATTCATTCGGAAGTTAAAAACGCTCGTTCCGACGGGTTGCCTCCGGAAGTCGAATTGAAGTTGCAGCGTTCGATTGCCGATTTGCATTTGTCTGTTCGCGCGACAAATTGTCTTGAAGCCGAGCATATCATGACGGTTCGAGAGCTTGTTTCGCGTTCGGAAGAGTCCCTGTTGGACGTTCGTAATTTCGGCGATACTACTTTGAAAGAAGTTCGCGAGAAGTTGGCTGAGATGGGCTTGCAGCTTGGTATGCGTTTGCCGCCTGCTTATCCCAATCCCTTCCAGTAATAGTTTGTATCTTCACGATGTGAATCGTTGAGAATTTTTCCCCGGTAAGAGTGCGTCGCTCTTGCCGGGTTTACGAGAATAACATTTTTTTATTTGCAATAGTACAATGCGACATCGAAATCTTGGTCGAAAACTTGGACGTAATCCGAATCATCAGCGCGCCTTAAAGCGCATGCTTGCGACTTCCTTAATCCTCACGGAAGCAACATCGGAAGATTACGATAAGTATAATTACAATGTTGGCAAAACCGGCAAACAGATTCGCACCGTTAAACCGGACGCCAAAATTCAGGGTCGAATTATCACCACTCTTCCGAAGGCGAAAGAAGTTCGTCCGATGGTAGAAAAGCTCGTTACTTTGGCGAAAAGCGTTATTGAAGATCAGAAGGCGGCTGACGCTCTCGATTTCACAGGCGATAGAAAGTCTGACGCCTGGAAAGCTTGGCGCAACAGCGAAAAGCACGCTCAATGGGTTGCTGCAATTGCTCCGGTAGTTGCCGCTCGTCGTCGCGCGTATGACATTCTTCGCGACAAGATTGCCGTTTCCGTTCTGTTTGACAAGATTGCGCCGCGTTATGTTGAACGTCCTGGCGGATACACTCGTATTTTGAAGCTGGCTACTCCGCGTTTGGGAGACGCTGGCGCCCGCGCTATTCTGGAATTCGTTGGTCGCAACGATGGCGCATTTGAACGCGTCAAAGTTAAGACGCAGCAGCCGACTGTTGACGCTGAATAATTCATTCCTGTAATAAGTTATCAAGCCGAAGGCAATTTGTTATTGCTTTCGGCTTTTTTGTTATTATTGCGATAAATTCTGTAATCGGTTTGGTATTCATTCGGGCTGAACAGAATTTGAGTGATATATTTTTCAATATTTTTTCCCGGTCTCTTGACAAACGTGCGAAGTTATATTATGTTTGATTATAATAAAAAGAGATAATATTTGTTATAAAAGGAGAATTAAACGTGATATTGATAATACTTCGCATTTTGTTTGTGGCCTTGATGAGCGGTCTGGGGGTAACGATAATCAACTCGCCGGAGTTGATGGGACAGTCCGCCTGGACGCCGCCGCTTGTATTTGCTTCTTTGATATTTTTTGCGGTTGTTGTGATTTTGGTCGATATTTTTATTCCCCGCAAAAAGATCGACGCTATTACAGCAGTCTATTTTGGATTGATTGTCGGTTTGATTATTTCTTACATGTTTTCATTGGCTCTTACGCCGTTGTTTCCAACAGACAAACTCAAAGAAAGCCCGTTTTTATCAGCGCTTCAGCCGATTGTCAAGCTGCTCATTTCAGTAGTTACGTGTTACATTACAACAAGTTTGCTATTGCAAACGCGCAGCGATTTCCGAATGATTCTGCCGTATGTCGAGTTCAAAAAGGACGTTCGCAGTTCGCGTCCGTACGTTCTGGACACGTCTGCGGTTATTGACGGTCGAATTGTGGATATTTTAGAGACGGGAATTTTCGACAGTCCGCTTATCATTCCGCGAAGCGTTGTTTCTGAGATACAGAATTTTGCGGAAAGTTCTGATAAACTTCGCCGCGCTCGCGGCCGCCGCGGTTTGGATATTCTCAACCGGCTGCAAAACGATCCGAAAGTCGATTTGAGGGTAATGGATTCCGATTCCCCGGAATTGCTGCAGTATCCAGAGGATTCGCGATTGGTAATTCTGACCAAACAGCTGGAAGGAAAGCTTATAACGAGCGATTACAACCTGTCGAAAGTGGCGCAGGTTCATGGAACGCAGTCCTTGAATTTGAATGATTTATCCAACGCCTTGAAGCAGGTTTTTGTGCCGGGCGAGCAGCTGGAAGTATTGCTTGTCAAAGCGGGTGAAGAACCCCAGCAGGGGTGCGGTTATCTGCCAGACGGCACGATGGTTGTGGTTGACAACGGCCGCGCCGAAATCGGCAAGCTGGTTCGGATTTCCGTTACGAGCGTCTTACAGACCAGCGCAGGACGGCTTGTCTTTGGAAAGATGGAAAAGAAGGCGGAATCTTAATAGAAAAGACCGAATCTGACGGTTTTTACAGGTAACTGTCAACCGGCGTCAAAAGCATAAAGTCTTTGGACTGATTGACGATTTCACAAACGGAAGAGAACGTTTCCATCGCGACGATAATTGCCAGAATTGTAACCAACGACGTCCCCAAACGGACGAAGTTGTTTCCCGTGATCTTATATACTGGCAGAACGGCAAGAGGAATATACGCCCAGGCGAAATAGGAGGCGTAAAGAGCCATGCCGTTTTCTCGGCTTCCCCAGCCCATGACGCCCATGAGGAAGAATCCAAAGAGAATCCATAGCGCAGAGCATTGGACGAAACGGTTCTTAAAAAACAGAACAAATCCCAGCGCGCATGCTGCGGAAATAAGTATTGAGCCGATATAAACGGTTATGGGAATGTCCTGCGGCAAAACTTCCAGAACTACGCCGTGTTTGTAGAAAACGGCGGGCGAGAAAAACGTCGAATAGACGAAATGCAGATACTGCTGAATCTTGCTCACCGGCCCCAGCTGGCTGGAATCCATGTCGGCGTAGGCGGATAGAGCTTCAACGCGCTGATTGAGATTGAACAGCAATCCGAACTTGCTGAAAACAATAACAGATCCAAGCCCAACGGCGATAATCTCGATGGTTTGGTTGACAAACGATTTGATTTTCTTTGCTGTTGCAGCGGTAAAATAGACAACGGGAATAAGCGAGGTCGTTATCGTTCCAATAGCCGCCATGGCAAGGAGCGAAAAGTCGAGCGAATTCTCTTGCTGAACTTCGTCGTTTTGCTTTTGATGAACCAGGACGCTGTAGGCGATGAAAATAATCAACGCCAGCAAAGAGAATGCGTACTGCTCTACCGTCAGGGCGAAAATTACCGTTGACCAGCTGACGCTGTACAGGATTACAACCGCCCAGGAAAAGGGCTCGTCTGTGAACGAAGCGACGATTCTTCTTAACAACAGCCCAACAACGGCAAACGCCCCGATCTGCCAAAAAGCAATCGCGATGGCGTAAATGTACTTGTATTCAAATACGCCCGGCAGAGTCAGGCAAAGCGTCGCTGCCATAATATGAGAGAACATCGCAAACGGAGCGCTGAAAATCGCAAACAGCGGCTGGCGGACGTCGTTGGCGCTGGACGTGTTGTTGCAGAACGTATCTCCGTTAATCAGCAGCGCTGAATCGCTGACGGAAATTCCCATAGGAAACTCTTCGTCCGGCTTATCTAGCGGCATGGGGAACGTAAAAACAGACGTCTGAAATGAAATCGTTACCAGAAGAACGGTTCCCAGTCCCCAGAAGACGCTGAAATACAGCCATTCTGCCCGGGTTAAGCTCTTAAAGAACTGAACAATCCCCGGCATGAATTTGGCGTATAGCCATCGCCAGCCGACGTACAGAAACGGAACGCATAAAACGGCGGCGACAACGCCCAGCTGATAAAACAGTTGTTCGTATTTGTCCGCATTAATAGCTTGAAGTTCGCAAAAACGCTTGATGAACCCCCAGCGCGTCCAGATGGGAAATCGGAGCGTCGCCCAGGCGGAAAAGCCCGTTAGAAGAAGAACGAAAAACTCGCCTTCTGCGCCGATGCGCTTTTTCCAGATGTTGAGGACGTTGTAAGCGTAAAGAGCCCCGCAAATGGCAATAAACGCCAGCGTTTCTGAAATACCGACGGAAACGAAAACCAGCGGCATTTTAGATTTGGCAACGTCGCGAACAACGGGAACATTAACCAGAATAAAAGTCATTGTCGACAGCAGCAGGAGAAATCCAAGCGTCAGTCGAGCAATGAGTTTAATCATTTTTATGTTAAGACTCGAACGGAAATAGACTGAAGTTTCAGGTTTTTAGTTGAAATTGTGATTAAAACGCTGATTGCAGCCAAGTAACTATTTTTGATAGTTGACAGGAGTTACAATATCAACGTTTGAAGGATTGACGACGTCTTGAATCTTTTGCAATCCACCTGGTAAACGATGCGGTTGAACAAGAATAATTGGTCGACCTTCTGCCTGAGACGCCAAGACTACAATGTTGTCTGGGCAAGACATTCTAACAGGGGTTTCACGTTGTTCCGGAACAGAACGAACTGATTTTCCGGTTAAGTCTACAAGTTGTTCAGAAGAATTGACTGCAAAACTATTGGCGTTGTTAGAAAAAGGAATCTCGGCAGGAGATCCGGAAACAGCGTCAGAGCAGAAGAAAAATGATGAAGTCGGCTGTTGAGACGAGCCGGTAACGGCGAAATCCGTTGGATTATTAACAGACGAATTGTTGTCTGCAAAAACCGATCCTGGCTTGGAAATGTTATTGGAAGTGGAATTACCGAAAAAGGACGTTAAAACTGCAATCGCAACGATAAGCAGGAATCCAGCGCAGGCGGAAAGAACTAAAAAGGACGGTTTAACGGAAGTCGTGCGTTTATGTGACGTTGAACTAACGGTTTGTTCTGAAAAAGTCGGCTTTTGAGCGATGAATTCAGGTTGGGTTTGAGGAGCTTTTTTCTGTTCGAGAATCAATTGAAATGTTTTACTTGCTAAACCATCCGGAGCGGGTTTTTGGCTTTCATCTTCTTTTATGGCGTTCAGACTTCCAAAAACCAGATTGATTTGTTTGTACGTTTTAGACCATAGCGGAATCGTATTAATTTTATGATCAATGTTTGCTGATTCCGAAGAATCCAAACCGCCTACAAAATGATCAAGCAAAACATTAATATCGTTGTCGTTCATAGTACAATTCTCAGGCTTAGCGCCGACTTTGAAATTGACATAAACAGACGATTAAATTTGTCGTTTATGTCTGGGTGGATAGTCGCCTGCCAGAGGCGATTTTGTTTTGCCGATATAAAACATACTATTGTTATTATCGGCAAAAACGGGATATATTATCAAGTTTAATAAATTATTTAATAATAATTAGTCTGACGTTTGATTTTCGGTCAGTTTTTCTGCCAGCTTTTTCATCGCGGCATGAAGACGGCTTTTAACCGTTCCAACGGGAATTTGCAAAATATCTGCGGCGTCTTTGTACTTCAAATCTTCAAAGTAAACCAGGTTAACGGTTTCTTTCAGGATGTCCGGAAGTTCATCGACAGCGGCATGAATCCGCTGAACCTGCTCAGCAGAGTCCATGGAAAAAGAAGGATCTTTTTCTGCAGACTCTAAAATATCTTGTAAGGACCCCGTGGATTCGTCATCGTCTCCTCCGTACGAGGCGTCAAGACTAATCGTCGTTTTACGATGATTGCGACGTTGGTAATCTATTGCCTGATTAGTTGCGACCGTGTACAGCCACGGCTTGAACTTTTTGGAAGAGTCAAACTGATCGCTTTTGGAATACACCTGTAAAAAGGACGACTGGAATACGTCCTCGGCTGATTCTCGATTGCCTAAATATCGATAAAGATAATTAAACAAAGGAGCTTCATACCGATGGATTAAAATCTCAAACGCGTGAGTATCGCCGTGAAAGTTGAATCTTTCAAGCAATTGCTCATCTGAAGCGTCTGTATAATTGAACGCATTCGTTGAGTTTTTATCGGCGTTATTTACAGGTCCTGACATCTATACGCAGCAAAAGGAAAAATGTTTGATTTATTTTTTTATGATTTTATAAAAATGCCGCAGGGGTAAAGTTTAACGTTAAATAGTATGGATGGTGTCAAGTGTACGGATTATAACGATTTCGCAATTTGCGTTAAAAGTCATTTTTAAGAAAAAATCCTCGTTCAGCAATGATTTCTTCTCCGGAAACAAGCGTCATTCGAACGCGCACCAGCCAGCGAATTTTGATTATTTGTCCTTCGTAACTTAATGGCTCTGAAGGTAAAACGGTGTCGATTTTACCGGGGTTATGCGGGTTAATCCAGTCTTCTCTTTGACGAGAGAGAATATGATAATCGATAACCGTCATATCTTCGTCGCCTTTGCCTTCTGTATGCCATAAAACAGACAGCTCGACAGAATTAATCTGGTCGGTTTTAACGTCCAGAATTCTGTAATGACCTGTTACACAGTCTCCCGGATGGTAAATGTAGTCTTTACTATCCAGGAAAATGTTGATTTGAGGCGTCAGTTCAGGGCTGGTTGTTTCGGACATTTGGATTAGGCAGCAGGCAAGAGGCAGTAGGCAGTAGTTAGTAAACGCTTGCGCCAATTACCAACTGCTAATTGACAACTGATTATTCTTCCCACAGCCCGGGAACCTTGAACTGCTTGCAGTATTCGGCAACTTCGCCGCGAATCTGCGCTGAGACGGCTGAAGCGTCTGGCATGGCGCGAACGATTCGGACGATCCAGCTGGCGACCTGTTCCATGTCTTTTTCTTTCATGCCCATGGTCGTCAAAGCGCCTGTTCCCATACGGACGCCGCTTGTAACAGCGGGTTTGCGCTGATCGCCGGGAACCATGTTGAAGTTGGCGATAATGCCAGCTTTGGCGAGGGCGTCAGACATGTCTTTGCCGGTGAACTCTTCCTTGCGGAAATCGAGCAGAAGCATGTGGGTGTCCGTTCCGCCGGTGGCGAGGTTGATTCCCTCTTTAACCAGACATTCGCCCAGATGACGCGCGTTTTTGATAACCTGAGCGGCGTAGTCTTTGAATTCCGGCTTGAGCGCTTCGCCAAAGGCGACTGCCATGGCGGCGATAACGTTTTCGTGAGGTCCGCCCTGCAGTCCGGGGAATACGGCGCGGTCGATACGTTTGGCAAGATTGAACTTGCTGGTTGGATAGTACTTTTCCTGATAGCGGTCGGCTTCTTTGCAGAGAATGAACCCGCTTCGGGGACCGCGCATCATTTTGTGCGTTGTGCTTGTTACAATGTCACAGTAGGGAACCGGGGAGGGCAGGGCGCCGCCGGCGATCAAGCCGGAAATGTGCGCGATGTCCGCAACCAGATAGGCGTCGACTTCAGCCGCGATTTCCGCAAACTTTTCGTAGTCGATTCGACGCGGATACGCCGTCGCGCCGCACCAAATCATGCGGGGACGTTCTGCCTTGGCGATTTCCCGAATCTGGTCGTAGTCCAGCAAACCGGTTTCCGGAGACGGTCCAAACGGGACTTGCGTGTAATCCATACCGGAGAAGTTGACTTTCCAGCCGTGAGTGAGGTGTCCGCCCAGGTTGACGGGCATGCCCATTACCTTTTCGGCGCCAGCCATGACAGCGCGATAGACCGCCGAGTTCGCCGGGGAGCCGGAAAGCGGCTGAACGTTGGCGTGTTCTGCTCCGAAAACCTGTTTCAGACGATTGATGCAGAGGTTTTCGACTTCGTCGATAACCTCGTTGCCTTCGTAATAACGGGCGGCAGGATAACCTTCAGCGTATTTGTTGGTCAGAGACGAACCGGTCGCTTCCAGAACGCTGTACGATGCGTAGTTTTCAGACGCAATCATTTTAAGCGTTGAGGCTTCGTAAGCCGCTTGTTTCTGAATCAGGGCGTAAATCTCGGGGTCTTGTTCTTTCAGGTGTGGATAACGTTCGGGCATGGTGAATAGGTTGTGGTTAATGCTTAAGTAGTCAAGGAATAGGGAATAATCCGCGCTCCCTGTTCTTTACTATATATTATACACAACGTTTGAATCAAGACAAGGGGTGAGGGGGGAATTAATTCGGATTTAGGAATTAGAAGGTGAACCTATCTGGGGAGCGAACATTGTCCGCGTAATCTAAGGTTGTTAGTTTTTTGGCGGGTAATACCCGCCCCCCGTAAGTATTACGCGTTGCCTGCCGCTAGCCGCTTATCAGAATTCCCTTGGAAAAGCTCAGCAGGGAATTGACAATCCAGGGGGTTAAAACAATCAGAGCGACGAGCATCGTTAAAAGACGAACGATTAACGGAACGGTCGCCTCCTGCATTTGGAACAGCGTCTGGATAAACGCCGTTATTATCGCCGCCGCCAAGCCAATAAGCAAGACCGGCGACGCCAAAAGCAGCGTTGTCGTCAGCGCCTGTTGTCCGAGACTGATGATTTGTTCTGTATCCATCCTATCTGGGAAGCGGACATTGTCCGCGAAAAATAATAATTCAAGTTATTATAGGCGGGTAATACCCGCCCCCCGAAAGAAGCGCCTCGTCGCTATCCAAAACTCGTTAGCAGCATTTCAACAGTCAGCCGCCAGCCATCGAGCATGACAAACAGCAACAGTTTCAGCGGGAGGGAAATCATAACCGGTGGGAGCGTCATTATTCCCATGGAAACCGTGATGGCGGAAACGAGGAAATCGATAATCAAAAACGGGATGAACAGTTTCACGCCCATTAAAAAGGCGATTTTCAGTTCGCTTGTCATGAACGCCGGGACGAGAACTCGCAGCGGAACGTCGTCGTACGTCAGGTTTTGAGCGGCGTCGCCAGCGGGCGCGTCCGGGTCGGCTCGCCAAAACAGCCAGACGTCGGCGTCGTTGCCGGCTTTTTGAATCTGACGGCTCATGAATTGCCGCAGCGGAACAACGCCTGTATCCCACGCCTGCATGGCGGTGATTTGTCCTGCTTCATACGGTTTGAGAGCATCGTTATAGATGGCGCTTCCAACCGGATACATCACAAAAAACGTTATAAACAGCGCAAGCCCCGTTATTACCTGCTGCGGCGGCAGATTTTGAACTCCCAGCGCCTGACGCAGCAATCCCAGCACGACAACAATCCGAACGAAACTGGTCGTCATAACAATCAACGCCGGCGCGAGCGTTAAAACGCCGAGCGTCAACAGCGTTCCCATCGATCCCATGACGCCGTCGGGAGATAACAGCGATGTAAATGAAAAGGAGGTTTGCGAGTTAGGAGTTAGAAGTGAGGAGTGAGGAGCTTGTTCCGAGTTTCGAGAGGATTCAGCGCTGCCAACGGGATCGTTTTCCTGCTCTGGCAAGATAGTGCGGTCCAGGCGCGGCGTCTCGCCGATGAGCTGCGAGTTGCGAGTCGTCGATTCTGAATTATCTAAATTTTGTGCCCATGCAACGTTGATCGAAAAAACAAGCGTCAGCAGGAAGATAGCGGCGGCTCTCATTTCTCGCCTCCTTTTTCTCCGGCGAGGGCTTTGCGAATGGCTTCTGTTTCAGTCGGGTCGTCAATCTCCGTCAGCGGGGTTAAACCGTTAGAGGACGTGGAAACAAGTAACAGCTTTTTTCCAACGGCGACGAGAAAAACCGGGGTTGTTCCGATCCTGGTTTTCCCCAGCGTTTTGACAATCGAGGAGGGAATTTGCCGTCCGGTTTCGCCCTGCGATTTCTTTAACAGCCATAGAATCAGAACGAACGTTCCTGTTACAATAGCGATCGCTCCAACTGTCGGCAATAATGACCTGCCGCCAGCGGAACGCTCTGCGGACGATTCGTTTTGTTCAACAGCGGCGTCTGGAGACAGAGGAATCGACGATTGAGCCAGCGCGGGCGTACAGGATAACGTCAGGAGTATTAGCAGTATAACAGACACCGGTTATTTAATCAAAATTTCCGTCAAGCGAACGCAGAATTTTCCGTTGCGATTCAGGGCTTCGCCGCGGGCGACAAGCTGCCCATTGACGAGAATGCTGACAGGATCGGCGCATTGCGCGTTGAGCTGTACGACAGAGCCTTTTCGCAGGCGCATAACGTCTTCGAGCGTCAATTCCGCTTCGCCCAGCACGACCCGGACGTCAAGCTGAAGATCTCGGATTGCGTTGAGATTGATAGCGGAATCGGGAGAGGAAAAAGCTCCGATTATTTTTGATAAACTGACGCTGTTCGGCTGAGTGAAATTCTCAGTCGCTGACAGCGTTTCAAGCGCGGATTCATTTTGCAGCTCGTCGATAGCGTTTTGCGCTTGATCCAGGAGTTTTTCGATGTCGTCAGGCGTGGGTTGTCCATTATTATTCATGATGGGCATTTTCTCTTATTTTTATATTTTAAGCAAGACCAATTTTTCGAAAAAAAACTCCTTTTCCCAATAAATATGACAGGAAATACTTCCGGGGAGCGGACATTGTCCGCGAAAAACTAACGTTGTTAGTTTTTAGGCGGGTAATACCCGTCCCCCATAGATTTTCCAAAAATTCAAAGACGCCTCTTGTAAAAGATTTCAAAAAGGGTTATAATGGACAAGTACAATCCATAATTTATTGCAACCTTTTTTCAGAAATGAGGATTTTTATGAAACAGAATCGATCCTTTTTTGTCATCCTGACGTTTCTGTGTTCCATGTTGTTTGCTTTTTGGGGGCAGGCAGAGGACAAGGCTGTTTTAGACGTCGCGAAATGGGCTCCGGAACATCCCGCAAGCGTTGTCGTTTTTGATCTTCATTCTCTTAAAATCAAGACAGAGTACTCGAAGATTAAGGAGATGTTCAAAAACGTCATGCCTCGAACCTTAACCGGTCCCAATGAGTTGACAGTCGCCCTGGCTCAGTTTGAAAGCGGCTTGGATGTTTTTGAATCGCAAATCGACAAGTTCTGCGCCGTTGGGGCAACCAAAGCGTATCTTTGCATTGACAGCTGCGATTATGATAATCCCTTGTCTTATCTTACCGTTATTCCAACAGATCCCGCCAAATCAATAGAAGCCCAAAAACTTGCCGTCGAGTTCTCTAAAGGGGATTTTATTCCTGAAGAAGGACGGGATAGCTGGCAACAATCGTTTTTTATTAAGGCGTACAACGATTGCATCGTTCTGGCTCCCAATATTAAAAACGACGACCTCGACGAAGAAAAACAAAAGCAGTTCTTTGAAGAGTTGGAACTCAAGGTTTCCAAATCTTCGAATAAGCCGTTCCAAGTATTGTTCAGTAAAGCGTCGTCATGGAAAACCGGCGCAATCCAGGTTTATCTTTTTGCTGAAGGAGAACTGGCAAAAGTTTTGGAAAAAGCGGACCAGGCGATTGCCGCTCAAGGCGTGGCTCCCAATACGATAATTAAAGGAATTCGCGCTGTTGCGATTGAACTTGACTTTGCAAAGAGCGATCTGCGCGTTCAGATTATCAGCGAAGACGATCAGTCCGCAAACGAGCTTTACTTGGCTATGCCCGTTGTGAAAAGGGTGATTTTTAATCGCGAAGGCGGATCGGAGGATTCTCTGGAAATGCGTTTCCTTATTTCAGACGCGATTAATCATGCGCTCCATTTGTTTAATCCTGTAGTTAAATACAATACGTTAAACTGGTCGTCAAAGACGGTCTTTAAACGGCTGGACGCTCTTTTGCCAAAGCTGTCTATTGACCGCTCTGCCGGTCTGTACGTCCCTGTTACTCAAAGCGTCAAAGACGAAGCCGACAGAATTTATTCTCTCGCCGCTCCGTTTATCAACAAGCAGACATTCGCGGTTGTCCATTTGGATGCCGTCGATTTGGACGGCGCTTTTGGAAAAGCGGGAACAAAGGTTTACGACGAACTCAAACGCCTGCTGCCGGAAACGTTTTCCGGGCATTCGGAAAAAATTACACAGATTGTCAATAACGTTCAGTTGGTTTTGGAAGATATTGACAATCTGTGCCATCAGATTAAAGCCGTCGGCGGACGGGATCTGTTTGTTATTGTAGACAAAGATACTGCAGCGCCTGTTAAAATGATTGTCCCGTTTGACAAAGAGAAAAAAGCTGACGCCAAAAAGCTCTTCTACTTTTTACGTCAAATGCGCTTTTTATCTCCGAGTTTTATTGAAGAGCAGGAATCCCGCTATTTCCGGACGGTTTACAAAAATTGCCTTATTTTCGGGCTTAAAAACAACAACCTTCCTGTTTCCAAAGACGACTTTAATAACGGTCTGAAAGAATTTGAGGCTCAAGACGTTCCAGAAATCCGCCAGGCGTTTGAACTCTCGTGGAGTTACCAGCGAGCGGAGAACTCAATTGCGTTGAGTCGTTTTCAGGCGATTCTTAACGTACAAGCTCTGCTCAATGCGATAAATGCGCCTGTTTTTCAATTGCTTCGTGAACGGTTGGAAGATGACGATCCTGAACTGGCGGAGCTTTTGCCAGAGTTTACGGATCAACAGCTTGCAGACGGCGTTAAGACCGCGGTTTTGGAAATTCATCCGGAAAAGCTGTTCATGAATTTACACGTCATTTCCAAAGACGAACAATCGGCAAAGAATTTTGCGGAGTTTGTCAAAGCTCTCAAACCGTTGGTTGCTCAGAGCTACTTAAAGAATCTCCCGGAAGACGCTCCAGTTGTACTCAGAGATTACTACCTTGACTATATAGACAGCATTTTTGACTCTCAAGTTCTGGAAGTTCGAGACAACGTCCTGTCAATTCGTTCCAACAACGTTTCCGAGAAGTACAAAGCAATCAACGATTGGGTTTCTGAAAATTGCTCCATGACGACAATTGGCGTTGGAGGCGTTGCCGTTGGATTGCTTCTGCCGGCAGTAGCGTCAGCGCGAGAATCAGCTCGAAGAATGCAGAACGCCAACAATTTCAAGCAATTGGCGTTAGGAATGCTCATGTATGAAGCGGCTCACAGGTATCTTCCTTCGCCTTATACGGTAAATGAAGATGGCAAGCGTCTGCACAGCTGGCGCGTGGCATTACTGCCTTATTTGGAGGAACAGGAGCTTTACGATCAGATCCGTTTGGACGAACCGTGGGACAGCGATTGGAACAAGCAGTTCCACGATAAATGTCCTAAATGTTTCCGAAATCCCAGCATTGAACTCTCTCCTGGTGAAACAACGTTTGCCGTTGTTGTAGGGGAAAACACTGTGTTCCCGGGTTCTAAAAAATTGAGTATGGCGTCTATAATGGATGGCTGCTGCAATACAGCCTTGATTGTTGAACGCTCGCCGGTCTGCTGGATGGATCCGAATTCGGACGTTCCGTTTGAGGAAGCGATTAAAGGCGTCAATGTTTCGCCCAATGGAATTCGTTCCTGTTATAACGGCATTTTTATGCTTGTTCTGTGCGATGGAAGCGTTTGCAATCTGCCTGATAACGTTTCCAGCGTTTTCCTCCGCAAACTGTTCGAAAGAAACGATGGAAAAATAATTGACCTGGATAATCCCGAGTTGAACGAACAGTAAAATTGAAAGACGTGAGTTGTGAGGGCGCAAAACGCTCTCACAATTCCAGCTGTCTGTGAGCGAGCCATTTTTTAACGCCCTTCTGTTCGAGCGTATCTAAAACGCTGTTTTTAATGTGGCGTGCAATTTCTAATGCTTTAATATATAATAAGTTATGCTGTTTCTGCTTTGCGTTGAACTCCATGAGTCAAGCGTTAAAGAATGATTTATCTTAATATATTTTGGAAATTTGAGTAAAAAACGCTATAGACAAAAAAATAAAAAATGGTTATATTGAGCGACAATAGATTATTATTTTGGGGAGTATCTAAAAATACAGGGATTTGGTTTCAACGTTATGCGGTAAGTAGCGAGAACTGATTTAATCTCACTTACCACAAACGATTTTACGCATCCCCCCCGCAGCCAGCCATTAAATAAAATTTAAATGCAAAAATCATTTTTTTCAAAATACAGCCTCCTGATTTTAATTATTACGGTGTTTACATTTCCGCTTATTTGGGCGGGAACGGTTCGATCGCTCAGGTCGCCACGAAACAATATCAAAGAATGGCTTCCTCAAGAGACGGAAGAACTCCAAACCCATCGCTGGTTTCAGAGCAACTTTCCGCTGGAACAGTTTATCGTTTTCAGCTGGAACGGCTGTACGATTGACGATCCCCGTCTTGACAAGGTCGTCAAAGCGATAGTTCCGCGTCGGGATTCTCAGGGGAGAGTCTGTAAAGAAGACTGGAAACTGCGCCATTTTGCCAAGGCGTATTCTGGCAAAGACATGGCTCAGCTTTTGCTTGACAGCTATCCTGGCATGACGCCTGAAGATGCGATCGAACGACTCAAGGGAACGCTTATCGGTCAGGATGGAAAGAGTACGTGTATTATGGTCAACCTTGCGCTGGAAGCGGAAGGTCAGAATATGCGTCCTGTACTCGAAAATGTTTACGACGTCTGCCGAAGCTGCGGCATTGGGACGGATTTGGATAACAATCAAATTACGAAGCTTGTCCATTTGGGCGGGCCTCCGGTCGATAACGTCGCGATTGATATTGAAGGAACCAAGACGCTCATCAAGTTGGCGTGGCTGTGCTTATTGGTTGGCGTTTTAATCGCAACGGCGATTTTCCGTTCGTTCCGTCTGACGACCATCGTTCTGTTCATGTCGCTGGTATGCGCCGGTATATGCTTGGCGGTTGTTTACTTTTCCGGCGACACCTTAGATGCGATTCTGCTTTCCATGCCGCCGCTGTGCTACGTTTTGGGCATGTCCGGCGCGGTGCACATAGTCAACTATTATCATGACTCCATACGCGAGCCGGACGGTTTGATTGCGGCTCCGGACAGAGCGCTCAAACACGCGATTAAACCGTGTTTCTTTGCGGAATTGACAACCGCTATCGGGTTGCTGTCGCTGTTGACCTCTGGCGTATTGCCGATTCGAAAGTTTGGCTGGTATTCCGCCATTGGCGTCTTGCTGACGCTTTTGGTTCAGTTTTTCACGCTGCCGGCGCTGCTGTATTATTTCCCCTCAAAACGATTTGCTCAGCAGCACGCAACTCACGGACACGACGACGATCACGCGTCGCGGCTGGTTTTGTTCTGGAGCTGGTTTGGCAAGAAAATCGTCTACAATTACAAGACAACTTTGGCGATCTGCTTTGGCATGATGCTTGTAACCGGAATTGGTCTGTCGCAGCTTAAGACGTCTGTCAAGCTGATGAAATTCTTCACGCCGGACACGACGATTGTCAAAGACTACTCGTGGCTTGAAAAACAACTCGGTCCGCTGGTTCCGATGGAGATTGTCGTTCAGTTTGACAATCAGACGTGTCCGTTGAATACGGTTCAGCGTCTGCGTCTTGTCAAAGAGCTTTCTGCGGCGATTTACGCGATGGACAAAGAAAAAGTCGGCGGGGCGATGTCGGCTGCGACTGTTACACCGGATCTGGAAGAACGTCGAATTGGAACCTACTCTACAGATTCGCTTATTTCGCAAAAACTCGATGCAAACCGCCCACAGCTTCGCGATTTTATTACCGTCGACATCGGCTCTGCAATTCGTCGATATCCGGATACTCCGATTGCTGAACTGGGTCTGGAAGAAACCGTTGTCAAAAAATTCCACGACAACGGCATGGATAAGGTTTCAGACTTGCTTCCACACATTTTAGACGCGAAACGATTTGAATTCCTGACAGACGACGAGCAAAGCGAATACACTCGTCTGGCAACGGAATGGGCAACCCCGCGAGGGAACGATTTGTGGCGAATAACCGCTCGCGTTTGGGCTTTGACCGACCTGGACTATGGCGAATTCATCTATGAACTGAAAGAGAATCTTGATCCGATTGTCGAAAACTTCATCAAAGAAGGTTTGCCGATGGCGTCGCTTGCCAAGTCAAAGGTCTTCCAGGAAAATGAAGCCAAGACGGTCAAGCCGGACGGAACCAAATACGCTGCAGACGAAAACGTTCCTATTGACGGCGTTGAGATTATTTATACAGGAACCGTGCCGCTGGTCTACAAAACTCAGCACAACCTGCTCACCAGTCTGACGGAAAGCGTTTTGATGTCGTTTGTCATGATCGCTTTGTTGATGATGTTCCTTTTCCGTTCGACGGTTGGCGGCTTTATAACCATGCTTCCAAACATTTTCCCGATTATTCTCGTGTTCGGAACGATGTCCTGGATAGGCGTCCTTTGCGACGTCGGCACGATGATGACCGCGTCCGTCGCCCTGGGTATTGCCGTTGACGACACCGTTCATTTCCTGACATGGTTCCGTCACGGCATGGAGTCCGGCATGACGTATAAGGAGGCTATAATTCAGGCCTACGAACGCTGCGGAAGCGCCATTACTCAAACAACGCTCATTTCCGGTTTGGGATTGTCGGTATTTATGTTCAGCACGTTTACTCCGACGATGCGCTTTGGCATAATGATGCTCACGCTGTTGTTCTCCGCCACCTTTGGCGACCTGATCTTCCTTCCCGCCTTGCTGGCGTGGTCCAAGGGACGCTTTTTCGACAACAAGAGCTTGCTTGACGACTTCCGATCCAGAAAGACGCGTCAGGAGACTAAAGAACCCGATGCCGAGGTTTCGGAACTGAAACCGCAGAGCGAAGAGCTGGAAAATGACGACAACGCTTCGCTTTCAGCGGAATAAGTACGCGTAAATCATGAGTAGGGAACGGCGAATTACATTCAGTCCCCTACTCTTTTTTTCTACGTTCTATATTTCCAGGCTCATTTAAGCGGCATTTTTTACTGACTTTTCATTAAAAACCAGATTAAAAATCGGTCTATTCGTTATATATTACCTATTTTATAAAATATTTATAAAATATCTTGCCTTACCTACTTCCCAAAATTGCGAAAATCTAGTAAACTGGATAAATAAGAAGGTATATAGACGCTTTGTATAAATATGGCGTCAAAGTAGAATTTGCATGTCAGGTAAAGTATTTGTACATAAATTTTTCGTGCATAAGAACCTCATTATATTTATTCTGACGATAACAGTCCTTTTAGCGTCTTTTGAGAATTTGTTTTCTCAAACAGACGGCGGGTCGTCATACGCTCCTCCAGGATTCGGTTCGAAACCAGGTTCGTATATGATGCCTCCAGGGGAAGGCGTTGAGCCTCCACGCGAGTCCATTCCTCCGAGGTATATTCGAAAGTCGGTCAGGGATTTGGCTCCATTATATTTGATGGAGAAAAACGGCGAACTCGTTCCTGCTCTGAATTGGTCTCCGGAAGAACTGGATTCTTTATTGCAGCGCATAAACGAAAATCAGCGTCAAGCCGATCTCCCGGATTACATTTGTGAAAGTCTGACGCTTTCTGGCGTTCAAAAGGGCGAGAAGGCGGAATTGACTCTTACGATGCGATTTACAATTCCGCAAAAGCCCTATGTTCGTATACCATTACAGCTAAATGGAGTAATTTTGCTTGAATCTCCTAAATGCTCTTCTGGGGAATTCCTTGCTCCGCAAAGCGATGGCAGTTATGTGTTGTTCATAAAATCAAGTGAAGGCAATAGGCAAGAGACAGTAGGCAGCAGTGAATTGGAACAACCGGCCGAACCCGCTCCAGAAGCATCGCCTGAACAGACGCCGGAACAACCGACAGAACCCGCCCCTGAAGCAACTCCTGAACAGACGTCGGAACAGCCGACCGAACCAACGTCGGATGAAGAGCAGGGCGCTAATAACGAGAACCCGCAGCAATCGGATATAACCTCCGAATCGGATTCATCGTCGGGTGTTTCTCAAAAACATGAAATAACGTTGAAGATACTGGTTCCGTTACAGAAGAATCAGTCAATGTATACGTTGAATATGAAACTGCCGAAAGCTCTTTTCAGCCAGATAACTCTTGAAACGCCGTTTTCATCAGTCGAGACGCGGGCGTCTTCTCATGTAGTTATTCAGCCGACGGAAACGTCGGAAGACGGTAAGGTAGCCAAAATCAGGGCTTATTCCCTTGGGTCTGAATTCCAGCTTCAGTGGAATGCAAGCGAGTCTCAGGAAACGAATTCCAAAATAATGGATTCGTCCACGGATATTCACATTGACATTCGTCCTGGCGAGATTTTCTATACGGCTAATATGCGATTGCAGTACGCCAACCAGCCTCCAAGCGAGTTCATTTTGAATTTACCCCCGTCTGCGGAATTGCTGCCCAGCTCAACGAACGAGTATTCCATTGAACGGCTTCCAGACGCTCAGTCTAACGTTCAGAATGCTGTAAAAATACGATTGAACGACGCGTACAAGAGTTCATCCAAGCTGACGTTCCACGCTCGTCTTTCTATTGATCAAACAACGTCTTTACGTTGGCAGGATTTGATGGGATTTGGGATTCGCGATTCCGTTCGTCAAAGCGGTCGAATTGGGATTAACGTTGACAAGAGTTATCAGGTCATTTGGAATCCCGGTTTGTACGTCAGCCGGGTTGACGAACTTCCAGAAACATACGAAGGCGAATATCAGTATGCGTTTTTATTCTCAGGACAACCCTGTTCTTTAATGGCGAGAATTGTCGCCAGACGAACGCGAATCAACGTTCAACCGCAGTACAGGGTTTTTATTGGTGAAGAGGAAATGCGTCTTGACGTTTCATGGACATACAATATCCGCGGCGGTCAGGTGGATTGGCTCGACGTGGATTTGAACGGTTGGCAGCTGAGATCTATAAAAGACATCGGCCCGGATAATGTTTTCACTTCTGAATCCCGGGAAGACGGCGGCAGGGTTTCGGCGCGACTGGCTCAGGCGACAACAGGAACTGTCGAGATGAAAATGACACTGTACGCCAATATTGGACCAGACGCCAAAGAGATTTCATTCCGCATGCCTCAGCCGTGCGTCAATTCGCCAGACGAAGATTTTGTTCTTTCGCCTGGAATTCTGTATGTTGTCAGCGCGGCAAATGTAAAAATCAATCCGTCAATGGATAAAACGGAAAAGCTTGTCAAACAGAATTATTCCGCTTCCGAGATGCAAAAAGTGGAATCTGGAGAGCTGTTTTGTTATCGGGTAGACGATACCGCCGCTGAGTTCAAGTCAAGCCTTACGATTCTTCCTCAAAAGATTGAAGTCCAAAGCGACGTTCAAGCTGTGATTTCCGGAACGCGATGTTTGGTAAAACAGAGCTTTGATTTTTCTGTTTTATACAAACCTGTAACTCAGGCTGCGTTTACCGGTTCAAACGCGCTGGCGGAAATGACGGATCTGAAATTTATGCTGGGCGGGAAAGAGTTGAACATTCGTAAAACGGCGGACAGCGGCTGCACGCGAATAACGGCAATTATCGACCAGCCGATTATTGGAAACTTTGTTATTGAGGCAACGTATTCTATCCCATTGAATGAAGAAAACGACGTTAATTTGTCAGACGCGCTGATTCCTCTCATTTCGTACGAGAATCCGGAATCAGAAGACGAAAACCGGGTTGTTTTGTGCAAATCCGTCTTGCTTGGCGTGGAGCGAACTCTGGAACTGGTTTCTGTTACAAGTGAAGAATTGGAGGTCAAAGACGAAAAGCGAAGCGACTTGACGGCGTTCCAAAATCCTGAAACAAACAACAACAGCGGCGAAAAAGTCAATAATCAGCCGGCGAAAGTGGTAAACGGCTCTGCGCTGCCCAATCCATTCAAATCCTTCCGCGCTGTCAATTCAGAAAACGATGACGCCGCGCCAAACGAAAGTGAAACGGTTTTTGACAACAGTTCTCATTTCGCAACGTATTCCTGGATGCTGACTCCTGACAGTTCGCAAAACAACGTTCTCAATTCTTCGCTGCTAATTACGGTTAAACGACGAAAGGGAATGGTTTGGGATTCTTTAACCGTAGATCGAGCGTGGATTCAAACAATGTTAACGCCAACGCGTCGACAGGATGCCGCTTCCTTCCGGTTTATTTCCAGAGCTCCTCACATTACTGTGGTTTTGCCGCCAAACGTTGATATGGGATCTTTGCAAATATTGCTCGATTCGCATTTGACAGATCAGTTCCGTCCAGAACAAAAACATCGTTATGTAATCTCAGTTCCTGACGATGGACAGACGCATATACTTGAAATGAGCTATTATTTCAATCGACCGTCTCACGGATTCAAGAGAGAAAAAATTCAGCTGCCGTATATTGAAGAGTCCAAATGGACGCGATGGCTGTACTGGAGTCTTTGCGTTCCAAAGAACATTCATTTGCTTACGCCTCCCAAGGCTCTCAACGCAGAGTATTCCTGGCAGCGTCAGGGGCCGTTCTTCCGTCGAAATTCCATTTACGCCTTTAGCGCGCTGGAGGATTGGTCTGGAGGACGCAACCTTCCGGATCCGCCTCAGGGAGCGAACATTTATCTTTTCAGCGGATTTGGTCAAATTCAGGAAGCGGAAGTTTTTCTGATAGACCGTTCCGTATTGCTAATCGCTTCTTCCCTGATTGTTTTGGTCCTGGGACTGCTTATACTTCATATTAAACGTTTGAGAAAGATTTGGATGTTAACTATACTGGCGATAACGTTGTTGTTTGCGTCGCTTTGGGAACCGGAAATCGCCCTGACGATATTGCAGGCGTCCGCGTTGGGCTGCGCTTTGCTGGCGCTGTCGTTCATGTTCAGAAAGAAAACCCCGTCGTCAATTCGAGCCGAATCGACAATCGCCCAAATCAGTTCCACGCGAACTCACGTTAGTTAATCTGAACTGAAAAACAGGAGAGTAAAAGAAAGTCGGAGTTGTTCGATAAGACTTGAACTTATAATTCAATCGAGCTTTTGTCTGACGGCTTGAATAATACGCGGATCAATAAACAAGATATTTCGTTTTTTATTGCATGAACATTCGACAACTATCCCTGACGCTGAAGCGCTTTTTAGCAGCAATAATCATTATTGCTGCAGGGGTAGTTATTGTCTTTTCGCAAGCCGAAGGAAATGGAACGACAACGGGAGCAAATGAGCCTGCTATTAACGCGCCGGACTCGAACCCTCGCGAATCAGAAACGGAAAACGGGAAAGCCGGAACGCCGGATTCTAAAGCAGACGCCGCTTCTGTAAATGAGCCGTCCCAGGATAAGGCGGACGAGCTGCCAGTTTCCGCTATTCCGGAACGAACGCTGTTTATTGGAATTCGCAAGATTTATGCGCCGGAGTCTGAAGCTCAGCGATGGCCTTTGGGAAATAAAAAGTATTCGTATATCAACGCTCAAAAGTTTGAATCGAATTACAAACTGTGGAAAGAACTGCTTTCCGATATGTCTTCTGATCCCTATTCTGAGCCGATACGCTCCGACGTCTGTATAGAATCGGCGCGGTATTATGGCGCGGCGTCTGATTCCGGAGAACTGTCAGGATGGGGCGAATGGAAAGTTGTTGTCAATCGGCAGATGCAGGACGTCCAAACCGAAAACGCGTCTTCCCGAATTTCGGATTCGAATAACGACAGCGGAGCGCCCGGCGAGAAAAGTTTTGGCGCTGCGGAAGCGGGAAAACAGAAAGTCGAATTGTTTTTAAGTTCGGAATTAAAAATGCTGCTGACAGATTTTGTTTTTTTCGACGCGTCTGTCAAGAATATACCGGAACCGGAAAGCGAATCGGATTCCAAGAAACAATCTCCTCCGCAGGTTGACTCTGAAACCCGTTTCCCAGTCGAAAAAGACGCCGTTTCAGCCAGTTTTCCCAACGGACAAACGGTTTTGTACATTCCTTCTGAAGGAACGGTTCGATTTCGCTGGAAAGCCAAACGCCTCGACCCCAACGATTTCCAGATTCAATCTCTTGGCAGCATTGAATCGCTTTGGATAATAGACGTTCCGGCAAATCAACAATTGTCTTTGAGGTCTGCCAGTTCCAATGGCGAGTCAAAACCGCTTTGCGCCAGCGTTACAAAAGAGAAAAATGAAACGTCTGATTCCTGGCGGTATTCAATTCGATGGTCTGAATCCGAAACGGCGATTGTTCATATCGGCTCTGCCGGAGAGAAGGAAAATCAATTTGAACGCGTATATCAGCAGCAGACAACGTATTCGTTTACTCCGTACCATCTGAATACTCAGTGCCGAATTACGTTTGAACCAGATTCCCGTTCTGGAATTCCCCAGGAGATTCCGTTTACAGTCGTTCATGATCCTCATGTAATTTGGGAAGCGTCGTTTGACGGTCAACCGGCAGAAATTCATATTACAGAAACCGGATACAGCGTTTCGTTGAAAAAATGCAAGACGGATAATCCTCGTCCGGAATTGCTTATATGGTCAAACTGTCCGCTGGGGGACGTTAAAAACGAAAGTCAGGAGAAGAAGAAAAACGATTCCGCATTTTCAGGCTTATCCGCTCTTTCTCTTCCAGGAATTGAACTGCAGTCCGGTCGATGGCAAAGCGGAACGGCGGTAATTTATACGCTTCAGTCTCCGAAGTTGTTAGAGACAAACAAATGCACCGTTATCGACAGCAAACGCGTTGCCAGTCGTCGATTTCAGACAACTATTGAACAGGAAACGCCATCCGCCGACGTTGTTCTGGTAATAGAACCCTTTAAAGAACTGTTTTATTCGCAGTCGCAAACCGTTGTTCAATGGGACGGTTCTCAAGCTTCATTTAACAGTACTATTGAACTGCAGGCGGAAGAAGGACGATTGTATTCTTTAACCGCTATTTTACCGGAAGGACTGACAATTGATCAGGCGTCTTCCGAAGAACAGCCTGAGCAGGTTGAGGACTGGGAAATTAGCTCAGATCCAGACAACCCCGCCAAACGAACGTTGACGATTTACCTTCGTAAAAGCCTTAGTCCAGGGCGCAGACTGGTTCTGAATATTCGATCGCACGCTATTGCAGACTGGAGCAAGCCTGTTGAACTCAATCGTCTGGCGCCATTTGTCTTTGACGGTTTTGAACCGCACACGCAAATTTTGTACGTCAACGTTGCTCTTAATCAGCGTTTTGTCGTCGGAGAAAGAGTGTTGTATTCTCCTGAACAGGATTCGTTGTCTACCGCTCAGATTGACGATCCTGTAACGTTGGAATTGCCGGTAGGGATTGAATGCACTCCTCATTCGTCGCCTGTAAATGGGACTGGAACGGGACGGCTTGACGCATACGAATTTTGCATTGATTTGAAGATGTGGGGGAACAGTCTCGCCTCGCTCGAACCGGTTCAAAGCGATTATGTAGTTAACGCCAAAACGACGATTGGTCTTGATAACAACAGCATGGAAGAAAAAATTGAGCTGGCGTTTTCAGGAGAACGCACTCATCTGAGCCAGTTTCATTTTTCGTATGGCTGCCCATCTGAAGCCTCCAGCGAATGGCAGGGGCTTCTGGTTTGGTCTGAGAATCGATACAAAGTCAAAGTCGAGCAGGTTGAAGGAAATGTCTTTTCCATCGAAATTCCGAGGAACGTTTCCAGCCCGTTCACGGTTTTTCTGTCGCGAAAGATTGACTGGAATCAAAAACGCGCCTTTGAGGTTTTGGGATCAAACGACTGCTCCCGATTGTCAGCGAGTGTAAGCGTTTTTTCCCGAATGCCATGGTTGTTCGACATTCATACATCCGGTATGAAATTTGTCAGCAGCGTTTTGGACGACAACGCCGATTATACAATCGGAATGTATGAATATGAGTTGAAAAACGAAAAGAAAAAGGATTTGTCGTACGATAAAGACGCGCCGGCAGTTTCAGACGATTTGGTTCCGCGAATTGAAATATCCGCGTGTTCCGCTCCAGAATCGGACCTGTCCATCTGGGCGTGGAATCAGCTTGTTGAAGAACGCCATTTTTCCAGCGGCGATGTGTTGACGTCTGCTCAATGGACGATTGAAAACCGGTTTCCTTCGCAAGATTTCAATCAGGCTCCCGATACGTCCAATACGCGTATAAAAATTACGTTCCCTGACAGCGCGTCAGGCTCTTCAAAAACTGGTAAACAGGCGTTTTTAACAGGCGTTCGCATAGATAACGAACCCCTCAGCGGAGAGAGTATAATTAAAGAATCAGAGAATTCCTATTATATTCTCCTGCCGCCCAAAAAGAAATTTTTTGTTCTGACGGTTCAATGGACCAGTTTCGAGAAGCCATTGAAGACGTGCAGCTCTTTCCGTCCTCAAAAGCCGGTCTTGGATATTGCCGTCCTCCAGTCAAGATGGGATTTATATTATCCGACATCCTACCGTCATTTGAACTCTTATTTGTCTTCAGATCCTTCGGTTGACGGATGGTTCGAACGCTTTTTTGGTCCGCTGCTTCGACGCGATTCCGTTGCTGTTATGAATATTGTTTCCCAAATTTGGGATGCGGATTTGAATACCGGCAACGACAAGTCGGGAGACAACGAACAGACAGCAGAGAATCATTCATCGCCATCGTTGAGGATAAAAGCTGATTCCAACGCTGTTTTTCCTTTTCTTTACACCCTTCCTGACAACGCCCCGTGGAACTGCTGCAGATTTGACGGAAACGGATCTCCCAAAACTATCCGAATCATACGCAGCGAAGTCAGCGAATGCATTCGATGGTTGTTTTTTATTATAACAGTAACGGCAATTCTGTCACTGTACTTTAAGCGAACGGATTACCTTCGAATGGAAAAAGCAAAAAACGAGACTAACGAGGCACAGAAAAAAGGATTTGCTTCGTGGGGATTTCGCCGCTGGGTTTGCGCTTTTGGCGCCTTATGCTGCTTATTGTGTCAGGCGCTTCCCTGGTTTTTATCGTTGGCGTTTTCTGGAGCGTTTATGGGCGTTTTTGTTTGTTTAATTGTCCTAGCCGTTCCAATCGCCAACGAAAAGTCTGGCAGCGGCGACGATTCAAACTCGTTCAGCAGACCCTCTTTGTCGGCAAACGGAGCTTCTCGCATTTTGTCCCAGACGCTGCGTATAATTATCATTGCTTTTGCGTTGGCGCTGCAAACGTCCTATGGGCAGGAACCTGTTTTGCCGCAGCCGGATTCTCGCTTTATCGCATCCGAAGCTTCAGAGCGGAGAGAGTACGAAATATTTATTCCGGTCGATCAGCAGAATCGTCCCAAAAGCGGTTATTACGTTCCGCAGGAACTGCTTGACTTAATGCAAACAAGAGAGAGTAATTCGCCAGAACGCTCCTGGATTGTTTGTCGAACGCAGTATTATGGTAAGCTCATTCAGAAACCGCATCAAACCGAATCCGGATTATGGAAATGCGCCATAGAAATTGAAACTCTGGTTCCCAATGCCGCTATTAACCTGCCAGCGAAGATTCGGGAAACGGTTTCTATAACGTCTAACATGTCGGTCAGCCGCGGGAGAATTCTCAAGTCGTCAACCTCAAATGCGGATGACGAGAAATCGGATAACTCCAAATCAGAAACGCTGTATTGGAGTTGGGATAAACTTGACAACAAGGCGGTTTTGCAATGGAACGTTAAAAACGAACAGTGGGGAATTCGGCTTGCCCAGCCGGGACGCTATCTTATTGAAGCGGAATTCCGACCAACCATTAACGTCAAAGACGACAAAAACGAAATCTCGTTCCCAATACTGGATTGCGCCAACGCGACGCTTGAACTGCTGGTTCCAGAGAATGTAACAGGTTTGGAATTCCCCAGCGCTTTTGGAAGCGTAACAGATTTGACGCCCAATCTGGAAATGCCGGATCCTTCAATTCCCGTTCAACCTGGACTGAAGCTCAAGCGGGTTCAGCTTGGAGCGGCAAAGCAGCTTACAGTTCGCTGGAACTCCGGCGGCTTTCTTTCTGACGGACCCGTTTACAACGTTGACTCGATAACGTGGTGGAATGTTTCACCGGACAGCGTCGATGTAAAAATCAAATACAATGTTAAAGTCGTTTCCGGATCAGTATCGTCCATTGAAATCAATACAGACGAACGTCTTGCGTTGTTAAACGAATTGACAGCCGCCGCGCCTGAAACGCAAAACGAGTCAGACGCTCCACAAAATAATGAACAGAAATCGCAGGACGATCCATTTAGAAACGAGACTCAAGAGAATAGCAATAATAACGAGTTGAATTCGACGCCTCCTGCCAGCGATTCTTCATTAAGACCGAATTCTGCCGTATCGCAGTCTGGTTATACAGTTATTCCCAATCCGGACAAGCCTGGTTTGATTACAGTTGAATTTGACAGCCCGATTACGTCGCAGACGTCTTTCGAGCTGCATTTTATCTGGAAAGACGCCGTTGGCGTTGGACGTTTGCAGTTTCCGACAACGACTGTCGAGTCCAGCCGCTCTGGTCAGCGGTCGATTGCGTTTACGTTTGATTCCAGATTGCAATACGAATGCGCGTCAGATTCGCTAACTCCCATGTCGGCTCAGGCGTTTTGGGAACTGTGGAGAGGTTTTCAAAAACAAAACGTTTCAGTTTCAGACAGCGAAAACGGTTCGACGAGTCGACGAGTTGTCCCTCCTGCTGCGGATTCCGTTCCTGGAAACAATATAGAGACGGATTCTGGCGTGAAGCAGCCTCCGCTTTCTTCGTCGTCTCAAAATTCTTCGTCGCAAAATTTGACAAATTTCCCAACGGTGGCGTACGACTTGAATCTCTCGAGAAGAAAAAACGATCCTTCAGGCGTTGTCGACACCGTAATAATGAACGTTCAGAGAACAAAAGCTTCATCTGAGGGAACGGCAGAAGCGTTTGTTTTGGCAGATTGGGATCGGATGTTGTGGCAAATTAAATGGACAATCAATATTACTCGCGGTCAGCTCAGCGGTTATACTGCAGCGCTGCCGGAGTCCATGTGTAAGCCGGAGAATCATTTGTCAATTATTTCCGCTTCTGTCAGCGACTGTAACAAGAGTCCTAAAAATTTACAATCTGTCAGCGCCAGCATTGAGGGCGATCAGCTCAAGTTGTACTGGGGAACTCCTATTGAGGGGAAATATCAGCTTATAGTAACAGGAGAGGTTCGACCGGATTTTGAAAGCGATAAATCAGACGCTGTGCGGAAAATGGAGTTTGATATTCCTGAGATCAAAACGCTCAACGTTACTCAATACAAATTGGCTCTCGGACGTACGGACGACAGCTTAATCAATACGGTCTTTGACAGCCCCACTCCTAAAACGGTCGTTTGGACTCAGACGGAACTGTCTGTAGAATCCCCGTTTTCCAGCCGAAATCAGCGTCTTCAGGAAACATGGCAGTCGACAGTTAACGATACAAGCAAAAAACCATGCGCTCTTTCAGTGGAAATTCAAAAGAACGACGTTTCTGCTGAAATTGACGCGTCAGTAAAAACGGTTCAGGATAACGCGCCAGCGCTGGTTATCAATGGAAGCGTCAAGGTTAATGATGGAATTCTGGACGAAATTCTGCTGGACATTCCTGAGAATTGCGCTGCGCCTGTTTCGTCTAAAACGACGCTTAAATGCGAGCTGGACGCGATGTCGATTACTCAGCGGCGATATATTCTTCGTCCGCTTTCTCCTTTTACCACTGATTCAAAATTTGAACTGACGATTCCTTTAAAAAGGGCGGAATCTGGAAATTGGAAGCTGGTAAAGCGTGGGGCGGCTTTGTGGTCTGTTGTTCGCGTTGACGATCAGCTTTTGACGGACGAACAAGCGTCAGAACAAAAAAATAAGGTTTCAGATCAGCCTTTGGAAACGCCAAAATCGTCTGCTGCCGAGGACGGTTCTTCAACATCTGTTATAAAAGTTTTTGGTTTGAAAATGTTTGTCAAGCCAATTAGCGAGTCTGAATACTGCGCCGCGGCGGAATTCGCCTGCGCCGTATCGGGTACGGACAACATCCTTGTCCGACTGCCAAAGGGAAGTAAAACTCTGAATGTTCAGATTGAACAGCGTTCTGTACGCTGGATTGAAAAGAAGACAGGCGAAACGCTTGTGCCGATGTTTACAGAAAACGATCCGGTCGATGTCCGAATTGTGTATACGTCTTCTTTCAATCGAACGCTGTACACCGATCCGATGAAATTCGAACCTCCAACTATTGAACAGACTCAGCAGCCTGAAATTATCTGGACGGTTTTGCCATGGAAAAAGCTTTGTCATTCAGATTCCAGCGTTGTTAGATCAACTTCGTTTATTAACAAACAGATTTGGCTCATAAACGATTTAAATAGTCAGTTCCGATTTCTCCAGGAATCGACAGGAAACGTTTCCGCTGCCGCGTTAGATCGCCTTTCCTTCAAGCTGGACGAGATTGAATCTCAGATTAAGTATTACGGGTTTAAAGAAGAAAAGCCAAAGAATAAAGTGAATTCCGATTCTCTAATCCCCAGAGCGTCTGCCATTTCTCATTCGAACTTGACGGCGGCAGAAACCGGCGCCATTCGTCTGGCGTTACAAGACGCGCTCCGGCTTCGCGAGGCGATAAAAGAGAAATCATACAAAAACGAAAGTCAAAAAATTTCTTACAGAAAACAGAATACAAATGACTATTTCAATCTTTTAGTCAACAATTCTGAATTGGATTCCCAAACCACAACAGCTCCAACGGCGCTGGTTGGAACGAGCGACCCGGGAGCGTCGTTTGTTTTGGCATACTCTCTTCCTCAAACCGCAGCCGCCCCGACAGCGTCGATTTGGCAGATTTTGTCTCTGTTGATTATTCCAATTTTAATCTGGCTGACATTTTTCCCGCCGGAATCGTTTATTATATGGCGTCCAGCGTTTGTACTCGGCTGCCTGAGTATTGCTTGGCTGCTTTGGTTTAATCTTTATGGCATAGCCTTGCTATTGTTAACCATTTCCGTGTTTGACGCTTTGTATATATTCCGTCAACGATCCAAACGCAATATTGTTCCATTGAGCGTGAGATAACGCCAGTGTGAACGATTATTTGATTTTGAATTCGGTAATGTCAATGCGGGTTTTAGAAATGGATTTGGGTTTTTGAGTTTTTGAATCGTCCGGATTTTCTGATTTATTATCCGCGTCTGGATTGCTGCTGTTTTCAGACGTTTCTGACTGCTGAGAATCGTGACTGGCGGAAACGGAAATCAACGGCGTTTTGTCTGCGGCGTTGAGGGCGCGGAGAATTGTGATGTTGATTTTATCGCCTGACTTGAACCGAGCTAAAAGACGGTTGAGTTCCGACAGGTTTTCAGGACGAACGCCGGCGATTTTCCCAATAATGTCGCCAGTTTGAATCTTGTATTGAAGATGGTTGAATCGGTCGTTATTGATTTCCGTAATAACGAAAGCGTAACGCGATTTCAGCTCGCAGTTTTTGAATTCTTCTTCCGTCAGTTCTCGAACTTTTAGACCGACTTTTGACCACAGAGCGTCGTTGACGTCCGGAGCGTTCCATTTTTCCAGCGTGAACGAAACCGTTCGCTCGCTGTTGTCCGGGTTGTCTTTATTCTGCTCATTTTCGTTTTTAACAGTCAATTCAACGCTCTGTTCCGGCTGGAATTTCTCTTCCAGATTCAAATAGGAAACAATGCCGGTAATTGGCGTTCCGTTGACGGACAGAATCTTGTCGCCATTTTTCAGCCCCGCTTTGGCGGCAGACGATTCGCCGTCAAGATTGTCTACAAAAACGCCGCCGTCTTTAAGCGAGAAGTCAAAACCGCGAACGAACCCGCTGCGATGCGGGAAATCGAACAGCGCTGGCAGCTTTTTCAAAATCTTTTGAGCGGAAACGCCAAAAGCGATGTTGTCTGAACCGCCTCTCCGCGACGTCGTCAGTGCGACAACCTTGCCTTCCACGTTAAACCAGGGTCCTCCAGAGGAACCGGGATTAATGCTCATGTCTGTCTGTAGAAGATTGTCAACCGTAACGTTGATGTCGGACAGCAGAGAGCGGCGTCCGACCGCGCTGATAATGCCCTGAGTGCAAGTGTATTTTAATCCGTGGGGATGCCCGATGGACGTAATTGGTTCTCCGACTTCGATTTCAGCGTCTTCTTTGAACTCAACCGCTTTGACAGGTTCTTTGGGCTCGATTTTAAGCAGAGCCAGATCTGAATCAAGCATAAATCCGACGACCTGAGCGTTATATCGTACGGAATTGCGCAGTTCTACAACCGCCGACACGGATTTATGAACTCCATGAGCGTTTGTCAGAACGTATCCAGTGTCGGTAATGAAGAACCCGGTTCCAATGGAATCGGTTGATTTTTGGTCTGGAAGAGTAAAAAACTCTTTAATCTCTTTTTTACGAGGATCGACAAATTCTCCGGTTACGTAGACGACCGCGTCAGCGTACTGCTTGTAGACCTGGGCTGAGAATTCATATTGAAAACGTTTCAGATCCGAGCCGGAAATTTGAGCGTGAGACGTGGACGTGAGAAAGACAAGCGCCAGAAAAACAGAGAAAAGAGTAGTCGTGAGTTTAATTGCGGAATTTGCGGCGGGGTGTTTAATGCTGCTTTTCATGTTAAAAATGGGGGAGTATATATTATTTGTTAGTAATTCGGCGTCAGGGCTTTCTCTACTGCCTACTGCCTATTATCTACTGCCTTATTTTACGCCTTTTGTCCAGTTAGTCAAGAGGGCGTCGATTTTTCTCTTGACAGGTTGTTAATAAATATGTATATATCCATTTAATGAATTGGGTATATAGAATCCTGACGCTGTCAATATTCCTGGCGATGATTGCTGGCTGCAGTCATCTGTCGATATTTCATAATCCGGATAACGGTAAAGTTGACCCGTCAGCCATGCTTCCGCCGATGAAAGCTTCATCGGATTCTGTCGGGGTGGAAATATACTTTATTCGTCGAAGCGTAACGAATGTCGATTCAGCAAAAGAGCTTTGGGAAAACGTTTCAGAACTGCCGTTTCCAGAGCAAACGCGCCATCAAATGCGACTAAACGGGTTCCGGTTTGGCGTTTTGGGATCGGCGCAGACTACGGCTTTGATCGATATGCTCAATCTGGTTAATCCCGGGTCGCACGCCCATGCGGATTCCTGGGAAGAAGCCATTCAGTTTGACAAAGACGAAAAAGTCATGCGTCGTAACGTTGAACTGAATTCTGGACAGCCGGCGGAAGCTTTGGCGTCAGACGTCTACGATAATTTAACCGTTCTCCAGAAAACGGACGATTCGTTGGGCGGAGAATCGTTTCAGCAGGCGCAGTGCGTTTTCAGAATTAACTCTTCTACGCGTCCGGACAACGCCATCGATTTAACCATTTTACCGGAGATTCAATATGGTCCTCAGCGTCAGCAATATGTATACGAGCAGGGCGCTGTCAGGATGGAATTCGGACGCAACCGAAAGACGTTTGACGCTCTTCAGATGAAAGTCAAGCTCAAACCCGGCGAGATGGTTGTTTTGTCGTGTCAGCCAGATCAGTCCGCATCCTTGGGCGCTCAGTTTTTTACAGACGCTTCCATTCGCGGCGATTACCAAAAAATCATGATTATTCGTTTAGCGCGGTTGCGAAGCGACCCGTTATTCCCCGAAAACGGCGTCAAGCAATCGGACAGCGTTAATGAACCAATCGTAAAAGCCAAAGCGCCTGAACGTATTGAACCTGTCGTCCTCGATATTGAATCCAAGCCTGAACCAGAGGAAGAAGGGAAAGAAGAAGACGAGGCAGTAGGCAATAGGCAGTAGGCAGTAGAAAAAAGCTTTTAGCTGCTAGCTCCTAGCCTTTAGCTTGGTTATTTTAGTTTCAGGCTTTTAAAATAACGCCGAGAACTACAAATGCACAAGCTAATAGCTAGGAGCTAATGACTAGGAGCTTACTAATTATCTCAGTACGACCGCGCGTAGACAACGTCCATGGTCGCGGGTTTGCCGGACAGCAGGCAGACGCCTTCCGTTCCGCTCTGATCAAACGGAATGCAGCGAATCGTAATTCGCATAGCTTTCATCTTTTCTTCCGTCGCCGGGTCGCCAGACCACTTGCCGCGAACGAAGCAGACCGGGTTCGGGTTGTCTTCCAGCCATGCGTTTTGAGCGGTGAAGTATTCTTCCAGCTGTTCCGGGGTTGTGATGTCGGTGCGAATATGGGTTTGAAGCTGATTGTTGGCTTTGTCGAACATTGCCTTTTGAATGCCCGCCAGACGTTCTTCGATATTGGCGGCGAAATCGTCAATAGAAACGATCTGCTTTCCTTCGGGCGTTCCGAAATGGATTCGGGTTTTGATCATCGCGCCCTGTTTTTCGATGTCTCGCGGACCGACTTCACAGATAATCGGCGCGCCCTTGCGAATCCATTCCCAGTTCTTGTCGACGGATTCCTTGGCGCGGTCGTCCAGCCGGACGCGAACGCGTTCGCCCATAAACGTTTTGTCTTTGAGCAGATCGTAAATCTTCTGAGCGTATTCGAGAATCTCGCCCTTCTTGTCCTTGTTTTTAATAATCGGGACGATAACAATCTGATACGGAGCCAGAGCCGGGGGAACGACCATGCCTTCGTCGTCGGCGTGAGTCATAATCAAGCCTCCGATAAGTCGGGTGGAAACGCCCCACGACGTTGTATAAGCGTATTCCAGTTTGCCTTCCGCCGACTGGAATTTGATGTCCGCCGACTTGGCGAAATTCTGCCCGAGGAAGTGTGACGTCCCCGCCTGGAGAGCGCGGCCGTCCTGCATCATGGCTTCAATGCAGTACGTATCGATAGCGCCGGGGAACTTCTCGTGTTCCGGCTTGCGTCCCTGCAAGACTGGCATCGCCATGCAGTTTTCGACGAATTCCGCATAGACGCCCAGCATCTTCTTGGTTTCCTCTTCCGCTTCTTCGTAACTGGCGTGAGCGGTGTGTCCTTCCTGCCACAGGAATTCTCGAGTGCGGAGGAAGATTCGCGGACGCATTTCCCATCGAACGACGTTTGCCCACTGGTTGACCAGAACCGGCAGATCGCGATAGGATTCAATCCACTTGGAGAACGCGTCGGCAATAATCGTTTCCGACGTCGGACGAACGACCAGCGGTTCTTCCAGCGGGCTGGCGGGAACGAGTTTGCCGTCCTGCTGAGTCAGTCGGCTGTGCGTTACAACCGCCATTTCCTTGGCAAACCCTTCGACGTGATCCGCCTCTTTTTGGAAAAAACTCAGCGGGATAAAGAGCGGGAAATAGCAGTTTTCGTGTCCCGTCGCCTTGAATCGGTCGTCGAGAAGCCGCTGAATGCGTTCCCAGATTCCGTATCCCCACGGCTTGATAACCATACAGCCCGGCGACGCGGAAATTTCCGCCATATCGGAAGCCTGAATAACGTTTTGATACCATTCCGGATAATTCGTTTTACGAGTGTTTTTAAGAGCCATGGGGTCTAAGGGGGTTAAAGTGAAAGGGTGTGTTTACGGGGGCGGGTATGTTTATGGGGGGCGGGTATTACCCGCCTAAAATAACTAACATTATTATTTTCGCGGACAATGTCTGCTCCCCAGAGAGGTTCGCTCCCCAGAAACCTTTTTTATATCCCAGAGTTTACTATATTTACTAGAAAAGTCAAGTAAGAGGAGGGGAACAATGTCGGAGTACGAGAGCAAAGCTCTCGTTTTGGAATGCAGCGGAGCCGGGTGCTTAATGGAAGGCGGTAATGGAGTTCGCGAAGCGAACGGAATTACGCAGTTCGCCGAAGGCGAACAAAACGCAGCGAAGCAAGCATAACAAAACGACGCAGTCGAAAACCATTCTGGATCGCGGACGTAAGTCCGCATTTTTTAAGCCACAAAGAACACAAAGAATCAATCGGTTTGAATACGTTTTTCCGGGGGCTTACGCACCCCGGCTCACCTATGGCTTTGGCGTTCCTTCAATTGTTCGTGACCATATATAATTACTATTATTCCAGAAAAATCCCCGTTTTTGGGATTTCTTAGCCATTCGGGCGCTTGCAGATTTCCTGATTGCAGGTTATACTATAATAGATCTTAATTATTCGCATTCAGGAGAAATATATGCGTCGATTCCTTTGTTTATTGATTTTCGTTTTAATTGTCTGTCTGGTTCAGACTGTCGAGGCGCGCAAGCTGGCGCTGCTGGTTGGCGTGGACGATTACGATAACGTCCCGTCGCTCAAATGCTGCGTCAACGATATGAAAGCGCTCAATGCGGCGTTGATTAAAGTAGGTTTTAAGGAGAGCGATATAATTATTCTCACGACCGGCGGCGCGATTCGCGATATTCCGACCAAGGGGAAAATCGAACAAAAGGTTGCTGAAATCCTTTCTGCGGCGCAAGCTGGCGATATTGTTTTCTTTGCGTTTTCCGGGCATGGGGCGCGGGAAGGCAGAATGGATTATTTCTGCCCGCCGTTTGCCGATCCGAATAACCTTGATGGAACGTGCGTTTCTATCACGAAAGTAATGGACGACCTTTCCAAATGCCAAGCCAGATTCAAATGGATGGTCGTAGACGCATGCCGCAACACTCCGAACTCTCGAGATGCAAAGGCTTTCCAGGTCATTCCCGCTCCGCCGCAGGGAATTGCTCTTTTCCAGAGCTGCGATAAAGGCGAAAAGAGTTACGAAGAAGATCGCGATGGGGGAAACGGGTATTTTACGAAAAACCTGGTAACTGCTTTGTCCGGAGAAGCGGACACAAATCATGACGGCAAACTGACGCTGTTGGAAGTTTGCGCCTGGACGACGTCTCAAACTCAAGCGGACGTTGCAAAAGCGGAAAACAAAATCCAGCGGCCGTATCTCAATCTTTCTGCGGCAGATTTCACTCTGTCCGAAGATATGAACGTCCCGAAGGCAAAAAAACTGGTAGAAGAGGCGCGAAAGGCGGTGGAGGACGAAAATTACGAACTGGCGATTAAAAAATACGACGAAGCAATCGCTTTGTGTCCGAGATACAGTTCTATAAGACGTGAACGGAATATGGCGCAAAAACTCCTCAAACGCCCGCCTGCCGGAGGTGGGAACCCTGCGCCTCAGCGTCCAGCTCAAGCGCCTACCGCCGCTCAGACGCCAACAGGATCGCCCAAAGCGGGCGAACGCAAAGTTGAAAAAGTTAACGGGGTGGAATTCGCATTTAGATGGTGTCCTTCGGGAACGTTCATAATGGGGTCGCCTATGTCAGAAGAAGGACGCTTTAGCAACGAAACGCAACATCAAGTAACGCTGACCAAAGGTTTCTGGATGATGGAAACGGAAGTAACGCAAAAGCAGTGGAAAGCGGTTATGGGAAATCTTCCAGATTGTGGCTTTAAGGGAGACGATCTTCCTGTAGAACGAGTATCATGGAACGACTGCCAGGAATTCTGCAAGAAGTGTAAAAAGCTTGGCTTGTCAGTGCAACTTCCGACAGAAGCGCAATGGGAATACGCTTGTCGATCGGGAACAACAGGAGCGTATGCAGGGAATCTGGACGAGATGGCGTGGTATAACGAATTTTCTAATAAAGGAAGTACTCATCCTGTTGGAACGAAGAAGCCCAACGCGTGGGGCTTGTACGACATGCACGGGAACGTGTGGGAATGGTGCGCTGATTATTGGAATAAAGATTATCCAAACGGGATTGTAACAGACCCGACTGGTCCTTCGAATGGCTCCTACCGCGTTTTCCGCGGCGGCGGCTGGAGCATCTACGCCCAGCTCTGCCGGTCGGCGCGCCGCAGCTGCGACGATCCCGACTGTCGGGGCGACTACTTGGGCTTTCGTTGCGTTAGGTCAATAACCCGTCCGGAAAATTAGCGCATGTGTCGCGACCGCAGTCGAAACGCTTAGGCGAGCCACGGGTGTAAACCCGTGGGTATATGATCGAAAATCAACGTATTAACAATAGCCGTTTAGAGATGGCCCGGGAACTGACGTTCCCGGCTCGCCTTTTGTTCCCGGGCGCAGCGCAGGCAAGGTTAGACGCGAATCGAATTTTTTCGAAAAAATTTTTAACGATAGTGTGACATTTCGGAGCGCGAGAGCGCAGTTCTCGCTTTTATAAGCGAGCGATAGCTCGCGTTTTTTTAGCGGCTGATACAGCCGCGATCCGGTAGTTCTAACTTTCTTGGCGGTGAACGACGTTTTTCGTTCTTCTCGATGTTTTCCGAAAAAGCGGGAGCTTTGCTCCCGCACTCCGACAGCGTCAGCTTTGTTCTGTCTTAAGAATGGCGTCCAGACCTTTGACGAATTCCTGAACGTCTTGGAACTGTCGGTAGACGCTGGCGAATCGAATATAAGCAATCTCGTCGACGGCGCGGAGCTGTTCCATAACCGCTTCGCCGAGGAATCGGGAATCGACCTCCGCGTCGAACTTGCTTTCTACAAGCGATTCGATTCGGGCGACCATCTCGTCAATCTGCTCGGCGGAGATGGGACGTTTCCAGCAGGCTTTTTCGATGCCGGAACGCAGCTTGGCTCGGTCATACGGAACGCGAACGCCGTCGCGTTTGACAACCTTCAGGGCGTTTTTTTCTACGCTCTCGTACGTCGTAAACCGACGGTTGCAGGACAGGCACAGCCGACGCCGACGAATCGCGGCTCCGTCCTGAGCAGTGCGGGAATCGATTACTTTGTCGTTGTCTTCGCGGCAAAAAGGGCATCTCATGATAATTAGGGAGTAGGGAGTAGGGAGTGGGGAGCAGAGAACAGGGAGTGGGGGGATTATGAATTCGCCGAAGGCGAAGACTATTCCCTATTCCCCATTCCCTATTCCCTCAATTTCTTCTACACGCTCTATTCTATATCATTCTTCAAACTTTTGCAATAGGGGCTTCTCATTTTGATTTTCCGGCAAAGACCAAATTCCTCGACGGTTCTCGATTGCTTCTTTCTGGGCTTTGTACAGACGTCTTTTTATGGACATGGAATAGTTAAACGTCATAATTGCTTTCGCCAACCCGGCGCGGACGAGTTCTTCGTTGAGAAAGACAGCGTCTGCGCCGTCGGATTCCCCTAAATAAACAAACGCCAGATTGCGGCCATATTTGTCGAACCGGTCGCAGTCCAGACGAATAAAAACACGATTTCCGTTTTGAGCGATAGCCTGTTTGGTAAACGCTGTTGCTTCCGGACCGAAGGGTTCCACTTCCGAATGCGGCTTGACCGTTTCCGGCGTATCAACGCCCATAAGTCTGATGCGAATTCCATTGGCAAGCAAAAGCGTGTCGCCGTCGACAACACGCTCTACATCGTAAACGCCTTCTGTGAGATAAGGCTCATTTTTCGGAAGGGAAAATTGCTTATACAGATAACTGGCAATCATAACCAGCGCCACGAACAAACATATCCATGGGTACATGTTTCTGAGTTTTCTGCCAATTCTGTAAAAAATTTCCATATTTTTATAAATTCCCCTTTGTGTTGTTTGACTACTTTGCCCAATTTGTTTTTTGTCGTTAAATAGTCCAACGATATTTGACGATTATAACGATTAAAAGGATTATATGGGTTATATGGATTAAATATAACCCGATACGGATAAATAATCAATAGGAAACGGATACCGAGAAGCGCGAAAGCGTTAAGAAATCATGAAAAGCGTCATTATCTTTAAACGGAAATGGATTGCAGCAATTGTTTTTTGCACATTAACCGTATTGTTTGTCGTTCCAACGTACGCTCAGGACGTCCCGAGTTCGATTGTAACTCCGGATCAAATTGTCGAATCTGCACAGACGCCGTCAGGATATTCCATTTCTCCTGACCAATGGAACGCTCTCAATAAACGTCTGGAATCGCTGGAATCCCAGCTCAAAGACGAAAAAGCAAAAGCCGCTAAAAAGAAAGAAGACGACGCTAAAAAACCGTCGGTTAAAGTTTCCGGTCGTCTTCAGTACGAGGCAGATTTCTTCGACCAGAACGAGGCGTCCAAAGCTCGCGCTGGCAACATGCGAAACGGTACGGATCTTCGTCGTGCCTGGATTGGCGTTGCCGGTTCGTACAAGCAGTTTGTTTACAAGTGCAATTTTGACCTGGCTCCGCAGAATCTGGCGTTCAAAGACGTTTATCTCGGAATCAAAGAATTGCCGTGGCTGGGCGATATGAGAATCGGATATTTCAAGGAACCCTCCGGCGTCGAACAGCTTACTGGAGTTCATCAGATGTGGTTTAACGACCGTCCGTTGAGCATGTCCGGCATCAGCTCCTATATGCAAAACCGCGCTCTGGGCATCGAATTCAGCAACGGATCCCGCGTAGAGGATTTTCTCTGGACAGTCGGATTCTTCCAGAACTGCTCAGACACCATTCACAAACACTACGACGACGGATACGATCCAGGCGACACCCGTTCTGGAGAAGGCGTTACCGCTCGATTTGTCAAAATCCTGCAATACTGCCCGGAAATTGGTCGAGTTTTCCACGTTGGCGCCTCGTTTACCTATAAATCCTGGAATCCTGGGGAAAGTATGAACTGGGGAACTCGAGCGGAAAACGATCTGGGACGCAAGTGCATCGAGACTGGAGCTTTCGTCGGAACGACGGATACGTATATGGTTTCTCCAGAACTGGTATTCACCAACAATTCCTTCGCGGTTATTGCTGAATACAACTATATCAGACTGAAGAACTCGGACGCGGCTATTGGCGATATGAATATTCACGGCGGACACGTTTCTCTCAGTTACATGCTTACCGGCGAACATTACAATTACCAGAAATCGACAGGAACTTTGACGTTTATCAAACCGAACGTCGATTTTGTCCGCCGCTGTGAAAACGGCATGTTCGAGTCTGGATGCGGCGCATGGCAGCTGCTGTACCGATTCAGCTGGATCGATTACCGACAAATGCCGCTTCTGGCAGGCGCCGACGGAGAAAAGTCTAAAGTCGGTATCGCTTATGACCATACCTTTGGTTTGAACTGGCAAATGAGTCAGACGTTCCGCGTTGTGTTCAACTACATTCTCTCAAACGACGAATACAAGTACGGCGCGCTTAACAAGTCTGGAAACGTCAGCGTCTTCACGACGTCCGTTCAGATGTACTTCTAAAAAGAAAAAAGGGAACAGAACTCCGTCTCCGGCGAATTAAAAATTCTGTTCCCTATTTCCTGACCCTCTCCCCTTGATTTATTCAGACTGGATTATATAATACGGCAAGTGGTCAGTTTTGAGTGGCAGGCGCCCCTGATTCAAGCTGCGCGCCCAATAACTGACAACCAACCGGTTCCCAAAATCTAATGGAAAGGAATAATCATGTCTGAAAATGACGTCAAACCGAATTTTGCCAAAGGAGACGGACTGATTCCGGTAATCGCTCAAGATTACGAATCCGGCGTCGTGCTCATGTTGGCTTATATGAACGAAGAAAGCTACAACGAAACGCTCAAAACCGGGCGCGCCGTTTATTTTAGCCGATCCCGTCAAAAGCTGTGGCGCAAAGGCGAAGAAAGCGGAAACGTTCAGTGGGTTAAAGAAATATTTATCGACTGCGACGAGGACACGATTCTGCTCAAAGTTGACCAGGTCGGCAAAGCCGCCTGCCATGAAGGCTATCAGAGCTGTTTCTTCCGAAAGGTTACGCCGGACGGCGTGGAAATCGTCGGAGAGCGCGTTTTCGACCCGAAAGAAGTTTATAAAAAGTAGCTTTTAGCCATTAGCCTCTAGCTACTAGCTTTAGGCTAACAGCTAGAAGCTAGCAGCTTATAGCTAAATTAACAACTAACTACATACCACCATGACCAATAAACTCAGACTTGGAATTCCCGCCGGCAGTCTTCAAGAGGCTACAGCGGAACTGTTTCGTAAAGCTGGCTGGAAGATCACGTTCCAGTCTCGCAGCTATTTTCCCGATATTGACGACCCGGAAATTGAATGTTTGCTCATTCGAGCGCAGGAAATGGCTCGATATGTCGACGCCGGCATTTTGGACGCTGGCTTGACCGGTTTCGACTGGATTTGCGAAACTCACGCCGACGTTGAGGAAGTTGCTGAATTGCAGTTCTCCAAAGTCAGCCGCCGCCCGGTTCGCTGGGTTCTGTGCGTTCCGGAAGATTCCCCGTATCAAACCGTTAAAGACCTCGAAGGCAAACGCATTGCTACGGAAGCCGTCGGGCTGACGAAGAGTTATCTGGAGAAAAACGGCGTCAACGCTCTGGTTGAATATTCCTGGGGCGCGACGGAAGTCAAGGCTCCGACGCTGGTAGACGCGATTGTCGAAATCACCGAAACGGGCAGCTCTTTGCGAGCCAATAAACTTCGCATTATTGACACGATTCTGCAAAGCACCACCCGGTTTATCGCCAACCACAACTCCTACAAAGACGAATGGAAGAAAGCCAAAATTGACGACATCGCCATGATGCTTAAGGGAGCTATGGCGGCGGAAGGACGCGTCTATTTGACGATGAACGTCCCGCGCGAAGCTCTGCAAACCGTGCTGAATATTCTGCCGGCTTTGAAAAATCCGACTGTCAGTTCGCTGGCAGACGATTCCTGGGTTGCGGTCAATACGATTGTTGGCGAACGGGAAGTTCGAGATCTGGTTCCGCCGCTGAAAAAAGCCGGCGCGACAGGGCTTGTTGAAATCGCTATCAACAAGATTATTGACTAAAAGGAAAAAATGTTAGATGCGAGGCGGCGAGAAGAACCAAACGTATAAATCATTCTCGCTCCTCGCGACACGCTACTGACAACGATTCCATGGAACAGTTCAGCAACATTACAGAACAGGCAATTCGCGATCGAGTCGGCGCCGCCGCGTTGGCGGAAGGGTATCAGTACATGTATACCGGGGCGCTGACCGGGCTTGAACTCAACGGGTCTATTCTTAAAGCCAGCTGCAAGGGCAGAGCGAACAAGATTTATCGAGTTCAGGCTCAGCTTGGCGACGGCGAGATTATCGAGGCGGGCTGCACGTGTCCAGACGGTTTGAACGGCCGCTGCCGTCACGTTGCCGCTCTGGTTTTGACGTGGCTCAACCGCGGAGAAAACTTTCAGCGCGGGCAGTCTGTAAAAGAAATCATTGAAACGCTGTCACGCGCAGAACTGGAAGAAATTCTGTTACAAATCGTTCAGCGGCGTCCGGACGCAAAAACCTTTGTGGAACGCAGCGCCCCGCAAACGGTCGATAAAAGAGAAACTCTCAAAGAAAAAGACTATCGCACCATCGTTGAAGCGGCTCTGGTCTCGGAAGCGTCGAATAATTCCCTGTGGGAAATTATCGATTCTCTTAAACTGCTGGGTGAAGACATGCTTCGTCAGCGTGAATGGAATACCGCTGTTGACATTTTCGTCAACATATACAAAGTCATTCGCGCTCGTCACGCAAAAAACGAATCCTCAGCGGCGGATGAAATCTGCCGGGACTGCGTTGAAGATTTAATGCGTCTCGCCGTTGGAACGCTGGAAGAACAGCGCGTCAAGCAGGTGGGAGACGTCTTTTTCCAGGAATTGTCTGACGCTATTGAATTTGACGGAACGCTGGACAAGGAAGTCATTCGCTGGATGTCGGAAATGCCGGAAGCGCACATCAATCGTTGGGCGGCTATGGCGTGGGACGCTCTCCATCGCTGTCAAAGCAAGCCCGCCCGACGTCTGTGGGGCATGGTTTGCCTTGTCTTTTACGGTTCTCGACTGGAAGACGAAACCCGGCTTAAACTGTATCGGGAAATCGGTTGGTTTGGAGAAATCGCCCAGCAGTTCGCGCTGGAGCACAAGTTTGACCAGATCGCCGTTTTTCTGGATTCCGCAGACGATTACGAAGCCCTTATCGCTGTCGAACGCTTGATGAAAATGGGGTTTCCGAAGCAGGCGTTCGCGCTGGTTGAAAAGCGGCTGGAAACAAAACCGTCCGACGTCCTGAAGGAATGGCTCAACGGACATCAGGTTCAAATCAAGGCGGATCAGGAAGCCATCGAGCTGGCGCAGAGAATGTTTGCGCTTCGTCCGGATATAGAATCGTATCATCGTCTGCGAAGCGAAAGCATGCGCGCCGGCATTTGGGAAGAAACTCAAGATCAGTGTCTGCTCAAACTCAAACAGTCGCAGCAGTACGAGCTTCTGATGGATATTTTCCTGGAAGACTGGGATTTGGAACGCGCTGTTTTCCTCTGGCAGGAAGACCCGACCAAAATCAGCCGACAGCAAAGCATTCAGCTGGCTCAGCTGGCAGAAGGTTCTCAGCCGATTACCGCTATTAAAATTTATCAGGAATTGCTCGAAACGCAGCTGCAATCCTTGGTCGAAGCCAAGATTTCTTCCGCCTCCGCTGCCGGAGAAGCAATTCAAAAAGAAATCGAAATGCTCGTTTCTCGCCTCAAGACGCTCATTACCCGCGTTTACGGCGCCGAGGCTTGGACAGAATACCTCGCCAGCCTGAGAAACCGAGATTTGCGTATATAAAGATTTGAGTATGGCAACTAAGTTGCCATTCCTCAATTCCTCACTCCTCATTCCTAACTCCTAACTATACAATTGCGCCTCCCCATTTCCCCGCGTCTGCCGTTTAAATTCGCGCTTCAGTGCCATCGAAAAGCCAACTTGTGGAGTTCGGAAAAAGAACTCGCATGGCCTAAAATGGGCTTGGAGTTGGACGAGTCTTATGCGCTGCCGCAGTTCAACGCCCTGGACGGGAAAGCGTCGCCGGTTGACGTCCGAATGGCGTGGGACGATTCCGGGCTGGGAATCTCGTTTGTTATAACGGGGAAAAAACACCCGCTGGACTGCCGCGTTCCCATGACGGACTCAGGGGATTACATTCTGCTTTGGCTGGACATGCGCGACATGCGTCAGGTGCACAGAGCAGGGCGCGCCTGTCATGAATTTGCTCTCTATCCAACCGGCGGGGGGAGAAAGCTCAATGACCCCGCCGTCGTCCCGATTCCGATTCATTTGGCAAAAGAAAACCCTCGAAACATGGAATCGTCGTATTTCTTTGTTCGCAGCCAAATCACCGCGGACGGCTATTTGCTCGAATGCGTCTTTCCGGCGGAGTCCCTGACGGATTACCGCCCGGACGACTACCCGACGTTGGGCATCGCCTGGAAAATTCAGGACAAAGACCTGGGAGAAATCACTCTGACCGCTCCCGAACCCGCCCCGTTCAGCTCAGACCCGTCTTTCTGGGAAACGCTGGAGTTGGTCGAGTAGAATTAGCAATTAGCAATTTTCAATTAGCAATTACGCAAAGCGCAGGTCATAGATAATTCTAATCCTCAAGTATTAGGTTCGCCTTCGGCGAACTGCGTAATTCCGCCCGACAAGGTCGGTTCCTGATTGGAAGCGGGTAGCGCCAAAACCAGCTTTTTCGGAGGCAAAACCTCATCCACTCGCCCGTGCGGCTTCGCACCCCGTTGGTTGCTTCATTACCGCCTTCCATTAATTAATATTTTAAAGAAATCTTTCGTTTAGAGGGGGGGCTGGTTCTTGACGAAAAATTGAAGTTCGGTAAAATATATGAAATTTTATAGTTATTGGTAGACGAATTGGCTTATCGAAAGCGCGCCTAAAGCTGACGGAAGGTCAAGCAGTCTTTTTGTTTCACGTTTTTACGGCAGGTAAAACTGCCAAGAAGGGTATTCATCCATGACTAAGTACGTTTATAGTTTTGAAAAAGGCAAGGCCGACGGCAACAAAGACATGCGCGAACTGCTCGGCGGAAAAGGCGCGAACCTTGCTGAAATGGCAGCGAACAATCTGCCGGTTCCAGCTGGTTTTACCATTACCACGGAAGTCTGCACGTACTTCTACGACAACGGCAAGACCTATCCGGAAAGCCTCAAGGCTGAAGTTGAAGCCGCTATGAAAGGCATTGAAAACGCGATGGGCAAGAAGTTCGGCGACACCGAAAACCTGCCTCTGTTGGTTTCCTGCCGTTCTGGCGCTCGTGAATCCATGCCCGGTATGATGGATACCGTTTTGAACATTGGTTTGAACGACAAGACCGTCCGCGTTTTGGCTGAAAAATCCGGTTCGGAACGCTACGCCTGGGACTGCTATCGTCGTTTCGTCCAGATGTTCGGCGACGTCGTTCTCGAAATGAAGCCGACCAGCAAGACCGAAATCGACCCGTTCGAAAAGATTCTGGTTGCCAAGAAGGCTCAATACGGCGTTGAACAGGACTGCGACCTGCCGGCTGAAGCTCTCAAAGAACTGGTTGCCGAATTCAAAGCCGCTGTTAAAACTCAGACTGGCAAAGACTTCCCGGAAGAACCGATGGAACAGGTTTGGGCTGCTATCGGCGCCGTTTTCGGAAGCTGGATGAACGACCGCGCTATCGTTTATCGTCGTACATACTCGATTCCTCACACCTGGGGAACCGCCGTCAACGTTCAGGCGATGGTCTTCGGCAACATGGGCGACGACTGCGCCACCGGCGTTGCTCTTACTCGCGACGGCGCCACTGGCGTCAAGGGAATCACTGGCGACTACCTGATTAACGCTCAGGGCGAAGACGTTGTTGCCGGTATCCGCCGCCCGAAGAAGATCGAAGCTTCTTTGAAGGACGACATGCCCGAAGTTTGGGAACAGTTCCAGGAAGTCGCTCTGAACCTCGAAAAGGCTTATCACGACGTTCAGGACATCGAATTCACGATTGAAAAGAAGAAGCTGTACATGCTTCAGACTCGTAACGCCAAACGAACCGGTTTCGCTCACGTTCGCACCGCTGTCGAAATGTGCGAAGAAGGTCTCATTGATGAAAAGACCGCTGTCAAACGCGTTCCGGCTAACGACGTAACCCAGCTTCTCCAGCCCATTTTCTCCGGTTCCGGACTCAAAGGCCACGAACCGATCGCCAAGGGCGTTAACGCTGGTCCTGGCGCCGCCACTGGACAGATTTGCTTCCAGCCGGACGAAGCCGAAAAATGGTTCCAGAAGGATCCGTCTGCCAAACTGATTCTGGTTCGACGCGAAACCACTCCTGAAGACCTCCGCGGTATGCAGGTTGCTCAGGGTATCGTTACCTCCTTCGGTGGAGCCGCTTCTCACGCCGCTCTGGTTTCCCGCCAGATGGGCAAAGCCTGCGTTTGCGGCTGCGACGGCATCGTTATTGATTACGCCGCCAAGACCATGACCGTTGGCGACAAGGTCTTCAAGGAAGGCGACTGGATTTCCGTTGACGGATTCACCGGCAACATCTACGGCGAACAGGTTCCGACCGCTCCGTCTGAAGTTCTCCAGGTTCTCCGTGACAAAACCCTCAAGGCTGAAGACGCCCCGATTTATCAGCTCTATGCCAAACTGATGGGCTACGCTGACAAGTACAAGAAGCTCAAGATTCGCACCAACGCCGACAAACCGGATCAGGCAATTGCCGCCGTCGCTCTGGGAGCTGAAGGCATCGGTCTGACTCGTACGGAACACATGTTCTTCGATCACATCGACGAATTCCGCACCATGATTCTGGCTGACAACACCGCCGACCGCGAAAAGGCTCTGGAAAAACTGCTTCCGTTCCAGCAGGCAGACTTTGAAGGTCTGTTCACCGCGATGGACGGCAAGTACGTTACCATTCGTCTGCTTGACCCGCCGCTTCACGAATTCCTTCCCCACGACCTGGCTGGACAGGAAGAACTGGCTGCCAAGACCGGCATGACCGTTGAATTCATTCAGCAGCGCGTTCACGACCTGGCGGAATCCAACCCGATGCTCGGACATCGTGGATGCCGTTTGGGAATCGTCTATCCGGAAATCACCAAGATGCAGGCAACCGCCATCATCCGCGCCGCGATCGCGTGCCAGAAGAAGGGCATTGTCGTCAAGCCGGAAATCATGATCCCGTTGGTAACATGCCTCAACGAATTCGCCAACCAGGAAGCCATCATTCGCACCGCCGCCGACGCTGAAATCGCCGCCGCTGGCGTCGAACTGAAGTACATGGTCGGTACGATGATTGAAATTCCGCGCGCCGCTCTCAACGCTGGCGACATCGCGAAGAAAGCGGAATTCTTCTCCTTCGGAACCAACGACCTCACCCAGACCTGCTTGGGAATCAGCCGTGACGACTATGCGTCGTTCATCAACGATTATCTGGAAAAGGAAATCTTCCCGAAAGACCCGTTCCAGGTTCTCGATCAGACTGGTCCTGGCAAACTGATGAAGATTGCCGTCAAGGAAGGCCGCGAAACCCGTCCGGAACTCGAACTGGGCATCTGCGGCGAACACGGTGGAGAACCGTCGTCCGTCAAGTTCTGCCACAAGATTGGTCTGAACTACGTTTCCTGCTCGCCGCTGCGCGTTCCGGTTGCGAAACTCGCCGCCGCTCAAGCCGCTCTGGAAGAAGAAGCTTGCTGCTGCTGCAACAAATAGTATTTGACTAACCGCGCCGGGAACGAGGACTCCTCGTTCCCGGTTCGCGAATTAGATTGAATCACCTGCGTCGCCTGAAATTTCCTGATTTCAGGCGGCGTTTTTTTGTAAACCAAGGGCACACTCAAATCTTTCCTGCGATTGCACATGGTTGAGTCCGGTTCGCGGGCGTGTCGCCCGCTAGAACCGCGTAGCGGTTCAATTTTAATAGCCGTGGGTTTTAACCCACGGAATAAGAATACGACGAAATAATAATATCGATGAATACGCATTTCCACCGCGCCCCCAACGGGGGCGCGGGAGAAAATGCGGCTAAAGCGATAAGGGGAGGATATAACGCTTTTTCCGTGGGCTGAAGCCCACGGTTACAAGAGTTGCGTCCCTTCGGGACGCTATCTCCGCCTGAAATCTCCCGATTTCAGGCGGCGTTTTTTTAAAAATCTAATAAAAGTGAAAAATTGGTCTTGATTAAAACAGAAAAAACGGGTACTATCTCAGAAAACGCCCGAGACGTCGGGAGAATTGTTTTTACCACCCGTTATTATGATTAGTCGCTATCGAACTACTGCCGCAGTTTTGTTTTGCATCGGGCTGGCGCTGTGCCTGTCCGGATGTCAGAGTTTCAAGTCGCAGTCGTTGAACGCAGAAGGCGTTCGGCGAATGAACAGCGGAGATCCCCAGCGAGCGGAAGACATGTTTCTCCGTGCGCGTTCGGCAAACCCGTCTGATGCGGACGCGTGCTATAATCTGGCGATTATCGAACATCAACGGGCGAAGTCCTGCGGAAATCCCGATAATTTCAACCGGGCGGAAGAATATTATCGTCTGGCGTTGGATCGCAACCCGTCTCACGTAGACGCTTACCGCGGTCTGGCGACGCTTTACTGCGACGAAAACCGTCCCGACGACGCCTTCGCGCTGCTGGAAAACTGGAATCGTCAGGAACTCGGAAGCGTCGAGCCGAAGATTGAGCTGGCGCGTTTATATAACGAATACAATCGAGTCGATCAGGCGGAAGCGAGTCTGCGTCAGGCGTTGGCGATGGACCCGCAAAACGTCCGCGCTATGAACTCGATGGCATACGTATACGAACAGAAAAACATGTACGCTGAGGCGTCTGCAATGTACTGCAAGTCCTTGCAGGTATTGCCAACGCAGACGGCGATTAACCAGCGTCGAGCGATGCTGGATCAGTCGATGGGCGGCTGTGCGACAGGCGCGTGTCAAACGCAAGTCGCGTGCAATACTCCCGCTCCCGCGCCGGCATGTCAGACATGCGAACCCGCTCCTCCGGTTGCGTGTTCGAGCGCTGTCGCGATTTGCGGACCTCAGCCGAAACCGCTTGATCCGCCGGGATGGGCGATGACGCCTGCTCCCTGCTGCGTTCCTCAATGCGCCAGTCCGACGCTGTTAGGCAATAACACGTGCGTTCCAACGCCGGCTAAAACGGCTCAAAGCGCTTCCTATTCGCCGTCGGTTGCCAATCAGGCGGAGGAACCGGAAAAGAACGCTGCGGCTGAGAACAGCCAATCGAAATCGACATCCATTTTATCGGATGCGGAACCTGCGTTGCCAGAACAGGATTCAGCGTTGACGGAACAGGAACCCGCCATTCCAGAAGTGGAACCCGCTGTCCCGGAACCTGTTGTAACCAATCCAGAGCCGGCAGCCCCGACGCCCGTTGCGGCAAATCCAACCCCGAAGAAAATCCTGCCGGGCATCCCGACGCCCCCGACTGTCGCGTCGGAAAAAACGGAACTATATTGATATTGCATTCTTCCGGCGTTTGTTGTATAATAATTTAAGAAAGCTGGAACGTTTTTAATGCAATATGCGTCAAATAGACAAGATTGGTTAAAAACAATTCACTATTGTTTATTTCAAACAATTTAACGTTTTTTATAGTAATATAAAAAGAAAGGTAGTTTAAATGTCCACAGAAAACCCCGCTCCCGAAGCCACTAAACAAGCGCCTGCTCCGCAAGTTCAGATCAACGACGACAAAGCTGTAACCAGCTACGCCAATTTCTGCCGCGTTACCGGCACGCCGGAAGAACTGATTATCGATTTCGGTCTCAACCCGCAGCCGATTGGAGTTCCGACCGCTCCGATTACCATTACGCAGCGCATCATCACCAACTTCTACACCGCCAAGCGCATTCTTCACGCTCTGAGCATGACCGTTCAGCGTCACGAAGCCGCCTTTGGCGTTCTCGAAATTGACGTTCAGAAACGCGTTCGTCCGAACCTTCAGGCTCCGGCGAAATAGTTTAGCAGTCAGCGAATAGCTCAAACTTAGCGTATAGAATTCAAAGCGCATAACCCATACTATGCGCTTCATTCTATGCGCTTTGCGCTTATTATGACCAGACAAAATATCTCTCTTCTCGGATCAACCGGCAGTATCGGCTGCAGTACGCTGGATGTAATTTCTCATTCAGACGGGGCGATGCATCTCTGCGCTCTGGCAGGGCACAGCAACATCAAGCTGTTGATTGAACAGACTCAGCAGTTTAAGCCCAAATACGTAGCGGTTACGAACCCTCAAACGGCGTCTGAAGTTGACAAATCTCTTTTTCCAGACGGTACAATTTTGCTCAAAGGCCCGGAATCGTTGATTCAGCTGGCTCAGCTTCCCGAGGCGCAGACAGTTGTATGCGCGGTTGTCGGCAGGGCAGGGCTGGAAAGTACGATGGCGGCGCTGCAGGCTTCAAAGAGAGTCGCTCTTGCCAACAAAGAGAGCCTGGTGATCGGCGGAGAGCTGGTAATAGAAGCGTCGAAAAAGTACAACGCGCCTTTGCTGCCCATTGACAGTGAACACGGCGCGGTGTTCCAGTCCCTTCGCGCCGGGAACCATTCGGAGATCAAACGGGTCGTTTTGACCGCCAGCGGAGGCCCGTTCCGGGAATATTCAGAACAACAACTCCAGTCGGTAACGCTCGAACAGGCGCTGGCTCATCCCACGTGGAAGATGGGAAAGAAGATTACCATCGATTCCGCGACGCTGATGAACAAGGCTCTGGAGATTGTCGAAGCCCGATGGCTTTTCAATTTGACGGCGGAGCAGATAGCCGTCGTCATTCACCCGCAATCGTACGTCCATTCGATGGTGGAGTTCGTAGACGGGTCAGTAATCGCTCAAATCAGCCCGCCGGACATGCGTTTGCCGATTCAGTACGCGCTAACCTGTCCAGAGCGAACGCCAGGTCCAGCAAGCCAAATGGACTGGTCTGTATGCCATAAATTAGACTTTTTTCCTCCAGATATGACGCAAAAGCGGTTTAAGGGCTTGTCATTAGCTCTTAAAGTGGTAAAATACGGAGGAAGTTCAGCCTGCGTAATGAACGCGGCGAACGAAGTTGCCGTACAATATTTTATTGAAGGCAAAATACCCTTCCTGGAAATTGTTTCGACGTGCTGCAAAGCGGTGGACGCCCATCTGCAGTCCGGGTTTATTCCCCATCCGACGCTGGACGAGTTGATTCAGATAGACAATCAAACTCGCCAATGGACTCAGCGGGAACTGGACGCCCTTGCCAATGCGTAATTCGGAACGTAATTCGCGATTACTAAGGAGCGTTGTGTAAACTCCTTATTCCTAACACTAAAACATAAATATGAGCGCTATATTACTGTCGTCTTTATCCTATTTGTTTTCGATTTCATTTTGGATTTCCGTGCTGGTGGTTATGCTGGTATTCGGATTTCTGATTCTCATTCACGAGTTCGGCCACTTTATCGTCGCGAAATGGTGCGGCGTAAAAGTCGAGAAATTCTATATTGGTTTTGATTTCTGGGGATGTTCGCTGTGCAAATTTCAGTGGGGAGAGACTGAATACGGCATTGGCGCCTTCCCGCTGGGCGGATACGTCAAAATGCTGGGTCAGGAAGACAACCCCGGCGAGCTTCGAGAAGAGTACGAAAAATCCAAGCTGGCGATATATAAAGGCGCAGACGACATGGCTGACGTTGAGGCTTTAGACGAACAGCGCGAAATCCTTCACGACCCTCGCAGCTATTTGGCGAAACCTGTATGGCAGCGAATGGCGATTATCGTCGCCGGCGTTACGATGAACGCGATTTTTGCGTACGTTGCCGGGATTCTCGCGTATCAGGCTGGCATTGAAGAAAACCCGCCGGAGGTCAGCGTCGTTGCCGGGTCGCCGGCGTGGAATAACGGTCTGCGTTCCGGAGATACAATCGTCAGCATCAACGGCGTTCAAACCAGTTCGTTCAGCAAAGTTCAGCAGAACGTCGCTTTGTCCGGGAAGAAGTCTGAAAATGGCTTGGAAGTTTGGATTAATTCAGTTGATACGGAAAAATTAGAAAAGCTGAAAATCCCAACGAAAAGCAACGGCATGAACCAGGTCATGGGGATTCTGCCCGCCAACAGTCTTAATTTGGTTGAAAAAATGCCAGGCAGACCGGGTTCTCCCGCCGCCGCGGCGTTCTATAATCCTGAGAAGAAGTCAATGGAGCTGCCGGAAAATACGTGTATCAAGGCGGTTGACGGAACTCCTGTAAAGTCGTACAACGATTTCGCGGAATATCTCCGCTTTCATCGCGACAAGCCTGTAAAGGTAACGATTGGACCAAATCGTTCGTGTAAAGGTTCAAACGATTCTGCGCCTAAATTGAAAACCAAAAACGTTGTTATTCCTCCTCGACCGGCTCTGGATTTAGGTCTGGTTATGAAAATCGGCAAGATTACCGGCGTTCGTCCAAACAGCCCGGCTCATCGAGCGGGGATTAAAGTTGGCGACGAGCTTTTAACGCTTGACGATTTCCCGATTGCTGACCCGTGGAAGTTCCCGCAGGTTATAGAACAGCGAGTCAAAAAACATCAGGAATCCGGGTCTGAAGAACCGCTGTCGATTACGATTGGCATTCAGCGAATCCGCGAGCTGCGCGATGGGGAAAAGGAACGCGATTCCATCATTAAAGAAACGTATACGCTCATGGACGTCAAACAGACGTCTGACTATTCCCCGATTTTGCGTCATTGCAGCCTGGCGGTTCCAGAATTGGGTTTCTGCTATGAGATTACCAATAACATTTATTATGTTCTGCCCGGCTCTCCGGCAGACAAAGCAGGCATTCTGCCCAAGATGAAAATTACCGGATTCCAGATTTTGCCTCCGGAATATCCGGCAGACGAAAAGCAGGCGGGCGTTACAAAGGCTCAATGGGAATCCTATTACGAGAAGTTCCCCAGGATCAATCTCGACGATCATCACCCGGACTGGGCTTTTGTGATGGATACCATTCAGAGTTACCCGGTGGGAACGAAAGTTCGTCTCTTTACCGACGTTATGACGTTCGAAGTAACGCCAGAGGAATCGAAAGACAGCTTTATTCCTGACCGCGGCTTAACCGTTTACGCTAAAACTGCCAAGATCAGAGCGACGTCTTTTGGCGAATCCGTCAGCATGGGCGTTGAGAAGACAAACGAGATGTTTTTACTGGTCTTCCGAATGCTTCATCGCCTTTGTACTGGCGAGGTTTCCATGAAAGGCCTGGGCGGTCCTGTCATGCTGGCTCAGGTGGCGTACCAGTCCGCCAACCGCGGCTTTGGAATTCTCATGCTTTTCACCTGTATGATCAGCGCCAACCTGGCGGTTTTCAACCTGCTGCCTATTCCCGTTGTGGACGGCGGACACGTCGTCTTCCTGGCCTGGGAATGGATTTTCGGAACCCCGCCGCCGGAAAACCTGATGATTATTCTGTCCTACATCGGCTTGTTTATTTTGCTGGCTTTGATGGTTTGGACGCTTCTGCTCGATTGTGGAATTATTTCCCGTTATAATATGTAACTCGCAGAGTTTTACAAAGAGATTATTCAAACAGCGACCTGTTCTGATCGAATCCGGACAGGTCGCCTGCTTTATCTTTAAGCCATGCGACAAGAATGTCGCAGACGTATTCTATTTCCTCGTCTGAAAGAGCTTTGCCGGGCGAGATGTTGTGCCATTTCTGCAGACAGCCGCGGCAGCAGCATCCCGTCGCGTGCTGAGCGATAAAGACAACGTGCCCGCGCATGGGCGTCTGTTTGCCGTCGTTGAGAGGGAACGCGCTTGCCAGCCGTTGAGAGATTATCGTTCGCGCCTGAGCGCGGATTTCGTTCCAGCCCCGCAATGCTATATACGCTCTGTCCCGATTCGTCAGTTTAAATCGGGAACGAAACGGAGACTGTTCGAGGCGCTTCTTGAGCTCTTCAAAAGATAGCATTATTAGAAAGAAATAGGCAGTAGAGCGCATGCGTCTAAAAAACTACTGCCTACTGCCTATTGCCTACTGCCTTAACAACTATCCAATAAACTCATTCCCAATCTTGCGGGCGCGGTTTGGTTTGTCGAGGTTGATGCCTTCGGCGGTTCCGATCTGTACCAGCAGGTTCCAGCCAGCCATGAGTTGGAAGAACTTTTCGTAGCCCTTGAGTTCCGGCAGTTTAATGGTCGGGAACGGGGTGTCTTTGGTGGACAGGGCGACGACGGTGCAGCCGACGTTTTTCTCGAAAATGGACTGCATCTTTTCGAATTCCGATTCAAACGGTTCGACGAAGAAGATGACGTCGTTTTCGCGCATGATTTCTTCGACGCCGTGCAGAGCGTAGGTGCCTTCGAGGAAGTCGCTTTGCTTGCGGGTGATTTCGTTGGTTTTGAGCGTCAGTTCTTCAGCAACGCCGTCGTTGCGGCCGGCGAAGAAGATGGTTCTGGCGTTGGCGGCTTTTTCGATAATAGCCGGGTCGTATTCCGTTGTCATGATTTGAGCGGACAGGTCGGCGGCAGCGGTTTTGTTTGCGTCGCATTCGCAGCATTTAATCAGATTGCAGAGAATGGAGCGATAAACCAACGCCTGTTCGACAACGGACTTGGTAGCGGCAACAGCGTCTTCTTTTCCGCAGGAAAGAACAACGCATTCGTCGGACAGTTCCTGAAGCGGGGTTCCCGCGTTGGCGGTAACGCCGAAAATGTTCTTCTGCCCCTTCGCCTTGAGCTGTTTGATGAGGGTAATGAGTTCCTTGGTCTTGCCGCTGTTCGAGGCGCCCATAACAGCAAATCGGGACAGGTCGTATTCGCAGCCCTGGAAGCTCCCGTCGGTTGCGACGGCGATGGGCAGCCCGCGTTTGAGAACGCCGTAGATAAAGCTCTTCGCCGGGAAAATTCGGCTGGAGCCTTCGCCAGTCAGAAAGACCGCTCCGGTCTGTTCAATCGCCTTTGCCATGTTGGCTGTCTGCGAAAAATCGAAGTTGCGAATGACGTCTGCCGTTTCCAGCATTTCCTTAACCAACGCAAAATCCTTGTAACGAGAATCGGTAAGATTCATAAGGGTCTCCTTAATAAAACATTTCTGAGAAAAATTTCTCTGCCCAGTTCCAATTCCCGGACAGTCCAACTGTACTATATTATACAATATAAAAAAAAGAATTCAAGCGGTTTGAAGAAAGAATCCCAAAGATAAATTCATCTCCCCCCTATTGCAGTCTAACCAATAATCTGTAAAATTTGGGGGATAAGGAGTTAAACGATGCGTATTTCTTTCCTGTCGAACTGGATAAAACGCTTGCGGATCTGGTATTATAAACGTCTGGATTCGCTGGACGTCTACGATTTATCCCAGCCGTTGGGCAAACGGGGGGAACAATACGCTGCCAGATATCTTCAAACGAAGGGATACGAGATTGTCCGGAAGAACTGGAAAAACGGTCAGTACGAACTCGACATTGTCGCTCAGGACGGCGACGTTCTCGTTTTTGTCGAGGTAAAGACCAGGTCTGACGACGATATCAACCCGCCGGAACGAAACGTCAACGGAGAGAAACAGCGCAGAATCGTCAAGGCGGCGGAGAGCTTCATAAAAATGTATATGAATCTTCTCGGCTTGAAAGAATACCGCTTCGACGTGGTTGGAATCGTCTGGCGGCATGGGGAAAAGCGTCCGGAAATCGTTCGTCATTGGGAAGACTGCATTGATCCTCAAGATTATACATCTTCCCCGCGGCGCAAAAGTTCTCGACGTTCTGACGACCCGTTTACGGTTCGGTTTTAATATCTCCTCTCTCCCCCTGTTGCATTTCTTTTTAGACTCTGATAAAATTAAAGTCAGTTGGGATGTAAACCTCTACACTAATTATTCATCTGAAAGGAGCCGTCATGAAAAAACTGTCCCGCCGAGCCGTGTTAAAGACAGGCGCCGCCGCGTTAGCCGCGGGGTTGTCGTTCCCTCTGAATCTGTTGGCTGGAGGGGCGGATGCGCCTGCTCTGCCGGAGGCAAGCTGGAATAATCTGCCCGCCTGGCATGGGTTCAATCTGTTGGAAATGTTCATGAACCCGTGGCAAAACAAGGACTTTGTCGAAGACGATTTCCGCATGATTCACGACTGGGGGTTCAATTTCGTCCGGCTTCCGATGGATTACCGGAACTGGATTGTCGACAAAGACTGGCGCAAAATCGACGAGTCGGCTCTCAAGCGAATCGACAAAGCGCTGGAATACGGCCGCAAGTACGGGATTCACGTTTTGATTAACATGCACCGGGCGCCGGGATACACAGTCGCCTCGCCGAAGGAAGAGAAATCAGTCTGGAAGGACGACGAAGCCCTTGACGTCTGCGCGCTGCACTGGTCGACGTTCGCCAAACGATACGCCGGCGTCCCGTCCAGCCAGCTCAGTTTCAACCTGTTCAACGAGCCGTCGAACATTGAGATCAAGCCGTTTATGAAAGTTCATCGGCGTCTTGTCTCCGCCATCCGGGAGATTGACCCGCAGAGGCTGATTATCTGTGACGGGATGTCCTGGGGGACGCGTCCGGTTATGGAACTGACGGAGTTAAAAGTCGCTCAGGCAACCCGAGGGTACAAGCCCATGACGGTCAGCCATTACAAAGCCAGCTGGGTCGCGAACTCCGAGAATTGGTCAGCGCCGCGCTGGCCGGGACTCAACGCATACGGTACGCTCTATTCGCCCAATAAAAACGGGATCGACGACAAAGCGAAGCAACCGCTGACCATCGTTGGGGACTTCCCGAAACCCGCGACCCTGCGTCTGAAAGTTGGGCAGGTTTCCGCCTCCGCTAATATAGAAGTCAAAGCGGACGACAAGACGATTCTCAAGCGCTCGTTTGTTCCCGGACCGGGCGAAGGCGAATGGACGAAAGTCGTTCATCGTCCGGAATGGGGCGGCTGTTATCAAAACTACTACGACCTGGACGTCTTCGCCGACATTCCCGCGGGAACGAAAAAAGTAACAGTCAATATGACCGGCGGGGACTGGATTTTCTTCAAGGAGCTTGGTCTGAAAGTCGAGGGAGAATCGGAACAATCGGTTCCCACGGAGATGGGCTGGAATATTCAGCCGGCGCAGCTGGCGTGGCAGCGCGGGACCGATGGACGTTACGAGTTCGGCAACGGCGGGATTTCCGGTCGGCAATGGCTTCATCAGGAAACGATTCTGCCGTGGGAAGCGCTGCGCCCGTTTGGCAAATGCGTCATGGTTGGCGAGTTCGGCGCGTATAACAAAACACCGCACGACACCGTTCTCAACTGGCTGGACGACATGCTCGCCAACTGGAAAGCGCAGGGCTGGGGCTGGGCGATGTGGAATCTGCGGGGAACGTTTGGCATCCTCGATTCCAATCGCGCAGACGTCCAGTACGAAACCGTCGCCGGACATCAGCTCGATAGAAAGGTGTTGAAACTGTTACAGAAATATTTGGATTAGGGAAGAATTGACAATTCAATCGTCATTCGCGCATCGTTGGATTTTTTAACACGAAAAACACGAAATAATCGAAAATTACGAAAAATTTTTAGAATGAAAAATAATCGTAATTAAAAAAACTTTAAAATAAATTTTTTGTGTTTTTTCGTCCCTTTTCGTGTATTTCGTGTTTAAAAAAACGTCGGCAGGCGAAACGTCCTCTTTTTGCCAACTTGTCGCGTGCCACTCAACAGGAGGTTAAATCATGACATACCGTTCATTCATCGCAGTATTATTCGCTCTCGCGCTGGGGTGCATCGCCAACGCGGGCGACGGCGTTTATTCCATCGATAATTTCACGGCGGAGACGGTTCCGCTGTGGCGTTCACACTACAGCAAGATGACCGCCAAGCCGGAAGGGGCGGAGTTTACCGCCGATTTTCAATCCAATCTGGACGCTGACAGAACGTCTTTTGACAGAGATTTTGACACGCCAATCGACATAAGCGAATTTTCCCGATTCGAAATCGAAATTGAAGTGGAGAATCCGGAAGCGTTTTCCTATTCTTCGCTGTACTTTCGTTCCGGGGACGGCTGGTATCGCGGCACGTCTGCCATCCCGACGCGCCGGGGCGTGATGACGTATCGACGATCCGAATTGGAGACAGAAGGCTCTCCCGCCGGCTTGAACAAGATCGAAGGCGTCCGGTTGTCCCTGTGGCGAGGACAGTCCGTCAACTCGCGCGTTACATACTTCTCGTTCCGCTGTATTGAGGAGCCGGTTCTGTTTATTTCCGTTCCCAACAGCGAGGGCGTCGTCCCGTGGGTGGGAACGAACAACGGCAGGCTGATTCAACCAATGCTCAAGGAACTGGGGCTTGCCGCCGACACGATCGCCCTGCCCGTCAACGCAGACGAAAGCTGGTTCAAACGGTTCGACAACCGCGGCGCTGTCGTTCTCGTTTCTGACCGTCATTTATCCAAAGAACTGAAAACCCTTATAGAAGCGCAGGCGAAAAAGCGCGGCGTCTCGCTGATGATTCTCAGCGACGACCTGCGAGAGAAACCGCTGGGAAAACCGGATCTGCTGGCGTTTTTAATGCAAAGCGACAAACTGAAAACGACGATTCGTCAGTACATGCTCAAACTGGCGACGTCGGTTGCAGGAAAGCCGGTTCCCAACGCGGAAAAGACTGTTGCTGAAATGTCCCGGGTGGAACGCGAACAAGGGTTCCCGGAGTTCATCGAAGCGTGTCTGGGGCGTCACGATGAAGAACTCTACAAAGCGGCGGCTCCGCTTCGGGATTCAAAAGCGCTTCCGTTCCGCGGCTGGTGGAATCACAGCGGGTTCGGCGCCTATAAAGGCGACTGGGAACGGACAGCGGCGGAGCTGGAACAAGCCGGGTTCACGGCGGTGTTCCCGAACATGGTCTGGTCGGGAGAAGCCCTTTATCCGTCTGATCTAATTCCGCCCTCCAAGGAGTTGGAAACGTACGGCGACCAGCTCGACGCGTGCGTCAAGGCGTGTCACAAGCACGGAATTCAGGTTCACGTCTGGAAAGTCAATTTCAATCTTCAGCACCGCATTTCCAAAGAGTATCGGGAAAAGCTCAGACAGGAAGGACGTCTGCAAAAGGACTCCGACGGGGAAGATTACCCTTGGCTCTGCCCGTCCAACCCGAAGAACATTGATTTGGAAGTTAACTCCATGGTCGAGATTGCGACGAAGTACCCCGTCGACGGCGTTCATTTCGATTACATTCGCTATGACGGACGGGACTTGTGTGTATGCGACGGATGCCGCGCCCGGTTTGAAGAATATATCGGCAAAAAAGTCGAGAACTGGCCGCGCGATTGCGTTAAAGGCGAACTGAAAGCGCAATGGCTTCGCTGGCGCGCCGATCTGATTACCAACATCGTTAGAAAGACGCACGAAAAGGTCAAAGCGGTTCGACCGGACTGCAAAATCTCTGCTGCCGTGTTTATTCAGTACCCCAATACAATTGAGAACATCGGTCAGGACTGGGGCGCCTGGGCAAATGAAGGAATTGTCGATTTCCTCTGCCCGATGAACTACACGCTTGACGCTCAATCCTACGGGCGCTTTTACGTCCGACAGAAACAGTTCGTCAAGCCGGACTTCCCGCTCTATCCCGGCATCGGAGAATGGAAGCTCTCGCCAGACGAAACTATCTCGCAAATGCTCAAGGCGAACGAGCTGGGCTGCCCCGGACTGATGATTTTTGACCTGACAGAAGGCTCAGCGGGAAGAATACTGCCGCTGCTGAAGAAGTAGTAATCATTGATTATGTGCGGGTCAGTCCGGACACGGATTTTACGGATTAGACGGATTTTCGCTGATTAGTTTACGATGTTCTAACTTTATATTCTCCCCTTACTAAAGTTTTTTGGAAAGGGGAGTTTGAGGGGAAGAACCTTTTTTTCAAAAAAGGTTTTCCCCTCTTAATAAACCTTGAAAAAACTTCCCTAAAAGGGAGCCAGCTTGCTGGCGACCGAAAGTTTTTTCAAGTTGAACGAAGGAAAATAGAAGTAACAATCCTCAAGTAATCGTTTACAATTTTGCAATCGTTATGAAACGTATATTATCCCTGCTGTTCGCTGCCGCTGTTTTAACGTCTTCCCTGTATGCTCAAGACGCTGCTGCGAAAAAAACGTCGCTCTTTAGAACGCCGGTCTTTCTTCAGATCCCGTCTGAAACGTCAATTGGCGCGGTTTGGAGCGTTCACGGTCCGGCGGCAGGATTCGTCGAGTATTCCACCAAAGAAGACCTGTCGGACGCAAAAAGAGTCTATGCGTGCGTGCCTCCGCTGCGGTCAATTCAGGACAAGATTCTGTCCGTTCGAATTCGCGGCTTGGAGCCGAATACAAAATACTACTATCGCGCGGCGACGATGTCGGTAGATTACCCCGACGCCTACAACGTCAAAGTGGGAGCACCGGAATTCAGCGCCGTTCATTCCTTTACCACGATGGGCGAAAAAGCGCGATCGTCGTTTGCTGTGATTAACGACACCCATTCTGAAATTGACGCGCTTCAAGCTGTCGATAAAAAGCTCAAAGAACTTCAACCGGCGGTTGTCATTTGGAACGGCGATATTGTCCATCAGCTTCGGTCTGAAGACGAGGCGATTGACAATTTGCTCTATCCAGGCGGGTGTGCAATGGCGGAGGATTACGCGTTTCTGTTTGTTCCCGGCAACCACGATTTCCGCGGTTCGTGGGTCAGAAACCTCGATACGGTTCTCATCGCTCGCGACCCGGAAGAGAAGGATTCCCAATACTGGGCGTTGGGTCGAAATTTCGCCCTTCGTCAAGGCGACTTTGCTCTTATCGGCATGGACACCGGCGAAGACAAGCCGGACGCTCACCCGGCGTTTAAAGGCTTGGCGGAATTCGAACCGTATCGAGAGCTTCAGACTCAATGGCTCAAAGAGGCGCTGGAACGTCCGGAAATCAAGACCGCGCCGTTTATCATCGTGTTCTGTCACATTCCGCTTTTTAACAAAAATCCCAATTTAAGCCGCGGGGACAGCTTGACTGGCGCAGCAGCCTGGCACAAACCGTGCGCCGACATGTGGTCGCCGCTGTTCATACAGTACGGCGTTCAGGCGGTTATAACCGCTCACAATCACAATTTCCGTTACGATCCCCCGACTGAAGATCGCCCATGGGCGCACTTTGTCGGCGGTGGACGAACGCTCAATCCCAAACACGACACCGCAACCGTTATAAACGGGACTGTCGAAGACGGAAAGATGATTCTCCGCGTTTATAAAATGCACGACGGCAAACTGTTTCAAGAGTTTAAATTCGAACCGCGGAAGAATTTTTAGGGACGCGTCCAGTTGTCTCTTGCAGAATCCCTGCGTAACGCGTATAATGACTTTCAGTCATGGGAGTCATTTCTCTATTGAGTTGTGTTTATAGAGAGAATCCCCTTGTTTGTTTAATTTGTTTTTTACTCTGGCGCGCCGGCGCTGGATAAACCTCGTTTATTTAGAAAGGAATGACAATGTCTCAACTATCACGAAGAAATTTTCTCAAAGCCAACGCTTTTGTCGGAGCTGGTTTTGCCGCGCCCGCGCTTTGGATTCAGCCGGAATGTTGCGCTCAGACGCCAAACGAACGCTTTACAATCGGATACATCGGCTGCGGCGGCGTAGCTCATCACGATATTCGTGAAATCGGCAAGTTCGGAGACGTCGTTGCCTTTGCCGACGTGGACGATCGCCATTCCAACGAGTTCAAAAACAATACGTATTTCTGTTCCAAGCCGGACAGCGCAATTACGACTCGGGATTATCGAAAAATTCTGGAGCGCGACGACATCGAAGTTGTCGGGATTTCCGTTCCGGATCACTGGCATGTCAAAATCGCCATTGACGCCCTGGCTGCGGGCAAACACGTGTTCTGCCAAAAGCCGCTGACGCTTACCATTGAAGAGAGCCAGCTCATTCGCAAAGCGGTTGCCAAATACGGCAAAACGTTCCAGGTTGGAACTCAGCAGAGAGCGGACAGACCGCTGTTTTTAAGAGCGGCTGCGATGATTCGCAAGGGCTTGCTGGGCGATATTAAAAAGGTGGTTGTTGGAATCGACGGCTCTGACAGAAGCGGCGCGTTCCAGGTTCAGCCCGTCCCGGAGTACTTCGACTGGAATCAGTGGCTCGGTCAGGCGCCGTATACCGAATACATTCCCGAACGCACTCACGAACGGTTCCGCTGGTGGTATGAATACTCCGGCGGAAAGTTTACCGACTGGGGCGCTCATCACGTTGACATCGCGCACTGGGCGCTCAAAGAAGATCAGCTCGGCTGCGGTCCGATTTGGGTCGACGGAACGGACGCAACTCACAACTGCGAATTCGACGAAAACGGCTATCCAAAACGCTCTGACATGTACAATACCGCCGTCGATTTCAACATAAAATTCAAGTTCGCTTCCGGCGTTGACATGGAAGTTACCAGCCGATCCGATAACGGCATTATCTTTGAAGGAACGCAAGGACGCATTTTTGTCAACCGCGGGCGTCTGGTCGGCAAACCGATTGAAGACGGGGTTCACAATCAGGTTACTCAAGAGGATTTGATTGCAATGTACCACGGCAAACCGGTTGAAGATCGCATGACCAACTTCTTCCGCTGCATTAAAGAAGGCGGTATGACGCTTTGCGATCCGGTCAGTCACACCGTCGCGCTGACGACGTGCCATCTGTGCGGAATTGCCGCCAGACTGAAAACGTCGTTCAAATGGGATCCGAAGACGGAAACGTCGCCCGACAGCCCCAAAGCCAACGGGTTCATCCACCGCGATCAACGCAAAGGCTTTGAACTGCCAACCGTATAGAAAAAGAGTTTGCCGTTACGTTCGCTTCGCTCATGCCCACGGGTTTACACCCGTGGCTCGCCTAATCCACCTGCCATGACACGATCAATTATCCGTCGTTGTTTCCTGCTGATTTGTTTTGTTGCCTTTGTAACAGTTTCTAAAGCTGCGTTTGCCAGTTGGCAGATAAAGCGTCCAACGGAGCTGTTTGTTCAGCCCGGGCAGAAAGCTGTCGTTGAACTGGAATATATCGACAACGGCGCGCCGGCGTCTGCTCCGGTTGCAGACTTTGAGATCGTCGATACAGACGGGAACCCGGTTTCCAGCGGGACAATTCAAAACGGACGCGCAGAGTTTACTCTGCCGCAGGGCTTTTTTGAACTCGTTGTTACAACTGGCAAGGCGGAAGACGAGCAGAAGCAAGTTGAGCGTTTTGGAATCGCGTCGCTGCCGCCGTTTTGCACCGACGACGCCCAAACGCTGCAAAAGCGCGACCCGTTTTTCTGTATCGACGCGGCAATGTCGTGGCTGGTTAATAAAGACGGGAACCGGCGGGAAGAGTTGGTGAAAATCGCCCGGCGTTCTGGAATTGTCATGATTCGCGACCGGCTCAGCTGGACGGAAATCCAGAACGACCCTGGCGCTCCTGTCAAGCCGGACGGATACCGCGGCTACGACTCGTATCGAAAGCTCTGCAAAGCCAACGACGTCGAAGTTCTGGAAATGTTTCACGACGCCCCCGCCTGGACGGGCAAACGCGCCCGGTATCCGGAGAATTTCAACGCGATGGCAACGCTGTGGTCAGCGCTGTACTCTGAATGGTCGTCAACGTGGGGAGGCTTGGAAGTCTGGAACGAGCCGGACATCTCCTTTGGCGGCGACGTTCCCGCCGACCAGTACGCGCCGATACTCAAAACGATGTCGTGGACGCTGTCCAAGCTGGGGATGAACAAGCCGGTTTTAGGCTCCTGCGTCGCGGTTTATAATCAGGAATGGCTCGATACGGCGCAAGCCAACGACGTCCATTCCTACTGTGACGTTTTCAGCTATCACACCTACGCCCGGGCGGAAGCTATGCGATCCATTTACGCCCGATTTGCCGAGAAAATCAACGGCGACAGCCAACGTCCAGTTCCGATGTGGATTACCGAATGCGGCAGACCGTGGAAACGGGGCAAAGACCGCGCCGACAGCCGGGAAGACAAAGTCTCCGCTGGCGATATCGTCATGAAAGCCGTCGTTGCGAAGTCCGTCGGCGTGGAACGGTATTTCCCGTTTGTCTATCCGTATTACGACGAACGCGACTCTAATTTCGGCATGATGGACAAGTCGTGTTCGCCCATGCGCTCGTTTGTCGGATACGCTCAGATGATTCGCGTCCTGTCCGGGTTCCGTTACATCGGCGACGTCCCCGTCGACGGGCTGAGCGAAAACAAAGCCCTCGCGTTTGTAACAGACAATTCCGACGAGGCGGTTCTGGTTCTCTATACGGGAACGGTCGATAGCGCTCAACGCGTCGCCCTGCCCTGCCCGGCGTTGCGAGCGGAACGGATTACCGGCGAACCCGTGTCTCTTTCCGCCGACAAGGCAAACACCGTTCCCGTTCACGACGGCTTGATTTACGTCTGGGCTTCTCGATCAGCGGTGGAAAAGCTCGCTGTCGTCGATCCGGCTTTGGCGCAGATTCCCAAAGCGCCCAGTGCGAAAGACGTCATGGAGAAGACGCCGCGAAAGGTCTCGCCGATTGTCGTTCGGTACGTCTACGACGAATCGCAGGTGGAACCGTCGTCGCGCTGGTATCAGGTGAAAAGTACATTTGCTTCTCATGTAACGATCAAGTTAGCGTTAGAAAACCTCTCTGACGCGCCGATTGAAGCAACGGTCTATCCGCCGAAAGTGGAAGATTCGAGTATAACAAATCAGACTGAACAGCAAGTCGTCTGTCCTGCTCGCGGTCGGGCAGACGTCGAATGGGACGTTGACCTGTTTGACGTCCTGTCGGAAAAGCCGCTCGCCGTTTCCTGCCGCGTGGCGTGGGAGAACCCCGAGGGGAATTCAAACTGGGAGAAAGAACAAACTGTCGTTATGCTCTTTCACGGCGAGCCGAGCTGGGCGGCGTTTTTGAAGAAGTATCCCAACCGTCAAAAGCTGGAAATCGGCTCTGCGTCCAACTGGTCGCGGTCTCAGAGCGTCAACGCTAAAACGATTCTCGTTGACAACGAAGAGTCTACCGGCGCTGTTACATGGAAACTCCGGACGGATTTCCCGGACGGCGACCATTGGACGTATCCCAGCCGGCCGCTGCCGTCAACGCTTGACCTGACGAAGTTCCGCGGCGTACTGATTCGATACCGCTGTCAACCGGGGCAGAATACCGTCGCCCGCATGTTCCTCTACGAAAACAAGGAGGGCGGACGCGGCTCGTACATTTCAAAGTCCTTCGGCTCCGCCGACGGCCGCTGGCACAGCGTCTTTCTTCCGTTTGACGAATTCCAGCATTGCACCGCCTGCGGAACGGATGCCAACAACCAGCTCGACCTCAATTCCGTCGGCAATATCTCCTTTGGAGGAAATACGAAATCGGATTTCTTTGAACTGGAAGTCAGCGAAGCGTACTGGGTAGAGTAACGGGTTCCCGTTCAATATAGACAACTTCATACAGAACAAAAAATAACGTTCCCCCTTTTCGGAAGAGGGAACGTTTTATATTACGTGAACCGTAGATTTAGCAGATTTCCGCAGCGAATTCCTCTTTGATCAGCTTGAGAGCTTTTTCTCCGAATTCCGCCGGGACGGTAACGTTGAACGTGGCTTCTGACGTGTTGATCATGCCGACGTTCATGCCCGCTTCTGCCAGACACTGCAAAACGCGGACGGCGACGTTGGTGTGACTCTTCAAGCCGGTTCCGAAAACGGTCAGCTTGGCAACCTGCGAACAGGAGTTGGCGATTGACGTTTGAGCCAAGTCGCCGGGCAGATTTTTGCAAACGGTCATAGCGAGGTTGAACTGAACCTGCGGCATGGTAAAGGAAATCTTCGCCATGTCGTCTTTGCCCTGGCTTTGAACGATCATATCGATGTTGACGCCAGCGTCTGCAAGCTGCTTGAACAGCTGGCAGGAAAGCCCGGCGCGGTCAGGAATGTTTTCAATTGTAATGCGCCCCTGAATGTCGTCCAGTTCGATCTTGTCGATGAACAGGTCTTCCATGCCGTGAAGACGGTTGATCATGGAAACCTTGTCGACTTCCTGCTTGTCAGCCTGCTTTTCGGGAATGTCCAGCAGAGTCGGTTCTTTGTCCAGCTCAAAGGCGTCGTGAATGGCGCGCAGAGCTTCAATCGCCTTGTCCTGCGGGCAGAGGACGGAAATCTTGATTTCGCTTGTGGAAATCATCAGAATATTGATGCCTTTGTCGCCGAGAGTTTGGAACATCTTTTGAGCGACGCCGGGCTGATCGACCATGCCTTTTCCGACTATGGAAACCATGGAAACTTCGTCGTCGTGCGTGCAGCAGTCAAATCCAAGCTGATCTTTGATTTTGTTGACGGCGCGCAGCGCGGCGGCGCATTCTTCCCTAGGAACGGTAAAGGAGATATCCGCCATGCCGTCGTTGCCTTTGCTTTGAACAACCATGTCGACCGCGATTTTCTGATCGGAAATTGCCTTGAAGAGCATGTTGGCGGCGCCGGGTTTGTCTGGAATGCCGCGGACTGTAATGCGCGCTTCGTTTTTAACGCAGGCGCAGCCGCAAACCGGGCGGTCGAGCGTTTCCGGTTCCGCAATGATGAGCGTGCCGGGTTCGTCTGAATAGGACGCGCGAACGTGAACAGGGACGTCGTAGTTGCGGGCGAATTCGATGGCGCGGTTGTGCATGATGCCCGCTCCGGCAGACGCCAGTTCGAGCATTTCGTCGTAGCTGATTCGTTTAACGCGGCGAGCGTCTGGAACCATGCGGGGATCAGTCGTGTAAACGCCGTCAACGTCGGTGTAAATTTCGCAGGCGTCAGCGTTCAAAACGGCAGCCAGCGCGACAGCAGTTGTGTCGGAACCGCCGCGTCCGAGCGTGGTAATATTGTTTTCGTCGTCTACGCCTTGGAATCCGGCGGCGATAACGATGTACCCCGCGTCGAGAGCTTCGTGCAGACGTTTGGCGTCGATTTTCTGAATGCGGGCTTTTCCGTGCGTGTTGTCGGTTTTGATGCCGATTTGAGCGCCGGTCATGCTGACCGCCTTGTATCCGAGCGTGTCAATCGCCATAGCCATCAAGGCGACGGAAACCTGTTCGCCAGTGGACAAAAGCATGTCCATTTCTCGGGCTGGCGGTTCGTCAGTAATCTGTTTAGCCAAATCAATGAGAATGTCCGTATTCTGTCCCATGGCGCTGACGACCATAACGACCTGATTGCCGTTTTTATGGGCGCGAATCGCCTTGCGAGCCGCCGCTAAAATCTTTTTGCTGTTTTCTACGCTTGTTCCGCCGAATTTTTGTACGATAATCGACATGATAAATGATTTTGAAAAATGGACTGGGAATCAGAAGCAACTGGAGAGATTCGGTAATCTTTCAATATAGTTAATCCCTCTTACCTCTTCCTATCCCTGAAGGCAGGTTTTTAAAACTCGAAATATTATATCAGATTCTATATTAATTAAAAGGGGAGGAGGAATTAGGAATTGCCTAATGGGGGGCGGGTATTACCCGCCAAAAACAAACAACCTTAGATTTTCGCGGACAATGTCCGCTTCCCAGAAATAACTCCTCACTCCTAATTCCTAGCTTCTAACTATTTATGGGAGCGTGATGATTTTGGGGCGTCCGTATCTTTTTCCGGTAATTACGTAGTTTTGAATCAACGTCTGGAAAGAACATTGCAGAAAAGAGTACAACCGCGGGTCGGGGTTGGTTGCCAGCCACGCTTGAGCCAGCTGGGCGGCGACGGCGTCGAAGTTTTTCTGGGAACCGCTGTGAGCGTAACAGCGTCCCGGAAGGCGGCGAATGTCGCCGTTGAATTTGGGGGAAATGTGCCACAACTCGTGAGTAATCGTTCTCAGACGTTCCGGAAAATCGTTCAGGTAAAATCGAGGGAGATAAAAATTGAGCAAATACAGGGCGTCGGCGCCGGTGGCGTCCGGGATTTTCTGAATAACAACCTGACGTCCGCGGCGAATGGATGTTCGCTCTCCGTTTGGAAATCGAAGCGGTGTTAACGACGCGTACATGCCGTATCGGGAATTGTTGCGAGTTTGACAGAATCCAACGACAACCCGGTTCATGTCGATATGACTTAACGCCGGGACTTTGAGAGTCATGTCCCGGCAAATCACGGCAAAACAGTCGGTAATATTTAACCTCGGCAGAGAAGACGAAGGAGGCATAAGTCAACCCGGAACTGGGCGTTCTATGAAGCGTTTCTAACAATCAGTTTAATGGGGAAGGGGCGTACGTCTTCCAGTTCAACAGTTTCCGGTTCTGAAGAGATATATTCGCTCTCCATGATATAAGAGTCTTCAGTTATTTCAGTACTGGAATCGCGGAGAATAGCGACAGCCTGATACCCCAAATTCTGAAAAAACAGTTGGGCGTCGAGATTGCGTTCTGGAACGGTCAATGACAGTTTAGACGTCGTTCCTTCCATTCGCTGGGTTAACGATTTTACAAGAGCGCGTCCAACGTTGCAGCGACGATACAAATAGTCAACGGCTATTTTTTGAATTTCTATGAAATCCTGTCCACGTTGAAAAACCAGATATCCAACGGTCTGCTTGTTCTGAATGGCAGTCAGTATGCCGCAGTCCAGTTTACGAAGATGAGACAAAAACGCTTCTTTTGACCATGGATGTTCAAAACACTGCTTTTCGATGGCGCATATCGCGTCCAGGTCGTCGCGCTTTATGCTTCGGACGGTTGTTTTAATTGCTTCCAGACGCGACGGAACATTAGATATGAGTTTTTTTACATCGGTTTGTCTCAATTGAAGTCTCCTTCCATGGCGACTTTACGCTCTTGATTGATTGCCTGACGACGAAACGCTGATTCCATGTCGGCGATTTGTCGTCTGGGATTGTCCTCAAAACATTCTTCAACAAAAAAAATATATCATAATTTTCCATTTGAATCAAGATCGTTTTTTATGGAAGGAATAATTTATTCAGATAATTATATCATTTTAGACGCTCTTCTAAAATCTATATAGTCCATAAAACCGTTAAAGTTAAAAAAGCGATTATTCCGATGTATTGACTGGAAAAACAGAAATATTTATAACTTACCTATATATATGGCTAAGTAGATAAAATGGATAAGAAGAATGCGTTGTTGCGATTGATAGCGTTAATGACATTGTTCGCTGTCTCGGTTGCTGGATGTACGGTTGGACCGGACTACCAACGACCAGGCGTTTATATAAATCAGGATTATTCGCAACTCGATACAGATAAGGGTATTACGAATGAGACAGCGTCAAATTTGACGTTCTGGTGGGATCAGTTTGACGATCCAACGTTGTCCGCTCTGGTTCGCATGGGCATTAGCGACAACCTGTCTTTGAAACAGTATGCAACTCGAATCTATCAATATCAGGCGCAAATAGGCGTTGTTCGATCAGATATGTTCCCGGCGTTCCGTGAATCGGGAATGTACAACTATAATAAAGCTCCTGGCTCGGAATCTCAGTCATGGAGTTTGAGTACTGACATGAGCTGGGAACTGGATTTCTTTGGACGTCTGAAGCGTCTGACCGAGGCTGCTGTTGCCGACATGGAGCAGCAGAACGAAATCTATCGAGACGCTCAGGTGATTCTCATTGCGGAAATCGCTCAAAACTACGTAAACGCTCGATTGTACGAACAGCAAATTCGGATTGCCAAAGAAAATATTGAAATCCAAAAGCACACATACGATTTGACTGTGCAGAAACAGCAGCTTGGAACCGCCAGCAAGTTGGACGGCGCTCAGGCTCGAGGTTCGTGCGCTGGGGTCGAATCAGATCTGGCAACGTATGAAGCCCAGTACCAGAAAGCGCTTAACAATTTAAGCGTTCTGACGGGTCGCACGCCCGGTTCGATTGATCAGCTCTTTGCTCAGTCCGCGCCGATTCCAACGGCTCCCGATCGACTCATGGTTGGGATTCCGGCAGAATTGCTTCGAAATCGCCCAGACGTTCGCGCGGCGGAACAGGCGATCGTAGCTCAGACGTCGCGAGTTGGCGCCGCGATTGGGGATCTGTATCCGAGATTCTCTCTTACCGGCAGTTTTGGAATTGACGCCATGGACTTCGCAACCGGATTCAGCAGCGGTTTGGCGTCCAGCATTGGACCGTCATTCCAGTGGAATATTTTTGCCTTTGGCAAGTATAAGAGCAACATTCGCGTTCAGGAATTCCGACAAACGGAATGCGTCCTGGCGTATCAAAACGCGGTATTAAATGCGGCTAAAGAAGTGGACGACGCTCTGGCTGGATACGTTAACGAAAAAGAGCGCTTGGAAAAACTCAACGAAGCCGTAGTTGCGTATGACGAAGCTCTGCAATTGGCTCAGCAGAGATACTCTGACGGCACCGCCGACTTCCAGCGCGTTCTGGATACGCAGTCCAATAAGCTGCGATACGATCTACAGCAGGTTCAAAGTCAGGCGAATCTGGTTAGTAACGTAATCGCCCTCTACAAAGCGTTAGGCGGCGGGGACAGGGAACAGATTGTGGAATAGTCATTAAGGCATTAGGCAATAGTACGAATCATTTCACGCTGCTGCCTACTATCTCCATCTACCCCCAAAAAATTTTTTTGAAAAATTTTTCGTGGGGGGGCTTTCAAAAACTTTCTCTATTTGTTATAATGCGTAAATCAGTTTTAGGATGACTGATTTGTCAGAACTGACGTTGAGTTGGCGTCAGAGTTGGATAACCAATTTTAATCTGAACTTGTATCACGGAGGTATTATGTCTACTCGCGTACCGTTGCGTCCAGAGGTTATTGCTCACGAAGAGCTTCAGCGTAAACTCAAGCTTAGCACCGCGGAAATTGGTCTGCAGCTTAGAACAACAAACTGTCTTGAAGAACAAGGCATCTTTACGGTTCGAGATTTACTTAACAGCTCTCGCGAACGATTGTTGAGCATTTCCAATTTTGGAGAAAAGACGCTCAACGAAGTCTATGACGCACTGGAACGAATCGGCTTTTACCGTGAATCGCGACAGGCCAGTCGCGCCAGTAAGGTAAAAGCGTAATCGCGCAAGATGTCGCTTCATCTGAATCTGACTTCAATAAAAATCGATGACCGTATAACGCCTTCAGACCGTCGTTCCGGAGTCTGGATTGAGGCGGCGTTGGCGTTTGGTTTTACGATTGGCGGCATAATTGGTTTTATTGTCGTGTTCTTTTGGATGATTATGCCTCAGTGGCGTTTTTTCAATGAATACCAAAAGACGCAGTGCAATGTTGTGGGGCTTGGCGTTGTCAATATGCCTAATACGGATCTGTATAGACCTCAGGTTCACATTCAGTATTCAGCGCCTGTTCCAATTCTGTCAGACAAGTCCGGAAAGACGATTTCAAAAAAATACGACGTCTGGACGTACGATTTCAATTCGCTTCAAAATTCCGGCTATTTTTATAAAAAGAATGAAGCTCAAAAATTGCTTGAATCTTTTAAAATTGGCGGAAAATATATATGCTGGTATGATCCCCACAATCCGCAAAAGGCGGTTCTGTTTTATAACTGGTCCTGGACGAATGTAACAATTCTTATAGTTCCAATCTCATTGTTTTTGCTTGGACTGGGGCCGCTGATTCATTTGTATTTATATCGAACAGGGCATTCTCAGGAGAAGGTCGCTCATCTTTCAGGATCTTTTCAGAATGCCTCCCAGGACAATCAGGAAGAATTGTCTCCAGGCGAGGCGTCGGACAAGAAATCAGAGGGCGCTCAAGCCCCTGTTTCTCCCTCAATACGCAATATTATAGACTCGCCCGGAGTCAAAATGAAATATCGTCTTCCCTTAAGCAATTCGCCAATTTTGGGGCTGGGCGTTATTTTACTGTTGTGCATTGCCTGGGGAGTTTTGTGCATAGCGTGCGTTTCCGTTGCCCTTGGCGGTTTTTTGGATCGCCGTCCAGACTGGGTTTTGACCGGTTTTATTCTGCCGTTTGTTTTAATCTGGATTGGTCTGTTTTTTTATTTTTTCCGGAACCTTCAGTTGGCAACGTCAATTTCTCCAACGCTTATGGAAATTAACGACGCGCCTCTTCACCTTGGTCAGACGACAAAAGCTTTGCTGATTCAAATGGGAGGTCATTATATTTTCAAATTGGACGTTGATCTGGTCTGCGAAGAAGAAGCGGTTTTTTCCTACGGTACAGACATTCGCAGTGAAAAAATGGTTGTTTATCGTTCCAATCTGGTGTCAGAGAAGGATTTTAATATTGTTTTAGACGAACAATTTGAAAAGTCCTTTGAAATCACCATTCCTCAAGACGCGATGCACTCATTTGATTCTCCTCACAATCGTATCGTATGGCGTTTGGAAGTCAATGGAGAAGCTGAAAATCACCCACCGTTTACACGGAGTTTTCTGCTGGTCGTAAATCCGTAGAACAACGTTTTGAACAACAGAGCAGGGGGGGGAATCAAAATACGACCGGTTTCATTTTTAAGAAGACGTATATAACTAAAAAAAGAATGCAGAGTACAAAAAACTCTGCATTCTTTTTTATTTGTTAAGTTGTTTATAGGGAAAACTTAGAATCCTTCTCCGCTCCACTCGTCAGATGGAATGCTGTTGAGTTCGGGGAACGCAAAGGCGATTGTTTTAACGTCGCCAGCGCTAACGACGATTGTCTTGGATTCGGTGTAAGTTTTGCCGTCTTTTTCGACAACAGCGTCGATAACGTACTGATACTTCAGACCCGGTTTGAGATTGACGGACGCGAAGGTGCGTTTGGAACCGATGGAGGTTGTGGGAGCTCCGTTGACGTAAACTTTCGCCTGGTTTGGAGCCCAAATCGTGAAAATAACGCCGCGAGAGGCGCGAACGTCAATGTTCGACAAGCGATTGGACGGGGTTCCGTCCGGATTCGGCTTGCTCCAGGAAACCTGAGACGTTTTAACCTTTGAGGAATTAACAGAATCCATCAGAGAATTCGGAGCGGCATCGTCTTCTGAACCGTTGTCAGCCGGTTCTTCCGGCGTATCAGTCTCTGCAGGATCGTCTGTTGACGTGGTAGGAATTCCCATCGAAGAATCGTCTGCATCGTTCGCGGATTTTACGGGAACGGGAGCCAGAGACGGGTTCTGATTGGAATTCGGGACGTAATCTTCGCCGGCTTCAATAGCGCGTTCGCGATCGCAGCAGCCGTTAATGTTGCACAGAGGGCAACACGGCATTTCGGGAGTGCAAAGACCGCTGTTGTGGCAGCAATGGAAATCGCGATGAGGCCGCGGCGGAATAAGCTGAGGCGTGTATTCCCAAATCGGAATATGGAGGAAACAGCCGCGGAACGTCCACTGAGCGCACGGATCGGTTCCGTATCGAGTGGGAGAGTATTCATAATAACTCTGTTCGTAAGGCGGGCACTGTTCCACAACAGAGGGGAAGTAATAGCCGCCAAAGGTGCGGGGCGCCAATCGGCGGAACCCAAACGGGGTGAAACCGAAACCCGCTTCGCCGTAAGGGCTGTAAACGTATTCTGTTCCAACAACTTCAGAGACCGCGTCCGTAGCAACGGCGGTATCATCTGAAACTTGACTAAACGCAACGGAAGCGCTCAAACTTAACGCCAAAGCCGCGACGCCTGCCATCAAACAAAGGCGATACGCTCTCATGTAAATATCCTCCAATTCAAAAATGCTGATTTGTATTTGTTGTCTGGCGTTTACCAGTTTCTTTATTGTATATATTTTACCACATCTTTTTCAGAATTCAAGGATGTCGATAAAATTTTTCAATAAAAATATATACTTCTTCCCTAGGGAATTATAGTATTCAGTATAATTATCGAATTTTTAAGGAGAAAAAATGGGAGTTGAGCGGCAAGAGAGCCGTGTTTTTTATTGAATCATCGGCGGGTTGTACAGATAGTACGGATTATATGTTTGTAATAGATGGCGCCGATTATATAAGCTGCGTAAAGTATGTGAGAATAAAAAAGTTGCGTCTCTGGAGTAAACGGATTGATAAATTCTTTCCAGAGACGCAAGTCTTTGAATGATTATGGTTTTTCGTCGATTCTTCCTGGAGTAATCAAGGACGGCTTAACAAATTCGCGAGCAGGGATTTCCTCGATAACGATGTTGCGGAATTTGAAGTCGGAGGTGGCGTCGTGTCCTTGGAGTTGAATCGTCCCGGGGTCAAGACGCAGACCGCGGCGAGGGTTGGGATCGGCTTTTCGGGTATCCGTCCAGTCTGAGACCTGTTCGCCGTTAACCCATACGGCAAAATGATTTCCGACGGCGTTAATATAGACGTTGACCCATTCTTTGTCGTTTCCGATGACCTTTCGAGCGTCAACGCGGCGGAAAATGCCGCCTGTCCCGCAGTCTTTCGGCTTGGTTCGGTCGCTATCCAGAAATCCAAAATGCACCTGACATTCGTAACCGTTCATTTTTTCCCCGGGAATGCAGCGGAAAAAGACGCCCGAGTTGAGATCCTCGCCGTTGACGTAGACGTCCAGCGACAGGTTGAAATCGCCGTATGACTTAGCGGTTTCCAGCGATCCGTTGCCGTTTTTGACAGTCAATTCGCCGTTTTCATTGACGCCGGCGTCGATGACGTCGTAGGTTTTCCAATTGCCAAGGTCTTTCCCGTTAAAGAGTTGCTGCGATAAAACCGGTTTAACGGTAATACTTTCAATTCGGATCGTTCCCTGATACAGTTTGACGCCGATATACCCGCGTCCTAATTTGAAATCACGGTTAATCACATCGTTGCTCGCAGAAATGCACAGCATTTTATCCATTGATTCCGTTTCCAGAAGCGAAATTTCAAAACATCGCCGCCAGGTTCCTTTGGGGTCGGTTTTGAGCAATAGAGACGCTTTTCCGCCTTTAGAAAGCGCGTATTTTATGCTGACGTCAAATTGACCGAACTGCGTTGTTGTTCGGATAATTGTCGGCTGCGTCGCCGTAGCGGTTAAGACGGGTTTTTCGGACGACGATTCGATTTTCCAAACGCCTTTTTCCGTGGACGTTAGCCCAAACATTTCCGAATTAATCAAGGAAATCTCGGGCGCGGGCGATTCCGCTTCCGCAAACGCCGTTCCGAGGAACAGCAGACAGACGATTGATAAAATAAACGTTCTTTTCATGATGATTCAGGCTTTGTTGCGGTTTTCTTCCAACTCAATTGCTAATTGACAATTGCTAATTGCTCATTAAATATATCCCTTTCTTCCCTTTTTGTCAATATCCCAACAAAAATTTCCCGCCCCCCCATTGAAAAGAATTAAAAGTTATATATAATGCGTCTTTAATAGATTGTACCCCCGAACACGGATATACTTACACATATTTTTGGAGATAAGAAATGACCATTGACAAAAGCCTGAAAGTTAGGGCGGCCTTGGTCCGGGCGCGAAGCGTCCTGACTCGCGCCGAGCGTATTGAAAAGCTGAAGTCCGATGAAAAATGGACTGAAGGCGATAGCCCCATGGGACTCGTTAAAGTTCGCGTTCACAAGCTGAGCATGAAAAAGAAAAAGAAGGCTGCAGCTGAGGACAAGGCCGATTCTGGCAAGGGCGGCAAGAAGAAATAATTTGTGTTTAGCAATAATCATTTAGCAGTTAGCAATTATTGATGCATTTTGTGTCAGTAATTGCTAATTGTTATTTTAGGCAATCTGGATAAAGTATAATAGCGCTCATCGTTTCTTCTGAAACGAATCTTGATTTATTTTTGTTTCTATGCTATACTTTCCCGAATAGCGTCAATAGGCGTTATTCGCCAGGGCATTAGCGATCAATGTTTATTCTCTAATACTTAGCGTTTAGAGACATCCTCGCAACTCTTAACTCACAACATAAAAATGAACGCTTATTTCAAAAATGCATATACAGCATTAATGGCGATAGTATCGCTTTTGTATATTTCGCCTGCTTTTGGGTTTCCTTGGGACAGCGCTCCTAAAAATGAGATCGCTTGGAGTGACAACTTAAGACAGGCTCAGGAACTGTCTCGACAAACTGGCAAGCCTGTTTTGCTGCATTTCTTTTCCGACACGTGTCCGCCGTGCAAGATGATGGAAAAGAGTACGTTTCCCAATCCGGCGATTGTAGCGGCGATTCAAAAATCGTTTATTCCCGTCAAACTCAATGTGAGAGACAATTCTCGAGAAGCTCAGATGTTTAACGTTCAAAGCGTTCCAATGGACATCGTATTATTGCCAGACGGTCAGCAGATTCAGGCGTCGATCGGCGGTCAGGACGCCAATCGCTACGGGCATTTTCTTGCAACGGCTCAGTCTGCGGCAAAACAACACATGGCAAAGCAGAACGGACAAGTTGGAATTGCAAACGTTTCAGGACAACGAGTTAATCAAGATCCACCGGCGCAAAATGAGCAGCCTTTTGTAATCGAACCCGATAAAATAGACGAATCTATCCAGCTAATGCCCGATTTTCCTGAGCTTCCAACTCCGGAAACGCCGTTGCCTGATAATCTTGTGATGTCAGCTTCGCCCAAGATTGAAGCCGGCGGCGCGTGCCCGATTAACGAAACGCCCAGTTTCGATTACGCTTCTATTCCGGAAGAAGACAAAGCCAGAATTGAATTTGAAGGGTATTGTCCTGTCGAACTGGGACTTCATTCCATGTGGGTTCGAGGCGACTATAATAACCGTCTTCAGTTTGAAGGACGTTTGTATCTCTTTGCAGGCAAGGCGCAGCTGGAAGAGTTTAATCGCAATCCGGAAAAATACGCTCCGGCATATCAAGGACTTGATATTGTCATTTGGAAAGAGCGCGGAGAAAAAGTTCACGGCGTTCGCAACTATGGAGCTTGGGCGGTGGGCCGCGTGTTTCTCTTTTCCTCAGAGGACAATTTGGTCAAATTCGAGAAAAACGCCCGGTACTACATTACGCCGGGAAAAAGATAATAGTCTCTGAAAGTCAGACGTTATAACAACTCACAAGACAACAGACATTTGGCAATAGCAAGAAAATCCTTGCTCTAATGCCATATTATCAACTCTTAACTTGTAACACGCAATGAAAACTGTTTTTAAAAATATCTGTACTGCGTTGACAGCGATAATGGCGCTTTTGCTCATTATGCCTGAAAATGGATATTCATGGGACAGCGCTCCTCATAATAAGATTGAATGGGGTTATGACTTCCAACAGGCGCAGGAATTGTCTAAAAAGACCGGGAAGCCCATTCTCGCGCATTTTTATTCTGGCTATTGTAATCCATGCATGATGATGGAAACATACGTATTTCCCAATCCGACGATAATCGAGACGGTTCAGAAATCGTTTATTCCTGTTAAAATCAACGTGGATCAAAATCAAGCCATAAAGGAGAGGTATAATATACATAGCGTTCCATTTGACCTTGTTCTGACGTCAAACGATCAGATAATTCACTTTGCCAGAGGCGGTCAGAACGTCAATGGTTACTGGCAGTTCCTTATGACAGCTCAGACTAAGGCAAAAGCGTTCCAAATGAATCCTCCCAACGCTGCTCCGCCTAAACCGCAGCAGATTCCGAATAACGTCAAAATTGAACCAGGCGGCGCGTGTCCGATTGAAGAAACGCCGAGTTTCGATTACGCTTCCATTCCGGCTGAAGACAAAGCCAGAATTGAGTTTGAAGGGTATTGTCCTGTCGAACTGGAACGGCGATTGTTGTGGGTTCGAGGCGACTATAACAATCGTTATCTGTTTGAAGGCAGATTGTATCTCTTTTCGGGAAAGGAGCAAATGGAAGAATTCAAACGCCATCCTGAAAAGTACGCGCCGGCGTTTCAGGGATTTGACATTGTAACATGGAAAGATCGCGGAGAAAAAGTTCATGGCTTTCGCTATTTCGGCGCCAGGGCGGGAGGACGCGTATTTCTCTTTTCCTCAGAGGAAAACCTGATTAAGTTCGAGAAGAACACCCGATATTATCTCACGCCGAATAATAGACAATAGTGTTTAGTTTTAAGTGGTAAGTGGAAAGTTCGCTAGCGTTGCTCTCACTAACCACTTACCACTTAGAATATTCACACTTCATTCCTAGCTTATTTCTGATACAAACAGCGCGTTGAAATCGCCGGATTCATAGAAGGGCGTTCCTGTGTCGAGTTCGTACCCGGCGGACTTTCCCAGCAGAACGTTTTCCCATTTGCCGGTTTCTTTTCGATAGACGGCGTTCCAGCCATACCGTGACGCGCCCTGATAAATTATTCTTTGCAGAAATCGGTATTCCAGCTGCCAGCAGAATTCCGACGCGCCGTCCTGTAAATCGGATCGAAACAGCTTGTTGACGCCTACGCCTTCGTACAACAGCGTACCCGGCGGGCAGTCGAGGAACTCGACGCTGTTGACTTTGCCCTGCAGTTCCCGCATCGCGGTCCATGGGGGAAAGAGAACCTGTTTCCAAGTGAGAATATGTTCCGTCAGCGGTACGGTTTTCACGACCTCAGCGTCGGCGCCCAGCGACGTTGTCGACCCGTTCCAGTACAAGCCGTCGCCCTCGATATTAACCGACTGAAGCTGAAAATTGATTCGGTACGTCAGCCGCGTTCCAGACTCCGCCGTCGGTCCTTCTTCCAGGTCCTGTGACGTCAGAATCTTATAGTAAACCGTAACCAGAGCGAACGACGAATAGCTGTTCAACGCGTCAGACGGCGTATCCATCCCCGTCATTTTGAGGGACGCTGCGTCAAAGGGTTTGATGTGAATTTCATACGGTTCGACGTCCGGTCGGTTGGGATACGCAATCGACTCGCGCGATCCAAAGACGTCAGTCGCGCCGCGGAGCCAGTCGGCGAAATCGTATCGATCCGCCCACGGCACGAGGAATTTTCTAATCGCTGTGAAGTCGTCCGTTGTATACGTCTCTTCCGGCGAACCGGACAGTTCTTGAAAGGGAATTTGGGGCATAGTGGGAGTAGGGGAGTAGGGTTTAGGGAGTAGGGAGTAGAATTTAAGTGGTAAGTGGTTAGTGGTAAGTGGTAAGTAGGGATTGTCGCTTGCGTACTAACCACTAACTACTAACCACTAAAAACTTAATACTATTCCCTATTCCCCATTCCCTATTTCCTTTATTCGCTAATTGATTCAGATGAACTGGACGAACCAGAAGCAGATGACGAACCAGAACTACCGGACGACGAATCGCTTGACGGAACGTCTCCGATCTTTCCGACGACGGCGGCGTCGAAGACGCATTTGTCGTTTTGCGCAGTAAATCTCAGTTTATTTGTGAGAATTGTTACTTTCCATGGCGAATCGCCGGCGGATAAGAGAATCGAGCCGCCTGACGGGACGACGTTAACTCCGAATCCGCTTTCCCACGGACCCTGAAAACCGCATGACTCGCCAGGCTGAACGACCAGCTTTCCCGGTCCGCGATTGATAACCAGCAGACAGCGAACGTCGAGAAAGCCGATATCGAGCGTTCCCCCTGTCGTCGGACGGGTGAGATAATCCAGTTCGTACTCGACCGTCTCGTCTTCGTTCAACGCTTTGCCGGTTGCGTGCCAGACGCCTTCCAGACGTCCGTCTGCAATATCCGTTTTATACGTTTTGAACCGAACGGCTCCGGAATCCGTCTGAACGTCGTCGTCTGTCTCCCGCTGCCACAGCCAGCCGATTTCGGCACGAATTTGAGTGTTAATTTTTGTTACATCCATAATAAAATTGCTCGTTTAAGTAAGAGGGATTATAAGTGAAAACGCTCACGTCGTAATTTACAACAGCTTTCCAGCAGCCGTTTTCGTGAGTAATGTTGAAGTTGTTAAGCGCTAAGGCGACGGATAATTTGTTTTCGACAAGGTCGAAGGTTTTGCCGTCGTAGGAGCTTTGCATCTGACCGACCATGCCTATGGCGTCTGCGAACGAGACGTCTAAAATGGTGAATTGGACGGTCGCTTTCTCCGCAGTAATGCCATGATTGGTTCTGGCGGCGACGGTCTGATCTTTGATCGTAAACGCCGCGCGCGGCAGGCGTTCGTATGGGCTGAAGTTATACGTCAGGAATTCAGGCGGAATTCTCTTGTACAACAAGCGATTGGTCTTCCAGACGTCGTGGATTGTTTGTGATAGGGTCATGATTAATTTACGAGTTGCAAGAGGATGAAAGGCGGTAATGAAGTGAGCGTAGCGAACGGAATTACGCAGTTCGCCGAAGGCGAACCATATATTGGCTCCCAACGTTTTGTTTGCCGTTCCGGCGGTGCGAAGCCGCACGGGCAGAAGGACAAGGTTATGTATCCAAACCAGCATTTTCGGCGCTACCCACTTCCAATCAGGAACCGACCTTGTCGGTGCGTAATTACGCTCCCGTTGGTCGCTCCATTACCGCCTTCCATTCAACCTAGCTCTCTCTCTGCGCGATTACTCTCAGCGCGGGGCGGGTTTGAGTGATGGGAAACAGGTCGGTGGGTTTGTAAATGGAACCGTCTGCGAGTCGAATGCGCTGTTGGGCGCCGATGTGAATTGCGCTGTCTGCAAAAATGATTTCGATTCGCTCTTCGGGAACGTCTATAAGCTGTCGGTGTGACGAGACGGGAACGCGGATAATCCGGACGGAAACGCCTGTCAGGTCGAGCTGGTATTTGTAAATATACGGCGCGCCGTTGTCGTCAGTCTGATAAATCGGCGTGAGAATATCGACCCACTCGTCCAGACGCGGCGAGAGGTCAATTTGTTGAGCTCTATAGACGACGCGCCCGATTCGCTCTTTTCGTTCAATGGAAACGATTCGCCATTGCTGATCGTGGCAATCGATAATAATATCGTTGATTGAGGCGAGGCGCGAGTGATTGGAAGGCGGTAATGAAGTGAGCGTAGCGAACGGAATTACGCATTCGCCGTCAGGCGAACATGATGCTGAGTTCAACGAATTTGGTTCGCCTTCGGCGAACTGCGTAACTCCACCCGACAAGGTCGGTTCCTGATTGGAAGCGGGTAGCGCCAAAAAAGGCTTTTTCGGAGGCATAACCTTGTCCTTCTGCCCGTGCGGCTTCGCACCGTTGGTCGTTTCGTTACCGCCTTCCATCTTCTGGCAACTCATTGGCGCCACAGGACAGTTCCACACTCGCTCTAAAACCACAGCGCCCTGCGGGGATTCGGACGGCGCCTTGTTGGCTTTTATCGTTTGAGCAACACAGTTGGGAACGGTCAACAGCGATCCGGAGTCCGGCTGGTAAATCTGAATCGTTTCCGCGCCGTCGACGACAACGGATAAATCGTCTGCGAGTCGGGGGGTGAAGTGAGTGATGTTCATGGGAATAAGTGGATTGAAAGGCGGTAATGAAGTGAGCGAAGCGAACGGAATTACGCACCGACAAGGTCGGTTCCTGATTGGAAGCGGGTAGCGCCGAAACAGGCTTATTCGGAGGCAAAACCTTGTCCTTCTGCCCGTGCGGCTTCGCACCGCCGATAGGCGAACAAAACGTTGGGTCTAATTATTTGGTTCGCCTTCGGCGAACTGCGTAACTCCACTCCCGTTGGTCGTTTCGTTACCGCCTTCCATCCATCGTGCCTCCTCTGCTGACAATTTCAAACGGCTCCTGTGAATTGAGCCGCTGTTCAATCCAGGCGGCGGTTTCGCGAAGGGATTTGAGGTATTCCGCCCATTTGATTTCCTGCCCGTCGATGCTGTACGTCGGCTTGGGTGAGGCGGTAATTTCAGCGATTCTTTCCAGAATCTGTGCGTGTATGGTTCGTAAAATGGTTTCGTTCATGATAGTTGCGAGTGGCGAGTAGCGAGTTGCGAGAGGATTGAAAGGCGGTAATGGAGCGAACAACGTGAGCGGAATTACGCATTCGCCGTTAGGCGAACTACTATTGCCTACTGCCTCTTGCCTATTGCCTACTGCCTGTCCCCTACGGTAAATTCGCCCGTTCCGATATTGGTAAAAAAAGTTTTTGTTACAAGATCGTACATGCCGGGCTTGTTGTCTGATTTGCGGTAACACGGTACAAAGTCTCTAACCAATCCCTCGCTTGTATGCATTCTGCAGTAATAAAACGCGCTTGCGCCCTGGTTAGTTGTCGCCGCCTCGTAAGGCGTCGATTGTTGATTATTAAAAAATAAACCCTCTGTCCTGCCCGTTGCGACCGATCCGCTGTAAGTTGTATTGATCGCAGCGCCGCAACAAGTCCCGGTAAATTGCCCGTTACTTGCCGTTAAATCCACCGTATAAATCGTGTCTACATACGTTTCAATATTTGTGTGCAGATACCACGACGCAGCGACTGCAAGAGTAGCAAAAGGTCCTGCTCCATGACCTGCATACCAAGGCACGATGCTTGTTCGCCCGTTGCCTTGACTGCCCCAAAATCTGGTTGCCGTATTTCCGTTTATGTACACTGTGCATTTAAGCTTACATTCTATACGGAAATAATTGTCAGGAATGATTACTCCTGTATCTATACCCTGCGTTCCCGTTGACTGCAAATACTCAACCTGTTGATACCCAGCGGGCAATAATGACTTGTTATTACAAAGTCTCTTTATTGATCGAGAGAAAAATTGAGCCTGATTCATGGTAGTTAAGCTGCTAGCTATTAGCCGCTAGCTATTAGCTTGGTTAATAGTAGTACTTAGTGTTAATTGTTAAAGTCTGAATCAATAATAACAAAGCTAGAAGCTAGGAGCTAGTAGCTAAAAGCTAATTCTACAAAACAAACAATCTGTACCGGACGAGGAACGGGATTCTTTTGGCGACGAGTTTGATCTCGACCAGGTAATGCCGTCCCGCCAGTTCAAAGGGGCTGGGGCGTCTGCTGCCAAGCAGCGTCCAGCAAAAATTGTATCCAATGTCGTCTTCCGTCCAGTGGGGATTTGTTTGCAGTTGATCAAACAGAACGTCCGAGACGTTCAACTCGTAGTTGGAATGAAAAGGGTTGACGGTTCGCGATTCCGGCTTGCCCTCGTTGAGCAAATAGACGCTGTAGGTTATGGAATCGACGTCTGACTGTTTAATCGGCGCGCCGTAGAAGTCGACAATGCGCGCCATAAACGTCGCCGTCCCGTCTTGAAATACTGTTGCGTGATAATCGTGCATGGGGAATTAGCTATTAGCTTCTAGCTATTAGCCATTAGCTTGGTTACTGTTAGTTCTAAGTGTTAATGTTTAAAGCTGGGAGCAAAAATCTCCAAGCTAGGAGCTAGGAGCTAGTAGCTAGAAGCTCTTAACAACGCATTGTCTTTCCGCGGTCGGAACGTAGACGCAGGCGGCTTCAACCGACCCGAACTTAAATTGTCGCGGACAGGACTTCCAAAACAGGATGCGGCGTAAAATATCGAAAAAGGATGGCTTCATGATAATTAAGCTACTAGCTGTTAGCTACTAGCCATTTGCTTGGTTACTGGTAGTTCTTTGTGTTAATAATTTAAAGCTGGAAGCTCAAATAGCAAAGCTAGAAGCTAGGAGCTAGGAGCTAAAAGCTTACTCCACTCCCGTAACCGGCTCGGCGGAGACGTTTGTCGTAACGGTTTTGGTTGCGTGCAGCGTTTCTCCGTCCGTCCGGTAAATCGACCAGGTTTTATCGGAAGACAGCTTGCTTTCCAGCGCGCCCAAAATCAGAGTCGTCAGGGAATGTTCCGCTGCGGTTGCCTCGACGTTGGAAACGGACCGGGACAGGATAGCGTCCGCGATCTGATTGGCAGTGGGAATGTCGGCGGCAGTCAGCGTCGACAGCCCGGACTGAATCTGGGCGACGGTCGGAACCGCCGGGACGGTAACAATCGTCATCGGCATGGCGGCGGCGGACGCGTGCGAAAACGTCAGTACGACAACGTCTGCGTTCATTTCCGCCGCGGTCAGGACGATTTTATAAATCCCGGGCGAATGACTGGCGTCGACTTCAACCGCCGAATTCGTCGCCAGCGCCGGAGCGCCCCCGTCCAGCGATACGTAAACGCTGATCGACGTCGCCCCCGTTACAGGACTCCCGTCCGACGGATTGTACACAAAAAACGGGATTGTGGCTGATTGGTTCTTGATCATGGTTCGCTATTTATTTCTAATTGTATGTCGTGCACCGTCCAGACTTCGACGATGGCGGATTCTTCTTGTCGCCATGATTTTGTAACGTATTGGGTTTCGGGGTTGTAGTCCGGAACGGGGGTTGTGGTGAGGGGGTATCCCAAGCCCAGCTGGACGACGAGCGCGTCGGGCGGGTTGGCGATCCGTCGGTTCTCGTGTCGAATCGATCGAACGGGAACGAGGCGGTTGTTGGTCAGAGTGTAAGTCATTCTATAACGCTCACTTTCTTATCTTCCCGACATAAATGTCGGCAGCATCTGAATTCGTAGGTCATTCTATAACGCTCACTTTCTGGACGGTTCCAATATACGTTCCGAATCCCTGTTCAATCGCGACGCGGTACCGGGTCGACGCCTCGGGCACGAAGACGCCGTCGGAGCAGTCCGCCCCTTCAAAAATCCAGTCGTTCGTTCCGTCGGCGGGATAGGAAAACGTCGGCGCGGTCGAGCCGCTTGCGAATTCAAATCCGCAGTATTTCATGCCGGAGGCGGCGGACAGGTTAATCTCTGTTATGGCAGAGGAAGAGAACGTATAAAGCGCATTGTTCGCCAGCGTCAGGGTTATGCTGGCAGAGGAAATCGTTATTTCTGCCGTCTTGGCGACGGGGGGAGGCTGGTAGAGCATGGGGACTAAGTGGAAGTTAGATGAGAGGATGATTGAAAGGCGGTAATGGAGTGAGCGCAGCGAACGGAATTACGCAGTTCGCCGAAGGCGAACCAAAATCTTTGAACCCAACGTTTTGTTCGCCGTTCCGGCGAATGCGTAATTACGCTCCCGTTGGTCGCTTCATTACCGCCTTCCATCTATTGGCAACTCATTGATTATTGGTCATCATCCCGTGCACTTAACAACGTAGCGCGGGTCGAGAACGGCGGGGACGCCGCGTTCGGACGCCTTGTAACGGACGAGAATGTCGCGTTCAAAGTTGGCGTCGGAATTGACTACGGAGCGAGTAACGCTGATGGGCCAGTTTTCCATGTACGCAAACGCCTTTTTGAAGTCGCCGAGGTACCAGTACTTCTTCGCGTCGGTTGCGCTGACGCCGGAGGCGACAAGGCGTCGGTACGCCAGCGCGCTTTCCATGACGTCAAAATGACGCAGCGGGTTGCGGGTTTTAATCGACTGCGACGTCGACAGGTTGAACGTAACGTCTCCGTCGAGGAACGTCTTGGCGGCGGCGAATCGGTAAGCTGGCATGACGAGGACGGATTTCGGCTGAATGAGAATCGGCTCGCCGGTAGACGGGTCGAGCATATCGGCGAAAAGCTGTTCTGCCTTGTCGACGTTTTTGTAATCGACCAGCTCGTTGCTTGCCAGGGCGTTAATCCAGGGGCTTCCGCCAGCGGAATAATACGTGTTGTAGGACGATCCGTTGAACTTGTACGTGTTGGTAACGCCCAAAACGCAGTCGAGAATGCGCTTTTCCTTGTTGAGTCCCAGCGCCTCGCCCGCTTCTTCCGCCCGGCGGAGAATGAGATTGGTGCGGTCAAAGAAAATCGCCTCGCGGGTAATCGGAACGATCAGACCGCGCTTGACGGTTTCCGGCGTCTCAGTGTACTCTTCCGACAACCCGGCGTTGGGGTAGGGCATGCCCGGCGCGACTTCCATCGCCTCGTCGCCCAGACGTCCGATGCCGGGAATCTTCTCGCCGCTAAAGCGAGTGGGAATCGTGCTGACGGCTTTGCTGAGAACAAAGGCTTCGTTCTCGTACGCCTGACGAATTTTCGTGAAAATGATCTGACCGGAGATATTCAAAAACGCGGTCAGGTCAACGCCGTCGGATTCGGAAACGACAGCGCTTGAGTTGTTGCGGGGGTCGAGAGAACGAACCCACTCAGAGCCGTTTTCGACAACCGCTTCCGCCAGATCGCGAATCGAGAAATCTTCCGGGGCGAGCTGACCTTCGTTGAGAGCTTCCGACAGATGGTTAACCGTCCGGGCGGCCCCGTCGAGTTCAAACTGTCGCTTGAGTTCTTTGTAGTTTAATGTGTTCATGCTGGTGTGAAGTAAAAGGGTGGTAGGAGAAAGCTCCTAGCTCCTAGCTTCTAGCTTCTAGCTTTTCGTTTTAGCTTCCAGCTTTAAAATATAAGGCTGAGAACTACAAATGCACAAGCTAATGGCTAGTAGCTAATAGCTAACGGCTAATTAGATCCGCTCGTCTGGCTGGAGCTGCTTGTCGACGGAACGGATTCCGCGTCAATGGTCAGTCCGCCGGTGAGAATCGTGGAGGCGATTTGAATATAGACGTTTTCCACGTTAGCGGATTCAGCGCGGATAACGCGTCCGACGGCGCAGCGGGAATTTGTAACAGCGACGACTTTCTGGTCTTCGAGTTTGTTTCCGCTGGAATTGGCGGCTGGCGCGACGAAAGCGCCGAAAGCAAACTGGGCGCTGGCGCACGTGAACTGGAACGCGCCGGAGGTGGCGATACGGACTTTGCCAGCCGTTCCCGCCGGCTTCGCCTGCATGGCAACGCCGAGGAACTTGGCGCGGAATCCCGACTGCGTCGCCGCCAGATTGGCGCCGAAAGTAAACGCAGACGCCGGTTTAACGGCTCCGTCGTCGAGATAAACAAGGTCTCCCATAGAAATGGAAGTTGTACTGGGTACATCGACGGTTACGGGATTCGTTTCTCCCCACCGCCATCGCATGGAATTACTCATGGCATTAAAAGTTGGTTAAAGGTTAACAGAATTAGCAATTAGCAATTGTCAATTAGCAATTATTTTCGGGGAGCGGACATTGTCCGCGAAAATCAAAGGTTGTTTGTTTTTGGCGGGTAATACCCGCCCCCCATAAGCAATTGCTAATTGCTCATTGATAATTGCTAATTTTTCAAACGACGTACGAACTCCTCGAGCGTTTCTTCTTTGACTGCTGTTTGCTGCCAGGCAGACGGAGGACACAGCGGAGCGGCTTCAGTAACAGTGCGATTTTCGAGCGTCTTGCAAAGCTGTTCGAGTCGCTCTTTGAGTTCTTCAAACGATTCAATCAATCGATCAAAGCGGTTGTCTGTTTCTGGGGAGCGAGCTTCCGGGGAGCGGACATTGTCCGCGACTAAGGCGGGTAATACCCGCCCCCCGTAAACACACTCGTCCCCCGTAGGCGAATCACTACTGCCTACTGTCTCTTGCCTACTGCCTTCCTCCGCCGAAGGCGAATCACTACTGCCTACTGCCTCTTGCCTATTGCCTTCCTCTGGCTCTTCAGATTCGAATAATCCATTCGTCGTAGCGGGATCGGCGACGAGGTCAACGCTGATAACGCGAACGATTTTGTCGATAACGGACAAGTCGTTTTCCTGATGATAAACCGCCTCGACGCAGTGCGAGAACCCGACGTTGTTCGGCGCGTTGTGAGCGTCCCAAAGCAGCTGTTTCGCCTGGGCGTGGTTGGGGTTGTAATGGAAATCGGCAAACAGCCCGGAGTTCTCCTTGAAGACGACGTTGGAAACAGTCCCGATTCTGTCGCGATAATCGCGGGGAAGCCGAGCGGCTTCTTTGGAAACGTGGTTGACGTTGACCTTTGCTCCCTCGTACAGCGGCGCCGCTTCCCGAAGAACCTCCGGCGGATAAACGCGGCCGTTGCGCGACGTCAGCCCCAAAATCTTAACTCCGGAAATCAAACCGGAATCCAAATCGTTCGTCATCGAACTTGCTTCTCCGGCAGAGAACTCTTTAAAAATCTTTTGCATAGTAAAGTCCTTGATAAAAGTTGGTGTTTATAGAGCTACTAGCTATTAGCTACTAGCCATTAGCTTTGTTATTTTAGTTTCAGGCTTTAAATATTAACGCTAAGAACTACTAGCAACCAAGCTAAGAGCTAAGAGCTAGGAGCTAGAAGCTAAAAGCTCTCTACTGTCTACCGTCTCCCTCGAGATTATTTCGCAGCGCGAATTCCTGCTTGGATAAAACGCCGGCGTCAAAGAGGATTTTGTCCGCCTGGGTTTCTCGCAAACGGTCTCGAACCGCCAGACTGGGCGCGACGGGGTGAATTTCAATTTGACTTAAGACGTCGTGCGGCAACCGACCGGCAGAGCAGGCAACGCGAATAGCGCGCTGAAAGAGCGTTACATCTTCGCAGGACAACTCGTGCTGAAGCCGCTGGAACATGCGGACGGCGGGGCCTTCTGCAACCATCGTCGAGGAGTAGTTCGCGTTCGAGGCGTCGGACGTGAGCATGAATTCCGGCATGACAAGTCGGGCGGCGATAGCTCGCAGTTCTGCTTGCAAGACGGTAACGTATCGTCCGGCGTCGATGGCAGAGACGGGGAACTGGTAGTCGATCGTCGCGGAGGCGTCCAGAATCGTGCCGGGTCCGTAACGGTTGAGCGTCGGACCGAATCCCGGCGCGGCGGCATCGCGTTTGTCGTTGACGAATTTGTCGACTGCCGACTGGCTGGCGCTTTGGTGCTTGCGAATAATCGCGATTGCAGATTGGATTTCCGCGACTATGGACATGTTCCGTAACAGTTTTTCCGCTCGATAGAGGTTCTTCCGAACAGGGAAAAACAACGGCAGCCCGCGAGGGACAATCGAATCGACGTTGGCTTTTCGGTGCTGAACCTGAGCGTAGGGAACGTACTGACCGTCAATCCAGTACCCGTGAATCGTCTCCGCGTCGTGCGTGTCAAAGGAAATTCCCATGCGTTCGTTGGGAACGTTGATCAATTGTTCCGGCGTGCGGACGCGTTCCGGGTCGACGAATCGCAGCCGCGTCATACCGTCAGCGGTGGGGAACAGACGAATAAAGACTTCGCCGTCACGATCCATGCGTCGGACGATTTCCTGCTGACGCCGATGCCAGTGGTTCATTTCGAGGAACTCATCAAGCCAGGTTTCGACCTGTTCGATAATGCTCGGGCTGGGGTCAGAGTGCTTTTTCGGGCGAATGGTATACTGATGTCCGCAGCCGACCAGATAGTTGATTCGGTTTTCCAGCGCGTTGACGGCAAACTCGTTGTACAGCGACAGATGTCGGCAAATGGCGCGAACGGCGTCCAGGTCTTCTTCCCGTTCCAGAGGGGAAAGCGCGTAGTTATCCGCTAACGCCACCCAGCGTTCGTTGTCGTCAAAAAAAGGCTCGTCGTGAGGAATGAAATTGTACGGCATGATAATTGTAACAGTAATGATATTGAGTTTGTTATACCGACACGTTGAGCCGGTCGCCCAGCCCGTCGCCGCCATTGTGCGGCGTGAGGTATTCTCCCGCCAGACGAACCGCCATTTCCAGCGCGTCGGGACCGTCGTCGTGATCGCCGAGGGGGAACTGCTTGAGCTGTTCGACCAGCAAGCGCGTATCGGGAGTGATGCGGAACCGAATTCGTTTGGCAGAAAACAGCGCGCCGAGCGTGCGGATTCGCGACTGCTTGTTCATCGTGTTTTTAATCCCGACCGGGTCGACGGGCAGCTTTTGAGCTTGGAATTCCCGAGCGAAGCCGTCTGCAAGGAGCTGCTGGAACTGGTTTGTTTCGATTCCGAAAACGCTGGGGCGAAACGCCCGATAGAGCTCGATGCCGTCGGAAATAATTGATTCAATCGGACGCCGCTTCAAATCCGCCTGGACGTACAGCAGTCCATCGCAGCCAACGGTCAGCATGACAAAGGCGGAATAGTCCCCGCGCTGAGCGTCAGCGCCTTTGCTGGGGTCAAGCGTCATGACCTTGATCTGACTTTGTAACGGCGCGTCTTCGTACCAGACGGAATCGTCGAAGTAGGATTCCGGCCATTCGCACAGTTCCGGGTTCATGGGCGAATTCTGCTTTTCCCTCTCGAAGGCGATGTGCCCTTCTTCCGCCCGCATTTTCATCAACGTCAGCAAATCCTCGTTTTCCTGCCAGACGACCTTTGCGCCGTCAAGCATTTCCGATTCGTGAACGCGATAAAACTCCTCCGCCTTTTGCTGACGGTCAGGCGATTCCATGTTGAGGTAAAGCTCTTCCCACTGCTCCCAAAGCGACATGTTTTTCGGCCAGCGCATGATCGAGGAAAACGTTCGACTGTTCCAGCCGGGGTTTCGCGTTAGCCGCAGCGCGATAGCGTCTGGATGTAACGCGGTCGACAGGCACAGAAAATTCGTCCTGCTGTTGCCGGCTTTCATAACGGCGCTCTCAAACCAGGACAACGATTTTTCTCTTACGGCAGCGCTGAGGATGTGAGTGTCATTTTGCAAGTCGTCGCCGATAATCAGGTCTGGACGAATCGCGCCGTGACGCCGCCCGCGGAGTTTCTGCCCCGTTCCAAAGGCTTCGATAACGCAGCCGTTGCCCAGCGTAAGCGTCGACAGCGTCCAGCGACTTCCCTTCTTTGTTGCTTCGGGATACGCTCTTTTCAATCGAGGGTTGGTTTCCAATTCCTGCTTGACGTTGTTAAGGTGAGTCTGCGCCTGACGGCGCGTGTCGGACAGAATCCAAATGTATTTTGCTTTTCCTTCCAGCGCCATTCGGAGTGGGAACGCCAGCGTTCCCAGGGTTGACTTCGCACCGCCGCGCGGACCTAAAACGTTGAGCCGACGTCCCGTTTGGACGGACATTTCGTCCAGTTTTTTGCCCAGCCATTGGTGCATAATCGACGGCGGGAGAGCAAAGTGATCCGGCAGGTATTGACGTCCCCATTCCAGAAGCGGCTGATTGGCTTCCGCTTTTCGCTCGCTTTGCCGCTGGAGTCGATGAGCGGCTATGAGTTTGCTCCTCAATTTGAGAGCCAGCAGGGAAAAGCAATAGTCAACGTCCATCTGAAAGGGAATTCTGTAACGCTAAAAATTATTTCTTGTCGTCTTCGCCCAGCGCGGCAATCGTTTCCATACGAATCACGTCGAGCTTTTTAAGCAGTCCTTTCCGCTGAACCGCGGCAGGACATTCCTCAATTAAAAGTGTAACAATCCTGTTCAACAGCGTATCGAGCAGCCCGGCAGGAATAACGTCCGGCTTTTTCTTGAGGAATTCCTGCGGCGATTTCCGTTCCAGCAGCCAGGCAGACGCTCGCCAGTTCTTTTCCTGTTTGGCGGCGTTGAACATGTTTTTAATGGACTCGATTTCCAGGTTCGCTTCCGCCCGACGCAGCTTTTCGGCAAAGTCTGGATTATTTTGAGCCAGCTCGTCAATCGCCTTTTGAGTGCAGTTTACGTATCGCGCCGCCGTCCTTCTGGAACATCCTACCGACAGCAGCGCCAGTATTTCTCGTTGTTTGATTTCTGAAATAGGTTTCATGAATAGCAGAATTTGTATAGCTGTCAAACGAACGCTTGACAGAATTTTTCGAAGAAAATGAAGTTCTCGTTACCCGATATACTCAAAGCTGACAACGGCTCTGCCCATCGAGGATTTGTATCCTTTGCAAAAGTTGTCGATTCGTTTTGACCCCGTCTGCTTGACGCCGACAGCGCGCCAGAGGGGACTGTGCTTGCAATGTCCAACCACGCACGGGTGGCTGGCGGTGAGGTTGATTCGCGTTCCAGCGGATCGATAAATGTTGGCGACCGCTTCGGTCATTTTCATTCCGATACCCAAGCCTTGATAGTCTGGAAGAACGACCAGACGCGTGAATCGCTTTCGATTCTTCTGACCGATCAGCGGCAAGACGGCTGCGAACCCGACGGGCTTGTCGTCCAGAATCGCCATGTACGAAATTGACATCGGGGACAGGCTTCCGCTTAAATAATGATGTTTCTTAAACAGCTCCCAAGCCGAGTTTTTGCAACGAATGACATCGAACTTGATTGGCTCGCGCCGAAGACGCCTCCGTTCCAGCCGACCATCGGCCATGTCCAGAACCCAGTCCGCTTCGAGCCATTTTGCCGTGTCGTAATGACATGTAACAGCCAGGAATCGACGTTTAATCAGACCAGATCGAATGTTCTTTGCCAGCGCAACGCAGGACGCCATCGCGACGGTGCGGTCGACAACCGACGTAAACTCGTCAAAGACCAGCAGCGGCGTTTTTTCTTCTTTCGCCTCGCCCAGAGCCAGCGCGATTGCCAGGTCGCAGCGGAATTTCTCGCCGTTGGAAAGTATCGAATACGGCTTAATCCAGCTGGGCGGAGAACTGAACCCGACCGTATTAAACAGACGGATGATTTCTTTTATCGGCATCTTCTCCGGGAAAGCGTCCAGAACCGACTGCGATTCCGGCCAGTTGAACCCGGTGAACAGCGAGTTGCCGTACACCCGCCGGGCAACGGAGCTTTTCCCGCTGCCCGACGGACCGACAATAAGCCCTATTTGCCAGTTCTCCGACAGCGTCGGCGGGTCGTCCAGTTCAAAGCGCTGCTGCGCTTTCTTCTGTAACGGGACGTCGAACATGCCCTCTATTTGATGAATCCGAAACGAGTCGTAGATCGGACATTCAAGCGTAAAATTCATGGATTGTTACGAATTCAATTTACAAATTCAATAATTTACAGTTGAGGCCTTCCTGCTGGAACCGTTCAAAGAGTTCTTTCTGTTCCTCTTCTCCGTCACAGACTATAAGAATCTGAAACAGTTCCGGAACGGCGACTTCGTCTGGCGTTTTGAGTTCGTTGTCGAGGTTGTCCAGCGGCTCGGTATTGTTTTCGAGCATGGAATTGACCAGATTCCGAACGGCTTCGTTTTGCGTCTCGAGGTTGGCGGTCAATTCTCTGAGCAATTCCTCGTCCGTTCCCGCCATGGCGGAAAGCGGGTCCAGCAATGCCAGGAGTTTGTCGGCTTCCTTCTCGTCCAGGTCGACGACCAGAACCGGGACGTCCTGATCCGGCGTCGTTTCCGCTCTTAAATGCCCGTCGATGAGCATGTATTTCCCGTCGTCGGTTTTACGAGCCAACAGAGCGTCGGCATAGCCGATTTCCGCTAAAACTCCCTTGAGCGCGTCTTTTTGGCTGTCTGGATGAGTTCGCCAGTTTTTGGGATTGGGAACGAGGTCTTTCGCCTTGACGTAAATGAGTTCTTTAATTCGATTTTTTATCTGCATAATCTGTTACAACGCTTATTTTGATGAGACGCTTTAGGAATTATTGACGGATACAATCAAAACTCGTTTTATTACAAACAGCCAGACGATTACCGCCCAGGGCAGAGTAACGATAATCCAGATTGCAATCCACGACAGCCAATCCCAAAAGCGGGACGCAACGTTAGGTTCGTTTACAGGTTGTACATCAGGTTCATTCAGTCCAAGACCTTCAAGAATTTCGTCGCCCAAAGACGGTTCAGGGAGCGTCTGTTCAGGTTTTGGCATCGTTGGAGGCGGAATTTTTGAAATTTGTTCTTGATCTGGTTTTGGTTTTCGTTCCGGGATAGCGGACTGCAAAAAGTAGGCGATTCGTCCGATTTGCGAACCGTAGAGACACTGATTGTCTGATCCCCACAGCGTCGCAACGAGTTCTCCAGATTCATTGAATACTCCGCCGCCGGAATCGCCAAAGCGAACGGTTGCGCCTTTGCGGTCGTACATTGCCTGAAGCGTGTCTCGGGCGTCGGCTCCCTTAACCTGAACGTATCCTTTAACGGTCGCGACTGTTACTTTAAAAATCCCTGTTGGACCGTATCCGGCTGCGTAAACCCGAGCGCCGGGCAGGGGAATAGTCGCAGTCAACTTCACGGGAACAGCGCCAGAGGGAAGCGCGCCGGGAATCGACATGTCCAGAAACGCGAGATCGTATTCTCTGTCAATTGCCAGAGGCTGCACGGGACGTCCAATTTGTTTGGAGAACTGTACGGTCGCATAGTCGGTTTCATTTTCAAACAGGTGAGCGCATGTTAGCAAATACACTCGATTCTGATAATAAATAAGCGTGCCGGAACCGTAGCTGTTTGTTTTTGAGGAAACGACGGCAACCCTGACAATCGACTGATTTATTTCTGACGGATAACAACTTCCGCCGGAACAAATCACGCCCATTTGAATTACGCCGTAATCGGATTCCGCGCAGAGGCTGCTGGCGGAATGCAATAGAATAAGGCTTGTAACGGCAATTAGTAGGCTTTTGTTCATTCGAAAAGAATTGGGAAGGTTAAAAAAAGTGCTGAGTAAGGAATGAGATAATTATGGAAGTTGAATTATCAATGTGATGCAAGCGTCTTCTATTTAACTGCAAATTCTGAATCGTATAATTCTCTTTGAGCGGCTTCGGCTTCTTTTCGGCGGCGAATGACTTCGTAACGTTTTCGTTCCGCTGGACGAAGACAAAGAGTATTGACAACGTCGCGGCGATTGCGTTGATCTTGTCCCATTGATTGAAGCATTTGTATTACTTCCGATTCCGAATATGATTCCGTTTCGACTGGCTGGTCGCAAAGCTGATTGTATTGTTTGGTCAGACAGGCTTTGCATGGCAGAGCGCATAAAGCTCCGCAGGTTGGACAGCGTCCGAATTTAGTATGTTCTGTAACAGGAGCCTGAATTATTTTTGCAAGACGTTGGGCAATTGACGGTCTTCGTTGAACAATCGTCATCATACGTCGGACAGCGTTTCGGGACGCGCCGGTTTGCCGACAAATTTCCGTTTCTGACATCCCTGACTTCGTCAGCCTGACTATTTTCTTTTTGACTTCTGGAAGAAGCATTCTGATCTCCTTATCAACTGGTTTTTGACAACCTGTCAACAGCGGCGTTTGTTTTCCATGTCAGTTAAAACTGACTTTTGCTGTCGGCTTGCTCATAACGCGGAACAATATACCATGCAAGTGTTCCAATTGCAAGCAAAAAAAGGTACAAAAATTTTTAAAAAGTCAAAATTTTTTCTTTCCAGTTTATGCTGATAGCATCAAATAGAGATTAAATGAATTCGAGCGATCAAGAAACAAAAGAAATAATTGTTACAAAAAACAGAATTGCAGAAAGCAATAAAAGAATGATTGACAGCCAGTTTCTCGAAACAGGCGTTTGTTTCAATTCGGCTTTCAAAAGACATTTCAGTCTTCGCCATCGAAGACGACTGGAATATCTTTCGTTGGAAACGAGCGTAACGTTTTTTAATCCTGAGACGTATTCCAGATGAATATCCAAACCCTGTTGTGGCATATATAAGCTGTCGCCCGCCCATGCTGAATTCTCGTCAAGACGCATGGCGATTTTTTCTAAAATCTCTTTCAGTTGTTCTTTATCGATATTATAAACAATCAAACGCGGTCGGCTGTAGAGAATTACCAACATGGATATCAGGAAATACAGGATTGCAAGGATAAGCCAGATGTACGTCCCGAATCGAATTGCCGCATTGACAGGGAAGAACAGATTCATTGGACCGACGAAGACCATTCCCGAAACCGCAGCGCACAATAACGCCATATCCGCGTCGCCGCTGAGAATAAATGGTCGGCGCGACGCGTGAATCATTCCCAATGCAAGGAAATAAACCGCAAGAGGAACTAACGACAGACATATTGAGTATGCGTTCATAAAGTTTATTGTACAATTCAGAACGCAGTTCGTCAAGGGGAGCCGCTGGTTTAGTTAGGAATTAGGAGTGAGGAGGGAGGAGTTGAAAAAATTATCAATTAGCAATTAGCAATTAGCAATTATGAATGCAGAACGTCTGTACAAAAAAACCGGGGAGCGGTTGCTTCCCGGTTTTAAGCTTTGTTGTGTTCAAATCGATGAAAACTTAGTCAAGGAACCCGACGAGGTTTCGGCTTCTGGCAGGCTGCTGAAGTTTGCGAACCGCTTTTGCTTCAATCTGACGAATTCGTTCCCTTGTAACGCGGAAAATGTGTCCGACTTCCTCCAGCGTGTAGCTGTATCCGTCTCCCAGACCGTAACGCAGTTTGATGATTTCGCGTTCACGGTAGGAAAGAGTTTTAAGGACTTCGTTAATTTGTCGACGCAGCATTTCCTGTGAAGCGTTGCTGGTTGGGCTTTCTGTAACGCCGGGGAGAAGATCTCCAAACTGAGCGTCGTCGTTGTTGCCAACCGGACGATCCAGGCTGATCGGGTAGCGGCTCATAGCCATAACGCGGCGGGTTTCTTCCAATGGCGTATCTGAACGTTCAGCCGCTTCTTCAGCAGTAGGTTCGCGTCCAAGTTCCTGCTGCAGCTGGCGCAGGGCGTTGCGTACTTTCGACATGGTTTCGACCATGTGAACCGGAATTCGGATTGTACGGCTTTGATCCGCAACAGCGCGAGTAATCGCCTGACGAATCCACCAGGTAGCGTATGTACAGAATTTGAATCCGCGGCGGTATTCGAATTTGTCTACAGCGCGCATCAAACCAGCGTTGCCTTCCTGAATCAGGTCGAGGAAACTCAAACCGCGATTGCGGTATTTTTTGGCAATTGAAACGACCAGTCGAAGGTTGCCTTCGGATAAACCGCGTTTTGCCCGCTGATATTCGTCTTGAATTTTACGAAGATATTCGACCCGGTTTCTGAGGCTCAAAGGCGTTTCCTGAGTATAGCGCAAAATGCTTTGATATTCATTAACCCATGGACGCAGGGATTCTTCTGAACGGCCCTGAGCGCGACAGAGTTTAATTCGTTCGCGAAGTTCATCTACATGACGAGACAAATCTTCCAACTGCGGCATGAACTGTTCAATTCGCTGCATTCTCAGACCGAGTTCTTCAACCAATCGAGCAGCCTTGCGATGACCGCGCCCTAATTGACGCCATGCTGTCATTCGCTTGGTTTGAGGAAGCTTTTTGTTGGTTGCCGTTTTATAATTGACCTGGTTCAAACGAAGGACATAGTCTAACGTTCGCATATTGGGTCCCATGCGACCGAGAATCTGTTCTTTTTCCATCTGGTCGGTAATGGACTGCTGGAGCGTGCGATCAAATGGAATTTCACCTTTTTGAACCAAATCGAGTTGAGCGCAGGCGCGTTCCATAACAAAATTGCATTCCAGCAATTTTCGGCGGAATTTGGCGCGATTTCGTTCGATCTGCTTGGCGAGCGCAATCTCCTGCTGACGAGTCAACAGAGGAATTTCGCCCATCTGGGTTAAATACATTCGGACAGGATCGTCAGACCATGTTTCACCGACGGCGTCTTTAAGCTCCTCGAGCAAATCAGCGTCGTCCATGAGATTGTCGTCATCATCGTCCAAATGCATTGAACCACTCGACTTTGAATCCATGTCCAAGTCTTCATTTGATAAAGGCTCGTTGAAATCATCGACATCTAAATTGTCAGCTTCTTCGTACAAAATAGGTCTCCCTTACGTAGTTCTATCGTATCTTACAGACGTCAAAAACTCATCAACAAGAGCTTCCAACGTCAAAAACAACTATAACATAGCATTTGTTTGAAATTTCGCGCCCTTCATTTTGTAAAATAGTAAAGGATTACGATTATTCAAACTTTGTCGGTTAAGCGTTTCACGAATAACATCTATTATAATCAAAAGACTAAGAATTACAAGTAATTTTTTTATTTTTTCCAAAAAAACTTTTATTTTATACAGTGTACAAATGTTCCATAATGATAAAATGCGTTGAGTAGAAAGTTTAGGGTACTGATTTGATAAAAACATTTTATTGACTTGTGTAAATAAAATTTTTTAACTTTAGTCTTTTTCAAAATAATCAATTACTTTTTTTCTGTTCCGTTAGAGTTTATGTTATTGCAAAATCCCGAATAATCCGTATGAATTAACTGAATTCTGATAATACTGTTATGAACAATCGACTTAATCGGTTTGAAAAACAGAGTTAAGCCCTTGACTCGTCAGATAATCAAAATTGCGTTAAACGGCCAACTTTTTACTTATTACGAACGATTTTGAAAAATGTTTTACTTTTTCTGTTGATTTTCTCTTTTCTTTATTAAAATTTCGAGTATATTAGAAAGAAGTTGACAGTTCATCTATATGCAGATGAACTTTTACTGTCAGCTTTGATATTCGCATTAAATGCAAATTCAGCAAAATCAACTTAATACAAATGCAAGAATCCAGATTATTTACCTGTCCGGAATGCGGTCATACGTTTTCCGTTGCAGAATCTTCTGCAGGAGAAACGCTTACATGTCCGGGTTGTCAAAAATCGGTAACGTTACCCACGTTGGGCGAGCTGCGTCAATTGCCTGTCCAGGTTCAGCCTTTTGAAACCGCAAATAAAGAGAAAACGGTTTCCGAGTTGGATCGTCGAATTGGGATCATGATTTTTCTTAGCGCTATTGCTTTGATATTCATTATTTTGGCTGCGGTTTGGGGATACAGATACTATTATATTTATACCTATTTCAACGCAATTGCGTATGAACAATGGGGAGTTATTGATACATGGGAAAAATGGCAGTTTCTTCGTCCAGGCGTTGACACGCCTCTGACTGAATCTGAGCAAAACTGGTTTTATCTGTTGAGAATGCTGTGGAAATGGCTTATGATTTATCTGACAATTGCCGGCGTTTGCATTGCAGGAATCGTTTTCTTGTGGATTAAGCCGATACGCAAAGAAGAGAAGCCTTTGGATGTCAAACAATAAAAGAATTAACGCCTGATTTCAAAAATGGAATCAGGCGTTTTCGTTATTCATTTAAATATTGATATTGCAGTTTTCAAAGACCGTAGTCTTTTATTTTTCGGTAGAGCGTTCTCTGACCGATATTCAGGGCTTTTGCAGCTTCTTCTCTGTTGCCGCCAACGGATTTGAGCGTCAGATCGATAAACCTCTTTTCGACTTCTTCCAGCGGTTGACCGACCAGAGCCTTGAGCGAGTCAACGTCTGCGCTGGGCGTGGATACGAAATGGGCGTCTATAATATTATCTGACGAATTGGGAGCGGTTTCCTCCGAAAGCGCGGAATCCGGTTCAGAATTCGATTCCGAACCGATTAGCAGCGGCGATTTTTCCTGCTCGATGAGCTTTTCATCAGTGGAATCCGGAACGATGAACCCGTCGAGCAGTTCGTCCGGGGCGTCGTCTGTATTGAGAACGCCGTCGATGTCGAAAACGATCATGCTTTCGATAACGTTGCGGAGCTGGCGAATGTTGCCGGGCCACGAGAACCCAATAAGCCGTTTTTTGATTGCTGGATCAATGGCTTTGATTTCTTTGTTGTTGCGCTGGGCGAACATGCGGACGTAAAAATCGACAAGTAATGGAATGTCTTCCCGGCGTTCGCGCAGCGGCGGCAGATTGACGGTTACGACTTTGATACGGTGATATAAATCCGCCCTAAACGTTCCTTCTGCAACGGCTTGCTCCAGATTTCGGTTAGTCGCGGACAGAAGCCGGACGTTGACTTTAATCGGTTTGTTAGACCCGACCCTGGTAATCTCGCTGTTTTCCAGAACGCGGAGCAGTTTGATTTGCGTCTGCATGGGCATGTCGCCGACTTCGTCCAGAAAGAGGGTGCCGCCGTCGGCGTACTCAAACTTCCCGACGCGGTCGGAAACGGCGTCTGTAAACGCGCCGCGAACGTGTCCAAACAGCTCGCTTTCCAGGATGTTTTCACTCAGCGCGCCGCAGTTCAGACCAACAAACGGTTTGTTCTTTCTGGGCGAATTTTGATGTATCGATTGGGCGACCATCTCTTTCCCCGTGCCGGTTTCTCCCTGAATGAGGACGGTTGCGTCTGTGGGGGCGATTCTTTTGAGCCGTTCGATAACCTTCTGCATGGCGGCGGACGAGCCGACGATGCCTTCAAACCCGAATTTTTTGTCTAACCGCTGACGCAGATTGAGGTTCTCGTTTCTTAAAACGGCGATTTCAGACGCCTTGTCGACGGTTTCTCGCAGCTGTTTGAGGTCAAGCGGCTTTTGAAGATACGTATACGCGCCGTTTGCCATGGCGGCAACGGCAGAGGGAATGCTGCCGTGCCCGGTCATCATGATAACTTTGGCGTTGGGCTGAAGTTCTTTCGCCTTGCGGAGAATGCCGAACCCGTCGATGTCTTCCATGACCAGGTCTGTAATGACGACGTCGAATTCGCCGTTTGCCAACGCTTCACAGCCAGCAGTCCCGTTAAAGGCGCACTGACAATCGTACCCTTTGCGCTGCAAGGCTTCCGCGACGGTTTCTGCCAGCGACGGTTCGTTATCGACAATAAGAACGCGTATTTTCATTTCGTTGAAAATTCCCTTTTATGTTTCGATTACATAAACTGCGATTTATACAGAGCGGCTTCTGCGATAGCGTGGTCGCCGGCGCGCTGAGCCAGCAGACTGAGTGCAACGTAGGAGAACGGGTCGTTCGGTTCCAGTTCAGCCGTCTTTTTCGCATGAGCGAGCGATTCCACGTTGTTTCCGCGTTTGTAATACCAGACGCTCAGCGCCGTGTGAGGCAGAGCGTAGTCTGGATATTGCAGACTCAGCGCGTTCATTTTCTCGATCGCTCCGTCCAGATCGCCGCTTTCATAAACGGCAACTGCTTCGTCGTATAATTCTTCTTTGGTCATAACGATTTGTATTGCTAAACGTGGTTAATAAATCATCTTTCCATGTTGATGATATATATTATACTCAATTTGAGGATTTCGTACAGGGAGGCGGGGGAATAGTTAGGAGTCAGGAATGAGGAGTGCGGAGTTAACGCAAAGCGTTTTTCGCAAACGTCTATTCTCCAATGCAGTACGTCAATTCTCCATCGGGGAAGACGGCGAACCGGGCGGAGCCGTCCTGACCGGTGTGGAAAACTCGAACGCTCGCCTGCTCGAACATGGCTCTTCCCTGCTTTTGGGCGTAAGTTTGGGACTCGGAAAAGACGGCGTACGCGGCTTTTGTCCATCGAATAAACTCTGGAGTGAGACTCAAATGCGAGCCGTGGTGCGGAGCCTGAACGACGTCGTAGCCGGGGGACTCTTCCATGGAAATCTCTCGAACGCCGTTTCCGACGAGGTCGCCGGTAAGCAAAAAATGACGCCCAGCGTATTCCAGTTCAACAACCAAACTGTTGGCGTTTTCGGGGCTGAGCAAATCCAGAACGCCGCCTGGACCGGGATGAAGAAATTCTATTTTGTACTGCTTTGAGTTCCCCAGCCTGTCTCCGCGGTAAACAATATGCGCTTTGACGTTCGCCTTTTTCAGATAATACTTGAACTTTTCAAGCGTTTCGTTGTCCGTATCGTCAAACATCATTTCCGAAACGTATATCGTGTCGATGGCGAAACGTTCGGAAAGCGTCGGGAGCATGTTGTAATGGTCGGCGTCTGAATGGGACAAAATCACGCCGTGAATCTTTGTGATTCCCTGTTTCCAGAGATAATCGCAAACGGATTCCACGCCCCGTTCCGGACTTGTCATTTTGCCGGCGTCGTAGAGGAGGTTTTTCCCGTCCGGCAGGCGAATGAGCGTACACAGTCCGTGTTCGACGTTGATAAATTCCACGTTCATCTGTTCCGGGCGCGTCAGGGACGCGTAAATCGGAATGAACGAAATAGTCGCGAGCCAAATCGCTATCGCCGACGCCATAATCATGCTTCGGGCGCGACACCATCGGCTAAACGCCCAGGCAAAGAGGATAACGTAAAACGCGATTAATAGCGGTTCGTTCAGACCGGTTACCCAGAATCGCGACCAGCGCCAGGAATGTACAGTTTGAACGATGTAGTCCATTGTCCAGAGCGAACTCTGGCAGATCTTCGCGCTGACGTTGGCGATAAAGTCGAACAGGAAAAAGGAGTCGAAGGGACTGAGCAGCATGGCGATCATTCCCGTCATGATGGAAATAAATATCGGAACGCTTAAAACCAGATTGAGCAGTACGGAAAAGAGCGACAGAACGTGAAAGCGAGTCGCGATCAGGGGCGCGATTACGCCCAGGAGCATAAAACTCAGAATCAGCGTAACAAAAATTCCGTGAACGCTTTTTCGAGTTCTCCCTTGATGGCGTTGTTTAATTCCGACGGCTTTTTCGTTCCCGACGGGGAAAATGTAACTGGCGATTTTCTCTGCCGTCGGCTCCATGGCGATGATCGCGCCGACGGTCAAAAACGACAACTGCGTTCCCGTCTGAAACACCGACGACGGATTGAGAATCAAAACGATTATTCCAGACAAAGCAAGGACGTTAAAGGACAGCGGACGCTGATTGAACGCGAGCGCGATGGTTGCCGTCAGGCATAAAACGCCTGCTCGTATCGCCGGGGGCTGAGCGCCGGTAAGAGCGATGTAAAACATAATCATCACGCAGACGATTATGTATCGAACGTTACGCGACAGCGGCGCAAAACCGAGCGCGAAATGCAGCAGCGTCGTCAAAATCCCGACGTGAAGCCCGGAAACGACCAACACGTGAATAGTCCCGGTTTCCTGAAACTGTTCTACCACGCCTTCCGGCAGATCGTTTCTGTTTCCCAGTAAAAAGGCGGACGCCAGACGCGCTTCTCGCGTTATGGAAAACCGCTTTTCCAGACTTTCTTGCGCTTTGCGCTGACAGGAGCCAATCCAGACTTGAAAGGACGCCCGACGCTCTTGAGTGCGCTGGCTCGCCCCGTCTGGACTGCGAACCGTCATAACGGTCAGAATGCGGCGGCTGCGAAGAAAATCCCGGTAATTGAATCGGCCGGTGGAATCGTTATTCGGCAGACTGCACGAGCCGACAAGTTCTATTTCGTCCCCAACTTCAAAGCCGGGCAGATGTCCTGTTACAGAGACTCGAACTTTCCCGTCTGCCGGCGTCCACGTTTGCCGGGAACGGACGCTGTTTGCTCGAACGGTAAAGACGGTTTTGTCGTATTCCGGAATCGGAGAAAAGCCTTGCGGAGAACGCGTCCGGCGAGGCGGGTCAAGAATGGTTCCTCGAATGACGCATGAACAGGGTTTCTGCGAACAGCGGGAGAACATGTCAACTCGGTAATAAACGTTCCAGATACAGTTGTGCCAAAGCCCGCCGACTGAAGCGAGAATGACGAATACCAAAATCGACCCGAGCGTCTGACGGCGTTTCTGGTTGAGAAACGTTGAGCTGAACCATAACAGCATTGTCAGCAGCCCAACGTTAAGCCAAACTCGCCACGACCAGTTGAAAACGAAATTATCGAGAATCGCCCCTGCTGCCAGAAAGGTCAGAATCAGCGCTGAGGGCATATAGGCAAACGGTTCCGGTTCTGTCAGCGGCGGCGTCCAGACCCAGTTTTTCGGCGCGGACGCGGGGAGTTCCTCTGGCGGAATGTTAGCAAACGAACCCTCAGCGAGAGCGTCAAAATCCGTTCCCGTCGATTGAAAGCGTCGGTCGTTACTCGTTTCTCGCACTTGGTTTCTAAATTCTCGTACCTGGTTTTCCGTTTCCCTCGTAAACCTAATATATAATTGTTTCTATTATAACGATTATATCAATTATTGACAATAGGGCGACCGCGGTAAACGCATGATTTTTCTGCTTTTATAAATAATATCGTGTATATTATAGAGAACATGGGGGAACTAATTTGAATTGACGACCTCTAAATTAAGAGAATTAATATATATACCGATGTTAGACGCAGTGAAATAGAGCGTTAGGAGTTTAAGAATGAAAGAGCAGGGCGCCGCCTTCGCCTCTTAAGAGCTGAATCTCCATTTTATTTATCAATTACTATCAAAAATCGTTATGAAACAGTTTCTTTCCAAATGGGGCAAAATTTTGGGAATGACCAACCAGAAATCACGCCGAGCCGTTAAGCAGGGACGACGCATTCAGTTTGAAGCGCTTGAAGAGCGCGCGTTGCTGGACGCAGCGCCGATTTTGAACTTGTCGGCTCTTGATTACGACCAGCAGGCAGGCTGTTATTCGGTTGACATAACCTCCGGTGCGACATATCAGATTCCGCTTACCGCTTCTGACGCCGATGGAGACGAAGTTTATTTTAGCGTAACTCCAGACAATACCAGCTTTCTCAGCGCAGCCGTTTCTGCCGGGAAAAGAACGGATATAACCGCCGAGAGCAATCCGTATTTGAAAATGCGGGTAACGTGGACAAATTCTATTGGGGTGTCGCAGTCGGGAACGATGGTCTTTGAACTGTTCCCCAATGAGGCTCCGGATTCTGTTGCCAGAGCAATCGAAGCGGCTAACGACGGCTTTTACAATCAGACGCTTATTGACTACGTCAAAAACGGCGCCCTGATCTATGGCGGTTCGTTCAATTCGTCCAACGAGTACATTGCAGAGGAATACTCAACCATCGACGACAACTTCAACTCGTCGCTTCAGCATACAACCAAAGGATTGATTGGATTTCTGCCGGCATCGACGACTCTTAACGGGAACGATACGAACACGGCGCAGTTTTATATTACCGACGGCAAACAGATCGGCTTGAATTCCGATTTGTCCATTTTCGGAAAACTGGTTTCCGGATACGAAGTACTTGACGCAATCAGCGCCGTTGAAACTGGAACTCATGTTGTTACAATTAACGGACAACAGTATCAGTACAGCGATTGGCCGTCAACGCCGATTACAGTTGTCAATGCGGAAATTGTCGAAGGGAACGCCTACGCCACAACCAGTAACGGGACGACGTCTGTCGGAGCGACTGTTACGCTCAAATCCAATCTGAAAGTTACAACGGACGAGGCGTACTCAACCTGGATGACCGTTACCGCTGTCGATTCCCAAGGGAATGTATCAGAATCCGTCCGGGTCAAAGTCAATATTTCCAAGGCGGACTCGACCAACTCCAAACCATTTATTACGGATTTCAACGCGAAGGAAATCGTTATTCCTCTGTCTCAGTCAGGACAGTCGGCAGCGTACGTCAACGGACTGGTTAACGCCAAAGACATCGATTCCGATACAATCTATTACTGGATGGGACTGTATAAACAGGGGTCGTCGGAACTGTTAACCTATTGCTATTCGTTTGATTCGTCTACCGGATACTACGAAATCTATACGCAGAACCAATCTACGCATGCGTATCTGACGCCAGGCGTTTATAACTGGTATACAGTCGTTGCGTCCGGAACAGAGGAAACCGACTGGAACTATGGGGATTCCCAGATGACGCCTGTTTATATTCTGCCGCCCAAGCCGATGGGACTGACGCTCAATCCGTCCAGCTACGGCTCTGGCGAGTCTGGAAACGAAACCAGCAAACGATCTGGTCTGAAGTTTGACGTAACTGGCGCGACAAAAGACATGACAGTCGAAATCTGGACGACAATCAACGGCGTGGAAACCTGCATTGGATCGGCAACGTGCGTCAATTCAGATGGAACTGTTACAGTCCAGATGAATTCAGGCATTGCACTGAACTACGGAACGTATGAATTTTCTGTCAAGCAGGTTTTGACAACCGACGTTTCCGTTGGCAACACCCGAATTACCGGTAAACGGTTGGAAAGCGACGCTCTGGACGGGTTGACGATAAGCATTGTTTCTTCTGACAACGCCAGCGCGCCGACGATTCTGGATCCGCTGTTTTCTACTCCAAGCTGGGAAGGAGGCAGCGCGTGTCTGCTGAACAACGGCGTTGCGGAAGCGTTTGAAAACGAGCAGTTCACTTTACAGCTTCGCGCGTCTGACCCGGACGAGGGCGACGTTGTTACATGGTCGATTCTGTACGCTCCGGAATCCATCGCTGATCAGTTGACGCTGTCGGCTACGGACGCCGACGGCGGCGCCGTTCTGACCTGGACGCCCGGCGAGGAATGCGGCGACAATCAATACTCGCTTATTTTGTGCGCCTCGGACGGTCGAGGAAAATTCTCTACGATTGAGGTCGCTATCGAAGTCAACGAAACGCAGGATAATCCGATATTCTATCCAACCAACGATCAGGCTGGAACTGCCGGGCAATGGATTATGTTCTCCGTTCAGGCATACGACCCTGACCCGACAAACTCTCAGATTGCAATTTACCCGGTCAGCATTCCTTCCGGGTTTGACGCGTCCACGCTTCGCGGTCGATCCATGTTGATTTACAGCGACGACGGCTCAGAGTATTTGTACACGCAGTACGAAATCGTCATGAAACTGCCGCAAGAAGCCATCGAAGGCGACAGCGCCTCGTTTACCTTCCAGGCGGTCAAGACGGTTGCCGGGCAGACGCTGACGTCAACGCAAGACGTCAAGATTTACGTTATCAGTCAGAGCGCCTGGGAAGACGCTGTAACCGGCGCGCCGACGCTGGAATTTGTCGCCGGGTCTGGCCTGGATCCGGACGACGTGTACATTACCAATAACGACAACTCCAATACTGTTACAACGCTGTCATTCCTGGGGCAGAATCTGACCCCGGGCAAACCCGTCTGTCTGTTTTCCGATAACAATGTAATCGGGATTGAAAGCGACGTCGTCGTTCCATCTCGCGTTGTTACATCTACATACGGCTGGACGCTGACAGACGGCGAGCACGCCATCACAATAGCGCAGCCGCAACAAGCGACCGTTCAGACTGAGGACGGCGCTGTTCTGGTTGACGTCATGGGCGCGATGTCCAACGCCTTGACAATCGACGTCGATACGGTTCTTCCGGTTCTGGCTGACGAGTTGACTAACAACGTCATGACCGAAGGCGTCCTGTTTACGTCTACGGCAAGCGCGACAGACGAACATGCGGTTAGCTATTCTTTGGTTGACGCCCCAAGCGGAATGAAGATTAACTCTGTTACAGGCGTTATCAGCTGGACTCCCGACTTTACCGCTGGCGTTCCGGAATCGATAACCGTCAAAGCGACGGACGCCGCGGGGAATTTTGCTCAGAAGTCTTACGAAGTTACCGTAACGGAAGGTCCATCGATAGTCGTTGAAGATCAGACGATTAACGAGCTGGAACCGTGGACTTACGAGCTGAACGTCGAAAATGTAACGCAGATTGAACTGGTTTCCGCGCCGGACGGCTTGACGCTCAATGCGCCGCAAACCGAGGGTGGAAAGTGGTTCCTCGCCTGGACGCCGACCGAGCAGCAAGGCGGCGGAAGCGGTTCGTATACCGTTAAGCTCAAGGTCAGCAACGGTCAAAACGCGTCCAGAACCGCTTCGTTCAAGATTACCGTTAAAGAGGTCAATCAACTTCCCGTTATAACGACGATTCAAAATCAAAGCGTCAATGAGGGAGAAACGCTCACGTTGACCGTTTTGGCGACAGACGGCGACGTTCCAACGCAAAAGTTGACCTGGAGTTTGACCAACGCCCCGGACGGCATGACGATTACCCCCGGTTCCGTCAACGGCAAGGCGACGATTTCCTGGACGCCCACAGAAGAGCAGGGCGGAAACAGCTATACGGTTACTGTTACAGTTTCTGACGGCGTTGGCTCCGTTTCGCAAGACGTTGTCTTTACGGCAGTGGAAGCCAACAACGCGCCGGTATTCGACAATCCATCGCTGCCGATCGTCTTCTCCGGCAAACCGGGAACGATTACGCCGCTCAACAGCGTTTCGATTGACTTCAATGCGGTTGACCCTGACGCTCCGCCTGCTGGAATCGCGTATTCGTTAGTCGGAAACTCCGTCAGCGGAGCGTCAATCAATCCGACGACGGGCGAGTTCTCCTGGACGCCAGACGTCAATACGGCAGCGGGGAACTATTCGTTTACCGTTCGCGCAACCGAGAACGACGCTCAAGCTCTGTATACAGATTACAACTTTTCGCTTACCGTTGTCGATGCGATTCAGATTAACGATCTTGCCGCGATGGAAGTTACAGAAGGCTCAACCTTGACTGTTACGCCCACGACGAACGCGAGCGGCGTTTCCTGGAGACGCCTGACGTGGTCTTTGTCAGACGACGCTCCGGCAGGCGCGACGATTAATTCGTCAACGGGAAAGATTACCTGGACGCCGTCCGAAGCTCAGGGCGGGCAGGAATTCACGTTTACGGTCAACGTTTCAGACCAGGCGTCGAGCGATTCCGCGACGCTGACCGTTTCTGTAACCGAAATCGACAACCCGCCAAAGTTTGTCCGCCCGGATAATTCAGGAACGAACGTCGTCTACCCAGGCTCAAATCTGACGGTTTCCTTCAAAGCCGTAGACCCGGACGCTTCCGCCCACTCAATTGTTTATACGCTCATCGACGCGCCGTGGGGCGTTCACCTTGACGCAATGACCGGACTTGTCAGTTGGTCGATTCCGTATATGTTCCCGGCGGGCGTGTATAATATCACCGTTCGGGGGACGGAAATTATGTATAACAACGACGCGATTGTTTCCGGTCTGTATACGGACTATACGCTTCGACTTGCTGTAGCGTCCAAGATTCCAGCGCCGCCCAGCCATCATTATAGTCTGTATAGTCAAACTCGATACGCCGTTCCTGACGAACTGGTTGTCGACGTGGCGTCGCAAAACGCACAGAACAACGTTGCAGCCGCCGCTGCCAGCGCTGCGTCTGCCGATCGCGTCTACAGTTCTTACGATACCATTTTGGGCATTCAGTTCAGCGGCTCGTCGCATAGCCTGGGAGAAATCAAACCTGACGACAAGGCGGAAGAGGACGAACCGGAAACGCCCAAAGCGGAACCGGCTCCACAGGAGGTTCTGCTGACGCCGCAGAAGAAAACGCAGCTCAATTCCAAATCCGTTAATCTTAAAAAACGACAATAATATTGTCAGTCGTTAAAACGTCAGACTCAAACGCAGGACTCGGGGCGTCATTCTAAAAAAGCCCTTTGGAGTCCTGCGTTTTTTTATATTCTTTGAAGTTTCAATTATTCTTTAAAATTGCTCTATTCTAACCATCGAAAATTTGCTATATAGCTTCTACGGATTATAACCTAATACTATTATTATTCCCCCGTTAGTATTTATTATGAATAAAAATACATATTCAATTACTGTCAGTTGGACGATCGCTCGCCTGATGAGCGCCGCTCTGTTTACGTTGACAATTCTGACCTTTGCGAATCCTGGAATGGCGCAAGACACGCCGGCGTCCCAGAACCCGCTCGACGTTTTTTCAAAAGCGTATTCGTTTGTTTTTCCAAACGAGTCTGATCTTGGTCAGGCAATTCCTGTCGACCAGAAACAACCCGAGATTCAGATGGGTTCGGTTGACGTGAAAGAAGCCGATTCAGAAGAAGATGAAGACGTTGTAGAAGTTGAGGATATTTCTGAAGAGGAAATCCCGGAAGACAAGATTCCTCGCGAAGTCTATCCGGCAGAGATGTCAAAGCCGTCAGAGTCTGTTGGAAAAGACGCGTCTGCTGAGGTGGAAACGCCTGCTGAAAAAGAAGCGTCTGATAAATCGGCAGAACCGGAAAAAGCTGAGCGCCAGGCGGAACCAGCGGCAGAAGAATCGACCAAAACAGAAGAAAAGCCGGAGATTGACGCCAACGCGCTGCGAGTGTTTCAACGAATTCAGAGTCCGCGCGCTCTGGTCGAATTCTTTTTGGAATCGACGTACAAACGCAATTACGACGACGCTTTGTTAACGATGGATTTATCAAAACTGCCGTCGGATATTCAGGACGTTGAAAAGTATATGCTGGTCTATCATTTGGAACAGATTATTATTCGTCTGAAAAAGTTTTCTGTTGAAAAGATTCCTGAACAGTATGATAAAGACAGATATTTCCTTTGGCCCGACAAAGATTACGAAGCGATTCTGCTTCTCAAACAGCCGGACGGCGCCTGGAAATTCGCTTCAGCGACCGTAGCCAATATCGAGAATAATTATAAACTCATCGAGAACCAGCCGCCGGTCTTCACTCAAAAAGGGTGGATGAAGCGCCTCCCGGAAAGCGCTTTCCAAACGTTTTGGGGAATGATGTATATTCAATGGATTCTCCTCATCGCGTTTTTCATAATTGGATATCTGGTTTACAAAATCGCTCCGGTTTTGACAGTTTACCTGATACTTATGCCGCTGCGGTTTGTCAAGCTGGGCGAGAACTATATTGAACTGCTCAAACGCGCGCTGAGCCCGTTAGCGACATTGGCGATGTTGTATATTTGGTATCGCGGCCTGGTCTTCGTCCATGCAGCGCCAAACGTAATTCAATGGGCAAAGTGGATAATTCATCCCCTCGGCATTGTTTTGGCAATGATCTCCCTGATTCGCTTGTGTGACGTTTTCGCGGAATGGCTCCGGAGACGCTTTGTTCGGTCTTCCAACAAAACAGGCAACGTTCTGGTTGAGTTGACTAACCGCTGTTTGAAGTGTTTGGCGTTTTTCCTCGGCGTGATAGGAATTGCTCAGGTGTTCGGCTTTTCAGCTTTGGGGATTATCTCCGGGATGGGCATCGGCGGTATTGCCGTCGCCCTGGCTGCTCAGCAGACCATTGCCAACTTCTTCGGAAGCCTGACGATTCTTCTCGATCAGCCGTTTACGATTGGCGACTGGGTTGTCGTCAATGGCGTAGAAGGTTCCGTCGAATCCATTGGGCTGCGATCCACTCGAATTCGTTCGTTTTATAATTCGTTGATTGTTATTCCCAACAGCTCGTTGGCAACCAGTACGATTGACAACATGGGACGACGTCAGTATCGCAGTTACAAAACGTTTGTTGGCATAGAGTACGGCACGCCCGTAGAATTGATTGAGGCGTTCTGCGGCGGGATTCGCGCTCTGATTGAATCGTATCCCAACACCAGAAAAGACGACATTCGCGTTGCTGTAAACGAACTGGCAGATTCGAGCATTAACATTCTTCTGGTTTGCTTCTTTATCGCGCACAGCGCAGACGAAGAAAACGCATCGCGCCAGCGGCTGATTCTGGACGTTATTCGTCTTGCCAACCGTCTGGGCGTCAGCTTCGCCTTCCCCAGCGTTACGCAATATCAGATTAAACAGGACGCTCCGACTTATCCAACTTTGACGGAAGTTAAGAACAATGCCGACGCCCCGGACCATTTCGGCGCGAAGCTCGGCAAAGAGATTGCCTCCGAGGGTCAGGAAGACGACGCTTCTGTAGTTTGAGGCAGTAGGCAGTAGTTTTTTAAACACACGAAAAACACGAAGAGAACGAAACAACACGAAAGAATATTTTAAAGGATTTATTTAATTACGATAATTTTTAATTCTAAACATTTTTCGTCTATTTCGTTTATTTCGTTTATTTCGTGTGAAAAATATTCCTCTCGCAACTCAACGCCGTCCCACAATGTGGGACGGTTTCCCACGAGGGAAAAAGGCCGGTTTTAATTGTTTTGATATAAATTCTCAAAAAAATTTAAAAAATATCCTCTTTTTTTTATAAAAAAAGCTTGTCAGGGTCTTGAAATCTTGAAAAATTGAGCTATACTGTTTTTGTTGGTTGTGGGAAATCAACCCACTAACTAAAAGAAATCGATACAATACGTGGGATTTCAGCCGGTATTCAAAGACGGACCTTTTTACGCCGGAAACTGTCAAGGCTTTTGCAAACGAATGGATTGTTCTTCTAAAAGCCAAAACAATTTCAGGAATTCGTGTCCGTTAATAATGCCGCTCCTGCCGAAGTTCTCATTAAAGGCGAGTTTACTCGCGCCTTGGATGAACGATACAGACTGGCTCTTCCCGCCTCGTTAATTCAGGCGTTGGAACCTTCAGCCAAAAACAGCGCCGCCAGCTGCATTCTCGCCAAGGAACGGACCGGATGCCTGAGTCTGTGGAACGCCTCCAACTGGAAAGCTAAACTTTCACAAGGCGTTGAACTGATTCAGCGAAAACTCCAGATGGGAAAAATGGAAGGACGAATTGACCTGGTTCAAAACCTCGGGCGCCTCCTTTCCACCCGTCACAAAGAACTGAAGCTGGACGCCAAAGGACGCATGCTCATTCCGGAAGGATTTCGAGAGTTTTTAGGCGTCAGCCAGGGCGACGAAGTCATTATCGTTGGCGCGGCGGTTTGTATAGAAATCTGGAACCCGCAAAAATGGATCGAATTCCTCGACAAGCAAATGCCGGAATTCAATCAGCTGTTTGATCAGCTGGTTGAATGATAGCAGAAACTGAATCAATACTTTTAATTTGGATTCAATCGGCTTGAAGTTTTTTTCATTTAGACGCGTTGTCTGGTGATTTTTGCAAGCTTAAATACGATCGTATATCGTTAGCTTCGAGTCGTTGAAATATAAAAAGCCCGCGAGACCAATTGGTTAGCGGGCTTTTTCATTTCTTACGCCTGAATACGCTGCGTTAAGATTATTTCTTCCCCTGATATTGAGACAGTGAAATTCGCGGTTTGCCTTCCTGCTTTTCCAAAATGTCGTAAAGAGGCAAAAGTCGGGAGTCCAGTTTATGAAACGCCTTGAGGATTCGTCCTTCAAACAGGTGAGCGATTAATGCCGCAGGAATGGCGACCGCCAAACCGGCGGCGGTTGTAACCAGAGCTACGTAGATGCCAGAGGAAAGCTGTTCAGCGCGATTGGCTCCGATTTCCAGATTGGCGGTAATATAAAACGCCTGAATCATGCCCCAAACAGTTCCCAGCAAACCCAGCAGCGGAGCCAGAGACGAAACAAGCGTCAACCATCGAACGTTTCTGTACATGTTGGTTGCCTCGTCCTGTTTGGCGGACTCGACAGCCGCAACAATTTCCGGCAGCGGACGGCCGATTTTCAAAAGCGCCGCCTGAATTACTCGCGCGGCAGGCGAACGGTATTTATCGCAAATAGTCCAAATCGCCATTGGAGAAAAATAGCTCGGTTCCAAATAGGGTTTAATCTGTTTGAAAAGTCTGCGGGGCATAATTGCGTTGTGACGAAGAGCGATAAATCTTTCCAAAGCGAACATTAATCCAATGACGGAAAGCGCTCCGATGGGCCACATCAAAACACCGCCTGACTTGATAAGTTCAAGAATGTCAATTTGAGGAACCTGGTTCTTTTTGGCGTCCAGTTCCGCCTGCTCTTTTTCTTTAGCCAAACGCTCCTCTTCCTCCTGCTGAGCGACTTCCTTTTCGCCCTCTTCCAGATCCTGCAGCGCCATTTGTCGCGGATCGTTGGCTGCGGGCGAAGGTTCTTCTGGAACGCTCGCTTCAGGCGCCGGTTCAGGTTCCGGATTCTGAGCAAAAATTTCAGGAGCGAATTGGGTTTCAGGAACCGCGGGAGCAGGGGCGTCTTCCGAAACGAACGCCTGATTGTTTGACGCGTCTTCTGGCAGCGGTGGGAGCGCCTCGTCCTGTGCAAAAGCAGGAAGGGCCGCAAACAACGAAATAATCGACAGTAATAATAATCGGTTCATAATACGTTACGGGTTACTTCTTTAATTGTTGCAGTTTAGTTTTGGCGACTTGAGCTTTTGAACAGTTGGGGTAGTCGTCAAGGATTGTTTGATACATTTTTCGAGCCTTATTAACCTGTTTGAGAGATTCAAAACACCGGGCGGCTTCGTAACAGGCGGTTCCCTGAAGTTCAGAAATCTCCTGAAGCTCGGGAAACTTTTTGCCAATGTTGATAACATAATAATAATTAATAATTGCTTCTTTATAATTCTCTTTATCAAACATCAATTCGCCAAGATATTGCCACGATTTGATAATTGACAAGAACGAAGCCTCTGGAACCTTTTTCGGGTCTATGTCAGCATTTTCGTTGACGATTTGTTCAAACAGCTTTTCTGCCTTTTCTCTGTTATTGGTTTTAAACCAGACTAACGCCCGGATGTATTGCATGGCAGGTTCCCAGTTTTTCGATTCCTGAGCCAAGTCCGGAGTTATAGCGTTGTTTGAATCGAGAACCGTGTCAATGAGTTTGGCTGCCAGATTGAAATCGCCGATATTAAATGCGCATTCCGCTGCGTGAACCGCCGCCATTGCCTGAGATTGAATCGGCAATTTCGGAAGCGATTTGTACAGGGTTAGCGCCTCAGAATATTTTTTTTGCCAGTACAAACAATCAGCCGCCATTAATCGGGATTGCAAGACAATATCTTTTAAGACCTGCTGCTGAGAATCTTTTGAGGAGTCGCTAATGCTGACAGCGCGATTAAACCATTTCAAGGCGTCTTCGAACGCTCTTTGGTCATAGGAAATCCATCCCAGTTTATGCGCCGACTTTATAGCCGCCGATGGGTCTGAACCGTTAACTGCAAAAGTTAAAAATTCTTTAGCTTTGTCATACTGCTTTGAATTTGCCGCGGATTCTCCTAATGAATATGCGCTTTCAAAGCGATGCGGAGACGTTTTATAATTATTGTACAGGTATTCATACTGCTTATAGGCGTCGTCTTTTTTATCCGCCTTAAACAGGGCGATAGCGTAAAGGAATATAGCAGAGTCTTCATTTGCAATTGTCTGATTAAGACGTTCTCTTGTTTTCATAAAAGCGTCGAACGCTTTTTGAGTCTCTTCAATTTTGTTGTCCTGCATCGCCAGAGACGAAACCTCAAGCAGACGCAAAGACAATTCCCAATTGTCCAATTGTTCTTTTTGTTTTGCAATTTCCAATCCCTTACGAGAATCGGCAGTTGCTTCAGCAAATTTTTTAAGAGAATTTTGGCATGATGCGCGAAGTCGATAAACTTCAATGACGTTGTCATGATCAGGATAGTCTTTGATGAACAGGACGCTGAGATTCAACGCCTGATCCCACATTTTTTGTTTGGTCAGAATGCTCATTGAGTCAAGAATTGCCGCTGGACGGTATTGGGAACCTTTGTCTTGAGCAATGATTTTATTTGCCTCGTCCAGGGCTGCTTTGGTATTTCCCGCAACCAGGTGAAGGTGAGAAATATAAGAAACTGTTCCCTGCTTAAGCTGAGAATTGGGATAGTCAGCAAGTATTTTCTGGAACGTTTCCATCGCTTTTTCATAATTATTCTGCTTGTTGTAAATCACGCCCTTTGTGAACAAAACTTTATCCATGCCAGAATAATCGGGATGCTTGTCCTGACAAAACTGTATGACGTTCAGAGCGTAGTCGAGCTTGTTGAGTTCACACGCGGCTTTTCCGGACAGGTATAAAGCCTCAGGGCGAATCTCATTTGATTTGATGTTGGGAATCTCCTTGGGAAGAATTTTGTAGATGACGTCGTATTGATTAAACCTTTCGAGTATTAAGCAGGTCTGGATGAGCCAATAATACCGGTTGACGTCTTCGGGATGATTTTTATACAACGCATAATACAGGTTGCCCGCTTCTTTAAACTTTTGGGATTGAAACAGACATTTGGCTTCCAGAATCTGGGAATCCAGAACTTGTGACGAATCTTTCCACAGAGTTCGAATTTTATGACACAATACAATAGCGTTATCATAATTCTGAAGATTAAATTCCGTTTGAGCCGCTTTGAAAGCCGCCCAGGGAGCGGATGGCGCGTCTGGCCACTGAAGAGTGATTCTGTCGCATAATTTAATGCAGGTCTGAAGTCGTTTGGGATCGTCTGACTTGCTTAAAATATTGACGCGTAAAACGCAGGCCTGTCTGACGGCGATTTGCTTTGTTTCCGGTTCCGTTGGCAGACATTTAAACTGAGATTCCGGCGTCAAATCAATTCGCTTTATTGCGTTGTCGATATCGTTTTCTTCCAGGAAAATCTCAGCCAGAATCAGATTTGCTTTTGGACTGTATTCATCAAATTCCGTTGCCTTGAGCAAAAACTCTTTTGCTTTTTGAGCGTTGGGGATTTTCCGATAGGCGTCGCCGCAGGAGAGGGTTGCAGACGGAATAAAGGTTGATTTGGGAAATCTGGCAATGACGTCAGAAAAAACCTGAGCCGCTTTGGCGTAATCGTGAAGCTGTAACAAACAGGCGCCGCGATAGTACAAGGCGTAGTCTGTTTTGTCGAACAGCTCAATCCCTTTCGCTTTCGGATCGCTGGCAATAGCGTACTGCTTTTCCGCCTCAGCGTAATTTTCGGTAATGTACAGAGCGTCGCCCGCCAAAACTGCGGCGCTATACGCTTCTGGCTGTTGATTCCATCTTTTAGAGAACTCCATTCCCAATCGGGCGCATTGGCTGTACATTTTTTGTTTGAATAAAATATTGCCAGTGCACAGATACGCCTTTGGGGCGAATTCGTTATTAGGCGATTTATGCCAAATATCTATATAAAGCTTTTTTGCCTCGTCTTCAGCTCCGATTTGCTCATTAACCTTTGCCAGATTGAACTTGGCATAAATTACATTTTCAGAGTCAGGAAAATCTTTGAGGAGCGTTTCCAGGCGGGTTTTGGCTTCTTGAATCATTGCCGGATTCTTTTCAGCCAACCGTTGAGCGCTTAGACCGCATAACAGTAATGCGTCTGCTTTATTGATCGTTTTATCTTTGGATTTGAGAACCTCGTCGAAATCCCGTTTAGCGTCTTCATACTTTTGGAGTTCGTAATAGCACAGTCCCCGACTGTATTTGGCGCTGATCGCCAGGTTTGATTGAGGATATTTTTTAAGAAACTCGTTCCATAACTTCAAAGCGTTATCATGGAAACCGTCTTTCTGGGTTTGTTGGGCTACGTTGTATTGAAGCTCCTGACTGAATTGCGTTGACTGCGCGTCAGACGCCTCGTCCGCTGCATAACAGAGCGCCGTAAACAGCAGGAGTAAAACAGGAAAATATCTCATATCTATCGAATGGTTGAAAGTGAATTGTCTAAGTATTAATATTTATAGACAAAACAGCCGGGATATTGAATGTCAATTTCAGGAAAACTGTTCGGCGGTATTGAATGACTTTCAAATACTTCCGATTCAGATTTGAAGTAAATTACTCTATATATTATTTTCTATTGTAGCGCTTTTTTGTAAAAATGTCCAGCCATAACGAAAATAATTTTAAAAAATGATATCAATAATACAGAAATTAGAAATTGTATAAAGGATGCAATAAATGACGTTAATAGCTGTGATTGAGAATAACAAATTGCCGTATGAGTGTATTTCTCAACACAATGAATGGCGTTAATCGGAATTTGGGTAAAATGTTGAACTTTTGTAATCAGTCCCTTTCGATAATTGTGTCGAACAGAGGGAAATTATCAACTTTTTTACCAAAAATTTTTAAAAAAGTCGTTGCAAGACGAACGCTTTGAGGTACAATATAGTAAAAAGAGAGCAGTTATGCGAATAGCGTCAGTTGTTTTTTGCAGCTAATCGCGTCCAGCTGTTTCCTGTTTCCTAACTTTTATGATTTATAGTCTATGAACAATTACAACAATCCTGGCGGTTTTCGGAACTACGACGAGTACGATGAAGACTTTGACGACGAATTCGATGAAGATTTCGACGACACCTTTGAGGAAGATTTCGACGAAGATTTCAACAACGCCGATTTTAATCGCGACGACGATGACGAAGATCTTGACGAAGCCACTCAGCTTGAGCGTTTTGGTCAGTTTTTGGTCGATGATGAAGAAGAAGAGCCGGAAGAGACCACTCCATACGTCCGAGACGAAGAAGACGAGGCGGACCTGCTCAATCCAACTGGCATGAAACTCGACAGGAAACGCGATAAAAAGACAGAAAAGAAATCTGCTAAGAAAACGGAGAAAAAACCGGAGAAAAGAATCGAAGACAACATCCTTCGCAGCGGTTCTGTTGAAGACCTTCCGGAAGACGACGAAATGCTCGAAGAAGATCCGTCTGTCTACGATGAAAACCTCATTGACGACGATCGGTACGATGACGAAGATTACTGATCTGAATGACAACTGGCAACTAACATTTGAACGGCGCTAAGCGCCGTTCTTGTTTTGCATTCAAAAGGCTTTTAATTATCCATAACCCTAACAATTCAGAACTCTCCAAATGCTGCACATTAAACAAGAAGTCAACGAAGCGATTGAATTTATCCGAACTCGATGGACCGGGTCGCCGAAAGTCGGCGTTATTCTCGGCACAGGTCTGGGCGGAGTTGCAGAAAATATTGTCCAGGAAGCTGTTATTGACTACGAAGACATTCCGCATTTCCCAACGTCAACGGTTGATTTGCACGCTGGAAAACTCATCTGCGGTAAAATTAACGGCATGGACGTCGTCGCCATGGAAGGACGCTTTCATTATTATGAAGGCTATTCCATGCAGCAAATCACGTTCCCGGTACGCGTCATGAAAGCGCTCGGCGCGGAAACGCTTATCGTCTCTGCCGCCGCCGGTGGACTCAATCCCATGCATCGTCGCGGAGACATCATCGTTGTAGACGACCACATCAATCTCATGGGAAGCAACCCGCTCATTGGCGTCAACGACGATACGCTGGGCCCCCGTTGGCCGGACATGGTAGAGCCGTACAGTCAGGAACTCGTTTCTCAAGCGTTACAGATAGCTCTTGACGGTGGAATTACCGCACATCGCGGCGTTTACGTCGCTCTTTCAGGCCCGTGTCTGGAAACCCGCGCTGAATATCGATTCCTTAAAGCCATCGGCGCAGACGTTGTCGGCATGTCAACGGTTCCGGAAGTGATTGTTGCCGTTCATTCCGGCATGAAAGTTTTGGGGCTTGTCGTTATTACAGACATGGGCTTGGCAGACGCGCTCAAGCCGGTCAACATCGAAGAAATTGTCGAAACGGCAAACGCCGCCGCTCCGAAACTGGCGCACATCGTTCTGGAAGTCCTCAAACGCCAGGCGTCCGAAAACTAAGCAATATCAAATAATAAAGCAAAAAGCCGATGGGGAAACCATCGGCTTTGTTATCTTTTATCAATAATCAGTTTTCGCTGTTCATAACCTTCAGAGCCAGATTCTTTGCGCCCTGAATATCCAGTTTTCCCGTTCCGAGAATAGGAATCTTTTCAACGCGAACAAAGGCGTCCGCTGTCGGAATCCAAATTGGCGGAATTTTGTTTTCCCGTAACTGGACAATGATTTCTTCGGGAGTTTTCCCTTTCAGATCAGTATACATAACGATAAGCTTTTCGCCCTTTTTCTCGCTGGGAACGGACGAAACGATTACGCTCAGAGGTTCGTCCGGCGTAATGCCGATAATGTCTCCAATCGCCTTTTCGATTCCTTCATGAGGAACCATCTCGCCGCCAATTTTGGAGAATCGGCTTAAACGACCTGTAATGTAAATAAACCCGTCTTCGTCGATTTTTGCCAGGTCTCCGGTGCAGTACCAGCCGTCTTTGATAACCTCAGCCGTCTTTTCCGGCATGTTGAGGTATCCCTTCATGACGTTGCGGCCTTTAACCCACATCATGCCAATTTCGTTGGCTCCGAGAACCTTTCCTGTATCGATGTCGCGAATTTCCACCAAAACGCCTGGAAGAGGCAGACCAATTGAGCCGTCTTTTCGGAGAATTTCATCCTTATGAACGCGGCGGCTTTCCGAAATATTAGCGCAAACGACAGGCGAACATTCCGTTGCTCCATAGCCTTCTATCGGACGCGCGCCGAACTTCTCTTCAAACGCGTCCATGACTTCAATGGGCATGTGCTCACCGCCGGCAACGGGAATTTCAATAGACTTCAAATCATCAGGCTCGCATTTGCGAATGTACAATCTGAAGAACGTTGGCGTGGCAATCATTGCTGTACACTGGTACTTTTTGGTCAACTTGCCAATTACTTTAGGTTCCAACGGCGAATAATGATATACGGCTAAAACTTTTTTTGTTAAGATAACCCAAATATTGATAGTATAACCAAAAGCGTGAAACGTTGGCATAATGCCTATGAGCTTGTCCGGCCAGTCGATTCGCACCAAATTCATGAACGATTCAATATTGGAACCAATGTTGTCATGCGTAAGCATGACTCCTTTCGGAACGCCTGTAGACCCGGATGTAAAAATGATAGTCAAGACGTCGTCTGGCGAAATCCTGTTAAGTCCTAACAACCAATCGACAAACCAGCAAGGAGAATACGCTTCAATTGCGCCTTTGATTTTGTCGCCTAAAGAGATTTTAGGTCCAACGTCTTCTTCCAAAACGACAAGTTCCGCGTTCAAGTCGTGATAATTCAGTTTATCGAGGAACTTGCGGCTGGTAATAATATGTTTGATGCCCGCCGTCTCAATGCTTTTGTTCATAATTTCATTTGAGACGGTGTAGTTCAAATTTATGGAAACGCGTTTATCGAGCGCCAGAGCGGCATTAACGATTGTTGTATATATATTTGGAGGGAGCAATACGCCAACGTATTTTTCATCTTTTGAAAAAATAGCCCGATGGAAAAAATGGCGAAAGACCAACGTTCCCATTAAAAGTTTTCGACCGGTAAGCTCTTTGCCGCTTGAGTCGGCTATTTTGACTATACCTGCCTGCTGATGGCATATTCTTAAAAATTTACGTACCGGTATCATTATACTTTATGTGAACTGGTTATTCTCGCAACGATTGGGGTGAGTTGCATTAAATGGAGCGACTTCCCGCTCGTGTTCCATTTCGAACCAACGGTTCTCCAATATCTTTATCGTCTGATAAAGCTGGAAACGATTAGAAACATTTTCCATTGGTTTTCCATATAATATTGTAATCCGTTTTCGAGAAAAACTTGGCAATTTCCAAAAGAATTTTTGCCCATAATAGCTAAATACGCTACCCCACAGCCCGCCGAAGTAAACTGGGATAACTACGGCGTTTGTATCTTTAAGCATTTTAACAGCCCCAGGATGGAATGGCTGAATCACACCCCAGCGGGCGATTCCGCCTTCTGGAAAAATTCCGACATTTTCTCCATCTTGCAGAGCTTTCCTAACCGTTTTGAGGGCATAAACGCCCTCTCGCCCTGAACTGATCGGGATGGCTTTATACAAATTACCCAAGTATTTCATGAACGGTCCCTCTAAAAACTTGTACCACATTACCATACGCGGAGAACCGGGCCAGAACATTTGTCCTAACGGACCGTCCAAAAAGCTGATGTGATTGCAAACGTACAAAATCGGTCGGTTTTTGGGAATGTTTTCTTCTCCAACGATTTCAATTTTGTATCGAAGATGAAAGTAAACCCAAAAGATCGCGTAAGCGCACTCTTTCAAATAAGCGAAGAAGAACAGAATGGCAAATACCGGCAAGCATGCAATTCCACACCAAAACCAGACGGAGCGAGCCGTTTGACCGATGTACACCGTCATGATGAAAAAGAGAATCGGCGCTAAAAGCATGGCGGAATTGCTGATAAAATTGCTTGACGCGATAATTCGTCCGCGATGCTCTGCCGGAGAGCGGTCTTGAATGAACGACATAAGCGGGATGTCGTACATGCCGGCAAAGATTCCAAGAAGCGCTAAAAGCCCCAACGAATAATAATAGCCATTCGCGTTAGCTCCCGGCGCGAAGCACAGGGCGATGCAGCCAATCGATAACCCCAAAACGGCAAACGTTGGCAGTTTCATGGTAATCTTACCGCGAGAAATCACGCCTGCTAAAACGGCCCCGACTGCAATACCGATCGTCATCAAACCCATGCAAAGATTAGCGGCGAAGCGGTTGTCCATCGACGCAAATTCCGGGAAAATGTATTTGTCTATGTTGAGCTGAAGCAGCGCGGCAATTCCCCAGTAGAAAGCGCTGGCGAACGTTACCGCCCAAATCGCTCTCCAAGAGTACAAAAATTTCATGTCGGAAACCACGCCGGAGAACGGGTTAGACGGATATTTGACATCCGGATTGCCCTTTTTGAGCGGTTTAATAAACAGGCTGGCAATCAGTCCCAAAAGAGCCGTTCCCAGCAGCGCGCAGGCGGAAATCCAAACGCGGCTTTGTCCCGGCGCGGCGCAGGTTGGAATCGCTCCAGATTTATCGATGACAGACGTCAATTCAAACAGGATTCCTCCGCAAACCGTGCCGAAGATGCACGCTGCCATGGTCGTCATGGAGACAAGACCGTTAGCAGTTGGAATCTGTTCCGGGTGAACCATTTCTGGAATGCTCCCGTATTTTGCCGGGCTGAACAACGTCGACTGCGTTCCCATAAAAAACAGAACGACAAGCAGAAAGATTACGTTTCCAGTCATCAAAGCCAGAACGCCAAATCCCATAATCGCGATTTCGGCGATTTTCGTTCCGACCATAACCTGATCTTTACGGAACCGGTCGCTTAAAAAACCGGCGGGACCAACCATCAAAACAAAGGGAATCAAAAACAGTTCCGCCCCAACGAATAGAATCGTCTTTTGAGCCAGTTCCTGCAGAGCTTGAGGGTCAGAAGAGGAAATTCCAACGTACGAAGCCCACGACGGAAGGGTTTCCAGCCCGCAAAGATAATCCTGCATGGCAAAAATGCCAATTGGAATCATCAGAAAACGGAACATGTTGTCGTTGAACGCGCCCAAAAACTGAGTCAGAAGCATCGCGAAAAAACTGACGCTCCACAGCCCCGGTTTTTGAGTTTCTTGAATAATTTCGGAATTATTATTCGTATTGTTATTGATTTCCATTATTTTTATTGTACAATAGGGAATGATGGCAAGCGTCCATTCAAAGCGAAACGTTAGCTCGGACACTGTTATCAGTAAATATTTATTTATTGTATTTCGGCTGTTTTTTACAACGCCTTTACAAAAGTTTTACATTTCTTTTACATAGAATTATATCCAATTATACCAAAAAATCAAGGCTTATACCATAGAGATTTTTGGAAAATACGTAATATTTGTAAAAATAGAATAGATTGGGGAAAGAAAATAAGTACAGCTTCCCTGTTAATTATCCATAACCCCGTACGAACGTCCCATGAAAATTCATTGTTCCGGCGAGTATTTTTCCGCCAGCCATTTTATCGTATTTAAGAACGGTTATTGCGAATCGCTTCATGGCCATAACTTTCGCGTTGAGGCAACTCTTGACGCTCCGCTCAATAAAGCCGGGTACGCCGTCGATTTTTGGATTGTCAAGGAAACGCTGAAGGATATCTTGCGGCCGTGGAGCGAATGCCTTCTGCTTCCTGGAAATAACAAAAATTTTATCATTGAAAAAGTCGGTTCTCAAATAGAAATATCGTATACTCAGCCAGACAGGACGCCATTGTTTTGGTCAATTCCGGCAAAGCATTGCGTTATTCTGGACGTTGCCAATACCACGGCGGAGCTGCTTGCTCAGACGATAGCGCAGCGTCTTTGGGAGCGGCTTTCTCATGATGCGCCGCTTAACTGGATAGAAATTCGTCTGGAGGAAACGCAAGACTGCTCAGCCGTATGCAGAATTCCATCGGAGGAATTGCTGTGAACGACATTTCAATCTCGCAGTCTGATTGAGCGATGATCCGATAAATCAGTCGGCTGTTTTGGATGTCGAGTCATGGGACGAATATATCCCCAGATTGGTCGGGCGTGAAACGGCAGATCGTGCAGTCCGTAGCACCAGCCCACGCCTGCGAAGCCTCCGGGAGAGAAACCGTCGAGCTGATAAATGTCGTTCAGACGCAGAGCGTATCTGAACGCTTCTGCGGGTTCTCGCGTCCATAACAACGGCTGTTTTCCCCAGTACATTCTCGTATGCGGCGGCATCCAGCCGAACTTTACCAGTTCCAGCTGCGCCTGATTCCAGTACCAGTCGCATGTTTTGCCGCTTTTCATTTCACTGAACGTGAAGATATATTCTCGATCGTCGACGGAACGCAGTTCAAGCGTTCTTTGCGCCCAGCGCGGCAGACCTTCAAACGTGTCGTACTGAGGCGTATACCATACATAATTAATCGCAATTTCCCGACGCGTCAGGATTTCGTCTTCAAAAGCGGCGATATTGGACGGGAGCAGTTCCCGCTGTTCGTCAGAGCAGCTTATCCAAAAATCGTCTTTGAGTATTTCACGCAGCTGAATCAGAATTTGTACAGGGGAAATACACCCAAATGACAAATACGGACTTAAAGCCGACGTTGCGCACGCGGTTGGGTTTCGACGCTGATCGTATCGTGAAAGCCCGTATTTCAGGAACCGGCGCCAACGTTTTTCCGCCATTTTTTCGCCGCCGGGAAAATCCCCAGCAGGGGAAACGTCGTATGGAAAAGTCAGCAGTTCTTCAATCCGGTCGAAGTCTGATAAATCGAGTTTCATCAAATTGACGTTAAGCGTCGAAACGGCAGGGACGCTGCGGTCAGGAAGAATCAGAAAACGATCCAGATTCGCTGCCAGTTTCGGTCGAAACGACTTGGCTGAATAATCGGCGTGAGGGCTGACCGTTTCAACGGGAACAACAACGTTGTCCTCAACCTGAATGCAAGCGCACGAAACGGTTCGGGCAATTTCGTTTCGGATGATTCGGTCTTCTCTCAAATAAGCGCAGTCCATTATCACAGCGCAGGCGGTGGCGCTAAACGAGGGAATCAGTTCCTGCGGCGTTCCGAAAACGACAGCCAGTTGAATCCCGCGCGCCGACAGCGATTTTTCCAGCTCTCGCAGCGACTCCAGCGCAAATCGCGCTCGGCGTCGGGAGCTAAGTCTTCCTTTTGTATGGAGACAGTACACGACAACAACGCCTTTTTTGTATTCCGCTCCCAATTCGATAGCGTATTCCAAAGCGCTGTTATTCCGCTGACGCAAAGAAGCGTCCATCCAATACAGGACAAATTTCCCGCCTGGATTGTTGGAGCAAAGGTTTAACCGTTGAATTCTTTCTTCTGGAATTTTACTCATAATTTTTTCAGATAAGGGAATACTAATTATTAACCGCAGTGTAATTATAGAAAAGAAGGGAATACCAGGAGATATGTGAAACGGATTTCTATCTTTATCAAATTTATCTTATTTTCTCTAAACCATCATATTAGAATATCCGATAATATCAATACTGTCGAAATAGTTAATTCAGACCTTATGGGTTGGTTTGAAAGACGTTTTAATCCTTCAACATACTTAATAAAATATGAAGCTTACTCGAATTTATTGCGTAATAACGCTCAGCGCAGCGTTATTATTTTGGGGCGTTTCTGCGTTTGCTCAGCAACTGACCGCCGGTCAGCAGGCCGCGCCAGCTCAGACTGCTTCTGCCGGACAGAAATACGTTCTTAAATCCGGTCGAAGAGCAGGGTCGATGGACAAAGTCAATTATCAGCAGGATATTCAAGGCAAGCTGATGATTCCATCTTCAGAAAACAGCGATAAACTTCCGCCGGGAGCTGAAAAACCCCAAAAAACAACGATCAAAGCGGCAAACGGGACGACTGTTGAAATGGACGTTTATCCCGTCAAGGCGGTAACCAAACTTCAGTATAACGAAAGAACCATTCGAAACGGAGAAGAAGACAATTCGTTTAGCATCCAGACGATTCGGAATTACAAGTCCTTAGACGTTGAACGGACAGTAAACGGAGAAAGCAATAAACTTTCGCTGCCAGCTGAGAAGATGACTCTCAACGTCGACGCTGAAGGCGCCAACGTGATTTTCTTCCATAAAAAGTACTGCATGAATCAGGACGAACTGGACGCCTTGGAAGTTATGGCTCCCAGTCTGGCTCTGGAAACCCTTTTGCCAACAGAACCCGTTGCGATTGGAGACACATGGTCAATCTCTGAAGATTCGCTTGGAGCTTTGTTACAGTTGGATTTGTTAACTCAGGCGCAAGTGGAGCAGGTTCTTACAGATGTCAAAGGATCCACCGCTATTATCGACGTTCAAGGACTTGCAACAGGCGAAATTGACGGAGTAAAAACGGTTATTAATTTCAAATTGAAGTATTATTACAGTCTGAAGGTTAATCGCATTATCTGGGCTGGCATGGTAACCAATGAAGAACGCCGTTCTGGTCCAATTACGCCGGATCTGGCAATTGAGACGCGAGTTCAAATGACCGTTACTCCTGTTAATCCTGCTGAAGACGCCCAATTGGCGGCTGAACAGTGGACTGATCCAACAGATGAACTGTTGCTTATCAGTTACACATCTTTAGACGGAACCTGGTCAATGTTCCACGATCGCAAATGGTGCATTTCCAAGAACGAACCCAATCAGGTCGTATTTCGGTTCATGCATCAGGGAGAATACATTGCTCAATGCGTTATTAATAAACCAAATAATCCGGAAATCACAAAAGACATGACGCTTGCCGAGTTCAGAAAAGAAGTCGAAGAAGCCGTTATGGAAGAGAACGAAAAAACGCGTTCAATCCTGGCGGCTAACGAGGAAATGTCGCCGTCAAACGTCAACGTCTTTCAGGTTGTTGCCGCCGATTCGTCAGACGGAACTCAATGGGGATACTATATGCTCAAGGGCGATAAGGCTTCTCAGCAGCTGGTGTTCATGTTCACGTTCGATGAAACGAACGCAGAGGCTATCGGCGAAACCGATATGCAAATGATTGGCGCTCTGGAATTTAAAAAATAAATGAAAAAAGGCCGTAGGCAGTAGGCAAGAGGCAGTAGTTTCATAATCCCTGCTGCTTACAGTCTAATGCCTACAGACCATGTCAGAATTCCGTATTGATCCGCTTTCCCGAAAGGGTGTAATCATCGCAGGAGAACGCGCTCATCGACCGTTCAGCAATCCCTGCAGCGCTCAAACGACGGCGTGTCCGTTTTGCAAGGGAAACGAAGAACAGACGCCTTCTGCAACGGACGTCGTCTGCTATCCGGGAACGAACGATTGGGCGCTGCGATGCGTTCCCAATCGATACCCGGCTGTTTCGCCGTGTTTGTCGTGGAGCGAACTGGAATTCCAGCTTTCTGCTGGCGCGGATTCTTTTTACAATATGACGCGTCTGGCGGCTTGCGGACGTCACGAAGTTGTTATCGAATCGCCGCGGCACGACAAACGCTGCGGCTTGCTGGGGGAAGAACAGTGGAAGCGGTTGACTCGCGTATACGCCTTCAAAGTTCGTTCTTTTTACGAAGACCAATCGTGTCAATACGTCCAGCTGTTTAAGAATCAGGGAATCGTCGCCGGCGCGTCGTTGGAACACGTTCACAGCCAGATTATCGGGCTGCCGATGGTTCCGCCTGCGGTTCAAAACGAGCTTGCCAATCTGGAACGCTATGCCAGCCAGACGGGGCGTCTGTTTTGGACGGATATTCTCAACAAAGAACTTCAGCTGAGAAAACGCATCGTCGAAACGACGGAGAATTTCGTTGTCTTCTGTCCGTTTTTATCTCGATTTGCCGGCGAAACCTGGATTATGCCTCGTAACGCCCGCCCGGATATGGAGAACGTTTCCGATGCCGTTCTGGACGAGTTGGGCGCTTTGCTGTCTCGATTCTTGTTGCGTCTGGAAAACGCTCTGATTGCGTTTAACCGTCAATCCGCGCCTGCGAATTGCGAACAGATAACGCCGTCGTACAATATCGTCTATCGAACCGCACCGAGAATTGGCGGTCGAATTCCAGAGTTGTTCTGCTGGCGAATTGAGATTATCCCGCGAATCAACGCCATTGCCGGATTTGAACTCGGAACGGGATACACGATCAACGTTTTACCGCCGGAAGAATTACGAGACAGATTGTTAAATAGCAAATCTTGAGAAAATAGCAAAGAACGCCGCAATCGTTTAGGCGATAGTCGTTTGATCATCTGAACGTCAGACATTTGATTCGCTTTAACTCTTTGGCTCCGTCTTATGTAAATCTATTGTAAATATAATACTTTTCGATTGTTTTTTCTTGTCTTTTTTTGAAAACTTCCCGATAAAACAAATACGCAGCAGAGTAGTTTTTTCTTAAACGACTGCTCTGAGCTGGACATGGAAGCAAAATCATTCCTCCTGTACCGCCGGGTTTGGTTGTCAAATGCGCGAAACGGGAGAGAAAAACATTTTTCTTCGCAAAGGAAATAAAATGAGAAGGATCGCATTTTTATTTATCGTAGTTGGACTTGCTATTTCGTTGTCAACGCCGTCGTTTGGTCAAGGGATTTTTATGCGCGGCGTTGGGGCTATAAACGAATCCTTTGGCGGAACCGCCGTCGGCGCGCCGCTTGATTCCATGGGCGCTCTTACCTGGAACCCGGCAACTATTTCCGCTCTTCCGCAAAGCGAAATGGGATTCTCCGCCGCGATGATTCTTCCGAATATGAAAGTTACGACTCCATACGGAGAAGTCAACGGTCAGCCGGGCGTTGCAGTTGCGCCGAACTTCGGCATTGTTTCAAAGAACCCGTGCTCTCGCTGGACGTTTGGTTTGGGTCTGTCGACGTTGGGCGGCGCGAAAGCGGCGTACCCGTCTCTGAAGCAAATTGCCGGGCCGGATCCGACCATTGCCGCATTAGGAACGCTCAATGCAGATATTATGATGCTGCAATTCGCTCCGACCGCTTCGTATCAGTTAACCGAAAAGCTGAGCGTTGGTTTTGCTCCCACGCTGACAATGGCTCAGATTCTGTGCGACCCGCTCTATATTTCCATTCCGCCAGATGGAGCTGTCAGGATGCCATTTCCCAGCGGAACGTCGTCTCGTTACATGTTCGGCGGCGGATTCCAGTTCGGTCTGTTTTACAACACCCAGTGCAACTGGGCGTTTGGGTTCAGCTACAAGTCTCCTCAGTGGATGGAACCGTTCCGTTTTCAGACTGAAGAAACTGACGCTGCAACTGGAGAAGTTTATTCATACGTCCGAAAACTGCATATTACCGTTCCGCAGATTATCAGTTTCGGAGCGTCTTACTACGGATTCCAGAATACGCTTCTGGCGGCGGACTTGCGATACTACATTTACGATGGCTGCGGCGACGTCAAACTGCTCGGCTGGCACAACACATTCAGCCTGCATTTGGGAGCGCAAAGAATCATCAACGAACGACTTACGGCTCGAATGGGATACGTTTACAACGACAACCCGATTCCAGACTCCTATGCGTACCGCAACCTTGCCAGCCCGATTTGCCATCAGCACATGCTGTATTTCGGCGGATCAATCAAGCTGACTGAGCAGATCGAAGCGACGCTCTGTTACGGACACACGTTCAGAAACTCGCTCAACGGCGAAACCCCGATTGGAACTCCCATTTCCGTATCCACCGCCGCCGACATGCTGGCTCTGAGCATGAGAGTTCTGTTCTAATCAACAAAAGATTCGTCAAATTTGTAACATCGCGAGAGGGAAGCGTCTGCAGAACTCTCGCTTTTTTATTTGACGCGGGGGATTCTGGGAGCGCTCATATATTTCCGGCAATTGCACATGGTTAAGTCCGGTTCGCGGGCGTATCGCCCGCCAAAGGAATCTCACGCAAAGTCCGCGAAGTTCGCAAAGAATCAATTACTAATACGCTTGCGGCGGAAGCCTCCGAAAATCTTCTGAACGTGCATGGCGATTTGTCCCGAGGGTTCGCGGACATACTGTCCGCCAAAGAAATTAAGCCGCAAAGAACGCATAGAACGCAATGTAATGAAAGGCGGTAACGGAGAGAGCGAAGCGAACGAAGTTACGCTTCCTATAGAACCGCGTAGCGGTTCAATGTTTCAGAAAAACGATTAAGGACGCCCGCCAAAGAATTTAACCACAAAGAACACATAGAACACAAAGAACACAAAGAACACAAAGTAAATTAGGCGAGCCGGGAACGTCAGTTCCCGGGCTTAGAACCGCGTAGCGGTTCAATGTTTCTAGCCGTGGGTTTTAACCCACGGATCAAAGAACATACATAAAAGAACATCGACAAATACCCTTTTTCTTCCTCCCCCTCACGCCAAGCGTGAGGGGGAGGAAGAAAAAGAGACTGACTCGATTTGGAGTAGGATATCTCCGTCCGTGGGTTGAAGCCCACGGTTACAAGGGTTGCGTCCTTTCAGGACGCGATCCCGCTTCTCGTCATATTAATTTTTACCGGAAATTTTTGTGTGCTCCCCATCTGTATTATTTATTGCTCCCCTATTCACATTTTTCTTTTTTGTGTTACAATAGTAACAGTTTCGAGATTTTTAATATATAATTATTATTTCCAATTGTACCTATGACAAATAATAAATTTAATGATCAGTCTTTGATGAGTCAAGTTGAAAAAATCTTTGGCAAAGAGGACGTTGAACGCTTTGAACAGATGTTTCAAACAGGCGATTTTGACTTCGCGTACATTTCAAGTACGTTCTATAGCGGCGGAAACGTCTTGTTTTACGCCGCAATGACCGGTTCTCTGGAACGCGTCAAGCAGCTTCTGGATCTCGGCGCTGATATTAACGTCAAAAACGATAACGGAGCGACCGTTTTGTTCCGCGCCGCTCAAAGCGGAAACCTGGAACTGGTTCAATGGCTTGTCGATCATGGTTTGGACGTAAATGCAAAAGATCGTTGGAGAGGGACTGTTTTGCATTACGCCGCTAAGAGCGGAAATCTGGAGATTATTCAATGGCTTGTCGAGCAGGGTTTGGACGTCAATGCAAAAGATAGATCAAGACGCACCGTCTTGCATTATGCCGCTGAGATTGGAAACCTGGATCTGGTTCAATGGCTTGTTAAACAGGGTTTGGACGTCAATGCAAAAGACAATACGAAACAGAACGCTTTGCATCATGCTGCCGAAAACGATAATGCGGAAGTAGTTCGATGGCTTGTTGAACAGGGAATGGACGTCAACGAAAATGACCAGTTCCGAAAAACTGTATTGAATTGGGCTGCTGAAAAAGGCAATCTTGAACTGGTGAAGTGGCTCGTCGAACGTGGCTCTGATATAAATGTTATAAGCCAATTTGGAGATGACGTCCTGGATAGCGCTGCTGAGAGTGGAAATCTTCAGTTGGTGCAATGGCTTGTTGAACAGGGTTTGAACGTCAATGCCAAAAACGACTTTAGACAGTCAGTCCTTGATTCTGCCGCTGGCAGCGGGAATCTGGAACTTGTGCAGTGGCTTGTCGAACAGGGCGCAAATCTCAAAGCGCAAGATAAATGCGGACAGTCTGTCTTGCATTTTGCCGTTCTAAGCGGAAATCTGGAACTGGTTCAATGGCTCGTTGAGCAGGGAATCAACGTTGATGTAACAGACAATTTTGGATATACCGTCTTGTCGGAAGCCCTTTCATCAGGAAACCTGGAACTGGTTCAATGGCTTGTAAAGCAGGGATTGGACGTCAACGAAAAAGACAGTCGTGGAACATACTCCTGCTTCAATGCTTGGAATGACAATTGGGAACTGTTTCAATGGCTCCTGGATCAGGGATTGGATATCAACGCAAAAGACGATTATGGAAGAAACGTCTTGTATTATGCTATCGATAAAAATGATCTGAAACTGGTTCAGCAATTTGTTGAGCAAGGCGTTGATATTAACACAGAAGACAACGACGGTTGTACAGTGTTGCATTATGCCGCAGAAAACGGCGATTTGAAACTGGTTCGATGGCTTTTTGAACAGGGGTTGGACATTAATGCAATCGACAACGATGGAAATACCGTCTTGCATTATGCCGCCAAACGCGGCAATGCGGAACTGATTCGGTGGCTCGTTGAGCGCGGATTGGACGTCAATGCCAAAAACAATAAAGGACAAACGCCATTGTTTAACGCTGCTGATGACGGTAATTTGGAGCTGGTTCAATGGCTGGTCAAACAGGGCGCCGATCTGTTCGTAAAAGACAAAGATGGAGAAACGGTTTTATTTGCAGCCGTCAGGAGCTGTTTTCTGGAACTGGTTCAATGGTTTATTGAACAGGGACTTGACGTCAACGCAAAAAACGTCGACGGGGAGACTGTTTTGTTTTGCGCCGCTTTATACAAAGATGTCGATATGCTTCAGCGTCTTGTTGAACTGGGCGCAAACGTTAACGAAAGGGACAATAAGGGACAAACGGTTTTGCATACCGCCTTATACTGGAACTCAAATCTGGAACTGATCCAATGGCTCGTTAAACAGGGTTTAGACGTTAATGCGAAAGATTTCGATGGAACAACCGCTCTGTTTTATGCGGTCGAAAGCAACGATTTGGATACCGCTCAATGGTTGGTTGAACAGGGCGCAGACGTCAACGCAAAAGACCGTAGAGACGAAACTCTTTTGCATGTCGCCGCGGGACAGGGTAATTTGAAAATGGTTCAATGGCTCGTCGAACGCGGATTGGACGTTAAGGCAAAAGACAATAATGGCAATACGCCTTTTCATGAAGCCGCCCTATACGGAAACCTGGAGTTTGTTCAATGGTTTATTGAGCATGGTTCAGATCTCAATGAGAAAAACAGCTATGGATCTACAGTCTTGCATGCCGCCGCTCGCAGCGGCAATCTGGAATTGGTTCAGTGGCTTGTCGAGCAGGGATTGGACGTTAAGGCAAAAGACAATAACGGCAATACGCCTTTTCATGAAGCCGCCGAATATTACGCTGTCTCAAGCGACGGCTCGGAGTTTCTCCTGTGGCTCATTGAACAGGGATTAGACGTCAATGTTAAAGATAATTTCGGACAGACGCCATTATTTTATGTTGTCGAATTCGGCAGTTTAGAACAGATTCAATGGTTAATCAAACAGGGCGCGGATATTCACATAAAAGACAACAACGGAGAAACCGTTTTATTCGAAGCTACCTGGTGCAATTCTCTGAAAACCGTTCAATGGCTTGCCGAACAGGGCTTGGACGTCAACGCCAAAAACAACGAAGGAAAGACGCCTTTCGATATCGCTAAAGAAAACTGCTTTGAGAATATAGCTCAGTGGCTCAAAGAACGCGGCGCAAAAGAGTAAAGCGATAATCGGATTGGCAGCGGCGCCTCGCCGCCCGACCCCCCTCGTATTTTCTCCTATTGGAATTATAATGGGAGATATGAGTTGTTGTTCTAAATATAGTTTTGACGTTTTGGTCGTGGGCGGCGGACATGCTGGTATAGAAGCCGCCTGCGCCGCCGCTCGAATTGGCGCGAAAACCGCGCTGTTGACCGGGAATCTCGATACAATCGGGATGATGAGCTGCAACCCGGCGATTGGGGGCGTCGGAAAAGGGCAGATCGTTCGCGAAGTGGACGCTCTGGGCGGCGTCATGGGACGGCTTATCGACCAGACCGGGATTCAGTTCAGAATGCTCAACCGGAGCAAAGGTCCTGCCATGCAGGGGCCGCGCGCTCAGGCGGACAAAGCCCTCTATCGGAACGAAGCCAAATATTTCTGCGAACAGCAGCCGAACCTGTCGCTGCGTCAGGAACAGGTTGTCGGGCTGATAACTCAAACGGAAAACGGAAAGCGGGTCGTTCGCGGCGTTACAACTCAAACCGGGTCTGAATATTACGCGCCTGCCGTCGTGCTGTGTTCCGGGACGTTTCTGCAGGGCGTTTTGCATTACGGACCCACTCAAATTCCCGGCGGACGCTGCGCCGAAGCCCCGTCTGTCGGTCTGAGCCAATCTTTAATAGAAAACGGTATCGAACTCAAACGGTTCAAGACGGGAACGCCCGCCAGAATCAACGCTCGTTCGGTCGATTACTCTAAACTGATTGAGCACGCCGGCGACCCTGTCCCGGAGCCGTTTTCGTTCATGACAAATTCCATCGACGTTGAGCAGATTCCCTGCTGGATGGCTCACACGAACGCGACGGTTCATAAAATCATTACGGACAACCTCGATAAAGCCCCGATGTACACCGGGCAGATTACGTCTACGGGTCCGCGGTACTGCCCGTCGATTGAAACGAAAGTCGTCCGGTTTGCCGACAAGGACGCTCATCAGATTTTTCTGGAACCGGAAGGACGCCGCACGAACGAGATGTACGTCAACGGTCTTTCGACCAGTTTGCCGCCATACCTTCAGGACGCCATAATTCACGCCATTGTCGGGCTGGAAGAGGCGGAAATTATTCGTTACGCCTACGCGATTGAATACGACTACGCCCCGTCGCTGGGTCAGATTCGCCTGACGCTGGAAACGACGGCGGTTGACGGTTTGTACCTGGCGGGACAGCTCAACGGCACAACCGGTTACGAGGAAGCGGCGGCGCAAGGACTGGTTGCCGGAGCGAACGCCGCGCTGAAAGTCGCCGGGCGGGAACCGCTCAAACTGACTCGGGAACAGGCGTACATCGGCGTCATGATAGACGACCTGGTAACTCGCGGCGCGGACGAGCCGTATCGAATGTTCACCTCCCGGGCGGAATGTCGGCTTCGACTCCGGGGCGACAACGCCGACCGGCGCCTGACGCCTGTCGCGCGTTCTTGCGGACTGATCGACGACGACCGCTGGCAGGCGTTTGAAGAGAAAATCGCCTGTCTGGAATCGACCATGCAGTTCCTGCAATCGACCCGATACGAGGGCATGTCCGTTTGGGAACATCTCCGCCGACCGGGTACGACGTGGGAATCGCTGACGGAAAAATACGAGCAGCTTCGACCCGTCCCGTACCGCGTTGAAGAACAGATACTCAACGACGCCAAGTATTCCGGCTACTTGAAACAGGAAGACGAGTTCAACGCCCGACAGGGCAGAATCGGACGCCGCCGCATTCCCGCCGACATCGACTATTTCGCGATAAAACACCTCCGCATGGAAGCGAAAGAGGCATTGAGCAAGATTCGCCCGGAAACGATCGAACAGGCGTCGCGAATCGGAGCCATCACCCCTGCCGACATCGCGGTTTTGACGATATATTTAGGCAATAATTAGCTTTTAGCTTTTAGCTACTAGCCTCTAGCTTTTTGATTTTAGCTTCAGGCTTTAAAAGTTGACGCTAAGAACTACAAGCGCACAAGCTAATAGCTAGAGGCTAATAGCTCCCTTAACTCAGTATCCCAAAAACCTCAAAGTTAATCATACTCCATGACATCCAACGAGCTTCCCTATCGACCGACGCTGGCAGAGCGGATTCCCGGTCCGTTTCTAATTTTTCGGGCGTTTTTACTGGCGTTCTCGCCGTCGATTCTGGCGTTGTCCGCCGCGGCAACGCTGATTTGCTGCGGTCTGGGTCTGTGGTCGCCGGCGGTGCATTACACCGGGGCGAAGCCGATGTCGACCGTTACGGCGAAGTCCACCCTTCTGGACTCCCTGCAGCCGATAAACGAAGTTACGTCGTCCAAGGATTTATGGAGCGCCTGCGTTCTGCATTTCACCCCGTACTTTCACGCAGACGGCGCGGCGTTCTACTGGCAGATAGCCGGGTCGTTTCTCCTGTGGTCGTTTGTCAGTCTGGCGATCGCTCGAATCGCCGCCGTCAAGCTGACTGTGGGAGACGGAACGTCTATTAAACGCGCCGTGGGCTGGGCGCTGGACAAGTACCCGTCCTGGCTGGGCGCGCTGATTATCGCCGCAGCCGCCGGATATTTCTTTTGGGGCGTAGCGTGGGTTGGAATGAGAATCCCGTATCTCAATCAATGGCTCTTCCCCGTCTGGTACGTCTGCCTCGGATTGGGCGTTGTCGTTGGACTGGGCGTTTACATCGGGATTCACTTCCTCGCGCCGGCTCTGGTAACGGAAAACTGCGACTGCTTCGATGCCGTAAGCCGTTCGTTCGCCTATGCGACGCAAAAGCCGATTCATTTAATCGGATACGTCCTGTTCACGTTGTTCGTCGGGAATTTCGGGATTATCCTGCTGACGATACTGCTGTCGTGTTTTAATCAAATGACGTATTACTGGATTATTGCCGCCGGGATGGAAATAACGACGTATATTGAATACGTCATGCATTTCGTCTGGCTGACGCAAATGTACGTCCTCAACGCGTTCTGGTTTACGTCTGCCACGGCGATTTACCTTCTGCTTCGATTCCGCGTCGATAAAGTTGAACTGGACGAAGTCTGGCTTCCAACCCCGTACGGGCTGCCTCGGCACAAACTGCAGTAACCGAGATATAACCGTTTGATGGTTAAATAGTTACGTTTTATATATCAACTTGATTTACACCTTTTGACTTCCACTTTGATTTGCACCGATGAGACTTCACCTTGGATTTTATTACATCTTTTTTCTGGAAAGCAAGCGTTAAAGTTTTGCTATTTTCTCCGTTTTGATTAATATAGAAATATCCAGAAAAAGCGCGGGGTTTGCCGTTGACACGCCCTGAAAAAAACGTTACTATCCCCCCATCATGAGTAACCCGATATATTCCCAAAATGACGAACGCGAAACGCCGGAACGGATGTCGTTTGATTTCCTGTTCGACGGTTCTGGAAACGGTTTGCCGTGCTCAACCGCTCCGACGTCCGCGTCTGAAATTAAACTTAAAACGTCCTACGGCGTTTCCGTTTTTACGCCGATGGACTATTTGTGTACGTACGCTTACCCGCTATTGATCTGGCTTCATTCTCAAGAGGGTTCTGAGGACGACCTGCTCAAAAAAATGCCGAAAATCAGTTTGAAGAACTATATCGGCGTCGCTCCTCAGGGCTTTTCCAAAAAGAACGGCGCGTCCGCCTGGCCGTTGCTGTGCTTGTCGGATATTGAAAGCCGCGTTCTGGAATCGGTCGAACGAGTTAAGAAGCAGTTCAACGTCAATTCGCGTCGAATCTTCCTGGCTGGCATGGACGCCGGCGGAACCGCAGCGATGGCTCTAGCGTTGGCTCGTCCAGACGTCTTTGCCGGCGCGGCGGCGTTTAACGCGCCAGCTCCGCGGTCGCCGATGATGTTCCGTCAGTTCAAGCTCCAAAAGAAACAGTCCTACTTCGTCGGGTTCCCGGAAGATTCCCAGCTGTATTCTCCCGTTGCGCTCAAAGAGGATATTGACGCCTTTACCAACGCTGGACTCAATATTCAGTTCAAGGAATACAAGGGTCAGACGTTTGAAGATCAGATTTATCCCGATATCAACCGCTGGATCATGCGGAGCATCAGCAGCGCGGTGTTTTAATTAATGAAAGGCGGTAATGAAGTGAGCGTTAGCGAACGGAATTACGCATTCGCCGTTAGGCGAACAAAATGCCCGGTTCAACCTTTTTGGTTTGCCTTCGGCAAACTGCGTAATTCCGCTCCCGTTGGTCGCTCCATTACCGCCTTCCAATTTTGCCTACTGCCTTAACAACAATGACTCGAATATATCCCTTTCTTTTCGTCGCCGCTCTGTCCGCGACCGTTTTGGCGCAGGACGACGACGGCTATCTGCTTCGTTACAAGTTCGAGAAAGACTCTCAGATTCGATGGAACGTCGTTCATCGCACTCACAACGAGACGACGATGAAAGAAACGACGATTGTAACAGACACCTACAGCGAATCGGAAAAGGTCTGGACGGTTAAGCAAGTCAAGCCGGACGGGGGCGCGGTAATCGAGAACTCCGTTGCCTGGATGAACCTCTGGCAGAACGTTACCGGGCAGAACCGGGTCAGCTACGATAGCCGAACGGACAAGACGCCCTCTCATTGCTACGCAAACATGCCGAAAATGCTCAACGTTCCTTTGGCGGACATTACTCTCGACGCCCGCGGAAACGTGGTTGAACGAAAGGACTTTTTCCCTCAGACGGAATTGCAGCTTCTTAATCCGGTTCAGCTTTTGGTCCCGTTCCCGGAACACAAGGTCTTGCCGGGCGACGTCTGGAAGGTCGATAAAATCGTTTACGTCCCCAAACCGGGGGGGACGGTTTTCAAAGTTCAAACGGTTCAGAAATACGTGCTGGAATCCGTTGAAGACGACCTGGCGACAATTACGTATTACACTCAGGTTTTAACGCCCATTCACGACCCGAAGACGCTGGCTCAGCTGGTTCAGTGCCGCGCCAAAGGGAAAATGGTATTCAATATTAAAACCGGAAAGTCCGAAGAACACGTCTTGACGCTTGACCATACCGTCCCGCATTTCAGCGGGGACGCGTCGATTGTCAAGCACAAAAACCGTTCGACCGAAACGCTTTTGCCGTAATCCCAACTCCGTTACATGGACAGCGTCTTTTATACCGCCGTTTTGATTATGCTCCGAGTCAGCGGGGTTGTCGCCGCCGTTCCCGGAGGACGTCGGGCGCCGTGGACGCTGCGAATCGGCTTGGCGATTGCGCTGGCTTTAATTCTCATTCCCGGTCAGCTGGCGAACGCTGCGGCGGTTCCGCAAACGTGGCTGACGATTCTGCTTGCCGCCCTTGGAGAGTTCCTGCTGGGATTGTCGCTGGGGCTGGGCGTGGCAATTGTCTTTTCCGCCTTGACGCTGGCGGGGAAGCTGATTTCTTACGTCTCAGGACTGGGCGCGAATGAAATCTTTGACCCCTTAACCGGGGAAGCCAACAGCCCAATCGGCAAATTTCTTTTCCTGCTCGGCGCCGCTGCGTTTTTAGCTGTCAACGGACATCACAAAGTAATCGAAGCGCTCATGCACACGTACGCGACGTTCCCGCCGGGAGAAGTTACCTTGCAGTCGCTGTCTGAAAGCTACGTTTTGCTCACGACGCTGACGGCGGAATCGTTCTCCTTCGGCTTGCAAATCTCGATGGGCGTTATCACCGCGCTATTGCTGGTCCTGATAGGCTTTGCCGTCATCTCGCGCGTTGCGCCGATGATCAACCTCATGTCCGTCGGCTGGTCTGTCAACATGCTTTTGACGCTGGGCGTTGTACTGGTATCGCTGGGAACAATTATCACCGTCTTCAGCCAATTCGCCGCGGATAAACTAGGCGCGTTTTAGCTGCAAGACGGCGATTATCTTGAATCTATGCGTAGACAACAGTTTTGTCGATTGCAGCGCGATTGTGCATTGCAGTCGGGGCTGCGTCTGGGGCAGGGTATCCCATCGGAAGCAGTGCGACCGGGACGACGTTGTCCGGCAGAGCGAATTCCGCTTTGACCTTTGCCGGGTCGAAGTACGCTACCCACGTTGTTCCGAGTCCCTGTTCCGCCGCCTCGAGCATGTAATGCGTGCAGACGATTGTCGCATCGATCTCTCCGATGTTCTTGCCGTCAAACGGACGCGTCCAGCTGGAAGCGGTGTCTGTGCAAACCAGCAGCACGACCGGGGCGTTGAAATGGCACGTTGTGCAGCGGCGAATCTTCGCCAGCCCTTCTTCTGACTGAATAACCCAGACGCGCTGCGGCTGTTTGTTGCAGCCAGTCGGGGCGAGGTTGCCGGCTTCCAGAACCGCGTCCAGAGCGGCTTTTTCTACGGGCTTATTCTGAAACGAACGAACGGAATAGCGATTTTTCGCTAAAGTCAAAAAGTCTTGCATGAATGAAACTCCTTTGAGGTTACAGGATTATGTGATTTGCGGCTAATATGACTATGGTTTAACCCCGGGGATTCCGCAGGCGCGTCCGAGCAGGTTTGCCAGCGCGGCGAAATCGAGGTTGTAGTATTTTATGAGCGTCTGTTCAACGTCTGCGCCGTCTTTGACGTCGTCAATCAGGTTGACAAACGCGCCCGGGTTTCGTTTCAATAGCAGGTTGACGGTCATGGCGGCGGCGCCGTACTGCCAGGGGTCTAAATGATCTGTTGCCTGAAACATCCCGCCCAGCGAGTGCGTTTTCTGCATGGCGGCAACCGCCTGCTTCTGCTTGGCGGGGCAGGTCGTCGCCTGCGGAACGAGGGTTCGGGCTGTCCAGTCGGAAACGCCCTCGTTGAGCCACAGCGGCAGCGGATAAGCCACGCGGCGCATGAACGAAAATCCGTGCGTAGTTTCGTGAACCAGACTGCTGTACATATTGAATTTGTCTTTGTTGAACTTACAGGTAATTGTTACTGTACCGTCAAGCATTTGGTGACACAGCCCTTTGGTTCCAGACGAAACCTTTTGATTGAAAAAGCGCGTTTCAAACTGGTTGTAGTCCGACTCGTCCATAAAAACAACGACGACGCATTTCGCCTGCCAGATGTTCTTTCGGACGGGTTTGCTCTTTGACGCGTTTCTTTTTTCAACGGCAGGCGCGCCCTCCTGTTCCTGCTGCGGGTCAACAAAAGGAACGTTGAACTTATCGCATAGAACGCCGTACATTCTGTCTAAAAGAGCCTGAATTTCCCGATACATTTGCGGAGGAACGTCGGACGCGAAAAGGAAATACCGCGTTTCAGAACAGCGCAGTTTTGGGAACGCCGCCTGGTAGCGCTTGACGGTCGCTTTTTGCTCGTAAAGCCGCTGGTTCCATTCCTTTGACGTCATGGGCGTCCACGGAAGACGACCGGTAATCTCTTTGACTTTGTTCGCAACGGCAAGACGTTCCTGATAGGGGATTGTTACATCCTCAATCTGCTGTCGCATTTCGGTCAGGTCGGCGGCGTTTTGAGGCTCTTCAAATTGAGACGCTTCAAATCCGCCGAACTGAGCGAACGCCGGGCAGACAAGCGCGGTCAACAGCAAGACGGCGATAAAAACGGCGATTTCGATTCGGACTTTAAATCGTTTCATATCTAAAATATACCAGAAGTAAAACCGATTTGCAATCGGGGGCGAGAATAAAAAAACGGTTTGAGGAAATGAAGGAGTTGTTCCTCAAACCGCCAAACGAATTCCGTTCGTTTATGTACGATTACTCTGGTTTGGCTTTACGCCAGGAGAGAATCATTGATCGTCTTCCGGATCGTGGTGCTTAACCAGTTCCCAATATTTATCCGGGTCGAAATTGGGGCTGTTGTCCAGGTCGTGGCAGTCGCCGCACATCTTTTCCTTGGCGTATTTCAAGTCAATGTGCATTTTTTCCCGCTGGGCTTTCTGATTATCAACGTTGCTGGAAGATTCCGCCGCGATGTGGGCTTCGCCCGGTCCGTGGCAGGCTTCGCAGGAAACGTTTTTCAGGTGGTCGTCTTCGCCCGGCTTGATATATCCTTTTTGATACGGGAAGTAAAGATGACGATGCCATCCAACAACGTGACAGCAAACGCATTCCGGGTCGTAGTCGCGCGCCGGTTTGGCTTCTTCAAGCGACTTGAACGCATGAGCGTGCTTGGACTTCTTCCAGACGTCGTACTGATATTCGTGACAGGTCTGGCACTTCTTCGGTCCGACGTTGGCGCCGCGAGTCTGGTCGGTTTGCGGCACAGGACGAATTCCCAGCCCATCCAGCCACAAGTCTTTGAGCTGATCCTGATAGGACTGCATCATTTGTCGGACGGCTTCCGATTGTTCAAATCGGGAATCGTGCGGAACGCGCTGGTATTTCAAAACGCCTTTTTCAAAGAATCCCAAAACAATGGAGCACATGCCCTTTTGTCCAACGGTAATGATATACTGTCCGCTGGGCAGAATAACGGGCTTGGCTGGAGGTTCAGGATTTCCGCCGGCAGTTACGATAACCTGGAAGTCCGGGTAATCTCTGGCGATTATTTGCGCTTCTTCAACCGTACCATGCGACAGCAAAATGCGAATGTCGCTTTTCTCTTTAAGAATCGGCATAACTTTATTGAGCGATTCTTTGGTTGGAGAAAGGAGAATTCCGTCATTTTGGCTGAAGTTCTGGGCGGACTTGCACAGAACGGACGTAATTCCGAATTTCAATCCATTGGCTTGTAGGATTTTATACGTTGGCGGCATTCCCGCGTTGCGTTCAAAGACGCTCACGTTGGCGGAAACGAACATTCCGGGCGTTCCATCAGCGTTGACGATTTCTGATAAAATGTCAGCTGCCGGGAACCCGAGTTCCGCTTTACCCAACGCGATGGCGTTGTATCCCATCGCTCTCAAAGCAGACGCCGTTGTATGGAATTTCAGTTCCGCCTGTTTCCCGAAACTGTTGCACATTCCGCCGACGTCCAGAGCAATTACAGGCCAGCCTTTGTCTCGAAGCCCTTTAATAAAGGTGTATCGACGTGACAAACCGCCTTTCATTCTGTCCAGACCGGCGCAGCCGCACGGTTCCAAATAACCGTTTTGCTGACCGGTAATAACCAGCGCCACTCTCGGAACGCCCCAGCCAACAAAAATCGGACCGTTTTCTTTAATCGGATCAAAAGGCGGTTTGACGATTTCATTTGGCTGATTTGCATCCGTTTGAGGCGCGGTAGCGGCGGTATTATCCGATTGACCGTTTTGCTTTTGAGGAATATCTTCCAGCAGCGGATTATTGGACTGTGACGCTGGAATGTCAGACGCAGCGTTTGAAGGGAGCGTTCCCGGCTCGGAGGCGTCCGCCGCGTTTTTCTTTGGCGGCGGAGGAATTACGCGTGATTCCGTTGCATCGTTATTTTCTTCCAAATTTAAATCGAGGGAATCGTCCAGCTTTTGCATCTCGGATTGAACAAGTTTTGCAGCATCCTCTTTGAGGGAATCCAGTTCAGTTGTCGATTTGTTCTTTGATTCCCATTTTGGTTCTGCCGCCGCATCGGATTTAGCAGCGTTTGTTGAATTGTTCGCGGGAGTTGCGTCTGGTTTTTGCGTTGTTTCGGGCTTAACCGCTTGAACTGACGGCGTTTCAGGAACTGCCGGGGCGATTTGCGCGGGCTCCGCTTGAGCTGCTTTAACCTGAGATGGTTTTGGACCGATGGAATCCGGCTGAACGTCTGCCGCCTTTTCTGGTTGAGTCTGCGGCTCCGCTTTTTGAGTCCCAGCTGCGGAATCCGGAAGTTCCGCTAATCCCATGTCTTCTGTCTGGAGAATTTCAGGAACAGCAGGAGTTTCAGGAGCGACTTCCGGCGTTTCCGGCGCCGTTGGGGCTTGCAATTCTGGTACTTTCGGCGTGTCAACTTCCGGCGCAGCCGGCGTCGTCAGTTCCGGTACTTCAGGAGCGGCTTCCGGAGTGTCAACTTCCGGCGTTGCCGGCGTCGTCAATTCCGGTACTTCTGGAGCGACTTCCGGCGTGTCAACTTCCGGCGCAGCCGGCGGAGTCAATTCCGGTACTTCTGGAGCGGCTTCCGGCGTGTCAGCTTCCGGCGCAGCCGGTGGAGTCAGTTCCGGAACTTCTGGAGCGGCTTCCGGCGTGTCAACTTCCGGCGCAGCCGGCGGAGTCAATTCCGGTACTTCTGGAGCGGCTTCCGGCGTGTCAACTTCCGGCGCAGCCGGCGGAGTCAGTTCCGGAACTTCTGGAGCGGCTTCCGGCGTGTCAACTTCCGGCGCAGCCGGCGCAGTCAATTCCGGAACTTCTGGAGCGGCTTCCGGCGTGTCAACTTCCGGGGTTGCCGGCGGAGTCAATTCCGGAACTTCTGGAGCGATTTCCGGTTCTGCGTCCGGCAGTTCCGGGGCTTCAAGTTCCGGCATTTCCGGAATTTCTGGAGCGATTGACGTCTGTTCTGATTCTTTGATTTGAGCTTTTAACTCTGGAACAGGCAGATTGTCATTCGACTTCGCATCGTTGCTATTAGCCGTATTATCAGGAACTGCGTTTGCAGCGTCGGACGAAGCTGAATTGTTTTCATTGGCAGTTTCAGCAGTCTGTTCTGTTGATGTATTGTTCGATTCTTTGCATCCGGACAGGATGACCATAAGAATCGAGAGACTCATTACAGCTACACAAAAAAACGTGAAATGTTTCATGGCATATTCAGCGAGATTGACTCGCGTAAAGATTTGAAGCGGGGAAACGCAAATAGTAACCCTTTCAGATTGAAAATCCATCTGAACTACGGCGCCCATGAAGAACGCCGCTGAATAATATACATGGCAGGAATTGCCAGATTTTATTCCTGCTTAGTTGTAACCGCAAATCGAATATTAATCAAGATTGATTTCTCGTCTTCTGACGAAGTTTTTAGAATAATTGTCCCCATTTTTTCCTGAACATGCCCCCAATAATCGCAAATTGGGGCGTCTGCCGGGACTGTAAGATGGATAATCGTACGTACAACGCCGCTCTCCGGCAGGTAAACGGGTTTGTCCAGTTCGACCTGAAGCCAGTCCGGGTTGACGGATTCAATTTCCAAATCAATATGAGGGGGTATTTCTCCCGGTTTGATTTTTTCTCTGTCTTCCGCTTTAATTGAGCGATCCAAAACCCACAGAATTTTCTTTCCGACTTTACCGTTTTCCAGAATGCCCAGAATCCAGGTTTTGCTCTCTTCGCTCCAACCCGGTCCAGCTAACGAAAGATTTCCGACAACCGTTCCGTAAACAGGAATTGTAATCTCCGGCTGGAATTGACTGTTGGTTTTCAAAACGAGCGTTTCGCTGAACGGACCAAGCGGCAAGTTGTCTTTGGCTGTTACCGTGATCTGATAGCCGCCAGTCGCGTCCGGTTCGCTGCTGTATTCTTCTTTCGTCAGCGGGGCCATTTGAAGATCAAAGTTGTTCTTGGCGTCTGGATTGAGATAGTCGTATCCGGTAATTTCCAGCGGCGGATTTTTATAGCATGCGATTTGAGTTTGCGCTTGAGCCGTATAACCGCGAGTTATATTGTTAAACGTCAGTTCTGAAGGCATCGGGCGAGCGTCTGCCACAATTTTTCCTCGCACTTCCAGCTCGACCATCATCATATCCGGGTCGTTGGTTTGAATTAAAACCTTTTGGACGTAATCCCCAATATAATCCGCTGTTTTCCATGTTACGTCAATAACAGTCGAATCGCCCGGCTTGACTGTTCCTTTTCCCAGATCGGCGGCGGTGCATTTGCAGCTGGTTTCTTCAACGGAAACCGTCAAATCCGCCGTTCCTGTATTTTTCAGAACAAATTGATGCTTGCCAACTTCTCCGTTTTGCAAAACTCCAAAATTGTACAGTCGTTCAACGATGAGAACAGGGTGGGCGGGAGGTTCGAATTTTTTTGCTCCGTCGACAACAGCGTTTATATTGTCCAAAGGATTAGTAAACTTTGGAACCGTTGGCGTGATACAGTCGATTAACGCCTGTTCGCTGTATGGCGGATGAGTTATTTGATATCGAGCGATTCCCCATCCAGCCGCGATCGCGGCGCAAACAGAAACAAGAATAAATAAAAGACTTTTTTTCATGGAATATATTGATGCGACAAGCGCCTGAATTTATAATGTATCTGAAAGCTTGGCAACAAAAAGGATTGCGTTTGTTATAACCTTTGTTCAATAAGCCGTAAATTTATCCACGCCCTGTTTTTTCGACGGCTTCCGCCATGACGTCTCGAAATTCCTCTGGTTCGAGATCGGCAAGGCGTTTGCCCTTCTTTTCGAGCTGTTCGTTGACTCTTACAGCCGTTTCCTGCATGATTTCATGGGTTTGTTTGCTTCCGCCAACGAGCAGGTAATTCTCCCCCTTTGTCAGGCGGGTTTCTTCGTCCTGATTATCGAACCCGACGCCTAACAAAGCGGCATCTTTGGTATTTTCCGGCTTGGATTGCGTTTTTTTCGGTAATCTCATTTATGTTATGAAACGCCCTGTAAATCGCGGATTTTATTTAAGAGGAATCCAAACGATCAGGGATAACCGCTTGCGCGTTTACATGATTGTTATTTCATGGATTTGAACATGGCTTCGAGCGTTTTGGACGCCGCCTCGCGGCTGTCGGCCGCATGATTGACGTTTTCGTTCTTTTTCTGCTCGGTCTGTTCCTGATGGGTATTCCAATTGACAACGGTTGTCAAAGTCTTCTGGAATTCTTCGCCAGCTTCTTCGCCATCTTCGCCAAAAAGCGCGGACAAATCAATTTCGCCGTCGTCTGCAGCGGCGTTTTGTTTTGAATTCGCAACGCGATTGACGGCTTCTTTAACGGAAGCGACTTTGGGGTTTTTCGCTCCATGCATTTCTGCGGAGATTTGCACTGTTGTTTCCAAAGGACCAACCCGCAGCGACTGACCGTTTTTCAGTTCGACGGGTTCAGTGATCTTTTTTCCATCGACAAAAGTGCCGTTTGTACTGCCCAGGTCTTTGACTGTAACCGATCCGTCGCTAACGTCAATTTGGGCGTGGCGTCGACTAAGCGCTTTGCTTTCTATGCGAAGATTGCACTCCGGCAGTCGTCCAATAATGAATGGAGATTTATTAATGGCAATAACCGCGCCTTCATTTTTGCCCCCGTGTACAACCAGTTTTACGATCATGTCCTGTTCCTTTTTGTATGAGTGAAGCTACACCAATATCTTTCTGCTTTGGGAACCGACCTTGGCAAGAGTTTTTACGTTCTAACGGTCAGCCGAGTTCGATACATCAAGCCCATTTATATAATTATTATATCAGATTTAAAAATTTAAGTAAAGAGCTCCAATAAAAATTTATAAAATTTTTATAAAATGTTTATAAATTGTTTGAAAAACTGTATTTTTGCAAAAAAGCGCTCAATATTTTATTGGGAGTTATGATCTCCTTTATTCCATTCGGCCTTTTTTATCCATTAATCTATCGATTTTTGCTTCCAATTTTTCGATTTTCTTCAGCAATTCGTCGTTGTTGTCGCTTGCCATGGCGTCAACAATAATGGAGTTGATAAACGACATGCCGATAATGCCTCCAAAAAACAGGAGAATAGAAAAGAATAATTTGACAATGGTTTGATACCATTCCGGCTGATCTGCCGCAACTGCGTTGGGAATATCGTACCACCCTTCAACGGTAAACAGTTGAAAAATGGAATAGAACGACGTCAGCGGATCTTTAAAATAATCTGGAGCAACGGAACTAAACAGATTGCAAGTGATAATTGACCAGATAAACGCAGTTATCAAAAAAGCTAAAACAATAACGGACGTCGAAGCAATAGCGCGACGGCATCCGTTCATAATTGATTCAATATTGGGAATAAATTTCAAAATCCGGAAGAATCGGAACCCGCGGAAGATTCGAAGAGTAAATATAGCGTTGAGCGTCGATTCGCCTGTTGGTATAAACGATTGCAAACAGGCGCCCAGAGCTATCATGGTTACACCGAAATCAAACCAGTTCCAGGAATCTGACCAGTATCCTTTCCAGGTTAATCCGAGAATCTTAACAACAATCTCGATACAAAAAATTACCAATATCGTTGTGTCCAGCCACTGTAAAACTACATCGCCTGGATAATAGCATTGCAAAACCATCACCACGGCGTTGAGCAGAATCAACGTCAGGATGAAATAGTCCAGACGCTTACGAAAAGTTTCGCTTTTAAATAGTTTTCTTAACATGGTTGGACGTGGATTGAAAATTAGCAATTAGCAATTGTCAATTAGCAATTATTGAGGCGCTTAAAACAATTGCTAATTGCTAATTGAAAATTGCTAATTTTTCTTAAACTCAATCAGCGACGGACGGTAGTCTTCCGGAGCCTTGAATCCGAGCAGATTCATGACTGTCGCGGCAACGTTGGACAGACCCGGGCGGTTGACCGCGTCAGTCGCGGCGGCGGACATTTCGTATTCCCCGTTGTAGTTGGGGTCGTAAATGCAGAACGGAACCGGGTTGAGCGTGTGAGCCGTCTTGGGAGAACGAACGCCGTTCTTTTCCGTCCACATGATGTCGCAGTTGCCGTGGTCGGCTGTTACAATGGCAATGCCGTTGAGCTTTTTGACGACTTCCAGCATCCGTCCGACGCATTCGTCAACCGTTTCAACCGCGATAACAGCGGCGTCCATGTTGCCGGTGTGACCAACCATGTCGCCGTTGGCCAGATTGAGTCGCCCGAACTTGTACTGTCCGGAATTGAGAGCGTCGATAACCCAGTCGGTAATTTCGACCGCTTTCATCTTCGGAGCCTTGTCGAATTCAATCTTGTCCGACGGGATTTCGTGATACGTTTCCATCGCCTCGTTGATGTATCCGGACTTGTTGCCGTTCCAGAAATAGGTTACGTGCCCGAACTTCTGAGTTTCGGAAATGGCGAACATTTTAACGCCTTCGTCGCACAGGTACTCGCAGAACGTGCGGTCGATCTGCGGCGGGTTGACCAAGTAATGCTTCGGAATCTTGAGGTCGCCGTCGTATTCCATGATGCCGGAATAGTAGACTTCCGGGACGCGAACGCGGTCGAACTTGTCGAACTCCGCTCCGCCGTCAAACGCCATCGAGATTTCAATAGCGCGGTCGCCGCGGAAGTTGAAAAAGACGACCGAATCGCCGTTTTCAATCGTTCCGACCGGTTTGCCGTTTTCGGTAATCACGAACGGCTTGAGATACTGGTCTGTCGCTTCGGCGTCTTCGTCGTACATGGTTTGAACGGCTTCGGCAGCGGAATTGAACGCGCGCCCTTCGCCCAAAACGTGAGCTTTCCAGCCGCGTTCGACAATCGACCAGTCCGCCTGATAGCGGTCCATGGTGGTAATCATACGGCCGCCGCCGGACGCGATGCGGAAATCGGCGGAATACTTCTCGTTGATTTCCGCCAGAACCTTTTCGGTCTTTTCGATATAAACCAGAGCCGACTTGGCGGGAACGTCGCGGCCGTCGAGAAGGATGTGAACCCGGCAGCGTTTGACGCCTTCTTCCGCCGCCCGCTTGAGCATCGGATACAGCTGAGAGATGTTGGAGTGAACGTTTCCGTCTGAATGCAGCCCGATGAAGTGCATCGTATGCCCGTCTTTTGCGGCCGCGACCGCTTTCTTCCAGACTTCGCCGTCGAACATGGACGCGGTTTCAATTGCCTTGTTGACCAGCTTAGCGCCCTGATCGAAAACGCGGCCGGCGCCCAGAGCGTTATGACCGATTTCCGAGTTGCCCATGTCGTCGTCAGAGGGAAGTCCCACCGCCTGACCGTGCGCCTGAAGCTGGCAGTACAGTTTCGCGCTAAAGAGCTTGTCCAGCGTAGGGGTCTTGGCGACGTAGACGGCGTTCGACCCGTCCTGCTTGCCGATTCCGACTCCGTCCATAACGATTAACAACAGCGGACCAGGACGTCCCGCAAACGTATCCGACGAAATTTTTTCCAGTGTAAGCATAGTAGTAATAAGTAGTTAGTGGTTAGTGGGGAATAGGCGCGAAGCGCATCCGCTAGAACTGCGTAGCAGTTCAATATTTGTAGCCGTGGGTTTCAACCCACGGAGTTAGTGGTTAGCGCCAAGTGGTTAGCGAGAGGAGCGCTTTGCGTCCTTACAACTAAAAACTAACCACTTACAACTAATATTATATCTAAACAATTAATTTTGACAATAGGAGGGGAGGCAGTAGCTTCTAGTTCCTGGCTTCTAGTTTCTAGCTTTTTGATTTTGGATTCCAGCTTTAATAACTAACACTGAGAACTACAAACCCACAAGCTAATAGCTAGCGGCTAATAGCTAACAGCTTATATTGCCTACTCCCTCTATTTTATTTTTTCTTCAAAATCGGAATTATCCTCAAGACCGGCTTTTCGGCGGACGATAGGATAAATAAGTGTAAAGGTTGATTACACGTCATTGCGTAATTAATCAACAGATAATTGGAGACAATCCATGCGACCATATAATACCTATCGTAATCCCGAACTCAGCCAGCCGGTTTCATCGGTAGAAAATACGCTCGCGGATAAGACGTCGAACCCAAACCAGCAATTTGATCTTTTGCGTTCGCTGTCAGAATCCATTAGCGTAGACTGCGGATCCTTTGAGCTTTTAACGCCGACGGAGCGCTATCAATCCTCGTCCATTTCCTCTCACGTAGACTTTGTTGATCAAAACGGCAGGGAATTCCGGACGCCTGTTGAAAGCGTTTCATCAACGCCTGTCAAGAGAGAACCGGCAAAGGCGGCGTCCGCGCCTGCAAAGTCGTCTGTAAATGCTGCGGCTGACATGGATGACGACAATTACGACTGCATGAACGATCCCAATTATCGCGCTCAAAGCCAAAATAACGTCAGCGCGCCGTCTTTTGAAGAACTTATGGCGCGAACGGCGGAAAGCATCGCAAAAATGCGCGAAGAAACCCAGGCTGCGGACAGCTCCAAAACGTTGTCGTCACAGTCCAAAGGCGCCGCTGAACCAAGTCAACCCCAAAAACAGGAAGAAAAACCGTCGATTGACTCTCGTTCAGAGTCTTCGACGAAAAAAGGCTTTCTTTTCAGTACAAGCTGGAATAAAATTCGAAAGGCTCTCTTCAGTCGAGAAACAATCAAGCTGGTTCTTCTCAGCGTCGCGGTCGGCGCTTTGATTGTGTCTGCGGTTATATACAGAAATTCTCCGCATCGAAATAACGGATTGTCAGAATCGGACGACGTCATTTTGGAACAACCAGCGGATTCAAGTCAATACGTTTCAGTTCAAGGAAACGAGACAACCGATAAAAACGAATTAAACGCTTCTGACAGCGGCGATTATTGGGGTTCGTCTGACGACGGCTGGAGCGATCCTGCTGTGTCCAATCGACAAGCCATGACAGATTCATTCCAGGACGATTACAAGTCTCCGTCTTTTGACGCCAATCCACTTGGATACAGCCAGAACGAATCAAACGACTATCCTATTCCAGAAGACGCTGGAAGACAGCTGGCGCCGCCTCACAATTCAAATAACGGGAATCAGTTCGTTGAAACCATTCCCGTTTACAACTCTGATCCTCAGTATGCGGATGTTTCTCCCGCAATCGGCGCACAGTACAGCCCAGACGATTACGAATCGCCGATTCTGGAAGACGATACTGTCAGCGGATACTCCGAGACGGGATATAATTCTAATTTTATGAGATAAAGAGCTCGAGTGATTTTGAGTTAGGAGTGAGTAGTGAGGAGTGAGGAGTTTTTTTGAGCAACGCTTGCGTCAACTCCTCACTCCTAATTCCTAACTCCTAACTTCTTAATGCAATTCCTTTTTCTTTCAAGAAGTCCAGCCAGGCGGCTCGGAACTGTTCGATTTCTTCTCCGGTAAGAGTGTGGTCTGCCGCTCCGATTTGCGTTCTGAACGTGTACGACCCCATGCCGGGTTCCATGCCCTTGCCCTTATAGCAGCCAATAAAACTGCGGGAAACGAGCAGCGGGTGCGTGAACTCGGAGAGAATCTTGTCCAGCTTGCCGAATCCGGCGTCGACCGGCCAGACGAGGGAGAAGTCTGCCCAGGAGCCGGGGAAGACCGGGATGGGCTGACATTCCAGAGATGGGAAAACGTCTGCGTCGACGTTGTCCAGACACAATTCAAACCAGACGACTTGTCCGCCTTCGGAAACGACTGTCTTGAGCAGGTCGCCTTCAATGTATCCCATCGAACCGACGATTTTGCCGTCGATCTTAATAGCAATCCACGCGCCGGGCTGCTGCCACGGGAAGGGAGCGGCTTCCAGCTGCGGAGAATTGGGCTGAACCGTTTCCTGTTTAACCGGCTGCGTTTGAGGAGCCGGCTGCTGGTTGCTTCCAACCAATAAGCCTTTGGTACGCAGCTCGTTAACAGGTCTGACTGAGCATTTGACAATGGACGTAATCTCTCCAATTGTCAAAGGCTGTTTTGATTCCACAACCGTTTTTAAGACTCGCAGCTGAGTCTTCGGAATGCTGTTGGGGCGTTCTTTGAGTTCCAGGAGGCCTTTTTCCGTCGGTTGGAAGTAAAGAGTCGCTTTAGAACCCGACTGATTTTTTGTTCCGAGAGGATTCAAAGTCTCGGGCGCCAGCTCGCGAGGACGCAAATCTCCAATCCATTGAGCGGACGTTAACGCCTTTTTTTGAATTTCGAATTCTGCCGGTTTGTCAAACCAGATTTTACCCAGGTCTTCGACTGCGCCTTTGACGCTTCTGTACAGGTCTTCCAGCGACCCGGCGGCGGCTGTCTGATAAGCCACGCCAGCCAACGCGGTCTTTTCCAGACAGGTTTTCGGTCCGCAGTCAAAGAAAATGTGACCAATTTCAAACAGCTTGAACGCGTCGCGGAACTGGCGGTTCTTTTCAACCAAAGCGAGCAGGTTCGGCATGAGCGTTGTGCGGAGGAATCGATGTTTCGTCGATGACGGGTTGGCGAATTCCATCGGCTTAAGCGACGGGTCTGTTACGCCGTGGTTTTCCAGCTTGAGAGCGTCAATCCAGTCCTCGTTGAACCAGCAGTAGTTGTGGACCTCTGTATATCCGTACCCGACTGCCAGCAAGCGGCGCGCTTTGTGTTCCGTTCTCAGCGGGGCGTCTACGTGCAAAGCGTGAGTCGGAACGCACGGCATGACGGGCTCCATGTTGTCGTAGCCGAAAACGCGGAGGACTTCTTCAACGATGTCTTCCTGAATGGAGATGTCTTTTCGAGCGCGGAACGGAGGAATGCCAACTCGAAGTTTCGGCTCGGCGGATTTCATATTTTTGAATTGAACCTTAAATCCGAGCGACTCCAAAATCTCGCTGATCTTTTTGTGCGGAAGTTCAATTCCCGCCAGGGCGTTGAAGCGTCCGACCGGCATTTCGATGTATCGGAACTGGTCGTCCAGAGAACCGTCCATAGACCAGCGGGTTGTAACAACGATGTCCGCGCCGGCTTTTTGTAACAGATGAAGAATTCGACCAGCGGCAACCTTGACGTTCATGGGCGGCTGCGATTTTTCGTATCGCTGAGCGGCGTCTGAACGCAGGTCGAGGCGAACGGACGTGCGGCGAATTCGCGCCGCTTTGAAGTTCGCGCATTCCAGCAGCATGCGTTTGGTCGTCGGCTTGATTTCCGATTCCAAACCGCCCATCACGCCCGCCAGAGCAACCGGCTTATCCTCGTTCCAGATGAGCAGGTCTTCCGGCAGAATCTTGCGGGTCTGCCCGTCCAGAGTGGTGAATTCCCGATCCACTTTGGCAGTATCGATTCTCACCGCGTTGAGGCAATCGCCGTCAAAGGCGTGAGTCGGCTGACCGAGGTCGAACATGCAGTAGTTGGTAACGTCGACCAGAAGCCCCATCGTTCGCTGACCGATAGCGTGCAGACGTCGCTGCATAATCAGCGGCGTAACGGGAATATTGGGCGCTTCAAACCCGATGCACCCGTAGCACGGGCAGTTTTCCAGGTCGTCAATTTTAACCGGGAATTCCGGGAGGTTGTCGTACTGCGCCAGGTCAACCTGGGGCAGCGCTTTGAGCGGCCGCCCAAAGACAGCAGAGAACTCGCGCGCAAAGCCGTAATGTCCCCACAAGTCCGGACGGTGCGTCAGGGACTTGTTGTCAATTTCTATGAGCGTATCGGTTTCCGGAATGTAGTCAATCAGAGCCGCGCCGTTGGGAATGCTCTGCGGAATTTCCAAAACGCCTTCGTGCCATTTCGACATGCCCAGTTCTTTGGCGGAACAGCAAACGCCCTGAGACGGATACCCGGCAACGGTCGCTTCTTTAATCACGCCGCCGTTGATTGTCGTTCCGACAGGAGCGAAGGCGACTTTCATGCCTAAGACGCAGTTCGGCGCGCCGCAAACCGAGTTGAACTTCTGACCGCCGCAGTCAACGACGATTTTGGTCAGCTTGTGTTCCGGCTCGTCTTTGACGACTTCCGCTTCAACAATCTGCCCAACCAAAACGCCTTTGACAAATCGATGGAGCGTTTCCACGCCTTCGACTTCAGCCGTAGCCAACGTCATCCGAGAGGCAACCGTATTGATATCCAGACCTGAAAGGTCAACGTAGTCCGAAATCCAGTCTAATGAAATGAACATGGCGGAGGGGGTAATAAAATAATGTGGAATGTTATGGGTTGCGACGGCTTGCCATCGCTTTTCACTTTATATTATTATATCGCAACATTTAATTTTGGCAATGGGGAAGAGCGGGGAAGAAAAAAGACGCCGTTTAACCGTGAGCGTCCCCGGCTCGCGGCAGTCCCCTGCCGCAACAGACGCCGTCGAGAGGTGTGTATACCAAAACGACGAAGCCCAAAAACTCCCCTGGATGGTGCCTGTCTCGGGCGCCAGCTTGACGGCTTCAGCCGTCAAGAGAAATTGCTGCGGCGTCCCTGCAGAGTTATTTCTCAAAACGGCAGCGCAATTATTACCAGAGCCAGGGCAATCGCCAAGGCGTTGAGAACTTTTCTGGGCTTTTGCGATAATAACTGCAAACGAATACAGATCAACCCGACAACGGAATAGAAAAAGCTAAACCCAAATCGATATAGCAAATATACAATGTTAACAATACTCCCGCCAGCTGGAATGTCAGAAAACAAGCGAGCGCCGTAAATTACAATTATCATAAAGACCAACTCCAGAACCGTTATCGCAATAAGAACGGTTGACAGAGGCTCTCCTTTTCGCATGGAATCGGGCGAAGAAAAATCAGACGGCATACCGATTTGATGAAGAAATATCAAAAGCGCCAATACAAGTATAACGTCGAAAATCACATTTATTATCGTAGTACAATAAAAGGAGATTGTCTCGCCATTAGCGTTCAAAAACTGGTTCAGCGCCCCGGTTATCCCCATAAAAATGGGGGCTGGCATAATCCATTCAACGCCAAAAAACAGCAATGCCAAATAAAGAAGAATAAAAACGTTCTTACGATTTTCGATTTTCTCATTTTTTCTTAACGAGACTATTGACAAATCCGTCTGGACTATTGCCTTTTCCATCTCATTGACGCGGTTTTTCCACAATCCTGTAACCGTCAAACAGCCAACAAGCCAGCCTGCCATGCATTTCAGAGCTATTACCGGAACATAACCAGTGCAATAAACAGCGTACTTATCTGCTTCGATAAGAAAAGCGCCAATTAAAAACGCTGTCAACGCTATAAAGACCAAACCCCATAATAAAAGCGATTTATAAAACGTTTGCTTCAAACTCTCGTCAGAAGGAAATCCATACTGATACAACTCGTTTCTTTGACTGCCGACGATTCTCCAGACGTCTGCGGCTTTCTGAATCGCACGATGCGAATAACGACCTAAAACGCAAACGCCCAAAATTGCCAGTAAAGGCGGAGTCAAAACGAATAATAAGTACATCGGCTCCATCAATAACTCGAAAGAAAAACCGGGAGCCTCCATCAGAGAGTTTTGACTTTGAAAACCGAAGAATAAACAGAACACAAGAACTATTATGATTGCACCTGTTATCCAAAAGATATTAAGAACCCGCCGCCAGCGTTCAAAACTGGATAAATCACGTTTTACGTCCGCCGGTTCATTCTCGACGTTCTCGTTGCTTTCAGAAGCCGATTTCGAAACGTCAGACTCACCTCCAAACAATATTCTCGCCAGAAGGATAAAATCCTCCTTCAGCTTGTAGGAATAGTTTAAAAGGATTATTAAAAATATGATAAATAATACGTTCATGTCAACTCCAAATATTGCAGGAAAGAAACGGTCAATAATCTGTATTATTTACTATTATACCCCAATTAGACGCTTATTAAAAGAGGGGGGGGAGGGAATATCGAATCGCGTCCCGGAGGGACGCAACCCTTGTAACCGTGGGCTTCAGCCCACGGACGAATGACGTAAAATAAAAACATCGACAAATACCCTTTTTCTATCCCCCCGCGCCGTTGGCGCGGAGGGAAGAAAAAGGGATTGACTCGATTAAAGAATCTTTTTAATCGTTTTTCCGTGGGTTCACCCACGGCTAGAAATATTCAACCACTAACGTGGTTGGGCGGGCGACACGCCCGCGAACCGGACTCAACCGTGTGCAATTGCCGGAAAAATTTGCGAGCGCCCGGGAGCCGCTAATCGCTAATTATTTCGCGCCATGCTCTTTGAGCCATTCGACGATTTCAGGACATTCGTTTTCTTCAGCGTGAAGCAGAAGCGACTGACCGTCATTGTCTTTTGCGTTAATGTCTGCGCCGTGTTCCACAAGCCATTGAACCATTTTCGGTTGATTCCTGCGCACAGCATTAAACAACGGCGTTTGACCGTCATTGTCTTTTGCGTTGACGTCCAATCCTTTTTCAACCAGCCACTCAACCAGTTCTAAACTATCGCCCAAAGCGGCATTGAACAAGATAGTCTGACCATCATTGTCAATTACGTTGACGTCTGCGCCTTGTTCCGCCAGCCACTCAACCAGCTCTAAACTATCGCCAAAAGCGGCATTAAAGAACGGCGTTTGACCTTTATTATTTTTTGTGTTAACGTCCAATCCTTTTTCAACCAGCCACTCAACCAGCTCTAAACTATCGCCAGAAGCGGCATTGAACAAGATCGTCTGACCATCATTGTCAATTACGTTGACGTCTGCGCCTTGATCCACCAGCCATTGGACGGTTTCCAAATTGCTAAATTGCACGGTATTGAACAACGGCGTCTGACCATCATTGTCAATTACATTGACGTCTGCTCCTTGCTTCACCAGCCATTGGACAGTTTTCAAATTATCTCTAAACATAGCATGAAACAACGGCGTCTGACCACGGTCATTTTTTGCGTTAACGTCCAGTCCTTGTTCAACCAGCCATTGAACCAATTCCAAACTATCGCTAAACACACCATTGAACAACAGGTTTTGACCATCATTGTCAATTATGTTGACGTCTGCGCCTTGTTCCACCAGCCATTTGACGGTTTCCAAATTATCACTAAACACAGCATTAAACAACGGCGTCTGACTATTATTGTTCTTGGCGTTGACGTCCAACCCTTGTTCCACCAGCCATTTGACAGTTTCCAAATTGTCTGATCGAACGGCATGGAACAACAGCGTCTGTCCATCATTGTCTTTTGCATTGACGTCTGCTCCGTGTTCCACCAGCCATTGAATCCGCGCCAATGTATTTTTATATGGCATATTAAACAACGGCGTTTCACCTCTACCATTTTTTGCGTTAACGTCCAGTCCTTGTTCAACCAGCCATTGAACGGTTTCCCAATTGCCAAATTGTACAGCATTGAACAACGGCGTTTCTTCTCGGTCATTCTTGGCGTTAAGGTCTGCGCCTTGTTTTACCAGCCATTGAATCAACGCCAAATTATCGCCCCAAACGGCATTAAACAACGGAGTCTCTCCACTGTCATTTTTTGCGTTAACGTCCAGCCCTTGTTCCACCAGCCATTGGACGATTTCCAGGTTGTCAGATCTTGCGGCATTGAACAACGATGTTTGACCGTCATTGTCCTTTGCGTTAACGTCTGCGCCTTGTTCTGCCAGCCACTGAATCATTTCTAAATTCTCGCCAGATCGCGCGGCTTCGATCAAAGGCGTTTTACCACTATCATTTTTTGCGTTAATGTCCAGTCCTTGTCCAACCAACCATTGAACGGTTTCCAAATTGCCATATTGCACAGCATTGAACAACGGCGTTTCGTTCCACTCATTTTTTGCGTTAACGTCCAGTCCTTGTTTCACCAGCCACTGAACCATTTCTAAACTGTCGTTAGATTGAGCGGCTTTGAACAACAGCGTTTCTCCGTATTTATCAATTACGTTGACGTCAGCGCCCTGTTCTGCCAGCCATTGCACTATTTCCATATTGTCAGAATACATGGCATCGAACAACGGCGTTTGACCGTCATTGTCCTTTGCGTTAACGTCCAGTCCTTGTTTCACCAGCCATTGAACCAATTCTAAATTGTCAGAATGCGCGGCTTTGAACAACAGCGTTTGACCATTATGGTCCTTTACGTTAAGATTTGCTCCTTGTTCTACCAGCCACTGGACGGTTTCCAAATTGTCTGATCGAACGGCATGGAACAACGGCGTTTCTTTCCACTCATTTTTAGCGTTAACGTCCAGACCTTGTTCAACAAGCCACTGAAGCGCTTCCAAATTGTCACAACGAGCTGCGCTGAACAAGACGGTTGAATCACGTTTATCCTTTGCGTTAACGTCCAGACCTTGTTCAACAAGCCACTGAAGCATTTCCAAATTGCCAGAACGCGCAGCATAGAACAACGGCGTTTCGTTCCCGTCATTTTTTGCGTTAACGTCTGCGCCTTGTTCAACCAACCATTGCGTCAGAGACAAATTATCGCCAGAAGCGGCATAGAACAATGGCGTTTCTTTCCACTCATTTTTTGCGTTAATGTCCAGACCTTGTTCCGCCAGCCATTGCGCCAGCGCCAAATTCTCGCTGTCTGCGGCATCAAACATAAGCGTATTCCCGCTATCGTCCTTTGCGTTGACGTCCAATCCCTGTTCCGCCAGCCACTGAACCATTTCCAAATTGCCGCTTTGGGCGGAATACTGAATCGCTGTTCTCCCGTTCCATTCTTTGTCAAGAAGGTTTGCCCCAAGCGCCTGAAGCTGTTTCATTCTGTTCAGATCGCCGATAAACGCCGTGTAATGAACCACCGTTCCGGGCGATTTGTCAGGAACGAGGGAAAAGTCGAAATTGCCCGTTTGGAACATCTGTTCAAAACATTTAACGCCTTCCTCGCCAAAAAGTTTTTCTGCTTTCTGTTCCAGTGTAAGGGCGTTCGAGTCGTTGGTTTGGGGATTTTCCTGATTTTCGTTGTTTCTCATAATTAAACCTCTGAAAAATGTTGGAGTATTGATTTCCAGGCAGCTGTGAACAAGCTTTTCGATTACCTTGATCGAACTATACCATGTATTTTTACTTGTTCAATACAGGTATGACAGCGGCTGTCATAGCAAATTGAAATTTTTTTGAAAAAATTTGGGTTCATCCGACAAATTGTCCCTTGATGTTTATTTCATGTCAGTCAAACGGGCGACCACGCCAGGGCTGGCTCATCATTTTTCGCAACCAGAAATTTGAGACGCCCAAAATTGAAGGAGCCGCTAATCGCTAATTATTGCGCGCCATGCTCTTTGAGCCATTCGACGATTTCAGGACGATTCATGTACACAAGCTCAAATAATCGGATGTCTATGTTTATTATTCTTTTTAACGCTGATGTTGGCGCCTTGTTCCCATAGCCATTGGGCGATTTCCTGATATTCTTTTTTTTCAGCGCACAACATCGGCGTCCAACCATCGTTGTCTTCTACGTTAACATCTGCTCCATTTTCTACCAGCAATTGAACAAGTTTCAAATTGCCATAATGTACTGCATTGAATAATGGCGTTCGTCCATCATTGTCTTTTGCGTTGATATCCGCGCCTTTTTCCACCAGCCATTGAACAGTTTCCAAATCACCAAAGATTGAGGCATTGAACAATGGCGTCTGTCCATCATTGTCTTTTGCGTTGACATCCGCTCCTTTTTCCACCAGCCATTTGATAGTTTCCAAGTATTCGGATCTTGCGACAATAAACAACGGCGTTTGACCATTATTATCTTTTGTGTTAATATCTGTTCCTTGTTCCACCAGCCATTGGACGATTCTCAAATTGCCAGAGAAAGCAGCATTAAACAACGGCGTTTGTCCAAGGTGATTTTTTGCGTTAACGTCCGCGCCTTTTTCTACCAGCCATTGTACCAGGGTTAAACTATCGAGATTTGCGGCATTGAACAACGCCATCTGTTCATCATTAAATATGTTGTCGTCAACTCCTTTTTCCACCAGCCACTGAACGATTTCTATATGGTCATAGCGCAAGGCATAGAACAACGGCGTCTGTCCATTATGGTCTTTCGCGTTAATGTCCGCGCCTTTTTCCGCCAGCCACTGAACTATTTCCAAATTGCCAGATCGTGCAGCTTTACACAACGGCGTCTGTCCATCGTTGTTTTTTACGTTGACATCTGCGCCTTGTTTCACCAGCCATTGCGTCAACGCCAAATTCTCGCCAAAAACGGCATTAAACAACGGCGTCTCTCCACTGTCATTTTTTGCGTTAACGTCCGCTCCTTGTTTTGTTAGCAATTGGACCAGTTCCAAATTGCCGCATCGAATAGCGCTAAACAAAGGCGTTTCACCACTATAGTCCTTTGCGTTCACGTCCAATCCTTGTTCAGCCAGCCACTGAACCATTTCCAGATTGCCATTTTCGGCTGAATAGTGAATAGCGGTTTTCCCGTACCTGTCGCTATCGAAAAGGTTTGCCCCCAGTTCTTGAAGCTGTTTCATTCTGTTCAGATTGCCGATAAACGCCGTATAATGGACCACATTTCCGGATGAATAGACAACATTTCCGGGTAAATTGTCCGGAACCAAAGAAAAATCGAAATTGTTCGTTTGGAACATCTGTTCAAAACATTTAACGCCTTCCTCGTCAAATTTTTCTTCTGCTTTCTGCGCCATTGACTGGGCGTCAGTTTGGGAATTATTCTGATTTTTGTTGCTTCTCATAAATAAACCTCTGGAAAATGCAGGGCTATTGATTTCCAGGTAGCTGTGAACAAGCTTTTCGATTACCTTGATTGAACTATACCATGTATTTTTACTTGCTCAATACAGGTATGACAGGGTATGTCATACCAAACGGCGTTTTTTTTGAAAAAAATTTGGATTCGTCCCCTCAAACTTCTCTTTCCAAAAATGTTAGTAATAATCAAAGCGACCAACGGGAGCAATAAATCTTGGGGTTGCGAAAATAGGTAGCTTTTATTTTTGAACGCAGAGTACGCAGACTCCTCGCAGAGAGCGCAGAAGCAATCAAACATGTGTCATCTACGCCCGTTTCTGGGGCTATGACACGATGTTTGCTTGCATATTTTAACTTATTTATCGGGCGGGAATCGTGGCGTAGACAACGAAGTTGGCGTCGTCGCCACATTCCCAGCCCGTCTGCGTATTCTGCGGATATTCTGCGGTCTCTGCGTTCTCTTTCCTTTTTCATGATTTCATGCCCCCAAATTTGAACGCGCCCAACATTTCTGTTTCAGCGCCCCTCCCCCTTGTTCTATCCCATAAAATTGTTATAAATATAGTAAAATAGTATAAGCGATATGATAATGGGAAATATCGCGCATAATTTTCCTTTTAATTACATTAAGGAGTTGCGCCGCAAAGGCGGCGCTGGATAAAATTACATGGCTGACATGGCTGACTTAAATCTGCGTCACGAAGCGCGTTCTTTGGGTATTCCTCTGCGTCAATTTCAGACGGTTGTCGAATTGCTTGACCAAGGGTTTACGGTTCCTTTTATTGCTCGTTATCGCAAAGAGCAAATTGACGGTTTAGACGTCGCTCAACTGAGAAAGATTGAGGAGCGTTTGGGAAAACTCAAACAATTCAACGATCGTAAAAATGCGATTCTTCGTTCCGTTGAATCTCAGGGCGTTTTGACAGATCAACTCAAAGAGAAAATCAATTCTGCTGTAACAAGCAAACGCTTGGAAGACATTTACCTTCCCTTTAGTCCCAAAAAACCGTCTGCGGTTGTTGAAGCTGTCGAAAAGGGACTCAAACCGCTGGCAGACGCGATTCTTTCATCAACTCAGGCGGGCGACTTGGAACAGCTTGCAGCGGCGTTCGTTTCCGAAGAAAAAGGCGTTGCTACGGTTCAAGTCGCTCTCGACGGCGCCAAGGCGATTCTGGCTCAACAGTTCAGCGAGAACATCGAATTGCGTCAGTCGCTGCGAGACATTCTCCAGAAAACTGGAAAAGTCGTTTCCACTGCAACAGAAAACGTTTCAATTGAAACGGAAAAGAAAGCTGAACAGGAACAATCGGTTTCCGAATCCGTTACAGCCGAAACTTCCGAATCGGTCGCTGAAACTCCCGAAGAAGAAAGCGCCGCTGACGAAAACGCTCAACAGCCTCAGGAAGTTTCACCGGAAGATTCAGACGCGGCTGAAATTGACGTTGCCTTTGCTTTGGCGCAGGGCGCGCTGGCTGATAAAGATCAGGTTGTTGTCAGCAAGAAGGCGGTCAAGCGTCAGCATAAGGCGGAACTTCACGCTCGAGAAGTTGCCGCGGCGGGCGATTTGAACGCTCTTCAGGAAGAAGCAAACAAGAATAAAAAACTGGATAAAAAAGCCATTCAGGAAGAAAAACTTCAAAAAGCTTTTTCGGAATACTTCCAGTTTTCTGAAGATATTCGTCGAATTGCTCCGTACAGAATTCTGGCTCTTAATCGTGGCGAACGCGCCAGATATTTGAAAGTCAGTTTGACATACGACGAACAGGCGGCTCGTCAAACGGCTGCTAAATTTTCCGTCCCGGAAAATCATCCGTATACAGAGTTTTTAACCTCTTGCTCTGACAACGCAGCAGTCGTTGCCATGTCGTCTTTGGAACGCGAAGTTCGCAAAGATCTTTCAGAAAGAGCAGAAAATCACGCTGTGAGCGTTTTTACCCGCAATTTAACGAACCTGCTTCTTCAGCGTCCTGTCAGCAATGTTCGCGTTATGGCTGTTGATCCGTGGTTCAAAAGCGGCTGCAAAATCGCAGTTTTGGATCAGTTCGGCAACTTTATTGACCGCGCTTTGGCGTTCGTTGTCGGGAAAAAATCCAAAATGGAAAACGCCGGGCAGGTCGTTGTTGACATGATAAAAAGAAACGGCGTCAACGTTGTGGCAATTGGCAACGGAAACGTCTGCCGGGAAACGGAACAGTTCTTTGCCAATCTGATAGCCTCAGAGGAAGCGCTTAAAGACGTTTCATATATTGTCGTCAACGAAGCCGGGGCCAGCGTCTATGCCAACAGCGCGTTGGGACGCGAAGAATTCCCGGAACTGGAACCCTCCATCCGCGGCGCCATTTCTATCGGGCGTCGGCTGTTAAATCCGTTGTCGGAACTGGTTAAAATTGAACCGGCAAATATTGGAATCGGTCCGTATCAGTACGACGTCAAAACGAAGAATCTAAAACAGACGTTAGAGAACGTTGTCGAGGATTGCGTCAATAAAGTTGGCGTAAATCTCAATCTGGCGCCTGTTGCGGAACTGCGTTACGTTTCCGGTTTGAATCCGTTGCTGGCAGGAAGAATTGTTGAATACCGCCGCAAAAACGGACCATTCAAAAATCGACGTCAGCTGCTGGACGTTTCTGGAATTACAGAGCAAATCTTTACTCTGGCTGCCGGGTTCCTGAAGGTTCTCAAGTCGGACGAACCTCTTGATTCCACCTGGATTCATCCAGAGAATTACGAAGCCGCCAAAACGATTTTGGCAAAACTGGGCTTTACCGCCGCCGATCTGACCGACGCGTCCAAGTCGGAGCAGATTAAAGCGGCTGTTGACGGAGCAGACGTTTCCGCTTTGGCTCAGGAGCTTCAACTTGGAGAAGCGACCGTCAAAGACATTTTGGCTCAGCTGGCTCAGCCAGGTAAAGACGTCCGCGATGAGACGGCTGTTCCGGCGTTCAAAAAGAAGATTCTTCAAATGGAAGATCTCGAGCCGGGTATGAAGCTTAAGGGAACGGTTCTGAACGTTGTCGAATTTGGCGCGTTTATTGACATCGGCATGCGCGACAGCGGTCTGGTTCACGTCAGCGAGCTGGCGGACAAGTACATTCACGACCCGCGCGAAGTCGTTGTTGAAGGCGACATTGTCGACGCCTGGGTTGTAAACGTTGACAAGGACCGTCATCGAGTTTCTTTGACTTTAATTGACCCGTCCAAGCCGCGAGTCCCAGTTGCTCAGCATGGATCCCGACGAACCGGGAAGCCGGACAATTCAGAGGAAAATGGACAGGAAAAACGTTCGTTCAGAAAACCTCGAGGGGAAAAGCGCGAAGGCGCGCCTCGTTCGGAACGACGAGAATTCCATCCGCTTAATTCTGAAAACTCCGGCGAAAAGCGGGAATTCCGTAATCGCAGACGCGACGGGGAAGGACGTTCGGAACGCCGCGATGGCGATCGTCCGGAAAGAGGACAGCGACGAGACAGATCCAGTTCGCAGCGGGAATTTGTTTCCAAAACTCCGGTCGAACCCAAAAAGGATCTTACGGACAAGCAAAAAACCGGCAAAGAGCCGATGCGTTCCTTTGGCGATTTGGCTCAGCTGTTCAAAATGACTCAAAACAACGACGAGAACAAAAAAGAGTAATTCCAGGTACGCTTACGGGGGGCGGGTTTTACCCGCCTTAGTCGCGGACAAAGTCCGCTGCCCGGATTGTCCGCTTCCCGGAAAGAAAAACATTTTTTCTGCCCCCCCTCTTGCAGAAAAATAAAAATGATGTATTATAAGCGTATCAATTTGAGACGAGAGTAAACCTCTTGTTTTTATGCCGAAGTGGCGGAATTGGCAGACGCGCTAGGTTCAGGTCCTAGTGGGAGTAACATCCCGTGGAGATTCGAGTTCTCTCTTCGGCACTTAAACCGTTTGATAATTCAAGCGGTTTTTTTATTTTAAATCCCGGATTTTCTTTTTACCCCTATTGCATGAAAGAATATTATCTGATATTTTAAGTATATAAATATTTTAAAACGGTTAGAGAATGAGATTCAACGCAGACGTTGTTTTCTCCTGTCTAAATTTACTCCCCTAAATTCCCAAAGGAGATTTTTACCATGGCTGACAACCAAGGGCTTCCGATGACCCCTAAATGGGATCCGGAAAAATTACAGCAAGAAGTTCAACAATTGGAAGAGCTGCAGAGAAAACCTCTGATTCCCAAAACGCTGGGATATGTCAAACGGTGCGGACCTGGATTGCTTCAGTCCGCCATGACGCTGGGCGCGGGTTCCGCAGCTGCTAGCGTAGCCGCCGGCGCCGCGTTTGGATACAAACTGCTTTGGGTTCAGCCGTTGGCGATGTTCTTCGGCGTCTGCATGTTGGCGGCGCTTTCTAACGTTGTTTTAACAAAGCAGGAACGCCCCTATAAAGCGTTCGGACGCGAAACGAGTAAAATCCTCGTCTTTCTCTGGGCGTTAGGCACGATCATGGCGTCGATCATCTGGCATTTCCCCCAGTACGCTCTTTGCTCTGGAGCGATTCGAGACCTATATGAATTTACAACCAACACCCCGTTGATTGCAGACGGCGTCAAAACGCCTGTGTGGTACATTGTCGGCTTGGCAACCGGTATTACAGTGTTGTGTATTAACATCTTTACAGTTTGGAGTTACGGTTCTTCCGCCAAGGGCGTTAAGCTATACGAACGGTTCCTGCAATGTACAATCGCGCTGGTTATTATTTCCTTTGGAATTGTCGTTTGCTGCAACTTTACCAAGCTCAACTGGCTGGAAGTCTTCCGCGGATTTACAGGCTATTACGCCAAAGACGTTTTATGTCCCAACGGCTCTTTTGATCCCAACAGTCTGACGATGGTTTTGGGCATGCTCGGCGCGGCGGTTGGAATCAACATGACGTTCCTGTACCCGTACTCTCAGCTGGCCAAAGGCTGGGGGCCGGCTCACAAGACGCTGGCTAAATGGGACTTGGGCATGACGATGTTTCTGCCCTTTACGCTGGTAACGTCTTTGATTATTTTAGCCATGACCGTTGGCGGCGTTACAGTTGAACCGGACAAAGTTTCAACCATGCAGCCGCTGACAGCGTCGAAAGCCCTGGTTGACATTCTCGGTCCGACCGGCCGCGTTATTTTTGACCTCGGTTTGTTCGGCATGACCTGCGGCGCCGTTTCGACTCACATGGTTGTCTGCGGGTTCACGATTTGTGAAATGTTCGGCTTGGAATACACCAAATGGCGATTCAGACTCTTCGCGCTGGTTCCGGCAATCGGCATGTTCGGCGTTTTGGTCAACCTGCCGTTCTGGCTGCCGATTATGGCGTCTGCCGTCTGCCTGACCATGCTTCCGATTGCGTATTTGCTGTTTGTTATCATGAACAACAAGCGCAGTTACATCGGCGACGCCGTAGGCAAGGGCTGGAAACGCTGGGTATTTAACGCTATCCTGATTGTAGCTTTGGGATTTACCGTAGTTGCTACTGTTATCAAGATTAACGGCAGCGTTGTCAAGCCGATTAAAGCTATGCTCAACAAACCGGCGGCAGCGGCGACCGACGCGGCTCCGGAACAAACCGTTCCGGCGGCTGAAGAGCCTGCTGCAACGGAAGCCGTTCCGGCTTCTGAAGAACCTGATCCGGAAGCAGTTCCTGAAGAACAATCTCCCGTTGAATAAGCCCTGAAGAAAACGCCAACTAACGTCAGACGTTTTTTGTAAACATCCAACCAAAAGGAGCGATTGTTTATTCGCTCCTTTTTTACAGAACAACCGATTCATTTTGGGTTCAAACAGAAGTTTCTCTCTCCCTCATAACCGTAATATTTTAACAGAAATATCCCGGATTCTTTTAAGAAAATCGAAAAGTTTTTGCAATCGTTAAAAAAAGCTGAACTATACTATTCTTGTCAAACGCGATAGAATATATCGCTAAAACCGATTATTCTACCTCGTATTTATAAATTAAACCGACAGAACTTTAAGGGATTCACAGCAATGTCGTTTATATATATTCGCGCTTATTTATCGGTAGTTGACGATAATCGTTGTCCGATTTCCATTTACAGCCGGTTACTCATCGCGCTGTTTATATTGGGAATAGGACTGACGGCGTCTGTGCTTATGAAAGAGTTTCCGCTCGACCAAACTGTTCCGGCGTTGATAAACGTTGATGGGTCTGCGCCTGTCAATGGCAGATTGGAATCGTTTCCTCGCGACTTTACGCTCAATTCGTCAGATTCGTTTGGCTTGAATCGCATTCCAGCGCAATGGGATGATTCTAATTCCGAATTACAGCGTCATTTTGTTGGAATGCAGTCGCAAGATCAATCCGAATTTTCGATGGGAAAAAAGTATCCTGAAAGTTCAACAATGTCTGACGGCGACGAGAAACCGTCTTTGCCTGCCAATTCTGGCGGGATTACAAAAGAGGACTTTCTCAAACTTGGATATCGAAGACATAAAACCATTAACGGAGACTGCTTAAAGAAACTGGCAGAAGAGTATCTTCATGACGCCAGCCGATGGAAAGAGATTTATAATCTCAATATAGACCAACTCACAAATGAAGACGTTGTTCCTATCGGCATTGTTTTGATTATTCCTGCTAAATGAGTTATTAGCTTCCAGCTATTGGTTGGAAGCTAACGCTCCCCATTCCCCATGAATACGATTGTTCTGGCTCTTGACGGATTTCACGCTGGTTTTACCGGATTTGGCGGCTGTACGTGGATAGAAACGCCGGAACTGGACGCGCTGGCGGCTCAAGGCGTTGTTTTTGACCGATTCTTTACCGACCGCTTGAAACTCTCGGCAATCTATGATATAATCTGGGGTGGGAAAGACCAGACGTTTGCTCAGCGGATTGAACAGCTTGGATTCAAAACCGCGCTCTTTTCTGATACGGAGGACGTGCTGGAACATCGTGCGTCAAACGGGTTCCAGATAATCGAATCGACGTTGGGCGAGGAAACGCGCCCGGAGTTGGCTGATGAGCTGGAACAGACGCGGCTTTTTGAAACGTTTGCGTCGCTGGCGGATTTGATTCAGGAACTGTCGAAGTCGGACAAACCGTTCTTCTGCTGGGCGCATATCGGGTCAATGGGACGTCTTTGGGACGCGCCCGACTCGTACCGCAGTCAATACGTTTCCGAGGGAGATCTGCCGCCGCTGGACAGCGCACTCGTTCCAGACGTTCTGCCGGTCAGTCCGGAACAGAACGCTGGTAACGCGGCTGAACCGACTGTTACAATTCCGATACTTCAGTCCTCGGCGCTGAGCGATTCCGCCGAACAAACGTCCGTTCCCGACGACGTCAAACTGCAATTGGCACAGACGTACGCCGGGCAAGTGAACGTTTTGGACGACTGTCTTTCTCTGTTGACAACCCACCTGAAACAGACCGGTTTATGGGATAAAACGGCGTTGGCGCTGTTTTCGACCCGGGGAATCGGTCTGGGAGAACACGGCGAAGTCGGGATGAATTATCCGACGTTTCATACCGAGTTCGCCCGACTGACGGGATTGATTCGCGCTCCGCAGCCGCTTTTCGGTCCGCGAAGAACGCAAGCCCTTATCACGCCGGCGGACTGGTCAGCTTTGCTGGAAACGCTGGCGGCGAATCCGGAATCGTTCGCTTTTCCAACTGGGCGTTCCCGGCTGCTGTCCGAGGATGGCGACCGCCGCGTTGTTCAAACCAGCGCCTGGCGATACCTGTACGACGTCAGCGCTCCCCATGACGGTAAGTTGTACGTCATGCCGGACGATCGCTGGGAAGTCAACAATACGTCCAGCATTTGCGAAAACGTCATAGAAGAAATCCTTTCAGTAACTGAGCAGTCCGAACTGTCGGAGCTTCTGACGAACGTTTTCCACTGACCCTGTTATACTGTCAAAAAGCGTCAATCGTTCCTGAACATGCCTTCATCTTTATCGCTGCCGATTGAAACCGTTCGCCCAATGGAGCGTTCTACGTTAGAACAGCTTCACAGGCTCGGGCTGGCGAAAGTTCAGGATTTTCTTTTTAATTTTCCCCGCGATTACGAAGACTTTACCAATCAGACGACAATCGATAAGCTGGTTGAGGATACAATGCAGACCGTTGTCGGGACGTTGTCGATGATGTCCCGAAAAATGATTCGCGGCGGCAAGACGCTTGTTACCGGGTACGTTCAAGACGCCAGCGGTTATTTTCTGGAACTGATCTGGTTCAATCAGCCGTATCGATTGAACCAATATCAGGACGGCTCTCGCGTCTGTGTGTCCGGCAAGCCGAAATGCAAGGGCGGGAAATGGTCGATAGCTCAGCCCGTCGTTTCCGTTCTGGACGAAGATCAGGAGGAATCGCCGCGCGGGATTCTGCCGATGTATTCTTTGACGGCGGGGCTGACGCAATGGCGGCTTCGTAAAATCCAGACGTTCATCGTCAATAATTTTACAGACGAACTGCAAGAGATTTTCAGCGACGATTATCTGGCTCGATGGAAAATTTTGCCGTTACATGACGCGGTGCGAAAGATTCATTTTCCGGAGTCCATGAAGGACGTTGACCAAGCGCGGCGTCGGTTTATCTTTCAGGAATTTCTCTTGTTGCAACTGGCGCTGGGCGTAAAGCGTCGTCAAACGAAATGGATTACCAACGCTCCCGCCATGTCGACCGACCCGGCGATCGACTCTCGAATTCGGCGTCTGTTTCCGTACGATTTCACCCCCGGGCAGAACGAGGCGATCAAACAAATCCGAGACGACATGACGTCCACGCATCCGATGAACCGCCTGCTGCAGGGGGACGTTGGGTGCGGCAAAACGACGGCGGCTGTTTACGCCATGCTTCTGGCGACCGCGTCCGGATACCAGTCCGTTTTGATGGCTCCCACGGAAGTGCTCGCCCGACAGCATTATCGAACCTTCTCCCGACTTCTGGCAGACGCCAAAGTTCAACCGGAACTGCTTATCGGGGCGATGAAAGCGTCCGAAAAACGAGATGCTTTAGAGAGAATCGCCAGCGGGAAATCCAGCATCATTATCGGCACTCAGGCGTTGATTCAGGACGGCGTTGAGTTCCATTCGCTGGGGCTTGTCATTATCGACGAACAGCATAAATTCGGCGTCAATCAGCGCGCCCGGCTTCGCGACGGCGGAGCGAGTCCACATTATCTTGTCATGACGGCAACGCCCATTCCGCGAACTGTTACAATGTCGCTTTTCGGCGATTTGGACGTTACAACAATCAAAGACCTCCCGCCGGGACGTCAAAAAATCAACACGTATCTCATTGGAGAGGACAAACGCGCCCCCTGGTACGATTTCATGGCGCAAAAGATCGATCAGGGACGTCAGGCGTATATTGTCGTTCCGTATATAGAATCCTCGGAGGACGACGGCAGCGCCCCGTATTCCCAGCAAAGCGACACCCCGGAAATCGCCGACATTATGACCATGTATCAAAAGCTGATGAACAGCTCTTTGGGGCGATTTCGCATTGGCGTCGTTCACGGCCGCATGACGACCGAGCAGAAAGAGGCGGCGATGCTCAACTTCCGTACCGGAGAAACGCAGATTCTGCTGTGTACGTCGGTGATTGAAGTCGGCGTCGACGTTCCTAATGCGACGCTGATGACAATCGAAAGCGCTCAACAGTTTGGATTGTCACAGCTTCATCAGCTTCGAGGTCGAATTAGCCGCGGCAAACATCCTGGATTCTGTACGATATTTTCTGACGTGGACGACCCGGCGACGATTGAACGTCTGCAGTCGTTTACCGCAACGACCGACGGCTTTGAACTGGCGGAAATCGACTTCCGGCTTCGCGGTCCCGGGAATCTCTTTGGCGCTCAGCAGCACGGTTTGCCGCCGTTCTATATGGCGGATCTCCATCGGGACAGGGACGTTTTAAACGAAACCCTCGCCGCTGCCGACGCGTTGCTTAAAGAAGACGAGGGGCTTTCCTCTGAAAAGAATCGCCAGTTACGCAACCGCATGTTGATTCGATACGGAAAAGCGCTGGATATTTCTGACGTCGGATAGGTCAGTTGTTCTTCATCTCGTCGCGCATTTGCTGTTCTGTCATGCGAATGGAGCGTTCAAACGTCCAGTATTGCCAGAAGTAGTCGATTATTCCCATCAGAATCAACGCGACGGCTAATTGCCACAGCAATCCCCAAATTGTAGAATACATTTTATCTGAACTGACAGCCGGCGCTGTTTGAGCAAAGCCGACAATTGATTCAATTCGTCCGCGGCAGAAAAAATAGAGTATCGACGCCAGAACGACCGTTTTGACAAGCGTCATCGCCGTTCGCCAGAAGTTGCGACCGCTGAAAATCTTTTTGAATCCTTCCATCGGATTGACGTTATTTCCGCTGACAATTTCACGATCCGGAGCGAACAGAAATCGTCGCTGTGCAAAATGAAATACAACTGCGGACGCCGCTGTCATGATCCAGAACGGGAGCGTCAAAGAAAACCAACGTCCCAGAATCGCCCAGCAGCCCAACCGCAAAGAATGGGCGTCGGGGGCGTGTAAGTCAGACGGCTGAAACGTAAACGAAGAGACAAGCTGCTCTTTCAACGCGCTAAAAATGCCGGCGGAAGAAACGCTCAAAGCAATCAGAGCAAAAAGAAAAACCGCCGCGCCGACTAAATCGGCGCTATATGCAAACTGACCCCGACGCTGGGCTTCCAGCCGCTGTTTCGGGGTCGGTTCGTACTTGCGTTCTTCTGACATCTTAGGCTATCGCCTCAAACTACTGCCTATTGTCTTTTGATTATCTTCCCCAGAAAGGCAACCCGGCGCTGCGGGACGTTTTGGGCGCGCGCGGGACGTTGATAATCATCGGGGCGGGGTCGAGCGGGATGCCGTCGATAACTTTCAGACGGACGGATTCCGGGCCGTTGCCTTTGGTCGGGTCTTGAGTTGCGCCGTATTCCTTGTACATGCGCTGGATTTCCGGAATGGCTTCCGTCTGTCCGGTTTGCGGGTTGACGATGGAAATATCGTTAAAGCTGCCAACGGTAACGATGCTGGCGTAATGATCGCGGAAACAGTACGCTTCGATGCCGCGCTTTCTCAAAGCCGCGGTCAGTTTCGCCGCCGCCTCGTCCGCTTCCGACAGCGTCATTGTGTTTTTGGCGTTGACTTCGCCCGTCTTGCGAATTTTTTCGATTTCGTTCTGGTTGATAGTTCGGAATCCGCGGAATGTGGCGATTTGAACCGAGTACTTGCCGGGGCAGTCGAGCAGCGAGTACTTGACGTTTTTATTAAACCCGACGACTTTGGGGTCAAGATAATTCGCCGACGCGCTCGCCATTTCCTGCTGAGTCATGAGCGGATTTTTCGTCAAAAACGCGCGCCCCATCGGTCCCAGCCCGTTATTAATACCGTGGGCGGCAAAATCTTCCGCCAAGGGGTTTTCCAAATCGAAATCGCCGTGATACTGCAGCGTTTTCGGCTTGAGCTGACGAACTCTTCGCAGCGTGTTTTGAGCGTTCGCATCTTCAATCGACGAGAAATTCCCGACAAAAACGATGTAGCTGTTGACGTTCGGGTCTTTCATGTGCTTCATCGACTTGACGTTGCCGTGTCCGCTGATAATGCCGCGTCCTTGAACTTCGTTGGACTGTCGGATTTCCTTGTGGAAAATGTAAGCGGGGAGTTTGAAATCGCGGCGCAGTTCCAGACACAGCTTATCTGCGTAGCTTTTCGCTTCCGAGCCGGTAAAGACGAACGCTGTAATGAGCCACGGACCTTCTTTAGCGGTGAGATCAAAGCTCGCCTGGGGATTGACGGCAGGCTTACTCCCGAAAAGACTGAAATCCGCCAGAGCCAGCGACGCACTCATCGCAGTCGCGGCAACAATACAAATAATGCCAAATCTTCGCGATTGTTTCATAATTTATACAATACGGTTAACGGTTAGCAAAACGCGGTTATAGTATACCGCTATAATAATACAGAGGGACTATAGCAATTTTTTCAGAATTGGGGAAGAGCAGTTTTGTAGCAATTGGATTGGAAGGCGGTAATGGAGTGAGCGTAGCGAACGGAATTACGCATTCGCCGTCAGGCGAACAAAAAGACGGGTTCAATTTTGGGTTCGCCTTCGGCGAACTGCGTAACTCCACTCCCGTTGGTCGCTTCGTTACCGCCTTTCAATCAACTCGCTTCATAACATGCTTATCGGGTCCATGTCAATCACCCACTGGACGTCGTCGGGCGTTTTGAATTCCTCCTGTGCGCGGCGGAGGACTTCCTGCAATCGGGAACGGTCGGGGAAATGAATCTGGATATGGAACCGGAAAAAGTCCCGGAGCTTATAGATGGGCGCGGGCGCGGGGCCGAGAATTTTCAGTCGTTTCAGTTCCGGCGGGACAGCAACGGGCATGACGGGCGCCGGCGCGGGAGTCGGCGCGGGAGTCGGTTCCGGTTCGTCAATTGTGTCAAACAAAGTGAGTGGTTTGGAAGGCAAGCGACCAACGGGAGCGTTTTTTGGCAAGCGCGCGGTAGCGCGGTCTGGGAGCGGCGCCTCGCCGCCGAAAGCGGCGTTGAGCCATTCACGCAGTCGGCGGGATTCCTGCTGAGCTTGTTCTTCGTTTTGGCTGCGGAGAATGATTCGCGCCATGTTCGTATACGGCGGGTAGTCCAAAGCCGCCCGCTGAGGCAGTTCCCCGTCGGCGAATTCGAGAAAGTTCTGTCTTGACGCCGCGACAATCGCAGGGTTGTCCGGCTGATACGTCTGGACGATAACCTGACCGCCCAGCTCGCCGCGGCCCGTTCTGCCTGCGACCTGAGTAATAAGCTGGAACGTCTTTTCGCCAGCGCGGAAGTCCGGCAGGTGCAAAGACGTGTCCGCGTTAATCACGCCCACGACGGTAACGTTGGGGAAATCGAGACCCTTGGCAATCATCTGCGTTCCGAGCAGAATGTCGATCTCCCCGCGGCGAAACGCGCTGAGCGCCTGTTCGTGCGCCCCGGTTCCGTGCATAGAGTCGGTATCCATGCGGAAAACGCGGGCGTCGGGGAATCGGCTGTGAATTTCCGATTCCAGCCGCTGCGTTCCGAACCCGTAGTACTTCAACCCCGGCGTTCCGCATTTGGGGCAGACGTTGGGAACGGTCTGCTGGTAATCGCAGTAATGGCAGATGGCGATTGAGTCCGTTTTGTGATACGTCAGCGCGATGTCACAGGACGGACATTTGAGCGCTTCCCCGCACGCCGGGCATTGAATCTGCGTATTGAACCCGCGCCGGTTAAGCAGAAGAATCGCCTGATGCTTCTCTTTCAGAGCTTCGGAAATGGCGATGTGGAGTTTTCGTGTAACAATCCCCTTTTGCTGGCGCGAAACGAACTGATCGCACATGTTGACCACGTCCACCTGCGGCAGCGGGCGGTTATTGACGCGTTTCGGCATGGCGATGAGCTGATATTCCCCGGTCTGAACCCTCTGCCACGATTCCAGCGACGGCGTCGCCGTGCCCAGAATGAGCGGGATGTTGAGCTGCCGCGCTCGCTGCTGCGCCACTTCCCGGGCGTGGTATCGCGGGGCGGTTTCCTGCTTGAACGTGTTTTCGTGCTCTTCGTCGATAATAATGAGCCCCAAATGCCGCAGCGGGGCGAAAATAGCGCTTCTCGCGCCCACGACGACGTCAATCTGCCCTTTGGCGATTTTCGTCCATTCCTGGTTGCGTTCGACGTCCGTCAGATGGCTATGTAACACGGCAACGCGGGGGAATCGGCTTTTAAACCGCTTGGACGTCTGCGGCGTAAGACTGATTTCCGGTACGAGAACAATCGCCTGACGCCCAAAGCGGAGCGTTTCCGCAATGGCGCGAATATAGACTTCCGTCTTTCCCGACCCCGTAATCCCGTTAAGCAGAATCGTTTGCGGAGTCCCGGCGTGAATCGCGCGAATTATCGCATTGAGCGCCATTTTCTGCTGCAGGTTGAGTTCCAGATTCTCGTCCAGAACGGGGGGAATGGGTGGATCAACCGGCGGCGCGACTCGCTTTTTGTATCCGACCAACAGCCCCTTTGACCGCAGCTCGTTAATCGGACCGAACGAGCATTTGGCGCGCGACGCGATGTCGCCCAGCGTCAGCGGCGACTCCGCTTCCACGGCGGTTTGCAGCGCTCTCAACTGCGCTTTGGGAATGGCGTCCGGACGCTCTTTGAGTTCCAAAAGCCCTTTTTCCGTTGGCTGAATAAACAGCGTCAGCTTCGTTCCCGCCTGATACTTCACCCCAGCAGGCACGGATGTTTCCAGAGCCTGACCCCACGGACACAGATAATACTCGCCAATCCATTTCGTCAGACTGAGCAGCTGTTTGTCCAGCAGCGGGGCGTCGTCCACCAGAGCGGTAATCGGCTTGAGCTTAGCCGTTACCGGGTCGCCGTCTTTGGCGAATGCCATCGACACAACCCAGCCGACGACCGACCGGTTTCGCCCCAGCGGAACCTTGACCCGCATTCCCGGCTCGACGACGTCCAGCAGTCCGTCCGGCACAAGGTACGTATACGGACCGAACGGCGGCTGAGAGAAGACAATCTCAGCAGTCGTTTTCTGACTGACGTCGTCCGCCAGCCACGGGTCGTCATCGTTATAGAACAGGTTGGTATCCATGGGGGAGGGAGTAGGGAATGGGGAATAGAAAATGAAAGGCGGTAATGGAGTGAGCGTTAGCGAACGGAATTACGCATTCGCCGTCAGGCGAACATAAGCCTGCAATAACAAAGGTTCGCTTCGCTCATGCCCACGGGTTTACACCCGTGGCTCGCCTGAATCTATTTTTAATATTACAAATTTTTTGGACAAAAACCGTTCATGGGGCAGTTTTCGCAGTCGGGCTTTCGGGCGGAGCAGACTGCTCGACCGTGCAAGATGATTTGATGTCCGACGTCCGTCCAGTTTTCTTGCGGGATAAGCTCTTTCAGAACGGCTTCGATTTTTAGCGGGTCTTTGGTGTCGACCAGTTCCCAGCGGTTGGACAGCCGGATAACGTGAGTATCGACAGGAATTCCTGATGAAATTCCAAAGGCGTTGGTCAGGACGACGTTGGCGGTTTTGTGCCCGACGCCCGGCAGGGATTCCAAGTCTTCGAGGTTGTCGGGGACTTCCCCGCCGAATCGACTGATAATCTCGGCGCAGCAGGCGCGAATGTTTTTCGCCTTGTTGTGATAGAACCCGGTCGAGCGGATGTCTTCTTCAAACTCTTCCTGAGAGACGTTGGCGTAGTCCTCAACGGTTCGATATTTTTTGAACAGGGTTTGAGAAACCTCGTTGACCCGTTTGTCGGTGCATTGCGCCGACAGGATCGTGGCGATGAGCAGTTCCAGTGGGCAGGAGAAGTTCAATGCACAGCTCGGGTTGGGATACAGTTCGCCCAAAACCTGAGCGATTTGGTCCATACGTTTTTGAAGTTTGTTGTTTTTCATAGCGACCATATTATATATTGTCTCGTTCCTTTTGACAACCCCGTCCGGGGAAAAAAGAAGCCAAAAGTTGAACCCGTCTTCAGGTACGCCTTCGGCGAACTGCGTAATTCCGCCCGACAAGGTCGGTTCCTGATTGGATGCGCTTCCGGGTGGCGGGTATTACCCGCCTAAAATAACTTACATTATTATTTTTCGCGGACAATGTCCGCTCCCCGGAAACCTCATCTACTCGCCCGTGCGGCTACGCACCGTTGGTCGCTCCATTACCGCCTTCCATTCTCTTGCAACTCTAAGCTGTTCAAAACTTCCCTAAATTCTTCAATCGCTATAACTGACGCAATTCTTATTCAAAGGAAAAAAAACATAATAACTACTAAAGTTTTAATGCCTAAAAATACGATTCCTTAAAAGACAAGTTGAGAGCTTCCAATTTTTTGATAAAAACGGATTGCTCCGGGCTTGTCGGGGAATCGAAAAATGCGGTTTTTGACAAAAGTATAAATAAATTCAATAATTTTGATTTTCCTCTTTTGTTAAAAAACAAAAATGCCGATTCCTTGTAATAAGGCAAAAGAAAGCGCCTGTTGTTTTAGTTCCTATAATTATCAAGGAATAAAACGCCAGAAGGTTTCTGTTGTTTTATTAAAAGTTTTTTAGCGAAATGTTTCCGGTTCTCTTGACCCAGCTTTTTTCGCATCGTACATGTGGAAAAATTGAGAAGCGGACTCCTGTCAGACAGTATGACAGGACGGTAAACAAAGGCGAGTAGAAAATAATAATTACGGAGCGCCTAGATATGAAGGTCTTCACAACTGGTCAGGTCGCAAAGATTTGTAAAGTGGCCCCTCGTACAGTCAGTAAATGGTTCGATTCCGGTCGACTCAAGGGTTATCGAATCCCCGGTTCACAGGATCGTCGTATTCCTCGCGAATATCTGATTAAATTCCTGAAAGAACATGGGATGCCGCTCGGCGAACTCGTGGACGACGTTATGGCGAAAGTTCTGGTTGTCGCGCAGGATCACGTCCTGATTGAAAACCTGAAACGGGAACTGCCTCAAGATCAACAGTTCAAAGTTGCAGTTGCCGCCAGCGGTTTTGATGCGGGAATTCAGGCTGAATCTTTCCATCCGGATTGCATCATTGTCGATTTCTCGATTGGACGTCAAGAAGCTCTGCAAATCTGTCAGAACCTGCGAAGAAACCCCGAATTCAGTGAAATTGTCGTCATCGCGCTCTTGCCGGACGACGGATGCACCACGACTTTCGATCGTTCCAGCATCAACGAAACGTTCAAGAAACCCTTCGACGTTTCTCTGTTGGCTGAACGGCTTCAGGTTTTGGTTGGATCCAAAAAACAACTGGTATGATTACCCGTTAGATAAAAACAGCGTCTGATACAAAATCAGATAAGAATATAAAAACTCTCTTTCTGAACAGGAAAGAGAGTTTTTTTCTATATATATGCCTTTCTCTAACTTTTCCTAATAATTTTTCTCAATATTGCCGAAAAAATCGATAGAACCGTCCCTATTGCTACAGGTTGACAAAATGGGATTTTATGTTATACTTAATCAACCTATATTGTCTATTTTACCAAAAAGGACATGAGTACCACGTTCAAAACCTCTGAACGTTTCGTTGATGAATTGGTCGACGAACGTTATATGGTTGACAATTCCGAACCGTTTTTCGATAAGCCCACAATCCGGACGTGGCGAATTGATCCCGGCGTTGATCCCGTAATAAATCAAAAATCCATGGAATACCTTGCCCGACTTGAAGAAGTTCGTAGTTTGATTGGCAATACGCCTCTGTTGCAGATTGATTTCTCGTATCGCGGCAAGCGGAGAACTCTTTTCGCCAAAGCGGAATACTATAACCTCAGCGGGTCAATTAAAGACCGTATGGCGTTCCATATTCTCAAAAAGGCGTATCTCAGCGGAGCTCTTAAACCGGGCGCGATGATAGCCGAGGCGACCAGCGGCAACGCCGGCATCGCGTTTGCTGCGATGGGAAGCATGCTTAAGCATCCTGTTACGATTTTTCTGCCGGACTGGATGTCGGAAGAGCGCAAAAACCTGCTGCGATCCTACGGCGCCAATTTGCGTCTGGTAAGTCATGAAGAAGGCGGTTTTCTCGGTTCCATTGCGTTGGCGGAACAGATGCACAAAGACAATCCCGAAGTCTTTTTGCCGCGTCAGTTTGACAATACTGACAACAGTGAAGCGCATTATCTGTTTACCGGGCCGGAAATCATCGCTCAAATGCAGAGACTCAATCGCGTTCCCACAACGTTCGTTGCCGGCGTTGGAACGGGCGGAACCGTCATGGGAATCGGGCGCGCTATTCGTAACGTCAACCCGCAGGCGACCATTCATCCCATGGAACCGTCGAACTCGCCAACGCTTTCAACAGGATACAAAACCGGAGCGCACCGAATTCAGGGCATTTCAGACGAATTCATTCCGTCTATTGTCCATCTGAATGAATTGGACAGCATCGTTCAGGTCGACGACGGCGACGCGATTATCATGGCGCAGAAGCTGTCTCGCAACCTGGGACTGGGCGTTGGAATTTCCTCCGGAGCCAACTTCATTGCCGCGTTAAAGCTGCTGGAAAACATGTCAGATCAGCAAGCCGCCGTCGCCAACGTTGTTACGGTTTTCGTAGACGACAACAAGAAATACCTCAGCGCGGACTACGCCAAAGAAGAGCCGGTCAAGCCGGGCTACCTGTCCCCGGACGTCGAACTGACAAACGTCCTGGCTGTTCGATAGCGTTCGACAAAAGCAAACTCGACTCCCAGACGTTGTTCAAATATTTTCAGTTTTTTGTTTGATATTTTTAAAATTCTGATTATAATAATCAAAAATTGATAAAAAGTTCAACAGAAAAGATATTATTATATTTTAGACGTCGTACATTCCGGCGTCAAGGCGAATTAAATCATGTCAACAATATTGATTGCCTATTTGGATCCGTTTACCGGCAGTATGGTATTACAACTCCTTGCTGCTGGCTTTGTTGGTTTTCTTGCGTTCTTTAAGCCGATTATCAACCTGTTTACCGGTAAGAAGAAATCAGAGGATAAATTGGACGACTGGGATGAAACAGCATCCGAGAAATCTTCAACCTCGGACGCCGCCGATTCCGACAACAATTCTGCCGAATAAAAAAACATGACCAGTTCTGCTCAAAATTTTGGTTCGTTTCGCGATCCTGCTGGTCGCGTTTTCGAATTGGATAATAAGATTTATCGTTCTGTAACAAACGTCGGTCAAAAAGACTACCAATTCTTTCTGGATTCCGGACTGGCGGAAAGCCTTCAGAAATCCAACTGGATAATCCCGTTTCGTCAAGTGGAGCGGCCAGAAGCAGAACTGGCTCAGGACAACGTTTACGCGTGGCTGTCGGTTGATAAAGTTCCGTTTATTTCGTATCCTTACGAATGGTCGTTTCATCAGCTCAAAGATTCTGCCGTCTTGACGCTGAAAATCCAGCTTGCAGCCTTGAAAAAAGGCATGAGTCTTAAAGACGCGTCGGCGTACAATGTTCAGATGTACAAAGGACGTCCGATTTTTATCGACCTGCTTTCCTTTGAATGTTACGAAGAAGGCAAGCCGTGGGTGGCGTATCGTCAGTTTGTGATGCACTTTTTGGCTCCGCTGCTTTTGATGAGCAAGCGGGACATTCGTTTTTCCGAGATGTTTCGCAACTGGATCGACGGCTTCCCGCTGGATTTTGCTTCCAAAAATCTGCCGTGGACAACGCATTGGAGTCCGTCGTGTCTGGTTCACATCCATTGGCACGCCAAACTGCTCCGTAAATACGAGAGCACGCGTGGGGAAGTTCCCGACAAGACCGTTGGAAACATGTCCAAGGAAAAGTTGACGAAGTTCCTGGAAGGGTTGCTGGATTACGTTCAAAGCATAAAAGCGCCGCATCCAACAACTGAATGGGGCGATTACTACAACGATCTGAACTATTCAGACGCCGCCTTTAAGTTCAAACAGGAAATCGTCGGACAGATTTGCCAGCGTCTTGATCCGAAAGTCGTTTGCGACCTCGGCGCGAATTGCGGCGAGTTCTCCCGCGTTTTGCCGAAAACCGTTTCGACTATTATTTCGCCGGATATCGACCCGGTAGCCGTCGATAAGAATTACGTTCAGGTTCGGACTCAAAAAGAAACCAATATCTATCCGATTTTACAGGATTTAACCAACCCGTCGCCGGGCATTGGTTTTCTAAATCGCGAAAGAAAATCGTTTATGGAACGAGCTAGGTGCGACGTTTCGCTCTCGCTGGCTCTAATCCATCATTTGTGCATTGGGAACAATTTGCCGTTCGATTACGTTGCGCGAATGCTTAGCTCTCTGGGCGACCGGGCAATTCTGGAGTTTGTACCGAAGCAGGACTCGCAGGTTCAGAGGCTTCTTAGCTCCCGCGAAGATATTTTCCCGGAATACGATCTTGACCACTGCATCTCGGCATTTCGGTCGTACTTCTTGAGCGTCGAGACGTTCCCCATCTCGGATTCCGATCGAACGCTGATTTTGTTTAGCAAATAAGAAGAAATATTGAAATGAATTTGACAGAAAAAATCTGTAAATCACTGCTCGTTTCCGGATTGATAGCGTTCCTGTTTTTTTCAGTTTCCCTGATTATTTATCTGGGGAATCTGCAGGAATATTCGTTTACGATTCTTCAGCTTCTTCTTGTAACCGGTTTATGCTCGCTTGGAATTTTTGTGGTTGTTTTTGCGGGATTGCTCTGCTTTGTGCGTTTTAAGTGCTTCACAGCAGTTCTTTTGGTCTTAACGTCCATTTTGTTCTGTATGTGGCTTCAAAGCAATTTTCTCTTGTGGTCGTCAGATGAATCTACATTAATCCAAACGTTTTCAGCTCTTCCGGTTTGCGGAATTTTTGAGATTTTGGTTTATATACTGGTTTTTTATCTGGTCTTTCGTTTTCAGAGTTTCGTCATTACGCATCTGTATAAACTGGGACTTATCATTCTGGTCTCCCAGGCTGTCGTGATCATTCCCGCCCTGCTTTCCTACGATTCATCGAATTTTAATCGGCTTTCGAATAATTCAGAGATTTTTTCGAGTATTCATCAAATATCAAAACAGGAAAATATTTATATTATCCTTTTGGATTCTTTTGGAAACGACTCTTTTCATGAATTGTACAAATCCGAATATGAAACTACAAATCAAACATTTCATGATTTTGAATATTTCCCGCATTTTATAGCGAAGTTCCCATTAACCTTTTACATGGTTCCAACGTTATTAACCGGGAGCGATCTTTTTGAAAAGAATTTAAAATGGAATCCCAACAAAGACTATAGCCATCAGTCAATGTCCGTTAAAACCTATTTCAAAGACAAAGAACGGATGTATAACTCGGAAAATTCTTTGCTTCCCATTCTCGCACAAAATGGATATACCAATGAGATGTATCCGTTTTGTGGAACGAGCATTTATTTTCCAAAAGATTGTGAGTGGCTTTCAAATACGACGCTTAACGAAGATGCCCTTTCCAGGAAGAAGGTGTTTTCATGCCGCGTCTTAGAGGAAACGATCCTTCCTTTTACCTGTTACCGTCTTTCTCCCCTTTGTTTGAAATATTGGTCTTTTCAAATTTCATATCAATGCCAACAAATCTGTTATAATCTTTATTCAGGCAAAGGTTGGGATTCTTTTCAGACCTTGGAATTTAACAATTTCTCTCGTTTCATGCAACAGGAATTTGTTGATGAAACGCCATTTTTCACACCGCCGGAAGAGCCGCAGCTGGATTCCAGAAAGTATTTTAAATTATACCATCTTAATGGATGGCACGACCTGGATTTGGAACCTTATTCCCCGTCGTCAGAAGCGTATCTGAAGTTCGGCAAAGCTTATTTTTCGCAGAGGCTGGACGCTTTTTTTGACTATCTCAAGAGGTCTGGAAGCTACGATTCCTCATGGATTATTATTTTGGGGGATCACGGTATGCACTTGTCTCCGGCTGCTGCACAGTTTAATCCTGCGCTTCTTATCAAAAAGCCCGGAGTTCATCAGGAGAATATCCTCGTAAACGAAGACGTGGTTATGATGAGCGACATCGCGCCGTCGCTTCTTTCCGAACTGGGAATCAAGACCTCTAAACCATTCTCGATTTGGCGTCAAACCGAAGACCAGAAACAAGAGCGGGGAAAGCTTTGGGAAGATTTTATTATTAAAAACTTACCAAAGAATACCGATTGACAATAAAAAGGTCAATTACCAAAATAAATTACTAACTTCCATGTCCGACAGGTTATCGCGAATACGGCTGTTGATGGGCGACGAATGTTTGAGTCGTCTTCAGAACTCGAGCGTTCTGGTCATTGGCTTGGGCGCGGTGGGGTCGTATACGGTTGAGGCGCTGGCGCGAAGCGGAGTAGGGCGCTTGGCTCTGGTTGACTTCGATCTGATTAACGAAACGAATATCAATCGACAGCTCTACGCCTTAACGTCAACCGTCGGACAGTTCAAACACGACGTCGCCGCCCGGCGCGTTAAGGACATCAACCCGGATTGCCGCGTCAGTTCAAAGCGGCTCTTTGTCGATGAAAACAACATTCGGGAACTGCTGGCGGAAGAAAAATGGGATTTCGTCATGGACGCTATCGACGCGGTTGGTCCGAAGGTGCAGCTCATTAAAGCGTTAGTAGAATCAGGACTTCCGTTTCTTTCCAGCATGGGAGCTGCGTGCCGAACAGATCCTTCAAAGATTAAAATAGGAATACTAAGCAAAATACGTACATGTCCCCTGGCTGCCGCAGTCAGAAAAAGACTAAAAAAAGACAAAATTTCTCTACCTATCCCCTGTATCTATAGCGAAGAATCTGCTATAATAAACCAACAATTGATTGAAGAGTCTTTGCCGGCAATTCACCCCGCGGATATCCCTCCTGCGGTGGACGACAGTCAGGCAAAACAAATGCAGTCAGAACTCGCTGCGACAGAGTGGGTTAATGGCGAGTTTCAGCGTGGGCGCGCCCGACGTCCGCTGGGGAGTCTTCCAACTCTTACCGGCATTTTTGGACTGACAGCCGCCAACGAAATCATACTGCGTTTGTCTGGATTTGCTCCGGAACGTCGATGAGGTTTATTACGTATTGCGTATAAAGCTTCTGCGGGAATTGAGCGAATAACCCGCTAACAATCAGACTCTGAAAATCACGCGTTAAAATGATAACGGCGTCACGCCGTCGCAATTCATATTTTATTTGTTTGTTTCACAAGGAGAAACTGTAATGAAAAGAATTTTGAGTTTGACTTTGGGTTTTGCCGCATTGAGTTTGATTGGCTGCCCGCCGCCAGTACAGCCAACGTCTACTGGAACCACAACTGGAACAGCGCCCTCGACTGACGCTGTTGTTGAAGAGACTGTCGAAGAAACCGTTGTCGAAGAAACTGTAGTTGTCCCGGAAGAAGCCGCTCCTGCCGAAGAAGCCGCACCTGCCGAAGAAGCTACTCCTTCTGAAAGTACTTCGACAGTAGAAGATTTTGCTGAAGAAGTTGCAGAGAAAGCCACAGAAGTTGCTGAAGAAGTAACAGAAAAAGCTGCAGAAGCTACGGAAGAAGTTGTTGAAGAAGTCACAGAAGCCGTTGAAGAAGTTGCAGAAGAAGCTACGAAAGCCGTTGAAGAAGCTACAGAAGCTGTAGAAGAAGTTGCTGAAGAAGCCACGAAGGCTGTTGAAGAATTGACTGAAGAAACCGCTGATCGCGCTAATCCCCCTCAGCCGAAAGTCGAACTCAATCCCGCGTTCAAACCGGCGATTTACGCGACTCTTCCGGATTACTGCCCAGTTCCGGACGGCATGACGCTTGATGAAAAGACAAATATTATTTATCTCAACTGCCCGAACTACGTTCCCGCTGACGAAAACGGCAAACGCGAATTCAACGCCTGCCTGATGCAGATTCTTCCGGACGGCACGGTTGAAAAGATCATGGAATACCCGACTCACCCGGAAACCGGCAAGATCGGATCAATGGGCATTGACATCTGCCCGTCTGGCAACCTGTACGTTTGTGACAACCAGCGCTTCTCCACCGATCCGCAGGGTCAGGTTGCTTCTCGCGTTTTGCGTATTGCCCGCGACGAAAACGGCAAGGTCATTTTTGACGAAAATGGCAAGCCGGACGTTAAAGTCGTTATTGAAGGCATCAACCTCGCCAATGCCTTGCTGTGGGACGGCGACAATCTGTACATCACCGACACCGTTGTTCCGACTCAGGGCGACGAATTCGGCCGCGGCGGCATTTGGAAGTTCACCCGCGACGAAATCAAAAAGGCTCTGGAAAACAACGAAGTTATTAAAGTTGACGCCAAGGCTGGCGACGCTCACCTGATCGTTACCGCCCCGGTCAAGAAGATCGGTCGTGAAGATTTCTCCGGCGCTGACGGCATGACCAAGGCGTGGGACGCGATTTACTTCGGCAACTTCGGCGACGGCGTTATTCGCAAAGTAACCTTCGACGCTGAAGGCAAGCCGACCGTTGAAGTCGTTGTTGATCGTGACGATTTCCAGTGCTGCGACGGCATTTTCTACGATAGCGTTACCGACCTGATCTACATCGACGACTCTCAGGCGAACGCGATTCGCACGCTCGACAAAGACGGCAATTTGAACATCCTCTGGATCAACCCGGACACCGACGGAGCAGACGGCTCTCTTGACCAGCCGGCGGAATGCATCGTTCGCGACGGCAAACTGATCATGGCGAACTTCGACTGGACGTTCCCCGGATTGACCAACGCCGCTCACGACAAGCCGTACACGCTCAGCGTTATCGACGTCAGCTCGTTAGCAAAACCCGCTCCGGCTGAAGAAACCCCGGCAGTAGAAGAAACTCCAGCCGCTCCGGCTGAAGAAGCTCCTGCCGCTCCGGCTGAAGAAGCGCCTGCCGCCCCGGCTGAAGAAGCTCCTGCCGCTCCAGCTGAAGAAGCTCCTGCCGCTCCTGCTGCAGAAAAAGCTCCTACCGCTCCGGCTGAAGAAGCTCCTGCTGCCCCGGCAGTTGAAGAAAAAACTCCGTGTCCAGCAGTAGAAAAAGCTGCCCCAGTTGCAAAACCAGCTCAGACTGTTCCGACTCGACAGAAGAAATTCAGATTCCCATGGCGAAGAAACGGTCGATAATCGAAGCTGAATAAGCTTTAGTTATCAAACGAGGGATTAGCGCGCAGAACTTGTTTTCGCGTCAATCCCTCGTTCCTCACTCCTGACTCCACACTCCTTACTAATTCCATGCCTCTGTATAAATACGTTCACGATAAAGAAAAGGGAAAAGATTGTCCTGAAGAATTTGAGGTTCTGCAGTATTTGTCGGAACCGGATCTGACGGTCTGTCCGGATTGCGGCAAGCCCGTTCATCGAATTTTGGGGAATTTCGCTCCCGTCAAATCGGAACGAGATATGCTCAGCGATAAGAACATCGGGGAGAAAGGGTTTACGAAATACGTCAAAGCCGGAAACGGCTACTATGAAAAAACCGCCGGAGACGGCCCGCAGGTCATCTCTGGCAACTAACGGAGAAAGCCATGTTTTCAGGAATCGTAGAAGAAACCGCCCGCGTCGTCAAGATTGTTAAAGAGCAGGAAAACGTTCATTTTACGCTTACCTGTTCGTTTGTAAACGAACTCAAAGTTGACCAGAGCGTTTCTCATAACGGCGTCTGTTTGACGATTGTCTCTATAGACGACAACACGTACACGACAACCGCCATGAAAGAGACGCTGGATCGTTCCAATCTCGGCTTGCTTCAAGTTGGAGACGAAGTCAACGTGGAACGCAGCATGTCGATAAACGGTCGCTTGGACGGCCACATCGTTCAGGGACACGTCGACATGACGGCGGAATGTATCGACATTCAAGACGCTCAAGGGAGCTGGTATTTCACGTTCAAGTACCCGTTTGACAAAGAAATGGCTCAGCGCGGATACATGACCGTCGACAAAGGCTCTGTAACAGTCAACGGCGTTTCGCTGACAGTTTGCAACCCGACGGACGACACCTTCCAGGTCGCCATCATTCCCTATACGTTTGAGCATACAAACTTCCACTGCTTTAAGGTTGGCAGTAAAGTCAATCTGGAATTCGACATCATCGGGAAGTATCTCGCCCGGCTGTCGCATTTTTCAAAGTAAACCTGAACAGACCTCATTGCGAAGAGGCGGGAATTCAAGTTCTCGCCTCTCGCTTTTTATAGATATTTCCGGCTTATCCGACTATTATTGTTAAACAGCTTTTAGCTTCTAGCTACTAGCTGCTAGCTTTTGATGTTAGCCTCTGGCTTTAAAAGCTAAGCTTAGAACTTCAAATGCACAAGCTAATAGCTAGCGGCTAATAGCTAACGGCTTCTCAGATTTGGACTTGCCGGAATAACCTTATTCCTTTAACCCCCTTAGCCCTGCCATGAAACGCGTCTTTTTTGCTGTTGTCACGCTGTTTTTGTTGTCTCCGCTATGCTTCGCGGAAGAATTCGCCTTGTCTCCAGACAATCCCCTTGACGCCCGCGCGCTGGAAATTGTCAAGATGATTCCCGAAAAGCCGGAATCCCTCTTGCCGCCGATTTCTGACCGCGACGCCTGGGCGAAGATTGCTCAAACCGGGAACGGCGCCGCCGTTATCAAACAGGCGGAAAAGATTCTCACAACCCCCATGCCCGAAATGCCGGACGACTTGTATCTGGAATTCTCCCGGAACGGAAACCGAACGAACTGCCAGAGAGTTATTGGCGCTCGTCACGGACGCCTGGCTCCGCTTGTCGTGGCGGAATGCATTGAAAACAAAGGACGCTTTATCCCGGAACTGGAACGCTTTCTTCTGGAAGTCTGCAAGGAGAAATCCTGGGTTCTGCCCGCTCACGATCCCGGCAACGGGAACTTTAACGGGACGGGAATGAACGTTGACCTCGTTTCCAGCGCTCTTTCCTGGGACTTGGCGACGGCGTACAATATCCTGGGCGACAAACTCTCGCCGGAAGTTCGCCAGGCACTTCTGGAGACGCTCGAAGCGAGAAACTTCCAGCCGTACGAAACCGCCATCAAGACCGGCAAGTTCCGCCCTCTGTGGTGGATTACAGGAGAAAACAACTGGAACGCGGTTTGTCACGCCGGCATGTGCGGAGCTGCGTTAGCCGCAATTGACGACCCGGCTCGACGCGCCTGGTATATCGCCGCCGCCGAAAAGTACAGCGCTGCGTTTATCAAAGGGTTTACGCCTGACGGCTATTGCTCTGAAGGGCTGGGATACTGGTCTTACGGATTTGGGAACTATATCCGTCTGTCAGAAACGATTCGCCGCGCGACGAGTAACAAAATCAACCTCATGGATACCGAATTTTGCGAGACACTATCCAAATTCCCGTTGAGAATTCAGATCATGTCCGGGATTTCTCCGGCGTTTGCCGACTGCGGCGTCGGCGCGAAGGCTCCGAAACTGTACGTTAATTACTTGGCGCATATCTACGGCTGGGACGTTCCGGAATACTACAGCGACGACGAGTTGAAAAACGTCTCCGCAGGCGCGTTCATCCTCAAGGGAATGTACTCGCTTAACAACCATTTTTCGACCGAGTTCAAGCCGGTGGGCGTTCCGATTCGCGACTATTTCAACAACGCAGGGATTCTCGTTTGCCGTCCCTGCGCTGACCCTGTCGCCAACAAACCCGGCGATAAAGACTGGGACAAGCTCGCCGCGGCAGTCAAAGCAGGACACAACGCCGAATTCCACAACCATAACGACGTCGGCTCTTATACGATTGTGTACCACGGTCAGCCCGTCCTCATGGACGTCGGCGGGGAAGTCTATACGAAACGCACGTTCAGCGGTCAGCGATACGTCAGCCGCGTTATCAACTCCTGGGGACACCCGGTTCCCATGATCAACGGTCAGCTTCAGGCGACCGGCGGGAATTCCAAAGGCGTCGTCGTCAAAGACGAATTCTCGGACGAAAAAGACGTCTTCGCTTTTGAATACCAGTCCTGCTATCCCACCGTTAAAGAACTGAAAAAGCTGGAACGCACGTTCGTCTACGACAGAAAGAACAACGTCATTACGATTACCGACCAGTTCCAGCTAGACGGCGAGGCGAAGCTGCCGTTCGATTCCGCGCTGACAACCATCTGGGACGCTCAGCGAGATGGCGATGCGATTATTGTCGGCAAAGACGCTTACCGACTCCGAGTTGAGGTCGAGGCGACGACCGTCGATTCATCCGGCAAGGAAACAAAACTGGACTGGGAGTTTACGTCTGAACTGTGCAACGAAGACCAGGGCGGACTGAAAGGATCCAAGCGTCTCGGCGTCGTTCTCCCGCCGGTTAACAACGCGATGGTTCGCTTTACCGTAAAGCCGCTGTAGGAATTTGCGAGTTACAAAAACTCAAAGCGCCGTTCAATATCAGACTGCGGGAGGGAAGCGTAAGCTGTCCCCCCGCTTTCTTTTAAGTTGAATTCCGCACATAATCTATCTCGGAATTGCTTTTGAATCCTATATAGAATTATGGTTTCAAAGTTAATAAATATTAAAATATTTGGTTCTTACCCCTTGCAATTAATAAAATTTTTACCATAATATATAAAGGTTAAAGTTTGTGTAATTGTTTATGATTATTTAATTCATACAAACGACACAGTTTAACAAATCGTTAATGTTGTTGAAGGTCAAAAGCCCTGACCATTCGTCTGCAATTATTCATTTGCAAGACAAAGCCTCCCGAAAGGACGTCAGACTTTCGCATTTTATAACCTGTTTTCTTTTGCAAAGGAAAGGATTTATCATGAGTTTTAGCTCAAAAACCAGAATTGGCGCCCTGATGGCAGCCGTAATCGCAATTGTTGCAAGCTTTTCGTCAACTTCAGAAGCTGGATGTCTTTACAGAGCTGCTTGCTGCCCACCTCCAGCATTCTGTGATGTAGCTCCAGTTTGCGACGTTCCCGCTTGCGCTCCCATTTGCTCTCCCGTTTGCAGACCCATTTGTCCGCCTGTTTGCGTCCCCGCTTGCGCGCCCATTTGCCGGCCCGTTTGCAGACCCATTTGTCCGCCTGTTTGCGCTCCCGCTTGCGCGCCCATTTGCCGGCCCGTTTGCAAGCCCATTTGCCCGCCTGTTTGCGCTCCCGCTTGCGCGCCCATTTGCCGACCCGTTTGCAAGCCCATTTGCCCGCCTGTTTGTGCTCCCGCTTGCCCGCCCGTCTGCAAACCGTGCTGCCCGATTTTGCGTTGCCGCGTTGGCTTCTGCAACCCTTGCTTTGATTCCTTCGATGATGCTGATCCCTACGATTGTGGTACATTCGGCGGAGACGTAGTAGATACGCCTGAAACAGCTCCTACTCCCGCTCAAGACCCCACTCCCGCCCAGGCTCCTGAATCCAAAGAATTATAGTGGCAAGGCAGTAGGCAGTAGGCAAGAGGCAGTAGTATTTTATTACTCCAACTCCTCCCTCCTCACTCCTAATTCCTTACTCAAACAAAAAATTTTTGAAAATTTTCAAGAATCGCGCCTTTCCCCCCATTGACGGGAATAAAAAAAGCGCTATATTATCCCCCGTTGTTTGCGCGACAAGTCTAGCAACCAACAAATGACCTTTGACAATTTGGCGGAACAGACATTGTACCTTAAAGATGAATAAGAGATAGTCTCTTGTTTTTTCCTTTGTGAGCAAGTTGTGAGTCGGAAAGACTCAATAACCTGCAAAGACCAATAAGTAACCGAA
>JAFQXE010000024.1 GCA_017407125.1 Thermoguttaceae bacterium
GCTTGAAACAAACCGGAGCGAGATGGAAGATTGGAAATTTAAACCGAATGTTAAGCATCGTCTGCGCCGCTCACAACGACGCATGGGATTTATACTGGTCAAACTGTTAAATTTTGTGCAACCCAATTTTGAACGCACCCACTCCTCACTAATTCTCCCGCTCCCTCTTGTCAATTCTGCGATCCTATATTATAATAGAGCGCGAGTTTCGAGAACGAAAAGCGTTCCGCTCATGCATCGCATTCTCTAACCCCCCGATTAGATATGAATCGCATTTTATTTTCCATTGCCGTAGCGTTATCGATGTTTGTTTCAACCAGTTTTGCTCAGGAAACGTTTCCTGTCTGGCCAGGTTTGGCGCCAGGCGAAAAGGGCGATTTCCCCGCTCCCAAGTTTACCGTTTATCAGCCAGAAAAGAAAACCACAGACTCTTGTATAATTATTTGTCCCGGCGGCGGGTATCAGGAACTCGTTTCCTACGAAGGCAAAAGAATCGTCGACATGTTCACGGAGAAAGGCGTTACAGCCGTTCTTCTGGAATACCGGGTTCCGCGTCGGGAAGGGATTGAAATTTACCGCGCCGCCTGGCAGGACGCTCAAAGAACCATCAAACACGTTCGCAAAAACGCTGAAAAATGGGGCATCAACCCGGAAAAAATTGGCATGATCGGCTTCTCCGCCGGCGGTCATCTGACGGTTCTGAGCGCAGTCAACTCCCAAACGCCCGCGTATGAGCCGATTGACGAACTCGACAAAGTCCCGTGCCATCTCAACTTTGCCATCCCCATCTATCCAGCTTACGTTTTGGAAGACGGCGCAACAGGTCCCAATACAAACAAGGGAATCGACACACCCATCCTCAAGGACTTCAAATTTGACGCCAAATCCGCCCCGATGTGCCTCATCCACGGCGACGACGACAGGTATTCCCCCCTCGGGTCAATCGCCATTTACACTCAAATGCACAAGATGGGCGTACCGATGGAAATGTACATCTACGCCAAGACCCAACACGCCTTTATCAAGTACCCGCTTGGTCCGCATTCCGGCGGCTGGTTTGACCGCTGCTTCGAATGGATGAAGGTCATGGGCTTCGCAAAGTAACCGCAACAATATTTGACATTAAAAAGTTAAACTCCCAAATCGCTCAATGAAAAAAGACGTTCTTAGCTTACCTATTTTAACATTTTGACGTTCTTTTTAAGAAATTCAGGAAAAATTTATTTTTTTTTGGGCTTTAAAGGGGTGTATGGTATTGCAGAAATCGGGAGTTGGTATTATTATAAAAACTTTATTTAATATATTGGAAATTGGATAGAATTTGACGTATCAGGAACGAGGCGTTTTTTTAAACTTTCGCTTCTGACCTGTCGTCTGTTCGCCAGGCAATTTAAAAAGGAAACGTTATGAACAGTATCGCATACGCCTTATTGGCGCAGGCAGAAACCGCAACAGGCTCAACCGGAACCGCGGCAGGCGGAGAAGCAATGTCATGGATTCTCATGATTGTATTGTTTTTCTTCATCATGTGGTTCTTTATGATTCGCCCTCAGCAGACCCAGCAAAAGAAATTCGACCAAATGCTCAACGGTCTTAAAGTTGGAGACAAAGTCGTTACTATCGGCGGCGTTAAGGCGACAATTACCAACATCATTAAAGGCAGCAATAACGAAGTTTTGGAAATTCAGCTCCTACTGGACGACAAAAACAACGTTAAGGTCATGTTTGACCCGCGAGCAATCGCCTACGTCGTAACGCCGGAAGAAGACAAAAAGAAATAATCAACTGCGCGCAAAAACGAGAGGAACGCGTCAAGGGACGTATATAATTATATCCTCTCCGCCATGGGATTCGCCGAATTCATTCGTCGCCCCATCAATTGCCGTTCGCAAAAACATATTTTCATTTCAGGATTTGGCGTTTGTTTTAACGGATAGAAACAAACAGTATTCCTCATTAAGGATTTTTTACAATGAACCCAACAATTTTAACAATTACAGCCTTGGCGCTGGTCGGAGTTGTTCCGATTTTACTGGCTTTGTACCTTGCCAAACGCTTCCGCATGCCGGATTACGCGTTTTCTTACTGGATTATTCTGGTTGCCGTTTTCTTCGGCATCACCGTCGTTGCCACCAGCTATCAAAAAATCAAGCTCGGCATTGACCTTCGCGGCGGATCCATTCTGGTATACGAGGTTTCCAAAACAACAGAGGAACAGCTCGACCAGGAAGCTGAAGCTGAAAACGCCAGATCGCGTTCGACGTCTTCACTTTCCACCAAAATGGATCAATTGTCCTCAACCTTGAAAAAGCGTCTTGACCCGGGTGGAGTTAAAGAAATCACCGTTCGACAGCAGGGTTCCAACGCTGTTGAAATCATTATTCCGGAAGTCGACGCGACAGAAATCGCTCGACTGAAGAAAATCGTTTCCCGCTCTGGTACATTGGCGTTCCGCATTCTGGCTGACAGAACCTATCCGGAAGACCGTCAGCTTATCGAACTGGCGTCCAAAACCAATGAAACGTCAATCCGAGTCAAAACCGGCGTTGACGCTGAAGGAAAAGATACGTTCAACGAAATTGGCATGTGGGTTCCAATTACCCCGGGTCAGGAAGGCGATTTCAATTTTGAAAACTACGTAACAAGAACTCGCACTGTTCGCAATAAAGAAGTTCGAGAAGTCTTGTGCATCAAAGACATTTACAACGTAACCGGCGACTACCTTTCCGACGCCACGCCTGGAATCGACCAGTACGGCGGACACTGCGTCAACTTCAGCTTTAACGCTGACGGCGCTAACCGTTTCGGCAAGCTCACCGAAAAGAACATGCCTAACGTTCAGCAAAACCGCTATCGTCACCTGGGCATCGTTCTCGACGGCGAAATGTATTCCGCCCCGAGAATCAACTCCAAAATCACCGATCGCGGTCAGATTACCGGCGGCTTCTCGGAAGAAGACGCCAACGCGCTGGCAACCGTTTTGAATTCCGGTTCGCTTCCCGCAACGCTTGAAAAAGAACCCATTTCCGAAATGACCAGCGGTCCTACCCTCGGCGCTGACACGATTCACAGCGGCAAGGTTGCCAGTATGGCTGCTTTGATTTTGGTTCTTATATTTATGGTCTATTACTACCGATTTGCCGGTCTGGTTGCAGACTTCGCTCTGGTTGTCAACCTGCTCCTGCTTGTCGCGTTGATGATTTCGTTCTCCGCCGCCTTTACCCTGCCGGGCATTGCCGGTTTGGTCATGACCTTAGGTATGGCGGTCGACGCAAACGTTCTTATTTACGAACGTATGCGTGAAGAACGAGACAAGGGCGCAACGATTCACATGGCTATCCGCAACGGATTCCAGAAAGCGTTCTCCGCCATTTTTGACTCCAACATCACAACCTTGCTCGTCGGCGTCATTCTGTACTGGGTTGGTACGTCTCAGATTAAAGGCTTTGCCGTTACGCTTATTCTCGGTATTGCTTTGAGTATGTTCACGGCTCTGTTCTGCGCCAGAATTATTTTTGAAACCGCTGACCGAATCGGTTTGATTAAAAACCTTCGCATGCGCCGTATTATCGGTCAAACCAACATCGATTTCATGGGCAAGATATTCAATGTCCGCGTCGTTACCACAATTCTATGGGTAATCTGCTTTGCAGCTATCGCTTTCCGTGGAAACGGCCTGCTCGACATTGACTTTACTGGCGGTTCATCCGTTCAGGCTCTGTTTAACGAACCGGTCGCCATCGACGTTGTTCGTAAAGAACTCAGCGAACTGGAAAACCTCGCTGTTTCTGACGTCCAAATCACCGGCGAACAGAAAGGCGTTCGTTACATGATCAACTCCTCCAGCCCAGCTCCGAAAAAGGGCGAAAAGGCTCTCGAAGGCGAAGAATACATCAATTACGTTACCAAACTGATCCAGGAAAAATTCCCGGGTAAACTGGTAACTAACGACGTTACAATTAAAAACTGCGTCCCGTTTGCGGAAAAAGCCTCTGTTCTTCCCAAAGAAGAAAAAGCGGCTCCGGCTAAAGACGAAAAAGCCCCGGAAGCGGCTCCCGCCGAAACGACAACGTTGAATTCCATTTTCGACCTGTTCACGTCTACCGCTTATGCAGACGAACCGGCAGCTGAAGAAGCTAAACCGGCTGAGGAAGCAAAGCCAGCAGAAGAAGCTCCGGCTAAAGGCGAAAACGCCCCGGAACCCGCTCCTGCTGAAGAAGCTCCCGCCGCTCCCGCTGAAGAAACCCCGGCTGAACCCGCTCCGGCTGAAGAAGCTCCCGCTGCTCCGGCTGAAGAAACCCCAGCTGAACCCGCTCCCGCTGAAGAAGCTCCTGCTGCTCCGGCTGAAGAAACCCCGGCTGAACCCGCTCCTGCTGAAGAAGCTCCTGCTGCTCAGGCTGAAGAAACCCCGGCTGAACCCGCTCCCGCTGAAGAAGCTCCCGCTGCTCCGGCTGAAGAAACCCCGGCTGAACCCGCTCCCGCTGAAGAAGCTCCCGCTGCTCCGGCTGAAGAAACCCCGGCTGAACCCGCTCCCGCTGAAGAAGCTCCTGCTGCTCCGGCTGAAGAAACCCCGGCTGAACCCGCTCCCGCTGAAGAAACCCCAGCTGCTCCGGCTGAAGAATTGGAAGCTCCTGAAGTTCCAGAAATCCCGGAAGTTCCCGAAGTTCCATCGGTTTCAGAACCCAGCATTAATCCTGCTGACGAACCCGCTGTTCCAGCTGAAGCTGGCAATGCAGAAAAGTCTTATGACAACGGTTCGTTTGCTGTTGTTGAATTCAAAGAACCGGTTTCCAACGACGTTGTCAAATCCATGATTGAAGACGCGATGATAGCTGAAAACATTGCTGTCGAACAGCGCGACGTTTTGGTTGAAAACCCGCTCTTTGACGACGATACAACCTCGGCGTTCAATACCTGGAACGTATCCTTCGTTTTGCCGCCGGCAGACGCTCAGAAGATTCTCGAACGCGTCAAAGCAACCGCTCAGGCGGAACCGGTCTTCCCGGCGCGCAACATGATTGGACCTCAAGTCGCCGGCGACCTGCGAACCAAAGGTTTGACGGCTATCTTCGCCAGTTTGATTGTTATCGTCGTTTACCTCTGGTTCCGATTCCAGAAGATTTACTACGGCTTTGCCGCTACCATCGCGCTGGTTAACAACGTTATCCTGTCCGTTGGCGCGTTGGCGCTTTCTGCCTACGTATGCAGCGCGCTCGGATTCCTGCTCATTGACCCGTTCAAGATCGGTTTGACCGTTCTGGCTGGTATTATGACGATTATCGGTTACTCGCTTAACGACACGATCGTCGTCTTCGACCGAATCCGCGAAGTCAAGGGCAAGGCGCCTCACATCACTCCGGCGATGGTCAACCAGGCAATCAACGACATGTTGGCTCGTACGATTTTGACGTCCGTTACCACGTTGCTGGTAATTGTCGTTCTGTACGTCTGGGGCGGTCAGGCGATTCACGCCTTCGCGTTCACGATGCTCATCGGCGTTATCGTCGGTACGTTAAGCTCCATTTTCATCGCAGCTCCGACGCTGTGCAAAATGGATATGCAAAACGCTCTGCGTGAACAGTACATCGCTGAATACGAAAGAGCCAAACGCAACAAGGAAAACAACTAGTCTTTTGAAAAGCTCTCGTTTTTCAATGGATTAAAATAATCCTGGATTGACATTCAAAGCGTTCTGTTTCCCAACAGAACGCTTTTTTTACGCGCCGTTTCCCGTTAAAACGCCGGCTATGTCCCCTTGACTTTTCTGCTATATATGGGATAATACATAAACAATATTTCCCCTGATATCAAACGCCATTTCTGAAACAGAAAGACAATACAATGACGCAGTTGACAGAAGCCCGAAAGGGCGTCGTAACCCCGGCTATGGAAGCCGTTGCCGCCAGCGAATACATGACCCCGGAACAGGTTCGGGACCTGGTCGCGTCCGGTCGGCTGATAATTCCAGCCAACAAAGTTCACCTCAAAAAGGGGCTTGTTCCGATGGCAATCGGAGCCAACGCCCGAACGAAGATCAACGCCAATCTGGGCAACTCGCCCATTTCTTCCGATATTGACTGCGAGCTGGAGAAAGTGCGCTGCGCCGTTCGCTACGGGGCGGACACCGTCATGGACTTGTCAACCGGACAGAACATCAACCAGATTCGTCAGCGCATCGTAGACGAAATGACGGTTCCCGTTGGCACGGTTCCTCTGTACCAGATGGTCGAGATGATCGACAAAATCGAGGACATGAAGCCGGACGATTTCGTTCAACTGGTCGAACAGCAGGCGAAGCAGGGCGTAGACTACTTCACAATTCACTGCGGGCTGCTGAGAAGTCACGTTGCGCTGACCGATCGGCGCAAGCTGGGAATCGTCAGCCGCGGCGGGTCGCTGGTTGCCAAATGGATGGTCGCTCACAAAGAGGAAAACCCGTTCTACCAAAAGTTTGACGATCTGTGCGACGTCATGAAGCAGTACGACGTCGCGTGGAGCATGGGCGACGGCCTTCGCCCCGGCTGTCTGGCGGACGCGACCGATCAGGCGCAGCTGGCTGAACTGGCGACGCTTTCCGACCTGTGCAAACGCGCGTGGGACAGAGGTTGCCAGGTCATGATCGAAGGACCCGGACACGTCCCGATGGATCAGATTGTCATGAACATGAAACTGCAGCAGGAATGGTGCTGCGGCGCGCCGTTCTACGTTTTGGGTCCTGTTACCATGGACTGCGCTCCCGGATACGACCACATCACCAGCGCCATCGGCGGGGCGATTGCCGCCATGCACGGCGCAGCGATGCTGTGTTACGTTACCCCGCGAGAGCATATCGGTTTGCCGATGCTCGAAGACGTCCATCAGGGCGTTATCGCGTACAAGATCGCCGCTCACGCCGCTGACATCGCCCGCAAACTGCCGCACGCCCGCGACCTCGACGACGCCATTTCAGACGCCCGCGCAGCGTTCGACTGGAACCGGCAGTTTGAACTCGCTCTCGACCCGGAAACGGCTCGCCGCATGAGAGAGGAATCCCTTGTCGCCGCCAACCAAAAGAACCATTGCGGAGACGAACGCTTCTGCTCCATGTGCGGACCGAAATTCTGCTCGATTCGCATCTCTCAGGAAATGCAGCGGATGCGAAAAGAGCAAGAAGAATAATTCGATATCGTATAATTCTCTCGGAGTGCGAGAGCGCAGCTCTCGCTTTCTAAAGCGGGAGCTTTGCTCCCGCACTCCGAAAAACATTTACTCTCCCCATACAGCTATGAAAACCCGATATATCTTGTTTGTCGTTTTGAGTTTGCTCTGCTTGACAGCCAGCGCGGCGGAGCTGAAAATTCTGGTTCCCGGAGAATGTCACGGTCAGGCGTACCAGGTCGCCGGGCAGGAACTGCAAAAGTACTGGAATCAGATTACCGGGCAGACGCTCGAGATCGTCAATCAGTCCAACGGCGAGGACAGCTATCTGGTCATCGGGTCGGACGCGGTCAACCCGTTTGTTCGTCAACTGATTGAAAGGAAAGTCATTCGCGATTTCCCGCTCAAAACGGCGTCTGACGAGTTCCGTCTGCTGACCGTTAAAGACGGGGCGCGAACGCACCTGATTCTGGCGGGCGGACGAGGGCGCGCAACGCTGTACGCGGTCTACTGTTTTCTGGAAACGCGCGGCGGCTGCCGCTGGTTCTGGGACGGCGACGTCGTTCCCCATCAGGACGCCATCGACATAACTGGCTTGGATGTAACAGAAACGCCGCGGTTCTATTATCGCGGAACGCGGTATTTCGCCCATCGAGGGCTGCACCGGTTCCAGGCGGAGCATTGGTCTTTGGACGACTGGAAACAGGAGATCGACTGGCTTGTCAAAAAACGTCAGAACGTGTTTATGCTGCGTATTGGCATGGACGACGTGTTCCAAAAGGCGTTTCCCGACATCGTCGATTATCCCGACCCGTCCAAGCCGCTGCCGGAAGCGTTGTCCGGATACGACAACCGTTCTCTGTTCTGGTCGCTCCAGTATCGCGGTCAGCTGAGAAAGGCGCTGTTACAGTACGCCTTCGACCGCGACTTGATGCACCCGGAAGATTTTGGTACGATGAGCCATTGGTATTCTCGAACGCCGCATCAGTTTCTGGACGCGGTCAAGCCGGAGTTTCTGCCCAATTTCACCGGGCACGGTCACCCCACAGCTCTGGTTTGGGACGTCCGACAGGACAAGTATCTGGACTATTACTGGAAGCTGACTCAGGCGCATATCGACAACTACGGCAAACCGGAACTGTTCCACACGATTGGCCCAGCGGAGCGCCGCTGTTACAAGGATCGGGAAGACAACCTGAGAATGAAGCTCTACGTGTACCGGCGATTGATCGACAACCTTCGCCAGCATTATCCGGACGCGCCGCTGCTTTTGGCGGGCTGGGATTTTTACTGCACCTGGCAGCCGCAGGAGGTTCGAGAGTTCACCAATCAGCTTGACCCGAATCGATCGATTTTGTGGGACTACGAAGCCGACGCAAAATCCGACCGCAACTTTACCAACTGGGACGTTATCGGCAAGTTCCCATACACGTTCGGCATTTTCCAGGCGTACGAGGCGGCAATGGACATCCGCGGGAACTACCCGCTCATCGAACAGCGCATGAAACAGGTCGGTAACGACCCGTTCTGCCGCGGCTACATCCTCTGGCCGGAGAATTCCCATTCCGATATTTTCCTGCTGAATTATTTTACCGCCAACTCCTGGAAACCGGGCAAGACGACCGACGAACTGCTGGTCGAATTCTGCCGTGACAGATACGGCGCTCAGGCGGAGGAACTGCTGGCAATCTGGCGCGACGTTCTCCCGATTTCTCAAATGCTGGACTGGAGCGGCAACTTCTGGTTCCAGGTTTTCAACACGATGAACGGCAAAGTCAAGCCGCAAGACGCCGCTACGTGGAGGAACGCCAGCCGAGATCAGATTCCACGATTGCAAAACGCCCCGCAAGTGTTAACGCGACTGGCGGAAGTCGAATGGAAAACCCCGTTTGTCTATCGAGATTCCATCGACCTGGCGCGAACGACCATTGACCGTCAACTGACCTGTGCTCGCGTTACACTCTTTGCCGCCATGAACGACTGGCGCGAAGGGAAAATCACGGCTGAACAGGCAAGAGCGAAAGTCAACGCGTACTACGAACTGGCGGAGGCAATGCGCGACACGCTCGCTCTGCATTCGGACTATTCCATTTACGAAACCGTCGAGGGCATGAACGCCGTCGAGCCGATTGTCAACCAGGACTTTGACCACGTTATTCTCGATAACGCCTCGTGCACCTACTGTCAGTCGCATCAGTACGAACTCATGCAGACGTGGTACATGCCGTGCATTAAAACCATCTGCGATTGGGCGAACGACCGGCTTGACAGAAACGACAAATCCGCCTTTACGTATCCGGACAGTTTCAAGAAAGTTGTAACAGAGAAGAAAGCGGAAATGCTGTCGACGCCGTTAAAAGATCAGCGTCCGACGCTGGAGCGAACTCAAGAGAATTTCAAAGCCGTTATGCTCCGCGCCGCTAAAGCCGCGCGAGTATTTGAGAATTAGAATCTATCGGAGTGCGAGAGCGCAGCTCTCGCTTTAAAAGCGGGAGCTTTGCTCCCGAACTCCGAAAGTTACTTTCCTGCTTGTCTTATAAACTCTTCAAAAATCTGCCGGGCGGCGGCATGATCTTTGTACATTCGTTCCGGGTGCCATTGAATCGCCCAGACGAATTTCTTGTCTGGCATGTAGACGCCTTCCGTCAGACCATCGGTCGCGAACGCCATGGCGACCAGCCCCTTTCCGAGCTTGTCGATTCCCTGATGGTGCGTGCTGTTGACTGCAATTCGGGTTTTATTCGTTAAAAGATGCAGCGGCGAGCCTTCAACCACCTTGACGTCGTGGCTGGGTTTGTCAGTCGGCGGCGGCTGACGATGTCCGATAGACGACGGGTGATACGTCGGCAAGTCCTGATAGAGCGTCCCGCCGCAGGCGACGTTGATGAGCTGCTCTCCGCGGCAGATTCCCAGAATAACTTTGTTCTTTTCAATCGCCTTTTTGCACAAGCCGTATTCCAGCGCGTCGCGTTCCGGACAAATGTACAGCGTCGTTTCCATGGGCGTCTGCTTGTACAGAACCGGGTTGACGTCCTGACCGCCGGTAAAGAGAATCCCGTCGACGCGGTCAAGATACTCGTCCCACGTTGACTCCGACGCCTCGATGGGCAGCAGGACGGGAATCCCGCCATTGTCCAGAATGGCGGGAAAGTATTCGGAATTCATGTACTGATGATTCTGCTTTTGATCAAACAGCGGCGTAACAGCAATGAGCGGTTTCATGTGTGACAGTCTCAATCTGAGAAAATAGACAGTTTTGAAAATAGCTCCTAGCTTCTAGCTCCTAGCTTTGTTTCTTAGCTTCCAGATTCAAATGTTAACGCTATGAACAACTAACGCACAAGCTAATGGCTAGAAGCTAACAGCTAGCGGCTTTTCAGATATTACAGCAAACCATAAGCGGTCAGCGTCTTGCGAAGCGCGGCTTCCTGAGCTTCCGTCAGGGGCGTCAACGGGAGACGAAGCTCGCCGGTGTCCATTCCCAGGGCTTTTAACGCAGCCTTGACCGGAATCGGGTTGGTTGCCAGCGACAGCATGTCGCGGCACAGCGGGTACATCTTGTAATGCAGACGGCGCGCACCTTCCAGATCGCCGGCAAGGAACGTCTTGGTCAACGCCGTCATGTCGGACGGAATGAAGTTCCCGACAACCGAAACGACGCCCTTGCAGCCCAACGACATGTAGGGTAGCGTCAGCGAGTCGTCGCCGGAAAGAACGGTGAGGTCGGTCGCAGCGAGAATCTTGGACGCGTTGTCCATCGAGCCGGTCGCTTCTTTAACCATCGAGATGTTGGGGATTTCCGCCAGGCGGAGAATCGTTTCCGATTCAATCAGACGGCCCGTTCGACCGGGAATATTATAGACGCAAATCGGAATTGAGACGGACTGGGCAATCGCCTTGAAGTGCTCGTACAGACCTTCCTGCATGGGCTTGTTGTAGTACGGCGCAACTGACAAAGCGGCGTCGGCGCCCGCCTTTTCCGCCCATTGGGTCATGTGAATCGCTTCCGCCGTGCTGTTGGAACCGGTACCCGCAATGACCTTGCAGCGGCCAGCCACCGCCTTGACGGTTTCTGCAATTACCAATTCGTGTTCAGCGTTGGTCAGAGTCGGGGACTCGCCCGTCGTTCCGACCGGACACAGAGCCGTCGCTCCGCCAGCAATCAAAAAATCGACGTTTTTCGCCAGACGGTCAAGGTCAACTTTGCCGTCCTTGAACGGCGTTACCATAGCAACTGTCAAACCGGCAAATTCTTCAGCTCGCGTTTTCATTTGAATAAAAGTGGTTAATGGTTAGTAATTGGATTGGAAGGCGGTAATGGAGTTCGCCAACGGCGAACGGAATTACGCATTCGCCGACAGGCGAACAAAAATGGAGTAGGGAGTAGTTTAGGGATTAGGGAATAGGGAATAGGGAGTAGTTTTGGGAATGGGAGAAGGGGGTGGGGAGTGGGAAAATTAATTCGCCGAAGGCGAAGCTCTATTCCCTATTCCCCATTCCCTATTCCCTTATTTTTCCAATAGCGCTTTCATGTCTTTGACAGCCTGAACCAGCCCGACGTAAATGGCGCGGGAGATGATGCTGTGCCCAATGTTGAGTTCTCGCATATTGGGAATGTGTACAATCGGCAGGACGTTTGTGTAGGTCAAACCGTGCCCGGCGTGAAGTTTCATGCCGCAATCGACGATCTGTTTGCCAATCGTCCGGATGACTTCCAGCTCTTTAAGCTGAGCTTCGCCCGAGGCATTGGCGTATCGCCCGGTATGGATTTCGACGGCGTCCGCGCCGCACTGCTGGGCAGCGTCGATTTGTTCTGCGACGGGGTCGAGAAACAGACTGACGACGATTCCCGCGTCGTGGAGCCGCTTGACGGCGTCTGCGTATTTTTGGATATTCCCCGCAACGTCCAAGCCGCCCTCAGTCGTGATTTCCTGACGCCGTTCCGGAACGACCGTCGCCTGATCGGGAACGACCTTGCAGGCGATTCCCAATACGTCTTCGTTACACGCCAGCTCCATATTGAGCTTGCAGGTAACGGTTTGACGCAGAATGAGCAAGTCTCTGTCCTGAATGTGTCGGCGATCTTCGCGAAGGTGAACGGTGATTCCGTCCGCGCCGCCCAGCTGCGCCAGAGCCGCAGCGGTAACCGGGTCTGGCTCGTTGGTCATGCGCGCCTGACGAACCGTTGCAACGTGGTCTATATTGACTCCTAATTCCATAATGCGTTTAGTCCTCAAAGGGGGGAATCTTTTCTGTATTAAGCTTTTATCTTATTATATTATAAATCAATGCGACAGAAATAAAAGGGGGGAGAAGAAAAAAATGACGGGAGCTGGATATGCCTGAAAAATGATATAGGAATCATTTCATGGCTTACCAGATTTTATTCATTTTGCATTAGGCAGAGATAATTTTAATTTATTGAAAACAGATTTCATTTCCTCTTTGGAACCCTGAGCGCGAATTCGAGACGACGGATCCAATATTCTGGATTTTTTTGTTACATTATTATTTTGCAGCCGCCAACCATTAACGTTTTGCTCATTTCTCCAATTGAGTTCTTTTGAACTGCCAAAACTGCCAAGCGTTAGCAATGGCAATTCGGATTCGTCCTGTTGAACCGGGACTGATATATTGCTAAAATCCTCTTTTGACTCTCGTTCTCCATCAGAAACGCCGGCTTGAAGCTGTTTTTTAACTTTCGCAAACGATTCTGTCATAATAATATTCGTTCCCCTGGCGCGAACAAAAGATAAATCGTCAACTATAACATAGTTATCGTATTTATCCTTATAAAGCGACCAGTCTTGACATTGATCCACAACAGACCATATAAAACTCTTATTAAACCATTCTGGAATATTTCGTTTTTCCTGTGGAACAATAATGCAGTTTTGGTTCATATTGTGAGAAGACATACAAAACTCAAATTTTCGTAAATAGTCTTCCGAATCATGACTCGTGGTTGAATCAATTTGAATTTCGCAAAACCGTTTCGGATCAAGAAAATCATAGCAGCCCGTTCCCAACATGGCGCGATTTTCATCCGCAAAAGGAAGCCATTTGTCTGTTGGATTGACAAAAGAATACACGGTATCAATAGACGCATCAACAGCGCCGGGAATGTCAGAGTTGTTATTCTCTATAGCAGCACCCAGCAAAACCGCCTGACGTATTTTCATATTTTTTTTGTTAAGTTTATTCAAAACGCGAATAACAATTCGACCGCCCAAAGAATGTCCAACCAAAATCAGTTTTTTTCGTTCTGTCTCTGACTTTTTGGAGATGTCTTGATATAAATTTTCTGCCGTATCTTCCGCCATCGCGACAGATTTTTCCCAAATACGAGGATCCCATTTCAACTTGGAATCGGTCTTTTCAATTGGCGCATTTTGGGGCATGTACCAGATGTATGGTTCAACCCGCATAGCATTACGATATATTCTTTTAAGACTCTTCAGTACGGGTTCTTGTGGATCGTCATAAGAGAACAGCCCCGGAATATAAAGTACAACAGGCTGAAACGATTTTTCTTCAGGTAAAATCTCGGTCTTATTAATTATTCCGACAACTATTGGCTGTTTGTTGTCTTTAATACTTGTCCTGTTATCGACAGTCTTTATCCCGAAAACCAAAGCAGCCAGAATCAAGATCGGGAGAAAGCAGCGTAAAAATATTTTTAGCATAGTTGTTTTTGTAATCATGGGGCAAAAAACGCGATGTTTAGCGTATCACAACGGTAAACCGGCTAACTGTCAAATTGACAGTTCTGTCTATGACCAACCATTCTTTCCTAAAAGTTTATTATAAGCGACAACGAGGTTTTTGTCAAGCAGACAAGATTCTTAAATATTGTAAAACCTTTCCTTTCCCCCCTCTGTTAATGCTCGAAAAATCGAGTATAATTAAAACCATAAAAGCAGTCGGTCTTGAATTCCTGTTGGCTGGGAGTTCCCGATGAACAATTGTCATTTAACCGCGCAAGATAAATGAGTTCAGCAAAGAAGAACATGGTCGTCGCGCAAAGCGGCGGTCCGACGTGCGTTATCAACAGCTCGCTTCGGGGCGTTGTTGAAGCGGCGCGACAGTTCGACAACGTTGGAACCGTCTACGGAGCGTGTCACGGTATCGAGGGCGTCTTGAAAGAAGAGCTTCTCGACCTGACGGCGCAGTCGGCGGAAGAAATCGCCCTGCTGCGATACACGCCCGTTGCCGGGTCAATTGGAACGTGTCGATATAAAATCAAATCCTGGCAAAACGAAGACTACGACAGAATCGTCGACGTCTTTGCCGCCCATAACGTCGGGTATTTCCTCTATAACGGCGGAAACGACTCGATGGATACGGCGCATAAGATTGCCGAAATGGCGGCGAAAAAAGGCTTGGACGTCCAGGCGGTCGGCGTGCCGAAGACAATCGACAACGACGTCGGCGACAGCGAATTCAAGCTCATCGACCACACGCCCGGATACGGCTCCGTTGCCAAGTACTGGATGCACGCCGTCCAATACGCCAACGAGGAGAACAAAGGCTCCTGTCCGGCAGACCCGGTTCTGGTCATGCAGGCAATGGGACGCAAAATCGGGTACATTCCCGCCGCGGCGCGCTTGGCAGACCCGAATCGCGAAATGCCGCTGTTGATCTACGTTGCGGAAAGCCCCTGTTCTTTGGAGCAGATGTACGATCAGGTCAACGAGAAGCTGCGCCAGTGCGGTCGATGCATCGTCGTTATCAGCGAAGGGTTCGACGTCGGCGACCTCGGAATTCTCAAAGATTCCTTCGGTCACGCGACGTTCTCCGCCAGCAAAATGACCGTTTGTCAGAAAGTTGTCAACTATCTCAACGAACGCGGTTTGGCGGTTAAAGGTTCCGCCCGCGGAAACGTGCCCGGCACTGACCAGCGCAGTTCGATGGCGTACGCCTCGATTGTCGACCTGGACGAAGCCTACGCCGCCGGTCAGAAGGCGTGCGAGCTGGCGGCGACAGGGCAGGGCGGATTCATGTCAACCATTCTCCGCTCGGCAAGCACAGCGTACTCGGTTACGTACGACAAAGTCCCGCTTCAGCTGGTCGCCAACAGCGAACGAACGTTCCCCAAAGAATGGATTACCACGGACGGCTGCGACGTTACCGACGATTTCGTCAAGTACTGCAAGCCGCTGGTCGGTCAGGAAATGCTGACGCTGCCGATGATCGACGGCCGCCAGAGATTGACCCGATTCGCGCCCATTTACGCCGAAAAGAAGCTCGACGCTTACGTCCCGCAGGCGGACAGAATGAAAAAGCCTGAATAAACAACAAATCCGAATAATACGAGAGGAACGCTCACTTCGCGTTCCTCTTTTTTTGTCGGTTATCTGAGCTCAAAAGAGAGGCGATTCGAATTTATCTCAGTAAGAAGATCGGTCGAGTTTCTTTAACAGTTTTGCGGCTTCTTCGTTTCCCTGCTGGGCGGATTTACTCAGCCATTTTGACGCCTGAATATAATCGCACTCAACGCCTTCTCCATAATAATAGCAGGCTCCCAGATAGCATTGAGCGTCCGCATGTCCCTGTTGAGCCGCCTTGAGCCACCATTTGACGGCTTCCGGTTTGTTCTCTGCAACGCCGTCGCCGTAATAATAGCACAATCCCAGATTGAATTGAGCGTTGGCAACGCCTTTTTGCGCGGCAAGAAGCTGCCATTTGGCGGCTTCTTCCATGTCGATGGGAACGCCGTCGCCGTTCATGTAACACAGACCAAGATTATACTGAGCCTTTTCGAACCCCTGCTGGGCGGATTTGCGAAGCCATTTTACAGCTTCCGCTTTATCCTCTGGAACTCCCTTGCCGTACTTATAGCATAATCCCAGAACGTTCTGCGCCGCGGCGTTTCCCGATTCCGCCTGTCTTGTCAGGTTTTTGATTTCCTGATTGACCAGCCGAAAAATGTAACATTCTCCGCGGCGGGGCGTCTGTAACAAATAAGAATCCGGACTGCTTACGGTTTGAGCCGACGCGCCGTTAAAAACAATCAATTCCGCCGTCCAGTTTGAATTGTCAGAATCTTTGAATGGCGCGCTGCAGACGCTGATCAAACGCTTGTCTGCAATCGTAAAAATCGTTTTGCTGTCGTTGTTGGTCTTTTCGCGAAGGTTTTCGTTGATCGCATCTAACGCTGTCAGCAGCGTAACAGGACTGGTTGGACGGCAGCGGATTTTCCACTCGTTGACTTCGTTGCCAGACAGGACGGAAACCGTAAAATAGCTTGTTGCAACGGTCGATTCCTCAATGGCGTCTTTGACGCCGGCGCCGGAGTCCGACTGAATAAGCAGCTGTCCACCTTCAATGCGAATTACCGGTCGGGCGCTGATCAACTTTTGCTTTCCGGTATCGTTTAACGCCATTTCGAACTGACACGGAATCGGTTGTCCGGTTGCCGCAATCGACGCGGTCCTGTTAACCAAATGAGCGTCGCCAAGATGAACGTTCCCGCAGTACACCGGAATCGTATTGGCGGCGTTTGAACTAAAGAACAGGCGCGACCGGGTATGATTGATAAAATCGACGGTAAAGATCAGCCGCTGGTTGGAAAGGGTTTGCTGAGCGCTGTTTTCAAACGCCGAGGTCAGAGCTTTACTGACAGAACTCTTTTCGGATTCCGTCCATTGCGTTGAATTGGTCGTTTTACTATTGTAGTTGTAATTGACGCCGCCTTCAAGATAGGCGGACGCGTTGACTTTCGTCCCCTTAAGTCCAAAGAACGTCAGAGGATTGGATTCCAAAGCCGCGTTAGCGTTAAATTTTAATCCGGCGGAACCGGAGAAGCCGATTGACGATTCCTTTTCGGTATCTATCTCTTTGCCAAACCTTTGGTTGCTGCTCTCATCGGCGCCGTAAATGAACCGGGTTTCCTGGGTCGTGGTTACGCCCTGAGAAACAGACCAGACAATTTGAATGGAATTGACAGACCACGTCAACGGCGGTTCGATAAGAACGTTATCCTGAGCGTAAATGCAAATCGGCAGTAAAAAAAACGCCATAATAAGCGTTGTCGTTGGGAATATTGGGGATTTCATAATCTGACTTGAGTTAAGGTTGTAAAACTGGGTTATAATTACATAATAATATTATAAAACATTTAGAAGAATATTTCAAGAGGGCGGCAAAGATATTTTTGATGGACATGAACGCGCTCAATTGCAAATTCCCCCCTCCCCGCTTGACAAAGTCGGAAAAAACTATATAATACGCGAAATTTATTTTATATCCTGGGGAATCGCGAAACGAGTCCGTTCGATCGGCAAGGTTGTCGGCGAATCGCTCCTGACCGCGCTCCCGAAAAATCCAAGGAATACTCAAATGAAAGAAGGAATTCACCCCCGTTACGTCGAAATGAAGGTAACCTGCGGTTGCGGCAACACGTTCGTAACCCGCGGCACTCAGCCCGAAATGAAAGTCGATATTTGCTCGGCTTGCCACCCGTTCTACACCGGACGTCTGAAGTACGTTGACACTGCTGGACGTATCGAAAAGTTCAACAACAAGTTCTCTGGCAACTACGCCAGCCTCAAACGCGGCAAGAAACAGAACAACGAAGCTGCCGAATAGCCTCTTTATAGAGTTTCACATACCGAGAGACCGAAAACCCCTCATTGAGGGTTTTTAATCTCTCGGTATCTGATTTTAAATGTTCGTCATTTGCAATTCATTGGATTTTTAAACACGAAATACACAAAATAAGCGAAAGTTACGAAAAAATTTTTAAATATTAAAATAAACCTTTCGTCTGTTTCGTTCTTTTCGTGTTTTTCGTGTTAAAAAAACTTTTGAGGCTGGTAAAACGCCTGCTTAGTTCACAGTGAGATCATGAAAAAATTTCTGGAAGAAAAACTGGCTCGATTTGAAGAACTCGAAAAACTGCTCCAGGACCCGTCGGTTTTGGCAGACGGTCCGCGTATGGCGGCGGTGGCGCGCGAACACGGTTCTATCGCCAAAGTCGCAACGGCGTACCGGACGCTGAAGGATTTCAATAAACAGATTCAGGACGCCAACGATTTAATCAACGGGCACGACCCGGAACTCAAAGAGCTGGCGGAATTGGAACTGCCGGAACTCAAAGCGAAACGCGAAGAGGTTTGGGAATCGTTAATCGACATGACCGCCGGCGGCGAGGACTCCAACCGAACCAAGCTCATTCTGGAAATCCGGGCTGGCACCGGCGGAGACGAGGCGGCTCTGTTCGCCCGCGACTTGTACGACATGTACACGCATTACGCGGAAAACAACCACTGGAAAGTCGAGATCATGGACATGAACGCGACGGAATTGGGCGGGTTTAAGGAAATCGTCCTCGGCATTTCGGGCGAAAACGTCTACCAAAAACTGCAGTACGAGTCCGGCGGACACCGGGTTCAGCGCGTTCCGGAAACCGAAGCGAAAGGCCGAATTCAGACCTCCGCCGCCACCGTCGCCGTCATGCCGGAACCTGAAGACGTCGAAGTCGACTTGAAACCGGAAGATTACCGTCTGGACAGATTCTGCTCCTCCGGCCCCGGCGGTCAGCACGTCAACAAGACGTCGTCTGCCATTCGTCTGACGCACTACGCGACGGGCATCGTCGTCCAATGCCAGGACGAAAAATCCCAGCACAAAAACCTCGCCAAGGCTCTGCGCGTTTTGAAGACCCGCATTTACGAAAAGCTTCACGAGGAAGAAGAAGCCAAACGGTCGGACGACCGCAAGTCCAAAATCGGGTCCGGCGACCGCTCTCAGCGAATTCGCACGTACAACTACCCGGAAAACCGCGTTACCGACCACCGCATCGGCTTGACGATTTACAAGCTCGACAGCATCATCGCCGGCAACATGGACCCGATTATCGACGGTCTGCTGGAATACGAACGCCAGGAACAGAGATTGGCGTTTGGCACGCTGGACTGAGCGAATTAGCAATTTGCAATTTGCAATTAGCAATTACGCAAGGCGGCGGCGAGGCGCCGCTCCCAATCCGCGCTGCCGCGCGTTTGCCAATAATCGCTCCCGTTGGTCGCTTTTGTCTTCCCTACTTAAAGTTTTTAGGAAAGGGGAGTTTGAGGGGAAGAACCTTTTTTTCAAAAAAGGTTTTCCCCTCATATTATTTCAACTTGAAAAAACTTCCCTAAAAGGGAGCCAGCTTGCTGGCGACCTAAGTTTTTTCAAGTTGGCGGCTGATACAGCCGCGATCCAGTGAGTCAAGCCGTCGCACTCCATATTCCCCAAATCTCCCCCATCTTCTCAACTTTTTCTAAATTTTATCTAAAAATCTCTGCTTTTTGCTTGAATATTTCAAAATGCAGTGTATAATATATAGTATACTGGAACGTTTTTTGAGGTTAAATCGTCAAAAACGTATCTGCGATAAAATCGTTCACAAAACTCATTTTTCCTTTTACCATACAGACTAAAATCATGACCAGTTTCAAAAGAGCGTCTATTCAATTAGGTCTTTTGGCTTTTGCCGCGGTTCTCTTAACCTCCGTTGCGTTTGCGGACAATCAAACGTATACGCTCACAACGCGAGTTAAGCCAACTGAAACTCCGTTCGATGGTAAAACATACACTCAGCTGGACGCGACCGACACGATTGACGCAACCAATAACAGCGCGCAAATTTGGTTATCATCCAGTGCAACGCTTAATTGCGCTGTCAATATAAGCGGCGACGGTTACGGCGGTGAAAAAACCGGAAAAATCCGTATGCAAATGGGCAGTTCTGACGTTTCTTATTTTAATGGCAACGTTAATCTGGCAGGAAATACAACCATTGCTTCCAATGTATGGCAGAGCACGATGGGAACATTGTATTTCAATGGACAAATTACCGGCGCCGGGGCGATGATTGTTGCTCCCGGATATCTGTCCCCAATCCATCTCAATAATACTTCGTCAACTCCCAATAACTATCAGGGAAACACTCAAATTGGCTCGTCCGGCGTTTATAACAACAGCGGCGTAACAACCTATGCTGGTACAGTAATTCTTGACGCTGACGAACAGATTCCAGACGTTCTGACTGCGGGTGCAACTTCCACAGGCAATCTTGTCCTTTACAGCTGGAGCGACGCATCCTCCCGATTGACCTCCACCTTGAATCTCAACGGACATACAGAAACCGTCAACGGTCTGGTTACTACTGACAGTTTAAGCGTCGTTACTGGAACCAGCGGCAGTAAATTGCGAGTCGGCGCCAACAATGACACATCTACGTATTCAGGAAATCTTCAGGGCGCAATGCAGCTGGAAAAGATTGGAACAGGAACGCAAACGCTGTCCGGCGCTAACACGTATTCCGGCGGAACGGCTATTAATGCCGGTACGCTCAAGCTGACGAATTCGTCAACCATGGGAACGGGAACCGCGACAGTCGCGTCCGGCGCAACTGTAGAAATGGGAACTGCTTCCAATTCCACCTGGGCATGGGGCGGCGGGATAATTAACGGCGCTGGTACGCTCAAAGTAACTGGCGGCGGTACGTTTAATATTACACGCGCCAATTTACAGGTCAATAACAGCGGCAGCATTATCGCAGACGGCTCAACTTTAACGATTGATATTTCTAATGGCGGAGATCATACAGGAGCTGACTTTTTTATCAATAACGGCGGTTCCGTTATCTTTAATACAGTCGCTCGTGATCAGGCTTTTTGGTTTAAAACTCAAACCAATATTACATTTGACAGTAATGGCGGCGGAACTTTTGATACAGGAACCAGGTCTGCCAGTTTGGTAAAAATAAATAATGTCAATAACTCCGCAACGACTTTTACAACCTCAGGCGGGGCAACCAACTACATTCAAGGTAATAATGGATTCAATTTAAACGGCGCAGGTCTTACTTTTGACGTCGCCAAAGGTTCAGATCCCAGCGGCGTTGATCTTGAAGTTTCCACCTATATTTGGAATACCAAAGGTTATGGAATTACAAAAAATGGCGCTGGTACGATGGTGATTTCAGGAGATGAAAGTTATCCCAATGAATACAACGGCGCTACAACAATCAATGCCGGAACGTTGAAACTTAGCGGTTACGGCAAGATGGGAAATGGCAGCGGAGCCGTTTCCATTGCATCTGGCGCAACGTTGACGTTTGCGAGCGATTTAACACAAACAACTATTGCCAACCCCATTTCCGGGGCTGGAAAGATCGTCAAAGAGGGAACTAACACGGTTAATCTCAACGGAGGACTCACTTCTTATACAGGCGACATGACTATCAATGGCGGTACGGTTTCTGTTTTAATTGATGGAACCAATTTTAATGTAACGAAACTTTCAGGTTTAGGCAATCTGGAACTGCGGCTGGTTGCTAAAAGCGCCAATACTCAAATGCCAAATTTGATAAATAATAACTTTGAAGGCGTAATTACTCTCAAGAGAGCAAATCAAAGTAGCAGTTCAAGTGAAAAGTTCTATTCAAACCGGCGGGATTTCGATGGTTTTACTTTTGAAGTTACTTCAGGCACAACGATATACGTTGAATACGAAACCTTCAAGGCGAACGTTCTTCTTTCAGGGAACGGCAATAACGAAAATTACGGAGCTTTGAGACTTAATAATAATATGGCCGGAAAGATTACTGTTATGGAAGATGCTTTGCTGGGCATCAATGGAAGCCGAACGGTTTCCGGGAATATTGCCTCCGGCGCTGCAAACTGACCTGTTAATTTAATTATTCAGGCGAATGGCAACGGTACTTCCAACACGTTCAGCGGAAATATTTCCGATGGCGATAATTCGACATTGGGACTTTCCATTATCCGAAGAACTGGAACCAGCAATACCTCAACGTTCACATTTACCGGCAATTTGTCTTATTCCGGCGCAACCAGCGTCGCAGTTGGTCAAACGATGGTTCTTTCCGGCGCCAATGCCAATCTGGACGATTCCAGCTCCGTTACAGTCAACGGAACGCTTAATTTCGCAGGGTATACCGGGGCGTCTGCCGATACTACACTGGATATCATGGATCGCAATATCATGCAGCTCAACAACCTTTCCGGAACGGACGGCGTTATTGTCGGAACGGGCAAAGACCTGATTCTCAACAACGACGAAATGACCAAGTTTATCGGGTCGATTACCGCGAAAACAATCGAAAAGACCGGCGATGGAACGTTGAAGATTTATACAGGCGCGGCTGGACAAGTAGACGCTCAAAGTCTGGTCGTTTCTTCCGGAAATCTCGATTTCAAGGGCTACTTGACCGGCGGCATTACGGTTGACGCGAACGCTGTCTTCTCGCCGGGCAATTCCGTTGGCGAGGCGACTTTCGGCGGCGGGTACATTCTCAACGACGGCGCAACCCTGTTGATGGAAATCGGCGGCTCGGATGTTGAGAGCAACGACAGTTTATATAATACAACCGAAAACGGAACGCTTACGATAAACGGTATGATTGATCTGGTATTAGCAAGCAACAGTACATTAAAGGGCGGCGACGAATTCGTTTCGGTCTTGTCAGGAAGCAACAGCGGAGACGACGGTTTTGCAGCTAACCTGCTCAGCAAAGTCAATTCGTACTATTTCACTGATTTGGAATACGTTCAGTTGGACGCTTCATACGGCGATTATTCCGGCAAGTACGCAATTAAAGGCATCCTTAACGCCAACGCCGTTCCTGAACCGTCAACGTGGGCGCTGATGGCGCTCGGGGTTGCTGGTTTGATGTACTGGCGGAAGAGAAAGTAAATGAAAGGCGGTAACGAAGCGAACGCAGTGAGCGTAGTTACGCTTTGTATGAAGTGTAAAATAACGTATTGCGTTAGCCGAAAACGCCCCTTGGATGGCGCCCGCCCTCGGGCGCCAACTTGACGGCAAAAGCCGTCAAGGGAAAGATTCGAAAGTTGTTAGTAGGAAAAACTCCTAACGTTTTCGACTACGAAATAGCGTTTTCTTAGTTCTGACTAAGGCGCCCGAGGGCGGGCGCCATCCGTGAAGGTATTCGGCTTCGTCGAATTGGTATGTACACTTCTCTACTTTACGTCCGCCTTCGGCGGCGGCGAGGCGCCGCTCCCAATTCGCACTACCGCGCGCCTGCCGATTACCGCTCCCGTTGGTCGCTTCATTACCGCCTTCCATTAATACCAACGTTCATTGATCCGGAACGGAATTCGGTCATCGACAGCAGCGTTCGCAAAAATCCCAGCGACTGGAAGTATTCGACGATTTGATCTCGCATTCCATCTTGAGCAAGTTTGGCGATCCATTCTGCCGACGTCTCAATTACAGCGACGTCGTTTGGAAAGAGCCGCACTCTCAACGGCGAAACGCCCAATTCTGTCAGCCATCTTTCCGCTTTGTCAATTTGGCGAAGACGCTGTTCGGTTATTTCCACGCCGTAGGCGATCCGACTGCTCAAGCACGGCGACGACGGCCGTTCGGCAACGGACAGCCCCCAGAATCGCGCCAGTTCGCGAATGTCCTTTTTAGTAAAACCTGCTTCAGCTAAAGGACTTACGACGTTTAACTCCTGAACCGCTTGCGCGCCGGGACGAAAATCCAGCGAGTCGTCAGCGTTGCTTCCCTCAACCAAAACAGCAAAGTTTTTCTCCTTTGCAACGTCGAGAAGTCGCTGGAGAATATGTTTTTTGCAAAAATAGCATCGATTTTTCGGATTTTTCCTATAATCCTGTATGGTTAATTCGTCTGTATGTACAAAATGCAATTCGATTCCAATTTCTCGCGCCAGATTGGCAATGCGTTCCGGCTCCCGTTCCGGCATGGACGGCGACACGGCGCACAGAGCCATCGATTTTCCCCCCTTCGCTTCGACTGCAGCGCGAGCCAGTACGGAGCTGTCCACCCCGCCAGAAAAAGCGACAATTACAGAATCTAACGTCGCCAGGTTCGTCAGAAGAATCTGAAGTTTATGTTTTAATTCAGTGTTTATAATGTCTAAATTGGGCATTTGGGTAATTTTATATTTATTTTTTGAAAAAAATAACGGAACTGGATAACATTTTATGTTACTAAATCGTAAAACATTTCGTATATGATATAATATGAATCTGAACTCCAGGAACAGTTTTCGTTAAGATCATGATTGGCGTCAGAAGCTTTCAGCTTCAAATTCCATATAATTAATAGACGAACCTGTTGGAGATTATCATTAATATCATAAAAATGTTTATTGTCAAAGGGGCGTACATTTGTAAACCCCTTTTTCCTTCCCCCCAACAAAGGATTTGCTTATGAAAATCGTAGGTATTGACCTCGGCACGACAAACTCAGCAATCGCATACATGACCGACGAGGGTCCGAAACTCATTCCCAACAGCCTGGGAAAGACGCTCACGCCTTCTGCCATTGGTCTTGACAGCGATGGAACTGTTATTGTCGGCGAAGCTGCTAAAGATTACATGGTCGTTCATCCGGACTTGGGAACGACTGCATTCAAACGACTCATGGGCTCCGATGAGTGCGTTACTATTGGCAAACAGGAATTTCTGCCTGTTCAGTTGTCAGCAATGGTTCTCCGTTCGCTGAAAAACGACGCGGAACATTATTTTGGCCATTCAGACTTTGAAGCTGTTATTACAGTGCCAGCATATTTTAACGACGCCCAGCGCACGGCTACGATCAATGCGGCTCAAATTGCCGAGTTGAACGTTGTCCGGCTTATTAACGAACCGACGGCGGCGTCCATGGCATACGGATTTCATGAGTCGGAGGAAGTAAAAAATCTGCTTGTCGTCGACCTGGGCGGCGGAACGTTTGACGTCTCTGCGGTCGAAATGTTCGAAGGCGTAGTCGATGTAAAGTCGTCTTACGGCGACAGCTTTCTCGGCGGAGAGGACTTCACTCACGTTATGGTTTCTGAAATACTCAAAAGCAGAAACATGAGCTTTGAGGAAATGGAATTTAAATATCCATTGATGGTTTCTCTCTTGAAACACGAGTGTGAAAAGGCGAAAATCGCCATTTCGCGCCAGAACAACGCGGTTGTCCGTATTCCTCATGAAGACGGAACTTTTGACGATGAGGTTACATCGGAGAACTCGTTCACGGTTTGGAGAGAACAGTTTGAAGATTGGTCCCGCATGTTGCTGCAGCGTCTCGAAAGACCGATTCACCGCGTTTTATCCGACGCCAACTGGGGAACGGGTTCTGTCGACGAGGTTATTCTTGTTGGCGGATCAACGCGCATGCCAATGGTTCGCAGCCTTATGACGGAAATGTTTGGCTTTGCGCCGCAATGCCGACTCAATCCGGACGAGGTTGTCGCTCTTGGCGCTGCCATTCAGGGCGGACTGTTTGAGGACAACAAAGCCCTCAAAGACATGGCTGTTACCGATATTGCCCCATTTACTTTGGGCGTTGAGGTCAGCAAAGAATTCGGAAACGAGTATCGGTCGGGGTATATGCTCCCAATTATTCACCGCAACCGAAAGATTCCGTCCAGCCAGGTTAAGCGCGTTACGACTGTTTTTCCAAACCAGAAGGAGATTTCCGTCAAAATCTATCAAGGCGAAGGTCGAAAGGTGGAGCAATGCACTTTTTTGGGCGAGTTCACCGTAAAAGATCTGCCTGGAGGAGAAACAGGTCAGGAAATCGACATTCGATTCAGCTACGACCTCAATGGCGTTCTGGAGGTGGAGGCGACGGTTGTCGCAACAAACCAGAAGACTCAATTCGTCATTACGTCCAATTCGCACAATCTGACTCAAGAGGAAATTGACGCCAGTATTGAGCGGCTTCGTCAGCTCAAACCGACTCCTCGCGAACAGGCGCGCTGGAAGGCGCTTCTCAAACGAGCTGAACGCGTGTATACGGAGGCTGCCGATCGCAATCGTGAGATACTTTCAGTACTTATGGATCTCTTTGAAGCCGCGATGATTGACGGCGAAAAGGATCAGATCGAAAAGAACGCCATTCGTCTGGAGTTTTTCCTGGATCACGGTTCCATTCCAGATGGCGACGACTATGGCGACGATGACGACGATGACGGTGGAGAAAACAACGATGAAGACGAAGGATTTGACATCGGCAACGGTGGATATGACGACGGCTACAGCGGCGACCAGGATCACGGCGACGACTGGAAGCGCCGTTAATTGAGATTTTCAGAGGCGAGAGCCTTTACGAGCTGAAAGAAGCGAGAGCGCGTTTGCGTTCTCGTTTCTTTTTTTGTTACATAGATAATTTAACGCCGCTGAATGTTATTCCCACAGAATTCGTTTGGCGTCGAAAACGGGACCTTCTTTACACGTACGTTTGTAGTCCCACGCGCCGGAGTCGTCCTGAATTTTTGCGACGCAGGTAAAGCAGATTCCCAGCCCGCACGCCATCGGAGTTTCCAGCGACATCTGTCCGCGAACGTTGTACTGATTCATCAGCTTTTGCGCGGCGATGAGCATCGGGCGCGGTCCGCAGGCGCAGACGAACAGCCCGTCCGCCGGTTCCGATTCAAAGATTTCTTTCATCGGGTCGGTGGCGAAACCCTGGCGGCAGTCGAAGCCGTCCGGCGCCGTTCCGTCTACGGTTGTCAGAGCGAGGTTTATTCCCAGCTTTTTGAAATCGTCCAGCCCGGCAAAGGCGTCTTTTGATCTCGCCCCGTAACAGAGCGTAATTTTAGGCGAAGGGGAAGGTAAAACTGGGGGGTAACTGATTTTAATGTCCTTATTGATTAGAGCGTCTTTTGCTAAAGTCAGGAACGGCGTCTGACCAATTCCGCCTGCGAGCATAATCAGGTGTTTTACAGACGAATCGAGCGAGAATCCGTTGCCCAGCGGTCCCCAGATTTCTATCGGCTGACCAGGCAGGAGTTCCGCAAAGCCGGCTGTCGCCTTACCGACGACCAGATACATAACATCGACGCCTACAGGATCGCTAAACATGTTTCTATATAAATCGTAAATCGCAAACGGACGCCCCAACAGCGGGTCGTTTACTCCGGGTTTGCGAATCATGCAAAACTGTCCCGGTTTGAACGAGCGCGCTATTTCAGGACAGGCGATTCTCATTCGGTACGTGTTTTGAGCGACAAGTTCGTTTTCAACAATAGTTGTTACAATAAAGGATTTAGCCATTTTTCCAGTTCCGTTATAGTATGCCACGATAGATCAAATCGCAGTTCTGTTATGCCTAAGTTAGGGAGTAGGGAATAGGGAATGGGGAGTAGGGAGTAGGGAGAACGATTTCTCGCAACTCGCAACTCGCAACTCGCTTCTTTTATCTCGTAAATTGACGACCCGGCGATTTCGTTTCGTTCGACTCGCAGCCGTCTGCCGTCCGGGTTGACCAGTTCCGTTACCGGCTCTTGAAAGAGCGTTTTGCGCGTGTACATCAACCGGGGAGCGCCGAAGACGACAACGCCCAGTTCGACGCTTGCGGCAGACGCCAGAGCGCGAACGGCGGATTGAGTTTCCTCCGCGCCGCCGGGCAAGACCGCCCCGGTAAACAGTTCGGGAGAAATGTAACAGACGCGCATGTTGGGCAAAAGCCGTTCGAGCGTTTTGAGCGATCGCGGGTTTGTTACGTTTATCGTCCAGTCCGCGGCGTAGGGAACGTTGAGCCGTTCCAGCCGCAGGGCTTCGTCCAGCGATCCCGCCAGCGGGGACTCGGTTTGAATTGTTGTTACGTCCGGGAATCGAACTGGCGTCTGTTCCCGATAAACTGTCCAGCCATGCTGACGGCAGAACTGTTCCTGTTCTTCCGTCCGGACGCAGGCGGCAAACCGGGGTTTAGACGTCGGCGGAACAAGAGCAGGGCAGGGGAATGTTTGCCATTCTGACTGTTTGTCTCGCCGCGGTCGCCCAATTTGACGCGCTTGAGCCAACAATTCCACCGCTTTTTGACGAAGCCCGTTGAGTACCGACGCGGGAACGAACGACTTCGAGTCCGTTTCGCATTGGAAGCCGTTGAGACAAAACGGCGATTCCCCAAATCGATTCAGGTTTTTATACAGGCTTTCTTCCGTCGCGGACCGCTTTTCAGACGGTTCGACGAGAGCGTCTGACTCTACTGTAACAGAATGTTTGCCGTCGGAAAGCGTCAGTTGAAGCGGTTCTCCAACGACCGCTTTTATAACAGCGTCGACGGGAACGTAGCGCCGGGTTTGGTCAATGAGTTTTTGTACGTTTTTTTGAAGTTGGATGTCGAACGTTTTCCAGACGAATTTCGTTCTCGGCGGAACAGGAACGTCGAATTCGACGGTTTTTCCCGCAGACGATTCTGGAACGACCGCGCCGCCGGGGTATTCTCGAATCTGGCTGATGTTGGTTCCCCCCAGCTTTTGCAGCTGAGCGTCTAAAAACGCGACTCCGTCTCCATTGCGAACGGGCTTTTCGAGAACAACCCGTCCGGATTTGACCTGGCCGAGAGGAACGCCCCAGTTCGCGCTGAAAGACGTGTTGAGAATATCCGGGTCGGACTTGTACAAATACCCTTTCGCGTACCCACGGTTGAACGTTCGGGCGATTTCCGGCTCGAGGTCTGTCGTTCGTTCCGGCTTGTTTGTAACAGCGCCTGGCAGGTTGTCCAGCGCACGGCGATAATAGGAAACCGCCTGAAAGACGTAGCTGGGGGACTTCATTCGCCCTTCGAGCTTGATAACGTTGACGCCGGCGTCAATCATTCTGACGAGGTCGTCCGGTTCCTGCCATTGATCTTTCAACGACAAATACGGACGCGCCGGCTCTTTGGGGTTGACAGAATCTGCAATTTTATACGGAAGACGGCATGGCTGAGCGCAGGAGCCGCGGTTGCCGCTGCGTCCGCCCAAGAAACTGGACATGTAACATTTTCCGGAACAGCACAGGCACAGCGCGCCCGACGCGAAGACTTCCAACTCCGTCTTTTCCAGTCCGGACTCGTTGAGAGCCGAACGAATCGCGGCAATCTCTTCCAGCGTGAGTTCCCGGGCTAAAACGAGGCGGCTAAATCCGTTTTTCGCCATAAAGACGCATTCTTCCGGCGTTGTCAGGGAGAATTGCGTTGAGGCGTGAATCGCCAACCCGGGGAAATTCTCAATTAAGAAGTCGGCAACGCCCCAGTCCTGAACAATCGCCGCGTCCAAGCCCGCTTCGTACAAATCGTTGAGCCACGGAAACGACGATTCGCGCTCGGAATCGGTCATGAGCGTGTTGAACGTCAGATTGATTTTCGCTCCGTACAGATGGGCGGTTTTAATGGCGCTGCAATACTGTTCCACCGAGAAGTTTTGGGCGAATTGCCGCGCTCCGTACCCGGCAACGCCCATATAGATTTCGTCTGCGCCGGCTTTTATCGCCGCATCAAAGGCGTCCGGACCGCCAGCGGGAGCCATGATAGAGCAACGAGATACTTTGGTTGAGGCTTTGGGTTGTAAGTTAGGAATTAGGAGTGAGGAGTGAGGAGTTGACGGCGAGGCGCTCCGCATCTCGCAACTCGCACCGACAGGGTCGGTTCCCAATTGGAAGCTGGTAGCGCCGAAAATAGCTTTTTCGGAGGCAAAACCTCGTCCTCTCGCCCGTGCGGCTTCGCACCGCAACTCGCTACTCACTTCATCCCCTTTCATTTCTGACAATTCCTCAGTAGACTACGGACGTCTGAACAGACACGACCAGGCGGGATAGTCGATACATTCTCGCGACTGCATGAACGCCGGCTGAATGTCGATCGTTTCAAACAAACGCCCCAGTTCCATTCGGATTTCGTCTTCGTAAACCGGCGGCGGAGCCATTTTGGGCATGGGGTCGTGAGCCGTTTTTTCCAGTTCAAACTCCGGCAGCGCGTTTTCCGCTGAAGCGCAAAGCGTGTAATAGTATGAGCCGCTGTGCGTCGTTCTCCAGAGCAGATCCAGGAACTTTCTCAACTGATGATCTCGGATGTAGTGATAGAATCCGATGTCGTAAACGAGGTCAAACGTTCCGCAGCGTTCTGAAAACGGGAACACGTCTCCGTGAACGATTCGCAATTCCTGATGGTATTTGTCCGCCAGAAGATGCGCCCGATCAACTGCCATCGAGGCAACGTCAATGGCGGTAACGTCAAATTTCAGAGCGGACATCAAACAGGCGTCCGCGCCGGAACCGCAGCCAATTTCCAGGACTGTGCCGGATCGAATATTATGCTTTTTAAGCATGTCAAAAAAGCAGGGTTCCGGTTTGCCGGTATCCCAGGACGGCGTACCTTGACGGTAGAAATAGTCCCAGTCCAAACTGTCTTTGGCTACAAGGTCTGACACCTTGAGGAATTCGGGAACGTGAAATTCCGGTAATTCTGGCATGATAAACAAATCCTTTCTAAAGAATAATGCTAATTATCCGACTGTTAGTATATAATATACGGGAAGGAATGCAAGAGGGGTCGAAAAAAATCGACCCCTTATTTCAAAAAAAGTTATCAGAAGAAAACGGACTTATCGGAAACAACGTACCTTTAGTTGCGAGTTTCGAGTAGCGAGTTACGAGAGATCTTTGTGAGGAGCTTGCGTTTCTTGCAACTCGCAACTTGTTTCTCGCTACTTGTTATAAGCGTTATTTTGTACCGTCCGGGTATTCTTTGGAGCTGGAATCCATCCAGTCAGACGACCATTTTACCATGTTGACGCAGTTTTCCGCAATGACGGGCGCGCCGTCGTCTTTGGCGGTCAAGTACTGATAAATTGTGGGGATAACCAGTTCATTGACGAACTTGACGCTGCCGTCGGCAAAATTAGCGTTGCAGCCTCCCGGGTGGAAGGAGTACGGCGTGTTGGCGGTGTTGGTAATGTTGAGCAATCGTCCGACAACGCCAGCGGTTCCGTTGATGGAGCCGTATTTCTTCCAGCCGTAGCCGGAATCCGCCGCGCCTTCCGGTTGGTTGGATGAGCTGTTTGTAACCCATAGCCAGGCGGTATTGCCAGCCGCGGTGTAGTTGCCCGCCGGAGTCGAACAGCCGGAAATCCAGGAGAATTTGGAATCTTCCGTATCTTTCATCGTACCGGTTTTCTTATTGAGCCAGTAGTAGTTCGGCAGACCTGCCAGTTCGTGATAGTTGATTGTGTTGGACTTTCCGTCCGTATAGGATTCCAGGGAAACCAAGCCGTTTGTCGCGCCTTCCAAAGCCGGGGTGTACTTCTTGCCGTCGTTGGCAATGACGCATTTGTGATAGGAGATGTAGTCAGAAACGCCTCCAGTGTATTTTGCCGACCCGGCGGCAGAGTTGCCTTGTCCGGTGTTGACGTTGACAACTCGGTTTTTGCCGGGCGCCGATGGGCACGTCAGGCACGGCGGGGGCGTCAGGCGGAATCGTTCGTTGACGTCGTCGTAGATGGGTTTGTCTGCATGATACAGATTCTTGATGTTCGTCGCTTCCAAATACGGGAGCAGACGGACGAAGTTGGGTTCAGTCGTATCTGTCGTTCCCGTATGGTTAGCGGGAAAACCTCCCAACGCCTGTTCGAAGTTCGCCATCGCCAGTCCGAGCTGTTTGAGGTTGTTGGTGCAGTTTGATCGCTGGGCGGCGGATCGCGCCTGATTCACGGCTGGAAGCGTAAGAGCTGCCAAAATGCCGATGATAATAATAACGACCAGCAATTCTATCAATGTAAAACCGTGTCTTTTCATGGAAGTTTGTATCCTTTCAAAATGTAATGTAAGTGGTAAGTGGTAAGTGGTTAGGGAGCGCGAAGCGTAATTACACATTACGAATTACGCATTACGCATTATTGCGGCGTCGTCCCGTCCGGATATTTGCCTGTGTTGGGGTCGACAAAGGACTCGTCGAAACAGGTCAAACTGAGGTCTTCCGGAGTAACGTTTTCTTTGCCGTTGCTTGTATTGAGAGCCAGGACAACCCAGGGGATTGTCTTCTCTGAAACGAAGCGGACGGAGCCGTCCATGAACAACGCGTGAGCGCCGTTGGCGTGAAAACTGTAAATCCCGTTATTGGAAACGTTAATTACCCTGTCGAAACCGGGGTCTAACGAGTTCTTCGCAAAGCCGGTAAGTTTGGTTGACGGTCCAGCGCCCCAAAGGGATCGCCAGGATTCGTCTACGGTTTTGTCGGACTGCTTTTTTCTGCCGATCCATAACTCGGGACGTCCGCACTGTTCGTTTAACACGATTGTATTGGACAGTCCGTCTGGAACATAGTAGGAGCCGCAGCCTTTGCCGCATTCCTGCAAGGCGTTTTTATACGTTTTGCCGTCCGCCATTTTGATTCCGCCGTAATGGACGAAATAGTCTGACGGGACGCCGTTAACCGGCGCGGTCAGAGATTTGTTGTTCATGTCCTTTTCCGCCGTCATGGTGCGCTTGACGTTGGGCGTTTGCGGACAGCTCAGCAGCGGCAGGCGTTTGAGCAGCAGACGCTTGTTCTGGTTGTCGAAATAGTCGAACTGTTTGTTCCAGTCGTCGCTGAAGTTGGCGGCGTCCATGTACGGAAGCAAGTCAACCGTCCACCCGCGCTGAGCCGGGTCTTGTGTAACGCTGGCAGGATAGCCGCCCATCGACCCGGCGTACATCGTAAACGCCAAGCCCAGCTGATGCTGGTTGTTTTGGCATTGAGTGCGCCGCGCCGCAGAACGCATCGACTGAACCGCCGGAGCGGTAATGCCTGCCAAAATGGCAATTATCGCCGTTACGACCATCAGTTCTACAAGCGTAAAAGCGCTGCGAATCGAATTGTCAGAGTTTGAGTTCATGTCAGTACCCGTATTTATTGTGAATGTCTAATAAATACAATCCAAAAGCCGTTTGAACAATCAAACGACAGCCAAAAGAGAGCTTGAACTCAAATTAAAAGAACGACGGACTGAATAATTTCAACGTAACCTACTTGACGCGGCTGAATGCTGCGTCGGAACGGCTGATATACAAAAGATTCTGATTGATAAGCGTTATTTTGAACCGCAGTTTTGAATCCCGCCGAAGACGCTGACGCCACGGCGTACACGTCCGCAGAGCGCGGCTGAGCGGGAGCCGGTTCAAAAGGAATGTTGTTCAGCGGGAACGAAGGGACAGCGTCCCAATTCGCCAAGACTTCCAACTCCTCTGAGGTCAGACAGAGGTCGCCCAGCAAAGACAATCGCTGCGTTTCCAAATCGGGAAGCGCGAACTCGTTTTGAGTTAAGAACTCCGCGGCGTTTTCCGGCAAGCCCTCTGTGATAGACGCCAGCGCAGAGTGAATGGCTTCGTCGCCGGCAAACGCCTTTTGACTGCGTCCGTTTTGCCCCAACAGCTTTAAGATTCTGTGAACGTACGCAGTTTCTATATGGAGGCGATAGCCGTCTTCGTCGTAGACTTGCCCGTCTTCCGACAGCGTCTGCGACAGCTGAAACGCCTTCGCTCGAATGTACGGATCAGACGCCGGAAGACCGAAGTCCAGCAAGCCCTCGACGACGAACGCCGTCGGGACGATGTCGCCCTGATCCGCCTTGACGCTTGCCAGATAATCTTCCGCCCGAGAGAGCAATTTGGCGCGGATTTTTTCTTTTGTCTGCTGAGCTTGAACGGACATGACGAACTGCTGGAATTCGCGTTCCATTCTCACGGCGATTTCCTGCACTTCGGGAGAATACTTCGCCATCGCCGCAACTGGAACGCTGGGCGCAAAAGCATATTCTTCCGCCTGACAGGCAGCGCCGCGCGCCGTCGCCATGGCAAATAAACAGCAGAGGAAAACAAAAATCCTTTTTATCATACTTCTATATAGACGCATATATTATAACTTGCAATAGGATTTTTTCAAGAGTTTTTGCCTAAAATTTCGAAAATTTTTGCTATATTAAGGGTTTTGTCCCTGAAAGAGTAACTTTCAATAGGGCAATGACTTAGATACTCTAATCGCGAACTTGGACAAACAAACGCCGCGGCGCAGAGCCTCCAGGGATGCCGATTGCGTAATTGTTCCTTGAAAATTGCTGATTATTCTCGCTCCTAACGCCTTATTTTCCTCGTCATACGTCGTCAATAGTCGGTAAATCGTCGAGCGAGTCCAGATTGTAGAGTTCCAGGAACCGGTCAGTCGTTCTGTACAGGTTGACCTTTTTGTTGTCTGTGATTCGCTGTTCAACCTGAACCAGATTACGTTTAACAAGCAGGTTTAGAATGGGCGTGGGTCGGTCAACGCCGAGTTTTTTCCCGACTTCCTGAGCGGTCAGGGGCTGCATGTAGGCGACCAACGCCAGGACGTTTTTGGCGCTTTGCGGCAGTTCGGATTCTCGCGTGGGCGTGTAAAAGCCGTCGCGGACCGGTTCGAAGAGCGGGTCAAGCCGAACGCGCCATTTGTTTCCGTCGGGCGATTCCAGATAGTACGGTCGGGCGTCCTCTTTCCATCGCTGAGCAATCTTTTCGGCAGCGGCGGCAACGTCTTCTTCTGTAACGCCGGGCATGAGAGCGCAGACGTCATCCGTAGTAATATACCCGTCGTTTTCAGCGTTCCCGACAAACAGAATCGCCTCAAAAATGGATTCCGCCGAAACCGGACATTCCCCGTCGTCCTGAAGAGCCGCAGCGGCGACGGACTCGGAATGCGTTTCCATGGGCTCGGACGAGACGGCCTGGTTTTGTTGAGAACCCGGTTCGCCGGTCTGGACGTCAGACGGTAAAGAACCCTGTGAAGAAGCGTCCTGAACGCCGCTCTGGGCGCCTGCGTCTCCCGGCTTGTTCATGAGCTTCTGGAACATGGACGACAAATCGTCCGAACCGGCGTCTGGAGACGTCTGCTGGCGGTCGTCTTCCGGGAGAACGACTTCTTCAAAATCGGTAATAATTGGTCTGACTGGTCTCATGAACGCTATAATAGCGCTTTTTGAGAATTAAATCAAGACGGCTCTATGGTAGACGCTCTTAATTCTTGGCGGCATGAAAGTTTTAAAGAGAACGCAGAATACGCAGACTCCTCGCAGAGAGCGCAGAAGCAAGCAGACATGTGTCATCTACGCCCGACGTTGCCGGGCTATGACACGATGTCCGCTTGCGATTTTAAAATAATTAAGGTTCATCCGACAAGTTGGTACTTTAGCTAAAAAGCGGGCGTTTTGACCATTCAAAAGCTTTTTAAACACGAAATGCACGAAACACACGAAATGATTTTTTATAATCTTATTTTTCGTGATTTTCGTGTTTTTCGTGATTATAATTCAATGATTCACGAATGAGCGCTAGAGTTGTCAATTAACAAATCGGCGAAAATCCGTTTAATCCGTCAAATCCGTGAAAGGACTGACCTGCGGAAACACTAGGTACCAACTTACCGGAAGAGCCATAATTAAATATTCGGGCGGGAATCGTGGCGTAGACAACGAAGTTGGCGTCGTCGCCACATTCCCAGCCCGTCTGCGTATTCTGCGAGTAGTCTGCGTACTCTGCGTTCAAAAAAACGACGAGAATTTGCAAACCCAAATTGAAAACGTCTCAAGACTGTTGCACTGATTTTAGGTCGGCGTCGACCATCATGTTGACCAGCTGATTGAAATCGACGTCCGGTTCCCAGTTGAGAACCCGCTTAGCTTTGCTGGCGTCTCCGCAAAGGGTGCAGACTTCCGCCGGACGGTAGAATTTGGGATCGATTTCGACGTACTTCTCGTAGTTCAGACCAACGCGGTCGAACGCCAGAGAGACGAATTCCCGGACGGAATGTTTTTTCCCGGTCGCGATGACGTAGTCGTCCGGCTGATCCTGCTGAAGCATAAGCCACATCGCCTTGACGTAGTCCCCGGCAAAGCCCCAGTCCCGGCAGGCGTCTAAATTCCCCAAAAAGAGCTTGTCCTGCAAGCCGCATTTGATTTTGGCGACGGCGTCGGTAATTTTTCGGGTAACGAATTCAATGCCACGGCGCGGGGACTCGTGATTGAACAAGATTCCGCTGCACCCGTAGATGTTGTAGCTTTCCCGATAGTTGACGGTTATGAAATGTCCGTAGACTTTTGAGACGCCGTACGGGCTGCGAGGGTGAAACGGCGTCTGCTCGTTTTGCGGTTCCGACTCGACTTTGCCGAACATCTCGGAAGAGCTTGCCTGATAGAACTTTGCATCCGGCTTGACAAGACGAATCGCTTCCAGCATGCGCGTAACGCCCAGCCCGGTGAAGTCGCTGGTCATGATCGGCTGCGTCCAGCTGGCGGGCACGAAACTCATCGCGGCAAGGTTATAGACCTCGTCCGGCTGAACGTCTCGAACCAACGCTTCCAGCGACGACTGATCGAGCAAATCCGCCTGATGCAAGGCGATTTTGTCTTTGATATGCTCGATTCGGCTGAAATTCTGGCTGCTGCACCGGCGAACCATGCCGTGGACTTCGTAGCCTTGTTCCAGCAGGAATTCACTTAAATAGGAGCCGTCCTGTCCGGTAACGCCGGTTATCAACGCTTTTTTCATTGGTTGTCAAGTTAAGGTAGGAATTGGGGTTGTATTGTAGTGTCTTTTTATGTATATTCTTATTATACAGCAAAATCTTAAAAAAGGAAGGGACAGGACGAACGAAAAATGAATTCGATAACCAACAACGTAATTTGCATGAAATGGGGAACCAAGTTTTCTCCGGACTACGTCAATTTACTGGCGGCGATGGTTCGGAAGAACCTGACGGTTCCTCATCGATTCGTCTGTTTTACCGAAAACGCCGAGGGGCTGGATTCCCGGATTGAAGTTCGTCCGCTGCCGGAAATGAACCTCGACGCCCGGCTGCCAGAACGCGGCTGGCGGAAGCTGACCGTCTTTCAGGAACGGCTGGACGACCTCGTCGGGCAGGCTCTGTTTATTGACCTGGACGTTCTGATCTGGGATAATCTCGACTGTTTTTTTGAACTGGACGGCGCGTTCCGCATTATTCAAGACTGGAATCTGCCGGGAAAGAACATCGGAAATTCGTCGATCTTCCGGTTTGAAATCGGGAAACACCCGGACATTCTCCAATATTTTCTGGAACACGGCGACCAGGTTCGGAAGGAAGTCCGCAACGAACAGGCGTACCTTTCGCGAGAGATGCACCGTAAAGGACTGTTACAGTACTGGCCGGAGGGCTGGTGCATTAGTTTCCGCAAAAGCTGTATGCGTCCGTTCCCGCTGGGATACTTTCTCGATACCAAACTTCCCCCGACGAGAACAAAAGCGGTTATCTTCCACGGCAACCCCAACCCGGACGTTGCCATTAAAGGCTGGCATTCCCCGGATTTCTTCAAAGCGGTTCGCCCTGTTAAATGGATAGAAGAAACGTGGGCGAAGTATCGGGAATGAGCTACTGTAACTTTAATTCCAAATCGGATATCATTCTGATGGTATAAATCAGAATGACAATATCAGGCTGGAATTTATCGATTTCGTCAATGATATCGCCCTTGAAATTGCGGGGGTCAATCGCCAGCAATTCGTGACAGCTTAAGGTGAGATAGTCAAAATATGAAGCTCCAAAAGAGTCTTTAATCAGGCAGATTTTTTTGTCGGGAACGTCGTAGTTGGTTGACTTTTGAATTGCGTAAACCCCGCTTTGACGCCAGGTTTGAGTGTAATTCCCTTCTTTGACAATATTCAAGTGCGGAATTTCAAATCTTGTATTGGTTTGAAAAATGGGTTCAAACAGGATAAACTGATCAATGGGCGCAAAAAAACGTCCGGTTTCTTTGAGTTCCAAATTGATATTCTGTCCTCGATATGGACGCTCTTCCAATGGAACGTTTTTTTCCGTATACGAGGAAGGGTCGTAATACTGATGCGGGATGTTAAAACCGTATTGGCTGTTGAGTTTTTTTGCCGTTTCCCGAAACGCGTAAAAAGCGTATTCAGGCTGCCAATGAAAATCGGATTTCAAAAACAGACGGTAATGTTCAGACGGATTGTTTACAAATATCGAACGACAATCGATATAGTCAATATGACGCTGTTCTAAAAAATCGATAAATTGATCGGCTTTTTCATTGCGAACGTCTTTTACTCCTCGCGGCAATTGAGGGTCCGTTGACGATATTTTACATGGAGCCAGAACAAACAAAACCGGGAGGTTCTTCTTATTGAGCGTTTCTTGTAATGCAATCAACTGATTTTGAGATTTGCTGACGTCAAATTGGGATGTAACATTTGTCAGCAAACCGTTTTTCAGTTTGACAATGCCGCCGCAGACGTCTTTTTGCAGCGATTTGCATGATAAACCGTAAATATCAATGTACAAATTTGACCAGATGTTGGTTTCAAAGGCAACCTGGTCTTTGGCTTTTTCCAGGTTTTTAAAAAAGAATTGAGATTGACATGCTTGACTATGGGGATTTTCTGCCTGCGCGTTGAGAAACGCCCAGTAATGCAATTTGGGATGCCGAAGAATTGGGTAAGCGTACCAAAGCTGGGTGAACAGGATTATTCCAATAAAGCCTATTGAAATGATTCCTTTTCGGCAGATTGACGTAACATATAAATTCATGAAATAAAACTTGGCTGATTCATCTATGCAACAGCGATCAGACATTCTTATATATTATACAAGAAAAATAAAATTTGAAAAGCCATCCGCTACGCGGCAAACAGACGCCAGTCGTTTGCCAGGTTGAGCGTATTGAGAGCCGCGCCGGTTTGGAGGTCGTAGAATTCAATTTCCGGCTGAGCGTTTTTCCATATCGCGACAATGTTGCCAACCTGGAATTTTCGTCCAACGCAGCAGTCGTTTTTCAGCAGCGTAAACGTTCGCACCTGCTCTGGCGAGATTTCCTGATGGAGAAGTCTCGAGAACTCTTCTGTAATTATCGACAGGGTTTGAGCGTTGAATGAAAACGTCATAGTTTTTCTATTTTTACATCATTTTCCCTATTTTCCAGAATGAAGGGAAATATGCTGTTTCTATGTCGGTTAATTTTGGACTTATTCTTTAATTTGAGCAAAAAACCCTTGAAATTTTCTAAAAAGCGATTAGATTATAAGTATGTATACAATTCCCGAAATAGCCGGATTGTCGTCTCGCAAGTCGATAATCAGAATCCCGTCGGAAACGGACGTTCCGATAACGCCTCGCGTGCGTCGGATTATAGACTCGCCCGAGTTTTACCGATTGTCGCAGGTTACGCAGCTTGGCTTGGCTCCGCTGGTCTATCCGGCGGCGCGGCATACGCGCTTTGAACATTCCCTGGGCGTGTATCGCTTGTCGCTGCTGTACTTGCAGCGCCTGTCTTCAGACGAACGGTTTACGTCGACAATTTCAGACCAGTTGGCGGAACTGTTTATCGTAACCGCCTTGCTCCACGACGTCGGGCATTATCCGTACTGTCATTTGATTGAAGATATGGATTTGCCGGGCGTGAAAAGTCACGAACAGCGGCTGGGAAAGCGGCTTGCCGATTCCGAGCTGTCGGACGCCTTGCGTCAGGACTGGGGCGTTGACCCGAAACAGGTGGACGACCTGCTCAATGGACGAACGGAAACGCTGGCAATGCGGCTGCTGGAGAGCATGATTTCCGGCCCGATCGACATCGACAAGATGGATTACCTGTATCGCGACAGCCTCCACGCCGGGGTTCCGTACGGACGTCACTTTGACCGTCAGCGGTTAATCGGGTCTTTATGTTTGAACGAGGCGGGCGATCAACTGGCGATTACCGACAAGGGCCGCACGGCGGCGGAACTGATGGTTTTCGCTCGATACGTCATGTTCAGCGAAGTCTACTGGCATCACACCGTTCGAGCTGCAACCGCCATGTTACAGCGAGCCGTCTATCGTCTTTGGGACGCGATAAACCTTGACGATTACGAAGAACTTTCCGATTATGAGTTCCAGAATCGGCTTATGGGCGTTGCAAAATCAACAGGACAAAAATCCGCCGCCGACTTGCTGGACGGGCTTTTTGGCCGGCGTCGTCAGATTTATAAAAGAGTCAAAGAATTTAGTATTCTGGAAGATAGTGAAATTGTGCGTCGTATATCGCGTAAGCCGTTTGAATGGCTTGTACGATGTTCAATCAACGCCGCTCAACTGGCGTCTGCTGAATTGTCGATACCGATAAAACCAGATGATATAATTATAGACGCTCCGCCGTCGGCGAAAGAAGTTCAGTTCAAAGTGGACGTGTATTTCGCCCGGCAGAAGCAGTATGTCAAACTTCAAAAAGCGTCTCCCGCCGTCAATGCGCTGGCGACGGAACAGTTTGATTTTTTTGTCAAGCGCGCTCGTATTTTCGCCAATCCAAACGTCGCGTCAGACCTTATGCGTCTGAACGATGTTAACGGTTGGCTGGAACGCGCTGTAGAATTGACAGATCAAAGCGTTTAACAGTACAATGCCATATTATTCGCCAAAGGATTCCTATAACCGTTACGCCCTCCTGCGCTGGTGGTGCCAAAACCAGTGGTGGGTGCAGATTGTTGTGCCATGCGTAATCTGCGCAGGTGTAATTGGGGCTTTGCTTTATCAGTGGAATAACGAACATCAAAGACAGGTTCAGGACAAGATCTTTGAAACGCAGTACGGGTACATGAAAGAGCATCCGCCGGAGCTGGACCCGGATCTGGACGAAAAAGCCGCGGCGTGGCGCGTGATTCGTATGAAAAAGAACGACCCGTCAATGCCTATTCCGTACAAGAAAAAGCAGCTTATCGTCAAGCACTGGAAATCGATTATCGTCGACATGAAGGCGGAAGAAATTCAGCGTCTGCACGACCTGTTACAGGATCAGCCGGTCAAGCCGACGGACGACATCGAGATTGACATCCGCAAATTCGAAGCCCCGTGGAAAGACGACGTTACGCTTGACGACATGGACGCCGAGTTGGCAAAAACAACTCAGATGGAAGAAGATTTTCCTGACCCGGTAAAAAATCTGCCGGACGAAGAAAGCGCCAGCGACAATCCAACGCCGTCAGATAATTTGAAATTGCCTGAAAAGGGCGATGGATCAGATTCGTCTCCGAAAGATGAAACCGACGGCGCTTTTCAAGCGGAAACGCCTGAAGGGTCTCCCGCGCCGGCGAAAAAAGAGGGGGCAAAGAAGGCTGAAACTCCTGCAAAGTCTGCCAGCTCTTTCCCGACTGTAAAAATTCCTGAAGTTTTAGAGCCGATTTTCTTCGATTCTTCAGACGAATCCGATTCAGCCGCCCAAGACGCCTCGGAAACCTATACGGACATAGACGTCATGGAACCGGGGCAGCAGAAGATCGCTAAGGGGAATAATCGCTACTCCAAACATATCGGGAAAGCGGCGACTTCCGAATTGGACGACGTATGCCCTTTAGAGGACAATTTTCTTCAGCAAAGAGAAGAGTTTATTAAAAAAGCGCTTGAAGAGCGAAATCGAAAAATCGAAGAATTCAAGAAAAGCCAGGATCCTTATCAGTTTATTCCATCCCCCTGGAAACGAAACCCGCTTGTTATATAGAGCTTTTTTCATAACGCATAGCCGATCGCTATGCGTCAGCTCCTCACTCCTAACTCCTCATTCCTAACTATTTCCATGGCTGTATCTCTTTTAGTCTTACTCCTGTTGTGCTTATTTCTTCTGGCGGCGCTGGGCAAGAAAAACCGTCTGTTTGGCTTTTCTGTATTTGTAACGATTCTTGTTGGCGTAGCGGCGATAAGCGTAACGCGAAACGACACAGTTCTCATTCATGGCGAAACGATGGGAACGTCCTATCGCGTATCGGTAGTTGTTCCTATATACATTTCCTGGTCGCGAGAATTCAGGGATAATCTGCTCAAAAAGAAGATCGACGAGGAACTGACGCGAGTTAACGCGTTGATGTCAACGTATGACCCAAACTCCGAGCTGTCTCGTTTGAACAGTCGTCAGTCTGAGGAGCCGTTTCCGATTTCCGCCGATACGGCGAAGGTGTTGCGTCTGGCGTTGGAAATTGCTCAAAAGACAAACGGCGCTTACGACCCGACCGTTGGTCCGCTTGTCAACTTATGGCGATTCGGTCCGGAAGACCGTCCGGAAAAGGTCCCGTCTGACGAGGAAATCGCCGCTGCCAGACAGCGCGTCGGCTGGGATAAAATCAAGATTATCGAACAGTCCGGCGATGATTCTCCGCTGCAGTACGCCGTCGTCAAGTCTGACCCCAACGTCTATATTGACCTGTCCAGCGTCGCCAAAGGGTTTGGAGTGGACTGCGTCGCAGCGCTTTTGATTCAAAACCGTTACAAAAATTTCCTCGTCGACGTCGGCGGAGAGCTGCGTTCCAACGGTAAAAACGTAGCAGGCAAAGACTGGTCAGTAGGAATCAACAGCCCGGTTTTGACGGACAACGCTCTGGCGAAAACCGTCTCTTTGAGCGACAAGGCGATTGCCACGTCAGGCGACTATCTGAACTTCTACGAGCTGGACGGCGTGCGGTACTCGCATATAATCGACACGCAAACCGGGCGACCAATTACGCATAAAACCGCGTCCGTCTCGGTAATCGACGATTCCTGCATGACCGCCGACGCCTGGGCGACGGCTCTGCTCGCCCTGGGCGCAGAACAGGGAAAGCCTTTGGCAGAAGAGAACGGACTCCACGTTATTTTCCTCGTCCGCGACGGGGACGAGTTTGTGGTCGAGAGCGTAAATCAGGAATGAGCGGCTGTAAATCATAGGGTTTTAAACACGAAAAACACGAAATAAGCGAAAAAGACGAAAGTCCGCTAACGCCCCACGGTTACAAGAGTTGCGTCCCTTCGAGACGCTTTTCATTTCCCTGTTCTATCTCTCTCTTTTTTTCTTCTTTTGCCTACGGATCGTTACTAAAACGTAAATCAGACTTACAAGAAATACAATTGGCAATATCAACATCGCGCACAGGAAAGACGGACGTACAGGAGAATAGAGCGTCCCTTTGAGTTTGGCTGTTGAATAAATGCCGTTCCAGGCAACAACTTCGGTATTGGTCGTCATTTTTTGAGAAACGCTGTAACATTTTCCGTTATGCGTATTTTCGCTGGCGTTGTCCTTCCATGTAAAATTACATTTTAACGTATACCGGCAATGGGCTGGCGAAAGCGGATTGTCTTCTTCCCGAACCTTTTTCCCAAGTTCATTCTCAAATCGAGCCTGTGTAAAAGATACGTCTTTAATTTCGCCTTTCCCAACTGTCGTCCAAAAAAGATTTAACGGAAAGACTTCCAGAATCGCGCAAAAGCCGCTTCTTTCGTCTTTCTCTTGATACATACTGGCAAACAACAGAATTTGGCTGGCAATAAAAAACAAGCAAAGAACTATTGCCAGCTCTTTATTCAGTTTATCAATATAATTTGTTTTTGCCATGTTTACAAAACGTTTAAAGAATATTCAATTCCCTTCTCCTAATATCTCCCGTAGGGGAATGAGGACGAAATCGCGTTCGTACATGCGCGGGTGCGGGATAATCAATCGGGGCGAGTTCATAACGACGTCGTCGTACAGGAGAATGTCGAGATCGCAGGTGCGCGGTCCGTTTTTAATCGTCCGAACGCGCCCGAGGTCAAGCTCGATTTTCTGCGTTTGGTTCAATAACTCTTCCGGCTCCAACCGGGTTTGAACGAGAATCGCCCCGTTGTGGTATTTCGGCTGATCGGCGGGACCGCCAACGGGATCCGTCAGAATCAAAGACGAGTATCTCACAACCGACGTCTCCGGCAGCGCGTTGATTCGGCGGATACATTCTTTATACGTCTGCTTGGCGTTACCCAAATTCGCCCCAAACGCAATCGCCGCCATAGCGGGAGCGTTCGGATCAGTTCTCGGCGGTAAAACAGGCTTGTTCATGTGAAGGCAGTAGGCAATAGGCAGTAGCTGGAACCGCGTAGCGGTTCAATGTTTCTAGCCGTGGGTTTTAACCCACGGATGGCATACCAGACGCTCTTTTTAGTATATCGACCGTTTGTCGTTTGTCAATCGGGCTCGACCAGAATTTGCCCTCGGTTGACGTTTTTTACAAACCCCTCTTTTCTCTGACGAAAAACCGGGTATAATATAGAAAGTTAGAAATAGAGCGGCGCCTTGCCGCATTGCAACATATTATCTGGAGACCGTCTAATGCGTCGATATATACTGTTACTGATTTTCGTCCTTTCCTTTTGTTTTGCCTCGGGAGCTCAGGCGCGTAAGCTGGCTCTGCTGGTAGGCGTGGACGATTACGAAAACATTCAATCGCTCAGATGCTGCGTCAACGACATGAACGCGCTCAAAGAGGCGTTGATAAAAATCGGCTTTGAAGAAGACGATATCCATACTCTTGTAACCGGCGGCGCGGACGAGGATTTGCCGACAAAAAAGAATATTGAACGGAGAATAATCTCTATTGTTTCTAATGCTCAACCTTCTGATATGATTTTCTTTGCGTTCTCAGGACATGGGGCGCAAGAGGGCAAAAACGTGTTTTTCTGTTCGCAGGATGTGAAACCGGAAAACATCATGGGAACAACCGTTTCGCTTAACAAAGTAATGGGCGTTCTTGCCAAATGTAAAGCCCAATCCAAGTGGATTGTTGTCGACGTCTGCCGATACTATTCGATACGAGCTGGACGAGGAATTAAAGAGCTTCCCGCCCCGCCGGCAGGAATCGCGCTTTTCCAGAGCTGCGCCAAAGGGGAAAAGAGTCAGGAAGACGGCTCTAACGGGAACAGTTATTTTATAAAAAACCTGATCGCCGCTCTTTCCAGCAACGCGGACGCCAATCACGATGATAAACTCACTGTGAAGGAAGTTTGCAAATGGACGGCAGAGCATACCAAAACAGAAGTTCAGGAAACGGAAAAGGCTTTTCAACACCCCTCTTTCAGCGGCTCTGTTTCAGACTTCGTTCTGATTGAAGGTCAGCTCCCGGAACCGTTTGTACAAAAGAGTCAGAAGAGCGTTACAGTTCCTGGCGACTACGCGACTATCGAGGAGGCGTACAGCAAAGTAGAAGACGGGACAACCATTATTATTAAGCCGGGAAAATACAAGTTTTCAAAATCGATTTACGTGAACCGTCCTGTTACATTTCAAGGCGCTTCCAAACGTGCGGAAGACGTCGTTATTGACTGCCCGTCCGAGGACGCGTTCTGCGTTGTCGGCGGTTCCCCGACGTTTCAATACCTTACCGTTAGCAGTGGAGGCGTCTCTTTCGCCGGCATTACCGTAGCCGAAGGTTCTCCAAAGATATTCCGGTGCGTTCTTACCTCGCGCCTGGGAAGCGCTATGTATGTTAAAGGCGCTAACTCCAACCCGCACGTGGATTCGTGCATACTGAAAGATTGCGACGATGGATCCGGCATTTATGTTTTCAATCATGGTCGCGGTACTTATATTGACTGCGAAATTTACGGGAACTCAGACGCGGGAATCAAAGTACTTGATTTTGGTAATCCGACCGTTATCAGGTGTAAAATCCACGATGGGAAAACTGGCGGCGTGTTTGTTTACGATAAAGGTCTGGGCGTCTTTAAGGATTGCGATATTTACAGAAACGAGTATGCAGGAATCGAGGTTCGAGAATCCGGGAATCCAACCGTTACCGGGTGCAAAATCCATGACGGAACAACGTCAGGCGTGTATGTTTGGAATAGCGGTCTCGGAGTTTTCAACAACTGCGATATCTATAGAAACACGAATTCTGGAATTGCTGTGGAAGATTCCGGGAATCCAACCGTTACCGGGTGCAAAATTCATGACGGTAAATCAAGCGGCGTGTATGTTAGCGAAAAGGGGCAGGGTACGTTCAAGAACTGCGAGAGTTACAGAAATTTTGATGCGGGAATTGTTGTTTGTGATTTTGGAAATCCAACCGTTATTGGATGTAAAATTTATGAGGGAAGGGGAAGCGGAGTATATATTGATAAAAATGGAATGGGAACGTTTAATAACAACATGCTGATAAAGAATTTCATGAATGGTCGGCCGTGTAACTGGTATATCTCCCCTGACGCAGGCAAAGTAAAAGGCGTGGGAAACAAACCGCCGATTGGCAGAGGATAAGGTTGAAAGATGTAATGGAACGTCTGCGGTTTCTGCGTTCTCTATCTATCTTTCATCCAACTAGAAAATGAGAGATCCTTTTTTGTCAAAAGTTTTGATAATAATTAACTAATCCCTCTTTGAAAAAAATAAAAAAAGTGTATAATGCTATATCGATTTTCGAATCTCTAACGTGAATATTGTTTCATGATTAGAGGTTTATTCGTAAATTTAAACTGCATAAAATAATGACGACTAAAAAAGAAACTGTTAAAGTTGGATTGGTTGGATTCGGAACCATCGGGACGGGAGTTGCGAAACTTCTGCTCAACGAGAAGAAACTCATGGCTCAGCGCAGCGGCGTTGACCTGGTTTTGGCGCGCATCGCCGACCTCGACACGACGCGCGACCGCGGCGTTCCCAAGGCGATGAAAATCCTTACCAATTCCGCAGACGATATTATCAACGACCCGGAAATCTCCATCGTTGTCGAGCTGGTTGGCGGCACGACGTACGCTAAAACTCTTGTAGAAAAAGCGCTCAACGCCCATAAAAACGTAGTAACAGCAAACAAGGCTCTTTTGGCGACCTACGGCAAGGAACTGTTCGACCTGGCGCGCGCCAACGGCTGCACAATCGCGTTTGAGGCAGCGGTTGCTGGCGGCATTCCCATCATTGCCGGCATCGGACAGTCGCTTCAGGCGAACAACATCCAGTCCATTCGAGCCATTCTCAACGGGACAAGCAACTTCATTCTTTCCACCATGGAAGAAACCGGCGCGGACTATGACGCTACCGTCAAAGAAGCCCAGCGACTTGGCTACGCGGAAGCCAATCCCGCTTTGGACGTCAACGGGTCAGACGCCGCGCAAAAGCTGGCGATTTTGGCGCATCTGTCGTTCGGCGCGATTGTCAACTGGAAGGACATCCCCCGCGTTGGCATTGACGTCGTTCAAAGCGTTGACATGTACTTCGCCAAACAGCTGGGATACAAAATCCGGCTTTTGGGCGTTGCGAACAACACCAAATCCGGGCTGGAACTGAGCGTGTCTCCAACGCTGGTCAAACAGGGAACCAACCTGTCCAACGTTTCCGGCGCGTTCAACGCGGTCAGAGTCGTCGGCGACGCGGTCGGCAACGTCTTCTTCTACGGAAAAGGCGCAGGAGAACTCCCCACCGCCAGCGCGGTCGTGGCTGACATTCTCGACACCGCCATCGGTCGGACGGCTATCACGTTCAAGACGCTCAACCTGTGGGGAGACGAACGCCCCGCCGCCCCGTTGAGAAATCCGGACGACGTCGAAGGACGCTATTATCTCCGCATGGACGTTGCAGACGCGACGGGCGTCATGGCGCAAATTGCCGACATCTTGGCAAAGTCGTCGATTTCCATCGCGTCGCTGCTTCAGTACGGAAACGGCAACGGGAAATCCAACGGAACCGTCCCGATGATTATCTTGACCCACGGAACCAACGAAGGCGCGGTTAATCAGGCGATTGAGAAGATCAAAGCCCTCAAATGCGTCAAAGGCGCGCCTGTCAAACTGAGAATTCTGGACTAAAGATTTTTGATCTGAACTAAAGATATTTAACGGGTCGCGTTCCTTCCTTTCGGATACAATCTCCGAATAGCAGGAACGCGACCCCATTTCTACTTATTTCTTTCTGCTAATTTCTGCGTTTACGCCAGTACATCAGCCCAGCAACGCCAAGAACTAACAGCGCCCACGTTGACGGTTCCGGAACGGCGTTGGAGTCCAACGTTGCGTAAACTGTGTCGCCCTCAACTTTCAGGTTCCAAAAATATGCATCGTCTTCCGATAAAAGACCGTTCCAGAAATCATCTGTAGCCAAAGCGCCATCAAAATTACGGGAAACAAATTCGTCATTTTCGTTATACGCTCCCTGGACAAGAATCGGATACGTCGCACCAGGCTGAACCGACGAGAAGGACAGATCGAGAACGGATTTTTCATCAATGGTAAACGTATCGGCGGTAAGCTTGTCCATGCCGGTGGCGTCCTGTTCAATGAGCAATGTTGCGTCTTCTTTGAGAATGTATCCGCCGCCGAAAGTCGCCTCTCCAACGGAATTGCCCGGCGAGAAAACAGTATCGGGGTTAACCGTAATGCCGCCGGTCATATAGCCTTTGAAATCGAGATTTCCTGAGGAAACGACCAGGCTTTGAGCGTCGACTTTCCCGTTGGCGCCGGTATAGATTTGCAGCGTTCCATCGCCTTGCTTTTCGATCTGTTTGCCAGTTGCAAAAATCGACCCGATGAACTTGGACAATTGGCTGTTAGTAAGCGTCAAATCATGAGCAGACGCGTCCAGCGCGGCAACAACGTTTCCATCGTCGTCCAAGCTTCCGCCGGAAAGATTGAACAGTTCCCCGCCATTGGACAGAACCAGAGTTCCCGACTCAATCGTAGTCGAGCCGGTATATTCAGGAGCTTTATCTAAAGTCTGCGTTCCAGTTCCAGTGATAACCAGAGCAATGTTGCCTTTAACGGAACTCTTGAATGTCAAATTCTTACCCGTTGTGTCAATCGTTAATGATGACAACGATTCTGTATTATTATAAATTGGACCTTTATCGGCATCGCTATAAAGACCTTTGAAGGTCTGGCTGTAACCGTTCATATCCAGCGTACCGTAAACGTCTGCTTGACCGACGTTCAATCCAAAGGCGTTATTCCTTCCCAGCCTAACTCTGCCTTGTAAAGCTCCTTGGGAAGCATTGTCATAAAAAATTCGGATCTTTCCTGTAACGTCACATGTTGTATCCATGACAATCCAGGCGTCATTTTCATTATTCCCAAATCTCAAATCGCCGGAACCGGATATAGATCCTGAAAATGTCGTATCGACAGTGTTCTTCAGCGTCAGATTGTTTGCCCCGTAGTTGACAGTTCCCGCGCCGGAAAGATCGTTCAGCTTACCGCCAGCAGACAAAGCCAGCGTTCCCGATTCAACCGTTGTCGCGCCGGTATATTCAGGCGCTTTGCTTAACGTCTGCGTTCCAGTTCCAGTTATATCCAAAGCAATGTTGCCTTTAATAGAACTCTGGAACGTCAAATTCTTTCCCGTTGTATCAATCGTTAATGTTGACAGCGTTGTTGAATTATTATAAATTGAACCTTTATCGCCGTTGTTATACAGACCGTTGAATCTTTGGCTGTACCCGTTCATATCCAATGTTCCATAAATGTTCGCCTGACCGGCATTGGCGCCAAAGGGCTGAGCAGAGCCAAGCTGCAATCTGCCTTGATTGGATTCCGAACCATAGTTAATCTGAACGCCGCCAGTAAATGAATTGCCGTTACAAGTTGTCGCCATTGTCATTACTGCGTTTTTATTATTCGAGGGAAAAACTACAGTTCCAGAACCGTACAGAGATCCTGAAAACGTCGTACTGGCAGAATTGCTCAAAGTCAGAGTATTACTTCCAAATTTGACAGTTCCCGCGCCGGAAAGGTTGTACAGCGTACCGCCAGCGTCCAACTGAAGCGTACCAGCTTGAACAGTCGTCGAACCTGTATAAGCTGGAGCCTGTTTCAAAATCTGAGTTCCTGTGCCGTCGCCAGTTAAAACCAGACTCAGCGCGCCTTCAAATACGCCTCCATAAACCTTACTGGCATTGTTATTAAGCTTTAAAGTCAAAACAGAAGAGCTTGTACCTCCAACTGTACCAGCAGTAGTACTGTCGCGGTTAGCCAATCCAGCAAACGTTTGGCTGTACCCATTCATATCTAAAGTACCCCAAATCCTTGCTTCGCCAGCATTGGTTCCAAACGGATTGTTCGCGCCCAATCTCAGCAATCCATACGAACCGCTTTCATTGTCTGTATGTATAGAGCCTGTAAATGAATTATCTGTGCAGGTGGTTGCTGCAACCACCCATCCAGAATCGACTTTTACATGGAATTTTCCAGAACCGGTAATAGAGCCGGTTAGCGTCATATTTTCAGACCAACCGGACTTAAAATAGGATTCTGCAGTCAGGTTTAGCGGAGCGCTGACAGTAACCGTTCTTCCATCGGTTGCGTTGCGTAAAGTTCCTCCGCTGAGCGTAATTCCTTTGTCGAAGCTGAAATTTGATTCAGCTCGCAATTCACCGCCAGAACTAACGGTAATAGAGCCGTTACCCGTCCAAGCGCCCTTGACAGTTACAGATTCAGAGTTGATATTGATATTGCCATCTACACGAACAGTCCCTCCATTAGATATAATCCTGGCGCCAGCTCCAAGCGTAATTTGGTTATTGGCAGTTCCCAAAGCCAGAGTTCCAGATTTGGAGGTCATTACAACATTGGATATATCGCCATTGAGAACCTGCGTACCTGCGCCGACGTAATCAAAGACTTTTTTACCCATGTTAATTGTTCCATTATACGTAAAGGTTTGGTCTGACGTTACGCCATTGCCGACAGAAATGCCTTTTCCGCTGGACTGAGTATCGATCATCTGAGCGCCGGCGTCTCCTAGTAAACCTCCGACTTTCATTTGAGTTCCGTCCCACAAGTTTACGATACCGGTTGACCCGATTTTAAGCGCAGCTTTATTGTCAGTCCAATTTTGAGACGTATAACCGCCATTCATGAAATAGCCGTTTTTAACGTAAATCGTGGAATTCTTATCCATGCTGATTGTTATAGTAGATCCATTTCCGTTTGATACGGCAACGTGTCCGCCGCCGTCAATAAGCAGCGTTCCGCCGGTTCCGTTAATTGTAACGCCGGCGTTATCTGCTCCTGAGCAAATCGCATTATTTTGGTTATGAACGACATCCGTTGTTCTATCGTTATAAAATTCCAGCGTACCGCCGTTGACGTTAAATGTCAGCGCAGAAGAATTTTGTGGCGTTGTATTGTAATACGTCAACGTTGAACCGGACGGCACGTCAATCTCTGAAGACGCCAATTTCCCGCTGCCGCTGAGCTTCAGCGTTCCGCCGGAAACGGTCGTTTTGCCGGTGAACGTGGTGTTGGCGGTGGTGAGCTCAAGCGTTCCCGCGCCGGTTTTGGTCAAACCGCCAGCTCCGGAAATTGTAAACGAAGACAACGTTTTAGAAACGCCTTGACCAGCGTTCAGTTCCAACGATCCGGTTGAACCAGCGCTGCCAAGGTTCACTGTTCCGGTAAGAGAATCAATATAATCCATATTCGCCGTCAGCTTGCCTCCGTTGGAAACCGTAACGTTCTGAAGTTGATAAACATTGGTTGAATCGTTTGCTCGTCCAGCAATTGTAACCTGGGCTTTATTAATTACCGTTTGAACGTTTGTTTTTTCGACATAAATGCCGCCGTCAAAAGAATAGGTTCCGCTGTCGGTAAAGCTTAACACTGTACCGGAAGAGCCGTATAAATACAGGTCGTTACCATTTGCGGCTGTATTTCCTGTAAATACGGCAGACGTGTTATTGCCAGAAAATACAACTGAATTCGCGCTATAAATCGCGCCGCCATATTCTCCCGCTGTGTTGCCGCTGAATTCGATTGTTGGATTGTCGCCCTGACCGGTGATCGCCAGCGTTCCTCCATAACTATAGATGGCGCCGCCATGATTGGCGTTGGCAGTATTATTGGTGAATTTGACGACGTTGCCAGTAATTGTGGTTTCTGCGCCGTGGATCGCGCCGCCATACGTTTTAGCGTAGTTGTTGTTAAACTCGATTTTGCCAGTTCCAGATCCAGTTATGGTTAGAGCTCCGGCGTTGTCCATCGCTATTACTCCGCCAGAGTAACCGCTATTTTTAAAACCGGAAAATGTGACGTTGTCCACTGTCAAGTTAACTGTAGTGGAAGACGTACTACTGTGAAAGAAAAGACCAATCGCGTCTGAAATCTCGCTGTCAGAACCCTGAATGGACAAATCTTTGAGCGTCATTGAGGCATTTGTTCCGCTGGTTGTGTTAAAGTTGTAAAAACGATCGGAGCCTGCGGTTTTCTTTATTGTTCGCATTGTGCCAGGCGTATCAGACTGAATTGTAAAGTTCAAATACGCGCCGTTGTTACTTTCGAGATTCAATCTTCCATTTTGCGTGGCGTCGCCCGAAAGCTTAAGCACGTCGCCTAATGCGGCGCCTTCTGTCTTTTGAACCGTAGTGATGTCTGTGCCAGAAGCGTTAGACTCCGTCGCACCGTCGGCATACCGAAATACCGTATCTGGCTCGGTGTCTTGAGCATAGGTAAAGACAGTAAGAACAAAAACTGACAGAACAGAAATGAGAATCCGCCCGCATGTTAAAATGCGGGGGGAGGACAGAATAATCGGTTTCCGAGAATTAGTCATAATTCTTCTATGTATTGGTTAAAAATTGGGAAATTGGGTTTGATAAACAATCGGTATGTATATACTTTGACGCAATTATCAAAAATATGTTCCTAAATATATATTATACACGCGAATTTTGATTCTGCAAGGAAATAGGAGAAAAAATTTTAAAATATTGCGGCAAGACAGAGAAGATAGGCAATTTTATTAAGAAAACCGTAGGAATAGAGCAGGGGGAGGGAGAAAAAACGCCGTTCAGCCCGGTTCGCGAGCGTGTGGCGGGCGCTGAAGAAATTTTAGCCGCAAAGAACGCAAAGAGCGCAAAGAAATTTTTAAAACTTCGCGAACATTGCAAACTTCGCGTGAGCCTTTTCCGGGGGCTTACGCACCCCGGCTCGCCTACGCTTTGCGTAATTACGAATTCCGCATTACGAATTACGCATTCTTACGTTTCCGCCAGTACATCAAACCCGCAGCGCCAAGCGCCAACAGCGCCCAGGTCGACGGTTCCGGAACGGCGTTGGCGCTAAGCGTCCCAGAAAGCAAAATATTTTTTCCATCGAGCTTAACTTCATAGCCAGGAAAGTAATAAGAGAAAGTCGCGTTCTTGACAGCGTCAAAAATGCTCGCTGCATCGGCATCGCTTGTAGTGGTGATGAATACAAAGTCCGTGAACGAATCTCCGCCAACGAGTCCGCTGTCGGGATCCAGGACTATGTTGATAATCGACCCGGAGGCAAACGTCTCTTCATTGATTTCGCTGAGAATCAGCTGGTCAACGACAATCTCGCCTTGATCGTTTTTGCCGACTTCCATCAACAGCGTCGCGCCGCTATCCAGACTAAACGTTCCGTCAACCGTCAGCGTTCCGACCGAGTTGCCGGGGGACAGAGTCGCGCCAGCTTCGACTGCCAGCGATCCTTTGAAATACTCTTTCATATCCAGACGACCGGACGAAACAACGAAGCTGGAAGCCTCGACCAGTCCTGCCGCAGCAGTGCAAATCTGAAGCGTTCCGTCGCCGGTCTTAACGACTTGACCTGTACTCTTAATCTTATTATTTGAATCACCTGTTTCGAAAATGGTCAGCAATTGCTTCTTGCCGCTGGAAAGATTGTATTCCAGCGTTCCGTTTGCTCCAACGGTAATCGGACCGTTTGCGACAACGGCGTCGTCGGTCAGTTCGAGAACGCCGTCTGAAACGGTTGTTGCGCCAGTGTACGTGTTAGCGCCGGAGAGCGTCAGCGTTTTCGTTCCGCTTTTAGTCAAACCGCCAGCTCCTGCAATTACGCCTGCGAATTCAGTATCAGCGCTGCTTTCTACAGTAATAGCTTTACCGTTGTTGTTGAGAACGCCAGCGTTCGTACCGGACAGATTGTACAGCGTACCGCCATTGGACAGAACCAGCGTTCCCGAATTAACCGTTGTTGACGCAGCGGCAGGAGCCTGGATAAAAGTTTGAGTTCCCGTTCCGGTTAAAACGAGGGCGACATTTCCAGTAATAACGCCATAGTAAGTATTATCTTGTGAAGTCGTATCCAACGTTAGCGTTGATAAAGTTTCAGTATTGTTATAGATATTGCCTTTTAGGTATCCGCTACCGTTGTCGCTCTTTAATCCCTTGAATTTTTGGCTGTAACCGTTCATATCCATCGTTCCGTAAATGTTGGCTGTACCGGCGTTGGCGCCAAACGGCTGAAGAGAGCCAAGTTTCAAATAACCTTGATTAGTAGTCGAACCAAAGTTGGTCTGAACGTTTCCTGTAAACGAATCGCCGATACAAGTTGTCGCCATTGTCATCACATAGCCATTAGTATTACTAGCAACAACTACAGTTCCAGAACCGGACAGCGATCCTGAAAATGTCGAATTGACAGAGTTGCTCAAAGTCAGAGTTTTACTTCCAAATTTGATAGTTCCATCCGTGCCGGAAAGATTGTTTAAAGTACCGTTATTGAGCAGTTCCAGCGTTCCCGAATTAACCGTTGTTGACGCAGCGGCAGGAGCCTGATGAAACTTCTGCGTTCCATTTTCTCCGCTTATAACGAGATCTATTTTTTGGGCAATAGTTCCGTAGTAGGTATACGTTCCGTTTGTTATATCCAGCGTCAAAGTTGAAACGCTGCTGCTTGCGTTATTAAAGATACTTCCTTTATAAACAGTAGTCTTACCATCTTTCCCAGTATCGCTCACCAATCCTTTAAATATTTGGCTGTAACCGTTCATGTCCAACTGACCGTAGATGTTCGCCTGACCGACATTTGCCCCAAAGGGCTGATCGCTACCCAGACGCATCTTTCCCATACTTGATGTTTTATCCCAGTTTGTTGTAACGTTTCCTGTGAATGAATTGCCAGGAGAAGACGTTCCCATTATAACCCAGCCGCCGTCGGAAGGAACTATGAGAGCGCCAGAACCCTTAATCTTTCCGGTAACGGTCATATCCTTACCCCAGCCAGCCTGAAGATACGAATTAGAAACAAAATTCAAATCGTTTGAAAAAGTGAGATATGCGTCATAATTATGAACAGTGCCGCCATTGAACGTGATTTCTTTTGAACCGATATAGGAAGTTGCGCTTGCCGGCGCTTCCGAAGTTCCAATATTTTTGTTTTCTTCTCCAATACGTATCTTCCCCTTGAGTGTGATTGAACCTTTATAGTCGCCAGTACCTGAAATATTAATCCAGTTCCCCGGATTACTGGCATCTTTATTAAATGTTAAATTGCCGGAACCGTTAAGCCCGCCGGAGAGCGTTAATGAGCCATTTTTCCAACCGCATTGGACCTGGCTGTCTGCCGTAACGGTAATGGGGCAGGAAACCGTTCCATCTTTTGTTCCGCCGTGGTTTGTATCGCCGTCGTTAAAAAGCAAACCGCCAGCGAGAGTTATTCCGTTTGCAAGACCGATCGTTCCTCCAACTCTCAATTGAGTTCCGCTATTAACCGTGATCTTTCCAGTTCCCGTCTTCCAATTTCCTGATGCATAAAGATGACCGGAAGTCACAAAGATATTGCCATCAACTTTAATTGTTCCGCCGCTAGTTTTAATATTGGTTCCCGATCCAATGTTAATTGAATCTCCTGACGTTCCCAAAACCAAGGTTCCAGCGTTGGACGTGATAGTAGCTGCGGTAATGCTGTTTGTCAGCGTCAGCGTTCCAGCGCCGGTTTTGGTAATAGTCCCGCCGGTAATAGTTCCGGTATAAGTTGCAGAGTTTGTAATGGCAAACTCTGTGTTCGTATTTATATTGGATGGGGCAGAAGGAACTGTATCATCTGTATACGTTTCCGCCTGAGCGAAAGAGCCGACGAACAAGAGCGCCAGAAGCGACAAACGCAGTTTCGGAGAATTGGTCATAATTCTTCTCTGTATGGGTAATAATTGGGGAATTTGGTTTAATGAACAAATGGTATGTATATATTTTGATACAGTTACCAAAAATACACTTCTAAATTTACATTATACACGTGATTTTTGATTCTGCAAGCAGTTTAGAGGAAAATATTTAAAATATTATGGAAAATAGATAGGATAGAGAAGACAATTAAGAAAACAAGAGGGATAGAGCAGGGGGCGGGGGAGATAAAACGCCGTTCAGCCCGGTTCGCGGGAGTGGCGGTTGCCGCAGTATTTTTTTAACACGAAATATACGAAAAGGACGAAACAAACGAAAAGATTAATTTATTATCTAAAATTTTTCGTATCTTTCGCTTATTTCGTGTTTTTCGTGTTTAAAAATCCTATGATGAGCAAATGATGATTGAATTTCAATTAACCAATCGGCGAAAATCCGTCTAATCCGTAAAATCCGTGTACGGACTGACCCGCTCACAACCAATGAATTACGCATTCTTCATCGCTTCCGCTATCGTCGCAACACACTTGTCTATCTGCTCGTCCGTGCCGACGGAAATGCGAAGCCCTTCGCCCCAGCGGTCGTAGACCATGTAACGAACGAAAATGTTGCGCTCTTTGAGGTATTCGTAAATCGGTTTGAGCGGTTTGCCGGGATAGACGTTCCACGTAAAGTTGGCAGAGGAGTCCGGGACGGTAAATCCCAAAGCGCGCATCTTGTCGGTCAGACGCGTTCGGGTCGCCTTGATTTTCGCTACGGTTTGACGAAGCCAGTCCTGATCCTGAATCGCCGCAGACGCCGCCGCTATCGACAGCGCGTCGCAGTTGTACGAGTCCTTGACCTTGACGAACTGCTCGATCAGTTCCGGACGCGCAACGAGGAACCCGAATCGCAGCCCTGCCAGAGCGTACGATTTGCTGAACGTTCTCGACACCATGATATTGGGTCGCGCTTTGACCAGGTCCAGGCAGTTGAACTCGTTGAAGTCGGCGTACGCCTCGTCAATGAGCAGCGGGCAGGACAGCTTGTCCGCCAGCGCCAGCAACTCGTCCGGCGAGACCGTCGTCCCGGTGGGGCTGTTGGGGTTGGGCAGGAAAAACAGCTTGACGTTGCCGTCGGGTCGGCTGAACGCGTCGGTAATTTTCCAGTCGGAGGAATAGTCAACCTCTTCCCACTGCGCCCCTTGCAGTTCCGCCAGAGACTTGTAGAGAATATAGCTCGGATACGGCAGACGGAGCTTGTTCTGCTCGCCGACCAGGGCGCGAGTAACAATCGTCAGGATGTCGTCCGACCCGTTCCCGCACATAATCCAGGACGGATCGACGCCTAAAACCTCAGCTGCCGCCTTGCGAAACGGCGTTCCCATCGCGTTGGGATACAGGTTGAGCGTATGCGCCGCCTTCGCAATCGCCTCACGAACCCGTTCCGACGCCGGATACGGGTTCTCGTTGGTGTTGAGCTTGATAAAGTCGCCGCTTTGCGGCTGTTCGCCAGAAATATATCCGCCCATCTGGGCGATGTTGTCTCGAACGTACTGCATTTTTAATTCGGAATTAGGAATTCGGAATGCGGAATTACGCAAGCGCTGTTCATTGGTTGTGTGCAGGTCAGTCCGTTCACGGATTTGACGGATTAAACGGATATTCACCGATTGGTTAATATAAGTTCATTATTTTATACTTTTCTAATAATTTAATAACCTTTGATTTATAAAATAAATTCAGCGTTAAGTTAATCAATCGGTGTGAATCCGTCTTATCCGTGTTTTCCGTGTGGGACTTAAATAGACCCTAAATAAACCATATTTTAGCTCACAAGCGCAAACTTGTCGGAAGCGCCTCGCCGCTAGAACCAGTTCGCCGCGAAGCCGCCGTCGACGCTCAGAACGGCTCCGGTAATGAACCCGGCAGCGTTTCGCGAGCACAGCAGCAGAGCGGCGCCAGCCAGTTCGTCCGGGTTCCCATATCGGCGCATCGGGGTGCCGCGCATGATGTTGTCGACCCGTTCCGGATCGAGAATCTTGCGGTTCTGTTCAGCCGGGAAGAATCCGGGGCAGATCGTATTGCAGCGGACGTTCTTCAGAGCCATGTCCTGAGCGATGTTGCGGGACAGGTTGAGAACCGCTGCCTTCGACGCGCTGTATCCGAAAACCTTCGACAGCGGAAGCAGGGACGTAACCGATCCGAAATTGAGGATCGCGCCGCCGCCGTTTTCCGCCATGTGTTCGCCAAAGACCTGGCAGGACAGGAACGTGCCTTTCAGGTTGATATTGATAACGAAATCCCATTTTTCTTCCGGGTGTTCCAGAAAAGTCGGGGACGCGAAGTTAACGCCCGCCGCGTTAACCAGGACGTCGACTCTGCCAGTCGGCTTTTTCGCCTCGTCCAGAGCGTTGACGATGGACTCGCGTTTGGTAACGTCGATGAGCGTCCAGAACGCCTTTCCGCCCAGCGATTCCAGTTCCGCGACGCGTTTCTTGCAGCCCGCTTCGGTAACGTCCGCGACAACCACGTTCGCGCCCGCCTGAGCGAACGCGCGGCACAGCGCTCCGCCCAACTCGCCGGCTCCGCCGATAACCACGACCGTCTGACCGTCGTAACCAAACATGTTCTGGATATATTCTGACATCGTATTCTCCTGTATTCGTACAAAATGGGATAAAAGGGACGACAGACCTTTCGCCAATCCAGCCTGACCCGCCCTGATATTGTCTGATTATATATTATACTCCCCTTCCAACGCAACGTAAGGGGGGGCTATTTTTAGTTAGGAATTAGGAGTGAGGAGGGAGGAGTTGAGGAAATTATCAATTAGCAATGAGCAATTAGCAATTGACGAATAGGCGAGCCGGGAACGTGAGTTCCCGGGCTTACCGTTCCAAACGTCTCTTTTTTACTCATTGGTTATCGGTCGTATACCCACGGGTTAACACCCGTGGCTCGCCTGGGGGTTTGAGACCTTCCCAAGCAACCATTTTTGAACAGGTATGACAGATTCTGTCATACCTCCATTGAATCGGTTGAAATCTTAACTATAATATAGGTAACTAAATCATAGAGGGAAAAATCATGACGGAAAACCGAACTGCTTCTGACGATCAATTTAACGGTCCGGAAACGCTCTACGCGCACTTTCAGGACAGAATCTACGCTTTACAGAATAGCGTCGTTGACCTGCTGTATACAAAACGCGATTTAATCTATTACGATAAACCGGGGTTGACGGGCTGTTTTTATTCCAGTTTGTTTCGTTACGAAAAGAAGCTCAAGCTGCTTTCCGCAAAAATCGAAAAGTACAAGTTTGAAATCAAGCAAATACAAGCCATTCTCAACGGTCAGGACAAATCGTTAAAAGACGTCAAACAGGAAAGCAAGAGTCAGTTCGCCGCCGTTAAAAAAGAGCTGAAAGAATGGGAAAGGCAGCTGAAAAAGACTATCAAAACTGGAAGCGACTATACGTTTAAACTATCAAAGAAAAAAAAGAATCGGCTCGACAACCTTTACAATTGGATTAAAACCGAACCAACCGTAATCGGCAACAAGGAAAACAACATTCGTAAACTGCTGGTTACTTCAAGCTTCTATTATTATAACAATAATTACCAGGGCTTGAAAGAAACAGCGCAATACGTCTACGAGTGCAATCTCAACTGGTACAAGCCGGTAGTCACAGCGGCAGAAATACGCCAATTGACTACAGCGTGTCAGGCGGCGCGTGACAAGCTTCAGCTTCAAATTGATCAGATTCAAAGTCAATTCCCCTTTTCGAGAAAAGACGAGCTGAGTCATGAAGACGAACAGGAACGCTGCGCTAAAGAATTGAGAGAAAAGATTCTCAAAGCCCATAAAGACGTCCTTGAATGGCGGCAGAAGCGTAACGAATTCATTGCGCTCTATCGGCTCTCAAAGCGAAACTCCTTGCCTAGCGTATTCAAAAAGCGAGAGGAAATTATTCCTCATCGCTCTTTCGAATCGTCTGTGCGATTGATGAACACAAACGTAGCGGGGACGACTCACGTTCCGGACATCGTCTCCCTTGCAGGGCGGCTTAAGCCCGGCGATCGGCTTTACCTGCTTCGAGAACCGAACAACAAATACGATTCCAACGCCATTTTGGTTTTGAATAATAAAGAACAAAAGCTGGGATACATTCCCAAAGCCAACAACCCCGTACTGGCAAAAATGATGGACCAAGGACTGCAGCTGTACGCAGACGCCGATACGATAGAGCAAAACGGCTCGTGGGTCAAAATCGTCGTCAACGTCTATATGTACAACTCCCTTTTTGAAAGCCGCGGCTGACGCCCGACGTTTTCCATTTCATGATTTAACCTCCTGACATCCCTGAAAATCAATGAACGAAACCACTTCCAAAACCCGGCAATGGGAACTATTGAAAATTCTCACTTCCAACGATCCCAAACATAAAAACGGATACGCTATCGACGAGCTGTCAAAGAGAATGGGCGTTTCCCCACGAACCATTCAGCGCGACTTGAGCGTCATGAGCGACATCTTAAAAACGGGAAAGATCGTCCTAGAATGCCGCCCCGTTCCCGGTACCGGAAAGCAGCTGTGGAAAATCGATTTTCTCTCGGGAGAGAGCACCGTCAACCTCCGTTACGACGAGGCGATCGCGCTGTGCATCGGATACCAGTTCCTGCAGCCGCTTATCGGAACGCCGATTTGGAAGTCCGCCAGCGCCGGAATTAAAAAGATTCGCTCTCAGCTGGGCAAAGACGTCATTGACAAATTCGACGCCATGGCGAAGTCGGCGTTTATTACTCACGTCGGCAGCAGCAATTACCAGTCAAACGAATACACGTCCATTTTGGACGACATTTACTCTGCCATGGAATCGCAGTGCAGCGTCGTAATCAAGTACCGGTCACAGGAATCGACCAGGGCGGAATCCTATTCCATTGACCCGTACCACATCATGCTGCACAAGGGGTCGATATACATCATCGGCTATTCTCACAAAGTCAACGCCATGCGGCATTGGAAGCTCAACAGAGTGGAGCAGACGGAACTGCTTTACAACGTCAAATTCAACAAAGACCCCAGTTTCAATATCGGGAAATACATGTCCGGGTCGTTCGGCGTGATTCATTTCCCGACGGAAAAGTTGCAAAAAGTAAAAATCCGGTTTGACGAATCCGTCGCCCGATACGTCAGCGAACACGTCTGGTCGAACTCGCAGAAGATAACGTCACAGCCGGACGGCTCCGTCGTTCTGGACATGCAGCTCAACAACACCGTAGAAGTCAAAAACTGGATTATGAGTTTCGGCTCTCATGCAGAAGTGTTAAAACCCGCCTTCCTCCGAGACGAAATCGTCGCCGACCTGCAAGCCGCGCTAAAGAAATACGAGCAGTAAAACGCACTCGGATTAGACGAATGATGAAAGGCGGTAATGGAGCGACCAACGGGAGCGGAATTACGCATTCGCCGTCAGGCGAACAAAACGCCGGAATTAAGATGTCACATTGATTTCGCGCTTAGGCGAGCCGCGGGTGTAAACCCGTGGGCGTGAACGAATCCCCGGAAAAAACTCACGCGGAGCCGCGGAGGAGCGGAGAATGTTCGCGAAGTTTTAAAGATTTCTTTGCGCTCTTTGCGGCTTAAAAATCGTTCTCCGTCTTGTCGTCGTCGAAACTCTCTTGCTGTTCCGGCGAATCGGGCGGCGGGGCTTGCTGTTCGTTTCTTATTTTCGTCAGACGTTCCTTTCTTCTGGCTTTTTGACGTCTATAAACGCGAAGCCGCCGAATCTGATACGCGCCAAGTCGACGTATTAGCACGTAAAAGAACGCAACAAAGAACCCGAAGAGTAATAATTGATTCAACGCAAATAACAGCATAGCTACGCCAATTCCTCCCCAGCCGCTTTGTCCGCTGCTGTCATGAACAGTAACAGCAGGTTCGCGATGAGGGAGTATGGCTTGCGCGCAGTATTGGAGAAAATTCGGCAACAGAAAAAACACTGCAAAAAACAGAATTATCAATATTCCCAATAAGACAAAGTATAGGAGTATTTGTATAATCTCGCCGAAAAAACTGTCCTGAAAACCTTTACAAAAAAGACCGAACTCCGATTCTCTGTGTTTGCTCTGCGACTTTGAAAAACGAATGTTACGCTCTTTCTCTTGTTGTACGTTATCATGAATTTTAATTCCAATCAAGATTACGGGAATCAAAACTAAACTGACGCCAAGAGATAACAAATAAACAGAAAGCGGAAAATCCATGAAGAAATCTTTCAGCAGAAGATCAACCCACTTGCTAAAAAGGACTTGATAAAAAAACACAATGCATACAACCAGCGGCAAAAGAAACGTGTATAACGTCATAAACCGCTTCCAAACAGATTGTCTGTTGTCGTTGACGTTCTTGGCAATTGGTTTGTTATCTTCGTTTTTCATATAAAAAGATGAACCGGGGTGCGTAAGTCCCCGAAAAAAACTCACGCTCTAGTTCGCAATGTACGCGAAGTTTTAAAGATTTCTTTGTGTTCTTTGTGTTCTTTGTGTTCTTTGTGGTAAAATTTCTTCAGCGGGCGAGATGCCCGCGAACCGGGCTCAACAAAGTCTGTTCGCGGGTCGTTTTTCCATTGGCAGGCGAGGACGCCTGCGGTCGACGAGGACGTCGACCCTCCGAAGAAAATCGCGTCACGCTTGCGTAATTCCGAATTCCTAATTCCGCATTCCGAATTACTATTTTATTTTCCCTCGACCATTTCCGCCAAGCCGAGGTCGATAAACTGTCCGCCGCTGGTCTGTTTGACGTGGACGGCGATGACGTTCGTTCCTTTCTTAAGAGCTTTGCAGGCTTCGGGCGAAACGTCCTGAACGGTATAGGCGGTAACGTATCCGGTCAGGCTGAACGCTTTGACGCCGTTGATGTAGACGTCGCAGTCTTCGTCATGGAAGAGCGTCGCGGCTAGGAAACCTTCCAGATTCCCATCGAATTCAAACGTCTTGCGAAGCCAGATGTCGGACGTTTCCCATTTCGTTGTCGGAATGTTGTACTGGTCTTGTCTGCCGAATCCCGCAACGCCTTCTTCCCATTTGGAATCGTCAAACGCGGGCTGAGTCCAGTCGTCTGAGGGCTGTTCGGTGGTGAACTTCCAAACGTTTTCTCCCTTGCGGGCGTCGTCGAAAAGAACGCGCTTGACAACCGGGGCAGGGCGGAAGAGAATCGAGTTCGCCTTGGCGACGTTTTCCTCGCCCATCTTGTTGACCTCGCGGTCGTAGGTCATCAGACCGTTGGATTCCGTTTCGACGTCGGTCGTCTGCGTATAAACGCCGGCGGAAAGCCCTTCGTCAATCAGCGTGCGAAGCCGCTTCATCAGTCCGGTGTAACGTTCCAACAACGCGGCGCTGTCACCCATGTTGACGTAGCCCCAGTTGCCGTCGGTTTTCCAGAAATGTCCCTGCAGCGGAAGCCCCAAGCCGCCGAATTCGCCCAGTACGATAGCAAATTCGTCGCTGTTGGCGGGACGGTTCGGACCGGGATAAGAGTGCATGTCGTGAACGTCGCCGCAGTTCTTAAACGTCCAGCCGCTGGCGCAGTTGACGACTCGGGTCGGGTCGAAGTCCTTCGTGTACGCGACAACCTTTTCCGTGTCGAACTGTCCCCATCCTTCGTTGAACGGAACCCACATAATAACGGACGGCGAGTTCTGAAGCTCAGTCATGATGTCCGTCCATTCGTTGTAGTAGTTTTGAGAGGCTTCGGGAGCTTCGGGACGTCCAACGGCGTTGCTGCCGGAGGGCATGTCCTGCCAGACGAGCAAGCCAAGTTTGTCACAGTGATAGTAGAACCGGCGGGATTCGACCTTGACGTGCTTGCGGAGCATGTTGAACCCCATCTTTTGGGTCGCGATCAGGTCGTATTTCAGAGCCTCGTCCGTCGGAGCCGTGTACAGTCCGTCCGGCCACCAGCCCTGATCCAACGGACCGTACTGGAAGATAAACTTGCCGTTAACCAGCAGACGCAGATAGTCGTCCTTGTCTTTGCCGATAGTCGACGTTCTCAAGCCAATGTAGCTGTCGACCTTGTCGATTTGCTCGGCGTTGATCGCCAGCTTATAAACGACGTTGTACAGATACGGCGAGCCGGGCGCCCAGAATTTGGGGTCTTCGATCTTGCCGGTAAAGGTAAACTTGCCGTCTACGATTCTGGTCCATTCAGCAAAGACGACTTTACCTTCCGCGTCGTAAATAGCGACTTCCGCCGCGGTGTTTTCGATGGTCGTGTCAGCCACGAACGCAGTTCCCTGAATAACAAACGAGCCGTCCAGAGCGGGCGTCAGTTTGCCGTCTTTGAGCGTCGCCGCGTATCCAGCCGCGGAAAGAATCTGTCCCTGTGGAGCAACCGGTTCCATCCAGACGGATCCCCACAAACCTGTAACAGCGGTGTACATGATTCCGCCGGGGCGGCGAACCTGTTTGCCGTGCGGCTGCCAGTTGGCGTCGGTCGGGTCGTAAACGACGACGCGAAGTTCCTGCTCGCCTTCAACCAGAACGTCGGTGATGTCGAAGCTGAAAGGCGTGTATCCGCCAACGTGCTTCCCGACGAGTTTGCCGTTGACGAAAACCTGGGTCTTCCAGTCGCAGGCTTCAAAGTTGAGAAGGATTCTCTTGCCGGCTTTCGTCCATTCTTCCGGAACGGTAAACTTGCGATTGTAGACCAGCTGATTCTTTTCGCCGACGAACTTCTTCACGCCGGACAGAGCCGATTCAATCGGATACGGAACGAGAATTTCGCCGTCTGCGGTAAAGGTTTCCGCCGAGGCGTCTTTGTCGATAATAGCGTAGTCCCAAAGACCGTTGAGGGACTTCCAGTCCTTTCTTTCAAACTGCGGACGCGGGTACTCCGGCAGCGCATTTTCCGGGCTGACTTCTTTCGCCCAGCGGCTGACAATCGGGTTGTCCTGAAGTTCCCACGCCTGAACGGCAGCCATGCACGTCATGCACAGCGCAAACAGAAAGACGGTTAAACGTCGAGTCATTGATAACTCCTTTCGATGTGTTGAAAAAATTATAAAATGAATTGTCTATTTTACGTAAGAATGATTATAAACCAAAGAATTTTTAAAAACAACCCCCCGGGAAAAATATTTTGGGGCAGGGGGGGTAGAAGAAAATTAACCAATATTATTCTGCTATCGGCAATACGAACCGATAGAACAGCAGTCGGCAGTCGTCGGACGGCTGAGAGGTTGAGGCGTTGGAGCCGTTTTGTGTAACGTTCAGCTGGACGGTCTTTTCCGCTTGCGCCGGGCTGACTTTGCACAGCAGGACCGCGCGGCGGAGATGGATCAGCGAGCTGAAATCGGTTGGCGACTGGTATCCGGAATCGAGTTTGGCGTACGACGCGCCCCCGGACGTCTTATAGAACAGCATGGCGCGAAGCGGCTCTTCCGGGTTGAGGCTGATCGGGTTGTACGGAATCGTATCGTTGGAATACTTGACCGAAACGTCCGACATCTGCACCCGCTGCCCGACCAGAACGGCGTTGATGGAATAGCGCTGTAACGAGTCGTCAATTGTAACAGTCTGTCCCGGCTTGAATTCTCCAATCGGAAACGCCCACTGCTCGTACAGGAGCAGGCACTCGCTGAAGGTAACGTCTTTGGTTTGGTTGGAAATGGTTCCCTGGGGCTTGCCCTGATCGTCTTTGAGGGTAAACGCCAGCGGAGACGCAGCGCTGTCGAGCTTTCCGACGCTGCGGCAGAAGACGTTTCTGGTCGCTCTGGCGGCGGAATTGACGGTAAATCCGTGCGACTTTTCCGACGGAGCGCTGTGAGCGCCGAACGGGGAGTTTATGTTCGCCGACGGCGCGGAGTTCATGCCGGAAATGCCCTGTCCGGTTGACCCGAACCACGTTGTAACACCGGTCAGCGCAGCGTTTTTATCCAGCGATTCAAACGCGAGGCTGTACGTCCCAGCGCGCGGGGCGAGGACGTCGCCGTAAAGAAACTGCTGCGTCTCGCTGGAGGCAAAATCGACGTCAACGACGCCCGCCCAGTTCGTTCTGACGGCGGACCCGGACTGCGCGCGCGACATCCAGTAAAACAGCCCGCAAAAGACGGCAATGTAAATCGGGAACGAAATCCAGGTAATCCAGGTGGGAAGCCGCAGCTTTCGCCAGAGGAAATAGTCGCCCGCCCCGATTAAAAGAATGTATGCAATCAGAACCGCCGCGACAAGCCAAAACGACGGGATGGCAACGTCTTTGTACTGGTTCAGACCGCTTGCCAGCTGACCGGAAAGGTCGTCGTAACCGTAATGGAGAATTGCGTTGGCAGTGTATCGCTGGGCGTGGTCATCCGTCTCGGGAACGTCCATGACGCGGCGGAGAAACCGTTCTCGATTCGACCATTTCTGAATCTGTTCCGCGTTGAGGTCGATGGCGGCGACGGTCAGCCGTCCAAACCCAATCGCCTGACGATAGATCAGCGGCAAGTCCATAAACGAACATTCAACAACGGCGTCAGCAGAAACCGGCAGACGAACGGCGCGGAGGTTGTAACGCTGTCCGAACCCCAGCTTGGGAATGGGCTGATCGGACCCGGCGTACTGTTCCAACGACCGCGTCTGATTGAGATAATACTCCGTCTGCTGTGACGCGGCGTCGGCGCGGGAAGCCGATTCCGGCTGTAACGAATTGAGAAACGCGCCGGCTTTTTCGATGTCGAGCGTTGAGAGCGTTACATCCCCGCCCAGACGCAGCCACTCGACCAGTTCCGGCGCGGTCAAGTCCGTTCCCGGTTTATGAAACCAGACGATTCGGTCGACAACCTGCAGCGACAAGGCATTGTCAGAAACAAGCTGGGATCGAAGCTGGTCTACAGAGTTAATCTGAACGACGACGGGTCGATGAGCGGGATCGACGTCTGTGTGGGTTATCGACAGCCGGACGAATTCCGATTCCGACTCCGTCCCGATTACCAACACGACTTCCCGATGGCTCTGCGCCGGCGCCGGCAACGGCAGCTTTTTAACCGTCTTGTCTTCAAAGATGAGCTGAACCGCGCCCTGCCGTTTGGAAGAGCGAACCAGAGCGCGATAGTTCCCGTCGTCGGATTTGCTGACGGGGTATTCGACCCAAACGCCGTCGTCGTCCGCCGCTTCAATCGCGACAAGCGGAGACGCGCTGACCGACTCGGGAACGACAACCGGCGTCCAGACGCCCGGCTTCCAGACGCTCTGAATTCCCACCGTCGCGGAACTGAGCTCTGGCTGGTCAGCGAATAAACAACTGGAAAACAACGTCGATATAATAACGGCTGCCAATATCTGACTGGCGCGATGCATAATATTCATTTTTTAGTTGCGAGTTGCGAGATTTAAATCGGACGCGAAGCGTTCCTCTAAAACCGCTTTAGCGGTTTAATTTTAATAGCCGTGGGTTTTAACCCACGGAGCGAGTTGCGAGAGGATTAAAGTAAAGCCCCTCCCGCGGCTATTTACCTATATTATAGTTTATCATACCTTGCGCGTCTGTCAAGAAGACCCCCAATTTATACGATTGCACATGGTTGAGCCCGGATCGCGGCAGTCCTCTGCCGCCGAAGAGGAAAAAACGCTAAAAGCTCTCTTTTTCTCCGGCTTCCCCCTTGAACTGTTTTCTGGATTTGAATATACTTGGAAATGGCTCTCTAACAAAATCTATGGGTAAGTTTTGGTTCAGGCAATTTCCCAAGGGTATGGAATAAAGCGGTTTGCAGCGTTTCATCGCTGCCAAACCCATAGCTTTTTCTTACGGTCAATTTAACCTTGTTATTAAAGC
>JAFQXE010000025.1 GCA_017407125.1 Thermoguttaceae bacterium
GGATGGAGACTGGTCGTCCGGTCAAAACTTTTAATGTAACGCGCCAAGGAGATTACAACGTGGAAATTACAGAAGTTCGCATCAAACTCATCGATGAACCCGTAGAGCGGCTTAAGGCATTCTGCAGTATAACGTTCGATAACTGTTTCGTCATTCGCGACTTGAAGCTCATCGACGGCCCCGCCGGCCCGTTTGTCGCCATGCCCAGCCGAAAGATCATGATGCGCTGTCCACGCTGCCAAGGGAAGAACCCGCTGCGCGCCTCGTTCTGCAATCAGTGCGGCTCTCCGCTGTATTTCTTTGAACCCGCTCGCGACGAGTCCGGACGATCCAAGCTCTATGCAGACATCGCCCACCCGATCAACGCGGAATGTCGAGACAAAATTCAACGGGCGGTTCTTCTCGCCTACGAACAGGAACTCATTCTGGCTCAACAGCCGGGCTACGTCTGCCGGTACGACGACTTTGACGAAAGCCCCTTCGACGGTCCCCATTTCCGCCGTCAGCCAGACCAGCGATCCGACAATCGCCGTCAAGACTCTCGTCGACAGGACAACCGCTATCAGGAATCCAATGGCGTTTCCCGACGCGTTGACAGCCGCGAGGAATCCCGCCCGCTGTCACACCTAACGAGGACGTCCAAACAGCGCACGCCGTCCAGCCAGGACGACGAGTTTGGGTCGGGGATATATTAATGCGTAATTCGTAATGCGTAATGCGTAATTACGCAAGCGCTCTGCAAAGGTTATGTGCAGGTCAGTCCGCACACGGATTTTACGGATTAGACGGATTTTCGCCGATTGTCGGCGAGGCGCCGCTCCCAGTCCGCGCTACCGCGCGCCTGCCGATAATCGCTCCCGTTGGTCGCTTTGATTATTGCTAATACTTTGTTTTCCCCCCCTTACTAAAGTTTTTTGGAAAGGGGAGATTGAGGGGAAGAACCTTTTTTTCAAAAAAGGTTTTCCCCTCATATTATTTTCCTTGAAAAAACTTTTCTAAAAGGGAGCCAGCTTGCTGGCGACCGAAAGTTTTTTCAAGGAGGAAAAAGAAATAATGAATTTATAAACATCGACAAATATTTAAAAAAGTAAAACCGCGGTCCTCTGCTGACGTCCCTAGCCTGATGGCAGTTCTTTCTAGCCGGTTTTCCGCGATTTTACTCCCCTGGGGGCGAAGGAGGACGGTAACGTAAGTAACGTTAGGAGAGAGGAGCTGACGCAAGCGATTCTGTCAACTCCTCGCTTCTCATTTCTGACTCCTTACAGTCCTTTCCTCACTTCTTGCTCTCGGATTTGGTCGATTCTTCATCGCATTCCTTTTTCTCGCCGTTGGACTCCTTCTTCTGTTCGTCACATTCTTTTTTCTCTTTGGTTTCAGAAGGGCATTCTTCCTTGACGGTTTTGGATTCTTTCATTTCCTTGCTCTGTTTGGCTTCCGGCTCCCTGGCGGATTCCTTGGACATCTCTTCTTCGGTTTTCTGTCCCTTGACAGTGTCCGATTCGGAATGTTCAGCAGCCGGGCGGACGTGGTCGCCCTGTTCATGCTGAACCGCTTCCTGTTTATCTTCCGAACCCCAAATGCGTCCCATCAATCCGCCGTCGGCGTACGCCAGACCAGCGCCCAAAACCGTAACTGCAGCAACGCTGAGAATCAATTTGACAAGTTTCATTTATAATCGCTCCTTGTAAGTTAGTATTTGAACTCAAGCGGCGTTCTGCCCGGACTTCACTGAGAACTGTTTCATTCCCGCCTGCGCTCATCGAATACCCAATCATATCGGGGCAGTCAACCCCCGATGGCGGGGGAGCCAATCCGCGCTGCCGCGCGTTTGCCAATACCCGCTCCCGTTGGTCGGCGGCGAGGCGCCGCTCCCAATCCGCGCTGCCGCGCGTTTGCCAATAACCGCTCCCGTTGGTCGCTTGCGTTTCGGAGGGTCGACGTCCTCGTCGACCGCAGGCGTCCTCGCCTGCCAATGGAAAACTGACTCGCTGACAATCTCTGTTCAGCCCGGTTCGCGGGCGTATCGCCCGCCAAAGATATTTTTTAGCCGCAAAGGACGCAAAGAAATGGAAGGCGGTAATGGAGTGAGCGTTAGCGAACGGAATTACGCAGTTCGCCGAAGGCGAACCAAAAGTTTGAAGTGTACACACCCAAACGACGCAGCCGAAAACCTCCTTTGGATGTAGCCCGTCCTCGGGCTACAACTTGACGGCTTGCCGTCAAGACAATGCGGAAGCCTCCCAAAACCTTTTTCGCAGAAATCCCCCTCCGACCCACTGGATCGCGGCTGTATCAGCCGCCAAAGAATATTTAATCACAAAGAACACAAAGAACACAAAGAACACAAAGAACACAAAGTAATCTTTAAAACTCCGCTCCTCCGCGGCTCCGCGTGAGGTTTTCCCGGGCGCTTACGCATCCCGGCTCGCCTGTCGCTCACACCTAACTTTCCCTCTTCCCCCTGTTGACATCAAAAGTTAAATCCGGTAAAATAAATAGTGGTAAGATTTGAGTGGTTAGTGGCAAGGACGCAAAGCGCCCACTAATTTCCTTCAACTTCCCACTTACCACTTACCACTAACCACTTACCACTATCCACTTCCACACAACGGAGAATTCACTGCCATGAAACGACGTCTGTTTATTCAAACTGCCGCGGCGGGAGTCGCAGCCGCGTCTGCAACGGTAACCAGAGCGGAAAGCGCCGAAGCGGACCTCAGCCCGGTTGGGCTTGTCAACTTAACGCCGCAGATTAAAACGTCGCGCGTTGGGTTCGGAACAGGCGTTCACGCCGGCATGCGTCAAAGCAACATGCACCGCATGGGAAACGGCATCGGCGTCGAGAACATGCGGTACGCCTACGACTGCGGAATCCGGTTTTTCGACATGGCGGACTCGTACGGCACGCATCAGTTCGTCGCGGAAGCCCTCAAAGGCAAACCCCGCGACAGCTACACGTTAAGCACAAAAATCTGGTGCTATCCCGGCGGCGGCATTCCGGAAAAAGAACGACTCCCGGCAGACCAGCTTATCGAACGATTTCTTAAAGAACTCAATACGGACTACATCGACCTGATCAATATTCACTGTCTGATGTCGCCGGACTGGGTGGAACGATTCGAGTACCAGTTCGAACCGATGGAAAAGCTTAAGAAAAGAGGACTCATTCGCGCTCACGGCGTTTCCTGTCACGCTCGAACCGCGGCGGAGATTGCGGCGAAACACCCCTGGGTCGATTCCATGCACCTGCGTCTGAATACGGAACGACAGCGAATGGACGGCGATTGGGATCAGAACGTCGAGATTGCCAAAACCGCCAAAGAAAACGGCAAAGGCGTTATTATCATGAAAGTTCTCGGCGAGGGAACGATTAACACGCCCGAAGGACGCAAACGATCCACTATCGCCGTTACCAGAATGCCGTACAAAGACGTTATGATCGTCGGCTTTGAAGCCAAACAGCACATCGACGAATTCCTCGAAAACGTCGCAGAAGGTCTGAAGTTAGAGGCTAAAGAATAGAGCGTCCGGAAAACCTCACGCAAAGTTCGCAAAGTCCGTGAAGTAACAATCGATGAACGCTTTGCGGCGGAAGCCTCCAGAAATCTATGAATGTGGAAAGCCGCTCCGACCCGCGGGTTCGCGGACATCCTGTCCGCCGAAGAAAACAAGACCTGCTGACTATCTAAGACGTAGCCGAAAACCTTTCTGGATCGCGGACGTAAGTCCGCAACAGAAATTGCGGAAGCCTCCAGAAATTTACGAACGCGGAAAGTCGCCGAAGAAACCTCACGCGGAGATGCGGAGCTGCGGAGAATGTTTGCCGAAGTTATAAATTTATTCTCCTGTCTGCAATAAATTGTTTCTGTCTGACGTTTACGTGTATATAACGATTTTTAATGGCGCCAAGGAACTAAACCAGTTAAAGGAACTAAACCATGAACAAACGCATTATCAAAGTTTTTTTAACCGCATTCGCGGTCTTTGCCTTTTTCGCCTGCTGCAAAGCAGACAACTATCTGCCAATCGGAAATGATTTCGAAGGCATTTCAATAGCAAAATACCCTGTCACCAATGCAGAATACGCCGAGTTCGTGAACGAAACCGGTCATGCTGCGCCGAGATACTGGAAAGACGGAACCTTTCCGAAAGGCAAAGAGCGTCATCCGGTACTGTGGGTGTCGTACGACGATGCTTGCGACTATTGCGACTGGCTTAGCGAGAAAGACGCCGCGCACATCTACCGTATTCCAACAGAAGAAGAATGGGAAGCCGCGGCGGGCGAGACGCCGTCAAACGCCAAATTCAACTTCAACGGTGTAGTCGCCTCGCATTATATGAAGGAGAATCCCAAACGCATGGTAACATACGTACACCCAAAGTCCGCGCTCAATGGGAAGTCAGCGCCTTTGAACGAAGTGATCACCGTCACTCCCGATGGACATGTGCGCGGCTGGGTCAACCACAACGACTATACCGGCTTTATTTACACAGACCTTTTCAAAGAACTGAGCGAAACCGGCGGCTATACGACGCCTGTTGACGCCTATCCGAAAACGAAAGCCGTCTGCGGCGCTCTTGACATGTGGGGGAACTGCTGGGAATGGACGTGTACGGAAATTGTGGCAACAAACGGCGCGGAACGCGGTCAGACGGTCAACGCGATCAAGGGCGGCTCATGGTATGCGAACCGCAATTCCTGCCTGACCTCTTTCCAAGGCGAAGGGCGCCGTCCCGGCGGACATTTCAACACTGTCGGCTTCCGGGTCGTTCGCGCAAACCCCGATTCCCCTAATGCACGGATAGAGCGCGGTACTCGTCCAAACGATGATAACGGCGGCATGAATCCTCCCCCGCGACGTCCTCGTCCGCAGGATGGAAATTATCGACCGGGGCCTCGTCCAAACGGCAGCAATGGCGGCATGAATCCTCCCCCGCGTCGTCCTCGTCCGCAGGATGGAAATTATCGACCGGGTCCGCGTCCAAACGGCGGCAAAGGCGGCATGAATCCTCCCCCGCGACGTCCTCAGGGGCAAAGCGGAAACTCCACAAGATAAAAAAACGAACATGGCGAGCCGGGTGCGAGACGCCCGGAAATTCTCAAGCGTCTCCGCGTGAGGTTTTGTTGTGCGGCAGAGACTGCCGCGTGCCGGCTCACCAGTGTACGTGAACGGGACAGACGTTTTGTTCGCCGTTACGTTCGCTTTGCTCACACCCACGGGTTTACACCCGTGGCTCGCCTAAGCGTAACTTCGTTCGCTTCGCTCTCTCCGTTACCGCCTTTCATTTCTTTGCGTTCTTTGCGGCTAAAATCTTTGGCGGCTGAGACAGGCGCGATCCAGCGGGACGGACGGGCTTTCCGCGGTCTTTGGTTTTCGATTGCTTCCGCGTTGTCTTGACGGTAAGCCGTAGCGCTCTACTCGACGAATTTTTAAATGAATCCGCGCACTGACTGATTGACGAATCAATCTAAAACGAATTATCAATATGATTTAGTTTATTCAGAAGGACTTTTTTGCTTATTTTTGACGTGTTCGTTAAGTAATTTATACAGCTTCAAAAAATGATTTTCCTTTGCGGCTTTAATTGGATCGGCGCCCCATTTATTTTTAATAGTCGGATCAGCGCCTGCTTCGAGCAATGCTTTAGCAATATCAAGAGAACGCGGCATGCAAGCTAACATCATAAGAGGTGTCTCCATCTTTATATCTTGCGCATTTACATCCGCCCCAGCTTTTATAAGAATATTGACTATATCAATATTCCCAAACTCTATTGCGTCATGCAAAGGCGTTCGCTGATTCTCTGGAGAACGAGCATTAGGATCGGCGTTACGCTTAAGGAGATCTTCAACGGCTTTAGAATCATGACGTTGAATTGCAAGGCGAAGTTGAGTGTCAAGACCTGCATTATAGCCACGGTTTTCCAACTGTTTTGTAATATTGTTATTAGCATTAACAGATAAACGTGCAATCCGATCCACATCTTCCTGAGAAGGTTTCGCTCCCAATTTTATTAATAAATCAAGCATTTCCTGATTCCTTGTAAATTGGATTGCAGAATTCAAATCAGCGCCTCGCTTTGCCAATAATTTAACCGATTCAGGTACATCTTCCCAAGCTGCCCTTTGAATTAATGTTTGTCCAGAAGTTGGGGGCGGATTTATAGGCGCTCCGGCTTTAAAAAACATTTCTAAAAGCTTTGGATTCTTAACAGCGTAATCGATAGGCTGCATGCCTTTAACGTCCAATCCAACTAATGAGTTAACGCCAGCGCTTGAATTTCTCAAAGCAGGCGATGCGCCAGCGTCCAAAAGGACTTTACAGGCTTCAACGTGATTGTTCATAGCCGCCAGATGCAACGCAGATCGTTCATCTTTATGCGACGCCGGGATATCCAGGATTACACCCGATTCAATTAATTGTTTAATGGTTGCAACGTCCCCGCGCTCAGCCGCATCGCACAATTTTTCAATCTTTTTCATCATTTCATCGCGCTGATCCGGAGTAAGCTCTGCCAAGTAACTGACAGGCAGTCCTTTATCCTTGTCAACAGCAGACGATTCGTCATTAGCAGATGATTTCTCAACAGCAGACGAAAAAGAATGCGTGAATGCCAACACACTAAAAACGACAAGAATCGTAATACTAATTGCAATAGCAATGTAAAATAAAGCGGACTTTTTCATTTTATCTGTATTTCCCCGATTTTTACTAACGTGTAAAAATCAAAAATGTGAAACGCGTTCCTTTTGTAATAAAAACAATCGCACGCTGCGAACTGTTACCTCAATGATTTTATTATAACGACTACATCGTTAGAATGCAAGAGAAATAGCATTTTTTTCAGAGAATTTTAAAATTTTTTAAGAAAACCCGGGCATCATGACCCGTCGATAGCGTTGATTATCAATGAAAGGCGGTAAACGAGCGCAAGAAAGACTCACGTTCAAGTTCCGCACTCATAACAACCGCGTAGCGGTTGAATATGTCTAGCCGTGGGTTTTAACCCACGGACAACCTAAGCGCCAAATAAAAACATCGACAATTCCTCTTTTCTCCCCCCCCAGCGCCTTTGGGCGCGGGGGGGAGAAAAGACGTTGACTCGATTAAAGGGAATCTTTTTAATCCATTATCCGTGGGTTGAAACCCACGGCTATTAACAGTGAACCGCTAACGCGGTTCTAGTTGAACGCTTCGCGTCGGTATTTTTAAAACTTTGTGAACTTTGCGTGAAATATCTTCGGCGGACAGAATGTCCGCGATCCAGCGGAGCGAGCCGACGTGCGTAAGCCCCCGGGATAATACCAGATTTTCACCGATTGGTTTGTTAATCAACTTTTCTTTTGAACTAGTATATTAATATTCTACATCCCATTTTTTTGTAGATAATTTGTACTGACAAACTGGATAGCTTTGACTTGCTCCAAGGAAAAAGCCATCTTCTGTTCGGTAATAATACCATTCGCGAACATCAATATATGAAGGGGGAATATTAGATAAATAATGAGGCAGTAATTGCGCCAGACATTCTGGATATACACCTTCCTTATTATAGTAAATATCAATTGCTTCTACGATTTTGACGCCATTGTGATGTGTTTTTTTAATACTATATGCAGTATCAAATTCTTCGAAAAATCTTAAAGAAAAGTGAATCAAGAAAAACAAAGTCATACAACATACAAAACCGAACGAAAAATATTTAATTTTTATCATAATGTTCAATACTTTCTTGATTATTTCTTTTTTTGTTCAGCTGGTACTTGGAAAAACTCGTACATTTCGTTAAACTTCTTATCCCAACTTTTTAACTCCTCTTTTATTTTTGTATTATCTTTACTGGCAAACGCCGCATATTCTTGATCAGCCCATTTCCGCCGTTGATCTTTAGGAATTAAAGGACAAGCTTTGTCGACAACTTTATACCATTGTTCTTTTGATGATATTGCATAAAACGGACAAGAATAATACTGATAACTGAAATAAGGAAAATCCTTGATAAATTTGTCAGGGTGATTCTTTGAATATTGAATCACTCTAAAATTACCTGTAAACCCATTTAGATAAATGCCATCCATCAACATGCCTTTTTCGGGTAAATAAGGCGTGCTAGAAAAAACATAATCATCCCCCTTAATGCAACGCAACCCGCCAACCACTTGAGGACTATTCAATTTATCTACTGATGTTACATGGCTATTATACTCACAAAAGATTATTACAGCAGCTTGAAAAGGGGATATTTTAAATTGAGCCACTTTTTCCTTGAATTCTGGAGTAAACCAGTGAATTACTTTTTCACCTTCAGAATTATTATCCCCATTGGACAATGCCGGAATAATAATTGAGCAGATAAACACCCCCCAAAAAATAAAACAATTTGTTAATCCTTTAAAAAGTCGTTCATCTGTTTTTTGTGAAGGATTGATTAAAAACATCTTTGACTCCTAACGGCGCTTTTCCCGATTCTACTAACGTGTAAAACTCAAAAATGTGAAACGCGTTCCTTTTGCTATATAGACAATCGCACGCTGCGAACTGTTACCTCAATGATTTTTATTATAACGACTACTTCGATAGAATGCAAGAGAAATAGCATTTTTTTCAGATAACTTTAAAATTTTTAAGAAAGTTCGGGCATCACGACCCGTCGACAGCGTTGATTATCAATGAAAGGCGGTAAACGAGCGCCCGAAAAACTAACGTTCTTGTCCGCGAAGTTTTAAAAACTATGCGATCTTTGCGTTCTTTGCGGCTAAAAATCTTTGGCGGCTGAGACAGCCGCGATCCTAAGAATCCGCAATACTTTATCCGCAAGACGAACGTTTATCGTTCTCCTCTTTTTGCGCCTCGTTTTTCCAGCCATTTAACCAATTTCATATTCCCGCTGCAATCGGCGTCGTCCAAGACGGTCCAGCCATCCTTTCTTTTTGCGTTGACGTCGGCGCCATGTTCAACCAGCATTTTAACGAATTTCAGATTACCACAGTAAGCGGCATAAAACAAGGGCGTCGCGCCATCTTCGTTCTTTTGGTTGACGTCCAGACCATGTTCAATGAGCCATTGAACTATTTCTACATTTTCATGCCTGACAGCGAGCTCCAGGATTGTCTCACCCTTATTATCTTTTGCGTTAATGTTAGCGCCATGTTCAACCAGCCATTTGACCAGTTCCAAACTTTCACTTGAAACAGCTTCGTGCAAGACTGTCCAGCCGGCATTGTCTTTTTGGTTGACGTTCTGTCCTTGTTCAACCAGCCATTGAACCTGTTTCAGATTTCCACTAAAGGCGGCAAGATGCAAGACCGATTGTTCGCGGTTGTTTTTTTCGGTGATATCCAGTCCTTGTTTAACAAGCCACTGAATCAACTCCACATTATCACGATTACTAAAAGCAGCTTTGTGCAAGACGGTCCAGTCGGATTCGTCTTTTTCTTTGACGTCCATTCCTTGTTCAACTAACCATTTCACAAGTTCCAGATTTCCGCTAAAGGCGGCTGAATGCAAAACTGTATTGTTACTATCAGTTTTTTCTTTGACGTCCAGTCCTTGTTCAACCAGCCATTTCACAAGTTCCAGATTTCCGCTATCGGCGGCTAAATGCAAGACTGTATTTGAGTGTCGGCCTTTTGCGTTAATGTCAGCTCCATGTTCAATGAGCCATTTAACCAGTTCCAAATTCCCGCTTCCAGCAGCTAAATGCAAGATTGACATATTGTAAACATTGTCTTTTTCCTTGACATTCGCGCCATGTTCAATAAGCCATTTAACCATTTCCAGATTCCCATTACCGGCGGCATTCATCAAGACGGTTTCGCCATATTGGATTTTTTCTTTTACGTCCGCGCCATGTTCAACGAGCCATTTAACCAGTTCCAGGTTATCGCTTTCGGCGGCATAAATCAAGACCGTTCTATCGGTCATTTTGTTTTTTACGTGGATGTCTGCGCCTTGCTCAACGAGTTGTTTAACCCGGTTCAGATTCCCTGTCATGGCGGCATAATGAAGAACGTTGCCGCCGTGGTAGCTGAAATAATCAAAATCAAACTTTTCGGTTTTGAACATTTTTTCAAACCGTTTAACGCTTTCGACGCCAAACTCGTCAAGAACTTTCTTTGACAGCGATTCTCGATTAGAATTCTCTGCTCCATAGCTGACGGCTGAAACAACGCCTAAAAAAACAAAGCATACGCACAAAATAATTTTGCGAATTAACACAAGACTGCTATTCATATAATCGTCCTTTTTATAATATAAGGGGGAATTATTAATATATTTTAAACAAATCTCACCATTTTTATATACGTTATTCCAAATTTTTCAAGAGGTTGATTTGATTAAAGGGAATCTTTTTAATCCTTTTTCCGTGGGTTGAAACCCACGGCTATTAACAGTGAACCGCTAACGCGGTTCCAGTTGAACGCTTCGCGTCCGTTTTTTTAAAACTTCGCGAACTTTGCGGACTTTGCGTGAGGTTTTCTTTCGGCGGATAATATCCGCGATCCAGAAAGGTTTTTGGCTGCGTCATTTTGGTATGCACGCTTCCGACGTTTTGTTCGCCGTTCCGGCGAATGCGTAATTCCGCTCCCTATGGTCGCTTCATTACCGCCTTTCATTTCTTTGCGTGAGATTTTGTTGTGCGGCAGAGGACTGCCGCGAGCCGGTTATTCGAGTGGGCATTCCTGCGAAAGAAATTTTTCTTGTACCGACAACGTAGCCCGGGGACGGGCTACATCCAGAGGAGTTTTTCGGCTGCGTCAATTTGGTATGCAACGTCAAGCAAAGCGTAACTTCGTTCGCTTCGCTCTCTCCGTTACCGCCTTTCATTTCTTGCTTTCTTCGCGAACGCCCTCCGCACCTCCGTGTCTCCGCGTGAGATTTTCCGTTCGCTTCGCTCACACCCACGGGTTTACACCCGTGGCTCGCCTAAGCGTAATTTCGCTCGCTTCATTACCGCCTTTCATTGCTTCGCGTGAAAATCCTACGGTATTTATATACAAAAACAGGGAATAGAGATTGACCTCTATTCCCTGTTTGTTTATAGCTAAACGCTATTTCGTGTATTCAACCCAGATGTTGCGGTACTGGACGTGGTTTCCGTGTCCCTGGCAGTAGATGCCGCGGGCTTCTCCCTGCTGCGGTTCGCCTTTGCAGCCTGGCGTGTTGGACTTGAGTTCCAGGTCTTTGTAAATTTCCTGACCGTTCTGCTTGATTGTAACGCGAGCGTTTTCGACTTTCTTTCCGTCCGCCCATTTGGCTGGCGTGAAGTAGATGTCGTACGCTTGCCAGGTCAGCGGAGGACGGCAGGCGTTGAACGCCGGCGCGGCTGCCTGATAAATGCCGCCGCATTCGTTGTTGAGTCCCTTTAAGCCAAAGCTGTCCAGAACCTGGCATTCGTACGCCTCGGCGATGTAAACGCCGCTGTTGGAACGTCCCTGACCGCGATCGTTCGGGCGGAACGTGGTGAGGAATTCAATGTGAAGATGATACGGCGTATCCGGTTCAAAGGTATTGGTGAAGAATTCCGCCCAAACCGTTCCGTCTTCTTCGTTGAGCTTGTATCCATCTTTCAGATTGACGGTTTTGCCGTCAAAGAGAACCGTTGCGCCTTCGGGGGCTTTGGCTCCCAAAGCCGGGTTGGGACGATCGACTTTGTAAGCTGTGCGAATGCCGCCGTCGGGTGCGACGAAGTCAATCGTCTTTTTCTCGACGTCTAAAATCGCCTTGGAGCCGACGTTCTTTTCCGGAAGCGGAAGAATTGCGTCGCCCTGAGCCAGAATCTGGAACGAGGTGCACGGGGCTGTTACAACTTTACCCTCGCGAGTTCCGGAATAGAACACCTTGACGCGTTTGGCAATCCAGCCTTCTCCGGGAAAACCGCCGGGATAGCCGACGAAATCGAACTTGCCTTTACCCAGCGCGATAACCTGAACGGCGAATCGCATGTCGCCCTTCTGATACAGGTATTCGCCCTGCGCCTGATAATCAATCCAGTCTTCAGCGCTTTGCTCTTCAATCTGCTTTAGGCTGGTGTATTCCTGAGCGTTTACAGCCGCAAAAGCGAACATCGCCGCGGCAAACGCAATCGCAAAACAAAATCGTTTCATAGTAGTAGGTCCTTTCGTTGAAATAAGGGAATAGGGAGTAGGGAGTAGGGAGGCAGTAGGCAGTAGGCAGTAGTGGCGCTTCGCGCGTTCCTAGGCACTAAGCGCTATGCACTAAGCGCTACGCGCTATTTCTTCTCCTCTTTCTTCTCACGTAATTTTCTGTAGTTGATTCCCATGATCGACAGGTCGCCGTCGCATTTTTTGGATGTAACGGACGAGCATTTCTGCGGTTTGAAAACGACGGACGTCTGTCCGGGGTGAATAACCGTTTCAAATCCGTTATCGAACGTAAACCGAACGTCTTCTTTCGGCGGGGCGGACAGCTTGAGCTGATCCGTCAGGACGGGAGATTCAAACGTCCAAACGACAGCGTCGTCTTTCGTTTCGGGGGTCATGCCAGCGTTGAGCGCGCGATAGGGGTCGTCCGCTCCCTGAATGACAAACTCTTTCTTCTTGCCGTGTTTGCGCGGCGTTAGGGATTGGAGCCAGGCGGCAAAGTTCTCGGCGTTGATCTGATCGGCGGCATCGCGTTTTGCCTGCTGATAGGCGGCAGTTTCCTTGTCGTCGTCCGTCCAATCGTTGGCTTCTTCGTACGTACCGCAGAACGGAACGAGCAGGTCAATCCAGGCGCTAATCAAGTCTTTTTCTTCCTGTGACAGATTTACGCCGCCGTGGGGATTGTCGCCGTCAAACTGGAACGAGAGCCGGCTTTTTATCGACCCGGCGTGATACGGTTTGAGCATCGGCGGGGCTTCCTGGACGCAAAGCCAGTTGTTGACGTCCGTCTGTCTGCCGTAGTAAACCCGTTTGTTGTCGTCGATTCGGAGGCTGCTGGAAGTCAGGTTCAAATACGAACGCGTCCAGATTCTCTTTGCCTGTTCGTCTTCAACCGGCGTTGCTTTAAGGCTAAAGGGTTTCAGGGTCGCTTCGACGGCTTCTCCGTTCGGGCTTTCCCACAAGCTCAGGTCAACGCCCTGCCCGCCGCCGACGGGATTGGAACCGTGAACGGCGATGAGATTTTTCCCCGGCTTGAGCGGGTTCGTATTCAGCAGAATCAGGCAGTACTTTGTTAAAAACCCGGTCTCCGCAATAACGCGTTTGCCGTTGATGTACAACTCGACGTTGTCGTCGTAAAACACTCTCAGGTACAGCGGCGACGGTTTATAGTCAGCTGGGAGTTCCAGCTCGGTCGTCGCCCAAACGTTCGGCGTTTGGGGAGATTCCCAAAAGTGATGATTCTTTTCCAAAAACGGAACGTTTCCAAATCCCATTTTGGATTTCTGAGAGTTGGGAAGCGGATAGAGCGCGGTCCAGTTCTCTTCTGGCTTTTGAGTTGTAACAGACCAGTCCGCGTCCGGATTTGTCAGCTGTTTGAGGTTCAGCTCCTGCGGCGATTTCTCATACGCTTTTGTAGAAGCGAGATTGAACGACGGCTGAACGTCTTCGTTGTCGTGACATTTAATGCAGTGTTTGTCCAGAATCGGCTGGATTTCCTTCTGGAACGAGAATCCGCGCGGCTCTCCGTAGAACGGTTTTAAGTCTTGCGGCCCGTTTCTCATCGCCTTTGTAATTCCGCCGGCGATGTTGGTTCTGGTCTGACTTTTATCTTCGTGACATCCAACGCAGGAGAATCGTTCTCCGGGCTGAAGAGCGCTCCAGGAGCGCATCGTCTGAATGGCGCGGCCGTTGACGTCAATAACCTGGAAATAAACCGGCGTCAGGGGCGGGACGCGGAAACAGCACGAGCCGTCGTCGTAGATGGTCGCTTCGCCCAAAATCTTTTTGACGTCCCAGCAGCCTTGACCGATTGACACCGGGCAGGACGACAGAGCGCCGCCGCCGGGGCCGGAGTTGCCGTTGCGTCCGATGGAGTTGGTTCGGAATTCCAGCGCGATTACGCGCAGCGATCGAACCTGGCTTTTATCGACGCCCTCCAAGCCGGGGCCGATAAAGACGTTTTGAAGATAGTACGTCGAATAGTCCAGAGTCGGGTCTGTGGGCGACGTCCGTTCAAAGAGCAGTTCCTTCTCCTTGTACTGAACCGCCTGAACGCAGGAGCGCGGACCGTCGCACGGAACGAGCAGTTCCCGATTTCCGTCGAAGTCCATATAATACAGACCGTACGGGTCGCTGTCGTCCTGTTCTCTAACGCCGACGTTGGCGCGATAAGAAACCAGACAGTCGTTTTCCGACAGCGGGTACGGATAGCAGAACTGATCTCCCTGCTGACCGTAATGGTCTACGTGAACGGCTTCCGTGTCTCGATAGGGAGCGACCAGCTGAGCGCCGGAGTTTTCCTCTGTTCCCAGGCGCGGGTCGAGAATGCCCAGCTTGCCGCGCTGGCGGGAATGGTGCCCGGAGAAGATGCACAGAACCTTGCTGGAGCCGGGAATGCCGCGGGCGTGAAGAATCGACGTCGGGAACCAGCTGTTGTTGCCGTAGAACGCCGTCTGACCCGTCCCTTCAAGCCCCATCTGGAACAGACCCTGCGGGTAAATCTGACCGCGGTCGTTGTAGTCCCAGCGGGTGTAAAGAATCTGACCTTTTTCCGTCAGAGTGGGGTAGTTGTCGTGAACCTGATCGACGGTAACGCGGCGCAGGTATTTGCCGTCTTCCGCAATGCGATGAAGGTTGGAAACCTCTGTATACCAGCAGTCAACAATCTGAACGCAGCGGGTGGAGTTAAACAGGATGTCGCCGTTGGGCAAGCAGCACGGTTCGTAGTCCGCGTAGCCCAGCCCAAAGGTGAGCTGCGTTATTTCCTTCGTTTCGATGTCCATTCGATAGAGATGGTAGTCGTCCAGCAGGTCAGACTGCTTCATGGCAAAGACGATGTAGTCGCCCTTGAACGAGACGTCCGGGTCGCGAATGACCCCGCGCGGGCAATCCAGCAAAAGCGTCTCTTTAATTTCGCCGTCTTCGGTGAATTCCAGCATCCACAGCTGCGAGCCGGGGCGGAAATGGCGTTCCGCATTGGCGTCGGACAGCCCTTCCGTATAGGCGTAATGAGAACCATGAAGGTTGTGACGCTTTACGAAAATGAACCGGGCGTTTTCGTCGTGAAGGAACGCAAGCCGCTCAGCGCGTCTGGCGGCGCACGCTTTTATAAACAGAGCGCGCCAGCCGGGATCGGCGCCAGGCTTGTCCGACAGAGCGTCGAATTCCGCCTTAAACGCGCGCCCGCCGTCGTCGAGGTCAGAAAAGATTTCCGTCAAAACGGCGTTCTCTTTAATCGAGTCGTCTTTCGAGGTAAACAACCCTTTGTACTGAGAAGCCTGCTGAGCAATCCAGTCGTTGACGACCGCTTGAGAAACCGCCGGCTGTTCGCCTTGCGCTTGCAGAGCGAAAGCAAAAACGCTTGACAGGGCAAGCAGGATAGTTGTCATTATCCATGTTTGACGTTTTGAGGGCATTGATGCAACTCCTTTTTTAGAGAATTCAGGCAGGAAATTGAGCGATTTGCTCAATTATATTTATAGATTTTACAAGAATCGCAACTCGATTGCAATAGGGGGGAAAGAAAAAATCTTTTTGGAAATGATCGCAAATTTTTCCTGCGATTGCACACGGATGAGCCGGCTCGCGGCAGTCCCGGCCGCCGAAGAAATCTCACGCGGAGGCGCGGAGGAGCGGAGGATGTTCGCGAAGTTATCAATTGGTGAACGCTTGCGGCGGAAGCCTCCAAAAATCTTTTTCGCAGAAGAACCCCTCCGACCTGCTGGATCGCGGCTGTGTCAGCCGCCGAAGAAAAACCTCACGCGGAGACGCAGAGACGCGGAGGATGTCCGCGAAGTTTTAAAAATTTCTTTGCGATCTTTGCGTTCTTTGCGGCTTAACACCTGACAAACAAAAAAGCGGGAGTTCCCTCCCGCTTTAGCGTTTATTCTTTTACGATTTAAGCGTAACTACGTTCGCTGCGCGAACTCCGTTACCGCCTTTCATTTATTTCGTTTCCGAACGTACAGCAGCCCCGCAGCGCCGAGTAACAGCAGCGCCCACGTTGACGGTTCAGGAATCTCGTTCGCATTGAACCGTCTGCCGGTAATGGCGTACACATTACCGTATGTTGCGTCAGAAATAAGTTCATATTTCAAATCGGTGAAATCACTCGTTTGAATATGACCCAAAACGTCAAGACCATTGCTGTTTTCAGCCGACAAAACCGCGGTAAACGATTCGCCAAGACCTAACGGACAGTCGTCCGTCATAGCAAGTTCAATAATTCCGTTTCCTAACAAAATGTTTCCATTTTGAACGATTAAAACGTCGTTGTCGGTTACGTCCGAACCGCCAATTTCCATTAACAGTTTCGAGCCTTCTTCGTTGAGAATAAACCCGTCGCCGTATGTACTTTCACCGATTACGACAACGCCTTGACTATCAATCGTCAGCGGTCCGACAGAATTGCCGGGCGAGAACGTCGCTCCGCTCTTAACTTCCAATTGTCCGTCGAAATACGTCTTAATATCAACGCGACCGGAAGAAATAACAAAACTTTGAGCGTCGATGGAACCGGGATCGGCAGCGTCAATTTTCAATTCGCCTTCGCCGGTTTTAATAACCTTGCCAGTGCTGAAAATTGCGTTTTGAGCAGTAAGCGTTAATGTTTTCGTTACTCCTTCGGCAACGTTGTATTCCAGCGTTCCGTTATCATTGACGGTAACTGTCCCTGTTCCCGTCGAACCGGCGCCAACTAGTTTCAAAGTACCTGCATTTATGGTCGTTCCTCCGGTATAAGTATTATCGTAAGTAAGAGCCATCGTACCAGCTCCATTTTTGACAATGCCTTTGGTATTCCAAAGTATGGCGGAGACTTCGAGATCAACGCCGCTTGCAGCAGTTCCCTTGGCAACGTCAAAATTGAGGTTGTAATGGTGTGTATTAATACCGTTAGTTCCGGTTATGTAGTTTGTCGCCCCACCGTTGGTAGTAAATGTGATCTGGGAATTACTGATAAAATTCAAATAACTATTGCCCTCATCTCCCGTATTAAGCGTCCCTCCACCGTTTTGATCAAAATTAATATGGAGAGTATTATCAAAATAGAGTCCAACATAACTATCGCTGGTACGAGCAAATTCAACTGTACCTCCATTGTTGACGTTAATGGTCAGCCCGGAAATATGATAAGCTCCTGACGCTTCAGATAACGTCAAATGAGTTCCATCAGCAATAATGATGCCATTGCTGATTTTCATTTTTGATATAGGCATTTCAAATTCTCCGCCGCCGGTTACTTTGAGCGTTCCCGTACCGCCAATGTTTCCTCCGCCCCATGTCCAGGCATCGCTGGCAGAAGAATCTGTTGCAATTTCTACCGTTGCGCCGGACGCGACTGTCGCAGTTCCCGTTCCCATGGTTGACGAGTTCGTCAGCTTGAGCGTACCAGCGGTAATCGTCGTTCCTCCGGTATATGTGTTAGCGCCGGAAAGCGTCAGCGTACCAGTTCCAGATTTAACAAGATTTCCCGCGCCGGAAATGGTTCTGTCAAACGTAACGGCTCCACCTTCGCCGTCCGAGTTGCTGTTGGTGAATTCCAAAGTCGCGCCGGACGCTACCGTGACGCCGTTTGTTCCTGTTAAATTTCCCGCTCCTGAGAGAATAAGTTTTCCTGCGTTAACATTTGTTGCTTGTGTATAAGTGCTTACGCCTGTAAGAACCAATTCTCCAGCCCCATCTTTGATAAGGGGAACATTGGATCCCATAATTCTGGGAGTAACAGTCAGTTTAGCGTTTTGAGCTACATCAAAAACGCCGCCGCACGCATCTGCGGGGAGTGAACTATTATAATTTCTGGTTGTGATTTTGACGGCTTCAAATCTATTATCTGTACCGCTTTGTACATAAATGGGCGTATCTAATATAAAACTGCCAAAACTATCCCCTTCTCCGACACTAGTGATTATTCCGTTATTCATATAAACGGTATAACCTATATTGTTACGATTATTTTCTTCACTATTTTTCAATGTACCTCCATTAGTTAAATAGAGCGTACCATTAGCTTTGTTTCCATTCTTGCCTGTATATCCCAAAGCTGTGTTAGCTGCATTAAGAACTGCAGTTTCCCCAATTACTTGTATAACGCTATTTAAAAGCAAACCGCCATATTGATTACCTGTAAGCGTTATCGTACCGTCTTTTACGGTTAAACTTTTTATTAAGGTACGGTTAGTGAGTCTTAGTTCGCCACCGCCAGTTTTGATTAAAGTGTAAACTTCGTTTTGAGCAATTGTATTAACTTTCAGTGTACTTCCAGTATCAACTTTAAACGTTGAATCTCCCGTAAAGGTTAATGTGCCAGTGAGAGTATTATCCCCGCTTAAGTTGGTTACTGCTGGGGTATTGCCATCGTCTGCTAATGAATATGATTGTCCTGTATCAGATCCAGGAATTGTAATAGTGTCAGCTTGAACCCAAGCAGAAAAAAACGTTAAGAATAAAACGGACAAGAAGAACCAACCGCCGCGTGTTAAAATGCGGGGGGGGGGGAGGAATGAACAATCTTGTGATTTAGCCATTATTTTACTCCTTCTATTAAGTAAAAATGGTAAATGGTTATTGAAACGACTTTTGCGGCGGTACACCCCGGCGCAAAAATAATATCGCTTTTTTACATTAATAACATTATACACTCAATTTTGAAATTTACGAGCGCTAAATGGGAAAATTTTTGAAAAAAAGTGAAAAATTTTGAAAAAATAGAGAAAATAGAGAGTGTTTAAGTCGTGTATGGCGGATTTTATCCGCGATCCAGAAAGGATTTCGGTTGCGGCGGAGGGGGCGGCGGGGCGATTTAACGTGAAAAGCGGGAACGTTCATCGCGTCCAGAATGGACGCCATTTCTATAACCGTCGACTTTAGTCTACGGGCAGCGAAGCCTATCCCGCTCCCCCAAATCGAGTCAGTCCTTTTCTTTCCCTCCCGGCGCACAGCGCCGGGAGGGAAAGAAAAGGGTATTTGTCGATTGTTTGTTTTTTTGTCGTCGTTTTCCCGGAGGTTGAAAACCGCCGGTTATAGAAATGTAACCCCTTCGGGGTTAGAGTGAACGCTTCGCGTACGTTTTTAATTATTTCCCCGACAGCATGATAGGGGCGTTTTCCCGGAATACGTAGTCGAGCGTTCTTCCGTCATTGAGTTTAATGGTAACTTTGAGAATCTTGGGAACGCCTTGAATCGGGTCGCCGCCGAAGACGTCGTTGTATTTCCCAATCATAGCAACGCGCTTGTCGCCCATGAGCTGTTTGAACTGCGCTGTTACGTCAACGAACGTGTTGTTGGCGCCGTATTTCGCGCTGACGATTTCGCCTTCAAACGGTTCGAGAGCGAACAGTTTCAGCGGAACGCCGGCAACCTTTTCGGAGTCGCCGTCCTGACGAATGTCGAATCGGTTGATAACCGGGGCGGTGGCGACGCGCGGACGCACTGGCGGGATGTTCTCGACGCTGTAAGCTGCCGGGTCGTACATGGCGCGAATCTCTTCGTCTCCCAGATACGGACCGTTGCAGTCAACCCAGGCGATAAGGCGTTCGCGGTCTTCGCCAGTTACTTTAACGCCGTGATGTTCTCCCGAGCAGGCGTTGTGAATCAGCTTGCTGACGGGACTGAAGGCTGAATACGGCGGCAGGGTCGCGAGGTTGGCGGGGTCATTGCCGCCGTAGCCTTCAACGATAAACAGACCCGCAAGGTTGGCGGGAACGTTGTGTTCGTCTCTGGGTTTCGCTCTGCCCCACGGGCAGGCGCCTGTTACCAACGTGTAGTACGGTTCGCAGAACGGGCTGACTTCTCCCGGACGGGTCAAGACGGAGCTTCGCCACGGGTGAGTCGACGGACGGCAAACCATATTGAGCTTTTTATACGCGTCGTTTTCCGGGTCTTGATGGCACTTGCCGCAGTACTTGTCCAGAACGGGCTGAACGAATCGCATATAAGAAATGGACTCGCCTGCGCCCCAGCTGGGCGGCGTGAGCTTCTGCGGGCCTTTCTTCATCGCCATGTTCATGTTTTTGGCTTGCGGGTTGCCTTTGGTGTTGAGTTTAGACTCGTGACATCCAAAGCAGCCGCGGGTTTCGCCCGGCATGACGTTGGCGAACGAACGCATGACGTGAATCGCCATCCCGTTTTCGTCCAGCATTTCAAAGTAGACGGATTGACCGGCAGGGAGCTCAAAGTAAATGCTTCCGTCCGGCTCGATTGGAACGGTTCCGAGAATGCGTTTGACGCCTTCTGCCTGGAAGACGGAAACGGCGGGACCGTCGTGCTGAACGGTTTTGTGCCACGTCGTATAGGTTTTCGGATCCATCTGGATAACGCGAATCGCCTTGCCTTTTTCTTTCAGGATTTCCGGAGCGTTGTCAAAGACGTTGTTGGAGTACAGGTATCCGGGCTTGGGCTTTTCGCCAGACCCGATCTTGGGCCAATCGACTTTGTCTGGAATTTCCGTCGGGACGGGACGCGCCTTGAACGGCATCGCGTACCAGGCGTTGGCGTTGTCGGCGGCGTAAATGAGTTCCTTGTTTCCGTAGACGTCTTGCAGATACAGCTTGAAGAACCAGCCGTTGTCCGAACCGCTGTACAGACGCTTGCCTCCGCGGGCGGAAACGAGCATGTATTCTTCGCTCAGCGGATACGGAGCCTTGTAGGCGTAGAACGCGCCGGCGGCGTGGTAATCGTAAGACGGTTCCGGGTCTTGCGGACCGTTGCCGACTTCCGGGAACGGAGTCTCGCGAGTAATTCGTTCCAAACCGTCTGGATAGTTCATGCCCTTTGTCGGGTCGATATAACCAATTGCGCCGTCAAACCAGGCGTGATGTCCCAAACCGATAAAGACGACTTTCTTGGAATCCGGAATAGCGCGGGCTTCGGTCAGGACGTCCGGCCAGGTGGACTGGTTGCCCCAGAACGTCTGGGGGTTCGTGCCGTCCGGGTTCATCGTCCAAAGGGACTGAACGCGCCAGAGGGCTTTGTCCGTATATTCCCAACGGGTGAAAATAACGCGGCCGTCGGGCAGCATGGAGGGCATGTATTCCGGCTCGCCGTTGGCGGAAATGACGTAGATGTTTTTGCCGTCGGAATCGCAGCGTGACATTGCAAACGAGTGCGTCATGGGCATGCAGCGGACGTAGCTGCCCTGTCGGGACGACGCAAAGACGATGTGACCGTCCGGCGTGTAGACCGGGTCGAGGTCGTCGTAGTCGCCGCGGGTCAGCTGACGCAAATTGGAGCCGTCAACGTTGACCTTGTACAGGTGGAACGACTTCTCTCCAACGGGTCGATAGCAGAAAAGAATCTCTTTGCCGTCAAAGGACAAATCCTGACGCCAGAACGCGCCCTGCAGTTCCGGGACGACATCCTTTTTGACCTCGCGGGGGTTCAAGCCGATAACGAGAATCTTGCCGCCGTCGCAAGCCATGAACCCGTTTCTGTGACGCGCTTCGTGTCCCCATTCGTCGGTGGCGTCGCCCGGCTTTCCTTTCGGATACGGGTTCTGAACCATCAAAATGGAATCGAAGTCCAGCAGCGGGTTGGCGAAGAGAATCTCACGCTTGACTTTGCGGACTTCAAAGTACAGTTCCTTGAAATCTTTCTCGCCTTCGGCGTCGAGCTTCTTCTGCAAGTCGTCCAGCTGAGCGACTTGAGCGGAGAAATCCAGGTCTTCTTCCAGGTCCGCAATACGATCAGCGGCTTCTTTCGCCCATTTGATTTCGTTGGCGACTTTCGCCGCGTCGAAAACGTTGTCCGCCTGGAACGTCCAGTCGACAATCAGGTCGTTTTGCGCCTCGGGCGGCAGCTTGTCAAACGGGATAAATCCCGCAGCGTCGGCAACCGCGCCAACGCCAACCATCGCGGCAACCGCGAGGATTGATAAAAGTAATTTTTTCATGATCTTAGAACTCCATGAATCAGGTGGGTAGGAATACGGTTCAGAGAACATCTCTTGCTTCTTAATTAACTATTTTACACTAAATTAAAACGATTATCAACCCATGGGGCGTTGAAAAATGAGAAAAAATTTAATAGACGTATATGTTAAGAATAAAAGCCCAGAAAAATCTCACGCGGAGGCGCAAATTAATGGAAGGCGGTAATGGAGCGAGCGCAGCGAGCGAAATTACGCAGTTCGCCGAAGGCGAACGGAACGTTTGTCCCGTACACGAACACTGGTGAGCCGGCTCGCGGCAGTCCTCTGCCGCACAAAAAGCCTCACGCAAAGTTCGCAAAGTCTGCAAAGTTTTAAAATTTCTTTGTGTTCTTTGCGTTCTTTGCGGCTAATCATCTACGGAGGGTCGACGAGGACGTCGACCCTCCGTAACGCAAGCGCCGCCGCTTGCTAATTGATAATTTCCCGATACAGTTCCATCAGGCGGTCTGCCATGAGTTCTCGTCGGAACTGGTCGGTAAACAGTTCTCGTCCGGTTTGTCCGAATTGAGCGCGCTTTTGCGGGTCGTCAGCAAGCAGAAGGAGCGATTCGGCAAGGCGGTCAATGTCGCGGGGAGGAATGAGATACCCGGTTTTATCGGTCAGGACGACTTCCCGAGCGCCGTCGATGTCGTAGCTGACAACCGGCTTGCCGGAAATGAGCGCCTGCGGCAAGACCCGAGCCAAGCCCTCGCGCAAGCTGGTGTGAACGACGACGTCCATGGCGGAAATCATGGCGGGAATTCGGTTTGCTGGAACCAGACCGGCGAAGACGAACCTGTCTGTCAGCCCGGCGCGGCGAACGGCGTCTTCCAGACTTTGCCGAAGAATCCCGTCGCCAACGAGCAGGAACTTAACTCTGTCGTTTTTGTTACAGACTGTTTTCGCTGCGGCAATCAGGTCATCGTGCCCTTTGAGCCGAAACAGTCGGGCGATTTTCCCAATCACGACGTCGTCCGGCTGAAATCCGTATTCCTGTCGAACGGGTTCTCTCAGCGGAGCGGAGTTGAGAAACGGCTCGACGTCCATGCCGCTGTAAATCGTGGTGAATTTCTCCGCCGGGGCAATGTGAGCGTCGAGAAAAAGCTGGGTCATAGCGTCGGCAACGGAAACGAGTTTATGACAGCGTTTCGCCGCCCAGCGTTCGCAAATCTGATTGAACGACCGTGACAGAAAGTTCCCGGACGGGTACCAGGGCGCGCCGTGAATGGTATGAACGATCAGCGGGATGCGGAGAGAATGAGCCGCCGCTCTGCCGAGAATTCCCGCCTTGGCGGAATGGGTATGAACGACGTCGGGAGCGAATTCTTTTAACGCCTTGCGAATCTGGAAATAAGCGGGAACGTCGTAAAGAGGGTTAATCGCGCGAATCAAAGACGGGATTTCAACCAGATTGACGCCCTGCTCTTTGGCGAACTTGACAAGCGACCCTTCCGGCCCCGTTGTCGGACCGGTAAACAGCCGAACAGTCGCTCCGTGACGCCGCGCCAGGTCAATACAGGAATAAACCGTATTTTCCTGAGCGCCGCCTAAGATTAACCGGGTGATTATATGAGCGACTTTCATGTTAGTTGCGAGTTGCGAGTTGCGAGTTGCGAGAAAATGCAAGCGTGTCACTAACTCCATTCTACTTAAATCAGTTTCTGTCCATCGCGATGAACAGACGCAAAATGTACCAGAACAGCAGCGCGACTGAGGCGAACAGAGCCAGCGACGCGCTGACGTATTGGTCAGTTCGATAACTGTGCAGAATGTTGGACGTGTCGTACAAAACGGCAATGCAGGCAAACGCGATCATGGCGTAGGTGAAAAACGCGCCAAGTTCAAATCCGAAGACAATGCCGACGACAATCGCGCCTAAAGCTGCCAAACCGCCGAAAAGAACGATCGGGCGAAGGAACGAAAAGTCCTTTCTCGTGATGAATACAACCGCGGTCAGCAAAACGACCAGCGCCGCCGTGCTTCCCGCCGCCATCGGAATGGCTTGAGGATAGAAATTCGACGCAATGTACAGCAACGGCAGAAAGACGACCGCTTCTGCGACGACGTATAACGCCAGACCCATATACTGCATGAATTTGCTTGTAGCGCTTTGCGCCCACATGTCAGCAATCCAGGAAACGCCGACAAACAGTCCCAGGACGATAAGCCAGGAATACTGTGAACCCAGCATCATGCCCATCAACGGTTCCGCGACGTTGGATTGTATCAGCCACGCTTCAATTCCAACAAAGGCGGCGATTGCGCCCAAAAGGTGAAGGTACGTTCTGGTAATAAACGTCGCTCGTTCTGAAACGGGAGCGTCAGCGGCAAACACGTCCGTTGATATATAGTTGTCATTCATTTCAAAACTCATGGAATTGTCCTCCTGTTGTTAATGGTATAGTGGGAGTGGAATGTTAAAGGCGCTCTTGCCTTCGATGAGGCGCCGAGGAAGCGTAACTGCGCTCACGCTGTTCGCTCCGTTACCGCCTTTCATTTTCAACTGCCTCCGTGGGTTAAAACCCACGGCTACAAATATTGAACCGCTATGCGGTTCTAGCGGATGCGCTTCGCGCCTATTTTCTACTGCCTATTGCCTACTGCCTATTGCCTCTCTTCCATTCGACCAGCGCGGCGATAACCGAGGGGTCGGTTCCGCAGCAACCGCCTAAAAAGCCGGCGCCGGCGGCAACCAAAGCCGGGGCGAAGGAGGCGAACTGTTCTGGCGTTTGGGAATACGTTGCAACGCCGTCGACAATTTCCGGCAAGCCGCGGTTCGCTTTGATCCAGACGGGCAGTCCGGATGCGTCGTGCAATCGCTGGCAGACGGGAATGAACCCTTCGATTCCTTTTCCGCAGTTGGATCCGAGGATGTCGGCGCCGGCGGCTAAGAGGGCTTTTGCCGCTTTTTCCGGCGTCGCGCCCATCATGGTGCGGTCTTTGTTTTTGCCGGAGTCGAACGTCATGCTGGCAACGACCGGCAATCCGGTTGTCTTCGCCGCGCGAACCGCCGCAGACGCTTCAATCGGGCAGGACATCGTTTCGATAACAATGCCGTCCGCTCCGCCTGCCGCTAGTCCTTCCGCCTGAACCTTGAACGCTTCGAACAGGTCGTCTTCCGTTACCTGACCCATCATGAGGATTTCCCCTGACGGACCCATCGACGCGAAGACGAGACAATCGGTTCCTTCGCACGCCTGACGGGAAATCGCAGCGCCCGCTTTGTTGATTTCAAAAACCTGATCGGGGTCGCCGCCGGCTTTTTGCAGCGTGTATCGGTTTGAGCCGAAGGTGTTCGAAATGATAACCTGACTTCCGGCGTCAACGTAGCCTTTAGCTACTTTTAATACGCGATCCGGGTGAGAAAGGTTCCATAAATCCGGGGATTCTCCAGAACCCAGACCAAGGAGCTGAAATTGCGTGCCCCACGCGCCGTCGATGATTACCGGTTTGTCAGTTAAAAGTCGTTCTAATGTTGGATGCATGTGTTGTTAGGGAATAGGGAGTAGGGAATAGGGAACAGATAAAAGCTTTTCGCTTCCAGCCGCTCTCTTCTAATAGCTATATCAATATTATACTATGATACGAAAATAATGGAAGGGAGAGGCGAAAGAAGGATAAGGGCTCGAACAGATAGTATTCTTTGCTTTGACCCGCGCATAAAGAATATTTTGCTCACACAGGAAGAATTGCGTCCTGTTTCCCATTTGGACAAGATTAACGATGGTTTTTAATATCAAATTAATTAAAGCATTTTTCGTAAAACGCTAACAGTTTGTTTGAGCGCGGTTTCTCGATTATCGAATAAGTGGAATAATATAATCTATAATGAATTTTATAGTAGTTGTAAGATAGCTAATAGTTGATATTAATGCTATGAAACCCAATGCAGAAGCTAATCGATAATGCTTACTGCAGAAAATCCCCCAACACTCAAAAAATCTTGTATAATAAATCCGATAAACAGTCTTGCTATTCTTTTTCTTAAATTCCTTATATTCGGGTGATTTCGGATCAAGAGAAGATAATGTGTTTTGTATTTCTTTTAATTGGGCGCTGTCATTAAAATAATCAGATTTGATGTCTGGATAATACGTATCTCCCCATTTTTTACAAAGATCAATTAGCTTCTTGAAATCCCCGCAATAAGGTCGAAAAAAGAGTGTGTATGATAAATAAAAAACAGGTACGAAAATAATGCCATAACAAAATAAAATGAACCAATTTAATAAATTCGCATTAGACGTTGTTGCATCTTGATTGTGAGAATCGCTTTCGCTATGGTCAATATTGCTGGAATATGTTTCACTGTTTTCCACTTGCGCTTTCGCGATGGATTGGCGCCCAAAAGAAATCGCCGCAAAACAAACGGCAACCAGAACGAAGGAAACAACGTGAAAACGACGGGCGGTGGAAAGGGTTGTAAACATGAACAAGACTCCTGTTTATTGATTAGGGGTTAAATTGCTTATTTTTTATTATCGCTATAAGTATAACATTATTTAATTTTTAGAAAAGCGCCTGTAGATTTACAAATGCTCTTTTCTTATGGGTGTTGGATTCTTCTGTAAAAATAGGTCGACAGCATTTTAACTCCCGCCGTTATCCAATTATTATGAAGCGGTTTGTTTTCTTTGCGCCTCTTTAGTGGCTATGTATTTTTGCTGCTGTCGAACCTGACGCAATCCAAGTCCAATCATTCCAAAAATAATTGTCCAGCCAATTATGCCTAAAGCATAATGACCATAATCGCCAAAGCAGTCAACAAAAGTTTTGCTGTTCCAAGTCATGTGCAACGTTACGGCAATAGCAAAAACAATTAAAAACATAGGATTGAACAGCATTGATATGGCAAAATCTCTACTCTTTTTTACTCGCCATAAAGCGCCCGCACACATTGCTGTCCAAATAACATGCCCAAACGGAGCTAAAACTGCTCGTAAATGTATATTTGAAGCCGATTTAGTGGTCATATAATTTAAAAAATCCGTTCCGGTAAAATTCATCCTCGACCCTTCAAAAATGGCCTCTAAGATTTCATCAAATGCATATCCCGCAGACTCAAATGCAGCAAAACCCGCTCCTACAGCCGCTCCACATAGCAAGCCATTGAGTATATAGTCTTTTCTCTTTAATCCGCCCATTATCAAAACAAGAATGAGAACTAACAGCTTTGCAGGTTCTTCAATTGGTCCAGCAGGAGAAGCGCTTTCGAATATCTTATAAAAATTAGGCAATTTATTATTTAATACAGTTGTGAAGATGAGTCCAACAGCGCCGCCATACAAGAACAATTTAATTACCTGATAAAGCGAAATATTCTTTACAACATTACATTCAAAGAAGAACGTAAGGGTTGCCAGCGGAATAACAAAGGAACCGAAAATAATCATTCCTGGAAATGCCTTAGTATTACCCAATGACATTCGCGCCATTAACCAATAACCGACAACGCCTAATATAATCAATCGCAGAAATAACCATGGTTTTGGCCAGGAGGCGTTTACTTGACTAATTGGCGGCGTTGTCAGCGGCGTTCCAACGCCAAAATAGCGTTCCATTTCGTCGTCGGTATGTCTTTTGAACGTTTCAGAAAAGAGATCTGATAAAGAGAAACCGTCTAAATGCTTTAAGCCGGTACTTTCAAGAACCGTATTCATAACGCCCGCATCGTCTTTTTTCGGCGCTGATTTTTTTGTGTTCGTTGGTTTTGGCGCAAATTCTGGCAACGCTGACGGTTCCGGTTCATCGTCGTCAAAAAACTCTGCTAACTTTTCCGTCTGCCCTGCCAGCTGACGTATTTTACCGGATTCCCAAACACACGTCGTTTTGGTAATTAAACCGGCGTTAATCAGATTAACGAGATCTTCAAAAGGGATTGGTCCCCGTGTCTGTTCGTTTTTAATATAGTACCACATGGTTATTACGAAACGCTAAAACTGTATGTTACTCAAATAGCTAGGGTTTATTGCGCGTTATTACATCAATATCCGCTCTAACTTGCTCAACGATTTGACTTTCTTCTTGATAACGCAGCATGATTGCAGGGTCTTTACGGTCATTAATGAGAGCGATGATTGAGTTTCTGCAATCGCTTTGTATCATTTCCAAACCTTTTACAATGCGTTGTGCATCGTAATCGGATACCATTCTCTGTTGATTCAAATCCCGCAATTTAATGCTTAATAACATACATTGCGTATCCAGAAGACGTAATCTTTCATATAATCCTTCATACCCCGGAATTGCATTAAACGCTTGTTGAATTTCTTGATGCTTTTGTTCAGCATTCTCATAAATTTTCTGAGGCCAGCAGAAACATATAAATGCAATAATTACACATGCAATTGTTCTTTTGTATTGTTTTGTCAAAAATCCTGTCAAAAGCGCAACCAAACTAACAATGACAGTTACAATACAAAGAAATTCGTTTCCATCGGAAGTAGATAAACTGCCGGAATACCCGGTTTGAGAAAACTCGTTCAAAGTTTTATTCAATTCTGCATTGTACGATGAAGTAATCGGAATAAGCAGGAGTAAACATAAGATCGCGATAACAAGGCAGACGTTCAGAATAATATTCCCTGTCTTATTTTTATTCGACGACGAATTATTATCTGAACCCCGCGTTCGACGTTGAGTTCGACTTCTTGCGTCAGAACCGGATGAGACATTGTTATTCACACCCGCTGCGGGATTACGCGTTTGCGGTTGATGGTCAGGAGGCGATGCTGCGTTTTGAGGCGGGGTTTGTTTGGATGACGTCTGCGTTACATTTTTAAAATACGGCGCCAATTCTTCAACCTGACCAGCTCGCTGACGCTTCTTGCCTGATTGCCAAACGTATGTTGATGAAGTTATTACGCCAGCATTAATCAAGTTGACAATCTCTTCAAAAGAAACTGAACCAATCATTTCGTCGTTTTTGAGGTAGTACCACATGGATATTAGTTGGGTTGAGGAAAAAAACACTTAATGTCCCTGACAGTTTCAGGGAGAAAACATTTTTTCAGTCTATCTCATTAAGAAGCGCTGGGGTGTGTCATAAAATTTTGAGAATCTCAAAAGAAACAAAGAAACGCTCGTTTTGGAGATTGAAGCGCAAGATATGGCGTCTAATAATCAATAGAAACTATATGTTGTGTAATGTTTTTAAGGGAATTTTCCGATTCTGAAAAATAGGACGCCAATATATTCAGATTATTTTGTGTTATTCTCATTGTCTGGCATTACGCAGACGCGAAATCCAGCGTGGTTATAGCGATCGTTGACGTCGTGATAATTCCTTTCCGAACAGCTGCAGTCGGAAAGCCAGCAACCGCCGCGAAGTACTTTGACCTGTGAACTGACGGATCTTTTACCCGGTTTTGAAACAGCAGGACCTGTCGGGTCTGTTTGCGGGCTGGGGTCTGTAATTGGCTCGTACCAGTCGGCGACCCATTCTTCGACGTTGCCAAGAGTATCGTACAAGCCCCAGGCGTTAGGCGATAAACTGTGAACGGTTATTGTACCGCGGTTTTTGCCGTATGAATTGGCTTGAGCGTTTAACAGTTCCGGCGTTTCTTCCGCACCAGCGCGACAGGCGTATTCCCATTGAGCGTCTGTGGGTAAACGGACGTCGGCGCTGAGCTTTTCTGACAACGCCTGACAGAATTCCTGGGCGTCCGTCCAGCTTACCATTCTGACAGGAGCGTTTTCTGGCTCGTTGAGATTTTTTATTGCAGAGTTAGCTGTACTGTCAGGCATGACGGAAAACCACATCTTTTGCGTAACCTCGCAGTCCAGCGCCCAAAACCCTTTTGTGAGCGTTACTGGATGAGGAATGGAGCCATTGATTAAAAAAGGATTGGAACTCAGTTCTGAATATAGCTTGTCATGCAACAGAGTTTGCTGTTCAAGCGACTCTGAATTCTCAAGACTTGTTTCCAATTCTTCCAATTCGTCAATTCCCAGAAGGCTGTATTTCTGGGCAATTCCCAGCAACTGCGGAGTTGACATCTCTTTGGACAGGGGCGTTCTGTAGCCTCCCATGACAAACGTTCCCGGCGGGATCCAGCGAAAGACGTATTCAACGCCGTCGACAACGCGAACCAGCTTTTCGCCCGCTTCCTTTCCAGGAGGAAACGGAGCGATAACGTCTTGAATTATCGTCTCAGCTTCGGGATTTGTTGACAAGGTCTGAACAATGGCAGTTTTGGAAGCGTTATACGCGTTCGTTCCCCAAAGACCAGCTATTCCCAAAAGAACGACTCCGGCAAACGCTGCAATAACCGGCGTTTTTTTAACCGTCTGCTTTGTTAACGCCTGAATTACTTCTGTCATGGAAGAGTAACGATCGTCAATTGACTTTGCCGTCATACGATTCAAAACGCGCTGAATTCGATCAGGAACGTCTTTTCGAAATTGAGACAATTCCGGCAGAGCGAGACATTGCTGCGCTTCCAGTTTCTTTTTTGACGTCGAATACTCTTCTCCGTCAAATGGAACGCGCCCCGTTAGAATAAAGAACAGCGTACAGCCCAAAGAGTAAATATCCGATCTCGGATCGGCGGACGCGCAGAGTTCCTGTTTTTCCCGATTTCCAACACACTGTTCCGGCGGCATGAAGTCTGGAGTCCCAACGATTTGAACGTCCGTTTCCTGGGACGCGGCGACAGCCAATCCCAAATCCAGAACTTTAACGGTTTTCTTAGGCGTTATCCAGAGGTTTCCTGGTTTAACGTCTCGATGTACAAATCCATTTTCGTGAGCGTACTGCAAGCCCTGCGCCGCCTGTATAATAATGTCAACAGCTTCTTGAAGTGACAGCGGAGAATCTTGTTTAAGCCGCCGATAAACGTACTGATGAACCGTTTCTCCTTGGAGGAATTCCATAACCATATATGGTCGTCCCTCGAATTCCCCGGCGTTAAAAACTGTTACAACGTTGGGGTGAAGCAGTTTGGCGGTCGATTCGATTTCCGTCTGAAAACGTTCCAGAGCGCTCGGCTCGAGAATCAGTTTTGTACGAACGAACTTGAGCGCTTCCGTTCTTTTCAGAACCAGATTTTCAGCGCGATAGACGTCTCCCATCCCGCCCCGTCCGACAAGCTGTTCCAGACGGTATTGACCAATCGTCAACGGCAGTTCAAACGTCTTGTTGTTTTCCAGCTCGTCCCTCATCATCGACATAAAACTGGATAACTCCGTTTCAAGCGGCAGAGGTTTGGATTTGCTCATATTTCCAAATCGTCTTCGTTGTCGTCGTCTTCCAATTCGTTTAACTCTGCAAGATATTTTTTCAGATAGTCGTTGATTCTCTGTCGAATTTTCCTGATATTGGCGGGCTTAAGCCCGGTCAGCTCCGCGACTTGAAAAGAATTCTTCTTTTCATAAACAAGCTGATAATAAATATCGACGTCGCGTTGAGAGAAATGCGTACCCAATACGCGCATTAACCCTTGAGCGTAGATTTCGTCTTCGGTTAAATTCTCGACGTTGTCAGGGTCGTCCTGTCGGATTTGTTCCTGTTCCATTTTGAGAACCGTATCCAGGACAGACGAATGAGGGTCTGAAATTGCGTGAGAGGAGGGGTCGTAAACCGCATTGGGGCGATTCTTCTTTTTCTGATAATCTCTTTGAACGCCTGTAACGTAATTGTCAACGACTTTATGCAGCCAGCTTCGGAATCGATCCGTCGGCTTTTCTTTTCGGAAGCCGCCAATTGATTTCATGACAAGGATGCAAATATCGTACAACATCTTTTTCCGAATCTGCCGATTGGACACGCCTCGTTGAATGAGCCAGTAAATAACCAAACGTCCATAGAGAAGGTTAAACCGTTCCCACGCTTTCTGGTCGTGGCTGCGAAGCTCGTCCAAAAAAGACGTCGGCGTTGGCTGATTGAAATCAATATTGCCGTCAGACGGATCTGGGGTGGAATTGCTAAACATGATTTTTTGAGTAGGGTAAGTTGAATGACCATTTTTCAATTCAGTATTATAACACATTTTTTGAACGTTTTGACAGATTTTTGTTAACCAACAATAGTATTTAGACCGTCTTGTTTGTAGAATAAAGACGACGGTTATAGAAATAATGCCGTTCTACAGTGTGCCTAAACGTTCCGTTTTATCTATTTTGCAATATGATTTAACGTACACCCGCAGAAGGGTAGGTAAGTTTTGGGTTGCGAATATAGATAAGATTAACAATTGAACATAGTTAACGCCGTTAGGCGTTTGTTCCTACAGCTTTAGCTGTGGGAACAATTAAAACTTAAAATATCGTAGCCCACGCCTTTAGGCGTGGGATTCAAAACGACATAAATAGTAATATAACGCACGAATTTCCCTCCCTTCCCAGCTCCGAATGGAGCTGGGAAGGGAGGGGAAGGGAAGCGTTTGGGGGAGGATCGCTTGTTTAGTCCCCCAGATAAATCTGGGGGCTACGATTTTTGAATTTTTTTATTACCCACGTCTAAAGACGTGGGGATAAGGGCAGAGATATCGGGAGGATACGGAAAGGATAACGGCATTTTTCTGCGTTCCGTCTGCCCCCGAGTTTGATCGTGCGCCCGGCGAGGGCGATTGCGGCGATTGCCTCTGCATTGCCCTGTGTGTGAATAATGTTTTTGTCTATTAAAACATTTTCAACTATTATTGGATTTTTTAAGAGAATTCACGTTAATAGACGTTACATTTTTCTGGAAAATGTCGTATAATATAATAGAGGAAAAAGAAATAAAAGCATATTATATAGGGGGAGCAGGAACGCTCTGGTTGGTAAGGTAAAGCCCTATATAAGGAGGTAAGTAAAAAGATGTCTGAGAGATGGTTTTTCTTTATTGTGGCTACTTTGGTTTGCTGGGTTCCGGTTTTGTGTGGTGCATCAAGAGTGTATCCGACCTTTGTATGGTGGAAACCTTGGACTTGGGAGAAAGAAATCTGGGCAATAATACTGATGTCTCCTGCTGTCAATGCTTTATTAGCCTATACGGCGAAGTTTTAGAGGGTGTTACATCTCCTCTTTTTTAGCTATTACAATCTCTCGTTCTAAGTACATGCCAATAGCGCATTGAAATTGCGCCTGTTTACTCTGCTCTGTCAATTTGCTAACTATTCTCCCGATTTCTTCCTTCAACAAAAATTGAGTCTATCTGTTAGAAACTGATTTAATCAGCTGTCTTTTTAGCATATAAATATATCAAAAACTATTTTTAAAAATTTTCAGTCCCCATAGTGCACAAAATTAAAATTTGTGGTAAACTAGATAAATAATAAGATGTATTAAATTAGAGTAAGAGTTGAAATAGCGAAACTCCATGAGAATAGACCTCGTGCGGTTTCCGATAGTATTCAGCTCCCAATCATTGTTTATTTATTAACCTATGCCTACCCTATGAACTCATTTAAGATTTACAAAGGGCTTGACTTGCCGCTGGCAGGCAAGCCGCTTCAGAGTATTCAGGACTCGCCGCAGGTGAAAACCGTGGCGGTTGTCGGTCCTGACTACGTTGGGATGAAGCCGACCATGGCCGTCCAGGAGGGCGACCGGGTGAAATTGGGTCAGGTTCTTTTTACCGATAAAAAGACGCCTGGAGTAAAATACACGTCCCCAGCCGGGGGAACGGTCAAGGCGATTAACCGCGGCGACAAACGCGCTTTGCTGTCGGTGGTAATCGAGATTGACCCCAAAGAGGAGGAGAAAATCCAGTTCCCGGTTACGCCCCTGGATAAGCTGACGGCAGACGACGTCGTTAAAACGCTGGTCGATTCCGGTCAGTGGACGGCTCTTCGGACTCGACCGTTCAGCAAAGTCCCGTCTCCGGAAACGCGCCCCAACGCGATTTTTGTAACAGCGATGGACTCCAACCCGCACGCCCCATGGGCTAGCGTCGCGCTCAAAGGGCGAGAAGACGATTTCCTGGCAGGGTTGAAAGTTCTGTCAATCCTCGCTGGCGACAAGCCGCTGTTTTTCTGTCAGTCGCCGGACTGCCGCGTTCTTCCTGAAGAAGCGGAAGGGCTTCCGAATCTGCAAGTTGCGGAATTCTCCGGAAAGCACCCTTGCGGACTGGTTGGAACGCACATTCATTTCCTCTGCCCGGCATCGCGAACGAACGTTGTCTGGCACGTCAATTATCAGGACGTCGCTGCGTTTGGATACCTGTTCAAAACGGGATACGTCTGCAAAGCCCGCGTTATTTCTCTCTCCGGTCCGATTGTGAAAAAGCCGCGGTTGATCAAAACCCGAATTGGCGCCAATCTGGACGAGCTGACCAACGGCGAATTCGAAGAAGATACGAAAGACAACATTCCCGCCCGCGTTATTTCCGGGTCTGTTCTCAACGGCCGCAAGTCTGAACCGGGTCTGAACTATCTGGGACGTTACAGTCTTCAGGTTTCCGTTCTCCGCGAAGGCGTCAAGCGTCGGCTGTTCGGCTGGATTCTTCCGAAGTTCGTTGACTTCTCAACCAAATGGACGAACGCGTCGCTGTTCTTCCCGGGCTGGGAATACAACATGACGACGGACGTTTACGGCGGTCCGCGCGCGATTTTCTCTATCGGGTCGATGGATGACGTTATGCCTTTGGACATCCTGCCGGTGTTCCTCACTCGCGCTTTGGCGGTGGGAAATCTGGAACAGTCGGAACAGCTCGGAGCGCTGGAGCTGGACGAAGAAGACCTGGCTCTGTGTACCTACGTCGATCCGGGCAAAAACGAATTCGGTTCGATGCTCCGTTCCGTTTTAACACTCATCGACAAGGAGGGCTAAACCGTGTGGAATCCGATTAAATTCATTTTCAATAAGACAAAACCCTGGTTTTCCAAAGGCGGAAAGCTGGAGGCTCTATATCCGTTATGGGAAGTCTTCGACACGTTCTTCTACACTCCGGAAGAAGTCGCAACGGGCAAATGCGCCGTTCGCGATTCGATTGACTTCAAACGCATGATGATTACCGTCTGCATCGCTTTGATTCCCTGCTGCTTTATGGCGTGTTACAATACGGGCTATCAGGCGTACAAGACGATGTCAACAACGAGCGTCGCTCAAAAGATTGTTGACGATAAAGGCGTAGAAAAGACCGTTGTCGCTCCGCTGAAATCGCTGCCGACAGATGGCTTGAAGAACTGGCGCGGCTGGTTGATGAGCTGCGTTAAAGTCGGGAACTTTGACCTCGGCGCCGTCCCGGAAAAGGGAACGGTTTCTTACTTCAGCCACCCGATTCAGTTTATCGTCTTTGGCGCGATGTACTTCATTCCGATTTATATTGTAACGTTCGTAGTCGGAATTCTGTGGGAAGTCGTGTTTGCGATCTTCCGAAAAGAGATTGTCAACGAGGGCTTTTTCGTAACAGCCATGCTTTTCCCGCTGACGCTTCCCGCTACGATTCCGCTTTGGATTGTCGCCGTTTCGATTTCCTTCGGCGTCGTGATTGGAAAAGAAGTCTTTGGCGGAACGGGCAGAAACATCCTCAACCCGGCTCTGGTCGCTCGAGCGTTTATCTTCTTCGCCTTCGCCGGCACGATTACCGGAGACAGCATCTGGGTTCCGGTTGACGGCACGACGATGGCAACGCCTCTTGCCGCGGCAACTCAGCAGGGCATGGACGGCATCTCCGCCGTCGCCGCCAGCCAAAACCTGACGGACATGCAATACTGGTTCGACTGCTTCGCCGGATTCATTCCCGGATCGATGGGCGAAACCAGTACGCTGTGCTGCTTAATCGGCGCGGCGATGCTGATCTTCACCGGCATCGGCTCCTGGAGAGTCATGCTTTCCATGTGCGTTGGAACTGGCGCTCTTGCCGTGTTTACGTACTTTATGTACTCCATCGGCTACACAACCAATCCCGCCTGGGGCATTTACCCGCACTGGCATTTTGTGATGGGCGGCTTCGCTTTGGGCTGCGCCTTCATGGCGACTGACCCTGTTACAGGCGCGTTGACGCGAGGCGGTCAGTACGTTTACGGATTCCTTATCGGAGCGCTGGTTATTGTCGTTCGCGCAATGAACCCCGCGTATCCGGAAGGCGTCATGCTTGCCATTCTGTTTGGAAACCTCTGCGCCCCGATGATTGACTACGTCTTCGTCCAGGCCAACATTAAACGGAGGGCTTTGCGAAATGTCTAATAACAGCTTATTTAAAACGTTTTTCGTCGCAATTGCGGTTTGCGCCGTCTGCGCGACGCTGGTCTCAACGGCAAACGTCGTTCTCAGACCCATAATTGAACAGAATAAACTCAACTTCAAACGCGGCAACATCGTTCTGGCGGCAGACCTGGTCAAACCAGGATACAAAGCCAGCGACATCGCCCCGGCGTTTGAAAAGATCGACCCGCAGGTTTACGATTTGCTTAAGGAAAAGTTTGTTACAAACGCAGACGAATTCAATCCGGCAACGTTTGACGAACGCGTCTTGATGAACAAAGACGGCTATACGCTCGTTCCGGAAGGAGAAGTCAAACCTGGCGTCCCGACCGTTCCGCGTTACGTTACAATTTATCTCGTCAGAAACGACAAAGGCGAATTGGAAAAAGTCATTCTGCCGTTCTTCGGCAAAGGGCTTTGGTCGACCATGTACGGGTTTATCGCCCTCAATAACGACTTTACCACCGTTGGACGTCTGCTTTACTACGATCAGCTCGAAACCGCCGGTTTGGGCGGCGAAGTCGAAAACCCGATGTGGGCGGACAAATGGATCGGAAAGAAAGCCTACGACGAATCCGGCAAAGCGGAGCTGAAAGTCATTAAGGGAACCGTTGACCCTAGCGACAAAAACGCTGCGTATAAAGTCGACGGCATCTCCGGCGCGACTCTGACCTGCAAGGGCGTCAACAACCAGATCGGTTACTGGCTCAACGAATACCGCGGTCTTCTTGATCAGCTGAAAGCCGGTCAGATTCCCCCGGAAAGCAAAACCGTTTGCGCTCAAGCAACCCCCAAATCTGAAGACAATTCGAAAGGAGGCGCAAAATAATGGCGACTGCAAAAGAATATAAAGAAGCGTTTCTCAGTCCGCTGTTCGCAACCAACCCGATTGCTCTTAGCGTACTGGGCATCTGTTCCGCCCTGGCGGTTACAACCAAAATGGATACGGCGTTAACGATGACAATCGCTGTTACATCCGTTTTGGTGTGTTCCAACTTCGCCGTCAGTTTGATTCGCAACCATATCCCGTCCAGCATCCGTATGATTGTACAGATGGTTATCATCGCGGCTATGGTTATGATTGTCGACCTCGTGTTACAGGCGTTCGCGTTCAAACTGTCCAAGAGCCTGTCCGTATTCGTCAGCCTGATTATTACCAACTGCATTATCATGGGCCGCGCTGAAGCGTTCGCCATGAAGAACCCGCCTCTGCTGAGCATTGTCGACGGCTTGGGCAACGGGTTCGGATACGGTCTGATTCTGATGATCGTTTCGTTCTTCCGGGAATTCTTCGGTTCCGGAACGATTTTCGGATTCGAAGTTCTCAAGACTGTCAACAACGGCGGCTGGTATATGCCCAACGGCTTGATGATTCTGGCGCCCAGCGCGTTCTTTATCATCGGTCTGATTATCTGGCTGTTTAAAACCATCAACCCGAAACTGCAGGAGGGAGAGAAATAAACTCTGTGTAACGGCTTCGGGATTCCGAACCCCGTTTGAGAGTTTACCTCAAAGATTATGGAATTTTACATTACAGAATTCATTCGCAACGTCTTTGTCCAGAACCTGGCGCTGTCCCTGTTTTTGGGCATGTGTACGTTCCTGGCGGTTTCGCAAAACGTTAAAACCGCGTTGGGATTGGGCGTCGCTGTAACGTTCGTTCAGGCGATTACCGTTCCGGTCAACTACATGATTTACCACTATATTCTCGTCCCGTGCGGGGTGGAATATTTGACGTTGATTTCGTTTATTGGCGTTATTGCCGCTCTTGTCCAGATTTTGGAAATGTTCCTCGACCGATACGTCCCCAGCCTGTACAACGCGCTGGGAATCTTCCTTCCGTTGATTACCGTCAACTGCGCCATTCTGGCGGGAAGTTTGTTCATGGTCGAACGCAGCATGGACTTCGGACAGTCAATCCGTTACGGATTTGAATCCGGTCTGGGCTGGGCGATTTCCATCAGCCTGCTGGCAGCGATTCGCGAACGCATGCAGTACAGCGACGTCCCGAAAGGACTGCGCGGCATCGGCATAGTGTTCATCACCGCCGGCTTGATGGCAATGGGCTACATGGTATTTTCAGGCATTTGATTGTTGTGTACTCAGGGGGTATTAAGCCCCGTTAGTTCACGGATTTGACGGATTTGACGGATATTCACCGATTAGTTTTCGATAGTTATTATGCAATTATTACACAATGAGATTACCGATAAAATCATTTATTGTTTTTATCAGGTTTATAATAAATTGCAGTATGGCTATCTGGAAAAGGTTTATAAAAATGCCTTGGTTATCGAACTGAAAAAACAGGGCTTTTTAGTGGAAACCGAAAAAAAGTTGTCTGTGTATTACGACAACGTTTTGGTTGGCGTTTATTATGCAGATATTATCGTGAATGATTTGGTAATTTTAGAACTAAAAACGGTTGATACTCTTCTTGAAGAGCATTTCAATCAATTAAGATCCTATCTCCATTCAACCAGAATGGAAGTTGGCTTACTTTTGAATTTTGGTCCTAAAGCCGAATTTAAACGTTGTTTGTTTACAAACGACAAAAAATATTAATTATCCCTGTTGTCTTTTTAACCATCGTTAAAAAGATAGACAATCGGTGTAAATCCGTTTAATCCGTTTAATCCGTGACCGGACTGACCTGCACACAACATTGGTATTATAACTAACCTTCATAAAACTATGTTACACGAAATTTTACTCGGAGTTGGGATGTTTACCGGCATCGTGCTGGCGCTGGTAACCGTTATCCTTCTCGCCCGAAAACTTCTGGTTCCCAGCGGTTTGGTAACCCTGGAAATCAACGACGACCCGTCCAAGACGCTGGAAGTCCCCATGGGCGGGAAACTGCTTCAGACTTTGGCGGATAAAAAGATCTTCGTCCCCAGCGCTTGCGGCGGCGGAGGTTCCTGCGGTCAGTGCAAAGTCCAGGTTCTCGAAGGCGGCGGAGAAATCCTGCCGACGGAACTGGGGCACATGTCGCGCCGCGAAGTTCGCGACCACTGGCGTCTGGCGTGCCAGACCCCGGTCAAGCAGAACATGAAACTGCAAATCAACCCGGAGATTTTCTCCGTTCAGAAATGGGAATGTACGGTTAAATCCAATCGCAACGTCGCGACGTTCATTAAAGAACTGGTTCTGGAACTCCCCAAGGGAGAACACGTCGACTACCGCGCCGGCGGATACATTCAGATCGAATGCGACCCGCATACCGTTGCGTACAAGGATTTCGACATTGACCCGGAATACCACGGCGATTGGGACAAATACAATCTCTGGCAGTACGTGTCCACCTGTACGGAACACGTAACGCGCGCGTACTCGATGGCGTCGTACCCGGCGGAAAAGGGCATTGTCATGCTCAACGTCCGTATCGCGTCCCCGCCCCCGAGAATGCCCAACGTTCCCCCGGGACTTATGTCCAGCTACATTTTCAGCCTCAAGCCGGGCGACAAGGTTACCATTTCCGGCCCGTACGGCGAGTTCTTCGTCAACGAGAAGTCCGATGCTGAAATGATCTACGTCGGCGGCGGCGCAGGCATGGCTCCGCTTCGTTCGCAGATTTTCGACGAACTGCTCACAAAGAACTGCCAGCGCAAGATTTCCTACTGGTACGGCGCGCGTTCGCTCAGAGAAGTCTTCTATGCGGACGAATTCGACAAACTGGCGGAAAAATTCCCGAACTTTAGCTGGCACCTGGCTCTGTCCGACCCGCTGCCGGAAGACAACTGGAAAGGCCCGACCGGGTTCATTCACCAGTGCCTGTACGATCTGTATTTGAAAGATCACCCCGCCCCGGAAGATTGCGAATACTACATGTGCGGTCCGCCCATGATGACCGGAGCCGTCGTAAAGCTTCTGGACTCGCTGGGAGTTGAACGCGAGAACATCTACTTCGACGACTTCGGCGGCTAGTAGAGAATTACAATAAGAATTCTTATTGAAGAGTAAAACAATTTGACGCCAGAGACGATTATCGCCTCTGGCGTCATGTTTTTGGGTTTTGTTTCCAAAATCTATTATCTGTGGGTTAAAAATATTGAACCACCTACGCGGTTCTAGCTGACCGCTTCGCGTCCGTTTTTAAAACTTCGCGAACTTTGCGAACTTTGCGTGAGGTTTCTTCGGCGGCTGAAACAGCCGCGATCCAGCGGGTCGGAGTGGTTGTTCTGCGAAAAAGATTTCTGGAGGCTTCCGCCGCAAGCGTAGGCGAGCCGGGGTGCGGAAAAAACGTATTAGTCCCAATTGTTTCTTTGTGCTCTTTGTGTTCTTTGTGGTAAAAACTTCTTTGGCGGGCTATCGCCCGCTTGAAAAAACTTTCGGTCGCCAGCAAGCTGGCTCCCTTTTAGGGAAGTTTTTTCAAGGGAATAATATCGAGATTATTATTCGAAATAAAATATGAGGGGAAAACCTTTTTTGAAAAAAAGGTTCTTCCCCTCAAACTCCCCTTTCCAAAAAACTTTAGTAAGGGGAAGATGAATGAACTACTAATAACCAATCGGCGAAAATCCGCCCCATCTGTAAAATCCGTGTGCGAGTTGACCTGCACACAACCACAGCCTCAATAGCTCATGTACACTTCGTACTCGTATTTGAGCGTCCGGGTTTCTCCCGGGTTGAGCGTCAGTTCCCAACGGAGTTCGTTCTGACGGTTGAGCGCGTTGAGGTACTGGTTAAGCTGGACGACTTTTGCGCCTTCGACGGGCTTTTCGATTTCCCCGGAGAATTGCCGTTTGACCAACGCTTTAATCGGTTCCGCCCGGCGGTTGGCGATGGACAGTTCCACCGCAACGGTAATGCGTCGGCAGCGAACGCCCATGTACCGCATCTCGTCGCTGCGGTTGATTTCCTGCTCGTCCGCCTTAACGCTGACGCTGAGCGATTTCGTAATCGGGATGCTGGTCTTTTCGCCCGGCGACGTCCAGTAGCTGGTATTCTGTCCCAAGAACTTGTGTTCTGTCATGACGGCGGCGGGACCGGTCGTCATGGGGAAGTCAAACGGGTTGACGAACTGAATTGTGTCCCACGGCGTATTGGGGTTTTCCCGGTCGAGCGGATGTCCGTTTTCGTTGCGCGTGTCGGCAACCGTCCATTCGACAATGCGTTCAAACTCCGTTTCCTTCTTCCCATTGGACAGGGTCAGAACGTCTGCTTTGTTCATTGATCGCTGACCGACGGGGTGATAGTAAATGTCGGGACCGTCTCCGGACGCGGCAACCGAGCCGGACGGGAAATCGTCGGAATCGCGGGGACTGGCGGAGTTCATAACCATCTGTGACATCATGCTGCCGCGGTCGTCGCCGTCCGGTCTGAGCATCTGGCTGAAAAACGCCGACAGGTTCGCCTTGTTGGAAATCGGGGAGATCACGTTTTCACAGCCGATTTTCGGGTATCCGCTAATAAGATAAAGCTGAGCGTCGCTGAAACTGCGCCACTGGTTGACGATTGTCGCAGTCTGCTCGATTGACATTTTACCGCGGTTGGACTTTTCGTCTGGAAGCAGAATCCGATAGGCGGGCGCCCAGGCAGCGCCTTTGGTCAGATACGTTATGCTGACCACCGCTGGCTTTTCGGTTTTGACCTTGAACAGCAGCGTCGGGCGCGATCTGACAACGGCGCCAATTTCGCCTTCAACGTCAACGCGGGCAATGGACGACTGCTGAATAACCGACTGTCCGAAATCCGTATCGAGAATCAAAAACGGGCTGGAGGCGTTTGCCGTTTCAAAGGAATCCCTTCGGCTGGAATAATACGCTTGAGAGTAGTAATTTCGGGGTTGAAAATCCGATACAGACTGCGGCGTGGATTCCTGAACTGGCTGACGAACGGCGGCGACTGTCCCGTGAACCGGCGGCAGATTGGCGTTGTTGAAAAACACTCGCACTTTCTTTCCGACGAGGTCTTTTTGATAGTTCAGATCGCCTGACGCGCCTGCGAGTTCCTGATACTGACGCTGGGTCAAAACCGCTTCAACGTTGGCTGTTGACTGAATGAAAAACGCGCCGTGAATCGCGTACGGAATAGCGTCAAGAGCGTACTGACCGCTTGCGGGCGCGGTAAACTCTTCTCGAACCAGCGCGACGCCGTTTTTAAACATGCTCACCGATTTAACCCGGCTTGTAACAGCTCTGGGAACAGGACTGACAGAAGGACTGACGACAGCCGATTCTACCGCCGCTGCGGGCGATTGCTGTGTAACGTTGGGACTTTGGGCGTAGATGGCAGGAACGGCAAGAAACGCTCCCAATGCGATTCCAGCAGCGACGCCTTTCCAGCTCTTAAAATTCAATGACTTCAACATGGATATTTTCTCCTGACGTGTATAATTGATATAGCTTCTAGCTTCTAGCCTCTAGCTATTAGCTTTTGACAATTAGCTTCTTGCGTTGATAAGTAAAACCAAGCTAATGGCTAGGAGCTAATAGCTAGTAGCTTATCTCCAGGAACGGTCTTGCAAGAAACTATTTCCCTTTGAGTTGGAACGCGACTTTACCGTCGGCTGACAATGCGGTCTTTTTCACACCGACAAGCAGAGGTGATGCGAAATACGCGGTCTCGGACGGCTCGCCTTCGCGGGTATACTTTACGACCAGTCCGGAATCGCCTTGTTCAACCGACTGGACGGTATACTGCCACGGCGTGTTTCCCCATTCGATCCAGTAGAGAATCGCGTGGTCGTTGAAGTAATCCTGGGCAACGAACTTCTGTTTGGCAAACATGATTGCTGCGGGATGAAACAGCGCGTCAAACTGTTCTCTGGTTGTACAAACGCCGAACTTGCAATCCTTGCCCTTCTCTGGCTTGATTGTATTAAGAACAAAATACGAGTTAAACGTCTCAAATGGAATCGTCGCACAACCGTCTGCAAAGGCAGACGCCGCCATGCCGACCCCGACCGCAGCCGCCGCGATAAACTGTCTTCTATTCATAAAATAGTCTCCTGTGTTGGGGAAATGATTTGTTATTATATAATTATATACGAAAAAAGTTTTAAAATGTTAGAAATAGGTAATTTTCCAAATTCTGGACTAAAAACAAGAAAGATTCACCCCCAGAAGTTCTCTAAGCCTTTGATATGAACGTTTTCTTCAAACCATGTTTGGGTTTATAATCAACAAATACGGACAACGGTATGCAAGTTTTTGTGATAAAAGGATTTAACACATTTTTATAGTGCATGATGTTTGTATGTGTATTATATATTTGTATAAAAGCAGGTTATTTACCAAAATTTTTCTACAATTTTTCATAAACTCTGCAATATTTCTTTGAATTTTGTAATTATTAATGAACAGTAACAAACTTTCAATCGAATAGTATGTTAGAGACAATAGGCGAAAAGGCAAATCGCCTGATTAGTCCGTTAAAACTTTTGTATTTTCCCCATTTTGTTGTGATTACTCGATTTTTCCCTTGAATTATTTCCAATTATTAGCTATAATAAAGGGTAATTAAATCGTTTCCTATGTTTTCCCAGAGACGGGGCGAAAAGCCCGTCTCATAAATTACAAGCTGATATCATGAAAAGAGTTATCCGAATCCTGATTTCCCTCGGAATGATAATTGGAACGGTTATGTTTGTCGCGAAGTTCCTGCGACCTGTTCCCGTCGAACATCGTCCGGCGCCGCCGCAGGCGATGAATACCGTTCAGACCGCGCCGGTTAAGCCGCACGAGGGCGGAATTGACTTCACCGTCGACGGGCAGGTGATTCCGTACCGCGCTTTGGATATTGCGCCGGAAGTCTCGGGGATTGTCAAGTTCAAGTCCGAAAAGGCGCGAGCGGGCAAGTTCGTTCGCAAGGGCGAGACGCTGCTGGAAATCGATCCGGTGGATTACGAGCTGTCGGTTCGTCAGCTGACGGAGGAAACAGCTCAGGCGCAAGCGTCGATTCACGAGATGGAAGTCCAGATTGAGAGTTCCAAAAAGGAAATCGATATCTCAAAAAGTCAGTTGGAAATCAAGGAGCGGGAGCTGGCGCGATACGAGTCTGTTAAGACGCCGGGCGTTTATTCCGCCAGCGAGCTGGATACAGTTCGGACGTCGGTTTTGAATGGGCGCGAGTCGCTGGTCAAGCAGGAAAACGCGCTGCGTCTGTACGAACAACAGCTGATTCGTCTGAAGTCCGTTCACGCTCAAAAAGAGACTAATCTGGAACAGGCGAAGCTCAATTTGAAGAGAACGAAAATCGTCGCCCCTATCGACGGCGTTGTCAAGTCACATAATTTTGAAGTCAACACGTACGTTCAAAAGGGAACGGTGGTCGCGTCTATTCTCGACACGTCCAAGCTGGAAATTCAGTGCTTTTTGCACATGAAGCAGATGTCCTGGCTGTGGGCGTCGAGCGCTAACAGCGAGAACGCCGAATCTTCGGACGAGCCGGCTATGCGCGGCTTTGATTTCGCGCCGACGGACGCTACGGTTTATTATGAACTCGACGGTCAGCGATGGAGCTGGAAGGGGCGGCTGACAACGTCCGACAGCGGTTCGTTAGATCCTAAAACCCGTATGATGCTTTGCCGCGTTACAATCGACGACCCAACGGACGTTCAGTTTGATTCCTACGTCATTCATACGACGGACACGTCTTTGGGAACGGTTGATAAAGAAGCATTGGAGAAAGAGAAGAAAGCGAAGAAGACGCCGTTGATTCAAACGCCGCCGCCGACCCTGCTGGCAGGTATGTATGTAACAATTGTTGTTCACGCCAAGCCGGAGATTCCGCTGTACAGCGCGCCGGAACAAGCGTTGCTGCCGGGCAACAAAATCTGGACGGCGACAGACGGCACGCTGCGGGAATATCGAATTCGCGTTGCGACTGTAACAGACGAAGGCGTGATTTTCTATGCGGATTCTCAGGGCGTTACTGCGACTGACAAGGTGGTTATTTCGCCGCTGGCGTCGCCGGCAGAAGGGGACAAGGTGAACGTCTTATGAAAAACTTGTTCCGTTGGATAATTTCCAACACCCCTGCGATGAACATCGTCATGATCGTCGTCCTGGGCGTTGGAACTTATGCCGCTCTGTCGTTACAGCGAGAGTCGTTTCCGAACTTCGACGTCGAAACGATTATGGTTCAGGTTCCGTATCCCGGCGCTACGCCAGAGGAAGTGGAAAACGGCATCTGCCAGAAAATCGAGGAGTATTTGCAGTCGATTGAAGGCGTGAAGAAGATGACGTCGTCCGCCAGCGAAGGCATGGGCATGGTTACGCTGGAACTGCTCAACAGCGTTAAAAACGTGGACCGAACGTTAAACGAAGTTCGAGAAGCGGTAGACCGAATCCCATCGTTCCCGGAATTGGCGGAAGACCCGGTCGTTCAGCGCGCCAAGATGCAGGAAACGATTTTCTCGATTGGCTTGATTGGTCCGGAAGGGTCGTCTGTAGAAAACACGCTGGCGCTGCGAGAGCTGGCGGAAGACCTGCGTCAGGAACTCATCCAGCTGCCGAGAATCTCAATGGTCAATCTGGTCGGTACGAAAGACTATCAGATCGACATCGAAATATCCGAGAACACGCTTCGGGCGTACAGGACGTCGCTGGACGCGATTGCCAAAACAGTCCGGGCAGAAAACTGTCAAACGCCAGGCGGTACGATTCGCGCTCCGTCTGTTGAAATCAACGTTCGTACAGACAACCGGCGGTATACGGCGGAAGGCATCGAAAAGCTTCCGGTTATTACCGACGAGGCAGGCGCTGTTTTGACGCTGGAAGATATCGGATACGTTCGTGACGAGTTCACCGACGGTCCAGCGCTGGCTACGGTCTTTACGCCGGAAAAGGACGCTGAAAATCCAGAGGCAAAAACCGTTCCTGTCGGGCGTCCGTGCATTGCGTTGGGCGTGCTGAGAAACTCGACGGAAGACCTCATTGCCATGGTCGACACGCTTCGCGCCTGGGTGAAAAAGAAGCAGCAGCCCGGAGGGTTGCCGGAAGGGTATACGATGATAACCTGGGGCGACCGTTCAGAGGAAGTCCGTTCCCGACTGGAACTGCTGGCGACCAACGGCATCCAGGGTCTGTCGATTATTTTTGTCCTCCTAGCGGTTTTTCTTGACCTCAAGCTGGCGTTTTGGGTCGCGATGGGTCTGCCGTTTTCCATCTGCTTAACCTGTCTGTACATGTACGGTTCCGGACAGACGCTGAACATGATTTCCACGTTCGGATTTATCATGGCTCTTGGAATTGTAACAGACGACGCGATCGTTGCGGGGGAAAATATATTCCGACATCACGACATGGGCAAGGACTGGTTCAATGCCTCGGTTGACGGCATTACAGAGGTTATCCCCAGTATTACAACGTCGTTGCTGACGACAATCGTCGCCTTTTTGCCGTTGCTGTTCATTTCCGGGATCATGGGGAAGATTATCTACTCGATTCCGGTGGTAATGATTACCATGCTGTTGGCGTCGATGTTTGAATGCGTAACCATTCTGCCGTGCCACTTGTCACACCGTAAAAATATCATTTTTACGTTCCTGTATCATTATCTGTACATTTTCGCGTGGGTTCCGGCGGTCGTGTTAAAGTGCAACAAGTACGCCATGGGCGGATTGCAGTGGTTTGTCAAGCGCATTTACGCGCCGTGTCTGCACTGGGTTTTATTGAATCGAAGCATTTTCTGCGCCGGTCTGATTTCCCTGTTGATTTTCACCTTTGGTCTGGTTTGGTCAGGAACGATTCCGTACGTCTTTTTCCCGAAAACGGACGGCAACGAAGTTCAGGCAACTGTAAAGTTTCCCAACGGCACGCCGGCGGAAGTTACCGACTACTGGACAAAGCTGATGGAACAGAAGTTCTGGGAAATCGCAGACGAATACGAGAAAACCAAAGAACCCGTTGCGGTGCGATCATTTAGAGTTGTCGGCACAACGCTGCAGTCGCGCGGACACAACATGGGCGGCAGTTCCGGCGGCGGAAGCGGACACGCCGGCGGCGTTCAGGTTGAACTCATTTCCGGAGACAATCGAACGGTCTCCAGCATGGAAATTTCCGACCGATGGCGTGAAGCCGTCGGCGTCATTCCCGGCGCGGACGAAGTGGAGTTTACCTCGCAGGCGTTTGGCCCGCCCGGCGGCGCGATTGAATTCATGCTCGTCGCGAAAGCGGAAGACTACGAAAAGCTCGAAGCCGCGGTCGAGGAAGCCAAAAAGCATCTTGCCACATACGCTGGCGTTATCGATATTACGGACTCGGACGTTCCCGGCAAATGGGAATTCCAGATGAAAATCAAAGAGCACGCCAAATCGTTGGGAATTCACCCGCAGCAACTGGCGGAGACGATGCGCGCGGCGTACTACGGCGCGGAAGTCGAACGACTTCAGCGCGGACGTCACGAAGTTAAGCTGATGGTTTGCTACCCGCGAGAAGACCGGCGAAGTCTGGCGGACTTTGACGAAGTTCGCGTTCGCGGTAACGACGGTGTCGAGTATCCGATTACGGAAATCGCTGACATTGAAGTCAAACGCGGCTACACGACCATTTCCCGTCATTCCCAGATGCGGTCAATTACCGTTTCCGCCGACGTCGAGGAAGGCAAGGCAAACGCTCAAAATATTACGTCCCAGCTCAAGGCGCAGTTTTTGCCGCAGTTGATGAAAGACTATCCCGGCGTAAAAGTCCGCTGGGAAGGGCGCGAGGACATGAAAAACGAGTCCATGGGCAGCATGTACGTCGGGTTTGTCGTTGCCATGTTCGCCATGTACATTATCCTGTCGCTGGAGTTCAAGTCCTACGTTCAGCCGCTGCTGATTTTGGCGATTATTCCCTTCGGCGTTATCGGCGCGGTGTTCATTCACGCTGCGTTCGGACAGCCGCTGTCACAGTTCAGCCTTTTCGGCATGGTGGCTTTGAGCGGCATTGTCGTCAACGACTCGATTGTTTTAATTGACTTTTTGAATCGGGCGATTGAGTCGGGCGAACCGTTACACGACGCGTTAATGAACGTCGGTCAGCGGCGATTTACGTCTGTCATGCTGACGTCTGTAACGACCGTCGGCGGTCTTCTCCCGCTGATTATGGAGACGTCGCTGCAGGCGCAGATGCTAATCCCGATGGCGCTGACCATTTCCGGCGGCGTTATGTCGTCGCTCATTTTGGTTCTGTTCTTTATTCCGGTTTTGTACTCGTACTATATTGACGGACTAAAGCTGATGGGAATCAACATTCGCAGTATGCTCATTCACAACGACAATTTAGAAGCGGAACCGGAAGTCGCGGCAGAGTAAGCGAAACCGTTTTTCATTTTGCTGGTAGGGGGGGATGAATTATTGCGTAGAAGATAACGCTCCCCGGATGGTGCCCGCCCTCGGGCGCCTTTTATTGTAACTGAAAGACTCTGTTGAGCCCGGTTCGCGGGCGTTTCGCCCGCCAACGCCACTCTGACTTGCTAAAAAACTCATTCGCAGCCAAAAACCATACTGGATCGCGGACGTAAGTCCGCAAAAGAAAAAAAGCTTGACGGCAAAGCCGTCAAGTTGGCGCCCGAGACAGGCGCCATCCAAGGGAGTTTTTCGGCTTCGTCGTTTTGGCATGCACACCTCTCAGCGGTTTCTGTTGCGGGCGATACGCCCGCGAACCGGGTACGCTGAGTGGCAGCGCGGGTCTTCCGGGGGCTTACGCGCCCCGGCTCGCCTTATTCGTACTTGATTCCGCCGTATTTGCGGCGGTCGCAGCCGATTTCGCCTTCTCTCTTTTCGCCGGATTCTGCCCAGCGTTCGGCGTCTTCCGTCAGTTCGTTAAGACGCTTTTCCAGCATTTGCCGGTACTCTTCAATTTGCTCTTTTGTCAGATCAGGCGGGATCATAATCTCTTCGCTGAACACGGTTCTGGCGCGAGAGAACAGACGGGGCAGGGCGAATCTGTCCCAACTGTTGAATCTGTGCGGGCGGTCGTAGCCGTAACCCATCAGGACGATCGGCATTTGCAGCTGAGACGCCAAAAAGACGGCGCCGGGCGCCAGCGTTCTTCTCGGGCCGCGGGGACCGTCCGGCGTGATGGTTAGATGTTCCCGGTCTTTTGAAACTTCCATCATCTCCTTTAACGCCCCGGTCGCTCCGCGTCGAGACGAGCCGCGAACGACTCCGAACCCCGCCAGCTTGGCGGCGTGATACAGTAGCGTCGCGTCCGCATGCTGAGATAAAAGCATCGTCAGATGACATCCACCCCGCAGATAAAACGGGTACAGAATGTATTCGTGCCAAAACAGATAGATGCGTCGCCGCGGATGTTCCGGATCCTCGTCCAGAACGGCGGGATCGAGGTTGACGTCCGGCAGCCAGGCGCGCATTCTCAGCGTTGACATCCACATTCGAGAGAATGCAAATATAAGGTATCCGCCCAACTTCAGCAGAAACGGGTTTTTGATTTTCATGATTGAAAAAGAATAGCGCCAATCAGGGTTTATGTCAAGGGAGATAGAATCGCCGCCGCTTGAAAAAACTTTCGGTCGCCAGCAAGCTGGCTCCCTTTTTAGGGAAGTTTTTTCAAGCGTAAATAATATGAGGGGAAAACCTTTTTTGAAAAAAAGGTTCTTCCCCTCAAACTCCCTTTTCCAAAAAACTTTAGTAAAGGGAAAACAAAACGAGAAAAGAATATTAATCGGCGAAGATCCGTTTAATCCGTAAAATCCGTGTGCGGGCTGACCTGCACAAAACCACCGCCTTGCCGCCTACTCTTTCTCGTGCGTAAACGACTGCATGCCGCCGGCGGTGGGCAGGTCTTTTAACAGTTCAGGGTTGATCTCTTTGAGTTCAACTTCCTGACCGGGCATGAGTCGTTCCGCGCCTTCGATAATTGCCAGCGCGCCGGGAACGAGAACTTTTTCTCCGGCTTCGGTTGCGGGTCGAACGGCAAGGACGGCGTTAGCCCGGGCGTGAATGTAGACGGGAACAGGCGTAACACGAAACGCGCCGTCGGACTCTTTTTGAACGACCCAGACGGTGTTTTCGCCCGGCTTTTGCAACACGGCGTCGCGGGGAACGGTAAGCCGCTGCGCTTTTTCCGTCGTTTCCAGCGTGCATTGAACGCTCATGCCGATTTTCAGAAGTCCGCCCTGATCGTCAATGCGAATGCGGACTGGGAACGATCGCGCTGCCGTTGACCCGTAAGGGACGATGGAGACGATTTCCCCGTTGACGGTTTTGTCGACCGCGGGAACGTAAATCGGAAGCGGGTCGCCGATGTGAATGCGCTGAATGAAGTTCTCGCTGATGTGGAACAGCGCGTCTGCCTGACCGTCGGAAACGATTTCAACCAGCGGCGTACCGGGCGAGACGTATGCGCCCAACTCGGTGAGCTTGTTGATAATCGCGCCGTTAAACGGAGCATAGATTTTGGTTCGGTTCAGCTTTTCCTGAATCTCGTTTTCCATTGCCTCGGAGAGCTTGTACTTCGCAACGGATTCTTCTGCCAACGCCGTTTGTTTTTCCAACTCGCTGTCTGTTACAACCCCGGCTTGACGGTCGCGCAGTCTTTCAAGACGATTAAGTTCTGCTTTTTGCAGCGTCATGTTGACGCGGTCAAACTCCTTTTGCCGCTGCGCCTGAATGAGAGCGATGTTAAGCCAGGTCGCGTCGACGCCAACAATGAGCGTATCTTTCGCCTGAACTTTATCGCCCACCTCGACGGTCATTTCATTTATCAGCCCGGAAACTTCAGAGGCGAGTACGACTTTTTGAATCTCTACCAGTCGCCCGTCAAAGAGCTGTTCGTCTGAAATGTCCGACATTTCCGCCCGGGCGACGCGAACGATCGGCAACCGGCGCGTTGTATCTTTTTTATCCCCGGAGGACAGACTTTTAAGCTGCTTTTCCAAAAACGCCTTGTCAGACAGCTTGGCGTTTGTTTGATTGTTAAGCGTATAGTAGGAAACCCCCGCCCCGATTAGAAGCGCGGTTATGCCGACGGCAAGGAAAGAGGTAAATTTCATGGACGGGGAGGGGGTGGGGGTTCGTGGAAATGTAACAGACGCTATTCCAGGTCAAAGGGGTTGTCGGAATCGTCTTCCGAATCGTCTTTGGCTGCGTCGTTATTCTCGTCTTCTGCGTCAAACGGATTGTCGTCGTCTGCCGCGTCGTTATTGGAATCGTCGGCGCCGCTGTCTGCGTTGTCGTCGCCGAATCCAAAATCGTTGTCATCTTTGTCGGAATCGTCTTTGGCAGAGCCGTTGTCGGAATCGTCGTCAAGACCAAAATCGTCGTCGTTATTGGCGTCTTTGTTGGAATCGTCAGCGGCGTTGTCTGCGTCAGCATCCGCGTCGTCGCCGTTATCTTCGAACTCTTTTGCAGCGTCTTGCGCGTCAGGCAGTGGTGACAGATCCGGAGCGAGTTCCGATGGAGTAATCCATTTTCCGTTGTTGGAAAACAGCGCGGCGGAACCGTGTTCTGTACCGGACTGATCAATCCAGGGTTTACCGTAATCGCCAGACAATCTGGATTTCTCAATTTTAACGCGAGAGTAGGGCAACGTGAGGACTTCGCTAAAGGCGTTGGCGCACATGAGAATGCGGCTTGCTTTGACGTCGCTGCCCCAGCCGACAGCCATGCCGGCGCGAGCGTTGCCGCGAATGGTGCATTGCTCTATGATAATGTTGGTTGCGGAGTTGGCTAACGAGATGCCGTCCATCTGAAATCCCTGAACAATCAGGTTGCGAATGACGACGTGGTCAACGTGATTGAGGGTAATGCCGGTTCGTAACGCGGTGATTTCCAGCTTGTAGTCTTCCGGGGTCTTTCCCTTTTCCGGACGGAAATACAGGTACCCTTCAAACAGGGCTGCGTCCAGCTCGTTGAGCTGACCGACCGGGGATTCCATCGGATCAGACGGCTTGTTTTGAACCGGCATGGCGTCTACAAAGAGCATGCAGTAACAAACCGCGTTAGGGTAATATTTTGCAACGTGCAGACGGAAAATGTCTCCCTGATACTCCGGCGGATTGTCTTTGACGTTTTTATAGATTTCTTTGAAGTGTTCCCATTGCTTGTGATCGACTGTAACGCGACCGTCCAGACTGGCGCCGTTGCCGTCCAGTATAAACGGGAATTCTGCGTTGATTCCGCTGGCGTTTTTGTTGGTTAAGCTGACGCATTCCTGATACGGAACGCCGGTGTCCGCCAGAGAAATCGTGTCGCCCAGACGCGCCAGCTCGGTTGCGCGCGCTATCGTTCTGACGGGACCCGCCTCCACGACGTCGAAATCTTCTCGTTCGCCGGTGAATCGGTCGTCTCCCATCGTATTGTTGACGTATACGGTTTTTGCCTCAGCGTTAAAGCCGATAAGCGTTAAGACAACAGTTATAAGTATGCGTTTCATGTAAAACAGTATTAAAAGGCTCTGGAATAGGTCTGCCAAAGGAAGTCGTAGAGCAGTTTGAGCTGCATAAAGCCGTCGACGATGGTCGGCGCCAGACGATTGGAAAACAGCGTTTTGTCAATCGTTTTGTTACAAATCAAATAAAAGTTTTTGCTTTGATAGTACGGCTGAATCTTTTTGTCCAGGTCGTTGGGAATGGGACGCTTGTATTCTTCCGTATACAAATCGAACCGCCGCCGGTTTATGTTTCCGATGATCGATAAAAACCGTTCCGGGTCTTCCTCAATCAATATCCGAAAATTAGCCATGAACTTGGCGTTGGCGTTGAACGCGCCCATGCCGTAGCAGTACCCCGTCGCGTTGACCTCGAAAAACCAGCCAGGGACGTTCGTTTTGTCTTCCATCGGGCGGCGATAAATGAGGTACGACGTCGTCTTGTACGGCGATTTGTCTGAGGAAAAGCGCGTATCGCGGTAAATGCGGCTGCAAACCCGCTTCGGATCCGTCAGCATAAACGGGTCGAAATCAAGCATGTCCTTTTCCAGCTGCGCGGCTAACGCACGCGTCGGCGCCTGAACGTAATCCAGGTATTCCTGCTTATGTTCCGTAAACCATTCGCGATTATTATTCTCAGCGATATTTTCCAAAAATGTCAGAGTTTTTTGTGTAAACAAAGCGTTCCTCCAATTATAGTTTCCCTTATAAAATATATTATACACTAAAAAAATAATTATTGAAATGGGGCGGGAATAGAAATTTCTAAAAATTTGAGAGTTTTAGCAAGCAAAAACAAAATAATCGTTAAGTGGCGAGTTGCGAGTAGCGAGTTGCGAGAAGGCAGAACTCTCCCGGTTTTTAAAAACTGCTCTTTCCTTACAGAGCGTTTTTTGCTATATTGCTATAAAAGATTAATTGTCGGAAAGCGCGGCGTGAAGATGGGTTCTTCATCGCTGGCGGCTGACTATGATATTTCCTTCCTTTAACAAGATAAAATCCATGAAAAAGAACACGCTATTTTTCATTCTTCCTCTTTGTGCGATCATGACTTCGCTGGCGTTGGCTCAAGGCGGACCGTCCGTCGAGCAGGCGCTTAGTTTCAAACCGACTCAGCCGGGCGTCGATTACGCTCAGCCGGCTGAAGAAGACGCGGCAAGCTGTCGGTTGGAACAGCTTTCCGGAGATATTTCCGGGTGGAAACTGATTGATAAAAACGGTCAGACGCTGCGCGTTTTTGCGGACACCAACGGCGACAAGGCGATGGATCAGTGGCGATATTTCAAAGAAGGCGTCGAAGTCTATCGCGATATCGATACTAATGGCAACAACAAGCCGGACGAATACCGATGGTTCAATATGTCTGGTTCTCGATGGGGTCTGGATAAAAATGAAGATCAGCGCATTGAATCCTGGAAGCGCATTTCGGCTGAAGAGGCTACAGCGGAATCGTTCTATGCTCTGAAAACTGGAGATAAATCCCGATTCATGGCTCTTCTTTTGACGGCAGAAGAAATTGACGCTTTGGATATAACCGACGCTCAGAAGACTCAGCTTAAGAAATTAGTCGAAAAAGCGGTAACGGATTTTGAGGAATCCGTCAAAGCGAAAACGATTGACCGGAAAGCGGAATATACCCAGTTTAACGGCGATAAACCCAGCGCTGTTCCGTCAGACCTGGGCGACGGCATTGTCGCTTTTGAAAACGTTTCGTCTTTTGTCCGTATTAACGACAAAGAAACGCAGATGACAAACGGCACGCTTATTCAAATTGGCGACGCCTGGAAAATCCTTTTCTGCCCGTTGCTTCAGGCGGATAACGAACAAGGAATTGCGTCAATTTTCCTTCCTGGCGGAGCGGCAGCGTCGTCGGTTGCGTCGTCCAACGCTGTTTCGGATCAAAAACAGCAGGATTTGATCGGCTCGATTGAAAAAATCGACGCGCAGTTACAGCAGGCGACAGACAAAGCGCAGAAAAACGCTCTTCATAAACAGCGCGCTTCTGTAATTGAGAAAATTGCCCAGGCTTCCGTCGGCGAAGAGCGAGATATGTGGTATCATCAACTGGCAGACGGTTTACAGATGGGCGCTCAACAGGGCGAATTGCCAGACGGCGCAGATATTTTAGGAAAATTTGTTGAAAAATTCAAAGCTGAAGGCGACGATAATCTGGCAGGGTGTTTTGCATTCCGTGAACTGATGACTCGTTATACTTTTGAGATATCGGCTCCTAACGCGGACTGGTTGGTAATTCAGACAAAATGGTATAAAGGACTTGAACAATTTATCGAAGATTATCCAAATTGCCCAGATTCAGCTGAAGCCCTATTGCAATTGGCGATATACCATGATCGGTCTGGTCGTGAACAGGAAGCTATGAAATTGTACGGTCAGATTGTTAACAGATTTCCGCAAACGCCTCAAGCGACCAAGTCGAAAGGCGCCATATATCGTTTGAACTGCGTTGGAAAGCAGATGCAACTCAAGGGCGTAACGTCCAACAACAAAGCGCTTGACATTGCCAAGTTCAAAGGCTATAACGTGATTGTATATTATTGGACAGCGCTGTCGTCTTCTGCTCAGGCTGATGTAATAGCCCTCAAAGCTGCAAGGGCAAAGTATCCCAAACTCCAGATTATTGGCGTTAATTTGGATAGCAGTCCAGAAATCATGAATCAGTTTATTGAACAAAACGAAATCAGCTGGTATCAAATCTATGGCAAAGGAATGGACGGTCCCCTTGCCAGCGAGATGGGAATTGTCGAAGAATCTATAATGATTCTGGTAGACGCCTCAGGAAAAATTGTCAACCGCAACGTTCAGGCTCGCGACTTGGACTCGGCGTTGAAAATGCTCTTTGCGCCGCCCGCCAAACTGGACTAGTTTTAGGGAATAGGAATTAGGGAATAGGGAATAGTATTAAGACTCGTTGTAGTCGTAGTATTATTCCTTATTCCTTAATTTATATAGTTCTTTTCTTTTTTTCTTTTAAGTTCTGTTTGTTTTTAATTATCTATTCCCTTCTCCCTATTCCCCATTCCCTAATTTCTCATTTTTTTATTTTTCGGGAATTAATCGATAAAATCCTCAAAGATTCTTTCAGTAAGAGCCGATTCTAAATGATAGCAACGGTTTTTTTTAGATAACCAGTTGGCATATATATTTTGAGAGTAAAAATATGAGTCACGCATTTTATAACAAATTGTTCCGCGTACGTTTTGCCATACTGCTTGCCATTTTGGCATTTGGCGCGGCGAATATAGGCTGTACGCCGTTCGACTATTACGATCCGACGTTGGAACAGCCTGCGCCAGCCGACACGGCAATACCGTCGGAATTGGCAAAAGTAACGCTGCCAGCGTATCGAATCGAGCCGCCGGACGTTATATCTATTGATATAGTCAAGATGGTTCCATTGCCGCCATATAGGCTGGAAACATTTGACGCGTTGGCGATTAACGTTCTGGGAACTTTACTCGACCAGCCAATTAACGGGGTTTATTTGGTTAATGCGGAAGGCTCTGTAGACTTGGGACCTGCTTACGGCACGGTTCGCGTTGCCGGCATGACGGTTGACGAAGCCAAAAAATCAATAGTTAATCACCTTCAGCAGATTTTGAAAGCTCCGGAAGTGTCCTGCCAGTTGGCGCAGGCGTCTGCAATGCAGCCGATTTCCGGAAATTATCTCGTTGCTCCAGATGGAAACGTCAATCTTCGCAAGTACGGCCTGGTTCGCGTTGCCGGCATGACCGTTCCCGAAGCGAAGCTGGCTATTGAGAAACATCTGACTCAATTTTTCGATTCTCCTTCTGTAACGGTAGACGTTGCAGGTTATAACAGCAAATTTTATTACATTGTAACTCAAGGCGCCAATCAGGGCGACAGAATTAATCGCGTTCCATACACCGGGAATGAAACCGTTTTAGACGCCATTGCTCAGACCGGCGGCATCTCTCAGCAGTCCAGTACGAACATCTGGATTGCTCGTCCAGCGCCGAACGGAAATCAGTGCGCTCAGGTGTTCCCAATTAGCTGGGACGAAATCGTTCAGGACGGCGCTACTGGTACGAACTACCAGATATTCCCGGGCGACCGCGTGTTTATCGGCGAAGATCGATCCATTGCCGCCAGCAACTTTATGCGAAAAGTTCAGGCTCCGTTCGAGGCGTTCTTCGGGTTTGTCTCGTTGGGTTCGTCAGCGGTTCGCAACCTGCAGAACCTGGGCGTCAGAAACGGTACGAGCTACTAATATACGAGTTATCGATTGCAGGATAACATAACAGATACAAGACATGAGGAGCTTGCGCTCCTCCGACCGCAATAAAACATAACAACAAACATTACGTAAACTTGCTATACAAGGGATTGTCAGATGAACAAGAACTATAAATTAATTGGCAGCAGCGCAATACTATCGCTCTTAGTGGCGGCAGGATTTCTGGCTGATCAAGCGCAGGCGCAAGAGGCATACGTTCAATCCCGACCGTGTGTTCAATGCGAAGCGACTCCACGTTCTTTAGGCGGTCGAGTATGTATTCCCAATACTCAAAACTGGGGATATTACACTCCCACATGGCGAGTATGGCCTAACGAAAGACGTCCGGACGTAACTTTCCCGCAGGCAATTGGGGCGGAACGCGTTCCAACGCCGGCTGGTTTCCGACCAGAAAACGTTCCAGGTCCGCAAAATCCGCGACAGTCTCTTATTGAAAGCAATTCCGAACCGGGCAGAGTAAATGTTACGGGTCCGAAAGACGATTCGCTGCCAACGATTAATTTTGATTCCGGATCAAAGCCTTTTGAACCGACGGAAATGCTTCCGCCGACGGAACCGATTCCGCAAACGCCAGCTCCAACGACTGAGCCGGCGCCGGCAGCTCAACCCGTTCCAGAAATAGAGCCCGCTCCGGTTACAGAGCAAACGCCAGCAACAGAGCCCGCTCAGACTCAGCCCGCTCCAGCGGATGATTTTACAGAACCAATCTTGTTGCCCAGCGACGCTCCGGAAGAAAAACCGGCTGAACAACCCGCTCCATCGGTTCCAAAAATGGATGACGTCATTCCAAACTTTGATCCGATAGTTGACCCGTCATTGGGCGCCAATCCGCCGGAACAGATTAAGTCGGCAGACAATCCAACAAATATACAGCCGATACAGAACGACCCATTCCTGACAGCTCCGCTGTCACAGTCGGAACCGGAAACGCCAATGGAGCCAATTATGCCCTTGGACGTTACGCCAACGGCGCCGTTGTATGAACAGGATAATAATGTTGACGTCAATCCGCTTCGTCAAGAGGATCCCGCGAAACAGGAACTGAAGAAGTCATTCCGCTCTCGCAATACTCCATCGCACGTTCAAAGCGCGTCCGCTCCGGAAAGCGTCGATACGGCAATGGCCAACCCAATGCGTTCCGGCGACGTCAAGCCGATTGATTCCTCCTTCAGCGCGGAGAATCCATTGCGTCAATCCGCAGCGATTGAATCGACTGCGTCAACCCTCCCGGCTTCAACTACGGTTGTTCCGTCAGCTCCAATTGGTTCTGACAGCGATTTTGAACCCGTAGCTCTGGAAGGATATTCGCTGGTTGATTTGATTAAATCGGAAAAATGGACGCCTGGTAAACCGGAATTCGCGGTTGTCTTTGAAGGACGAACGTACTACTGTTCAGACGCCAGCCAGAGAGACGAATTCATGGCGAATCCCGAAAAGTTCACTCCCGCCTGCAGAGGATTCGATCCGATGTTGAAGCTGCAGCAAAATCGGTATGTTGACGGAAAAGTGGATTACTGTCTGGTCTACGGAAAGAAGCTCTATGTCTTCTCTTCGCCGGATACGATGAAACAGTTCCGCGAGCACGCCAAACAGTACGCGCGTCAGGTTGCGGAAATGGAACAGTAATAAAACGACATTGTTTTTTGTCAAGAGCGAGAGTTTAATGCATGTGCGTTGAACTCTCGTTTTTTTATTTGCCTTTCCGTTCTGCAATCATTCGGCGAACAATCGCTTTCTTTTCGTCTTGCGTAAGATGACGATGGATTCTCTCTTCCTGAATCTTAAATTCCTTTTGGACTTCTTCCGGAGTTGGCATTCTGGACGAAGAAACAGAAGACGTTGCGCCATTTATCGTTCCAGCGGTATTTGGTCTGGGTGGAATGGGAGCTGTTCCAGATGACGCGGAGCCGAGTTGGCTGTTTCCTGAAACAGGATACGCCGCGTTCGGTTGCGTGCGCTGTTGGCTTAACGGTTGATAAGAGGAGTTGTAATTCTGTGAGCTGTTGTAAGGAGTTTGACCGTATTGCTGTTGTTCGTACTGGGTATGCGGCTGCGCGTAAGGATTTTGTCCGTAAGCCTGGCGCTGATCGTATTGCTGTGGGGAATACGTCTGCTGACCGTACTGTTGCTGCGGCGTATATGGCGAGTTATACGGAGTTTGTCCATACGAAGACGGGTTATACGGCATTTCCGGAGTTGGAGAGGATGTTGTTACAGAGGATATTGTTTGAGAATACTGGGTATCTGAAAAAGGATTTGCAGTTTCAGACTGCTGCTGGGCGTCGTATGCGAACGGTGAAACAATTGCCGAATTAGAGCTGCCAGACGTTTGTTCTGTTGAATGAACGTTTGTATTTGACGAGTCCTCGTTTTGGGCGTCAGTTTCTGATTGTAAATAGGAATTGCGTCTGGCGGCATGGCGCGACATATATCTATATCGACTGATTGCAGTATGCCAGCCTTCCGAGTCAAGCCCAAACCCTTCCAGAAGGATAAAACGAGCGTAATTGATCAATGACCAGAAAAGACAAAAGTCGCCAGCGAGGGTTAAAGCTCCAGAAAGTTCTTTGATGGTCAAAGGCAGTTTCAAATTGTCAGGAGCGAACCATAGCCCATAAGAACACGCATAAGCCGCAGTGGCGGCAAGTAAAAACAATTGCGCCATGGAAGCGCCGCTGAATTCTATCATCAAACGCGATAACAGAGCCAGATAAATTATTCCATAAACCGCAGTTTCCCAATAAAGAACATTGTCCGGTTCCAAAGATACTTTACTGGTTTCTAACGAATCGTTAATTATTACGTTAAGACTTTGAGCGGTTGATTGGACGCAATGAGCCGTTCTGTCCAGACTCATATAAAGGAAAACGCCAACGCAGATAAACAATATCCAGCCGCGCGTTATACATTCCGGTTTCTGCCGTCGAATTCGCCATGCCAAATAAGACGTTCCTGCTGTCAGAAACAGCAGAATGGTTTCCAGCCATCTGTCGATGCCTGTTCCTCCCAGCTTGATGAGGTCAGGAACAGGGATTTTCATCGCGTTGAGCGTTGGCGGAACCAAAATTCCCAGCGCCAGCGTTCCTCCGACGAGTATTATCCAAAAGAGAAAATATCTCAGCCATTGAGCCTTGTATAACGGTATCAAGTCGATTAAGTGCGACTGTTCCGAGATCGTTCCTGCTGTACCGGGATCCCATGGATTCTCCAGCCAGCAGCCCGGCAACAGTTTCGGTTCGTCAGAATGGGATGTGGACATGGCTGAAGTTTATGGGATCGGGAAATAAAAATGGCTCAGCGACAAGAGCTGTTGTCTATTGGGCGTTTGAAACTTTTTTGCATCTGTCTGCAATGACGTCCCACGCTCCGGCGGCGATGTCGGCAGCGGGCGCGATCCACGTTCCACCGCAGGCGATAACGCCCGGCGCAGACAGGTATTCAGACAGGTTCTCTTGTGTAACGCCGCCTGTCGGCATGAATCGAACGCCGGTGTGTTTGTACGGACCGTAGAGCGCTTTGAGCATCTTGACGCCGCCCATCGCTCCGGCGGGGAAGAACTTGAGGACTTTGCAGTCCATCGACAGCGCACATTCTATACAGCTGGGCGTGCAGACGCCGGGAATGAACGGGAATCCGTTTGCTTGCGCGAAGTCGATAACGTCGGGATTGCAGCCCGGCGCAACGCCGAATTTCGCGCCGGCTTTTATGGCGTCTTCGACATTGCGGGTAGTCAAAAGCGTTCCCGCTCCGACGATCAATTCCGGTCGTTGCTGCGCTAAAATGGAAATGACTTCTGCCGCCGCCGCGGTGCGAAACGTAATTTCGGCAATGGGAAGCCCGCCTTCCAGCAGCGCGTCCGCCAGAGGAAGCGCCTGTTCGGCGGATTCAATGGCGATAACCGGAACGACTTTGCATTTTTCGATAAAGGATGTAATTGTATCCATGATTTGCTGTTATAAACTATTTTGCTCGCGTTGTTGAAACCATTCATGAAAAGACGATGATGTCAATCGTCTTTTTATGGTTTATCATACTGATATTGGCAACTTTGTCAAGAGAAAAATGACTTTTGCTTTACGGGTTTATCGGGTGTTTTTTATTTGGGGGACTCTGCGTTATGGGAACTCTGCGAATAATAGCGTAAAAATGAAATCACGCAATATATGACCAAAATTATTGAACTGGCAATCCCAAATAATCCGGGAATAACATTTGTGTCATGACTTTTATACGGATAAAAGTTGATATAATTAAATGGCGAAAAATAGAACAGAATATCCTTGAGTTCTGTAGTCCGGGTGAACACAAACAGTAATGGTAAAATAGACGGAACCGCTATCAGAAAAAAGGTGTAAGCAACAGTTGCAATGCCTTTTTGCGGCGTAGGATAAATAATAATTTTGGGGTCGTCCGGAATTCTTTGACACAGATTTTCGCGACGCCAATAGTCAATTCCATTTCGAATTAACATGCCGCATGTGGCATAAAACAGTACAACATAAAGGAAAGGAAATGGAGATTCCATGTTTAAAAAAGAATCAAGCATATCCCCATCTGCAAAGCCGTAGTCAATTGTTAATAACAAAACAAACATTATGATGAACCATGCAATCGAGGAACCGACTCCGGTAAAGAACGGATACGCCAGAACTCGGAGTATTGGACTGCGAGGTATCTGTTGAATCTGACGAACGCTCAACGTCGTTCGTTCGCATAAGCCAATTCCCAGAAAAGTAAGCGATATAACAAAAGTAAATGCCATCGCAGCCATTAAGTATTCGTCGTTTGAAAATAAAAAATTGTAAATTAAAGCGATTATTATTAACAAAAGGGAACTGACTGTTGCAAAGATTCGCGGTCGAGTCATGCGGTTAAATGAAATCGGAGACATCAGACAGGCGGCAAGAGTAAGAAACGCCTCGCCTAAAAAGACAAAAAAGAGCGTTGAAATGAAAATGGTTTCCCAATCCAGGGAGCTGACTGCCGACAAGAAAGAAAAACTGTAGGGGAGATTGTCCAATAATCCGACAATGGCAAATCCCATCGCGCCGCCCAAAATAGCTCTTAAAACATTGTTAATGTTGAGCGCTCCAAAGACAATTCCGTAACAGTTAAGAAGCTGAACTGTCAAAAACAACCAATAGAGCGTCGAGAGAATTTGGGATATATCCAATCCTCGAAGCAAGTACGTTAAAATAATGAAGGGCGCGGCGGCGCTGAATAAAAGCAATGAGATTATCAATCCACAGAAAAACTTTCCTCTGACGATTTGCATCGGGGTTAGCGTTGTGGAAAACATGGCGTCGTTATCGCGAACCTCTTTAGCCAATCGATTGGATGTATATACAGGAACGCAAACCAGGTTTACTATAATAAGCAGAATCATCAAGGGAACAAACAAGTCTTGCCCGCCTGTAGTATAGTTATTTGTATCAAAGGCGAGAAGGTAAAAGCTTGTCATGAGCAGTTCAATGAGCAGATACAATTGCAGCAGCAGTGTAATGTATCGGCTTCTGACAGCCTGACGCATTTCCTTGACGGCGATTGGATTGATTTTGTTATCCAGCGAGGTGAAAAAATTTTTAATATACGACATCATTGTACGTTTCCGTTGGTAATTGTCATAAAGAGGTCTTCCAGCTGATTGTTTCTCAATCGAAAATCAACAATTGGAAATCCGTCATTAATCAGTTGTCGAAGTATGGCGGCAGCGGCGGACTCGCCATCCTCGATAGTCAGTTCAACATGGTCTCCAGCAACGGCTGGATTTGTAACGCCGGGAATTTCCAGAAGTCGAACGGAAAGCTGCTTTAAACGCTGCTCCCAATCGTCTGATCGAATCAAACGAACTTCAGCTTCAATGGACGCTTTCGACCGTCGTTGGCTAATGTCGGAAATGGTTCCCGCATCAAGCAATTGGCCTTTTTCGATGAATACAACTCCGTTACAGAGTTCTCCAAGCTCTGTTAAAATATGCGAGGAGATAAGTATTGCCATTCCATTTTCCGCCAGCGCTTTGAACAGTTCCCGCATTTGAACGCGCGCTCGTGGATCGAGTCCGTTGGCAGGCTCGTCCAAAATAAGAACTTTTGGTTCGTGCACCAAAGCTCTTGCCAGACTGACTCGCTGTTTCATGCCTTTTGAAAGGGCGTTTAGCGTTTTGTCTGCAATTACATGCAGATCAGTAAAATCCATAACCTCATTGATAATTTTATTCCGGGTCGGATTTGTGATATTGTACGCTCTGGCATAGAAATCGACATATTCCCGAACGGAAATGTCTTTGTGCATGGGAAGAGAATCTGGCATGAATCCGACCAGCTTTCGGACTTTTTCGGGATATTGAGTAACGGAATAACCGTCGACAAGGCAATCCCCATACTGCGGTTGGTCGAGAGTTGCCAGAATACGCATGGTCGTTGTTTTACCAGCGCCGTTCGGTCCGACAAATCCAAATATCTGTCCTTTGTCGAAACCGAAGGAAATATTGTTGACCGCTTTGGTGTGCGGAAAATATCGAACGAGATTTTTAATTTCTACAAGCATGGGAGAAAAATACGGCGTTCAATGTGAGAACAGAATCCCGGTTGACAAACTGAATAATAAATACGCCAGTCGATAAGCAGTCGTCTTTGAATCGGTTTGAAATCCGCGTTCTGTTTCGGTTGTTTTTATCTGTGTCTGTTTCCAACGCCAGTGGAAAACAATATTATTCCTCCAGTCGATAATCCGGGAGAACGGCGGCCAGTTCTCGCTGTAACAGGGATTGGATGTCTCCAGCATTGTCGGTTCTCAGCGCTCGAAAAGCGATTTCTCTGCAACGCAGCATTTCTACTGAAGAGCAAACGCGTTTAATATCTCTCATGGCGGCGGGCGGCATTGATAATGAACGAAGCCCCAGTCCCAGCAAGAGCATTGTCAGAGCGGGGTCGCTTGCCATTTGTCCGCACAGACAAACGGGTTTATTATGTCTGTTTGCTTCTGTAACGGTTTTCCAGATCAGTTTGATTACAGCGGGTTCACAGCCGTTAAAAAGCTGCGCGACGTCTTTGTTTGTTCTGTCTACAGCAACAGTATATTGAATCAGGTCGTTGGTTCCGATGCTGATAAAATCTACGTCTTTAAGGAATTCTTCAATCATCATAACGGTTGATGGAACTTCAACCATGATGCCCAGGGGGATTTTGTGATTGAAGGGAATGCCGCGCTCGTCAAGGTCTTCAAACGTGTCGTGAACTATCATCTTGACGCGGCGCCATTCCGTGAGCGTTGAAATCATCGGAAAGAGTATCTGAATTGGTCCGTAAGCCGACGCTCTGAGAATCGCTCGAAGCTGCGCTCTAAACATTTCCGGCATGAACAGACTCAGACGTATAGACCTAAGCCCCAGCGCCGGGTTTCGGCCGGTGTCGGGCATGATGTCTTTGAGTATTTTGTCGGCGCCCAAATCGCAGGTTCGAATTGTAACAGGCTTGCCGCCCATTGTATCAACGATATCTTTGTATTTATGAAAATGCGTTTCCTCGTCCAGCTGCAATTCGTTTGTCAGCCAAAGAAATTCTGTACGATACAAACCAATGCCGTCAGCTCCCCGGTTAAGGCAATTTCTTGATTCAAATTCCAGTTCCATGTTTCCCAAAATTTGAATTCGAGTTCCATCTTTGGTTTCGCACGGCGTCTGATCAAGTTTGTTTAACTGCTTTTTCAGTTCGCGTTCTCTGGTATACAGCTTATGATATTGAGCAGAGATTTCCGGCGTCGGATCAATATAAATAATACCTTGATGACCGTCGACGATGACTTTCTGACCGGCCTGAACTTTGTTAAGGAATTTTCCCGTTCCCAGAACAGCGGGAATTTCAAGCGCTTCTGCGATAATTGCTGTATGCGAGCCTTTTGAACCGATTTCAGTAACGAAGGCGCGAATGCAATTTCGGTTCATATTGGACGTTTCAGACGGAGTAAGATTGTGCGCCAAAACAATCATGTCTTTGTTAATTGTCGTAAGAGTTTCTGTATTAACTCCCATGACAATTCTCATAATGCGCTTTTCCAGATCGATGATATCGTTAGCGCGCTGAGACAGATTTTCATTGGGGATTTTACGAAAAATCTCAGCATACTGCTTAAAGATTGTAGAAATGGCAAATGGCGCAGAACAACGTTCCGTTTTGATCTTTTTGAGGATTTCCTCGCGCAGAGTGGAGTCGTCCAAAATCGCCAGGTGCGCCTGGAAAATTAATCCGTAATAATCCCCCAGTTCTTTTGTAACATTAGCAATATTTGTAGAGATTTCCTGCTTTGCCTGATCAAAGGCGTCTTCGTAACGTTTAATTTCATCGTTGACGTCTTGAGGCCGAATAGACGATTGTCGGATTCTGAACCCCTCGTCGTCGATGACAAGGGCTTCTCCAAATGCAATGCCGGGCGATACAGGAATTCCTTTGAGCGTTATCATTAAATTTTACATTTGACGCTCATTGAAAGAGCAGATCATAAAGCGTTTATAAAACGGCGAGGCGTAACAGTTTTAGTATAAAAACGCCTATAATCCCTGAAAGACCGTTTGAGGAGACGTAATTCAGGGATTTGGCAGTAATGATTAACGTTACACCCCTAACCGGGAACATTTGTCCTGGAATCGAAAACCGTTTTTAACGTCGACCGCGTTATATAGACGATTAAACGTTGTTCTCAAAAAGGGCGCAGATGCCATTAAGAGCTTCTGACGCCTGTTCGCCCTGAGCGTCAATCGTGAGCGTAACGCCAGGTACAGCTCCCAACGTCAGAACCTGCAATACGTCGCGGGCGCTGACGGTTTCCGTATTTTTGGTAATGGTTACAGTAGCGTTGTACTTTTTAGCGCATTCACTTATCATCAGCGCAACGCGCATGTGCAATCCTTCCGGATTGGCGACCGTTACGAGTCGATTCATATGGTTATTGATTAGTTGGTTGCGTGCAATGTAAAGTTATGACAGATTTTATTCAGACGTAAATAGTCAGGATGCGGCTAAAAGGGACTGCCTGATAAAACCTGTCGATAAAACTTTCACGTGACTCCAAGAGTCAAACGGATTACTCAAATTGATTGTTGTCTGCTTCCGTAATTAATTGCAGGATATCCTGGCTGGAACGAGCCTGTTTGAGGAATCTGCAGAAAGTATCGTTACGAAGCTGACGAGCAATGAGTTCCAGAGCGCGCAAGTGCCGCGCCGGTTCATTTGGCGGGGAAATGAGCAGGAACATTACGTAAACCGGCTCGCCGTCAAGGCTGTCAAATTCGACGCCTTTGTTGCTCACTGCAACGGTGCCGACCAATTCTTGAACGCACGGATGCTTGGTGTGAGGAACTGCAATGCCGCGACCAATGCCTGTACTTCCCAACTCTTCGCGTTTGATAATCGCGCGAACAAGACTTTCATAATCGTCTTCGGGCAATTTACCCGCATCAACCAAAGAATGCGCCATCTCTCGAATAGCTTCTTCTTTAGTCGTCGCTTGAAGATTGGGATTAATCGAATCTACTACGATAAATTCATCAAACCTCATTTGCGAGGACTCCTTGTAAAAAAGGTATAAATGCGGCGAGAAAAACAGTTTTTCTCACCGCGAATAAATCTCAAGTAAAACGACATGTGGCTATAATATAGCAAATTCACATTAAATTTAAATGGAGGAGGCGTCAAAAAAATAAAACTTCTCGACATTTTCCTCGAATTTTTTCGTTATAACCTGAATTTATACAAAATCCTCTGACACAAATGATGGTTTAGAACTCAAATAGCGTGTCGGGAATTTGCGTACACATTGTTTTAATACGATATGTAAAATGGCAGTTTTTAATGCTGCTCAGTTTATTTTTTAATATTGGTGAGCTTCTTTTCCTTCGCTTTGCGAAGTTGCTGTTCCAGTTTGTCCAGCGCCGAATCCATGGCAGTAAGGAGCTCCATATTTTCGATTGTTGCCAAGGCGTCTGCGCCGTTTTTCTGTTTGACCGTAACGCTCAAGTTGGGCTTCTCCCGATTGGCGAGGTCAATCAGGATGTCAATGCCAGTAACGGTGTCGAAATTACGACTGAGCTTTTCGACCTTTGACTCCAAATGAGCCTGGGTCTGCTCGCTGACGCTACCATGTCGCGTGGAAATTGTTACGTTCATGTGCACCTTCCTTTTCTGTTAGTCGCAGGTATTGGGAAACGTCTGATTTATCAGGCGGACGCCGTCAATCAAATCGCTCCCGGCGACATAACGAAATAAAACCAATTGAAAAAACAGGATAAGTAACTGAAACTTCTTGAATTATACGCATTATTAGCGTTCCATTTATATCTTAATAATAATCAATATTAAAAAGAAAATCAAGCGCTTAATAAAGTGATTTTTCTTTATTTTTTCAAAAAAAACTTTTTAGGGATATTGTTAGGCAAAATATATCGATTATAGGTTCTGAATTATTCTTATCTACAATAAGAATAATGGCTTATAGTTTTATTACGAATCGCGTTTCCAAAATGTTTGAATTTACGTCATAATTGACCTGAAACTTTGCGGATCGTTGATAATTCTGCACTCGGACAGTCCTCTGAACCAGGTCATCTGCCGTTTAGCCAGTTGGCGGGTATGAAGAACGATTTCTTCCCTAAGTTCTGACAAGGGAACGATTTCGCCGTTGGCAATCCATTCAATCGGCTCTCGATAACCGACCGCCTGCGAGGCGGTTCTGGATAAGGGCGAGTCAAACCGGATAAGTCTCCGCACTTCGTCAATTAGCCCTGCGGCAAGCATGGCGTCAACCCGAACCGCGATGCGAGCGTCCAGTTCCGGTTTGGGGACTTCCAAAGCGTAGACGCGGCATTCTTCCTGCGGCACAGGCTTGTCGTGCTCTTTTTGCCATTGAGAAATGGGTTTGCCAGTTAGCCGGTAAACCTCAATGGCTCTGATAACTCGTCGAGCGTCGTTGACGTGCAGTTTTGCCGCTGCGACTGGGTCGATTTCTTCTAACATGGCGTGAAGGCGCTCCAGTCCATCGGAATCGATAACGGCTTGCAGTTCCTGGCGAATTGACCAGTCCGCCCCAGGACCATCGAACAGACCGCGCAGCAAGGCTTTTAAGTACAGCGGCGTCCCTCCAACGAACAAAGGGACTTTGCCTCTGGAGAGAATGTCCTGAACGCAGGTTTCAGCCGCCTCGCAGTATTGAGCGACCGAGAATTCTTCGCTGGGGTTGGCGATGTCCAGAAGATGGTGCGGGACGGCGGCGCGCTGTTCCGGCGAGGGCTTGGCGGTTCCGATGTCCATGCGTCTGTATATCGCGGCTGAGTCCATCGACAGGATTTCAGCGTTATGTTCTAACGCCCAATCGATTGCCAAATCAGACTTTCCCGACGCCGTCGGACCTGTCAAAAACCAGCAGTATTTCGCAAAGTTGAACATGAAGATAAGTGTAGGGAGTTATTAACTTTGGATCGGGCGTGAGGATGGAACTGAAATGACAACAGAGCTTTCGTCTCCGGCGGGGGAAACGATTTTTATCGCAATGGAGCGATTTGAATTGCTGATAACGTCGGAAACGGAACTGGTCAGCGCGTCCCATTCCGTTTGATTGAGGCGCTGAGCGTTCGCTTTGCTGTTCCAGCGTCGATAGGGATTCAAGCTGGCGTCCGGATAGCGCGCCTGACAAACGCAAAACTCGCGTCCATTATAATTTGTATCGATAAACCAGGCCGCGACGCTTTCCGGCGGCTGGATTTCCTCTGTTTGGACGAGCGGATTGTACATCCGGACGCCTTTCAATTCAAGTTGAAAATCCGTATCGGAAACAGGATTGACGCTCACAATGGGCGCTCCATATAAAACGAAGCTGGCATTGGATTTGTTATAACTCAATTCGGTGGAGAGGTGCATTTCCGGATTGATTTTAACCGGATAAACTTTCACGGGGAGCGATTGCAGGAATTCCAATTCCATAAGCGCAAAATTGAAAGCAAATACAAACAGCGCGTCCTTCTGTCTTTCATGCGCCTCATTTGCCGCCTGAGCCAGAACGAATGGCGACAGGGATTCAAATTCATTTGCAAACAAAAGACCAGCTGATACTTCTTTTTGATTGACAGTAAAAACGCCTTCAGCAAAAAGGTTTTGAGATTTTAGAATATTCAGAAAATGAAGTTCAACGCGTTGTTTCTTTCCGTACAAAGCAATTCCAGAAAGAATCAGACGTTCCAAAAGGTATTTGGCATATCTTTTCTGTTTTGCCGTTTTCTTCAAAGGCTTTGCTTTTTTGGGGAATGTGTCAAAGTAAAGACTTTCTATTGTAAATGGGCTTGAACATCGAGAACGCTTGGAATTTTCAAACGGCTGGTCGAAGAGAGGTTCTGATTCAGAATTCTCTGCAATGGCTGCTTCAATTTCCTTCTGACGGCGAGCGAATACCTGCCAGTAACGTTTGAGCGTTTGAGCAAACTCTGGAATTTCAGCTTGCAATTTTGTAACGGATGCGTCTGAAAGATGAGGAATCTCCCAGTCTTTCCAGTTGCAGCCAGAAAGAGCGTTTAACTTTGTAATGAGCCCTTGTAATTCAGGCTGATATTTATTCCAGATGGAGTCAATTCGTTTGTTCGTTCCTGTTGATTTAACGGTAATATGAGGGGCTTTTTGATATACAAAACCGCAAGCCGGATTATCTGATTGAGATTCAATCTGATAATACGGATATTTCCCGCCCAAAAGTCGAGCGGTTGCGATAGCGACAGCGCATCGCGAGGTATCAATGCCAATCCAGCGGCGTCCCCAGCGTTCCGCCTCAAACGCCGTTACGCCAGAACCGCAAGCCGGGTCTAAAACCAGATCGCCAGGGTCTGTTGACATGAGCAGACATCGCTGAACGACAAGCGGGTTGGTTTGAACGGCGTATCGCTTATCGTACGAAAAACCGGCAGCTCCAGTATCGTTCCAAAAAGAGTTAAGAGGAATGTAAGGAAAGTCGTCCAGATATCGCACGTATCGCAGATTTTTTCCAATGGCTTCGATTCGATTTGCCTTTTTAAGCCGTTCCATGCCCTCTGGATACTGAGCTGTCCAGATTCGACTTCCTGCTGGATGGTATGTTTGCCCTTGAAATTCAACGGGCTGAGATTTGTTTTGAACCCCCTGGCTGTCCATGGCCCCGGGCAGATAAATCCTCGCTCCTTTGGGAATCGGCTGTTTGCCAGTTCGTTCATCCGGCGTCATAGGGCGGCGGGAAAAATCTGGAAGCTCTATATACCGATAATTTCCGTGTTCGTCCCCGGTAAGCGGGTCTTTGGGACGGAATAATGGATGGTACTTCAAAACGCGTTTGTCTTTCGCATACCAGAGTATATTGTCTCCAACGCGGCTGATTGCACGGGTGGGAAATCCGCTCGACGTTCGATAATTGATGGTTGTAACAAAATTGTCTGAACCAAAAATCTCATCCAGAATCAGACGAACGCGATGAACGTTTTCTTCGCCCATTTGAACAAAAACCGAACCTGAGTCGGCGAGCAATTCCCGTATTAGCGTCAACCGATCTTGGAGGAAGGTTAAATAACCGGAAATTCCGAGATCCCATGTGTCCCAATACGCCTGAAACTCCGAGAAAGACTCGTTACACGGTTCTGTTGATGAATCCTGCTTGCGGCTGTTTGTCAGTTTAATGGATTTATTAAAATTTATCCCGTATGGCGGGTCAAAGTATACCGCCTGCACTTTTCCCTTCAATTCGTCACGTTTTAACAATGAAGCCATAACCAGAAGAGAATCGCCAAGAATCAAACGATTGTTCCAGTTATCAGAATGAACGTAAGAACTGATGCAGGGTTTAGAAAATGACGAATCGTCAAACAGGGTTGGCTGAACCGATTTACGCGGTTTGGGTTCGGTTTTAGAAAGAAGCTTTTGCGCCTGACGATCCGGATAAAGACGTTCGTGAACGCAGAGGTTATGAACGTCAACTATTAAGTTGTCGCCTGAAACGCAGTTTTTAGTATCCCAGAGCATAACCGGTTTTACACCGGTTGGACGCGGCAAGATAATAGAATCGTTTGAATTCATTTAAATTCGAATTCTTTATTTAAGAGGATCTTTGATGTTTCCCAGAACCGCGGCGTTCTTTGTTCGGCGGCCTGTCAGAACCAACGGCTCGTCGGTTGTATTGGCGGACCTTGTGCGCTTGCGAACTGAAACCTGATTTGGATTGGCGGTTTTTCGCTGCGGCTGCATATCTGCGTATCGGAACGGAATGGTTTTATTTCCGTTAACGATAGCAGGACCGCCCGCGCCATTGGAAATGGCGGCAGCTCCAGCGTTGAGCGCGGCTTCGTCCATTGCTTCAAAATCGTGAATGTAAGTATGAACGCTAAAAGAGGAGGCAGACGTCTGATTGCCAATCGAACGATTTTTAAACGGCAGCAGCGGCGCCCCGGATTCTGTTCTGCCGGAAGACGATCGTTTGATTCCGCCCATATAAACCCCGCCGCGGTCCGGTACAGATACTGTTGTATTAACGGTATTGTATCCGAACGTCGGAAGCTGAACCGCGCTGGCAGGAGCGTTTTGCGCCAAGACTGTAGAGCAACTGACGGAAAACATCGCTAAAACGGTAATTGTAATCAGCAGTCGAGTATTCATTGTAAATGCCGTTTGTAACCTGGGGGATTAGTAAAACAATAAAAACAGAACAGCAGAAATAACTTTTAATGGCAAAAACCGCGGGATTCGGTCAAAGCTGAATCCCGCGGTAATGTTACAGATTACGAAAGTTTAGGTGAGCAAGAGTATTAGTACATGCTCTTCATGGTCTTGCGTTCGTTCTGTTCCCAGTACATACGCGGACCAACGACGAAGTCTTGCATTTCGCCATATTTTTCTTCATCCCACTTGAACAGAGCGCGGCATTTGTTTTCGCCGTTTTCGTCCTTGCGGAACATCATCAACCACGGCGCCTGATCTCCGTCAGCCTGCTGAACGGCTGTTACAACGGAATCGCGAGGAGCAAAGCTGAGCATGCCCTTCTTGTAAACGCGGTGGGTGGACGGAACGTCGAACGAGTACTGTTCCTGAGTTCCTTCCATGACAACGATGCTGTTATCCTGAGTGGCAGCCCAGTTATCGTTGGCGTTGCTGGCGGCAACAGCTCCGGACTTCGGAAGAACCGGTTCGGTTTCAGTTGCGTTTCCAGTGTAACGATAAACGCCCGGGTTTTCGTCAGAGGAGAACAGAACCGCCTTGTCGCGACCGGCTGCAACGGACATCTTGGGCTGTTCGTACTTGCTGCCCTTGATTCGTTTGTAGGTGGTCGGCTTAACGCCAGCGGTATTGGACAGGGTAAGCGTCTTGGCGAGGTCGTCCGCCAGAATCATGCTGTCGGAATTGTATCCAACGGCAACGTCAGACGGGTGAACAACGTCTTCGTTGTTTTCCATAACCGTTTCCATCTTGCCGGAATCGTTGATTCGGTAAATCTTGCCTCCATCGCGCGGCGCGGCGCAAACCAATCCGTTATCGCGGTGAATAGCCAAACCGGTAGCGGTGTACGGCAGTCTGACCTGTCCGAGAATGCGGCCGTTTTCATCTACCTGATAAACGATGCCTTCAGTCTTATCGTTTCCTGTGGAAATGTACAGGACAAAATGATCTTCATATTCGGGTTTCTTGAAATCGAAAGCGCCTTCAGGAATGTTGCCGTAAGCTCCTCCTCCGCCTCCTCCGCCAGCGCCGTAACCGCCGCCGTAGCCGTAACCCTGGTTGTATCCATAGTACGGAACCTGGGGATTGTAATAAGGCTTCTGGGGATTGAAGACGTAGATTTCCGGACCGTCAATTACCGGCGGCTTCTTGAAGAAGTTCTTCGCCAGGTTCTTAACGCGCGGTCTGACTTGAGGAGCCAGGTTGACCATGTTCGGACCGTAAGCGCCCGGACCTCCAGGACCCATTCCAGGAGCGGTTCCCGGAGCTGGACCAGGACCAGGGGCAGGAGCGTTCGGTTCAGGACCCGTTGGCGGTTCCATCGGGTTGGGACCGGGTTCCGGACCGCAACCGCAATCTTCGCCAGGACCAGGACCTTCGCCCGGAGCTGCTTCTTCGCCTTCGTCAGGAAGCGGACCTTCGCCTTCGTCTGGGACTGGGCCTTCGCCTTCGCCCGGACCAGGGCCGGTTCCTTCTCCAGGACCAGGACCTTCGCCTTCACCCGGAGCAGTTCCTTCGCCGTCGTCGCAACCGCAATCGTCGCCGTCTCCGTCGCCGGTTCCGGGACCTTTACCTTCGCCGCAGCCGCAGCCAGGAGCTTCTTCGCCGTAAGCGCCTTTACCAGCGCCCATGGCCAGTTTGTTACCCTGTCCGACGTTTTTAGCGTATGCATCCATTTCCCAGGGAGAACCAGGACCATCGCCGCATTTCGCGCAGCCAGTTCCGCCGCAGTACTTGCAGCCAGAACCATCGCCAGCGCCAGCGCCTGTACCATCGCCGCCCTTGCCAGCGCATTCTGCACAGGTGCAGCCGTCGCCGTGATTGCCGTCGCAATGACCGCAAGAGCAACCGCCAGTTCCGCCGTCAGCTACAGCGTCTCCGTGACCATGTCCTCCGGATCCGCCATGAGCGTGGCCATGTCCATGACCGCCAACGCCTCCGCCGCCATGATGATGAACATCGTCATGATAGACGTCTCCGCCGTGATGAACGACGTGATTGTGATCGTCTACGTAAACGTCGCGATGTCCGTCATAGTAAGTGCGGACGCCGTCGTGATGAACGTTGACAACGCGTTCGACGTTATCGATTACGTGACGTTCTGTACGGGCAATCGGTTCTTCATAACGAAGCGGATAGCTCGGAATGTCGTTGATAACCGCCGGCTTGATAACCGGAGCAACCGGTTTGACCGGTTCAACGTCTTGAACAACTGCGTTGGGGAACAGTTCCTGACGATTTCCCATGCCTTCCAGATAAAGACCGACAACTTTAGACCAGTCTCCATCGAAGAACAGGGTTCGGGTTTCTTCGTCCCAGGAATCCAGCGAGCCAACGACTTTGCCGCTGACGTCGACAATTTTGAAATTGTGCCACGGGACGTTCTTTGCGGACGGAGCCACCTTCAATTCGATTTGAAGGCAGGAGCCGTCAGCAGAAGGTTCGGTTGTGTCTGCTGACCCGGTTTTGACGATGTTGTCAATTACCCATGGCGCTTCTTCAGCCATTGCAACGCTTGTAAGAGCAAGAGCTGCAAGAGCCAGCAGGACTTTGATCATGCTAACGCTTTTCATTGGACATTGTTCCTTTCGTAATCTGCTGATGTCGATATATTACGACAAGAGCGTAAAGTCTTCAAAACCGGCTCAAGCTTTCCGATTTTGAAAACCTCGCTTGTTTACGAGAAAAATACTTTTATACAAAAAGACTAAAAATACAGCTTCCGACCGTAACTTTTAATTGTGTTGCTGCCGCAAATGCGACGGCAATCCATTTTGTATTTGCAAAGGGATGCGCTACACTACATAGCGTCTACTATCTATTACGAATATCATACACAATTATTGAGGTTTATTCAAGCAATTCCACCTCATTTTTTCGAAAAAAAGTCAAAATTTTCTTTAAAACAGATATTCCTGTGATGAAAATAATGATTATAACAGATATTCCAGACGATAATTGCAACGCTTTTACGTTATGTTCTTTCAGATTTTTTTAAGACAAATGAAGCAAATTTATTAGACGATGTGGTATAATTATCATAGATCAACATGAAATATTTCACGCATTGATTTTAAGAGAAAAAAGGTTGCCGTATGAACGAAGTAAATTTTTCCCTGGAATTGCCTCGACGCTTGTTTGTAACAGGCGCGACGGGGTTTATTGGCTCTAAAATTATTGAGAAGCTGTTGGCGGCAGGGCATATCGTAACGGGGATGTCGAGGAAAAAGCCTCAATATCCGCCGGGATTCTCTGGCGATAAATCGACTCTGTGGGAACATCCTAATTTTACGTGGGTTGAGGGAGATATTCAATCCGTCGAATCGCTTAAAAATGCGATGTCTGGAGCAGAAGGCGTGTTTCATCTGGCGGGCTATGCCAAGAACTATTCTCGTGACAAATCCATCTACACAAAAATCAACGTCGACGGCATGAGAAACGTTTTCATTGCCGCCAAAGAGTTGGGCGTTCAAAAAATTGTCTGGACGTCTTCCATCGTAACTTTTGGTCCAACTGCGCCCGGCGTGATTGGCGATGAGAACATGCCTCGAATTACCGATAAATACTATACGGAGTACGAAGAGTCGAAATCGATTGCAGAAAAAGAAGCTCTGCAATGGGCGGCTGACGGACTTCCGGTTACAATTGTCAATCCCGCTCGCGTTTACGGTCCTGGGCAGATGTCGGAGGGGAACGCGATGGCGGCTTTGATTGACGACATTCGCTGCGGACGTTTTCCGTTCCTGCCCAATCGCGGCGTCAATATTGGGAACTACGTTTTAGTTGACGACGTCGCCCAGGGACAAATTCTGGCTATGGAGCGCGGACGAATTGGCGAACGCTATATTTTAGGGGCCGAAAACGCCTCGTTGGAACATGTATTCGAGGTTATCGAGAAGGTTACAGGGAAAAAACATTTCAAAATCAAGCTTCTGAAATTCGGTCCGATGCTGGCAGGGCGGTTTTTGCTTTTGTGCGCCAAGGTTTTTGGAATTTATCCACGAATCACGCCCGGCTGGGTGGCGACTTTTGTCGACGATTGGACGTACAGCGTCGATAAAGCCAAATCGGAACTCGGGTACGATCCCGTTGGCATAGAAGAAGGGTTTGCCCGAACGTGCCGCTGGTTAGAACAGATAAAATAGAGAAACTTTTAATCCATGGAAAACGTAAAACCTCAGACTGACGCCCCGATCAACGAACGGTACACATCCGATTATGCAGCGCGCTGGACTCGAATGATATTTTTTAAAGGTCTTGTGAGTCCAGAGCAGTTTAAGCCAACGGTAATCCTGGCATATATGGCAATAGCGCTATGCTGTTGGAAATGCCTTCCCGTCAAGCCGGATTTGTCCAGCCTGGAGCCAAACTGCTGGTCGACGTTTTTCTATGGCTGCTGGCGAATTTTCGCCGCTTTTGGACTCTTTGGAGTCGTTCCCGTTCTGATTATCAAGCTGATTTTACGAGAACGGCTTGCAGACTACGGCTTGCAGTTGGGAAACGTCAAACGAACGATTATCGGAGCGTCGATTTTTACGCCGATTACGATTGCGTTAGGGGCGATGTCCGGCGTGGTTTCGGGCTTTCACTCCGTTTATCCGCTAAATCCCGCCAGTCAATGGTCAGTCGACGGCTCTATGACGTGGTTTGTCGTTCATACGTTTTTCTATATCTTTCTGTATTATACAGCGTACGAATTCTTTTTCCGAGGTTTTCTTTTGCACGGTTTGACGCCGACGTGCGGCGCGATTAACGCTTTGCTCATTCAGATGGCGGTTTCGGCGTTTTTCCATTTCGGACATCCCGGCGTGGAAATCTGGGGCGCGCTGGGCGGCGGACTTTTCTGGGGCTTTGTCGCTTTCAGAACCCGGTCGATTATTTCCAGCTGGATTCAGCACGCCGCTTTGGGCGTCGCTCTGGACTGGGCGCTGATATTCGGGATTTAACAGACTTCAAATAAACAGAGTAATCAAAAAAACAACTGTTTCGAGACGGTTTATCCCTAAATAACTATGCATTCCGATAGTATTTAGCGTTTAACTACGTATATTTTTAAAGATTCTATAATTTTTTGAAAATATTTTATTCCTGCCCCCTTGTCAAAATAAGAAAAGACGGCATAATATCTAATTCAGAAAATTATATGTAATATACATGTATTTTCTGTCAAAAATATGATGATGGCTGTCGCTGGACGCGGTTTCGGATAGACCGCACGAAGGCGGGCAGAAGTAGTTTTATCTGAAAGAAGGATGCTATGTCTGAAGTATTGAAATGCGAATTGCGCGAAATCACCGGCAAACGCCGCAACAAGCGCATGCGAAACAATGAAGGCAAAGTCCCGGCTATCCTGTATGGACACGGAGGCGAAAACATTATGCTTTCCGTTCCAGCCAAGGAATTGGGGATGATTATTCGTCGCGGCGAACGAGTTATTAAACTCACAGGCGCTGTCAACGAACAGGTTCTTATTAAAGAAGTTCAGTGGAACACATGGGGAGCTGCTGTTTATCACGTAGATTTCACCCGCGTTAGCGCTAACGAAAAAGTCAACGTTGTCGTTCCGCTCAAACTGCACGGCGATTGCCCCGGCGCTCAGGCTGGCGGCATTGTAACGCAGAATATTCACGAAATCCACATTGAATGCCCGGCGATTGAAATTCCGGAATTCATTCAGGTTAAGATTGACGCTCTTGAACTCAACGGACACATTACCGTTGGACAGATTGTTTTCCCGAAAGACGTTCGCGCTCTTATCGATGCAGACGAAATCGTCGTTCACTGCGCTCAGCCCAAGGCTGAAGCTGAACCGACCGCTGCCGAAGGCGCTGAAGGCGCAGCTGAGCCGGAAGTTATCGGACGCAAGAAGGAAGAAGAAACCGAAGAAAAGAAATAAGTTTATCGGAAACGAGAGACGGCTGGCGAAAACGTTTTTCCCTTACGCCGTTTCTCTCAGTTTCCTCGAGATGGAGAACGCCGCATGAAACTGATCGTCGGTTTGGGCAATCCCGGCAGACAATACGTTGGAACGCGGCACAATATGGGTTACGAGGTCGTGGGCTTGCTGGCTCGCCAGCACGGCGCCGGGCGTCCGAAATCAAAATTCCATGCGGAATACGTGGAACTGAACATTTCGGGAGAGAAAGTTATACTCCTTTCTCCGTTAACCTATATGAACCGTTCAGGCTTGTCGGTGTCGGAAGCGAAAGGGTTTTACAAACTCAATTTAACCGACATTTTGGTTGTCTGCGACGACTTGAGTTTGCCGGTCGGCAAAATTCGGATCAGAACCGGCGGGTCGTCAGGCGGACAAAAAGGACTGGCTGACATCATTCGGCTTTTGGGCACGGAGGAGTTCCCCCGGCTTCGGTTGGGAATCAGTCATCCTGGCGACAAAATGTCCGTAGTCGATTGGGTCTTGAGCGGGTTTTCATCGGAAGAGAAGCCGTTGGCGCAGTCCAGCATAGAAGCGGCGGCGCAGGCGGCAGTCGTCTGGCTCAAACAGGGAATCGATTCCTGCATGAACCAGTTTAATTAACAAAATACTTAACCATTCAGATTTTATAGAGAGAGGCGCAATGTCTGTCAATTTTTACGAAGGAATGTTCATTTTGGATACCGCGCTTTACGCGCGCGATCCGGAAGCTGCCCCCAAGAAAATCGAAGCTGCCATTACAGAAAATGGCGGTGAAATTGCTGTAAGTCGTATTTTCGACGAACGCAAGCTCGCCTACCCGATCAAGGGACAGCGCAAGGGCGTTTATTGGCTCGTTTACTTCCGTTTGGAAGGCGTTAAACTGTTCGAAGTCGAACGCTTGTTCAAGCTCATCGAAGGCAATCTTCGTCACATGGTTGTCAAGCACGACAATCGTATGGCGGACGCCATGATTGAAAACGCCAAGACCGGCAATTTCATTCAGGCTCACGACGAAGTTGTTCAGGAATCAGCCAGCAGCATTGCTGTTGACGCTGTTACCGGCGACGTTATCGATTCCGATTCGGACGACGAAGAATAATCCCCGTGACAGTTCGTTAATTTCCAGAGTCATTTGGCGCGGACGGCGCTGAAACGCGTTGTCGTTTGCCGATCTGCGCGCGATGTTACGCGTCTGCCGGGGGTTCCATTCTGTCAGACGCGATTTCCCCCGTTTTACTTTTTTGTTCAAACGAAGGAGACTTTCCGAAATGGCAAGTTTTAACCGAGTTGTTCTTATGGGCAACGTAACCCGCGATGTTGAAGTGCGGTATTTACCGTCTGGCGCTGCGGTTTGTGAATTGACTTTGGCAGTTAACGATCGACGAAAAAATCCGCAAGGGAACTGGGTCAACGAAGCGTCGTTTTTCGATGTAACATTATGGAATCGAACGGCTGAAATCGCTGGCGAATACCTGCAAAAAGGCGCGCCGGTTCTGATTGAAGGCAAACTTCGTCAGGAATCCTGGACTCAGGAAGACGGTCAGAAGCGTTCCAAGATTCGCGTTATTGCAGACCAGATGGTTTTGCTTAACGGGCGGGGTCAGGGCGACGGCGCTCCGGAAGACGGCGGCGGATACAATAACAACCGCGGAGGACGTCAGGGCGGCTATAACCAGGGCGGATACAACCAAGGCGGTTATAATAACAATCAGGGCGGTTACGGCAGCCAGGGTGGATATAACCAGGGCGGCTATAATCAGGGCGGATACAACCAGGGCGGTTCTTCTCGTCCAGCTCAGGAACTCCCGTCCCGCCAAATCAACGAAGATATTCAGCAGTCCGGCGACGCTGGATTTACTCCTCCAATGGGAGACGATCCCCCGTTCTAAATTTTAGAACATCGTTTAAGTCGGCAAGAGTTACTGGTGAGGCGTTAGCATACTAACAACTTACCACTAAAAACTTACCACTTATTTTACATATTTTTTCAACCCTCATTTTAAGGATTTACAAATGCCTAATACGACCAAACAAAAGAAAATCAAGCGTAATCCTTTCCGCGCGAAGAGAGCGCCCAAGGGAGAACGCGGCGGTTTCCAGTTGTTGCTTATTCAGTCTGTAGACAAACTCGGGAAGCAGGGCGACGTCGTTGAAGTCAAGCGCGGATACGCTGTCAATTACCTCATTCCTCAGGGTCTGGCAACCATCGCCACTGAACACCACAAACGCATGGTGGAAAAGCACAAGGCTCAGTTGGCGGAACTGGAACGCGATCGTCTGCTCAAACTGCAGGCTGTTGCCGATCAGATCAAAGATCTGGAAGTCAATATCGAAGCCAACGCGTCCGACTCTGGACAGCTTTACGGCTCCGTTACAGCTCAGAACATCTCTGCCGCTCTGAAGGCGAAGGGATATCACGTCGCTCCGGAACAGATTCTTCTCGAAGGACCTCTGAAGGAACTCGGACGTTACACCATCAAGGCTCGTCTCGGCTCCGACATCGAAACCGAATTCAAGGTTTGGGTTGTCCCGGTTGTTGCCGCTGAACTGTAGTTTGATTTCCCCTTAAAAGGGTAACGAACATCGTTGTTAGTTGTCAGTATTTTGCTTATAGAGAATTCTAAAGGCTTTTTACTGACAACTAGCTTTTTTAAACATTCGCAATTGAGTTCATCCGACAATTTGTCGTTTTTGAACTAATCGGGCGTTTCGCCTGCAAAAGTATTTTTTAACACGAAATACACGAATAGAACGAAACAAACGAAAGAATTATTTTGATATCTAAAAAATTTTCGTCTATTTCGCTTATTTTGTGTTTTTCGTGTTTAAAAAATGACTCACGAATGAATATTGATTTGACAATTAACCAATCGGCGTTAATCCGTTTAATCCGTAAAATCAGTGTGCGGACTGACCCGAGCAAACGTTGTTAGGAACCAATAAACACCATGCCCAGCCCGAAACGCGCGCCGAGAAATCGAACGCTCACTCTGACGGAAGAACAGTATTCGCAGCTTCAAAAGCGGCTGGTCGTTCCGACGTTTCCTCTGACGGCGCTGGACATGGAAAATCGCGTTTTCAACTGCGATCTGTTTGACGTTTTGGACTCGCTGCCGGAACGATTTGTCGACTTGATGATTATTGACCCGCCGTACAATTTGACAAAAGAGTTCAACGGGCTGAAGTTCAACAAACGTAACAACGAGGCGTATATCGAGTATTTGGAAGAGTGGTTTCCTCGTCTGATTAAAACGCTCAAGCCGACGGCGTCTGTGTACCTGTGCGGCGACTGGAAATGCTCTGCGGCGGAGTTTACGGTTCTCGACAAGTACTTAACCGTTCAGAACCGAATCGTCTGGCAGCGGGAAAAAGGACGCGGCGCGAAACGAAACTGGAAGAACTGCTCGGAGGACGTCTGGTTTGCAACCGTTTCCGATTCTTATTACTTTGACGTGGACGCAGTCAAGATGAAACGCCGGGTTCTGGCGCCGTATCGCGTTGACGGCAAACCAAAGGACTGGCAGGAGACCGACGATGGCGCGTTTCGCATGACGCACCCGTCCAATTTCTGGGACGACATTTCTATCCCCTACTGGTCAATGCCGGAGAACACCGATCACCCAACGCAAAAGCCGGAAAAGCTCTTGGCGAAACTGATTCTTGCCAGCTCGAAACCCGGCGACCTGGTTTTCGATCCCTTTTTAGGAAGCGGCACAACAGCGGTTGTCGCAAAAAAGCTTGGAAGAAAATACTGCGGAATCGAACTCAACTCGCAGTACTGCTGCTGGGCGTTAGCGCGTCTCGACAAAGCAGAACAGGACTCGAAAATTCAAGGCTATTCCGACGGCGTCTTCTGGGAACGCAATTCGGGGAAATAGAAATTTCTTTTTTGTTTGTTACGCGTTGTGTGGGTTTTACCCGCGGCTAGAAATATTCAACCGCTACGCGGTTGGGCGGACTTCGTCCACTTGAAAAAACTTTCGGTCGCCAGCAAGCTGGCTCCCTTTTAGAGAAGTTTTTTCAAGTTTAATTAAGAGGGGAAAACCTTTTTTGAAAAAAAGGTTCTTCCCCTCAAACTCCCCTTTCCAAAAAACTTTAGCAAGGGAGTAATAAACCCCTCTCTTGAATTATTCTTTTAAGTTCTGTAAAATAAAAGAAAGTTCATATCAAAACCCTTCCTTTAACCCTAATTACATAATCATGATACGACGACAATTTCTTTCTCTGACGGCGGCGGGCGTTACAGCTGCGGCGCTAGACGTTAACATGTCAGCGTCCGCAAAGGCGGAAGACGCTGTTCAGGACGCTCCGAAACGAAAGCGGCCTATTCTCAATCAGTTTCATCGCGGGGCGGGCAACTACCGTCCGGAAAACACGCTCGAGACGTTTCTCTGGGCGTGGGGGTCTGGCGGGATTCCCGAAGCGGACGCCCGATTCACAGCTGACAAGGTAGCGATCGCTTGTCACGATGGGGATTTGGCGCGCTGTTCTCACGGCGTTCCGGAGTCCATGAGGAAGACGCCAATTGCGGAACTGACCTGGGAGCAGATTCGCGACGTTAATATAGGCGAGTACCGGGGCGAAGCGTTCAAGACGGAAAAGATCCCGACCATGGAGTCGGTCTTCGCCTGTATGAAGGGGCGTCCTGACAGAATGTTATACATTGACGAAAAGGGCATGCCGCCCCAGCTTATGGCGGAAATGTCGGAAGCGTACGGCGTTCAGGAACAGATTATTTTCGCCTCGTCCAAGTACGACATCATCAAGGAATGGAAAAAGACGGCTCCAAAAGCAAAGTCGATTCATTGGATTCCGACGCTCAAAGACCCGGTTCAGGCGGTTGCAAAACTCACGCCGTATTTGGAGATGCTCGACAAGGCGTCGTTTGAAGGCATCGACATCTGCCAGATTCATACGTTCTGCGATTTCAGTCGTCCTGACCCGTACAGCCCGACAAGCGAATTCCTGCGTCACGCGGGCGAGACGATGAAAAAACACGGCGTTATTTTCCAGTCCCTGTCCTGGACAAACGGCGACAAGGCGGAAACGTACTACGGACTAATCGACCTCGGCGTCGAGTCCTTCGCAACCGACTACCCGATCGAATTCATGGCGGCAATTGAGAAATTAGAACCTTGAGCGGCGAGGCGCCGCACCCAATTCGCGCTGCCGCGCGACTGCCAAAAACCGCTCCCGTTGGTAGCTTTTATTTTCCTTCAAAAATTTATAACCGCAAAGAACGCATAGAACGCAAAGATAACCAATCGGTGAAAATCCGTCTAATCCGTTAAATCCGTGTGCGGGCTGACCTGCACAGGAACTAAGACTACTACGCACACTTCGCCGTGAATCGAATCAGAACGGTTTGCTCTAACGGCGACGGGGTTGCCAGGGTCAGATCGATTCTCGCCCCGTGAGGGTAACAGACGCCTACGGAGGCGGTGAGTTCCGCTCCGTCGATTATTTCCAGTTCCGTTTCCGGAACGGACTGGAACGGCGGGCAGAACGCAGCGTTGACCGATGCGTGTTTCTGATGAGCGGCAAAAGACACTCTAAACCAGCCGGTCTGAACGTCTTCGCCTGCAGAGCCTGTTTGACGCGTCCACTGCTGACAGACGTCGGACGGGAAAAGCGATTCTAAATAATCCTCTTCCGATTCTTCCAAGTCTTCTTCAGAGTCGTTCACGCTTTCGTCGGTGATTTCTTTTACGTCGGTTTTAATTTCTTCATCGAGAGAGGGTTTTGAGGACGAATTGTCTTCGCCCCAGAACCAGAAGACGTAATGAAACAGAAACGCGATAATTACGCTCAGGTAGAATTCAGGCATGGCTTCCGTTCGACAGACGCCGCATAAGAACAGCAGTTCGACCGGAATGAGAAAGAGTCCTATTCGTTGAACGGTTTTGGAATTGTTCTTAAAGGCGACGGACACGGCGCCGCGCAACAAAGCGGACAAACAGACGAATATCAGAATAACCAGCGGGAGTTGCCAGCTCATAACCGGAAACTCGCCTGCCATGCGCCGCCAAAACAGCGTCATCGCCAACGCCGTCCCCAGGAACAACGTCCAGTAGACGAACCATCGACATGCAAGGCGATAGAAGGCTAGGATATTCATAATCAGGTCTGGTATATTAAAAGGGATATTCCCGTTATTTTTCGTTGTTGGACGCTGCCAATCGCTTTTCTTCCGCCGCGGCAGGACGGCTGTAACGCGGCAGTAAGTCCCACAAAACGTCTTTTCTGCCGGCGGCGTACTGACGAATTGCCAGTTCTCCAACGCCTTGGGCGGTTGGGGCGCGCAGTTCCGGGGCGACCAACAGTCGATTTTCCAGCGCGGCGGGATCGATTCGGCTGACGTACGGTCCGGAAAGCCATCGATCTGGTTCGGTTTGAGCCAGCCAATCTCGCCACGCGACGGTTTTCTCGTCGCCGGCAGGGGCGAACGTCCCGTCTTCGGCGCGGTCGAAATTGCGATAAATCACCTGACCGCGCTGGCAGTCGAAGGCGATGGAAATCTTCTCGACGTCTTGCGGCGCCTGATGAGCGCAGACTTCCATGGAATCGACGCCGATAATATCAGCGTTGACCGCCCAGGCAAACGTTTTGGCGGAAACGACTCCAACGCGAAGCCCGGTAAACGAGCCGGGGCCCTGCGCGACGGCGACGAGCCCAATTTGAGTTGGTTTCAAGCCGGTATGAGCCAAGGCTTGTTTTAAACCTGGCGCCAGCGATTGCGCGGAACGTATTTCCGCTGGCAACTGGGCGAAACAGGTCATACGCTCGTTTTCAAAAATCGCGATGGAGGCGGATTTTTCAGTCGTTTCGAATGCAATTGTATTCATTATAATCAAATTTTGCAATTATTCACGGCGCAGTTCGCCAAAATTCTCTATTTTTCTGTAAACCGCGCAATCGGCGGAATCGTTATTATATTTTTAAAAATTATATAAAAAGGCAAGGGGGGGTCTGACAAACTTTTTATTTTGGTTATAATAATATATAGATATAGATGAGTAGTAAGATGCGGCTTTTTTGTCAGAAATCAATGAGCGAGGGGTAAAGAGTTTAACAATTGTAAAAACTCCTCGCTCTTTGTCTTGACAATTTGTCGCGTCTCCCCCCATTATTTGGTTTCAAAAGGATTACTCCCGTGAAAAGAGCCATTATTAGCGACATCCACAGCAATCTGGAAGCCCTGACAACCGTTATGGCTGACATTGAAGAGCAAAAGGTGGACAGCATTATTTGTTTGGGCGACATTGTTGGTTACGGTCCCAACCCTCGTGAATGTTTGGATATTATTCGTTCGTCCTGTTCGGTTTGCATAATGGGCAACCACGACCACGGCGCGATTTATAACCCGGACGGATTCAACGCATGCGCGGAACAGGCGATTTTTTGGACTCGTGAAGAACTCCAAAAGCCCTGCGATCCGGTTGACGTCCGAGACGCCCGATGGGATTTTCTCGGAAATCTGAACCGAAACTACGTCGAAGACAAAATGATTTTTGTTCACGGTTCCGCCAGAAACCCTCTCAACGAGTATGTCTTTCCGGAAGACGTGTATCATGAACGCAAACTGGAAAAGATCTTCGCTCAAATTCAGTGGGTCGCGTTTCAGGGACACACTCACGTTCCCGGCATTTTCACGGAACGTCCGTATCGATTCCGCTCTCCGGAAGAATTTGACAACTTCCGCGAACTTCAGCCCGATTCCAAGTACATGATTAACGTCGGGTCTGTTGGTCAGCCTCGCGACAACGACAATCGCGCCTGCTATGTCATTTTTGAAGATCAGACGGTAACGTATCGACGTCTGGAATACGACTACAGCGTAACGGCGGCTAAGATTGGCGCGATTTCCGATCTCGACAACTTCCTGGCGGAACGACTGACAGAAGGTCGGTAAAGTGAGGGATGAGGAGTCAGGAGTGAGGAGTTTTTCCTTACTCCTTTCATTCCCTGTTTTAAAAAATGTCTTAAATCAATTAGTCATCCAAATATTTTAAATATGCAAAGAGCTATCACCCCTCCGGGACAGGAACAGCCCAGCCCAATCAATTCTGTAATAACGTTCCTTATAATTTTTCTGTTGACGTTTTGGATTTTAAATCATTTCACTCCAAAACCGGAAAAACCTGCAGAGCAGGGGACTGCCGAAGAAATTGAAGCGTCGTCTAACGTTCCAATAACTGAAGAAGAAGGCTGGGACGGCGAGAAATCTTCAACGCCTGTTGCTGAGGGACAGCCTGCCGACGCTCAAGCGCAGCCGACGAACGCTCAAGCGACAGAAGAACAAGCGCCCGCTGCCGTTCAGCCAGAACCGCCGAAAACGGAACAGTGGATTGCGTTGGGGTCAATGGACAACGCCAGCAAATACAAGCTGCTGCTTACCTTTACCAGCAAAGGGGCGGCGATGGCGTATGCTGAACTCAATTCCCCGCACTATTTAGACGTCTTCGATAAAGAGGGGTATCTTTATCAAAACATGGGATACCTGGGCAACGTCTTTGCGGAAGTTCCTGCTCCAGCTATCGACTTAAAAGCTCTTTTGGCTCAGGCAGACGCTGCTAAAGACGGCGCCGCTCAACAAGCCGCGCCGGAACTTGCCAAGAAATGCGTTGTAGTCGTCGTTCCAGACGGAACGCCCGCTCAGGCGGCAGGGCTGCAGGTTGGAGACGAAATCGTCAAATGCAACGACCAGTCAATTAAAAATCGAAAAGAGTTCAATGAATATATCAAATCGACGTCGCCAGGCGCCAAGCTAACCTTAACCGTCAACCGAGACGGCAAAGCGCTTAAGCTCAAGGAAGTTGAACTGCGGCACACGCCCATGGCGGTAATTCGTCCGGAAGAGTTTGAAAGCGCCGGGCAGGGAAATCCGCTCTCTTTCCTGATGACGATGCAGCAGATTGACAACGCAAAGGTTTCAGACGTCTTGCCGGCTTTTTCTCGTCAGGCGTCAGACGCCCAGGCGAATCAGGTTAAACTGCAAAGCTATCTCAATCGGGAATTGCCAAACGTCGATATGAGAAACGGCATTTGGGACGTCGTCGAATCCAATCAGAAAAAAGTCGTCTTCAAGTTCCCGATTCCCCGTTACGGTCTGGAAGTTTACAAAACGTTTGAATTGGTCGAGACGGACGCGTCGGACGCCAACGCCGGCTATCACGTCAATATGACCATTGCCGTTAAAAACACAGGGAAGAACGCCCGAAAGACCGCGTATCGTCTGGACGGCCCCACCGGGTTGCCGCTTGAAGGGTACTGGTATACGCATAAAGTTTGGACGACCTGGAGCGGCGTTGGACTTCGCGACATGGTTTACAAGGAAGACGCCAATAAACGTCCGAACATGGTTTCCTGTCAGAGCATTTCTCAGGACAAATGGGACGCCGTTGAAAACTTCCCGCTGGCGTACGCAGGCGTCGACGCCGCGTATTTTGGCTCTTATTTGATTCCGGAAAAGACGGGCGGCGAGAGTTTCAAGTTCGCCAAACTCCAGCCGCTGCGCGTTGGGTCTGTCGATCCGAAATGGCTTACTCGGACGAACTGTTCGTTCCGGGCGTACAGCCAGGAAACAGAACTGGCGCCGGGCGCGGAAACGTCGCAGACGTACACCGTCTTTATCGGACCGCGCAAACCGGATTTAATGAAAACGTACGGCTTGGACGGCGTCATTTACTACGGCTGGTTCAGCTGGATTGCCGTCCCGCTGGTTGGGCTGTTACATTTCTTTTATATGATCATTCCCAACTACGGCATCGCGATTTTGCTTTTGACCGCGGTCGTTCGACTGGCGCTTCACCCGCTGTCCAGAAAACAGGTTATCGGCGCGTTGAAGATGCAAAAGCTCCAGCCGGAGATGGCTAAAATCAAGGAAAAATACACAGATCCTCAGGAGCAGATGAAAGCGCAGCAGGAACTGTTCCGAAAGCACAACTACAACCCGCTTTCCGGCTGCCTTGTCTTGTTTATTCAGCTCCCGATTTTTATGGCGCTGTATCGAGCGTTGATGGTAGACGTCGAACTGCGTCAGGCGTCCATGTTCGGTTCTGCGTTCCGATTCTGTTCAAACCTTGCCGCTCCGGACATGCTTCTTAACTGGACGTCCTGGGCTCCTCAGTTTGTTACATCTGGATATGGCATGTTCGGTTTGGGACCATATCTCAATCTTTTGCCGATAGCGACGATTGCTCTGTTTTTGATTCAGCAGAAGATTCTCATGCCGCCGCCGGCTGACGATCAGGCGCGCATGCAGCAGCGGGTCATGACGTTCATGATGCTTTTCATGGGGTTGATGTTCTTTAAGGTTGCCGCCGGATTGTGCATTTACTTTATCGCGTCCTCGTTGTGGGGTTTGGCGGAACGACAGTTCATGCCCAAAGAACTGGTCGATCAGGAATTGGTTAAAGAAGAATCCAACAACTGGAAGTCAAATCAAAATAAAAAGTCGCCTCGACATCGTCCGGAAGACGACGAACCGATGAACGTTCTTAAATCATGGGGAGACGCGCTGAAAAATATCGGGAAACAGAAAGAAGAAGACGCTCCCAAAGACGCGCCTCGACGATGGCGAAACCGAAAGAAGAAAAAATAAGAGGCTCCCGACACGCGTGGTAAAAAAGGCGTATCTTTTTAACACGAAATACACGAAATACACGAAAAGAACGAAAAAGACGAAAATGTTTTAAAATTAATTTTTTGAATCTTTCGTAAATTTCGCCTATTTCGTGTTTTTCGTGTTTAAAAATCCAATGACGACTGAATTGCTGATTGTATTTTCATGAACCGTATATTTATTTTTGTAACCGTTTTACTTTTTTCCTGTTCTTCCGCCTTTGGAAGAACGTACGTTGTTTCGTCTCCTGACAACAGATTGACAATTGAAGCGACGCTGGAAGACGGGCGTTTGAACTATTCCGTTTCCTGGCGCGGTTCTTTGATTATTTATCGCGGTCAGGTCGGCTTTAACGTTAAAGGCTGGGAAAAAGCCCGCGAGTGGTATCTCGACAACGACCTCGATCCCAAAACTGTTACATTTAATGAACCATGGAAACCGGTTCATGGATTTAAAGCAGAGTACCCCAACGCGGGTTCTCAGGTTGACATTCCGCTCCGCGCCTATACGGGAGAAAAAATGACGCTTCAGCTGCGAGCGTCGAATGAAGGCGTTGCGTTTCGCTGCATTCTTTCTGAAGGCTTTGGCGGCGCGAAGGAATACGTTTTAGACAAAGAACTGACGACGTTTCCTTTTTCAAAAGACGTCAACTGCTTTTTTACCAATACGCCTCAGGGCGCGTACGACGTCCGATTGATGTCGTCGTGTCCGGACATGCCGCCGGCTGTCGTTGTCGAGATTAAAAAAGACGCTCTTTACGCGGCCATTGCAGAGGCTGGAAGTCTGGAAGATTTCGTTCCGATGGTTCTGCGTCCCGCATCGTTTCGCAGAGGAACTCTGGAAGCGGCTTTCAGAAAGGGAACCGTTCAGGTTTCCGGCGAGCTGACAACGCCATGGCGAGTAATCTTTGTCGCGGAAAATCCCGGCAAATTTGTCGAAAACGCCTATTTGCTTCAGAATCTTTGTCCGCCGTGCGAAATAAAAGATACGTCCTGGATTCAGGTCGGGAAAGTCGTCAGAAACTCTTCCTGCCAGCGTCCGGATTCCGATAAATGGGTTGATTACAATGCGGCTAACAACTATCAGTTTGTTCATTGGGATACGGGCTGGAACGGCGCGGAGTACGATGGCGTTCCTGACCACCCAACTAAAATAGACGGCGACCGCGATTTGTTGGGCGCGATTAAATACGCTCACGAAAAAGGACAAAAGTTTTTTCTGTACTGCAATCATAAAGAGCTGGAAAACTACCCATTGGACGAAACGTTTAAAACGTATAAACAATGGGGCGTTGACGGTGTGAAATTTGGATTTGTCAACTGGGAAACCCAGGAAGATATGAAATGGCTGCATCAGGCGATAAAGAAAGCGGCTGAATATAAACTCCTGGTCAACGTTCACGACAATTACCGCCCAACCGGCTGGGAGCGAACGTATCCAAATCTGGTTTCCGTTGAAGGTATAGCCGGAAATGAATGTCACGATACTTTTTCAGCAATGCCTCGAAGCCGAATCCTCATGGCGTTTGTTCGGCCGATTAACGGCATGGGCGATTTCACCCCCTGTTTTCTCAGTTCCAGAGTGAAATCCAGAGCGTTTCAGCTTGCCTGCGGCGTAATATTCTTTAATCCGCTGCAGCACCTTCACTGGTATGACAAACCGCTGGAGCCGGATCAGACTCAATATCCGGAACTGGCGTTCTGGTCTGCCATGCCTGCGACGTGGGACGACACTCGCGTTCTGTCAGGCGTTCCGGGAGAATATATTGTTGTAGCGCGGCGCAAAGGTCAGGAATGGTTTATCAGCGCTATTACCGATAAAGCCCGGGATTTGGAAATTCCGCTTAAATTTCTGCATACCCATATTCCCCAGTCTGCATTGGGCGACGACTATCCAATGTACACCGCTCGCATTTATCGTCAGAATCTTAAAAAGCCGTTAGAATGCGTCGTTGAAAAGAGGGAAGTCAGCTCGCTCGATTCCATTACCGCTTATATGACCGACGAAGGCGGATTCAACATCCGCCTGACGCCGATGGAATAATTATAGCGAGTGACCCATTCTGTCGCGTTTTGTTTCCAGATACGCTTTGTTGTATTCGTTGACGGGTCCGTGGATAGGAATTTGGTCTGCGACGGTAATGCCGAAGCTGCTGTAAATAAAAGCGTCGACTTTTTTCGGGTTGTTGGTCAGAAGTCGGATTTTATGAACGCCCAAATCTTTGAGAATCTGTAACCCGATGCCGTAGTCGCGCAGGTCGGCGGCGTAGCCGAGAGCCAGGTTTGCGTCGACGGTGTCCATGCCCTCGTCCTGCAGATGGTACGCTTTAATCTTCGCCGCCAGGCCAATTCCCCGCCCTTCCTGAGGCAGGTAAATCAACGCGCCGACGCCCTCTTTGGAAATCATCTTGAGCGATTCCTGAAGCTGGTCGCCGCAGTCGCAGCGAAGGGACCCCAGAATGTCTCCGGTAAAGCAGGAGGAATGCAGCCGAACCAGCGGCGCGTCGACGGAGGTTAAATCTCCAAAGACAACGGCAATCGGCTCCTGAGTTTCGTACTTGACGGAAAAGGACATGATTTTCCCCATGCCGAATTTTGTCGGCAGAAACGCTTCCGCTTCTCTGGTAATGAGCTTTTCCCGTTCGCGGCGGTATTTAATCAGAGCGTCAATTGTAATGATTTGAAGTTTGAACTGTTCGGCAAGAGCGAGCAGATCGTCTCGAGTGGCGCGGTTGCCGTCGTCGCCGAGAATTTCAATCAGAACGCCGCAGGGACGCTTTCCCGCCAGACGAAGCAGGTCAATGGACGCTTCAGTATGGCCGGCGCGGCGCAAGACGCCGCCCTCTTTGGCGCGAAGCGGAAAGATGTGCCCGGGACGAACCAGGTCGCTGACTTTCGTTTTCGGGTCAGCCAGGGCTTTGATTGTCAGCGCTTTTTCCTGAGCGGTAATTCCGGTGCGGGCGTCGCGATGGTCAACCGCAATTGTAAACTGCGTTCCCAAAGGCGCGGTGTTGTTTTGAACCATCTGCGGCAGCTCAAGTCTGTCACAATCTGACGGCAGCATCGGAACGCAGGTCTGACCGCGTCCGTATTTGAGCATGAAGTTGACTTTTTCCGGAGTGATGTCTTCCGCAGAGCCGATGAAATCGCCTTCGTTCTCGCGATTTTCATCGTCCATAACGATTATCAGTTCGCCGCGTTTTAACGCGTCTACGGCTTGATCGATGGTGGATAATTTCATTGGATAAAATTAGTTAAATATGAAAAAGCTACTAGCTTCTAGCTACTAGCTATTAGCTTGTGCATCCGTAGTTCTCGGAGTTAATTTTTAAAGCCCGAAACTAAAATAACCAAGCTAGCGGCTAGGAGCTAGGAGCTAAAAGCTCATAAGCCTCCCGCTTTTTCCCATAAGTCGTGGAGGATAAAATCGTCGCCGAGGGTTTCGTTGCGCTGTTCGAGGATTTTCATGTAGGTTTCCATGACCGCCTTGAAGTCAAGCTGGAAGGCGTCTTCGTCGTCCAGACCGGCAAACTGCGGCAGATCCTTGGACTTTTTAATCAACGCGAACGCCTGGTCGTAATCTCTCTTGGAAACGGTCAGGTCTCCCTGTTGGAAGGCTTTTTTGCCTTCGTAAATCAGTTTGCGCGCCTGAATGACGTCTGGAAGCTGTTCAAAAGCCGCGCGATGACGCCAGTATTTGAAGTTGACGATGTCACGATAACGGTCCGTCCAAACGCTTTGTTCTTTGGCGTTGTCGAGCTTTTGAGCGACTTCTAAACCGTGTTCGATTCTGTCAGCCGACATCTTTTCCGCCAGCTGCATATTTGTGATATTGAGTATTTCTTCCGCTTCGTTAGCGAGGTTGATTTCTTCAGCGTTGCGATCAACCCAGTTTTTATCGTAGGCGGCAGCTTGTTCGGGAGTAAGCTTTAGACGCCGCTGCTGAATCATTTCTTCTCGCAGACCTGGTTGAATTTCTTCCAGCTCCCTGGAAAGCTGTTTTTCCTGGTTGGCAAAAAATTCCTGGTCGTTAAGTCGAATAATCTGTCCTTGAGAAGTTGGAATTTCGCGGTTGCCGAACGCCGTCCATTCGTCTTGAGCTTTTTTCCATTCGCGCTCCACTTTTTCGTCAAAACGTCCGTCCTTTTCGAGGTTGTCTGAATAGTTCATCTGGTTCATCGGAGCGTTGGAGTAGAACAACACTTCGCTGATTTTTCCCAGAGGAACGCCGGACGCGACGATTCCTTCGGCTTTATGATACCATTCTTTGCCGACCAGCCAGCAGTCTCGCAGTTCAATCGGGCGCGAGCCGTGAACGTCGTCGTCGGCTTTGTACATTCGTCTGAACTGAACGCGTTCGTCTGACTTTCCGATTTTTTGCGACGTGTGCCAGGCGACGTCCCAGGTTAAACGGATTGACTTTTTGTTCATTTTGACGCCGTTTTCCAGAAACTTCAAACCTTCAATAACCCAATGATAACGCTGACGGTAATCGTCGAACTCGGTTGAAACGTTATAGGCAAGGTTCCAGCCCTGAAAACGCCAAACAGATTCGTAACGCGGCATAAGACGCGCCAGCTGTTTGAGCGTCGCGGCAAGACTGATCCAGTCTTTTTTCATTTTGTACTTGTTGGCGGCGTCCCAAAGAATGGTGTCTGCAATAGGCGTCAAACCGAACAGACGAAACGACGTGGCGATAATATCAACGTCGCCCAGTTCGGATTCGTCCATGCCGTACTGAGTTCTAAGCTGAGCCAGCTTGCCTCCGGGCGAGCCCGCCTGACCGTCTTTGCCGGGACTGGCGGGCTGGCTAAGCAGGAACATAGGATACAGCAAAGCCGCCAATATAATAACGTATATGATTTTTCGTCTGAAAGATGCGTTTTTGTTCATGCTGCGATCTCCCTGAGTTTCATGCAAAGGTAGCCGAAAATGTAAAGTGGAATAAAGAACGCCAGAGCCGTCAAGGCGTCAATGGTCATTAAATTCCACGGGATGTCAAAACCGCTGGCAACGTATTCGGAATTGGCAAACTGATTCATGTCTGGAGCCAGATATCCGACAAATCCAATGATATAGTTAATAACCTGGTCCGACATGCTGATAACGTCGCCCAGAACGTTGTCCGGCAGTTCCGTAATCATGTTGTCCTGCCGAAGCAGACGATACATGGATTCCAGAACCCCGCCGCCTTCGGTCAAACCGTTAGCCAGTTGGAGAACGTAGTTGTGGAAGACGCCGGTAATCATGATGAAAATCGTTCCCAAAATGGCAATCGGCGCAGAGAGTAACGAACTGAGCGTTACGCCGTAAACAATAATCAGGAACATTTCCAGCCAGATGCATACAAACCCTTTTACAAAATTAAGTGCAAAAGGAGCGTCGTATGCGCGAATGTACAGGTCAGGCTCTGCGGCGCCGAAGTATTGCATCGGATCCAGACAGCGAACCCAGATCTCGACGCGGCCGTCTGCGGTTACAAGGTCTTTGAACAGGTCAAATTCTGCTTTTTGAGCGTACGCCTGATTGAGCTTGTTTTCTGGAATGTCGTGAACAACGTTTCCGTTTGAAAGTTTTGTTTTGGACGAAATAACCTGCGGTCTGCTGGCGGGCTTGATTTTAAGCGGAACAAGCAATCGCTTTGTATTGAATTCGACGGATTCAAACAGGTGCGTTTCGACCATCAACCCGGTGTCCGGATTGCGAATAGCCAAACCGCCCATAACGCCGCGTTCGATGTTGCCTTTGTGAGTGCGGAAGACGCCCAGAGTCATTTCGACAGGAAGTCCGTTTGGGAACGAACTCTGTTTAATGTTTTTGAAAAGCCAAATCAACGCCGCCGGCGAGTTGCCCTGAATAAAGCTGCGGTACTCCCATTCATCGCCAACGTTGATGCCTTTATTGGTGTCAAAATTGGTTGTGTCGCGGAATCGGAGATTTCCATAAATCGGGACTCGGGCGGTAAACATGTTTTTAACGCCAGAGAGCTTGTACTGACGATCTTTCCCTTGCCCGACAATCGTAATCTGGTGAGTGTGACCATTTGTTGGCTCCGTCATAACGGTTTTACCCGCCGGATCTTTGAGGATTTCCGGAGACAAATAAACAGAGTGTTTATGTTCTTTAACCGTAGACGTTTTCCCTTCAAGAGCCTGTGCGCCTTCCTGCGTTGTGGCGACATATCGCAAATCGTCTGACGTCAGCTTATGAGTATGGGCAACGGAACGGATAACAAATCCGTAACTGAGAACTCCCATAACAATCAGCATGGCAGAACACATAAGCGTAAAGCCAAGGATTCGTCCCAGGACAATTTCACCCGATCGAACCGGTTTGGTCGCAAGGGTATAAATCGTTTTATATTTGAAGTCGTTTGGAATGCTAAAGGAACTGATAAACAGAGCTAACAGCAGAATCAGGACGTTATTCACCCAGAAAATAAAGTTGATGTACAATCTGGCGGGATCCTGACTGCTGGGGTCCAGGAACATGCCGGCAAAGAGCAATACGATGATAAAGACGACAAAACCGATGAGGATTTTGCGTCGAATCGCCTCTTTGAACGACAACATCGCCACGGCAAAAATTCTTTTAAACGACAAATGCGCCAGGTCTGAAAAGGCGTTTTTAATCGCTCCCTTGACGATTGCCCAGGAACGTTTTGGCCCCATTCGAACGCCTGTAATGAGAAATCCCAAAGCAAGCGCAATTAAACAGAAGGACCCAATCCGGATAATCCAGGCTAATGCCGCTGGTTTAAACCATTCAGTTAAAGAAGGGAATTGTGTTTCCAATACCATGGATTAGCCCTCCTTCTTTTGATTCGCTTCAAAAGGTTTGGAATCGCCAGTCGCCTGTTCAGACGCCTGATAGCGTTTGCCGGGATGCGTTTTACCTTCTTCCACGACTTTAAGGAACAATTCTTCCAACGAAGCGGAGGGCGCGCCATACGATTTGACTTGTCCGCCAAAACGTTCGACAACCCGGCGAATTTCAGCCTCCGCTTCCGGCGGAAGCTTGGTCGTCTGAATGTCGGTAACGTCTCGAACCTGAAGCAGATCGGAAACTCGCCCCATTTCTTTCAGTTCGCCCTGATACAGAATTCCGATTCGGTCGCATACGTCTTGAACGTCTGCCAACAGGTGCGAACACATGAGAATCGTCTTTCCCTGTCGTTTGAGATCAAGGATAAGGTCTTTCATTTCCCGGCAGCCAATCGGGTCCAAGCCGGTTGTGGGTTCGTCCATGATAATCAGTTCCGGGTCGTTGATCAACGCCTGCGCCAAACCGATTCGACGGGTCATACCCTTTGAATATTCCTTAAGCTGACGTCGTTTTGCCCAACCCAGTCCAACCATCTCGATTAAATCGCGAACGCGCTGACGTCGAACGTTAGTCGGCAAACGGAAAAGCCGTCCGTAAAAATCCAGCGTTTCTTCTGCGTTGAGAAACTTGTACAAGTACGATTCTTCAGGCAGATAGCCAATTCTCTCGTTTTTCGAGACGTCGTCAGCAGGATTGTTAAAAACCAGAGCTTCTCCGGAACTCGGAAAGAGCAAGCCCAGCAAAAGTTTGGTGGTCGTGGTTTTCCCGGAACCGTTTGGTCCCAACAGACCAAAAATTTCGCCTCTATAAATTTTCAAATCCAAAGCGGATAACGCTCGGACTTTTTGTCGTCCCCAAAAATCGCGATACGTTTTTGTCAGGTTACGCGTTTCGATAATGACGTCGGTTTCCATGTTCGTTATTAAATGAGTGATAAAGAAAAATGTTGAGCGGTTTGCGCCCAGACTCTGGGAGCTCTCGCCTTTGAGGTTTCCCAAACGGTTAACTGCTACATACCCTCTATTATATATAGAATTCCAAGAATTTAAAGCCCCCTGAGAAAGAATTTAGAGAAGGTCGTTCATCTGTATTTTTCTTTCAATCAACAGATCCGCCATGAAAGGTCGACTATATGATGATTTATGCTGTTTTATATGACTATTATGTCAACCGTTAAAGCAATTACGTCCCTTTGGAGCGTCCGATACTCGAAAAAAGGCTTGCTCCTTGATAAAGGGACGTAATTATTTAAAAAAGACGCAATAATTAAATTCTATGCGTTATGGGTTTCTTCTGCGTTCTGACCGTTTGCGTCGTTCTGAATATCTTGTTTTGGCGAATCGCCTTGTTTATCATCTTGATCAATGCGCAGCATGCCCGCCGAAGTATAATAAGCGACAAGTTTGTCGACAGGAATGCTTGGATCCGGGAAAATAACGTCTTCTTCGGGAACCATCAGAACCGCGCCTCCAAAAGGAACCGGGGCGGTTGGGATAATTGCTGAATAGTACGCTTTGCCGTTGATTGTAGTTTTATTTAAAGTTGTCAACAGCGCCAAAACCATTGTTGACCCCAATCGGCAATAGACTGGCGTCATTTGTTTAAATTTGCTTTTATCGAGCGTGCTTACCAGCTGACAAGCCGTTTCATAGAAAGGTCCGATAATCGGAATTTTCTTGATAAAATCGTCGACTTTTTTGATTAATGGATCAACCCAGGTAATTTCAATGAACGCCCCGACTGCAATGATAATTGCCAGAACAATCAACAAGCCAATTAAGTAGGATAACAACGGGTAATTGGTTTGAAAATAATACAGGCCGTAAAACAGGCCAATTTGCTCCAACCATTTTCCGACAACTGTATTTGGTCCAAGATATTGGACGACTAAAATCCCTAACCAGATAATAGCTCCAATGGTGATAACAAACGGCAACAGGAAAATAGTTCCTGTTATTAAATAACGAAAGAGTTTTTGAATCAGTTTTATCACAGGTAATTCTCCTATTGACAAAAAGATAAAAAAATACTAATTTAAACTGTCAGCAGTCAACAGATGTTGTTTGAAATAAAAAAGCAATAGTCTGTTCTGTTAGTCAGTTTCCAATTACTGTTTAATATACCCCAAAAAATCAGAAAGTCAATTATGACCGCAAGCTCTTTGCCAACCAGAGTTCCGCTGCTGGACCTTAAACGTGCGGAAAGACCTCTCCACGACGAGATGAAAGCCGCCTTAGAGAAAATTGTCGAAAGCGGAATCTATATTTTGGGACCAGAAATTCAAAAATGCGAAGAAACGATCAGCGCGTATTGTCAGGCAAAGCATGGAATTGCGTGCGCTTCCGGCACAGACGCTCTTCTGCTGGCTCTGATGGCTTTGGACGTCCAACCGGGCGACGAAGTCATTCTTCCCAGTTTCACGTTTTTCGCAACGGCAGGGTCGGCGGCGAGACTGGGCGCAACCCTTAAATTCGCCGACATTCTTCCGGATTCTTACTGCATTGACCCTGCAAGCGTTCGCAGTTTGATTACCGAAAAGACCAAGGCGATTATCCCGGTTCATCTGTACGGACAAAGCGCCGACATGGCCTCGCTGACGGCGATTTCCAAGGAATTCAATATTCCGATAGTTGAAGACGCCGCTCAGTCGATTGGCGCGCAATGGGAAGACAAACGCGTTTGCTCTATGGGAACGTTTGGTTGCTTGAGCTTCTACCCGACTAAAAACCTCGGAGCTGCCGGCGATGGCGGCATGGTTATTACCAACGACGACGCCTTGGCGGAAAAAGTAACAATGCTTCGCGTTCACGGCATGAAACCAAGATATTACCATCAGATTTTGGGAATCAACGGTCGTCTGGACGCCTTCCAGGGCGCAACGCTCAACGTTAAGTTCCCACATCTGGATACGTGGACGGGCATGCGTCAGAACAACGCCAAGATTTACGGAGAGTTGTTTGCCGCGGAGGGACTGGATAAAATTCTGACCTTGCCCAAACAGGTTCATCCGGGCAGACACGTTTGGAATCAGTACGTTATTCGCGTTCCAGACGGCAAGCGCGACGCCTTGCGAGCGTTCATGACAGAAAACCAAATCGGATCGGATATTTATTATCCTTTTGGAATTCATAAACAGCCGTGCTTTGTCAACAAGGGCCTGCATTGGGACAATCTTCCGGAAACCGACAAAGCAGGAACGGAAGTCCTTGCTCTGCCAAACTTCCCCGGCTTGACAGAAGAAGAACAGCAGGCGGTCGTCAACTGCATTGCGAAGTTTTTTAACTGAAACTCGCAACTTTTAACCAATGGATTATTCAATCAAGCCTGCCGCGCGCTGTTGTTGTCAAACCGGGCGAGCGTTTCAGCCCGGCGAGACGTTCTTCAGCGCAGTTTTTTTTGACGAGAAGAAGTCGTCGCTCATTCGACGGGACTATTCTCGCGAAGCGTGGCATGGACGTCCGGCAGACGCTTACGCCTGTTGGCGATGTGAGATCCCGCCTCTGGAAGAAGAGGTCGGTTCTAAACCGGCGACGAATGAACAGTTGCTGGAATTCTTCGATAAATTGCGAGACGACCCGACTCAGGCGGACATGCTCTTTGTTATGACGCTGCTGCTGATTCGTCGACGACTGTTCAAGGAAGACGATTCCCTTGATTTCTCAGACGACATCGACGAGTCGGCATTTGTAAAAGTATACTGTCCTCGAAGAAACGAGTCGTACACGATTGAAATCGTTGACATTCCTCTTCCGCGCCAGGATGAGATTCAGGCGATTTTGGAACGATTGGTCTTTGGAGAGTAGTTCCTCGCGCCCCCCTCTTGCAAAGAAGTTCAAAGACGATATATTTGTAGTTGTAATTAGCAATTAGCAATAAGTGGTTAGTGGTTAGTACGCAAGCTCTCATCTAACTAACCACTTACTCCGTGGGTTAAAACCCACGGCTATTAATATTAAACAGCTACGCGGTTTTAGAAGAACGCTGTCGCGTCCGATTTAAAATCTTACAACTTACAACTACAATATAATCATGTCAGAATCGAATAATTGCATTAGTCTTGAACAGGCGAAAGCTCCCTTTTTCGTTGGAATTGATTTGGGAGGAACCAATACCAAATTTGGCGTTGTTGACGACAATGGGCAGACCATCGCTCGTTTGAGCATTCCGACTCGCGTTTCCGAAGGACCTGATCAGGCGGCGACTCGTATTGGCGAAGCGATTCTGGAAGTCGCTCAAGCCGCGGGACTGACAAAAGATCAAGTTAAGGCCGTTGGACTGGCGTCAGCGGGTACAATGGACATTCCCGGCGGTCGATTGATGGTTCCCGCCAATCTCGGTCCGCTGTGGAACTATTATCCGATTCGAGACAGAGTTTCCGCCGCCTGCGGATTGCCGGTCATCTTTGCTAACGACGCGGACGCCGCCGCTTACGGCGAATACTGGATTGGACCCGGCAAAGAATATCAAAGCATGATTATGCTTACTCTGGGAACAGGTTTGGGCTGCGGAATTATTTACAATGACATGATTATTTCCGGCGCTCATTCTCACGGCGGCGAGTACGGACATACTTTGGTTGACCTCCTTCCCAACGCTCGCGTTTGCGGCTGCGGAAAGGCTGGGCATCTGGAAGCGTACGTTTCTGCAACGTCGGTTATCAAGCGAATGAAAGAAGCCATCGAAGCCGGAAAATCGACGTCTGTCGCCAAACTGCTCGAACAGGGCGCTCAGCTTGACGCCAAGCTCGTTGGCGACGAGGCGGCGAAGGGCGATCAGGTTTCTTTGGAAATCGTCATGGACGTTGCCCGCTATCTGGGCGTCGGCATGATTAATCTCATGCATACGATTGACCCGGAATGCATTCTTATCGGCGGCGCCATGACGTTCGGAAAGAACGAAACGGAACTGGGTCGCGCTTTCAAAGAAAAAGTTCGTCAAACCATCAACGAGGGCGCGTACAAGGTTCTTGCTGAAAACACGGTTATCGAATACGCAGAACTGGGCGGCGACGCAGGGTATATTGGCGCCGCGGGCATTGCCAGAGCGGCGGTAGAATAATTAGCAATTTGTAATTAGCAATTAGCAATTATGCAATTCGTCACAACAATTGACAATTGCTAATTGATAATTGCTAATTTGATTTCTGCTACCAGAGCAGTCCCTTTTTTTCTACCGGTCGATTGAGCTGAAGATAGATTTCAAATCGATGATACAGCTGATCTGATTTAATAACCATCGGCGCGCGGGCTTCCATAATGTTTTTCGGACCTCGGTAGCTTTTAGGCGTCTCAAAAATGGTCAGGCTGGGGTCGTTGACAATGCGTTGACTCATGTGGAACTGCTGGCGAAGCATTGCTGTAAGACGTCCCAAATGTCCCGTCGTTCCCTGGAATTGAATCTGTTGTAATTGTTTATGGTTGTCGAAATAGTACGTTAAAACGCCAGTCAGGTCGTCTGGGGAAGACCCGGTTACCAGAGAAACGCGATATCCCCGCAGATTCATCGGACCAACGCTGGCGGTAACGAAATCCCAGTTCTGTTCTATCCATTCGGGAGTAATGTCAAACCGGAACCAGAATTCCAACCCTGTCATGTTGCGTTGAACGACAGCATTTTGCGGAACGACAACGTTTTGCGGGATAACAACATTTTGCGGAACGATAACGTTTTGCGGAACTGGTCCCGAAACAATTTCAACGCCTTGAGGAATCTGAACAACCTGACCAGGAACTTCTGAATAATATACAACATTTGACTGCGATTGGGGTTCGAGAATCGAAACCGGACCGTGTCCCGCCGTTGAAACAGACTGCTCTGAATAAACCGGCTCAGGGGGAGGATACGCTGCCGGTTGAGGTTGTTCGATAGGCGCGTACCCGACATGATGAATCGTACTCGAAGCGTTTGCAGGCGCCTTTTTCCACTTCAATTCGGATTTGGCCGAACCGTTTAATTCCGCATTTTGACGTTGAGTCAGGTCGTTGAGCTGGTTTACCGAATTAGCGTATGGAACCTGCTGCGGAGCCGACAACCCAGAAGTTTGAGTTGTCGAAGACGGATCAGTTACCGAAAACAGGGAGCTTGTCTGCGGTATATAGCTCAACAGCGGCGGAACGGCTGCCGCTACGGCTATTGCTGTCAACAGTACAGAAAATTTGGGCGCCATGTAATTCTACTTGATTTTTTTGAGATTTTAGTTATTATGGTTTATCGCTGGGTATAACGATTAGAATCCTCTTAATCGTTAAACATTAGTATTATAGCTTAACAATCAACAGATAATTATCAGCCATGACGACACAATCGGAAAATTCCGACCTTCAACGTTCAGATTGTAACGAATATTCGGATAATAGCGAACAGCCTACTTCAAACGAGCAAAAGAAAATGTCGTTTTTTGGCGTTTTTTTCAGAGGCTTGTTGATGGGATCAGCCGACGCCGTTCCCGGCGTTTCAGGAGGAACGATCGCGTTAATAGTTGGTATTTACCAACGACTTATCACCGCTATTAGCCATTTTGACTTTCATCTGGTCAAAATGCTGTGTACGTTTCAGATTCGCAAAGCTCTGGTTTATACGGATTTCGGTTTTCTTTTTCCTTTGATTTGCGGAATTGGAACGGCTCTGGTTGCGGTTTTAAGTTCGATGAATTATCTGCTTAACGAACAGAGAGTGTATGTTTTGTCGGTCTTTTTTGGACTCATTGCCGCCAGCTGTATTCTCGTGTTAAAAAAAATACATCTGCATAAGATCAGCAGTTGGGTTCTCTTTGTTTTGGGCGCGGTCTTTGCTTTTTGGCTTGTTGGCCAGCCGTTTATGCAGGGGTCGGATCATGCGTATTTGTGGCTGTTTGTTTGCGGCATGATTGCCATTTGCGCCATGGTTCTGCCGGGAATCAGCGGTTCGTACATTCTGCTGATTTTAGGTGAGTATACATTCATGTCCGGACTGGTAAAACAGACTGCTTCCGAACTTCTTCATGGACATTTTCCAGCGACGGAGAACATGATTTCTGTCGCGGTTTTCCTTTGCGGCTGCGTTGTGGGAATTATTGGTTTTACCAAAATTTTGAAAATCTTGCTGGCTAAATTTGAACAGCCAACGCTGGCGCTTCTGTGCGGTTTTATGGCGGGTTCTTTGAGAAGTCTGTGGCCTTTTCAGGAAAAGAATATCCTTCAGCCGGCAACCGAAACAACAAAAGAAATCGCCCAGTATATAAATGTTTCTCCAGCGGACGTTCAAATCGCGTTGATTGCCGCAGGAATTGCTATTGGGGCGATGACAGCGCTTTTACTTATTGAATTTGTCGCCAGGAAGCGCGACAAATAGTTCTGCATTGATATGATTGAGCGAGCAAAAAGGATTCAGAACGGTTCAAATCGGCGGCTGCATGCATTTTGAACGAGTTCAAATCGCTTATTCCAGCAAATGCTGAAATCCTGCTTGACTTCTTTTCTACAATATGAGCATAAAGGCGCGATCGTTGTGATTGTGCAAAACTTTTCATGAGAACGTCTGGCGTTTTAACCGTAGGTCAATCAGATTGTCGCGTTTTGTTTTAATAATCTGAACGTGGTTTCAGACAGACGGAATCAATCTGAAGACGCTATGGACGATTGATGACGTTCCCTTTTTGGAATAAAGGAGTTAATAATGAGTTGCTGTACTAAAGACAATACGAAAGATAAAGTTCAAGAGGAAAAAAAGTCCTGCTGCGATTCGGAGCAGACCGAGAATTTGAAAACGACCTCTGGAGAACATTCCGCCGAAGATTGTACGGACGGTTCCTGCAAGATTCATCACACAGAGGAGTCGGAACAGAAATCTGATTCCAAAGGGAGCTGCGATTAGAAATTTGTTTTGATAGACGTCAAAAACGTTTTATGCAGAAAAAACCGGGAAGATTCCATCTTCCCGGTTCTTTTGGACATCACTCTCTAACAGGAGTTTCGTTTAGCGGTTAACTTCCAGACCGACTGTAAATCCATGGACTATGCTGTTGCCTTTGTTGTTGTCCATGTTGATTCCCATTGCAGGAGAAGTTCCAGTAATGCTGTAATCAACCATTTCAGCGGACCGGGCAATATTGCCAACGTACATGCAGGTATAACCCATTCTCACGTTGACAAGTTGAGTAACTTGAAGTTTGGCATTGAATCGGAACTCAACAACCGGTGAGAACAGGGCGTCTGTTCCATGATGGTTAAATGTGAAGGATGTTGAGTTGATGTATCCCGGATACCCCTGCATGCCAATGTATTCGTAATAGGTGTTTTCGTAAGTTGTTTCACCGTTTCCATCGGTAACTTCATTTTGAACCGTTTCAAAACGAGTGCTCAGGTTTGAACCCAGAACGCCGTTCTGACGGATTGACTGGTTGTTGACAGCCGCCATGAATTTAGTCTGGAAATCGAAAGTCCAACGACCAGCGGTGCGGAAGTAACGAGCGGCAATTTGAGGACCGATGAGGTTGTTCTGAGAGGCTGTATTCCACCAGCTGTCACCCAAACATCCGCCTTTGCCATAGACGTTGAATTCTTCACGGAACTGGAAGTAACGAACTCCAAAGTCCAATTCCCAAATTCCATAACGTCTGCCGAAACAGTCGCTGGGCATGAATCGATAGGTGTAATTCAATTCAACGCCGTTCGTTTCAGTCTTGTTGGTTACGTCCAAAGAATTGAACTTGACTCCCAGTTCATCGTAAACATAAACGGAGTTTACGTCGTTTTCGTTGTCGGGGAAGACGACGCTTTGAGTTCCCTGGACGGTTGTGATGCCGTGAAGCCAGGATTGATCAGTACCCGGTTTGTCCGCAACGTCGAAGGCAACTTTGGCGTTTTCCATCGTAAACGATTGCGTGTAGGGATTGATGTCGTAAATACTGACGCCAATTCCATGATGACCCCACATATAGCCAATGTCGTAACGGCGTCCGCAAACCCAGCCGCTGGTAAGCATGCTGGTGTCATAAGAACTGACATCGTTGCTGCGAATGACTTCGAATGCGCTGTTAGGGTTGACTGTAACAGTTGGAGTCATGATGTACGTATCTGGCGTACCTTTTTCCGTCTGAGTATACGTGACAGGACGGTCTACGTAGTAAACCATTCCACGCCCTTGATCAGACCCAATTGTAGCTACTCCAGGACGGCTGATCCAAGCCGCCATAAAGTCGATTCCAAAATAGAACCCTTCGTTAGGTCGAGTTCCACCTCCATACGTTGTAGGAACGACCATGTCGAACGGTTGCATCGTTTCCAGGTTTTGTCCGAAACCCGTACCTGCGGACGCAATAACTAACGCTATTACCAGCAGGGTTTTCAATGTCCTTAGTGTGTGATACATTCTAAACACCTCGGGGAGAGAGTGATAATCCATAAACCAGTCGGGAGTGTTTCCCTACACTATTTTCCTACGACATCGCAGGAAAGAACAGGTTGTATTATTTTTATCGGCTCTTTACCCTCAATAGTTGAATAAGAATAATAAACTTTGCAGAAATCAAAAATTTTTTTGAAAAGAGAGTAAAATTAGATAAAATAAAACGGCGGTACAGGGCTAGAAAGAATCCAAAGAAGGCGAAAAGGAGATTGAGGCAATAGACAGCAGGGATTTTTAAACTAATGTCTATTGCCTAATGACTTCTATTTTCAATTGTAATCTCTTACCAAAAGATTACAGATTTCCACAGGGGCGTCGACAATAGCGTTGGCGTTGTTTTCTTCCAGTTCCGCTCGGGTGCGGAATCCCCACGTTACGCCGATGGCGAAAAAGTTGGCGGCGTGAGCGGTTTGCATGTCTGTAGCCGTGTCTCCAACGTAAAGTACAGAATCCGGCTTAACGCCGAGCTGATCCAAAATCGCGAATGCGCCGTCTGGAGCGGGTTTTCGAGGAGTGTCGTCTCGACCGCCGCGAACGGCGGAAAAGAGATTTTCGCCAAAGAAATGATCAATGCAGCTTTTGGTGAACTCGTCAGGCTTGTTGGAAAAGACGGATAAAGTCGCTCCCGCCGCCTTGAGCTGATGAAGGGCTTCAACCATGCCATCGTACGGGCGCGTTTTATTATGCCATCGATTATTATATTGCGCCGTGTATTTGGATAAAAGCGTTTTGCCGAGTTCAATATTATTAATCTCTTCCGGCGGAAGAAGGCGTTTCATCAGCTCGTGAACTCCGTTCCCGACAAAGTAGCGATAACATTCAACCGGGTGAACTGGCAAACCGAGCTCTTCCAATGCCGCATTGCCGGAATCCGCCAGGTCTTCAAGCGTGTTGAGCAGCGTGCCGTCCAAATCAAACATGACGTGCGAATATTTCATGATTATGCAGTAATTATTGTAAATATCATAAAGATATGAGGTTGCGTCTTATTTCTCGAAATAGCAGCGATAAACAGGCTGTCCGTTTTCGCGAGTTCGTTTCTCAAAATGGGTTCTGTAGTCCATCGGGTCGTTAGCTGGGGCTTCTTCAACCGGGAAAGGCCCTTTAAACTGGGAGATTTCTTTAATCAGCTCCAGAGCGGTCTGATAGTATTCTTCAACATCCGTCCAGAAGTGGAATTTTCCGCCAACGCGAAGAACCCTATATATATTATTGACAATAATCGGATTGATAATGCGGCGTTTGCGATGTTTTTTCTTCCACCACGGGTCGGGGAAGTAAATATGAACCGCCTCGACGGAATCGTCTTGAAGATTGGTTGTAAAGATGGGCGTTGCGTCGCCGGAAATCATCATTGCGTTGGATACGCCCTGTTCATTATTGGTTTTTGCCAGCTGAAGAGCGCAATAAGCAGCGTAATTATGAGCGACTTCGATTCCCAAAAAATTGTGATTTGGCGTTTTTACGGACTCGTGAGCCATGAAAAGACCTTTTCCCGAACCGATTTCCACTTCCAGCGGCTGCTGAACGGGGAAAACAGACTCTGCGCGCCAGTTTTCGTCCAGTTCGCGACCGTTTAACAGGTATTTTTCAAAGTCGAGTCGGTGGGTAATTCTACGTAAATATCGGCGAGGCATAGTTTAAAATGGCGAAGTTGTAAGGCGAGTATAATAAAACCGTTTAGCTGTTGAACGATTCCCGGATCGTTCTATATAATTTCAAAGTATTTTACCAGAAGCGGAAGAAATAACAAGCCCCAGCATGATACGCAATTATCAACTGGGGCTAAGCGGAATTCAGAATTATTATTAAGAATCTGACTATAATTCTTTGTTTTCAGCAGCGGATGGAACCGAAGAACGTCGCCACGATCGAATGTTGTTAAACTTGGATCGAATCGGTATCGATCTGTTTTTAGAGCAGCTAAAACCGTAATCAACCAGATAGCCTGTTGTCTGACCGATTAATTCTCCCTGGGGCGAGTATTGCCGCGTGTCAAAGGAGACGGTTTCTCCAGGAACTGCAAGACTTATCAGGGAGGTCGTTACCATTTTCCCTTGAGAAGACTCTTCCGTTAGTTCGTTTTTCCAAACGTGATGGACTTTTCCCATTACGGAATAAGGAAACGACGTCGGCGAGAGCTGATAAATCGAATTAACCAACAGACGATCCTCTTCCCCCTCCTTTTTCAGGTAAATTTTGCGTTCCCGACGTAAAATCGAGGGTAAATGAGCGCAGGGGTCGCTGCGCCATGTTTTAATTTCAACTCGTTTGCTTTCGTTTTCAAAAACAATCAGTTCCCAGGAGCAGGGATAGGACGCGCCTTCGATTTCCAGAACCAGGTCGTCCTTGATTTTGAAACTGACCGGTTTCATGTCGACGCTTTCTTCCCAGTAATTAGATCCGGTTATTTGAGGCTGAGGGGACCATTTTCTCCCATTTCCACTCAAAGCGGATTCTTTGGTCAGAGTGTACTGATCCGGGAGTATTTGAGAAAGGGTTAGCGTATATTCCGCTGCCGATAAACGGGAATTGATTCTGGATGCGGTTCCGTAAGAGTTGTCAGGACGAATGACTCGGAATCGTATCCAGGAACCTTCTGGAAATCGTCCCCAATGATGAGAGGAGGCGATTTGATAAAGATAATTCTCGGAAGCTACTGAATTGAAATCGGAGTGGAGTGAAACGTCGCGTATAAACGAAGGGGGTTCAACCAATGAACTTTTGCCTTGTTTGGAAAGCCGATGAAGATCATTTTGACGATGCTGCAGAAATCGTAATCGCGGCGAAGGAAGATTCAAATCGCGAACGGTTGAAGCCGGTACAAGTTCGATATTTGCGGGTTCCGGAGCCTTTGGAGCCTCGCCTGTATTGGCGACATCGATATCGGTTTCTTCCATAAACGGGACTTCCGCGTCAGATTCGATTTGCGCCGAGAGCTTGCCAGAAGCCAATAATAACGCCATAAGCAGTAATATCGACGTCAATAGAAAATGGAGTCGAGTCATGGCTTTTGGCGTTGTTTACGTTTGTTGCACAGTCAGCAAAACGTCAAGACAATTCGTTCAAGACGTCTGTTCTGACGAAAAATAAAAAATACAGTCTATCACAGGTATCGGAAAATCAGGCGGGATAATTTAGCGAATTTAGAGGTGCGAAACCCTCTATTAATTATTATTACCGTTTTCTGAAAGATTTCAATAGGGGGACTCCTCCTCCCAAAACTTTTTTAAACACGAAAAACGCAAAATTGACGAAAGTCACGAAAATATAAACATTTGAATTTAAAACATTTTCGTCTTTTTTGCTTATTTCGTGTATTTTGTGTTAAAAAATCGTGTTTCCCGTGATAAAAAATCGCGCTTGCGAAATTCCTAATTGCCTCCGCCCGCAATTCGCTGACGGATAAATCGGTTGACTTCTTCCGGACAGAGAAGGGCAAGGACGTGTCCGGCGCCTTTGACGATTTCGTCCGGATGAGTGTATCGAACCGGCAGGAGACGGTCAGCCGACCCGTGCAGATGCCAAATCGGAAACGGGTAATCCGCCGGCTTGTCGCGCCAGGCGCAAATCATCTTTAAAACGTAGTAGCTGCGCTTTACCGGGCTGTCGATAAGCTGGTTAAGAACATTTTGAGCAAGAAAAGTAATCCGTTTCCCTCGAACCCAGATCTGGTATCGCGCCCAGAGTTTTACCAAATCCCAGTTGCCGTTTGGCATCCAGCAGGAGAACTTCCAAATGGCTCGGGAAACCGGCGGGATTTCCGTTCCGCCGCGGATGGACGCCAGGAGAAAACAGCCGCGAACGTCGACGCCGCGTTCCACCAAATACCCTCCGATAATCGGCGAAACCATTCCGCCAAACGACAGCCCGCCAACGTAACAGGCGTTTTCCGCCGCCCCGTTTTCCGGGTCAAAATACTGTTTATAGACGTCCTCCGCCCACCTCAGAGCAAACTCTTTGAGCGTTTCCCCCTTCTGAGGCTCAATCCATTTGGGGACGACAACGTCAACGACGTCGCTCAACGCCTGCTTCTGCAAGACAAACAAATCTTCAGTACACCCCAGCCCGGGGAATAATAACAACTTCATGTGTATTAATGGCAAAAAGATTTCTTATTAAATCCCAATTATTATTCCTTATTTTAGTTATTATGATTGTTTATGTCAAGGTATAATATTTTATCAAATGCTCATTCAATATGATTGTAACCCAATGATACATTTTTTGTAACGTTATTTGGTTACGTTTTTACAGTGAAGAAATCATTTAATTTTAAAAAAAATCTTAAAAAACTGTTCCAAAATATAGCATTTAATAAAATCTGTGATATAATATGAATTTAACAAGTTGCATAATATATATGTTACCCCAAAAATAAAAAAACATTTTTCGTTTATTAATAGCAAGTTACCCGAGGATTGATCTTGACGAATTAATTACACAAAATGAAATTTGAAAATGTACAACCTTCCGCAGCGTCATTAATGGAGTCTACACGTTCTATTGGTTACTCCCTTGAGTCTGCAATCGCTGATATAATTGATAATAGCATTGCTGCAGATGCATCTAATATTCAAATTCGATTTCTACCTGATGAGAATTCATATATTGCAATTATGGATAATGGGTGTGGCATGACCTATAACGAATTAAAGAAAGCAATGCAATATGGAAGTCGAAGCCCTTCGGAAAAACGCGCTGACAATGATTTGGGGCGATATGGTTTGGGACTAAAAACAGCGTCGTTATCACAATGTAAAACATTGACAGTAATTTCTAAAAAGAATTATAAAGTAACTGCTTGTCGTTGGGATTTGAGTTATATACAAAAAAAAGATGAATGGTTATTACAAATATTAGAAAAAGATGAAATTAACAACCTTCCATGTTTCAGTTATTTAGAAAATCTTAAATCTGGAACAATTGTTCTCTGGCAGAATTTGGATCGTCTTCTGGCAACTGGAAATCCCCATAGGGATATTCTAGGTTCAAAGATGATAAAAGTACGTGAACATCTGTCTCTTGTTTTTCATAGATATTTGGAAGGAGCAGATGTACCACGTAAAATCTCTATTGACATTAATAACATGGAAGTATTGCCGAAAGATCCTTTTTTATCGAAGCGTTCTACAAAGGCAATGGCGGAGGAAGTAATTACAATTGAAGGTCAGCAAGTTGTTATACGACCATATATTTTACCGCATATTTCAAAATTGTCTAAAAGCGAACTGGAGAGTTTAGGAGGGTCGGATGGACTCCGTAAATTGCAGGGCTTTTATGTTTATCGCAATAAACGATTAGTTGTCTGGGGAACGTGGTTTCGTATGATGGTTAAAGGCGATTTATCAAAGCTTGCTCGTATTCAGGTCGATATTCCAAATACTTTAGATGAATTATGGACACTTGATATAAAAAAGTCTTCTGCTATTCCCCCTGAATTAGTTCAACAAAATCTAAAAACAATCATAGAAAAAATTGCAGAGAAGAGTAAAAGAACATGGGAATTTCGTGGTAAAAAAGAACAAGATAATAAGTTTGGGATATGGGAGCGCTTACGAACGCGTGATAATGGTTATACATATCAGATAAATCTTAATTCCCCGATAATTAAAGAACTCTTGGCTAATTTCCCTAAAGCCAAAAGATCATTAATTGCTGTTTTTTCATTAATTGGTTCGCGTCTTCCATTAAACAGCCTTTATTTGGATTTAGTACAAGAGCAAAAAATTCAAAATAATGACGAACAAGAGAATGAAACTGTATTGCAACAGATGCAAGAATTATTATCTATGTGTAAATCTATAGATGATAAACGTAAAATGTTGAAAGATTTTTTGAACCTTTCACCATTTAGTGAACATAAAGATTTCATTACCCAAAATATAGAAAGGATATTAAAAAATGAATAACAAAGAAATGTTATTAGATTATATTAATCTTACAATTGCCAAAGATAATAAAACACAAACAGAAGAATCAATTCGTAATCTTGCTCAAAAGATTCGTAGAATAATGCAGAATGATTATCCGGTAGCCGATTCGGAGTTTGAATGGATAATAAAAAAGATTCAGTCAATGCATCCAGTTAAAATGGATATTGGGGTGTATATAGAAGATAGACAGGATAACTATGCTCCATGGTATCATCAAAGATTGTCTGAAATTGAGCAACCTTTTTGGCAACGATATCGTCAATATCTCATTTGCGATAAAAAATGGAGTTCACAGGTTGTCAATTCAATAGATTTGGTTTCAAAGACCATTGTTGGATTATTAGGCGATCCTAATAATCCACGACCATTTAGTCGAAAAGGACTTGTTTTAGGAGATGTTCAATCAGGGAAGACTGCAAATTTTACAGCAATATGTAACAAAGCTGTGGATGCTGGTTACCGTATTATTATCCTTCTTTCAGGTTTAACTGAATCATTACGAAAACAGACTCAAAGTCGTATGGATTTAGAGTTTGCAGGATTTGATAGTATTAATCAATTTCATCAAAAAACTAATTGTAGTAATTCAGGGGTAAGCAAATATGGTAAAGATGTGCAAGTTGCCTCATTTACAACAACGCGTTCTGATTTTGATGCACATTCATTAGATGTGAATAATATGTCTATTAAAGCTGTCAACTCAAACGTCCCAATATTGTTTGTAATTAAAAAGAATGTTAGTATTTTAAAAAACTTGTTGAATTGGTTGAGTAAATCTCAAGAACTTGTAAGTGATAGAGAGCATATTGATTTTCCTGTATTGCTAATTGATGATGAAGCAGATAATGCATCCATAAATGTCAATAGTGAGGATTCCGATCCAACTAAGACCAATGCAAAGATAAGAGAGCTTTTGAAACTATTTAGCCGTGTTTCATATCTGGCTGTAACAGCCACGCCATTTGCTAACATTTTTATCAATCCTGATTCTGAGAATGAGATGTATGAAAACGATTTATTTCCAAGGGATTTTATTTATGCTCTTTCTCCGCCAACTTCGGATCAGGATTTAAGGGATAATGCTGCTTATATAGGTGCATCCCAAATATTTGGCGATACCCATATTCCAGGAATGTTGGAAGAAATTGACGATTTGGAATTGGTATTACCCCATAAACATAAAAAAGATTTTTTATTTTCCGATTTGCCAGAATCATTAAAAGAGTCTATTGTTTATTTTTGCTTGGCTAATGCAATACGCGATTTACGTGGAGATAAAACTAGCCATCGATCAATGTTGATTCATATTTCACATCTAACCGCGATTCATAAACAAATAGAAAAAGTAGTTAATTCATTTGTTCTTGAGATTCAAAATGCAATATTAGATTATTCAAGATTACCAGAAAATGAGGCTGTGAAGAATTCTTATATCGGCTTTATTAAGAAAGTTTGGTATAAATATGATTTTCAACAAAAAATTGATAAAACCTGGTCTGAGATTTTGCCTATCTTGAATTCTTCAATTGCTCCAATCGAAGTTCGCGTTATTAATTCAAGAGGTGGAAATTTAGATTATACAGATAATAAAGATACTGGTCTTCGAGTTATTGCAATCGGTGGAAACTGCCTCTCTCGCGGTTTAACGCTTGAGGGTTTGATGGTCAGCTATTTTCGAAGAAATACTCAAATGTATGACACTCTTTTACAAATGGGGCGTTGGTTTGGTTTTCGACCTGGATATGCTGATTTATGCAAAATTTGGATGCCAACAGAAATTAAAGAATGGTTTGAACAAATTACAGAAGCTTATGTTGAATTGAAAGGTGAAATATATGAAATGAGCGAATTAGGATTAACTCCTAAAGATTTTGGTTTGAAAGTTCGTAAGCATCCTGGATCTTTGTTGCCAACTGCTCGCAATAAAATGCGCTCCGGCGCTCAAATTATGAAGAGACCTATTAATATCTCTGGTCGTCTTCTTGAAACGCCAAGATTACTTGTTGATAACATTAAGAAAAATGAAAAGACAATAAAATCGTTTGTTTGTAAACTTGATCGCATTGGAAGACGGGATGACAGTTTTCCTTCCCCATTTTGGCATGAAGTATCATCGGAGGAAATTTCAAATCTACTAAGGAACTTTCCTACCGACCCATGGAATTTAACGTTTCTAGGACGCGATATTGCAAAGTATATTGATGAACATCCTCAGCGATGGGATGTAGCAATTATGCAAGGTGATGGTAGCGAATATATCTTTTCAACTGAATCAGGAAGTCTTTCGATAAAGTCTGAAGTTCGAAAGGTTCAAAAAGATGATTCTCAAAAAATATATAAAATAATGGGGTCTAAAGCGCGAGTTGCTTCCGGCGGTTCTGCAAAAATCGGTTTATCAACACAACAATTAGACCTTTTAAAGAGTTCATATAATGAACTAAGAATTCGAAAACCTGAACTTGAACTTGGAAGTAATATTCCAGATGATTGGTATTTTAAAATCAATAGACCACCTCTATTAATGATTCACACAATTGAGTTTAAAGACAATCCTGGCAATTTTATTTTTGCAATTGGTACAGGATTTCCAGGGAATAAAGACAATGAAGAGTATGTAGAATATGTTGTAAATCTTGTTGAATGGAAAAAACATTATCAAGAACAAGAAGATTATAGTGACGAAGAGGAGGAATAGTATGTTATACAAAGATTTTTCAAACAGGTTTATGTTGTTAATGAAAGACGAGTTGTCATTTTCAATAATTGATCCTGATCATCCATTGTATATTTATGGGGGGTATAACAATAATCGGCAGCCAACATTTATGATTCTTAATGAACAAGCTGTTGATACACGTTATATTAAATCAACACAGGGTATAACGGTTAAGAATATACAACGAAAAGATGGCAGGTATGCTTTGCAGTTCTCATTTTCTGGAAAAGATTGCTCTCTTTTTTTAAGATTATGTTATGATTTGCTGGAATCTACAAGAAATATTTCGCCAGACGTAGCCTTTCAACGATTAATCAGTCGTTACCAAGCATGGTATAATATGCTATCAGGAGTTCGTCCAGATATTCTATCTCCAAATCAACAAAAAGGTCTCTGTGGCGAATTGTTGTATTTGTTGGAAGAGATAGATAATATTGGCGCAGAATTAGCGCTTGAATCTTGGAGAGGACCGCATGGTGCAGATCAGGATTTTATTAATCAGAATCACTGGACAGAAGTTAAAAGCGTTGGTCTTTCTTCGGATAATGTTACGATATCAAGTTTAGAGCAATTGGCTCCTTTGACGTCTGGCTTTTTAGCTGTTTATAAGATTGAAGAAACAACAAATATAGATTCTGAATGTTTTTCATTATATTCGCTAGTTCAACGAGTTGAACAGAGAATTGCTCAGTCTGTAAACGCAGGTCTTTTGTTTGCTGAAAAACTGTATTTATCAAATTGCATTATTTCAGAACCGGTTTATAAAGATACATATTTTGTTGTAAAAGATTTTGCACTATATGAAGTGCGTGATTGCTTTCCTAGACTTACCGCGGAAGTTGTTCCTTCGGGAATTACGTCGGCAAAATATTCAATTAGTTTAGCGTCTATAAACGAGTATAAAGTGGGGTAAAAATGGAGTTTGAAGATTTCCGTAATGAAATAATGGAAGATGTTAAAGTTGAATCTGAAATCTATGGCGAAGGTTCTGTTGCATCATTCCTTAAAGTATTTTCTGAAAAAATGATAAGTTCAGAGATCATTCAGGACGATATTACCCTCGCTTTCTTTGAAGGCGAGGGACGAAATAAACGAAAATTGCGTGTCGATGGGTATCTCTATGATGATATTGATCATACTATGAATCTTTATATAGTTGATTATGATGCAATATCCAGAGATTCTCCGATGGTTAGATCATTAGCAGAGAACTTTTTTAAAAAAGTTCAGTTTTTTATTGAAGAATCTTATGAATCTAACTTAAGTAAGACCATTGAACCTAGTACGCCAGCTTCAGATTTGGTAGATAATTTAATTTCAAAAAGACAAGAGATTAGCAAATTCCGGTTTCATTTGTTGACAACAAGAGATATGGGAATCAGAACAATCTCTTGGGATGTTAAATCAATCAATAAAATTGATAATAAAACGGTTGAGTATCAGGTATGGGATTTAAGACGTGTTTTTTTAATTTGCAATACTGATTTAGGTCGAGAAAATATAGAGATTGATTTTAAACAATATACCAGTAAAGGAATACCATGTATTGAAGCAACTGGCATGGATGGAAATGATTTTAAAAGTTATCTTTGTATAATACCAGGTGATGTTTTAGCTCAGATTTATGATGATAAAGGAAGCGTATTGCTTGAAGGAAACGTTCGTTCATTTTTATCTACAAAAGTTGCAGTCAACAAAAAAATTCGTGAAACGATTTTACGGGATGCAAGCAAGTTTTTTGCTTATAATAATGGAATATCTGCTACAGCAATGAATCTTAGGTTTGAAAAGAATTCATCAGGTTTGTTCATTACATACGTTGAGGATTTCCAAATAATAAATGGTGGACAAACAACAGCAACTTTATCAAGTACAAGACAAAAAGACAATGCAGATTTATCAAATGTTTTTGTTGCCATGAAACTAACAGAGATTGATTCTAATGATGCGTCTGAATTAATAAGAAACATTTCTCGTTCATCAAATAGTCAAAATAAAGTTAGTGATGCAGATTTCTTTTCAACTCATCAATTTCATGTTCGAATGGAGAAATATTCCAGATCGACCCTTGCCCCTGCAACAGGCGGCTCGCAATATGAAACACATTGGTTCTATGAGCGTGCTCGAGGTCAATATTTTCAAGAACAAATGCGACTTACAGCACAGGAAAAGAAAAAATTTTTGCTGAAAAATCCTAAAGAACAGCTTGTTACTAAAACAGATTTGGCAAAGTATAGAAATTCATGGGATGAATATCCACATATTGTTAGTAAAGGCGCTCAAACTAATTTTATGAAGTTTGCCGAGCAGATTAGTGCGTCATGGGACAAAAATGAAAATCTTTATAATGACAAATATTTCAAGGATTCGATGGCGTTGGCTAAGTTGTTCAAGGAAATTGAAAAACTTGTTACAAAACAACCATGGTATCAAAATGGTTATAGAGCAAATATAGTTACATACTCAATTGCAGTTTTTCACCATTTAATAAAAATGAATATGCCAGACCATGTTTTTGATTTGTCATATATTTGGAAAAAGCAACTCGTTCCTCAAGAAGTACTTGAAGTATTTACAAAAATAACACTATTTGTTCACAACTTCATAACTACAACAGCTTCAGAAACAGCCAACGTTACTCAATGGTGCAAAAGAGATAAATGTTGGGAAAAAATGAAAGAGGCAATTCCTCAACAAAACTTTAATTGTAATAACATATTACAATTTTTGAAATCGAAGGAGGATGAAAAGGCTGAATCGCGAGAGGCTAAAAAATCCCAACATGAAGATAATGATATCAGCGCTCAGTCAATTGTCGTTAATTATGGATGTGCTTTCTGGCAGAAGTTGCAATTGTTTTGTATAGAACATGATTTGGAAAATGCTGTTTTAGAAAAAGCGTTTTATCCTGCTGTTCGAATCCCTACAAAAATTCCGTCTCCTAAACAGTCGAAAGTTTTGTTAGAAGCATTGGAGATGGCAAAGAGCGAGGGCTTTGTTTCTGATAATAAATGATTATAATATTATGAAAAATAAAGACGTAACTTTTAGATTGGGCGAGTTGTTTTGCGGTCCGGGAGGATTAGCGCTAGCTGCTGCTCTTGTTGGGGAAAGAGGAGTTAAATCAGATGATAATAGATCTTTCTATATTAATCATCTTTGGGGGGTTGATAAGGACGTTGACGCGATAGACACATACAAAAACAATATTGTAGGCAGGTTTGGTGGTGAGGCAATATGTAAAGATGCTTTTGAGTTTGTTAATTCAATGACAGATGGTCAAAAATCAATCAACGCTTTTGCTTTTGGATTCCCATGTAACGACTTTAGTTCCGTTGGTAATCAAACAGGTTTGGGAGGTAAATTTGGCAATCTGTATCAAGCAGGTATTTCTGTAATAAAACTAACAAATCCAGATTGGTTTGTTGCAGAAAATGTCAGCGGTATTAATTCTGCTGATGGCGGTAATGCATTTAAACGCATACTTATAGATTTAGCGAATACTGGAAAGGGATATAACATAACTCCTCATTTATATAAATTCGAAGAATATGGCGTTCCCCAATTACGTCATCGTTTTATAATCGTTGGGATTCGCAAGGATTTAAATCGTACGTTTAAAGTTCCTGTGCCTACTACGCAAAATCTTGAAATGCAAATTCCGGTTGAAAAAGCGCTTGAAGGAATTTCTGCGGATTGTGCCAATCACGATTTTCCTCGGATGAGTCAATCAGTTGTAAAACGTCTTCAGTTGACACCCCCGGGGAAAAATGCATGGTTTTTAGACGAGTTATTATCGATGTCTCCCGATGAACGACGTAAGATTATAGAGTCTTTGCCATGGTATAAAGATGTTTTTAAAGACATGACTGACGATGATGTATGTAAGATGATTATGGAATCAAAGCTTAATTGCAAATGCGCCAGAATGAGCCATATATATAGACGTCTACAAGGGGGGCTTCCCTCTTATACGATTACTGGAAGTGGAGGCGGCGGAACGCATGTGTATCATTGGTGTGAACATCGTGCTTTAACGAATCGAGAACGAGCTAGAATACAAACATTTCCAGATTGGTTTAAATTTTCTGGTTCTCTTGAAAAAGTTCGCAAACAAATAGGAATGGCAGTTCCAACGGGCGGAGCGATTATTATATTTGAATCTATACTAAAAACCTTTGCGGGTATACAATATGATTCAATTGAATCAAATGTTGATACAAGTTTTTTACAATCGTATGTTAAAACGTCAATAAATCAGAAATCGTCTATAAGTAAGATACGAAAAGATAATATAATAGAATTAATAAATAATAATTGCAAATTCAGTTATTCTGATAAAGTTATTTTAAAAATCAAAGGCTTCAATAACAGAAGTGGCATTATATACACAATCAAAGATATTGATTATCACATAAACTTAAAAGATATTAACCTTGTTTTAGAGCTATTCAAAAATCAACAACAGATCACAGAAGATTCCTTATCAACATTACTTCCTAACATCTTTTCAAGTAAAGTATCTTCAGTTAAGGATTATAAGGAATTCTTTGTCATTGCATTATTTGACGAATTAGGGATAGGTAAAAAATGTCAACCGTATCCCAGAAAAAAAATATGGGCGCTAAAGCCTATTACTGAAGAATAGCATGATATCTATATAGTAGATATAGAATTTATCTGTTCGTATGTAATTAATAGTATTTTCTACGCTCTCCCCCAGTCGAAGGCGAGGACGTCGCGCAAGTCGTGGGTTCCGAAAGCGAGCATGACGGCGCGGTCGAAGCCCAAGGCGCAGCCGGCGCAGGGCGGGAACCCGGCATGCAGAGCGTCGAGGAGTATCGAGTTGGGCGGCAGCGGGGCGTGTCCATCTGCGATGCGCTGACGGTTGGTGAACTCGTGACGCCGCGCCAGCTCGTCTGCGTCCGCCAGTTCGTGATACCCGTTCGCCAGTTCCACCCCGCCGACAAAAAGCTCGAATCGTTCCGCAACGGCGCCGTATGGCGCGTCAACGACTTTTGCCAAGGCCGACTGCGTCGCCGGGTAATGGTACAGAACCGTCGGGCGCCATTGATCCGGGGCGTCGTTGTTGAATCCCAGCTTGACCTGAACTTTTTCCGACAGGATTACGTCCAGCCAGGAATCGCGGTCGTCCGGGTCGAATCCTTCAGGAACGCCGAGGTTTTCCGACTGACAATAGTTTCGAATCTGTTCCATGGACGCGGCAAACGGGTCAAGACCGGCGTATCGGAGAAAGGCGTCTCGATAGGAAATCCGCAGCGCCTTCTGAACGGTCAGCCGCTCTTTGAGCAGCGTTTGACACAGTCCTTCCAGAACGGTCATGCCGGCGCTGAAATCGTCGTTGACGCCGTACCATTCGATAATCGTGAATTCCGGATTGTGACGCTGACCGTATTCCCCGTTTCGAAACGCGGGGCAGATTTGGTAGATCGACCCCATCCCCGCCGCCAAAAGCCGTTTCATGGCGAACTCCGGCGACGTTTGCAGGAACACCGGCGAGGCAGGGCGCGCTTCGGAAATCTCGACGTCCGTTTTTATCGTTATCGGTTCCAGCCAGCGGTCGATGGTTGTATCGCGAGAAATGACCGGCGTCTGAACTTCCGTATAATTCAGGGAATCGAAATAGCTTCTCGCCCGCTTGAGCAGTTCAGAGCGAAGTTTTAACGCTTCGATCGAGCCGGACGGACGCCAGGAAACAGGGGTGTTCTGAGATGTCATGATAAAGTTGAGCAATAACGGATTGCGAGAATCTGTCGAATTGTAATTTTGCAGCTATTTCCACGGCCACAAGTCGGTTACTCGCTGCAAGAACGTTTTCTTTTCCGGTTCTTTTTTGGGTTCTGGAGCTGGCGATTCTGGCGTCGGCGCGGACTGGCTGGGCGTCGGCACGGCGACGTTCGGATTCTTCCCAAATCCAAACAGGGGTTTCTTTTGGTTCGTTCCGCTGACCTGGGTGGGTTGAGCGGAGGACGGAGTTTGAGTAACAGGCTGATTCGGCGCGTCGCTGAAAGGTTTTACAGACTGCCCAATTGCCCCGCTGTACGGAGCGACGGCGGCTAACGGCGCGCTGGGCGCGGTTCTCAGTTCGACGCAGTCCAGGAGGAATTGCGACCAGTAACCTTGTTGATAGCGCCAGCAGTATTCCAGGTCTCCCTGGGAGAATTTGGCTTTAAGCGGGAGCAGGGTTTTGGATAGTTCCCGCTGTTCGTACTCTGAAAAATACAGGTCGGAAATGTTAATGTTGTCAATCCACGCTTCGCCCCGTTGAGGAAGTTCAAATCCGATGCACAGATTATCCATGTTTTCCAACGGCAAATCGTTGATGTGGAAGAAATGCTGACGCCATTCGCCTTGCTGACTGACAACCAAGTCTTCGGGTTCTCGATAAAGGAGCATTTCCCGATAGACGTTTTTGTTACCGCATTTGGCGCGAACAAAGCATCGCAGAGGCACGTTGGGGTCTTTTTTAATCCACATGCTGATGGTGAATCGACCTGTGGCGTCGGCAACGATTTCTTTGCTGTAAACCGCAGTCGGCCAGCCGTCGCAGACGAGGTGTAAAGAACTCCGTCCGTTGATTGCACAGCGGTTGTCTATCGAAGCGCCTGACGCCGAATCTTCAGGCTGATTCGGATTCTTCCAAACGAACCATTTGGGAATAGGCTGTGAGTCGTCGGCGGGCTGTTCGAAGTCCGGGTTGTCGAGGCTTCTCATCGTCCTTGCCGTTTTGAGGGATTCCGCCCGATTGACCAGATCGACGAGGCTGGTTTTCATCTGGTCAATTGTCTGCGGGCTCCACGAGACAGTTGGATGGCTTAACTGCACCGATGCGTTGAATCGAACGACCTGAATTTCAAACGGCGCGAAATAGCTGCGCCAAACCAGCTGATTGTTTTCATAAACCAGTTCCGGAACGTTGTCGATAAAGGCAGAGCCCTTGTTGTTGAGTTCGGAAAAGCGATATAAAACGTTGTCCAGCGATGGCGGAGCGGCGCCGTTTATCGAGGCCGGGTTGAGTTTGATTTTTCCTGCAATACGAAACGGCGTTGTGTTCACAGCGTAAGCCCACGTTGACTGCCCGTCGGAAATCCAGCGGCAGACGATCGCTTTGCTTTGATTCTGGGTGGCGGGTATTACCCGCCCCAAATTGCTTTCATCATTATTTGTCGCGGACAATGTCCGCTCCCCGGAAACTGCCTCGTTGTACTGACGGTTCGCCAGGCATCGAAACGCCGCCATCGTATTGACGACAGCCTCTTCTTCCCCGAGAGCTAACGTCCAGCCGCCGTCGAAAAATTCCTGCGTGTCCCACAGGGCAAGACTCTGGATAAATCGTTTGCGGTTTTCAATTCCCGCCGGAGTGGGAATGCTGTTGAGAAGAGCGTATGTGGGTTTATACGGAGATTTCTTTTCGAAATCCGTCAGTCGAATTCGATGGCTGGGATGATAAAACAGGCTGGCTTGAATTCGCTGTCCGTTATGAGAGCTGAAAAAGGCGTCCACGTCCGGCATGACGTTCCATTGGCGTTCCGCCGCGGATTGCCGAAGCGTTTGTCCATTGATAACGCGCTGCGTGTACGTCAGTACAATATTCTGTTTTGAGCCAAAACCGAAGTCTGCGCTCAGACCGCATTGGAGCATTGCGTATTGAACGCCTGTCGTTTGAGGAATTTTTGGCAGCAAAGCGTTTCTGTGACAGCGAGTAAACAGTTTCGCGCCGGAAAGGTACAGCTTTCGATTGGTTCCATCGGCTTGAAGTCGATCTCGAAGCTTGCAGTAAAATTCAGACAGTTTGTCGCTTCTCCACTTTAACCAATGCGCCTGCGCCGGACCGTTGAGAAAACGCGCTCGAGCCTGGAATCGCTCTGCGCCTTCGCCAGGAACGTTAACGCCGGTGTCTGCGGTAAAGCGCCGGATCGTTTCGTCGTCCATTCCCCACTGCGGCGGCGGAAGAACCAGCCAGGAATTGTCCGTTAATTGCAGTCCCAGTCCGGTAAAAGACGGATGCTCTTTGTAACGGGACGTCAAATGCGAAACCGTATCCAGAACGAATTGCTGCACTTCCGGATGTAAAATATTGTAGTACATCGCCGCGCCGTTTTCTGGCGGGTAAGCTAACAAAATCGTTTTGCCGTCCGGACCGATCCATTGCAGACCGGACGTCTGCGGGTCGCGAGATCTAACCTTGGATTCCAAAGCAGGAACCGGCTGAGCTATTTCCATGGCGGGAATGAACCGCATTTGCTGTCGGTCGAATATTCTCATCAGAACTTCCAGCGCGTCTTTTCGAACCGGATCGGAACAGCTTTGAGAGAACGCGCCGGTGTCGTATCGCGGCGTTGGCGCCAATTCCGGGCAAGGCCAGATGGCGCTGCCGTCGCTGTTGACGGAAATCATGGCGCCGTTGTATCCGACGAAATTGAGGTATTCCACCATGCGAGTTGAACCCTCGTAGAACGTTTCCCAGTTGTCCAAAGCCATGGTCGCGTTTTCTGACGCCGTCTTTTTTGCCGAGAACATGGCGGGAAACTGCGGTCTGTCCATGTACGCCGCCAGCAGTCGCGGAGACGTTCCGGAATACGTTTTGGGAAGTTTTCCAATAACTGACATGACTCGAATCTTGCCGTATCGGGAAACGACGTCCTCTCGAAGGTTGTAAATTACCACAACAGGCGACTTCGTTCGAGGCCAAAACACGATTTTATGAGTTTTCCAGGTTGGCTTGTCGAGCGATCGCTGTGAGTCAAGTGTAACATTGAAACCGGAATCGACGGCGCCGGGCGTAATCGCGCCTGCAACGTTGGGTTCAATGACGCTGATTCCCGTTGTCTGTTCAGAGTTTGACGGATATTCAATTTCCAGAATATGCGGAATTCCCGTTCTTTCCACCGGGAACGTATACGCTTCCCAGCACGGGTTTTCTCCAGGACGGTTTGCCGCCAGTTCTGTAATCGGCCCCAGTTCGCATTGAGAAACGCGGGAGTTTCCGTTGCCCAGCGGATATTCCCACTGCTTTCCTCGCAGCCCCAGAGGGAATTGGGACAAGCGTTCCAGCGGCTCCCACCATCGCGGATTTGCCGGGTCGATTTCCGCCGTCAGACGCGTTTCCATCGGTTCGGATTGTTCTGACGGCGCGCGCGCTGAGTCGATTACTACCAGCTGAACCTTGCGCGACGCCAGTTCTTTTGCGACCGGCAAATGAGCGTTTTCCAGCTGTTTGTTGACGGCGTCTGTTACGCGGGGCAGAATAGGGGCGACTTTTCTGCAGCTGGCTGTTATGATGACGTCGTAAACGCCTTCTTCCTGCGGCAGTGGAATGTTGAGAAGGATGTCGCCGCCGGTCTGCGGAATCCAGGAATATTCTTTTTCATAGACAACGAATCCTTCTCGAGTATGCTGTAATTTTACTTTGATGGCAGCTGGATTATAGCTCGTCAGACCTTCAGCGACAAGCTCGTACGGCGTCAGCCGAGCGGTAAAGTTTTCTCCCGGCGAGTAAACGAGATTGCTGCGGTTTATGTTCAGACGAAGGAAGTCGCCTGACGTTCGGCGAAGAGTCGCTTTGGCGTCTGAGACGTTGAACTGAAACGCCTGATAGAACAGATCTTCCCAGTTGATGTCGAACGTTTGCGGCTCCTGATTGTCAGCCGCCAGAGTAATTCGGACTTTGCAGCCTTTCTGTCCGGTGGCGCAGACGTTGTATCCGTCGTATTCGCGGCTGGATGGATGATGGATAAATAAAACGCCCTGTCGAACGGAATACGCTGCCGCCTGATCCGCTTCCAGACCGAGCGAAGTCGCTTCCAGAATTGCTCCCGGCGCTGATGGATTGGTCGGATTGACAACCTCAATCTGTCCCCTCCATGTGTGACGTCCTCCCGTCCAGGCAAAACGAAATGTACAGGTCTGCAAGCCTGTTGGAACGCTTGCCCCTACTGAAAGCGCGCTCGGCTGGGGATAGGATTCTGACGGCGCCGCCTCAGAAGAAGCTCCGTTTCCCTGAGATTGAGCAAGCAAATTCGCCGGCAGATGAGCTGGTGGGATATCGGATGAACTGGTCAGCTGACTGTTACTGTTTGGATAGGGAACGCTGTTGGATGGCGCGTTGCCGGTTTGAGCGTTATACGGAGTTCCCGAGAGATTTTGCGCCTCAGCGACAGAGAGCGTTTGACTTCCAAACATATACAACGCGACCGCGGCGATTGCAATAATCGCCGCGACTGTTTTCTCGCGTATTAATACGCGCGCGCGTGAAATGTTGAAGTCAAAGCTGCTGTGCATGTCCTCTTTCCTGAACCGGGCGACAATGCGGCGCCGCCCTTAGATTCTATTCCCAGTCTCCTAAAATCAGATGTCAACGTCGTAACGATCGTGAGGATAAAATTCCCAGCCAATGTGTTCTGCGAGTTTGGAAATGTACTCGCGGCGGAATTGCGCCCCGTTGACCGCGTCTGAACTGACGGTTCTGTTGGGCGGATAGACGTATTGCGGAATAACCTGGTTGTCGTAGACGACTTCTCCCTTTTTGCCGTCAATGAGCGTTACAGCATAGGTGGCTTTGCCCTGGTAGACGCCTATGCCTTCCTGGTATTCAAAAGACATCAGGTAGACGCCGATAAGATAGTCCGCCTCAAGGTCTTTGGCAATTGCAATGAGGTCTTCTTCCCCGGTAATGTTGTCTGGATAGTTATCCAATCGGTTAAGAACTTCCTGCTGGGGAACCATGGTAAGCTTGTCTTTTTTCTTGCCGCCGAGTTTCAGCGCGATTTTTTTACTCAGTTCGGAACCGACCATGTTCGCGTTGTCGCTGTCGGTATACGTCAACGACGGATCCGTCCAGCATAGAACCGCCACTCTGCCAGTCAATTTTTCTTTGCATGGCGGTTTTTCATCTGTTCCACGAATGAGGATAATTGCTGATGATACAAGCTGGCACCCGCCTTGAATCAACACAAAGCAGGCAAATGCCAAAATCAATGGATTTAACCATTTTCGAGGAAAATTTTTGTGTTCTACCATTGCTTTTTATCTCGATATATGTAATAATAGAAGCGTTTAACGCCCAATGGTTAGTTTTGATTTATCGCCATCGGCGGTGAATAGTCGTGAGAATTGAAAGCTTCTCACCTTTTAACATATAATTAACCATGTTGATACTTTAACGATTTTTCCCCAATTAGACAAGAGCAATTTTCAATTATTATGAAAGTAATCGGAATCGTCGGCGGTATCGCGTCCGGAAAGTCATTTTATACAGATATTTTTGAGTCTGAAGGCGCGGTTACGTTTAAGGCGGACGAAGTCGCTCACGACGTCCTCAACGAGCGGACAATCAAAGAGAAAATCCGTCAGCGTTGGGGAGAGGAGATTATTAACGACAACGGAACAGTCAATCGACCGAAGTTGGCGCAAATCGTCTTTCAGGGAACGGAAGACTCCGACATGGAGCGTCTGTATTTGGAATCGTTGATTTTCCCACCGCTGAAAAAGCGTTTTGAACGTTTTCTGGACGAATGCGAGTCCAACGACGTGTACTATATTATTCTTGATGCTGCGTTGCTTCTTGAAGCAAGCTGGGACAAGATGTGCGACGCGATTGTCTTTATTGACACGCCGGAAGAGGTTCGTCTGGAACGGGCGAAAACGACTCGCGGCTGGACGGAAGCCGAGTTCCGTGCGCGCGAAGCGTCGCAGTTTTCGATCAAAAAGAAAAAGAAACGCTGTCAGTTCACTCTCGACGGGTTAGCTAAAAAAGAGGACGCCGTCCAGGCGGTTGAAGAGCTGTTAAAGCGTATTTAATGTCAATAAATCAAACTGTTTATAACGATTATGAAATTCCATAAAGCAATTTTGTCGTTATTATTTTTAATGCTTTTTCCTCTCTGCGTTTACGCAGACGTCGTTCAGGTTGAAATTATCCAGCTTGAGGGCGCGTCGATGGAGCATCCGCATACCTGGGGCAGAGAACTGATTAGAACAGACGCGCCCGCCGTTCAGTTTCGCAATCAGCGGCCTGGCGACGCGGTTTCAATAACGGAATCGGGAACGGAAGCCTCGCCCATCTGGAAGATTATTGGGACAATGGACGCCTACGGGACGATTCTCATGCCGGACGGCGCTCAGTTTCGCTGCGGAGACGCTGCCGGGTTGGCAACGTGGATTCGGGAATTGCCCGGCAAGATGAAAGCGAAAAAACAGGCGGAAAACGCGCCGGTTCAGGGCGACTTTGGGCTGCCGATTCCGCTCCAGCAGCAAATGTTGAACGATTTCAAACAGAATCTGCAAGAGGAAACCGCCGGTTTGACCCCGGTCGAAATCCTCCAGAAATGCGCTCGCGGTCTGTCCGCTCCGTTTAACATCTCCCCCGCTCAGGTTAAAGCCCTGAAGGAACTGGAACCCATAGACGAAGAGCTTTCTTCGCTTTCCAAGGGAACGATTATGGCGTACGTTCTGCGTCCGGCGGGGTTGGCTTTGGTTCCCCGCGAGTCGAACGGTCGGTTGTACTATTCTGTCGAAATTGGTCAGAAAAACGTCAAACCGTGGCCAATCGGAACGAAAGTCGACAAGCTGGAAGTGGACGTTCTGCCGGACATAATCAAAAAGATTCCCGCCAACATGAGGGCGGTTCCGCTTCGCGACGCAGTCGACTCCATTTCCGAGCGCATTGACGTTCCTATGCTCTATGACCTTAACGCCATGGCGCGGTACGGAATTGACCTCGATCTGGCAAAGGTTACGGTCTCCTCGGAAAAGATTACCTATTTATCGCTGCTTAACAAGATTTTGAGAACGCATAAACTCAAGGCAGAACTCCGCATGGACGAGAACGGCGAGCCGTTTTTCTGGATTACGACGACCAGACCATTGTAATTTAGGGAATAGGGAGTAGTAATTGGCGCAAAGCGCGAAAAAGCTATTAGCTATTAGCCGCTAGCTGTTAGCTTGTGAAAATTGTAGTTCTTGGCGTTAATCCTTCTAGTCTGAAGCAAAATCAATAAGCTAAAGGCTAGAAGCTAAAAGCTAGCAGCTCCCCTACTGCCTCCTCCAGATTTTTTTGTAAAAAAGGGGGATTATTTCCGTCCCCCCTCTTGCAAGAATGCTGGAATGTGGTATATTGTTTATATCTTTTGCGAAATAACATTTCGGATAAGATACGCCCGAGTAGCTCAGTTGGTAGAGCAAGCGGCTGTTAACCGCTGGGTCCTAGGTCCGAGTCCTAGTTCGGGCGCTTTTTTATTTCTTGTTGAATTATCTTATTTGCTTAAATCGAAAAATTTGTTTTGATTTTTGTTTTTTTCTGCTTTAAATTTTCTCCCGGGGGCTATTATTCTTTTTAATTAAGCGCTATAATAAAAAGTTAGTTGTAAGTTGCAAGCAGGTAGCTTTTTGACAAGTCGTTTGTTCGCTTAAGTTAATAATTAAGCATCTTATCGCTGGCAACTGCATAAATCAGTTCCCCCAGTCCTTATTTCCCCAACAAGGAGTACAACGTTCATGACCTATTTTCAAGATATAGAGAAAATTCAGTACGAAGGTCCTGACTCTGACAACAATCTGGCGTTCCGCTATTATAATCCAGACGAACTTGTCGAAGGCAAGGCGATGAAAGATCATCTGCGGTTCAGCGCCGCCTTCTGGCACTGCATGAGAGCTAACGGCTCAGACCCGTTCGGCGCCCCGACGATGTACATGCCATGGGACGATGGCAGCGACAGCGTTGCTAACGCGAAGAATCGCGTTCCGGTCTTCTTTGAAATGCTGGAAAAACTGCAAATGCCGTTCTTCTGCTTCCATGATCGCGACATTGCTCCTGAAGGCGCAACGCTTAAGGAAACCAACGCCAATCTGGACGAAGTCGTCAAGGTCTTCAAAGACGAAATGGCGCGAACCGGCAAAAAGCTTCTTTGGGGTACGGCGAATCTGTTTGGCAACCCCCGATTCATGCACGGCGCTGCGACTTCCTGCCATGCGGACTCCTTCGCTTACGCCGCCGCTCAGGTTAAAAAAGCTATTGAAGTTACCATGGAACTGGGCGGTGAAGGCTACGTATTCTGGGGCGGTCGAGAAGGATACATGTCCTGGCTCAACACCGACATGAAACGTGAGCTGGAGCATTTGGCAATCTTCATGCACATGGCGGTTGACTACGCCAAGGAAATCGGATTCAAGGGCCAGTTCTACTTTGAACCCAAACCGAAGGAACCGACCAAGCATCAGTACGACTTCGATTCCGCCGCGTGCATTAACTTCCTCCGCGCCAACGGTTTGGAAAACGACGTCAAGATGAACATCGAAACCAACCACGCGACTTTGGCGGGTCACGCTGTCGAACACGAACTGGACTACGCCGGTTCTCAGGGCATGCTCGGTTCCGTAGACGCCAACAATGGCGACATGCTTCTCGGCTGGGATACAGACCAGTTCCCGACGGACGTCTATCTGACAACCAAGATGATGCTCGTTATTCTTAAATACGGCGGATTCACGACCGGTGGTCTGAACTTCGACGCCAAACGCCGTCGCGAAAGCTTCCAGCCGCAGGATCTGTTCTACGCTCATATCGGCGGCATGGACACGTTCGCCCGCGGTTTGAAGATTGCTGCTGAAATCCGCAAGTCCGGCGAACTGGAAAACATGGTCAAGGAACGTTACAGCTCCTGGGATTCCGGAATCGGCGCGGATATCGAAGCCGGCAAAGTCTGTTTCAACTGTCTGGAAAAGTACATGCTCGAAAAAGGCGACATTGCCCCGTTGTCCAGCGGTCGACAGGAACTGTATGAAAACGTTTTCAACAAGTATATTAAATAATAAATGAGTAGTAAATAACGAGCAGGAGTTGCGAGAGAAGCGTTTTGGAGCCGCTTCGCGTAACTCCTCACTCCTCATTCCTAACTCCTAACTATTTATGAGAACTCGTCCCCAGCGAATAGCTTTGTCAAGAATTGTCAATACGGTTATAACGAAGAACGTCTCAGACGCTTCTTCGGCTCTTTCTGCGTCGCCGCTTCCGGACGTTCCGCCGTCGGCTGAGGAAGAAGTCAATCCGTGGGTTGGCAAAACGATTCGAATTGGTTTCAGTCCTTATTTAAGCCATGTCCCTATAACGCTCAATTTAGAACAAACGGCTCAGGAAAATGACATTCCAGTCGAAATCTCTCAAGGTTCGCAGGAAGAGATTCGCCAGATGTTTTTTAATGACGAGCTGGACCTGGCTTTGGTTTCGTTGACAGACTATTTTCAGCGTCCGGAATCGTATATTTCGTCTGACGTCTGTATTTGCAGCGAAGGGTTGGTTCGTTCTGTATTGCTCTACGGCCGCGTTCAGCAGCCCAATCAGATTAAAACGATCGCCTTGTATCCGACTTCAGAGACGTATGTTCTCATGACGAAAATTCTAATGGCGGAACGTTTTGACGCCCATCCGGAATTTATCGTTCTGGATAAAACGGATAAATGGGAACTGACGAACGCGGACGCCGTTTTGCTTGTTGGCGATCGCGCGCTGCAGCAGCCGTCTCGCGGCGATCGTTTTTCTTTTGTTTGGGATATGGGGCAGCGTTGGACACAGTGGACAGGCATCCCGTTTACTTATAGTTTTTGGCTGGCAAAAGACAAAGCTTTGGGACGCTACATCGCCCCGACGTTGTCACAGACTCGAGATAAAGGCGTTGAACAATTGCCGAGTCTGGCGTTACAGGGAGCGCGCCGATTGAAAATTGATCCGGAGTACTGTCACGATTATTTGAATTCCAAATTGTCGTTCCGTCTGGGCGGCCGACAGCGAAAAGGCGTTGAAATCTTCTGCCGACTGGCGAAAAAACATCTGCTTATCGATATCGGCGCTCCGATTCCGTTCAATAATCAATATCGATTCCGCCGACGCGAACAGGAACTGGATAAAATCGAACAAACGGACGCCGAGTAGACGTATATATTATAGTTGAGGACATATCCGGGGAGCGGACATTGTCCGCGATAATCAAAGGTTGATTGTTTTTAGGCGGGTAATACCCGCCCCCCCTGTTATGCGTATATATTCGATAATTCCGTTTTTAGCGATTCTTGTTTGTTCGTCTTTTGCTTTGGCGCAAAGCGCTCCATCGTTGGATCAGGCGAAAAGTCTTCAACAGCAGGGGCGTTTCCCGGAAGCGATTGAAGTTTATAAACAGCTTATAGAAAACGACGACGAAAACGTTGCTTTGCAGCTCGGTCTGGCGGACTGCTATCTTGGAAATCGGAATTATTCCGAGGCTCTGATGGTTCTGTATTCTGTAATCGCTCAGGACAAAACGGTCTTGCCGGCTTACGCCAAACTGGCGCAGCTCAATGCCATCCAGCTTCACAACGTCGCCGACGCTCAGACGATTCTCGATAAAATGACAGACGCCAACCCGGAATCGGCGGAGGCGTTTGCTGTCAAGGCGCAATATCTGCTTCAATGGGGAGAAAAGGAGAAGGCGTTAGCCGCCGCCGGAAAGATGGTTCAGCTGGACAAGTCGCCCGCCAGCGCTCTGCGTCTGTTACAGATTTTGATTAAAGCCGATAAAATCGAAGAAGCGGAAAAGGCATTGACAGAATTGAAAAAAGAGCCGTTCGCGCCGTTTATGATGGAATTCTTTGACGCTCAGATTCTTATGGCGAAAAAGAACTGGACGGAAGCGTTGAGCAAATTTGAAAGCGTTCTTAAAGAAGCGGAATCAAAACCGGAATTGTCGCCCATCGCGGCGCAGACGTATGAGTTTATGGGGTCTTGCTGTGAACATTTGACGCAATACGACCGTCAGCTGGAATGTTTCAACGAGGCGTTGGATTACAACCCCTCGTCCATGTCGGCGCAGCTGGGGCGCGCGATGGCGTTATATCATCTTAAACGCAATGAGGATTCGTTGGCGGTTTTCAACGAGATTAAAAAGTCGATTGGCGACGCAGCGTTTTTCAGCGACCCCCGAATTCGGGCTTTGTATTTGAAGCTGGAACTGGAGCGGCAGAGCGCTCTTTCGCCGGAAGAACGGATCAAGGCGCAGGAAGAGTTTGTCAAACAGAGTGTCGACGAAGACAACCCGGACGATCCGGTTTCGATTTTAGCGCAGTGCGAACTGCTGCTGCGTCAGGAAAAAGTTGAGGAAGCCAGAAATCTGCTGACCGCTGCGTTGGATAAAGACCCTCAAAAAGCCGCGTATTGGGCGGCTCTGGCAATGGTCGAACTTAAAGTGAAAAATTTCGACGCCGCTTCTCATGTTATTGCAGACGGAAAAAATAAAATTGGTTTTTCTCCTGCGCTGCTCAACGTTGAATTGAAACTCATTTTAAGTCAGGATAAAACCGCCGCCAAAGAGAAAATTGATCAGTTGGTTAAGGAACTCGTCTATTTGCCGGCAGACCAGAAAGCTTTGGCGTTCAAAACGGTTGCCGAGGCGTTCATTCTTCTCAAAGAATACGATCGAGTGCAGGAACTGCTTCAAACGGTGGAACAGCTCAATCCCAAAGACGAAATGGTTCCCTTTTTCCGAATGAAAGTCGCCTTTGCCGCCAACGACGCTGCATTATTGTTACAGCAGTTAGGCAAAGTCCAAAAGACGTTTGGCGTGGAATCGCCGGAATCGTATTTCGGTCAGGCGTTGTACGTTATTCTTCAGGTGAGAACCGGCGCTGCGCCAAAGTCGGATTTGGATAAAGCCCGAGCGCTGATTTACAAGGCGAAAGAGCTTCGCCCCGGCTGGAAAGAGCTTCAGCAGTTCCGCTTGCCTGTAAAGACGATGTAGGCTGGATATTCAATTCCTGAATTCCCGATTATTTCCTTTTTCCTCCCCCTTGTTTTTTCTTAAATAGTGATTATAATTTTATAAACATTTTGAGAAAGATTATCAAAAATATTCTTATCAAAAATATTTAAAAGACGGTTTACTTAATTGGAAGATAATTTGGTACATATTCCAATAATCGTTTTGACCCCCTAATTTTTACAAGGAGTTAGATTATGGCTAAATTTGTATGCCCCGTTTGCGGTTACGTTTATGAAGGCGACGCGGCTCCGGAAAAATGCCCGCAGTGCGGCGTTCCCGGCAGCAAGTTCATCAAGAAGGAAGAAGCCGACGCTGGCATCAGCTTCGCGACCGTTCATTCAATTGGCGACGGCAAAGTTGACGATCAGGAAATCATGGACGGACTTCACGCCAATTTCACCGGCGAATGCACCGAAGTTGGCATGTACCTGGCGATGAGCCGTCAGGCGGAACGCGAAGGATACCCGGAAATCGCCGACGCGTTCAAGCGTTACGCTTTTGAAGAAGCTGAACACGCCGCCAAGTTTGCGGAACTGCTGGGCGAAGTTGTTACCCCTTGCACGAAAACGAACCTTCAGCTGCGCGTTGAAGCGGAAACCGGCGCCTGCGCTGGCAAGTTCGAATTGGCGAAGCGCGCCAAGGAACTCGGATTCGACGCCATTCACGACACCGTTCACGAAATGGCAAAGGACGAAGCGCGTCACGGAGCCGGTTTCGCCGGATTGCTCAAGAGATTCTTTGAAAAATAAGGCGGCAAACCTGCCTTCAAAATGAATTTTTCATTTATGACGCTGTCTGAAGACAGCGTCTTTTTTTGTTGAATCAGAATAGCGCCTATTTCTCTGCTTCCCAATAATTACTGCCTCTTGACTATTTTTGAATTCTGTTTATACTTGTAATAAAATGTAATAGTGACACATTGTCGCGAGTTTAAATGGTTATTCACAACACCCTGTTTTACGCGCTATTTTAACAAATGAATCATAGCTTTATTATCCGAACGAATGAGAAACTGGATGCAACTGAGATCCTGAAATGTATTGCAGAAGAATACCCAATAATTGTTTTCAAAGATGAATTTCCCGAGCTTACTTTCGTATACGCCGGACGTTCTTCTCGCCCAATTCAAATCCTTAAAATAGACGACGGATACGAGGTTCGTCTTCTCACGCTTTCTTCGGAATACGATTTTTATCTGGTCGAGGACGTTGTCAAACTTCTTTGTGCAATGACGTTTGCCGATGGATATGACGTTTTGGGAGAGGAAGTTGATTATTGCGACGATTTTTTTGTCCCTCAAAATTTTGAACTCCGGCGTCAGGACGACATCCGTTTTATAAAAAGCGCTCTTGCATCGTCTGGTTCGTTTGTTGAACTTCCAGCCGGGAGATGCAATATATTTGTAGGTTTTGATTTCTTGCGTCGAGCGGGCGTTACTGTAACGTCGGAGGACGAACGTTTTCATGACCGCCTGACCGCCGCCATGGCTCAAGCGCTTTTTATGATGATGGTTAAAAGTCACAATGACGACGATATGGAAATTCGCAGCAAGGATAATCCGGATCAATACATGAGTCTTTCCTCTTATCGTTATCCTGACGACAATAATATTGACTATCTTGCTTTCGGAGAATTGCTGACGCTGGAAGACGCGCGTTCAAAAAGCCATGTGGAAATTCTATATAATGATTTTCAAAAGATAGCGCCTGACGGCTGGACTTTAATTGACGAGGTTCAGTACAAAGTTGTCCCGTTTACAGACCAGTCATGGGAAGATTTATTCAACAAGGCCAAAGAACTTCAGTGGGATGGTTCTTTTGGAAAACGGACGCAAAGCGATAAACCGATTTCTGAACCCAGTGCAATGTTTAATCAGCCATCTGAGCTTGTCGGTTCTTCCTTCGGGTACGATTACCACGATGGCTCCCATCAGGATTTCGGGTATTCAAAAGAAGACGTTGAACTGTTGCTGGAATTCGGCAAGGCGATTGAGTCCGGGACGTCCGATTATTTCAGTCAGGGGTTTCTGGAATGCGACCTGGGCATATTGTACGAAAAGGGAATTGGCGTCGAAATGGACTGTTACAAGGCGGTTTACTGGTATGAAAAAGCTGCGGCTGACGACAACGACTATGCGCGGTGCAATCTGGCGGACATTCTCCGCAAGGGAACCGGCGGCGTTGAAGTTGACTGGACGCGAGCGTTTGAAATCTATAAAACCGTTAAACAGCCGTACGGACCGTTTCGCGTGGGATACATGTACGAACACGGCATGGGCGTAAAAAAGAGCATGAAAAAGGCGATTAAATGGTATTTGAAAGGACATCGCCATTTCCTCGCCGCTAAACGTCTGCGAGAGCTGGGCATTGACCCGGACTGCGTCGATGATGATATTTAAGAACCGCTGGCGTTTGATTTCGTTCATACAAGGACGCGTTATCAGATGTAACGCGTCATACGCTTGACAGTAAGACGCAGCGCAGCGCCTTACTGCCTTTTTTAATCTTCAGGCTTTTTGACCAGCTTGGATAAGCTCTTACAGTATTTGCCGTCGGGACGGAGGGCGTTCGCCCAAAAGTTCTGTTCGCTCAGCGGGGCGGTTTTGACGAATTCCCAATGGCGTTCAACCTGTTCCGAGGCGTCGTCTTGAGCAAAGAATTCGTTGAGCTTCTGTCCGTCCGCCATCGTCTGACCTCCGAAGCTGAACGGCGGGTTGATTAACTTCTCAAACTCTTTGACGGTTTGTTTCCCGTTCGAGTTAATCAGTTTTTCTTTGATGAGCGTATTGAGAACGGATCCGGAAAAGGTGTTACAGTTAATCGTTTTGACGTTTTTGTCTGTGTAGGGGACGGGACTGTAAACCATGCCGTCAGGGAATAGTTTGTCATATTGCTTCCCCAACTCGACAATACGGTTCCACGTTTTGCGATAATCGTCCGTTGAGAGCTTCATCATTCTCAAAGCCGGGGCGGGCAAGTCGTTGGGAGAATGTCCGTTCAGATAATTTTTCAGCGCGTCCGTATCGAAATCGTAAGCGTTTTCCTGTGGATAGCAGCGGCTTTGGTAGTTGGTAAACCCGTCCTGATCCGGAACCGCCATGCTGAGCATGTTGACGTAATAGCCGCGTTGGAGTTTGGTAAATCGCAGAGCGTTAAGACGCAGAGTTTTAAGACTCAGAGCTTTAAGATCAAATTTTTTCCACTGGGCGTTTTCACCTCTGGGGTCTTTGGTTATTAAACAAAATCCGGAATGAGAAAACCCGCCGCAGCGCGACGAGTAAATATTGACGCCTGGAACATTGTAGGCGGTGTCGTTTGTATAGAGATAAACGCCGCTTTCCAGTTCCTGGTCTTTATAGGGAATTGATGGCTTGCAGAGTTTTCCTGTTCCAATAGCCGTTAAAAATAGAGGGAGAAGAATAAAAAAGATTCCAGTAAAAAAGCGAACGTCAGAATGATATTTCGATAACGGCGCATAAGCGCTTTTTCTGAGATACCATATATGAAAAGCGATGAGATAAACGATGATAACGGGGAGTTCATATATGAGCAGTTGATGTTTGATGGAAGACGAAGAAGCGTAACTGACATCCCAGCAATAGCCTACAAAAAAACCAACAACAACTGCCGAAAGCGCTGAGAGAATTATCCAAAACAAAGCAAACAGAATATGAATAAATACATTGTATAATAAAGAATGAGACATTCTTTTTGTTTTTTCAACGGACGGGGCAGAGGATTCTTCTAAAACTTCCCCATCTTTATTGTTAGACGTCTGCTGATCGGCAATGCCGTTGTGATTATATGAAAATAAAAAGTTTATTATTCCAAGTATTGTAAGAAATATAATCGAACACAGTAAACCCGCGCATATTCCCAAACCGACTCCGAAATAACGGGCTAAAAGATCCTTGGGATCAAAAGAAGTCGTAATTTGTTGATAAAAATAAACTGGCGCCAGGAAAATTACACAGGGGACAATCAGAAGAAGAATTGCAAAAATAGCGCCAGAATAATTTCCGTTAGCCGCTTCTTCTAGCGCGTCTTGTGGTAGTCTTCTAATAAATGCCCAAAATCCGTTGCTTTTGTTTTTGTTATCCATATTATTCATGATTTTTTGTGACGTTTATCCTAATATTCTTTTCGATCCTTCGCCGGGAACTTCTCGCGCCAGGCGGGGAACGGCGTAGCCGGGAAGCCGGTTGCGAATCTCAGCGATAAGCTCCATCGCGGTTTTATCGTCGACAACGAAATGCGCCGCGCCGGCGACGTGGTCTAACAAATGGAGGTAGTACGGAACGACGCTGCAGTTGATGAGTTTTTCGTACAGCGCGCAAAGGGCGTCGGCCGAATCGTTGACCTCTTTGAGCAGCGTTCCCTGCTGAAGCATGACGGCGCCGGTTTTTCTCAAACGGTCAAACGCCTCAACGACTTCGTCGTCGATTTCGTTGGCGTGGTTGACGTGCGAGACGAAAATCAGCGTTCTCTTTTTGTCTACGACTTCCGAAAACAGCCTCAGAAGCTCGTCGTCAATGCGGGGCGGATAGTAAATCGTCATTCGGGAATGAATGCGGATTCGCTTGACATGCTCAATAGTCAGCAGGCGGTCGAAAAGTTCGCGAAGCTGTCTGTTGTCCAACCGAAGGGGGTCGCCTCCGGAGAGAATGACCTCGTTGACGTCCGGCGAATTTTGTATAAAATCAATCGCAGATAGCAGATGCGGAATCTTACTTCCCGCCGCTTGACAACCGAGAACGCCGTTTTGAGCGGGTTCCCCAGTCTCGTTTTCTTCGCTATTTTTCAACGAAAAGCGTCGAAAACAGAATCGACAGGCGCCTCCGCAGGCGTTGGAAGCGATGAGCAAAACCCGTCCAGAATATTTTGCCAGTAAATTTTGCCCCCTATACTGTTCTTTTAACGGATTTCTGGTATAATCAGGAGGACTGGAAAGCTCACAGGCAGACGGAAGCGTCTGCAAGAGGAGCGGATCGCGCGGGTTTCCCGGCTCAATTCGCCTTGCGAAACAGCGGGTAACTCGCACTGGCTGCACTTCCGCCGCAGCGTCTAACGCGGCTAACGCGTCGGGCGCGCCGGGAAGCTGGCTTATCTGGTCGGCTGATATGCGCGCGAACGCCAGCAGTTCAGCCGGAGAACTCAGAATTTCATCAGGATGCGGGAATTGGTACATGATTCACGCATATTATAATCAATATTTTTTTTAAGAAAAGGACTACTTACCGTGACAACGTACAATACCAGCGACTTCCGTAAAGGATTGAAGGTTCAAATTGACGGCGACCCGTACATCATGACCGAATGCAACTTCGTCAAGCCGGGCAAAGGACAGGCTCTTTACAAGTGCAAGCTCCGCAACCTCATTCGCGGCACGATTCTTGACCGCACCTGGAAGAGCGGCGACTCCATCGAAGGCACCGACATCGAAGAAATCGACGCCCAGTTCCTCTACGCTCAGGGCGACACCTACGTCTTCATGAACAACGAAACCTACGATCAGTACGAGCTGACCAAGGATTTGGTTGACGACGCCTGGAAGTACCTCAAAGAAGGCATGATTTGCACGATGATGCTTCACAACAACAATCCGCTGGGAGTTACGCCGCCCAACCACGTCGTTCTGGAAATCGCCTTTGCGGAACCCGCCGTTCGCGGAAACACCGCTACCAACGTTACCAAAACCGCCAAGCTCGAAACCGGCGCTGACATCATCGTCCCGAACTTTGTCGAACAGGGCGAAAAGATTAAAGTCGACACCCGAACCGGCGAATACATCGAAAGAGTCAAGGAATAAAAAAATTAATGGAAGGCGGTAATGGAGTGAGCGTTAGCGAACGGAATTACGCATTCGCCGTTAGGCGAACGTGATGCCGGGTACATTTTTTATGGTTCGCCTTCGGCGGTGCGAAGCCGCACGGGCAATAGGACAAGGTTTTGTTTCCGAATAAGTTGCTTTCGGCGCATCCCGCTTCCAATCAGGAACCGACCTTGTCGGCTGCGTAACTCCACTCCCGTTGGTCGTTTCGTTACCGCCTTTCATCCACCTGTAACTCGCAACTCGCAACTTAATATGTACATCCCATACACTCATTCAGACGAACAGAAGATGCTCGAAGCGATTGGCGTTTCGAGCGTAGAAGAACTCTTTGCTCATATTCCGGAGGCGGACAAACTTCATCGACCGCTCGACCTGCCGGAAGGCATGACGGAAATGGAAGCGGACGCGGACATTCACCGCTTGGCAGCGAAAAACGTCGGGGCGTCGAAGGCGACCTGTTTCCTCGGGGCGGGCTGTTACGATCACTTTATTCCCGCCGTGGTCGATTTCGTCGCCAGCAGAAGCGAGTTCCTCACGTCTTATACGCCGTATCAGGCGGAAGTCGCTCAGGGTAACCTGCAAGTCATTTTTGAATACCAGACGATGGTCTGCGACCTGACCGGCATGGACGTTTCCAACGCGGGCATGTACGACGGCGGAACTGCTTTTACAGAAGCGGCTCTGCTAACCGCGGCGGGAAACCCCAAGGCGAAAACGCTCGTCGTGGCTGGCACGATTCACCCGGAATACATGGAAATTCTCAAGACGTACACGTCTGGACTGGATTTGACGCTGGACGTTGTCGGTTGCAAAGACGGCGCTATTGACATGGACGAACTGAAAAGCAAAGTCGTCTCCGGCGTCGCCGCCGTTCTGGTTGCCAGCCCCAACTTCTTCGGGATTCTGGAAGACGTCCCTGCCATTGCAGAACTGGCTCACGCTGTTGGCGCGGCGTTGGTCGTTGCGACTGAACCGACGTCTTTGGGATTGCTTAAACGTCCTGGCGACATGGGCGCGGACGTTGTAACATGCGACGGTCAGCCGCTGGGCAACCCGATGTCGTACGGCGGCCCCCACTTGGGAATTCTTGCCGTTAGAGAGAAGTACTTGCGCCGCATGCCGGGTCGACTTGTTGGTCAAACGACAGACCGCAACGGAAACCGCTGCTGGGTTTTAACGCTCCAGACGCGTGAACAGCACATTCGCCGCGAAAAGGCGACGTCCAACATCTGCTCCAACCAGGCCCTTATGACGCTTCGCACGACGGTTTATCTGTCCCTGTTGGGACCGGAAGGACTGAAAGAACTCAGTACTCAAATCGCCTCCAAGGCAGACTACGCGGCAAAGAAACTCGCTGCTGTCGACGGTTTGGAACTGCGCTTCCCGACCCAGCCGTTCTTCCAGGAATTTGTCGTTCGCGTCAAAGACGGCGACGTTCAGAAACGTCTTTCTGCCGCGCTGGACAAGGGCATTTTCGCCGGCGTCGATTTAGGGCGATGGTTCCCGGAACTGTCCGACTGCTTCATGGTCGCCGTTACAGAAAAGCGTACCAAAGAAGAAATTGACGCTCTGGCTGACGCTTTAAAGTAGCGATAAGACGTATTACAACCGCTCCCGTTGGTCGCTTTTTTTGCCCCCTACCTAAAGTTTTTTGGAAAGGGGAGTTTGAGGGGAAGAACCTTTTTTTCAAAAAAGGTTTTCCCCTCATATTATTTACTTTGAAAAAACTTCTACAATAGGGAGCCAGCTTGCTGGCGACCGAAAGTTTTTTCAAAGTAGCTCTTTTTATCGCCATATTTCTTTGCTAAAAATCCAAAAATTTTTTAAAAAACTTGAACTAATCTTCGATAAAAATGAATTTTATGCTATAATATATAGAAAAGCAATAATACAATAGTGTAATTGTTGCAATATCTATCCGATTTTATTCCCCCATATATTTATACGAATCAAAATGAAAGTTACACTCACAAACAAGGGCGCGGCATTGTTCGCCATGCTGGCGCTTGCAATCGCAGCGTTTGGATTTTTCGCGTCGACCGCTCAGGCGGAACCGGTTTTGTACGGATACTGGACGTTCGACTCCGACACGACTGAAGGCGGGATTATTAAAGAATCCTCCGGCTATCAGGCGGAAGGCGTTCACGATGGAACTCTGGTTGGCTCAGGGATTACATTCCAGCCTGTTGCTGATGAACCCGGCAACCATCTGACTTCCGGAAACTACATCTCCTTTACCTCTGATTCCTACGCGTATATCAATAATTCGAGAGAAGCTGACAGCAATTACAAAAACACCTTTGATCCTGCGGGAAAAACGTTTTCGATTTCCGCCTGGGTGAAGGGTCTGCCAGACGGCAACTGGGAACCGTACATTGCGAAAAACGGCGAAGGCGGATACGGCTGGCAGCTTCGACGACGCGAAACCGGCAACACGCCCACGTTTACGTATCGAATTTCCGGCGGCGACGACGACCCTGCTGTTAACATTCCTGGCGTTAACGCTGCGTTAGACGACGGCAATTGGCACAACCTCATTGCCGTTTACGGCGGAACGTATCGCGAACTGTACATGGACGGTCAGCTTGTTACGCGAATTGTCGATACTGCCACCTCGGCAGGCGGACAGGGGGAACATGTGGTCTTTAGCGGTCGATATACAGGCGGTAACTATACTGGTTTTGCCAACATTTCCATGGACGACGTCGCGTTTTATTCCGGTACGCTGCGTAACAATCAAATCACGTATCTTAACAACGGCGGAGATCCAACCAAACTGGTTGCGGCTGAAGCAAATACCATCAATATCAGCATGGCAACCGGCGGCAACTGCGACAAAAATACAATCGTTAAGCGCTCTGGTAAAACCACCCATACGTGGCTCGACGGCGAAACGACTTTCTACGGTTCTGCCGGATATTTGACAACCAACCTTCCTGTTGGTTCTGCCGGGCTTAACGGGTCGTTTACCGTTTCTGCCTGGATAAATATGGACGACATTAATGGCGACCAGGCAATTATGGGCAATACTACATGGGGAACGAACAATCAGTCGTTACATCTTGTAGTCGCTAACGGCAAGCCGGTATTGGGCTTGTATAACAATGACTTAACAGCCAATCAAACCCTTGAACCGAATCAATGGTATTATCTTACATTCCAGTATGATGCAGACGCTCAGACTCAGAGAATCTTCCTTAATGGAGAGCAAATCGCAGAGCGTACAGGCGCAGCAGCGTTTGCTGGCGGCAAGACGTTGGAAATCGGCAGAATGAAAGAAACCGGCAACTCCTATTTCAGAGGGAGAATGAAGGACATTGCTATTACAGACGCAGCGTTGTCAGCCTCGGAAATTCAATCCATGATGAACGCCGATCGCGGTTCAATTCGCGTAGAAGACTTTTCGTTGGGTAAAAACACCGACGAATGGTACTCCGGCGGCGGGTCAACGGTTGGCGTTCTTTATGAATATCAGGGTAAAAACTGCTTACATACCTATTATGGCTCCAGCCAGGACGGAACAGCGTCTAATCTTTACGGTCAAGGAAACAGCGATGCCAATACAACAGTTCTGTGGGGACCTCAATTTACGGTTGCTGATAATCTGCCAGACGACGCGGCAATTACGTTTTCTGTCGCTGGATGCGCGAACGCGCTCAATCCCGACAGCCGATCTGCCGGCAACGCGGGCGTATCTTTGTGGGATTTGACAACTGGCGACTATGTTCGAGACAGCAATGGAAAAGCTCTTTCTGCTAACGGAAGCGGCGCTGCAGCCTGGTTAGACGGGTCGTTCTCTCTCAAAGGGCTGGAAGGACACAACCTGATGATTATCGCAGCAGACCGTTCCACCAGCGGCTGGGGTTGGATTGCTCTTACCGACTTAACCGCAGACTTAACGCAAGTCAGTCCGATTGCCAATGCGGCGCAGCATCATCTTGTTCTTAACGACTTCAACTTCGACAAAGCCGGCGATTTCAACGGCTTGTACGAAATCGACAGCGAAGGGAATAAGCTCAATACAGTTACCAATTTTCAAAACGGATATTTAGGCGCGAATACGAGAATTAATTACTACGTTGATGAATCCGGTTTAGCGGCGGGAAAAGGATTCCTCAGTTCTTCGGATTCCAGTGGCAGCGAGACGGCTACTGGTCGTTTGCGTTCGGACGCATTCCTTGTTCAAGGCGACATTTTAGAATTTCTCATTTCCGGCGGCAGCGCTGATTTGCATTTCGATTTAATTGACGCTGATAGCGGAGAAGTTTACTTCACCACAACTGGCGAGAACGTCAACGCATTCCGCTATGATTTTTGGAACTTGAAAGACATTCAAGACAAGTCTGTTTATATTCAGGTAACAGACGCCAAAACCGCCAGCTGGGCGCACATGGAACTTGACCAGATTCGTCAAATCAAATTCGCCCCGACCGAAGCCGACGTTGCCGCCAGCGAAAACGTGATTAAATCCGAGAACTTGGAATACAACAACGGTCTGCCGGGCTTGAATATGGAAGCGTATAAGCTTGAAGGAACCGGCATCGACTCCCTGGATGCGTTAGCCAACTATATCACCGGCGGAGCAGAACCGGACGATCAGTTTTATCGATTCAACTTAAACAACTTTAAAGCCTCCAGCGAGAACGTTGGCGTTGACGTCTTCTCAACGTTGAACGTCGATTCTGCCGGACAGTACACGCTGGCGGTTGCTAACGACGAACCGTTCAGAATTATGCTTAACGGCGAGACGGTCTTTGAATCCGAAGGTTCAGATGACCTGGAATTCATTCCGCTGACGTTAAGCGAAACAGGTCAGTACGCTCTGGAAATGTTTTATCTGGACGAATCCGGCGAAGGCGTTTCCCTTTTTATGGCAGAAGGCGCGTTTGATGCTTGGAACAGCTCTTTCGGATTGCTTTCCGGCTTTGGCGCGGGATATTTAACCAGCTACGCCGACTACTTTGTTGGCAGTAACGAAGTTCCGGAACCGTCCACATGGGCTTTGTTGATTCTCGGCGCGGTTGGAATGCTGTACTTCCGCAAACGAAAGTAAACGATTGTTACGCTTAAGATTTTATGTAGCGCGACGGCAAGCTGTCGCGCTACAAACTTTTCTTGCTATTCTCTTGACAAAACGCTCTGTTCTGGTTTAATATATTAATGCGATATTTTAATTATCGCCATGTAATTTCTTGAAACAGACTAAACAAGGAAAACGACGATGTCAACTCGCCAGTTCGCGATTACCGTATTCCATTTGATTATATTCGTTTTAACGCCTCTGGCTGTCTTTGCGGACGAACCCGCGGGAGAGATGGATGAACTGCCGCCCGTTCCGACGTTTACGGTTCCTCCTGAATCAAAGGACGAGACGAAGGTTCAGAGCGAAAAGGTTGCTGATAAACCCGCTGACGTCGCTCCCGTTGAAAATTGGGATGAACTGCCGCCCATTCCAACATATACTCCTCAATCCAAGCCAAAAGAGGAGACGAAGGAACAGAGCAAAGAATCCGACGAAAAACCGGATAATAAAAGAAATCGATTGATGAAAGAAGCGAAGTCCGGCAATGCGGAAGCGGCTTTGGAGTTGGCGAAGGAAGCGGAAAACAGTAATTTCAAAGAGACGGCGGAACCATGGCTCAAAATCGCGGCAGAGGCGGGGTCGGCAGAAGCCTGGTATAAGCTGGGACTCAAAGCAATCGAGAAAGACGACGACAAGACCGCATTTGAGTGTTTGAAAAAGTCGGCGGATGCTGGATATGAAGACGCTAAAATCTACCTGGCGTTTGGATATATCGAAGGGCGAGGAACGAAAAAAGACGTCGAGAAGGGCAAGACGCTATTGCTGTCTGTCGCCGATTCCGGGAACGTTACAGCAATTCGAAAACTCGCTAACGCCTATCGTCTGGGAATAGGTTTTGAAAAGGACGAGCAGAAAGCTCTGGAATTGTTGACTCAATTATATCAAAATGCAAAAGACGACTCTGCGAGAGTTATGATTGCGGCAAACCTGTTGGGAATGAATGACAAAGACGGATTAAAACGAGCAGACGAATTGTTGGACAATCTCGATTTATCGTCGATAGAAAACAGCGAAAATGCGCTATCGTTATTATCCGTTTCTCTTTTAGAGCGCTTTTCCAAAAATACGGATGACGATAAAGCGATCGCTCAAAAACGCTTTTTCCGTCTGATGGACATACTTCTTGACGCTGGCAATTGGGAGATTGATGAAGGGACGTTGTATGCTGTTATGAAAGTCTGTGAAGACAATGCAATCGTTCCCGATTCGGAAAAGACGCGGCTGTTTCAAGCGATGGATCAATTGGCAAGCCGCGGTAATCCTGTCGCCATGCTGTGTCTGTCTTATTTGTATACCAAAGGAATTGGAACGGAGAAAAATCGTTATATGTTTGAATACTGGCTGGAAAAATCCGCCATCGCTGGATACGCGCCCGCTCAATTTTATGCGTTTTTTCTTCTAAGCAACGAAGAGCCTGGAATTAGTAAAAAGAGAATCGATTATTTAAAACTCGCCGGCGAAGCCCAATTCCCCAATGCGAGATACTTACAGTTAATTGGCGGTCTGCGCAGTCATGCGGAATCGTCAGAGGATATTGAAAAAAAGAAACTTGCTTTAGTAGAGTCTGAAGGAGTAATTGAGCAGTATTTAAAGGACAGGAAAGAGAATAACCATTCAGAAAAAGACGCCAACGACGCGGCTCTGCCTGTTTCTGACGAGTATCTCAAATGGGGACGGGGACGTATTATTATGGATTATTCCAAAATTCGCGGTAAAGAACTCAAAAGTTCAAGCTGCATTGATGCGTATAATCCGGATAACATGATAAGCGATCTGTGGCAGTATGATCGCTATGTTAATATTGGCGATTTGATTTTCGCGGTCGCTTGCTGTTATAAAGACGAGACCGCGGGCTGTTCGTTTGACAATCAGAAAGTTCGAGAGCTTCTTTTGCTGGCAATGGAACATGGAAACCAGCGCGCGTGGAGCTCTCTAATAGAAGACTATTGGATGTCCGACGAAGATGAAAAAGCGTTTGAAGAGCTTAAAAAAGCGATGGACGACAATATCCCCTGGGCATATTTAGTACAATTCAAATATACGTGTTACAACCCCGATGGAACGGAGAACTTCGATCAGGCGTTTCCGTATCTTCAAAAAGCGGTAGAACTCAACGCGGGAAGAGCCAATAAATATCTTGGATTGTGTTACGTTTTAGGCAAAGGCGTTCAACAGAATGTCAAAAAGGGCGTTGAGATTTTAGAAGATAATAAAGAGTATGTAATGTTAATGCTCTTATATGGAAAAGGACTGGGCGTTGAACAGGACGCAGGGAAGTCAAAGCGCTATTTTGCTCTGGAATTAGCAAGAAACGATATTACTAACGACAGTAAAATTGTAATCGGCGAGATTGATGAAGCCAATTTTTGTTTTAGACGGTACAATTACGAGGAAGCGTTAATTTGCGCTGAGTTTTATTTGTATTTCAATAAATACTATCTTAAACGGATGGAAAAAGAAGGCGTTTTGCACACGGCAACGTATTGGGGATTATATCAAACAAATGAAAAATCCATGAGAGCAATTTTGCGTAACGCAGCAAAAGAGGGCGACGCTTTTGATATAGCAACGGCAGGCGGTATGCTGCTGACCAGAAGCAGCGATCGACAATTGAATCAGGAAGGACGGGAATTGCTTCGCAAAGCGGCGCAATCCGGTCAGACAATGGCGATGGTTGTTCTGGGGCTTCAATCAATCAAAGACGGGGCAAAAGAGGATGACAAAGTCAAAAAAGTGAAATTATTGGAAGATGGGAGACAATGGCTTAAACAGGCGGCTGACAAGGGGAACATGCTTGACTATTTGGATGTAACAGATATGCTTGTCAATTCAGGAATGCCGGTTGATCTCGAAGAATACCATCGTTACCTGGATTTGGGCGTTGAACTCAACTATGCCCAGGCAGCGCTTCTGAAAATAAGTTTTTTGACACGCACTTCCAAGCCGGAAGATTCCGCTGAAGTTCATCAACAAGTTGAAAAACTCTTACAACAGGCAGCCGATTTAGGCAGTCCACTCGCCATTGATTTGCTAAATAAATATAATAACTCTAAAAACCAGACGCCAAATGACGTTAGTCTCCGCTTTTCGGAAATTCTGAGTAAAGACCTTGATTTCAAAGGAAAGTACGACAATCTTAAATCTAACCAGGGGCTAAAAAGCGATTTTGACCTCCCGCCCCTGGAAAAATATTCACCTGACCGTTACAACAATAAAAACAATAATAGTAATGACCTGATTCCCAAATTGAATTTTTAGAAGATCGCTTGATATGGGAAACTAATTGAGAACGCAATTATAAGTTTCAATCACAATAAGAGACATGCTAGAACTCACTCAAACGCCTCAGGGCGTAATTCTGCTGGTAAAGGCGCAGCCGGGAGCGCGGAAGAACGAAGTCGCCGGCGAACGCAACGGGCGGCTGCTGGTCAAGTGTACGCAAGCCCCGGAAAAGGGCAAGGCGAACGACGCGATTATAGAAATCCTCGCCAAAGCGCTCGACGTTCGCAAGTCGAGAATCTCTCTCGTTTCCGGGCAGACGAACAGTGAAAAGAAATTTCTCATCGAAGACGCGACTATTGAAGAAATCGAGAAACAGTTAGAAACGAGCGAATGAACGGCGCTTTGCGTCTATTCTTCTATTTCCAGTCCGAGACGTTCGGCGGCGACGGTTTTCCACGGCCCGCTGGGCGTCAAGTCCCAGAATTTCTGCCAGTGAATCAGCGCCTCGTCGGAGCGTTCCTGTTCGTCTAAAAGCAGAGCAATATGATAATGCGCGTCGGCGTAGTCCGGGAACTGTTCCAGACATCCCTTGAAGGCGGATAACGCGGCGGAATTGTTTCCCTGACGTTTGAGCAAGCAGCCCAGGTTGAGTCGGGCTTCGAGGTTGTCGGAATCGTATTCCAGCGCGATGAGCAAACGTTCCTCTGCGGCGTCGAAACGTCCTAATTGAAACAGAATATCCGCCAAGACGACGTTGTCTTCCGATAATTGCTGTAACGAATCCGATCGATACGCCAGCAAAAGCAGCCGAGCGGCGGCAAGAGCGTTGTCCCAGTCTCCCGCCTGCTGTAATGCAGCGATGTCTTCTCGAATCGTCTGTTCAGATACCGGCAGCGGCGCGGAGTCGTCCATCAGAGCCATATCCAAAATGGCGGCGAAGTCCATCGGTTCCGGTTCAGAAGTTGTCTGTGACTCCGGTTGATCTACCAGTTCCCACGGAAAACCGACTGGCGCTGCATTCGGAGAATAAGCTGAATCCTGCTCGTTTGAAGATCCGTTTTGAACGCGAAGCTCATAATCAGGAGCGTCGTCTAAATCAAAATGAAATTGCCCGCGAGTGTCGACAAGGTCAGAGCCGATTCTAAACAGAGCTTTTTTCCCGGAAAGAAGAATGGAGAGCTGGTCTAAAGAATGAACGGCGGAAGGAATGTATTTTCCGAGCTGTTCGATTTTTTCTTTAATAAGGGCAGGGGAAACTCCCTTTTCCAACAAATGGGCCAATGAACGCGCACCATCTACTTCCCGAAGGTCGTAGTAAGGGAGTTTCTTAACCTGCCTGACCGGGTGAATGAGTCCCATGCGGCTCCACTGACGAATTGTCGCGACGGGGACGTCTAGCATGGAGGCCAGCATGGACGGCGTATACAATCTCGTTAAAGGGACTGGCGCGTTGGTCGAGGCGTCAGCTTGAACGGATTGCGAACCGTTATTTCGGGCGGCGTCAAATTCGTATAAACGCTGCCATAGTTCGGTTTCGGAAATGACTTCCAGCTCGCCTCGGCTGAGCGCGTCTGCCATGTCGGGCGTAAGCCAGTTGTCTGTATCCAACAGCATGGAAAGATCGTCTGCCAGGACAATCAGATTGAGTTTGGCGTCCAGCTTTCGCGACACTTTCGCTCCGTACTTTCGAACCAGCTCGGAAACGTCGCGGCGCGACATCCCAAACAGACGACCGACGAAGGCGATTCGTTTGTTTTCCAGTTCTCCAGATTGATTGGGAGCAGAGCTTTCCATGACAATTCAGGCTTCTGCAAGTCGAGAAAAATTGTTACATCAAAATCTCTCGACCTGAACAGAACAAATCAATATTCCGCTTCTGCGTCGGGATTCGGGAGGGAATCGTCCGGAAGAGTCGGGATGGAGTTGGGGTCTAAATCCGTGCTGAGCGGAATGGACGGCGCAGCGTTGGGATCCAAATCCGTCGGGATATCAGCGTTGACGTCTGGAATGGACGTAGTCGGCTGTTCAGCAGGCGCGCTCAACTCGCGCGGCTGCTCCGGGGCTGGTTCGGTCGGTTCCGGAGACGCCGGCTGAGCAGGAGCGGCTTTTTGTTCCGCTTGAGCGTTTTGCGCTTCCTGAGCGCTGTTGGCGGAATAAACCTGTTCAAACTTGGCGTCAGCGGTATTGTTTACCGATTCGTCCGTTGTTGTTGGATAAACGGATTCAGCCGCTGGCTGCGGTGAATAGGTAGTCGGCTGAGCGTCTTCGTTAACTAAAATTGACTTTTCGGACTTGGCAGCGTCGGCGGTTGAGGCCGCGTTTGGCTCTGAAGTAGCAGCTGGCGCGTTATACTGGGCCGGGGGAATGGCGTCAGCAGCGGGAGCGACGGGCGCTGGCGAGTAAGGAGTCGGAACCGGGTCGTAAGACGATGGAGCTGAAACAGGAGCGTCAAAAGAACAGCTGGGCGTAACAGGCGCGAATTCGCAGTATGTATACGGAACGGTGCGCGTTACAACTCGCGGAACGCAAACAGTCTTTGTAACTTCTGTGAACTTGCAGACACGAACCGGATACTGCTCGACTTTTTCTTCCTGAATGGTTTTGCAAACCGTGTAAGGAACCTGACGGGTTCGGATTTCTTCCCGATATTTGGTTTCGGTAACGGGAATTCGCTTTTCAACGATTTCGCAAACCGGCTTGAGAACCTTTTGCGGAACCTTGCGGACTACCTGTTCCTGAACCATTTCCGTGTAGGTGTACGGAACCATTTCACGAACGGTTTGGGGAACCATAATCGTCTCAGTTTGAGGGACTTGTTCACAGACCTGCTTCATAACAGTTCTGGTCACGGGACGCTGAACAGTAACCTGATTGGGAACCCAAACCTTTTTGACTTCGTACGTTCCCTTCTTGTTGGCGTCGCGGGGAACCCAGACCAGACCTCCTGGTTTGTGAGCGGTTTCTCCGGTGGCGCAGTCGGTGATGTCTTTTCCAGATTGCCATTCCAGTCTGGCCGGAAGGATCGGCTGACGTTCTTTTAATTCCAGCTTTTCGACGTAGCAGCCGCGGTCTTCGCAGGTGGTAACCATTGTAGTTTCTTCAACAGGAACGGTTCGATACTGATTGTGCATAACGGTTTTTGTAACAGGCCGCATCACAGTGTAGACGCGTTCTTTCTGCCCGGTTTTTACAACGGGACGGCAAACAGTCTGAACCTCTTCTCGCTCAGACGTCTGCTCAACGTAACGGACTTGCTGAATTTTTTCTACTCTGTAAGAAGTTTCGACGTAGGGAACGCGAACAGTGTACTGTTCTTCCCGCATGGCGGTTTCTGAAACCGGTCTGTTGACTGTGCAGGTTCGCGTACGCATTTCAGTCGTCCAGGTGGGGACGTATTCTTTGACCTGCTTTTGTTCGTATACGGTTTCGTACACAGTTTTGTAGGACGTAACCTGTCTTGGCGCGTATTGCGGCGTGCAGCAAACAGGCTGCGGATCGGAGCACGTAGCGCACGAGCCGCCCCACTGATAAGCGGCGCCGCCAGCAAAGATGACGCTGCTGGCCAGAATGGTCGCCCAAACGGGAGCGGTTCTCCACTTAAAGAATCCAAACTTGCTCATTGTTGTACCTCCTGGGTGTGTTGGAAAATTGCTTTGTCAGACTCTCGTCATGATTGAGTTGGAGACAAATGACGTTTTGAGTCTTCCAAAAAGTAAGGTTTTCAGTTTTGAGAAAACATTTTCGAGGACGAACGATTGTTTCGGAATTGCGAGTTTGTCCGATTATTGCAATTGTTCTGACGATACCTGCTGTGCCGGTCAACACGGCTGTATCGAGAAACGCGGTTTTGCCAATGATTACGAACAGTCTGTATATTCCGAAAGTTCCGGCTATTCCAAATAGCCGTTTGAAACAGTTGTACCGTTTGTCAATCGAAATATTTCTCAAAATATTTAGGTTGCAGGTTCGACAACTTCGAAGAACGTGGTATAATTCTCTTAGCGGTTCCTGTAGCCTTTACATTTTCATTATATACAGAGATGTTGAGTTTATCAATGATTAATTTAACGATTTTTCAGAATATTCTGAAGTTGACGTCGTTATAATCGTTATAACCCCACCTATACAACAGGTATAGCTGTCAAAAATAGCCTGAATAACCGTTTTATCCGGTATGATCGTTTCTCTAAAGAATGAGTTTTTTAAAATCTTTGACCAATTCTGGACAGATCGTCAAGGTTGACAGGGCTATCAACCGAATATAAAAATGTCGTTATAAATCTGTAATAATTGACGCGGCAAGAAAACGGCTTATATAGATATTAAGGAATAAGAAGCCGTTTGAGTCAATGATGCTGTTTTTTTCAGTTTTTCATGTTTTTTGGAGATAATTCCAAAGTTTTACACAAGTTTTTTGGCGTGCCGTTCGATAATTACAGTAGTAGATTCCGAAGACGATTTGGAAACAAATTTGTATATAAGAAAAGGGTTATTCCATGCAACGTAAATTTTTACTTTCGATTGGCGTTACGCTCCTTGGCGCAGTAATCTTCAGCGCGGGGTGCTCTTTATGCACCGTTGGCCCGAGTCTGGGAATTTTCTCGATTCCGGTTCCGGTAAGCCCTTACTTCCAGCAGGCTCAGGAAGACGCTCACTGGTATAAGGAAAGATACAAGGACGTTCAAATTCTGCCTCCGTTGGTTCCTGGGGCGCCGTCAGACGCTCTCGACCCGCCCAGCGACGACCAGGTTATGGTTGCTCTGGAAAAAGCTCGACCGGTTAACGGCGGCATTCCGTTCCTCCAGGGACGTCAGCGCAACAACGTTCGCATCAAGAAGGAAAAGATTGCTGACTACATCGACGAACCGCGCATGTATCCTCTGGCTGGCATGTGCCAGTTGCATCATACGCATTGGAAATGCACAGTTTACTTCACCGAAATTACTCGAGTCGGCTGGCCGGTTCCGTATACTGCCACCAATGAAGAAGCTCAGGAAGTCGTCCTGATTGACCTCGATCACCTCCACATGTGTGGAAATCCGGCTGGCGCCAATCCTACGCCGTGATTTCTTAAACAACCTTCAGACGAAAAACTTGTTGTTCGTCTGACCTGCTGGAATTAGTTTACCCTGAAAGACGGAGAATCCGATTGCTGGTTCTCCGTCTTTTTTTTGTTTGGATTAGTCCGGATCGCGGCAGGCGCCTAACGACCTGCGGTTGTACAACGATGAGCCGGCTCGCGGCAGTCCTCTGCCGCATCCCAACTCCCAACTGCCTATAAGAATCGCTGCGCGGTTCTTCCGGGGGCTTACGCACCCCGGCTCGTCTACCCCCTACTCCCTTTTGATAATCTGTACGGATTATTCCGTTCGTGTCGACATGGTGTATAAATCTATAATTTGTCACGTATAAAGTCGATGAAATTATCTGTTAAGCTTAAGAATTCATAGGGGAAATATTTAAAACGCCTCGTATTTTTCGGAACTTGACGTCTCGGTCTGCTGTCAGACGAGTGAATGTTTTTATATTTGTTTATTTCTATTCTATAACTGAAAGGACGAACTCATGCCTCAAGATAACGACGACAACAATTCACGCAAGAATTTGGGAGTTCGGAAGCAGGCGCAATGCTCGTTCTGTCATAAAAGCTGCAAAGAAGTCGGTCCGCTTGTCGAAGGGCCGGATAACGTTTATATCTGTTCAAGCTGTTTGGAATTGTGTCAGTCGATTCTATCCGATGAACGCAAACGCCGTCAGACGGAGTCCCGGTCGCGATTTGTCAACAAGCTCAAGCCGCGGGAAATCGTCGCCAAGCTGGACGAGTACGTAATCGGTCAGGAATACGCGAAAAAATGTCTGTCGGTTGCGGTGTACAATCATTATAAACGGCTCGAACATGCGGCGTCTCGCGGCAAAGGCGACGTAGAACTGGATAAATCCAACGTTCTGATGATCGGGTCAACCGGCAGCGGCAAAACGCTCTTGGCGCAAACGCTGGCGAGAATTCTCGACGTCCCGTTTGCTATCGGCGACGCCACCACGTTGACTGAAGCCGGCTATGTTGGCGAAGACGTAGAAAATTTGATTCTCAAACTGCTCCATGCGGCAGACTTTGACGTCGAAGCGGCGCAGCAGGGGATTATCTATATTGACGAAATCGACAAGATCGGCAAGACGAGCCAAAACGTCTCGATTACCCGCGACGTCTCCGGCGAGGGGGTTCAGCAGGCTCTGCTGAAGATGCTGGAAGGCACGATTGCCAACGTCCCGCCGCAGGGAGGGCGCAAGCACCCGGAACAGCATTTTATCCAGGTTGACACGTCCAATATTCTGTTTATTTGCGGCGGTACGTTTGCTGGGCTGGAAGAGATTATTGGACGTCGAATGGGCAAAAAGTCTCTTGGGTTCAACTGCGTTGACGAGGACGTTATCAATATTGACGAACAGCGTTCTCTGCTGCCCTACGTTACCAGCGACGACATCATGGAATTCGGCTTGATTCCGGAACTGATCGGGCGTCTGCCGATTATTTCTACGCTCATGCCGCTGAACGAAGAAGATCTGATTCGCGTTCTGAAAGAACCTCGCAACGCTCTGACCAAACAGTACATGCAGCTTTTTGGCATGGACGACGCCGACTTGGAGTTTACGCCGGGCGCTCTGCGAGCCGTTGCGAGAAAAGCGCTGGCAAAGGACACCGGCGCGCGAGGTCTGCGGTCGATTATGGAAGAAATTATGCTCGATATTCTGTACGAGCTTCCTGATCAGCCCAGCGGCGGAAAGTACATCATTACAGAAAGCATAATTGAAGGTCGAGAACGGCTCTTTGACGACGTCCAGACGCGCGCCAAAACCGCATGATGTAAACGAATCATTCTGTTTCCCCCTTTTGTGCGGATCGATTTCCCATGAACCGTACAAGCCAAAAAGCCAATGCCGCAGGACGCAGCGTCGGCTTTTTGCGTTTCTTGGGGGGATTATTTCTTGACGTTTTTTATAACAATTCTTCCCAAAACTGTTGATTATTGCGTAGGGATTTGGTAGAATTGAGAGAAATAGGAGTTGCTTACGGGGGGCGGGTATTACCCGCCAAAAATAATCAACCTTTGAGTTCGCGGACAATGTCCGCTCCCCAGATATGTCCGCTCCCCAGAAACGAATTCACCAAACACGAAAGGAGTCTCTTATGCATTCTCGAATTATCCTCTTGTGCGTTAGCCTGTTGGCGCTGTGCGCGACGGTGTCTGCGGAAAACCCGAACGTCGAATCGCCGTACGGCGTTTGCGCTCATCTTGGCGGCGGTCAGGAGTTCGACGCCATGCCGGCAAACCTGGCTGCCATGCGGGCGGCGGGAATTCGCTGGGCGAGAGCCGACTTCTCCTGGAACGCGGTCGAGCGCGGAAAAGGGAACTGGCATTTTGAGCATCTGGATCGCGTTCTCGACGAAGCCGACAAGGCGGGGATTACGATTCTGCCGATTCTCGATTACAACGTATCGTGGGCGAACCCGGCGTTTCAACATCTGGACGACTGGGGCGAGTACGTCCGCCAGCTGGTAACGCGATACAAAGACAGAATTCGCTACTGGGAAGTCTGGAACGAAGAGAACATTCCCAACTTCTGGAAACAGCCCAACGCGAAGGATTACGTAACGCTGCTGAAGAGGACGTACGAGATTATCAAGGAAATCGACCCGGAATTGCAAGTCGTCTTTGGAGGTCTGGCAGGCGTTCCGCACGAGTATTACGAAAACGTCCTCAAAGAGGGCGGCGGGAAGTATTTCGACGTCGTCAACATTCACCCGTACCGCGGCGGGATTGTAACAGTGCGTCTGTGCAATCGGTTTCTCGACGACATTAAAAAGTTCCGCGACTTGACGATTAAATACACTGGCGTTGACCGCCCGATTTGGATAACCGAGATGGGCTGGGCGACTCCGCCAGCGTTCGGGACGGCTAACCGTCAGGTTATCGAAGCGGGCTTGAAACAGCTTTATCCAAACGGTCTGCCGGGCAAGTTTGCGGCTCTGTACGATTCAAAGTACGACGCCTCGTCACAGTTCCCGCCGGTAATTATGGGGTCGACGATTCCCAGCGGCGTTGACGTTGACTACGTCTCGCTTGACCAGCTCAAGACGCTTTCGCCCAAAACTCATCCGTGTCTGCTTCTGCCGCCGGGCGAACATTTCCCGACGCCGTATTTTGACAACCTGGTTGAGTACGTTCGCAGCGGCGGGACGCTGATTCTCGTCGGCGGGGTTCCGCTGTACTACGTCAGCCAATGGGATGATCACGGGTTTATGACGCACAGTGGTTTTGCCTCGGACTCCTATCGTCACACGCTGCGAATCGGCTGGGAAGCGTACTGGACGAAAAAGGGCGTCCCGGAACACGCGCGCCTGATTCCTGTCAAGGAATACGAGGACGTTCTCAAGGTTGCGGTCAAGGACCAGGGAAGCCGGTTCCTCAACGCCGATTTGCTCAAGCCGGGCGACAAACTGATTCCGATTCTCAACGCGACTAAAGAGGATTACACCGCCCCCGTTGCCGCGGTTATCAAGTACGAAAACGATTACAAAGGCGCTCTGATTGTTTCAACCGTCATGAACGGCGGGAATACCAACGTTTCGTCCGAACCGAATCAGGGCGTTTTCCTCGCGCAGGCGTATCTTCTCGCCTTTGCCGGAGGAATAGACCGTTACTTCTGGTACGAATTCCAGGCGGTTGAACAGGACGACGTCGACAAGGAACATCACTTTGGAATGGTTCACCGCGACCTCAGCCCAAAGACCGGCTATCTGGCGATGAAGACGCTGACAAAGATGCGCCCGGACGGCTCCGTTCAGAATCCTGGCTGGCGCAGCGACGATTTCTGTCAAATCAGCTGGAAGCGTCCAGATGGAAAGACTGTAACAGCCGTCTGGCTGCCCGGATTTGAAGCGGAAAGAACAGTAACCCTGCCCGCGCCGGTCGAATCCGCCTGCAACTGCTTTGGCGAGCCGGTCAACCTTCCCGCACCCGAAGGAACGACGTACAAACTCAAGCTGTCGCCGAAAGTCCTGTATCTTGTAACGCCGTAGAAGCTGCGAGTTGCGAGAGGATTTTGTGCAGGTCAGTCCGTTCACGGATTTGACGGATTAAACGGATTTTCACCGATTGATTAACTTAAATTCATATCTTTTAGTTTAATTCTTTTAAATATCGAAAGATTATAAAATTTACCCTGAGTAATAAAGTTAACTAATCGGTGTGAATCCGTCTCGTCCGTGTAATCCGTGTGGGACTTATACATTAGCAAATATCCAGCAGAGAGAAAGGAGATGAAAGATCGCCGAATCTTTTACTAATTGTATATTTCGGTTCAGCTTCCGCTTTTAAGGCTCTGTTTTTTTTTGATCAACAGGAACTTCGGACGGTTCGACGCCGTTAAAAACGATATGCTCGGTCTTTGTCAAACCATTAGATTTGCGATTGACGGAAACCGCTTGAAACGTTACTTTCCCACATTCGGGAGAAGCGAAAACACAGGTTCTGCCTTGGTTGAATACCAAAAAGCAGCCGTTGTACATTTCGGGCTGTACAGACCAGCTGGCGGAGTGGATAGAATGAAGTTCTACCAGTTCGCCGTTTTTGCATTTGATTTGAGTCATTTCTGCTCCATAACAAGAAAGGATTAACATGTTGAAAAACAACAATTTAATGAATAATGTCAACATTTTATTCTTTATCGTTCACGTCCAATTCTGGATCGTCCGTTGCGTCGATTTTTACGCCGTCAACAACCGCTCCGGGTTCGACGACCAACGGGAAAAAGTCCTCAATGATAACGGCTTTTTGTGTGGATTCCTGAATCGTCCCGCCGTTGTTGTAGTTTTCAAACTTATCAACGACAAAGGCAGCGTCTGCGCCTTTTGACTTAAAAAGGGATGAAATCTTTTCTTTGATTTTTTGTAAAATCATAATCGTTAGCGGCAAGGTTCGCCGCTCTCCATTTTTTGTTTGTGCAATTCGTTGTACGCTTGTTGATGTTCCGGCTTGAGGTTAATTCCCAGATGCCTGGGAATTGAACCTTTCAGCCGCGGCATTTCCCCCCCGGGGGATTTATAATTGCAACAAGGACAAAAATTATGCACTACGGTAGTTTTCCATAAACGCCCACATTCTGGGCAACGATAGATTTTAGTGTATTTGCGTTTAATCGTTCCGTTTTTCACTCGAAAAACCGTCGACGGCGCTATCGAAAAGCGTCGCGCAATTTCCCGAATTGAAACTCCCTGATTGAGCAAATTCTGTATCTGTTTGATTAGACCGTCGGTCAATACCATTGCCAATTACAAATTGTCTTGTCATTTCGTTAAATCTGGAAGAAACGCGCAAACCGTAAGTTGACGCTATCCAATTGGCGCTTCTGTTGAGCGTCAGGTTTGAACAGACAACCAAAGGGATGTGTTTTACCTTCCATTCGTCATACAAACGGTAAAGGAAATTTTTAAGCGGCGGATCGTTTCCATATACTTTTTTATTGGCTTCGCTGCCGAGGTCGTCAATAATTAAACCGTTTCCAAAATAAAATTTGCTAACGCTGATTTCGTTATCTTTGATAACAGCGTCTTCTATTTCGTTAGCGGTTAAATAGTTGATTTGGCAAACGTTTGAAATAGCCAATGCTAACGTTGTTTTGCCACAACCGGGACATCCGGTTAAAAACAATCCTTCATCCGTTTTGTATTCCGGGTTGGTTAAAGCTAAATTGTAGGAAGCGAGGATTTTAAGCAGCGCCTTATACTGGAACGTATCGAGGAACGTAAAATCCCAATTGAGTTTATCTTTCCAGAAGGAAATAAATTTTACTTTGAAATCCTCAACTTCTTTTGCGCTGGGTTCTTTTCCTTTTGTCGTTTGGTATCGCGTATAATCAAAGATCATAACTTGATTTTCAATTGTTCGTTGTTGTTTACGTTTCTTAACCAAAGCCAGCAGAATTTTTTAACGCCAGAGCAAGTCGCCTTTCGTTTTTGCGGGTTACAGTCCATGTAACTGCGAATTTCATTAAGTTCTTTCATAACGTCCACGTTGGGAAAATCCTTAATGTAACATTCAATAGTTTCATTGTCGACAATCGCAAATCCGTTGCCTTTAATTTTGATCTGAATTGACATCTATCAACTCCAAATGCGGTTTGTAAAGTTTGCCGTCGATTTCAATCGGAAGCGTTCCTTTATTGAAAACGTCAACGAAGTTCAGCGTAGGCGGTTTAAGGTTGTTTGGAGTATCGCCCAAAACGGCGCCGGTTTCGCTTTTCTCGACTTTTGGCGGTTCGTGTACGGGTTCGTTTTCTTCCATGACGGTTTCAAGCGATTGCTGACCGGGGCAGGGTTGAAAAATTCCCATCGGAATGACGTTAAAATAAGCGCTGTAGTTTCTTACAAAATCATTCCAGCATGGTCCATACGAGCATAAATCGCTAATTTCTTTGAAAGTCGGATAATCAACATCCGGTTTAACATTCCAGTCGCACTTTTGCGCTTCTTCCAGCGTAGCAATGCCTTTCAATTTCATAAAGGCGAAAAGACCAAAACCGATAAAAGGACGGGCTCCCCATTTTTCGCCTTTTGAAATACGGCTCGCTTTTTTAAGGTTATATGTCAGCGTTCTTTTATTCATAAGCATTCCTTTCTAATCCTCCTCAAGGATTTCATCAGGGTCAATCATGCCGTCTTCGTTATCTTCGTAACTTTCGGGCAGTTCACAAGGCGGCGCTTTGAGCATATCGGCGATTTCCTCGGAAATGCAGCGATTTTCCAGGTTGTCGCGATAATAATTAACAAGTCTCTGTTTCCGTAGTTGTCGTGCAGACAACGTCTTTTTTTCTGGTTTCATTGCTATAGTTTTCCATAATCAATTCGTTGGGAATACCCTGAAAACCGCTTTTGAATTCGTTACTCCGCATGTCATTGCGGTTTAACGCTTCGATAACGTCGCTGGCAAGTGAGCCGAATTTTTCGACGCATTCGTCGACGTCGCAAAACCAGTTGCGCGGATTCCAGTAAATGTCTTCATTTCCACACGTTTTGAAATATCCAATCGAAACGAATCGCGTCAAAATGCGTTTGAGCATGAGAGCCTCGGCGCTTTGCGGTTCGTAGGCAAACCAGTCCCGAATTTCCGAAATGTGAAAAGGCGTGTTGTATTGACGGTAAAAGTCAATAATGCGGCAGGCGCAGATTAACTCGCCAATTCCCCATTGAGATCGCGTCAGCGAATCGAGAAGCCGGAAAAGGTTTTTAACAATTGGATTCGCTTTTTTAACGTCCTCGGTCGTTACCTGATTTTTACTCGAAATGGCGAGAATGTCAAATAACGAGATACTGTCAGTTCGAATCATAAAAAACCTCTTTTTATTAAGCTATTAGCTCCTGGCTTCTAGTTCCTAGCTTGGTTATTTTAGCGCCAGGCTTTAAATATGAACGCTGAGAACTAAAATGCACAAGCTAACGGCTTGTAGCTAATAGCTAGTAGCTCAATTACTTCGTGGCATGCGCTGCGGCGTCAAATACCATCGTCAAACCATGACAACTGCACATCGGATAATACGAATTTTCGAACGAATGGCGACAATGCGGGCAAAGAAAATAATTCTTTTTGGAGCTTTCCCCGTTTATAAGGCGTTTATCGTACGCCGGAGCGACCTTGAAGATTTGGCTAATCTCGTCAATCGAGCGCCCGCCTTTAAACAATCTCCGAACCGGATTGATCTGTCTTTGAGAAAGACCTTCGTTGTATTCGTGAAAATGCGCCATAGAAAGAGATGGGACTGTAACAACCGTAGACGGAATACCACTTCCTGAAAAATTGTTACAGCCCCTATTAAGTCAGAATACAACTGTTTGTATTTCGTAAGGGCTTGTTAAACGCTTTCACTATTTGATGTGGCAGTTATCTACGACGTTTAACGTTTCTTTAGCGTAACGCGTGGCATTGTAACATACGATTGTTTATTTGTAAAGCAAAAAATGGTACAAAAATTTAAAAAAGTGAAAAATATCTGAAATTTCTGATTGCCGTCAAAATGTTACAATTATAAAAAGAAAGTTTTTTGCGCGTATTATATTATTAATATTATATTATTAATATTATACAGTGTATAACATAATATAACATCTATTCTGTATATAGCATTTAATATTAATAATATAATACAACGCGTTATATAGTATATGTTACATTAATATATTAATTTTAATATTAATTCTTTTAAATATGTTTTCTTTTTTGTATTACTTTTTTCTTTATACCTTTTTTGTACCTTTTTTTGCTTGACAATTGAACGCTGTCGTGGTATATTGCAAAATCATAAACATTCCTTTCTATAGTATGCCGTTAGTTTAACAGATTATTTTTTATATCCCCTTAAAAAGGTAATACTCAAGGTTGAATCCCCTATTGCAGTAAAATGATAAAGAATTAGGTAAAACAAAGCCGTTTTTAGCTTCGAAAGAAAATAGACGGCTTTTTAGCGGTTCGAATCCGCTGCGGCATGTTCATCTTGTGTCAGCGAGATGAGGGCAAAAAAGGACGGCGTCGGAGCGCCGTCTTTCTTTTTGATCCAAGATGAGCTTTAGCTGCTAGCTATTAGCTCCTAGCTGTTAGCTTGTGCATTTGTAGTACTTAGCGTTAACATTTAAAGCCTGAACCTAAAATAACCAAGCTAGAAGCTAGCAGCTAGAAGCTAAAAGCTTAATTAAAAAGCTAGTAGCTAGAAGCTAGTAGCTTACTACTCCCTATGCTGTAATTCCCTTTGTCAACGCCATGAACGCCGTTTCGAGGTTGATTTCCTCTTCGGCGAAATGAGTGAGCGAGAAGCCGTTTTGTATCAGAGCGGTTGACAGCGGGGAGTAGTCCGGGTATTCCGGTTTGAGCGTAACGCGGAGCCGCGAGCCGGCGGCAGGGTCGTCCAAAAGAGCGATGGATTGCGTCATGCCAGTCGATTCGAGAACTTTGCCGGCTTCGTCCAGACCTTTGCCGGGTTTGGCTTGAACGCCGACCAGAATGGTAACGTTCTGACGAACCTGTTTCATGACGTCTGTTACATCGGCGTTGACCAGGAGCGTTCCGCGTTCGATAATCCCGATTTTATTGCACACGTCCGCAAGTTCCGGCAGAATGTGGCTGGAAACCATGATCGTTTTGCCCATGTCGCGCAGACGTTTGAGCAGTTGGCGGATTTCGATTCTCGCTCGCGGGTCGAGGCCGCTGGCGGGTTCGTCGAGCAGCAGGACTTGCGGGTCGTGGAGCAGAACGCGCGCCAAGCCCAGACGCTGCGTCATGCCGCGCGACAGGCTTGTCGCCAACGCGTCCCGCTTGTAGCCGAGGTCGACCAGTTCCAGCATTTCATTGCAGCGTTTGCGCCGCTGATCGCCGTTGATTCGGTACGCCGCGGCAAAGAATTCCAGATATTCAATGACTTTCATGTCGTCGTAGACGCCGAAAAAGTCTGGCATGTACCCGATAAGCCGTCGTATTTCCCGCGGGTTGGTATAGATGGACTGCCCGCAAATCGACGCCTCGCCCCAGGACGGCTGAAGCAGCGTCGCCAGAATTCGCATCGTGGTTGTCTTGCCCGCTCCGTTGGGCCCGATAAACCCGAAAACGTCTTTTTCTTTCAAAGACAGGTTAAGGGAATTCACCGCCTTGAGCGAACCGTATACTTTCGTCAGATCTGAAGTTTCTATCATTATTTGGAGTGCGACGGCTTGACGTCGCTTTTAAAGGATTAACGTTGAGAACTAAGTAAAAGTATTTCGTGCCAGTAACGCTTTGTTATATTTGTATAAATCTAATAAATTTACATTGCGTTTTTGGCACGAATTACGTTTTTCGTTGTTCTCGGTAGGTCTGGTAATGAAAGCGACGTCAAGCCGTCGCACTCCATATTACTCAATTCCGTGATACGCGCCTTTCACCTCGTCGTTAATCTGCTTCGGCGCAGACTGGGCGTCGTTGAGGGCTTTGAGCAGCTGTCCTTTTGTAATGGGACCGTCAAGCAGAATCGGGTCGCGGCCGTCGGCGGGCAGGATCGCCAACATCGGAATGGATTGTCGACCGAAAAAGTTGAGCGCCTGTTTGATGACGTCGGGGTCTTCGCTGTTTTGCGGCTTTCGAGACCAGTCGCCAATCATGGCGCAGACGTTATTTTTACGAATAAACTCTTCAACGTCGTCCGTTTCAATCGCGGTATACAAATTCGCTTTGCAGTTGGGACACCAGCTTGCCGTAAACTCAATCATGACAGTGCGGCCAGCCAAACGTTCTTTTTCCGCGGCGATTAAAAGCGGGTTGCCGCCGTTGGATTTGGTATCGGAATAGAACGTGTCAGACCACGGGAAACTGTTGTCTGCCGTGTAGGCGTGAAACATCCAGCCGGTTGAAATCGTTGCGATTAAAATTCCAATTGACCAGTTGAGAAGCCGCTGTCCAAACGTTGCTCCGTACGGAATCTTGTTGACAATCCAGCAAATAAACCAGAGTGAAAACAGCAGTGTCAAAACGGGAACCATCAGCTCTGTGGGAACCATCCGGAAGAAATAAACCGTCGTTCCCAGCAAAAGGAACCCCATGATTTCTCGAACGGTTACCATCCATTGTCCGGGTTTGGGCAGGAAGGAAAGCAGTCCGGGGAAAATGCCGACCAGAATATAAGGAAAGCCCATGCCCAAACCGATCATGCAGAAAATCAGCATGGTAAACGACAGCGGCGCGCCCATGGTTAAGCCTAAAATCGGACCGATAAACGGGCCGGTGCAGGGGACAGCCATCAGCGTTGTGAAAATCCCTTTGGTAAACGCTCCGATTGCGCCTTCTTTCTGCTGGACGTCGTTGATTGCGCCTGAACCCAAAAAGCCGGGAATCGGGATTTCCCAAACGCCAAGCATGCTCAAAGCCATGACAAAAATAAACGCGCACATGGCAATTTGAACCCAGGTATAGGCGTACATTTCACCCCAGCCCATGCCGGCGTCAGAGGTGAACTTCCCGGTAAAGAGCGACAGTCCGTACGTTGACAAAAACGCCAGGAATACGAAGACCGCCATCAATCCGGCGACGTACCACAGGTTGAGGATAAACACGCGAATTCTGGACTCGCCCGCCTGATCGATAAACGCCATGAGCTTTAAGCTGATAACAGGCAGAACGCAGGGCATGACGTTAAGAATCAGACCGCCTAAAAACGCCATGATTGACCAGTTGATCAACTGCTGGGTGGAATATCCGCCCAATCCGGCAGAGGCGCCAGAGGGTTGTGCGACGTCTGGAGATTCCGCGGGGACGTCAGGCTGCTGCACTCTGGGATCGGAAAGTTTCGGCGCGGGAATTTCGCTGGCGTCGGCAGGAGTAATTGCAGCCGACGATCCCGGAACGATTTTAGCTGTAAAGGGCGCGTCTGTCGGTTCCAGACACGTGCCGTTGACGTCGTCACAGATTTGGTAGGATAAGCTCCCTTTAATTTCAATCGTTGACGGGTCAACGCCGGAAGCGAACTGAATCGGCGCTGTCCAGATAACCGTCCCGCGATGTTCTTCAATTGGAACGTCGTAGTATTCTACTTTTTGAATTTGAGGCTGCGTTTGAGCGGTAAACGGACCGGAAGCCGAGTACTGAGCGGAAGGGTCAAGAGTGATTTTGGCGGTGTAGGGACCCCCTGCTTTTTGCGTTATGGAATACATGTGGAAACCTTCGGGAACGATCGCTTCCAGAAGCAGCTTTCCTGTACTGGGGGAGTTTGCGTCCTGAATAAACTTTCCCGTGACGGAGACGGTTTCTCGCGCGCTTTTGGAACCGAAGCCGATATCAGAACCGAGATTGAAACCGCTCTCGGCTCCTCCGCTAAATCCGTTAAATCCACCGTCAAAGGGATTATCAGGGAGAAAATCTGTCTGTTGAGCGAATGACGCCGCGCTCAAAAATAAAACGGTCAGTACTGCGAAGATTCGTTTCATATCAGTTTTTTTGGGGGGGAAATAAAATAACATCCAAATGGAACTGCTTATTAATTATAATTGCTCTTTCCAGTATATAGCGTTTTTTTAACTGAAAATCAACATTGAATTTAAATATTAAATAAAAAAGCCGGAAAACGAATTTCCGGCTTGTAAATACTGCGTTTTGTTAATATTACGCTTCGGGATTTTGTCCCAGCAGGCGGTTGACGCTGTCCAGAAGCCTGTCCATGGCGAACGGCTTGCGGATGTAATCGTCAACGCCGAGCGTTTCAGCATACGATTTGTGCCGGTTTCCTTCGTTGGCTGTTACCATAATAATACGAATGGGAACGCGGCGGGTTCGGCGAAGCTTTTCCAAAACGAGAAATCCGCTTCGTTTAGGCATCATCATGTCAAGAATAATCAAGTCTGGATTTTCTCGTTCCGCCAAAGCCAACCCTTGATTTCCATCTCGAGCGTAAAATACCGTGTAGCCTTCCGACTGCAATGCGATTTTTACCGACTCGACAATTTCAGGGTCGTCGTCGACAATCAAAATGGTTTTGCCGTTCAAGGCGGAATTTTGTTCCAATTCGTTTTCTGACATATTGCTCATAGTTGTTGGAATAATAGGTAAAATCGGTAATGTGCAATCAAGATTGAATTTAATTATCGATTGTCAGGGAGTTTTTTAACCGGCGGGAGCTTAAGCTGAGGCGGCATATAGGTAACTTCAGCTTTGATGATTTTCGTGGGTTCAAATCCAGGAGTTTTCGGATCGGGATTGCGTTGAATCTTCGCCAACGTGTCGAATCCGGAAATAACGCGGCCGAAAACAGTGTGCTTGCCATCAAGCCATTTGGTTGGAACAAAGGTAATGAAGAACTGGCTTCCTCCAGTGTCCTTTCCAGCGTGAGCCATTGAAAGCGAACCGCGGAAGTGAACGCGAGCGTTGGGATTGTCAACTTCGCAGGGAATGTAATAGCCCGGTCCGCCGGTGCCGTTGCCGTTCGGGTCGCCGCCCTGAGCCATAAACGCCTGCATAACGCGGTGGAACGTCAAACCGTTATAAAAACCTTTGTTTACCAGTTCGATGAAGTTGGCAACGGTGTTTGGGGCTTCGTTGACAAACAACTCAATGGAGATGTCGCCAGCTGAGGTTTGCAGTTTAACGATAGGACAGGCTTTGGCCTGAGCAGCGCGAAGAGCTTTTTCTTTTGCCCACGCTTCTTTGTAGAACGGGAGGTTCTCCTCCAGTTGAGCCAAGCCGGGGTGAACTTGTCCAATGCCGTCTTTATTAATTTCAGCCTGGGTTTTTCCCTGCGCTTTAGCGCGAGCCAGAGCGTTTGCCGCTAACTTTTTCGCGCTGGCGATAGCCGATTCAGCATAGGCAAACTGGTTGGAATTGTATGCAGAGAAAGCGGCGATTTCGAAAATCGGCTGTTCGACCAAACCGAGACGAATCAGTTCGTCGCATTCTTTGAGCGCGTTTTCATAGTCGTCGTAATTAACCATCATAACGATGTTATTGAGCAGGAAGGCTTTGACGGCTTCGTCTTTGTTGGGCGCTTCTTTGAACGCGGCTTTGGCGGCGGCTAACAAAGGCGCTTTGAACGTCTGGATGGTTTCAGCCATCTTTTGGACTTCTTCCTGAATCTCCTTCTGTCGAGCAGGCGTGGCGGAGCTGTATTCTTTTTCAAAAGCCATAAACTTCTGATAGTATTCTTTTGCCTGATCAGAAAGTTTGTGGAATTTTTGTGTGGCGGGACCGGCTCCAGCAGCGGGAGTTGTCGGGGCGCTGGGGGTTGTTGTCTGTTGAGCAAAACTGACGCTGCAAAGGAGCGCAGCAGCAAGGATTAAACTAAAAAATCTCATGGTTTTGGGTTCCTTTTTCTAAACCAAAGTTGTTGGGGGGGATTTGGAAATATTTTTAAATCCGCTATAATAAGGAGCAAGTTGCAAGACGTGAATCGAAAAATGTTTAACATTCGTTTCTCAACTACTTACTTCCTGTCCGTATTTTACCAAATTTCCCCAATAAAGAAAAGCTCGATTTTACCAAATGAGTCAAAAAAACGAAAAAAAATCAAAGAAGACGAAAAATTCTCCCAAAAACCTGGCGGGCGTTATGGTTGATTCTGTTGGTTTGAGAATAATCGGCGGGACGTTTCGCGGCAGAAAGCTGGAATATGCCGGCGACATGCGCGTTCGTCCCATGAAAGACCGTGTTCGCGAGTCCGTTTTCAATCTGGTTGGTACGGATGTCAAGGGAAAGTTTGTCTTGGACTTATTTGGCGGAACAGGCGCCGTTTGTTTAGAAGCGATAAGCCGCGGCGCAGTTGGCGGTCAGATTGTCGAGATGCATTTCCCGACGGCAAAAACGATTAAAAAGAATATCGAAACGCTGGGGTTGACAGACGTCGTAAATCTGCATACAGGCAACGTTTTCATCTGGAATAAAAAGCGAGACGCCTTGCCCCAGGACGTTCCTTGGGCGGTTTTTGTATGTCCTCCTTACGAATTCTTTATCAGCCGATGGGACGATTTATCAGAACTGATTAACTCTTTGCTGGAACAGGCGCCGGCGGGAAGCCTGTTTGTTGTCGAATCAGATCAGCGATTCGATTGGGAAAACGTCAAAGCCTTGACGCCCAATTCAGAGTGGGATATTCGCGCATATCCGCCAGCCGTAGTTGGTTTGATTAAAAAATGATAAAGACTGGCACGGTTTTTGCATATTAAATGTATTTGACTGGAGAGAAGTTCCTTCCGTTTTCTTCTTTCCTGTCATTTTTCGGCGCGTCGTCGCTCCTTTCGGCCGCCGAGTTTGTGAAATTTAAGCAATGTCACCCCCCTCGATCCCCGGCGGTTTCTCCCCTAAGTTCCGTCGGGGATTTTTTACCAAACAAAGGATTCCTCCTGACGTTTATGGATAACGAGAACGTAAGCGTTGGTTGAATATAGAGTTACGTATTACGAACTCGAAAAAATGCGTGATACAGCTTCCGACCAAAACAGGCGTTTAGGCAATTTCAAGCGTTGCTTAAACGCCTGTATTATTTTAATACGGCAAAATCGAACAGTTGTGCAAAAATTGAACATGTCATATCTCTTGATAATATCTAATGTGAAGAGTTTTTTCCAGAATTATTAAAAATTTCTTAATTCAAAATTGTATCCAATGTATTCGCTATTGAATCGGAATCGTAATTGTTTAAAATAATGGCGAAGATTTCAGAAAATAATACGCGGATTTCACGAATTGTTCATGAAGGGATTTATAAAATGATAACTTTTTATATATTTCCTACTTTTCACTATTTTATTAAAAGACGTTTGTTTTCGTAGCGCGTTGCAAAATAATTGTCTGCCCCCCCTTGATGAATTATTGACGTTGGGTATAATACCCAAACTAAATATAATGTTGACTGATGAATGTCAGTAGTGGTGAGAAGACATTATTTTCTTCCATTGTAGCTGACGATTTGTCAAAAACGATAAACAATTAACATCTAGGCGCAACCGTTTTTCCGGTTCGCCCGAACCAGGAGTAAAACGATGGCTAAAAGCAAGAAGAAGTCCGAACCCGTATTTCTCGCCTGTGAAGAATGCGGAACTTACAACTACGTCCTGCGCCGCAAGCCCGGCGGAGAAAAGCTCAGTCTGAAGAAGTTCTGCCCGAAGTGCCGCAAGCACGTCAATCACAAGGAAAAGAAGAAATAAGTTTCTTTTTTTATCGAATTACAAAAACCGCATGACAATTTGTCGCGCGGTTTTTTAATTTGCGGCGAGGCGCCGCTCCCAAACCGCGCTACCGCGCGAGACGTATTAACCCCGCTCCCGGTGGTCGCTTTGTTTATTCTTCACTACTGTCTATTACCTCCGTGGGTTAAAACCCACGGCTATTAATATTGAACCGCTAAAGCGGTTCTAGGGGAAGCGCTTCGCGCTCTACTCCCTATTCCCTATTTCCTAATCCTTCCTCTCCCCATGCTGCGAAAATTTGATAAAAACTGGCAGATTCCTTTACACGATTCCGGCGAAGTTGAGCGGATGACCAGACAGCTCAACGTTCCCGTCGCGTTGGCGCAGCTTTTATGCGCTCGAAAGTTGACTCCCGAAGAAGGACGCCGCTTTTTGTCGTCGTCTTTTTCAGAAGTCGAACCGCCAACGGCCCTCTTTGGCTGTGAAAAGGCGGCGGAATTGATTCTTCAGGGAATTGACAACAACGAATCGTTCGTTATTTACGGGGACTACGACGTCGACGGGATGTCCGCAACGGTCGTTCTGTACAGAATTATTACTGCCCTGGGTGGGAAAGTAAACTATTATATTCCCAGTCGACACGACGACGGATACGGGCTGCATAATCATACTGTTGAGAACCTGGCTCAACAAGGGTACAATTGGCTTGTTACGGTGGACTGCGGCATTCGATCTCTGGAAGAAGTCGCGTTGGCAAACCGTCTGGGTCTGAAAACGATTGTTACTGACCATCATCCGCCTCTGGAATCCGGGGAACTGCCCCCTGCGCTGGCGGTCGTTCATCCGGCGATTCCTCTCAACGGCAAATGCACGCCGGAGCTGAGCGGTTCAGCTGTCGCGTTCAAGCTGGCGTGGCAGTTATGCTGCGCGAAGATGAAAAGCGCTAACGTTGGGGATCGGCTTCGCAACATTCTTCTGGAACTGCTGGGAATAGCGACGCTGGGAATTGTCGCAGACGTCGTGCCTTTAATCGGCGACAACCGTATTCTTACAGCCAACGGCTTGAAATACTTGCGGAATCGAGCGCCGATTGGCATCATGGCTCTGCTACAGGGATTAAGCCTTCACGAACAGCCGTTAAGCGCCGAGAATATTTCCTACAAAATCGCGCCGACGCTCAACGCTGCCGGACGCGTTGGCGACCCCAACAAGGCGGTGGAATTGCTCTTGTCGATTCAGCCGCCGAAGGCGCAAAGCCTTGTATCTCTTATGCTTGAATGGAACTCCAAACGGAAGAATCTGGAACAGGAGATTTCTCGTCAGGCGGAAGAGCTGGTTAAGGAACAATACCTGTCAGAGGACGATAATCCGTTTTTGGTTTTAGCAGGGCAGGGCTGGCATGAAGGCGTTCTGGGCATTGTCGCTTCCCGCATGGTAGAGAGATTCCACCGTCCAACGATTATCCTTTCCATTCCAAATTCAGACGATTCAGAAAAGCCCTGTTCCGGCTCCGCCCGATCTGTAGAAGGCTTCGACGTTGCCGCCGCGCTGGCGCATTGTTCAGACATTCTAACGCGTCATGGCGGTCATAAAATGGCGGCGGGGTTGTCGGTCAGAGAACAGGACATCGACGCCTTTCGTCAAAAGATCAACGAATACGCAAAAGAACATAAAGCGGAATTGTCTACAGACGAGCCAGAATACGTTGACGCAGAAGTTCCTTTGTCTGCCCTAACGATGGAAACCCTGTTGGCAATGGAAGCAATGGAGCCGTTTGGCAAAGAGAACCCGAAACCAACGTTCATGGCGACCAACGTTGGTCTTGCAAGCGCTCCGCGACTGTTAAACAGTTACGGCGGAGTTCAGTTTGATTTCTACCAAAACGGCGTAACAGTTAAAGGCGTTGCGTTTCAACACCCCTCTTGGGCAAGCGAGTTTGTCAATACGGGCAGTCAGTCGTTTGACATCGTCTTTCAGCCCAGTATCAATCGCTTTGCCGGTCGAACCAGCGTTCAGCTTAGATTACTCGACTGGCAAAGCCGAGAGTAGGCAAGAATGAAAGGCGGTAATGAAGTGAGCGTTAGCGAACGGAATTACGCATTCGCCGTCAGGCGAACCTGACGGTTTTGTGTTCGCCTTCGGCGGTGCGAAGCCGCACGGGCAGAAGGACAAGATTATGCCTCCGAAAAAGCTGATTTCGGCGTTACCCACTTCCAAGCAGGAACCGACCTTGTCGGCTGCGTAACTACGCTCCCGTTGGTCGCTTCGTTACCGCCTTCCAACCTCTCGCAACTCTAACTTAGCGCACTGTCCAGTACGGCGTATCGCACGGATCTTTCCACAGGTCGAGCAGTTCGTCGTCCATCTTGGCAATGAACATCTGGAAACCGGCGGATTCCTGAACGGTCAGCATTTCTTCGCATTTAGCGTCTGCGATGATGATTCCCTTGGAATCCAGGTACTTCTTCACGCCGTTGAGAACGATGAACATTTCCATGTGAGTCGTGGCGCCGGAACCGTTGATAATAACGACGACTTTGTCGCCTTCTTTGGCGTCGACAGCCTGAAGAAGCTGTTCAGCCATGATTTGAGCGGTTTCGTCAGCGGTCTTGATCTTGCAGCGTCCTCCGCCGCCTTCTCCGTGCTGACCCATGCCGATTTCCATCTCGTCGTCCGCCAGAGTGGCGATTTCCTGCCCGGTAGCGGGGTGAGTGGCTCCGCGCATTGCAACAGCCAGAGTTGCCATGTTGTCGTTGAACTTATTGGCAACGCGGCAGACTTCGTCCAGATTCCAGCCTCGTTCAGCAGCAGCGCCGGCAATCTTCGCCAGAGGAATGCAGCCAACCAGACCGCGGCGATCTTCCATCGGAGCGCCCAGACCGGCGGAAATGTCTTCGTGAGTGTTGATGGAACGGACGTTAAGTCCTTCTTCTTCCGCCATTTCCATAGCCATGTCGCCGCTCATGACGTCGCCAGCATGGTTCAGAACGATTAACAGCGTACCGGCTTCCCGATTCATCTTTTCCAGAGCCTTGTAGACGTTCGGTCCGCCCGGCGCGGCAAAGATGTCGCCAGCGACGGAAACGTCAAGCATGCCGTATCCGACAAAACCGCTGATTGCGGGTTCGTGTCCGGTTCCGCCCATCGAAACGATGGCGACTTTGTCAGTCGACTTCGGATTGGCGCGGCAGACCAGTTTCTGATCTACGACGATTTTGTCCGGGAACGCGATCTGCATGCCGGCTAAAAGTTCTGTGGTCAAATTTTCAGGGGCGTTGATGAATTTCTTCATTACCATAACAGGGAATCTCCAATTAAAAATATGAGTGAATTAAAACATTCTTTTTCTACATTTCTATTATTTTACTTGAATTGCGACTTCGTTGCAAGCCCTCGGACGCATCAAAAATAAAAATTTTCAGAGAAAAATTTGGTAAGCGGGAAAGTCGAAATTAGAGTTATTCGTCCTTATGCTTTAGCCAGTTCTCAATTGCGTCCGCCATAACGTCGAGCGATTCGAATCGGTCAGCGGGAATGCGAGACATGGCTCGCTTGGCAATAGCAAGCAAAACGGGAGAAGATTTTTCGTTCAGCATGTCGAACAAGGTTTTTCCCAGCGAGTACTGATCGACTTTAGGCGAAATAACTCCTTCACCGTGTTGGTCAAGCAGACATTCTGGCGACATATATTTTGCGGTTCCGCCGCTGGGAGGCGCGTCAGGAGCGTTTGTTCCTCCAGCAAGGTCAAAGTCGGAAAGTCGAACGGAGCCGGATTTGGTTAGAAGAATATTCGCCGGTTTCACATCCCGGTGAATTATACCGTGTGAGTGAGCGTACGCCAATCCGCGAGCGGACTGCAGAATAATCAAAGCCGCTGACTGGTCAGGCGTTTTACCGGGAAAGAGCGTTTTCCAGTTTGTTTTATCCAAGCTGGAACCGTCAACTAATTCCATAACCGTATAAAAGATATTGTTCTGCGTTCCTGAATCGTAGAACGCAATGATATTTTCGTGATGAAGATTCTTCAGAATTTCAGCTTCTCTGATGGATTGCGGCGTTCTGTGAACTTTCAGAGCGGCTGAGCGATTGGCGACCGTGTCTAAGACTTCGTAAACCGCGCTCATGCCTCCATGGCCGATTTCTCGAATAATCTTGTACTTTCCAATTTGTTTGGGAATTTTTGGAAGCTCAGGTTTTTTTGCCGCGCTTTTGGTCAGTTCTGTTCTCTGAATATCTTCCAGCATAAGCGTTATCGGAAGAATTTCTTTGAGTTCTGTTTCGTACTGCGGCCAGCGAGCGGCGAAAGAACTTATAGAAACGTCCTCTCCGGAACGTACAGACTGCATATATAGTTCTATAATGTCAGGAAGATTCATGATTGTAATTCCGAATACTGTTCGATAAGTTCTTTAAGCCGTTTCAGCGCGCGATAATATCTCATCTTAACCGCGTCAATGGAGATATTCAGAATTGCAGCGCAGTCGTTATAATCCAACTGTTCAAAATGACGCATTAAGATAATATCCCGGTATTGCGGCGACAGCTCGTCAATTATCTGTTGAACAATAACAGCGCGTTCTTTACGCATTATCTTTTTGCTGGGAGAAGTAATTGAATCAGCAAGACGGTTTAACAGGTTGGTTTGAGAGTCGTCCATATTATCATAGACTTCTTTACCTGAGGTGCGCTTATCGGCTCCGAAATAACGCTCCTTGTCGACAATCGTTTGCAAGACAATTTTTCTCAGTTTGACAAGCAGGGAAATCTCCGGTTTGTCGTTGAGGAAGTCCAAACGTTTATACGCTTCAAGAAACGCCTCTTGAAGAATATCTTCAATGGACATCAGCCTTTTCAGCCGATCCGAGGCGCGACAGGAAATAATTGCCAGCAAACGATCTCGGTTCTGCTCGATAGCGTTTCCTAAAGCGGTCTTTTGAATCAATTGCTCTTCTTCCATGACATTCCCTTTTTATATGCGATAATCTCATGTTACAATAAGATTATTTTACCATAAAGAAAGACGTTGTCAAGAAGTGCAAAAAATAAAAGATTTTCGGGGTGCGGGAGGCGGCGCTTTGCGCTAACCCCTCCCGTCTATCGCGTTACTAAACGGACTCTTTGTCTTGCTGCTTGTTCTCCCTGACAGAGCAGGGGCGTAAGCAGTGTTTGCAGCAGCGCCCGACAAGGTCGGTACCTGAGTGGATGTGGGTTGCGCCGAAATCTGTTTTTTCGGAGGCATAACCTTTTCCACCTGCCTGTGCGGCTACGCACCAAGCCATAGAGCGCGACGTCTGACAGCCGCGCTCTTTCCCGACAGGGTCGGTTCCCGATTGGACGTGGGTAGCGCCAAAACCAGCTTTTTCGGAGGCATAACCTCGTCCGTTTGCCCGTGCGGCTTCGCACTTTGTTCTTCCCTGCTCTTTCGCTCCTTGCAATTCATTTTGAAATCGGGTAAAATAAATGCATATTCAGTTTTACACTTGATTTTAAAGGAGCAATTATGAAAAAGACGATTTTGGCGCTGGCGTTGGCGATAGCGACTGCTTGCCCCGCTTGGGCGTCTGTAGAAAACGACAATCACGACATGGCTGGCGGAACGTTTGGCGTTGCATGGCTGGACGCGACGGGCGAGCTTCGCGTTTTTGACGGGCAGAAGGTAACCCGGTTCATGGAATTCTATCAAAAGGGAACGCAAATTGCCGCTGTCGACGTTGACGGCGACGGGCGCGACGAGTTGGCGGTTGTCGGCTGGTTTAAAAAAGACCTCTATATTATCGACGTTGACAAAACCGTCCAGACCGGCAAGACGACTTTCGCCGTCAATTCGACCGGAGACCACATCCTCTATTTGTCTGCCGGGTGCGACGCCAACGGGTTGGGTCAGGTTTTAATCAACAACACGCTCAATCGCGTTTTTATTTGGAAACAAACCAACGGCAAAGGCGGCTGGACAAACGTTCCCGGCGATTTCTCGCAGGCGTCAGCGGGGAATTTGCAGCCCAACAGCGCGTTCGACAACTTTGTTACCGTTACCAACGGCGACGTCTATCTTTTCAGTCCCGTCTGGAATACGTATACCCAAAAGGCGTTGGGGAAATCGATTCGGTCAACGATTTGCGGAAATTTCGCACTCGCCACAAAAGAAGATGAAATCGTTATCGCCGGGAAAGACAATACGTGGATTTTGATCGGCAAAAAAGTCGACCCACTGGATAAAGTCGTGAAGAGCTTGAGCGTCGGCAAGGCGCCGGAAAAAGACGTTCTAATTGCTGTCGACGCCGACGGCGCGTTATGGCGCTACGACAGAACCGATAAGTCGTGGACGGCGCTGGCGCAAAACGTTACGGGATTTACTTCCGTTGTAACAGCGCCAGAAGCCGACGGAACGTATACGATTTACGCTCAGACGGAAGACGGCTTGTATCGCGTCTCGCCCGACGGGAAGACAGCAGAATTGGTCGCCGGTCAGGCGACGTCCCGAATCCCGCTCACGTCGGGCGGAAAGACGGTTGCGGTGTATCAGGCGGACGGCAAATGCAAGCCCTTTATCGAAAAGCTCTATACGCCCGCCGGGGTTCAGGTTCTGCGGGACTCGTCGCCCTTGCGTCCGCATCATCATTCGCTCATGTTTGCTCACAAGGCAGACCAGACGGAATTCTGGGGAGAGTACGGACCGAATTGCGGCTTTGAAATCCCGGTCAAGCTGGAATCGACCGAGTCGTCAATTAAATCGGAGTTGAACTGGATTCGCCCGGACGGAGAGGTTCTGCTTAAAGAACAGCGGGAAATTACTGTGGAATACGTTCCCGGCGCCGACGGCGCTCAGCCGCAATGCGTCTTGACGTGGAAAACCGTCTTAACGCCGGCGGGCGACAAGCCGGTTCTGCTCAACGGTCGTAACGCCTACTTTGGGCTGGGGCTGCGATTTGTCGCCGACCTCGACACCGGCGCGCGATTCTTTAACAGTACCGGCGTTCACGACGGGAAAATCGTCCGCGACGACGAACGGGTCAAGCCCTGTCAATGGTTTGGAATCACCGGAAAGGTGGACGGCAAGCCGATAACTCTGATTATTTACGATCAGCCGGGCAACACTCGCCCTATGACGGGATACACGATGGGCGACGCCGGCAAGACGTCCGCCTATATGAGCGCTACGATGGCAACTCGGGAGAAACCTATTGAACTTAAACCCGGCGAGTCCCTGACAGCATACTATAAGATCGTTGTAACAGACGAAGAACATGAATGAATCAGAGGATAAGCCGCTAGCCGTTAGCTGCTAGTTATTAGCTGGAACATTCGATTTTATATTTACTTAACCCTGGATATTAAGGAGCGTTTCATGTCAATTTTGAACAAAGCATTTGCATTGATTGCCGCCGTGATTATTTCGAACGTTGTTTTCGCTCAGGGGGAACGCGATCCGCATTTCGACCCGGTTGCAATTCCGGAGTACACTCTGCCTGACCCGCTGACGGCAAACGACGGAACGAAAATCACAACCGCCGAGCAATGGAAAGCCGTCCGCCGTCCGGAAATTTACAAGATGTTTTCCGAAGGCGTTTACGGCGTCATGCCGCCCAAGTTTGAAACCATGACCTTTACCGTCGAGAACGTAAAAGCAGACGCCTGCGGCGGAAAAGCGACCAGAAAAGAAGTCGTTATCAACTTCAACGGTCAGCCGGACGGCGTCAAGGCGCGGCTGCTGATTTACGTTCCCAACAATCGCGCGGAAGGGAAGAAAGCGCCGGCGTTTCTGGGGATGAATTTCCGCGGCAATCATACTGTTACCCTGGAAGACGACGTTACCATGACGGACGCATGGGTTCCCAACGAACCCAAGGAGGGACGAGTCAACCACAAGTCAACGGAAAAGAGCCGCGGCAAATATCAGGAACATTGGCGTTGGCCCATTGAGCAGATTATTGACCGCGGCTACGCTCCTTGCACTCTGTTTATGGGAGAAGTAGCCCCGGACAGCCCAAACGAGTATCTCAAGGGCGTTGCCAAGCTCTTCCCTAAAAAAGAAGTCAAAGACGGCTCGGAATGGAGAGCGATTTCCATGTGGGCGTGGGCGCTGTCCTGCGCTTTGGACTATCTTCAGACCGACCCTGACATTGACGGAACGAAGGTCGCCGTGATCGGTCATTCCCGACTGGGCAAAACCGCGTTATGGGCGGGGGCGTCTGACGAACGATTCGCGCTGGTTATTTCCAACGAATCCGGCTGCGGTGGAGCGGCTTTGTATCGCCGTCCGGTTGGAGAGCGTTTGGGGTTCATGAAGAAGCATTTTCCGCACTGGTTCTGTGACAATTTGTTTAAATACGCTGACAGAGAGAATGACCTGCCGTTCGACATGCACGAGTTAATCGCGTTACAGGCGCCGCGCCCGGTTTACGTTGCGTCCGCTTCACTGGACATCTGGTGCGATCCGAAAGGCGAGTTCCTTTCCGCCTGCAATGCCGAACCGGCTTATAAACTGTTTTACGACAACCCGCTCGGCGACGACGTCAATCCTCCTAAAATGCCGGCTATCGACACGTCTGTCGGCGGAATCATCCATTACCATGTCCGAACCGGCAAACACGGTCTTTTACCCTGGGACTGGGATAAGTATATGAACTTCGCTGACAAATACATGAAATAGACGGCGCGACGGGAGGACGACGCCCCCGATGGCGGGGGAGCCAATCCGCGCCGACAAGGTCGGTTCCTGATTGGACGTGGATAGCGCCGAAATCAGCTTTTTCGGAAGCAAAACCTTGTCCTACTGCCAGTGCGGCTTCGCACCCGCGCGAGACGTATTACAATCGCTCCCGTTGGTCGCTGCGATGCTGTATCACTCAAAACCAATGAGAACGTGATAAAAACTCTGCCCCGCACAGAACCGCGTTAGCGGTTCAATATTAATAGCCGTGGGTTTTAACCCACGGAAAAAGAGCGCCTATAAGAAAGAATATCGTCAAATACACTTTTTCTCTTGTCCTCCACTCGGAGGGCAAGAGAAAAAGATACTGAAACGATTAGGAACAAGCGCGTTACTAAACAGACTCTTTGTCTTGCCCTTTGTTCTCCCTGTCAGCGCAGGGACGCGTGCAATGTTTGCAACAGCAACCGCACCCGCCTGAAGGGTTCCCGGAGCCGGAACAGCAGGAGGACTTCCCGCTGAAAACCAGATAAGCGCGGCGGATAATATACAAAACCGCCGCGGCGCAAATGACAACTACAATAATCGTTTCTGACATGATAGTTTTACTTCAAAAATCTGTTACATGAGCAATTGCGTTCCAATCTGAAGCCAAGTTCCGATCTGGAATATCAGTGTGGAAATCACCCAGGCGACAATCGTACAGGTAATAAACTGAGCGAACGCCCAGCCCCAGCCCGCTTCTTTTACCATGATGGCAAACGTCGCAACGCACGGCGCGGACAGCAGGCAGAAGACCAGAATCGACAGGCCGACCAGCGGCGGGTAGTTCTTTTTCATGATGTCGCGCAACGATTCCGAGTCCTCGTCCGCTTCGCCGATGCTGTAAACGATGCCCATCTGAGCGACAAAGACTTCTTTTGCCGCCAACGCGCCCACGATTGCCGTTCCAATCTTCCAGTCGAATCCCATCGTTCGGATTACCGGAACCATCGCATGACCCAGACGTCCGGAATAGGAGTTCGCTAACTGCGCTTCCGCTTCCTGGTTGTCGATTTCTTCGATCTGACCGGTCAGGTCGTCGTACGCTGAAAGCTGTTCGTTGAACTTCGCCAGCTGACCATCCAGCTCAGCCAGTTTCTTCTCTTTGTCGGATTCCGCCAGAGCAGAATCTTCTTCAACTCCGTCACGTTCTTCCTGAGCTTCGTCGCGATCCTTCGCCAGCGTTTCCAGTTCAGGATTGGCTTCTTTGAGTTCGTCCAGCTTTTGAGCGATCTGGGCGCGCTGGGATTCGAACTTCTCCGATTCGGATTCCGGCAAAACCGGGAATGTCGCCAACGCCCACAGGACGATTGAAATTCCCAGAAGAATCGTACCGGCTTTTTTCAGGTACATCCAGCCGCGTTCAATCGTATGAATTCCCACCGTTCGGAAAGTCGGGAATCGGTACGGCGGCAGTTCGATAATAAACGGAGCGTTTTCTTCGCGAATAACAAAGACGCTCATGATCTTCGCAACGATAATCGCGACGATAATCCCCAGCACGTACAATCCCCACATGACCCACGCTTGATACGCTTCCGGGAAGAACGCAGGAACGAGCAGCATGTAAATCGGGACTCGGGCGCCGCAGCTCATCCACGGGATAATAAACATGGTAATCAAACGCTCTTTTCTGCTCGACAGCGTTCTGGTTGCCATGATCGCGGGAATGCCGCAGCCGAACCCGATAATCATCGGAACGAAGCTCTTGCCGTGCAAGCCGATGTACTTCATGAAGTTGTCCGCCAGGTATGCCGCGCGCGCCATGTACCCGGAGTCTTCCAAAAAGGCGATCGCCAGGAAGAGCAATAAAATATTAGGCAGGAAGACAAGGACGCCGCCCAATCCGCCGATAATGCCGTCAACGATCAGGGACTTCAGCAGGCTTTCCTGCCCTTCCACCCAAAAGCCGCTGACCCAGTCGCCGAGCCACTCAAACCCTGCTTCAATCCATTCCATCGGGTACGCGCCCAATGTAAAGGTGAGCTGGAAGACGAGATACAGCAGAATCAGGAATATCGGGATTCCAATCCAGACGTTGGTCAGAACCGCGTCGACTTTATCCGACCAGCTGGGGCCTTCCTTCGGTCGGCTTGTAACGGCGGCGGAACACATCCGTTTGATTTCGTCCAGACGCGCCGTTGTAACAGCAACTTCCTCTTCCGTTGACTTCGGTTTCGTCAGTTTCTCGGCGTTAAGTTTGAGGGCGGATTTACTGCCGCTTGCTCCCAACGAATCGTACAGACTTTCCGCCGCGTCGAGAATCGCTGCGACCGCGCCTGACTCGTACCCAACGCATTCCACGATCGGCATTCCCAGCTGAGCGGACAGCGCTTCTTTGTCGATGTTCATGCCGTTCTTTTTGGCAAGGTCGATCATGTTCAACACGACCAGAACGGGAATTCCCAGTTCTTTGAGCTGCAGCGTCAAGAGCAGACTTCTTTCCAGATTGGACGCGTCGACGATATCGATAACGAAATCGTAATCGCCGTTGATAATATAATCCCGCGCCACCCGCTCTTCGTCTGAATACGCCGACAAGCTGTACGTGCCCGGCAAGTCCGTCAGTTCAAAGGTTGTTCCGTTGTACTTTCGGCTTCCAGTATGCCACTCAACCGTAATGCCCGGATAGTTCCCAACGTGCTCATGCGCGCCGGTAAGGTTATTAAACACAGTCGATTTTCCGCTGTTGGGCTGACCAGCCAAAACCGCTCTAATATTTTTGCTGCTCATTTTATGTCTCTAAAAAGATTAGATTAATCTAAACTTATAATTAAAAAAAATTGGGAAAGGAATACGATATTTCTAAACTACTTGACCTCGATTTTGTTGGGCAAATTGCGACCGAGAATCATTCGGGAGCCCATGCAGTTGACGTGGGACGCTCCAACGAGGTTGTTGTTAACAATTTGGACGTCAGATCCAGGGAGAATTCCCATGGAACACAGACGATTTACGTTGGCGTCAGAGGCGTCGACGGAAACAATCTTGACGGTTTCGCCTTTTTTAACTTCTTTCAGCGACATAGTATACCTGCCTTTCAGTTAAGGACTACACAATTAAATCAATTAAAATCTGTTCGGCGTCTTCAACCGTCATGGTCAAAAACGAGCCTTTTAAACGAAAAAGGAGGGAGCTTCCCTGAACAGGCGCCTTATCCACTTCTACAGGCGTGCCCAGAGTCGCTCCCGTTTGCAGCAACCGGTGAAGCGAGTCGCCGGATAAATTAATCCGGGCAATAGTTCCTTTCTGCCCTGGCTGAAGCTGACTGAGCGGAATGCATTTTGCTTTCCGTTCTTCAAACTCCTTTTGAATCCTTTCTATTCTGTTTTGGACATTGTGAAGGCAATCGACGCAATTTTTGCAATTGTTGTCGAAATTGCATACGTACTCAAATTCGGAAATCCATTTTTTGCCCCCTCGCGGACATTCCTCGATAAACCTGGCGAATCGAACCAGCTTGTCGATGATGTCGTTGGGCATGGCGTGCTCCATGCGGCAAGCCACCTGATTCGCTCGATCCGGCTCCACCTGGAGGACGTCTCGCAGGAACGACCGCAGCCGAACGTGGCGACTGTAGACGTCCTGAGCGATCTGCTCGCCCGCCGCAGTAAACGTTATAAACTCATACGGGGCATAGTTTATGAGCTTTTTTTGAGCCAAACTTTTCAACGCTACCGTAACCGACGGTCCAGTAACTTTGAGCATATCCGCAATATCTTTTGGACGAACGCCGCCTTTGTCGCGAGTCAAAATTAGAATCGCTTCCAAATAATCTTCAAGGCTTTCCGACAGGTCGAGGGAAGTGTCAAACGTCATAGCGTTTCCTCCAAAAGCGGTTTTCAAATTCAAATACTCAAAGTAATTTAGATAAATCTAAATTATAGCGATTAATTTGAATTTGAAAAGGGGGGATTACGCCATTTCGTTTAAAATTTGTTTGACCCAGGCGTCAATTCGCGCCTCGGTTTTATCTGCCTCGTTGACGTCGTCCAACGCCAAGCCGCAAAACGACCCGTCGACAACGGCTCGGGATGCGTTATGATTATAGCCCTCAACGCTGGTTTTCCCGACGATTTTTGCCACTTTGGATGCAACCGCCTCGTAGAGAATCCCCATGGCGTCGAGGTACGTGTCGCAAAAGGATTCCTGATCTCCAAAGCCGAACAGCGCCACTGTCGTATTGGACAGGTTTGCCGCCTGAAGACGAGCGATTCCGGTCTGCCAGTCGTCCTGAAGTTCGCCGAACCCCCAGGTTGACGTTCCCAGAATCAGGGTGGACGCCTTGAAATCGTCAGCCGTCGCTTTAGCTACATTGACGCAGTCGGCATTGAGAGCTGCTGCGATTTTATGAGCGGCGCTTTCCGTCGAGCCGGTTGAGCTGCCGAAAATTACTTTTATATCTGCCATATTCTTTTCTCTTTGTTAAGCCAGCGCCAGTTTCAGGGCGCAAATCTGCTGGACGCACGCCTCCCAGCTTTCCGATTGGGTTATAATTCGTTCCGCCTCGCGCGCGCCTCGGCGGAACAGGTCCATGATTTTCAGCGATTCCTCAACGTCTCCGTAGACCATCCACGAACCGCGATACGACGGAGTGGATTGCCCGCAGGTAAACCCGACCACGTCTTTGAGAGGATAACCAAGAAGCAGCCCGATTTCGTGCGGGAAATCACATTCCTCGAATCGGCGGCACAGACTGTCGAGCGTTCCTTCGACCGTTCGATTGTCGTAGCCGCAGCCAGAGAGATATTCCCATTTTTCGTCGTCGTCAATGACGCGGCTCATCGCGTCGACGTCGTAAAAGAGAATCAGATTTCTGTCTTCGGCGCTTCGCAGAACCCGCCACGGAAGACCGAGTTTTTCGAGAACCTCACGCTGACTGGCGCATATCTCCTTAGCTCCAGCCAGAGCTTGGGCGCGATAGCATCGCTTGACGAAAAACGTTTCCGCCGGTTTGAGTTTCATTCTCACCAGCGCCGTTTTCAGAGTCAGGCTCCGCATGAGTTCCATCTTTTTCGCGCCACAGCCAACCTGTATTAGTTCAGTCATACTTTAGTCATGTCTAAAGTTAAGTTTTCAAAAAAGACGTTTCTGCGGATGTCGGTACCCATACGCAGAAACGTAAGGAGTCAGTAACTGTCATGTATGCCAAATCATAACATTGAGATGCAGTATAGCGCTTTTTGAATCCTTGTCAATTAGACAAGTCTAAATTTTTTAGAAATTTTTAGGAAATTCTTAAAATTTTTCGAAAAAGAGGATTTTGAAAGGGGGTAACGGAGGAAACAATTCAGGCGAGCCACGGGTGTAAACCCGTGGGTATGAAACGCAACGGACATTTTAAATTATATAAAATCCCCTTCCAGCGAATCATCCGAAGGAAGGGGAACACACAGGCAAGGGTATGGTTGCTGTCTTGCAATGATGTATCAGAAGGAATAATCCAAGGCTACGCCGCCGGAGAACTGATAGGGCTTTGTGCAGTCGTTAAAGCCGTTTGCTCCATTCCAGTTGTCGTAACGGATTTCCGGTCGAATAACCAGTTCGCCAGACATCATGCGGCAGGGAGCCAAACAGCAGCGCTTGTGGCGAGGCGTGCAGCCCTTGAACGGGCTGATTGAGTAGCCGAAAGTAACTTCAAATCGACCGACAACTTCGTCAGCAACCAGTTCTTCCTGGTATTCAATTCGAAGACCCGCCTGAACCTTTTCGTTGATCTCGTAAATAAAGCAATTGTTCAAGCCCCACAGTTTGGTATTGGGAGAGTCATCGTCGCCGTTGACAAGGCTCATAAAGTCGTATCCGAGGTAATAGGTCAGCTTATCCGACAGTTTTGTTTCCAGTACGATGCAGTGAGAGTATGTATTTTCATAGGTCTCCATGTTGCCGGCACACATCATATAGGACAGACGAATCGCCTTGGTAAGCTGTCGGCTCATGCCGAACCAGATCAGCGAGGAATCGCGATCGGGATCAAACGCTTCGTTCGAGCCTTGCGTCCAGCCGAGGGTGAAATTGACAAATTCGCAGGGTTCCCACGTCGCCAAGACGCCCATGTGCGTGTCCATCCATGGGTTGTAGGAATCGCTAAAGAAGAAACCGTCGCCCGGGTTGTCAACTGGACAGGCGAATTTTCCAACAATGACGTTGAATTTATCCGTTCCAAGTCCAGCATACAGCTGAGGAATCGCAAAACCGTACTGTCCCTTTGACAGAGCCATGTAATCAAATCGATTGCAACACTGATAAAACTGAGCTCTTGTGCCGTACATGAAGTCGGACTGAACGAGGAACTTCCAGTCGTCGTTGATCTTGTACTCGCGGCTTCCAGCAGCGTAGAATTCGTACAGATGGAATCCGGTATTGTCAATATTCAGACCGGCACACGAGTTTCCACCTTGACCAAAGTAGTCCCAACCGCCGGGAACGCCGTATTCCTGAACGCCGCCGGTTGCGCCCCACTGGTTAGCCCAGAATCCGCTTTGGACGTTGAATTCCCATTTCCATTTGTTTTCGTCTTCTTCGTCCTCGTCCTCTTCGTCTTCCTTGTCTTCCGCTTCTGGCAGTTTAACATCTGCGACAGCTTCCGGGGCTTTCATTGCAGCTTCAGCCAAAGCTTGCGCCGAAAAAGACGAATTGACGTATTCCTGAGCGCAGACGGGCAAAGCAAGAGTCGCCGTTACGATAAGAGCCAGAAACTTCGTGAAACTCTTTTTCATAATACTCTCTCCGTTTTGAGAAATCCACAAAATTGCATCCATGCGACCTGTTCGCAGAGGATGATGGCTGAAAACCGCTTTAAGTGGAAGCGCCGACAAGGAATGTCGGAAAGAGAGTTTCAGCAAAATGACGCTATCCGTTACTCGCGTCAATCTCAATTTGATTTTTAAAATCTGTATCCGTTTGAGATGTTATACAAATCGGAATATTAACGAAAAAGCTTTAGCGTTGTTTAAAATTTTTTGGCGAGCTATGCGCCTATAAACGCTCTCTCTCACTAAAAACAATATAAACTTTCAATTTTCATCATTGTTGAAAATTAAACGTTTTCCCTCTTGCAATTCATTTTTAATCGGGGTACAATTATCAACATAAAAGGGGGGCGTTGACCATATAACCATATCCCGCCTAAATAAAAAAAGATTTAATTTGTTTCCCTCATACTTCAGGAGAGATTATTCATGACAACCAGACGAGATTTTTTGAAAACGTCCGCTGTTGCAGCGGCGGCGACTATTCCGTGTATTGACGTCATTCCCGCCTCCGCGGCTGGCGCAAACGATCGCATTGGCGTCGGGTTTATCGGCGTTGGCGGACGAAGCGGCGAACATCAGCGCATTATCAAGAACTTCCAGAAGGAAGGACTGGTAGAACCCGTTGCCGTTTGCGACGTCTATCGACCTCGTTTGCAGGCGGCGTCCCAAAATCTGGGCAATTGCAAGATGTACGACGAACACGAGAACCTGCTCGCTGACCCCAACGTAGACGTCGTCTGCATTGCCGCGCCTGACCGTCTTCACGCTCCGCTGGCAATCGACGCTCTCAACGCCGGCAAAGACGTCTACTGCGAAAAGCCGTTGACTCACTGGGCGCAGTTTGAAATGGCAAAGAAAATTGAAGAAGCGGCTGACAAGAACAACCGACTCGTTCAGGTTGGAACTCAGTACATGGCAGACGACAACTTCCCGAAGATTGCGAAGATGATTCAGGACGGAATTATCGGCAAACCGGTACACGTTCAGCTAAGCTATTTCCGCCGCGGCGACTGGGGCGAACGCATGGTTATTCCAGATCCCAACGCCAAACCGGGTCCAGATCTGAACTGGGAACGATTCCTCGGCGACGCGCCCAAAGTTCCGTTCTCCGTTTCCCGATTCTTCCAGTGGCGTCTGTGGTGGGACTACGCCGGCGGCCCGTCTACCGACTTGCTGGTGCACATGTTCACGCCGGTCTTCTGCGTTTTGGGTCTGGATTACCCGACGCGCGTTTTCGGCGGCGGCGGAACGTTCCAGTACAACCGCGAAGTCCCGGATCAGTGCAACATCATCGCGGACTACGAAGACGGTCCCTCGATTGTCATGTGCAACTCGCTGTCTAACCACGTTCCGTCCAACACCATGATTCGCGGAACCGACGGTTTAATTACCTGGGAAGAACTCGGCAAAGGCAAGTCCGGCATCCGAATCGTTCCATTCGCCAAAGGCAAAGAAGAAATCCGCATCCCGTGGGCTGGCATGGGCGACACAAGCAAACTGTGGAAGAACCTGCTCGACTGCGTCAAGACGCGTGAAAAGCCGTTCAGCGACATTCAAACCGCCGTTCGCGTTCAGGCGCCGTTGAGTATGGGCGTTATCTCCCATCGCGAAAGCAAAGTCGTTCTGTTCGACGCGGAAACTCAATCTTTCACTTTGAACTAAGGTTTAGTGCATAGTGCGTAGTGCATAGCGCTAGGGAATGACGCATTGCGTACTAAGTACTATGCACTAAGTACTAAGCACTTTTCAATACGAGGACTACATATAATGAAACATACAATTATCTCGCTGATTTTAGCGCTCGCGTTTGCTCTTCCCGCTTTTGCGGCAGAGAATACATGTCACAACATGGCAGGCGGAACGTTTGGCGTTGCGTGGCTTGACTCCACGGGTGAAATTCGCCTTTTCGACGGGCAGAAAAGCGTTCGTCTGATGGGATTCTACGAAAAGGGTCATCAGATTGTCGCGTTCGATAACGATGGTAACGGCAAAGACTGTCTGGCGATTATCAGCCTTAACAATAAGTCGCTCTACATTCTTGACGCGGAAAAGACGATTGAAACCGGCAAAGCGGTTGTTCTGTCCGGACCAAACGGAAACAACGTCAAAGCGATTTCTGCTGGCGTGATTACCAAAGACGATGCCAGAAGTACGCTTATCGCCTCAACGTATTCCGGCTCCTCCTATTTGTGGAACAAAGATTACGACAAAAAAGGCTGGCCGCCTATTTCCGGCGATTTTGATCAGGTTTCCGCCGGGAAAATCAAGGCGAACATGCCGTGTCAATTTGTCGCCATTACCAACGGAGACGTTTATTCATTCAACCCAGTCTGGAACGTATACTCTCAAAAGTTCATGGGAAACAACGTCAAAGCAACCATTTGCGGTAACTTCGTTCCGACAACCAAAGAAGACGAAATTATCGCCGCCGGGGAAGAGAACACCTGGATTCTTATCGGCAAAAAGGTTGATCCGCTGGACAAAGTCGTTAAATGTATGACGGTCGGCAAAGCTGCGGACAAGGACGTTTTGATTGCTGTTGACAAAGACGGCGCGCTGTGCCAGTATGACAGAACCTCCAAAGAATGGACGACGCTGGCTGAAGACATGACCGGATTCGTCTCCGTTGTAACAGCGCCCAACGCAGATGGAACGTATACGATTTACGCTCGCACGATTGACGGTCTGTATCGCATTTCCGCTGACGGAAAATCCGCTGAACTGGTTGACGGTCAGCTTAAAACGAGACTCGCTCTTAAAGCGGACGGCAAAGTCGTCGCCCAGTTTCAGACAGCTGGGAAGTACAAGCCGTACGTTGAACAGCTTTTCACGCCCAACGGCGTTCAGGTTCTGTTGGATTCGCCCGGCGATCACGTTCATCATCACGGCTTGATGTACTCGCTGAGCATTGACAGCGCCGAGTTCTGGGGCGAATACAACGACAGTTGCGGTCAGGAAGTGTTGACGAAATGCGAGCTGTCCGAGGACTCGTCCGCCATCAAAGCGGAACTCGACTGGACGGCTCCGGACGGAACGGTTCTCGCCAAAGAAGTTCGCGAGATTTCCGTCGCGACCGTTGACGGCGCCAACGTTCTGAACTGGAAATCCGTTCTCACGCCCGCCGGCGACAAGGCGATTACGATTAAAGGACGCTACTATTTCGGTTTGGGAATGCGTTTCGCCAAAGACATGAATACGACCGTTAAATTCTCCAACAGTACCGGCGCTCATGACGGCGCAATTGTCCGCGGAGACGAACGGCTCAAGGATTGCCAGTGGATTAACGCTAAGGGATTCGTTGCCGGCGCCCCGATTTCTGTAACAATCGAAGACCTGCCCGGCAACACCCGCGCTATGACCGGCTACTCCATGGGCGACGGCTGGAAAGCGTTCGCTTACATGGGCGCGACGATGCGCGTTCACGAAAGCCCGATTCTGCTCGAACCCGGCAAGTCAATTACCGCCGCGTATAAGATTATCGTCAAGGATGTAGAATAGACGTTTAGACTGTAAACAATGGACAGTAGGTAATAATATATTGCCTACTGTTTTCTTTTTCATATAGCATACCATTCCCCCCATCCGCCCATGAATCGAGCTTGTTTATTTGCGTTTCTCGTTTATGTCTTGACTGCTTCAGCGTTCGCTTCCGATCCGGTCTACGAGGCGGAGATCTTTGAATTCGCCCCGCATTTCGGCAGTCCTCATCAGCCGTTGAAAATTACGGAAAAGGACTCGGTCGCGGTTCGGTTCAAGGCGTCTGATCCGTTTGTTGCGGTCGTCGTTTGCTGTCCGAGCTATTGTAATGACGTTGGGAATCTTCGCATGTCGCTGTTTCGCTGGACGGAAACGCTTGATAAAACGGAAAGGACAAATCCGATTCTGCGTCAGACGTTTGTCGATTTTCGTGATAACGCGCATTTGGAGCTGAGGACTTCTTCTGAATCGCCGCTGCCGGCGGGCGAGTATTTGCTGGTTATCGATTCCGGAACAGAACAGGTGGGCGTCTGGACGCAGGAAGAGAATCCGCACTATCTACAATGCTTCTTTAACGGCAAGCCGATGTCACAGACGGTTCAGATTTCCTGGCTGTGTCAGCGTCTGGCTCCGTTTCCCTTCAAGGGAACGTGGGAGTCGTACAAACGCGCCGCGGCGCCGCCGTCCTGCCCGCCGGAACCGAAACTAAAAGCCGACGATCCCATTTTGCAATACGACGTTCAGCCGGACGTTTTCGCCACAACGGACGATTTGGGCAGAACGCTTCCAGAGCAGTCTGCCGTCGGACCCGTTCGACCGGGAAAGCAGGTCGGGATTTTTTACTGGACGTGGCATCAAGACGGGCATACCAATCATCCCCGCGTTTACAACAACACACAAATCATTCGCGACAACCCCGGAATTGAAGACCGCCCGGACGATCCCGCGTGGGGGGAAATGTACCGTCCGCATCATTGGGACAAGCCGCTGTTGGATTACTACAAAACGACGGACAAGTGGGTTTTGAGAAAGCACGCTCAAATGCTTGCCAACGCTCAAATCGACGTCGCCATTTTCGACTGCACCAACGGAACGAAGACCTGGATGGATTCGACCTGGGCGCTGCTGGAAACGTGGTCACAGGCGCGCAAAGACGGCGTCAATACGCCCAAAATCGCGTTCATGCTTCCCTTCTGGAATCAAGAATACAATGCCGTTGACCTTCGCCAGTTGTACCGTGACATTTACCGGGACGGGAAATATCAGGAACTCTGGTTTTACTGGCAGGGAAAGCCGTTGATCTACGGCATTCCAGATTCGATTGACAAAAAGATTATGGAAACGTCCGGCGAGGAAAAAGAGGAATGGGAAACGATTCGCCGCTTTTTCGCATTTCGTCCAGGTCAGCCCGGCTATACGTGCGGACCGCAGCGGCCGGACAACTGGTCGTGGCTGGAAGTCTATCCTCAAAACGGGTATGGCAAGCGAGCCGATGGGACGTTCGACATGATTTGCGTCGGCGTGGCGCAGAATCATTCCGAAAACAAACGCGACGGCTCTTCCGGGCTGGCGTCGATGAACGACCGCGACGTGTTCGGCAGAGCCTGGCAAGTCGGGAAAAAACAATACCCTCGTCCAGACGCCTTCAAATATGGGCTGAACTTCGAACAGCAATGGTCGCGGGCGTATCAGCTTGACCCGCAATTTGTGTTTGTTACAGGCTGGAACGAATGGGTTGCAGGACGCTATCCGTCCTGGGAGGGACAGGTCAACGCGTTTCCGGACGAGTACGACCAGCGATTCAGCCGGGATGTGGAACCGTGCGACGGAGAACTTCGCGACAGCTACTACAATCAGCTGGTCGCCAAAGTCCGACAGTTCAAAGGCGTTCGTCCCGTTCCGAAGTTCGGAAATCCTGTTACAATTCCGTTTGATTCAAAGACAGACGCCTCGTCCGACCCATGGGAATCGGTCGAACCGACATTTCGCGATTATCGCGGAGATACCGCTGACCGCAACGCCGAGGGTTGCAGCGGCGTTGTCTATACGGACAATTCTGGGCGCAACGACATCGTTCTTTCAAAGGTCGCTCGAGACGACAAGTACGTCTATTTCATGGTTGAAACTCGCGATGCTCTGACGCTCTGCTCTGATCGCAACTGGATGCAGCTGTTTGTTTCTGTAACAGACGATTCCAGCGTTCCTTCCTGGTACGGGTTTGAGTACATGGTCAATCGGACGTCTCCGGGTGAGAAAGCCGTTTTAGAACGCTCAAAGGGCGATTGGAACTGGGAGCGAGTTGCCGACGTCGATTACCGCGTTTTCGGAAATCGTCTGGAACTGAGAATCGAGCGTTCCGCGTTGGGGTTGACGGCGAACAAACCGATTTCACTCAAATTTAAATGGGTTGACAACGGATTCCGCCCGGAAAATGGAGAAACGACACAACCAGACATTCTGGACTTTTACAAGTATGGCGACGCCGCGCCGGACGGTCGGTTTTCGTTCCAGATTCGAGAAGAGTAAATAAGTATCAGAGTGGCAGTATCTGGGGGGCGGGTATTACCCGCCTATTTATTGCGGACAATGTCCGCTACCCAGATTGTCCAACGTTTCCTCTTTGTATTAAATTTTATTAACTTCGCCCGATCAGACAGCTGGTTCGGGAACGGCTTTTTTCGCAATCTTTCGTTTTCGATTCTTTCGTTTTTTGAGGATTTCCATCGGATCTTCGTCGCCGCGCTGAACAAAAGGCGAAAGCTGCTGGCATCGTTCCGGACGCTGTAATTTTCGGACGGCTTTTGCTTCAATCTGTCGAACGCGCTCGCGGGTTACGTCAAAGATTCTTCCGACTTCTTCCAGCGTGTAGGCGTTGCCGTCCAGCAAGCCATATCGAAGCCGAATAATCTCCCGTTCCCGATACGTCAAGCTTTTTAGAGCTGCGTTGATTCGTTCCCGAAGCGTATTTGTATTGATGGATTCGAGCGGGTCTTCCGTGTGACTATCGGATAGATATTCTCCAAAATACGTGTCTTCGTTGTCGCCAACGGGCTGGTCAAGCGATAGCGGCGTTCGGCACATCTGAATAATATTATAAGTCAGTTTAGGATCAAGTCCGGCTCGCTTGGCTGTTTCTTCAACCGTTGGATCAATATAATTCTCGCGCTGGAGTTCATGTCTGGCGGCGCGAACCCGGCGAATGGCGTCTACCATGTGAATGGGAATGCGAATGGCGTGACCGTAATCCGTCGTAGCGCGCATAACCGCCTGACGAATCCACCATGTTGCATAAGTGGAAAACTTGTATCCGCGATTCGATTCAAACTTTTCGACAGCGCGCATCAAACCGGTGTTGCCCTCCTGAATCAAATCGAGGAAACTCACGCCGCGATTCCGGAATTTTTTAGCAATCGAAACCACCAGACGAAGGTTTCCAGACGACAGGCGTCTCTTGGCTTGATCATAAAGATCGCCGTATTTTTTTACCTTCTTCATTCGCCGAGCCATGGTGCTCGGACTTTCATGCGTCTGTTCAATAAAATACTGAAGTTCTTCCCTTAGACTTTTCTGAAACAGCTCTTTTTTCGGGTCGTTCTGACAGGTTTGTATCTGTTTTTGAAGATAGTCCATCTTGTCGGCTATTTCCCGAAACTGTTTAATGACGTCCTCCAGACGCTCCATTCTTAATCCGGTTTCTTCAATCAGCCGCGCCGCTTTGAATCGGACAAAAATCATTTTCCGCCAGGCGTCATGCCGACGTTTGGAAGAATACGACTTGTTAAAAGCGACTTTAAAATGCTCTGTCGATCGTTTAACCAGGCTGCGTAACGTAATAAGATTCGGTTCAAGAATATTGACGTATCGCGATTTTGTTTCCGCATTGGTTACTGACACTTCCAACGTTCTGTCCAGACGCAATTCCCCACTATTTACCCCTTCCAGAATCTCCAGCGCCTGGCGCAGCAGATAATCGTTTGACATCAAATAGCAAAAATAACGGCTTCGACGGCGTTCGACCAGTTTTGCAACCTTGATTTCCTCTTCCCGGGTAAGCATGGGTTCTTCGCCCATTTGGGTCAAATAGATGCGAATAGGGTCGTCTATCTGGTCGTCAGTTAATATTTCGACGTCCTTTTCAAATTGCTGAGCCTGCTTGAGCTGATCGTCAGTAAACTCTTCGGAATTAACAATCTCAAAATCGTACGGCAGTTCTCTGTCTGCATCCATGGAATCATACGGACTTGCTTCCCCAATGGAATACGCCCCGTCAGGTCGACATGAACACGCTCTTTGTTGCATATCGGCATTTTCGGCGTTATAATCCTGGTCGTCTAATGAATATATAGGACGCCCAATCGTTTCCGATGACTCAATTTCTTTATGCACGAATTTACCCCTTTGAACGAAATAATGCTTATAAAATTGTCGGTTTGTCTTGGTTTTATTCAACCTGTAAACCAATTAACTCAACTTTATTGCCCTCCATTCAAGCTGAATTGAATTGTTGGACTGTTGACAAAATTTATCTTATCGATACATCTTGCCTATACAGCCTAGCTTACTTTTTTGCTTTTGTTGTAAATATTTTTGAATTTTTTTAAAATTTCCCTGGATGAGACTTTTTGTAAGTAGTTGATATAAATAGACTTGCAGAGAAACTTTGAGTAAAAAATTTTTTGAAAATTTATAAATTTTGATTGCCCTGAGTTATTTGCCTTTCTATAAGACGCATAAATGAGTTAAAACATTCCTACCATATAAAGAAAAAGAGAAATATTTTTCAAAAATTTTTTGAGAATAGACATTTTTAAAAATATAATCGCTATTATTGGCAAAATGGTAAAGTTTTTCAATTATCATATTTACCAATAATGGATTTAGAACGTATTATAAAACAATAGATAACAGAATAATATAACAAAATAATAATTGCTATGATCAGCGCGATGTTGGCGTATGCGGAACCGTCAGACGAACGAATCAATTGACCTGAAACGGTTTTCAATTGATCCAGCTTATTGAGCCTTGTTGAGAAAATGGCAGCCTTTTATCACAGGCGTAAAGGGACGTCTCAAAGAAGAATAAATGTCCGAAAAAACGCAGAGTTTGCCAACGCTCGTATAAATCGCAGACAGGAGAAAAGTTGACGTTGACGTCGTCTGTACGGCGTTTTATTTCGTCTGCTCGTCCTGTCCAAACAGATTCAGAATTCTGCTATAAAACAGGAGGATCAAAAATGCAACAAGAACGGCAACGCTGAATCCGAGCGGAGAAACCGGTTTGAATATTCCGCCGGTGTATACCATCGGCAAAAGAATCATGCTCGTTAGCGCGCCAACGCAGCCGACAAAAATTACCGTCATCAATCCGATATGGCGGTCGTTAAAAGCTGTTAGAATTTTAGCCGTCAAACCGATTGACATAATAAAGCCAATCCAGACAAATAAACGGCTCATCATCGGAACGGCGTTGTTGTTCCATTCCTGGAATCCGTTCCTTGTATTATCAGAGTTGGCAGTTTGGACATTCGAAATAGAGGATTCGGAATTGTTTGCATTCAATTCCGAATCCTGAATTGCTGATTCCGTATTTATATTGTCTTCCCCAAAACCCTCTGATATAAAACCAGCGCTCAAAAGAATTAAAACGCACATCAGCAGCCGCACAAGACGTAACGCTACGCTGTTCACTCCTGATTCCTCCTTTGAGTTATAATCGCTTGGCGTCAGGAACGAGCAAGCGTTCCTGACAATTGCTCAATTAGAGTCTCTTAATTGTTTCTTCTTCAGAGGCTTTCTGCAGCGCAGCGCGTTCATTATACAACGGCTGTTCAGAACCGGCGGGGAAATACTGCGTATCGTCTTCCAGATAGTATGGGCTGGGCAACGTCATGCCGCCGACGGTGGATTGGCAACCGACATTCATAACGCTAAGAAGCGTTACAGTAAGCAGCAAACCGGCAAAATACAGCGTTCTCATGGCAAGACTCCAAAAATATTTAAATGTTTTCTTTGTATCGAATTCAATTTCCCGGAGAAAATGGCTTATTCAGTGGGATTCGTTTCGGCTGGAAATACAATAATTCCACAATAATACCGAAAATCGATACTATCTGTTGTTGATTTTATCGTCTCATTTGACGACATTCTTGAGTCTGCCAAAGAATAATTCTATCGATTTAACACTTTTTGCGCCCAAATTGCCAATTTTTCTCGGAATATTTTGGCATTATGTCGGATGTCAACCGGAAAAGAGGGGTGCACCAGAAACAGTTCGATGTCTTGAGTAAGAGGACTCGTTTTAGCTAGCTCTCGCATTTTACCTATAAGATCTTCAGTACGGCTGGCGCTATTGCAAATAGACGGGTCTTTCGGTTCAATAATCATAACCGGGACGTTAGACGGTGAGCCGTCCGGTGCGTTTTCTTCCGGGACGCCAACCAGAGCGGCGCGGTTGACCAGTTCCGACTGAAGGAAAATCGCTTCCGTTGGGATGGAAAACCACGTCTTGTCCTTCCCGACAACTCGATGAGCCATGCGCCCGCAAAACCAGAACCGGTCTTGGTCGTCCAGATAGCCGACGTCGCCCATGCGGTGCCAGATGAGTTGCGAGTTGCGAGTTGCGAGTTGCGAGAATAGCTTTGTACTTAACTCCTCACTCCTCACTCCTAACTCCTCACTGCCACACCCTCTTTGCTCTCTATTCTCAATACTTTCTACAATCTTCCCGGTCGCGTTGGCGTCCAGGCGGGTTACGTATTGGGGAGAAATTTGTGGGCCGGTAACGATAAGCTCTCCAATTTCCCCTTGAGGGAGTTCCTCGATCTGGTCGAGCGTGGGAATGGGACCGTCGACAATTTTGATGACTTTCCATTGGATCGACGGGAAATGATTTCCGACGCAAACGCCTGCGCCGACTCGGGTTTTTGGAGCGGTTTCCGACAAGATTGTATTGGAGTCGTTGGTTGCGGTCGGGAGGGCTTCTGTCGCGCCGTAGGGCGTATGGACGACTCCGCCGTCCTGAATGCAGTTAACCATAGTCCGCATAACGGGTTCCAGAACCGGGGCGCCGGCGGAAAGAATCATTTTGACGGATTCCAGGCGCTGACCGTGTTCGGCACAGTACTGACCGACTTTCTTCCAGATGGCGGGCGACCCAAACGATTGGGTAACGCCCCAGTCGCGAACCGCTTCGATGATGTTGCGCGGGTCGACCGACGCCGGGCGGGAAGCGTCCAGGTCCGGCAAAACCGCTGTCGATCCCATGGCGCAGTTGAAAAGCCCAAACATCGGGAACCCCGGCAAGTCGATCTGACCGGGCTTGATACCGTACTGTCGGGCGATTTCGTCAACCTGCTTTTCGAACGTTTTATGAAGGTACAAAACGCCTTTGGACGGCCCGGTCGAGCCGGTTGTAAAGATAATAGCCGCCGGGTCGTTCGGCTCCGGTTCCGGAAAAGACGCATCAGCAACCGCTTGAGCGTCCAGTTTCCTGAACTGAGCCAGCGTCTTCCCGCCCCAAAACCAGCGGCGACCAACGGTTACGTTATATTTCGCATGAGGAAACCGTCGACGCATAAAACAGCGAATCGCATGAACTTTGGAAATGGCGAAGAACCCGTCCGGGTCGGCGTCGGTCAAGCATTTGAGCAGATTCTTCCCGCCCATGCCGGGGTCGATAAGAATCATAACAGCGCCGGATTTGAGCAGTCCGAAAACGCTGGCGACGAAATCGATTCCCGGCGTAACCAGAGCCGCGATTTTATGTCCCGGCTTGACGCCCATGCGAATCAGCCCCGCCGCGATTTTATCGGCATACTCGTTGAGTTCCCGAAACGTAATTATCTTGTAAACGCGCCCGGAGGGCATGACTTTACGGGCAAAATCGGAACGAGAGCTTTGAAACTCCGCGCCTTTTTGCTTTGCATATTTCCTCGTTGGTTCAGCAACGGCGATAACGTCAGGCTGGGATTGAGCCAGTTTTTCGAGTCGATGGGCAACGTTCACGGTATGGGCTTTCTGGAAACAGTAAGTTTTAAAATGTCAAATCGACAGTTACTTTTTGAAATCAAATTCGTATTAATAAGTTCAGGGAAAAACAATAGCGATTTTCCGAACGGGTTCAATATACCTCAAACGCTCCAGGTTGTCAATGGTATGGCGGGGGGTGTTGTAAACAAATTAATTTTATTGTATAATTATGGAAAGTTGCGCGAGTAGAGGGTAATAGGCATTAGGCAACAGTTTGGATAATCCCTAACTCCTCACTCCTCATTCCTAACTCCTAACATAATAAACTCGCTTTGTATTCAATAGAATATTTTTAAAGGAGGCATATCAAATGAACGAAAACATGATTTTGCTGGCTCAGGGAATTGACTTGTCCCAAATGTCCTGGTTAACGATTGGCGGCGTTGTTTGCTGCGGCGCATTGGCGATTCTCGCCATGTTTATCTTCTGGGGCGCTGGCGTTTTCAATGGACTTGTTGCGCTTCGCAATCGCGTTAAGAACGCCTTTTCCCAGATTGACGTTCAACTCAAACGCCGTTACGATCTCATTCCCAATCTGGTTGAAGCCGTCAAGGGATACATGGGACACGAAAAAGGCACGTTGGAAGCCGTCATTTCCGCGCGCGCCGCTGCGTTTACCGCTAACAAAGCCGCTGCCGCCGACCCCACCAACCCCGAAGCAATGAAAAGCCTGTCTGCCGCCGAATCCAATTTGGGTGGAGCGTTGGGACGTTTGATGGCTGTTTTTGAAAGCTATCCCGACTTGAAAGCCAACCAGAACGTCATGCAGCTTCAGGAGGAGCTCACCTCGACAGAAAACAAAATTGCTTTTGCTCGTCAGGCGTACAACGATATGGTTATGGAATACAATACAGCCCGCGAAAAGTTCCCGACCAATATTATTGCGGGTCTGTTCGGATTCCTGCCATCTACTGAATTCGTCATTGAAAATCCGGCTGAAAAAGAAGCCCCCAAGGTGAAGTTTTAATTAGCAATTGCTAATTATTGAGGCGCTTTGCGTCAATTGAAAATTGCTGATTGATAATTGCTGATTGTCGCCATGTCCACGATGAACTTTTTTGAACATCAAGACCGCGCCAGAAAAGCTACTCGAAGGCTGTACTTCTACTATTTTCTGGCTGTCTTGTTTGTGATTGTTGCCTTGAACGTTGGTTTGCTGGGATTATTAATTATTATCCCTCAAATTTATTGTTCTGATAGCCATATTGACTACAGCTATCTCAATGCAGAAAACCTTTTTGGCATTGTGTCAACGATTACGGGCGTTTCCTCCCTGATTATTTTCAGCGGAGCCGGGGTTCGTTCCGTCCAGCTTCGCAGTCTCAATGGAGGACAAGTCGCGGAATCTCTCGGCGGACGTTTGGTTGCGGCTAATACTCGCGATCAGCAGGAGAGACAATTGCTCAATATTGTCGAGGAGATGTCTATCGCCTCTGGCGTTCCGGTCCCAAAAGTTTATATTCTGGACAACGAAAAATCGATTAACGCTTTTGCTTCCGGGTGGAGTACCGACGAAGCGGCAATTGCTGTTACACGCGGGTCTCTGGACTACTTTACCCGAGACGAGCTTCAGGGCGTCATCGGGCATGAATTCAGTCACATTCTCAACGGCGACATGACCGTCGACATGCGAATGGTTGGTTTGCTGTTTGGTTTGGAGCTTATTTTTCTGTTTGGCTATTTACTCCTTCGTATAGTGACGGAGCTGTCCGACTCGAGAAGTTCTTCAAAAGATGGCAATTCTGGCGGCGGGGGGGGCGTCTTTATGCTTGTCGGTTTGATTATCATGATAATCGGTTATATTGGCAAAGTATCCGCCAACCTGATTCGCATGGCGGTTTCTCGTCAAAAAGAATACCTGGCAGACGCTTCGTCCGTTCAGTTTACCAGAAATCCGGAAGGGATCGGATACGCATTGATTAAAATTGGTCAAATTAATTCCCGCAATCCGATAACCAACCCCAACGCGGCAGCTTGCGGACATTTCTTTTTTGCCAGCATCGACAGCAGCCTTTGGGATTCCCATCCGCCTTTGAAAAAACGCATTGCAAGAATTTTGCCTCTGTACGACGGCAAAGTTCCCCAAAGCGTTCTTCGAGATTTGCAAGATCCACCTGGAAAAAGATATTCAGAAGACGACGATTCAAAGAAAAACCGCAATCCTCTGGATGAAATCCGTCAGCGCATGCCTGAACAGCTGCGTCACGTACACATTCCGATTTTAGGCGGCGGCGTTTTGGGCGGCGCGGCAGTCGATTCTGCCGTTCAGTCTTCAGACGAATTGGAATCGTTAAACGATTTGATTCACGATCAGTATTCCGTTCATGGCGTTATTTACGCTCTTTTGATGGATTCAAACCCGGACATTCAAAACATGCAGTGGGACGTCCTTCGCCGCAGTCAAAACGAGTATATGCTCAAACTGGTGGAAAGGCTTTCCCCCCGCGTGAATTCCTTGACGTGCGCCGATAAAATTCGCATTGCAGAATTGAGCGTTACCGCTTTGCGGCAGATGTCGCATGAACAGTATCGGACGTTTCGCGACAATATTGTCGCCTTAACGGAAGCGGACCAAAGAATTGATCTGTTTGAATTCGCTTTGAGAATGATTCTTACCGGACGATTGGACGCGTCTTTTGGCATGAAAAAGAACTTTGTCTATTATGATAAAGCGGAACAGCTCACAAGGGAATTCTGTCTGGCATTGGGATATTTAGCATGGCAGGGAGCGAACGACGAACAGGACGCGAACAACGCATTTCAAACCGCCGTCAAATTGACGAATTTGAATATCGCAACGCCGAGCCGATCTTCATGCAATATGAAAGCCTTTGCAAACTCTTTGATAAAAATTCAAAATGCTTCAGCAGCCATTCGGGAGACGTTTTTCAACGCGTTTGTCGCCTGTATTAACTACGATGGAAAAATTACGCCAAAGGAAGAAGACCTGGTCAACGTTATTGGCGCGTGCCTGAACCAGGTTTGCGACATTCATTCCACCGAAAATCCATAGTAGGCAATAGGCAGTAGGCAGTAGGCAGTAGAAAATAGGCGCGAAGCGCATCCGCTAGAACCGCTTTAGCGGTTCAATATTAGTAGCCGTGGGTTTTAACCCACGGAGGGAGTGGTAAGTGAGAGCGCTGCGCTTGCGTACTAACCTGCTTACGGGGGGCGGGTATTACCCGCCTAAATCGCGGACAATGTCCGCTCCCCAGAAGCACAGATGAACGCTTGCGTACTAACCACTAACCACTAATAACTTATAACTGCTTTTTATGGAGTGGTAATTCATCATGAGACACATCCCTGCTATTGCTGACCCGCAGACAGCGGATTCCGTTAAATACAGCGAGTCTGCGCCGCGGGTTTACATTTTGGTCGAGAGTTTGAATTATGATAACGCCTTGACGATGGATCTTCAGTCCAAAGGCGTCATCGTAGACACGTACTTTCGCAGCGAGCAGGTTTTGGCGTCCTTTGATCGCTCCCGGGCAGGATGCATTCTTGTACTTCTGGAAGAATCCGGCGTTCGATCCGCCAGGGAACTGCTGACCAATCTTAAATCGGCAATCGACAGTCTTAGTTTGTCGGCGCCGATTATTGTTTATATGAACCATCCCAATTTACAGGAGGCTCTGAATTATCTTCGATACGGGGCGAATGACATTATAGGAAAATTCACTCTTGATAAATCGGAATTGACAAACGTCATTTTAAGCTGGCTCGAAAAATCAGAACTCGGCAGAGCGCGGCTTAACGCCCGATACAAGGCAAAACAGCTTTTCAAACAGCTTTCGCCGCCTGTTCAGGAAACGGCGCGGCTTGTTTATCAGGGGCTTACCAACAACGAGATTGTTACAGCGTCAGGAAAAAAACTTCGGACGATTGAAAATCGCCGTTCCATTATCATGAAAACGATGCAGGCGGAGTCGTTTGCCGAACTAATTCGAAAGCTGGGGCTGGTTCTGGAAGACGGCTCTGTATAGGGAATGGGGAATGGGGAATAGGGAATAGGGAATAGGGATTCGCCTGCGGCGATTTTAAAAAACTACTCCCTACTCCCTCTCCTACGGCATAAACGGAGCCGGAAAAACCGTGTTTTCTTCGCAAATGCGGGTTTCCTCAACCTGGGCGTCAAACGCGGACTGAAAAAACTCGACAACCTGTTGGACAACCGATTCGTGAGCGGACGCCCCCGCGGTAAGCAAAACGACGTCGACGCCGATAAAATCGTTCGGATCGACGTCTGCCGGGCTGTCAATCAGAGCGGCGGGAATGTTTTGGCGCACGGCGATTTCTTTTAGCCGAATGCTGTTGGAAGAGTTGGCGCTGCCGACGATAAGCGCTTTAACAGCGCAATTTTTATGATTAAAATCGTTCGCCGCCGTCTTGACGGCGTTCTGACGGTTTTGAGTTGCGTAACAAACGTCCTTTACCGTCGGACCGACGATATTGGGGAATCGGGATTTGAGATACTCTATAATGGCAGCCGATTCGTCTACGGACAGCGTAGTTTGAGTGATGTACGCGATCTTGTCCTGAGCCGTCAGCGGCAGGGCGTCAATCGACTCTTTCGATTTAACGATAAAAATCCTGTCCGGGGCCTCGCCCTGAACGCCGACGACCTCGTCGTGACGCGGATGCCCAATGAGAATGACGGAATACCCCTGCTGAACGAACCGCTTGGCTTCCCGATGGACTTTTTGCACCAGCGGGCAGGAGGCGTCTATATACCGCAGATTTTTCTCTTTCGCCTGGCGTTCAATTTGAGGCGAAACGCCGTGAGCGGAAAAGAGTGTAACAGCCCCGTCTGGAACGTCGTCGAGGGAATCGACAAACGCCGCGCCCCGCTGCCGAAAATAGTCGACAACCCACTTGTTATGCACGATCTCATGGTACACGTATACCGGCGCTCCGTATTTATTCAACGCAGCGCTCAAAGCGCTCGTCGCCCGGTAAACGCCAGCGCAAAATCCACGAGGATAAAGCAGTTTAATTAGCATAATTAAGTTTTTTAAAACACGAAAAACACGAAATTGACGAAATAACACGAAAATTATAAAATATAAATTTTAAAAAAACTTTCGTCTCTTTCGCTTATTTCGTGTATTTCGTGTTAAAAAATACTCTTTCGATGTTTCGCGTTGAAAATATTCCTTATGGGGGGCGGGTATTACCCGCCCATTATTCGCGGACAATGTCCGCTCCCCGGAAGCGCTCCATAATTTACTGGCGAACGCCGGACAGTTTGACGGTTCCGACTTCGTCGACGCCGTCGCCGTTGAAGTCGCCGGAAATCGGGATGTCGCCCGCTTCGCCGGATTCAACAACCGCGTCGGAGTCGTCCATGACGCCGTTGGCGTTGGTATCCAAAATGAACTTGCCGTTGCGGTAAACGCCGATGTTGGTAACGCCGTCGCCGGTCCAGTCGCCGGTAACGGGGATGTCGCCCGTTGTACCGAAATCGTAGCCGCGGTCGGCGCTGGTCAAGCGGCCGTTGCCGTCAACGTCGAGATACCAGTTCCCGTTGCTAAACACGCCGATGTTGTCGACGCCGTCGCCGTTCCAGTCGCCGGTAATGGCGCGATCGCCCTGATTCCCAAAGTGGAAGACGTGGTCAATGGCTTTTTCGTAAATGGCGCCTGTACTGGTCAGCTTGGAAAATCCGGAAGCGGCTGTCTTGACCGCGACGCGAGGACGCATGTTTTTGTAAACGCCGCGGGTGAGGTTTTCGGCGTCCGGAAGGCCCGGATCATGTTCGACCAGGTCCCAGTCGCCCGCCCAAATCTTGCCGTAGACGCCGATGTCGGCTTTTCCGTCGCCGTCCCAGTCGCCGACCACGGGCTGATCGCCGCGTTCGCCCAGCTGAACCCACAGGTCGTCGGCGTCCCAGAATCCGTTGCCGTTGATGTCGATGAACCAGACGCCGTCAACGAAGACCGCCAGTTCGTCTTTGCCGTCGCCGTTGAAGTCGCCCGTAAGCGGGATTCCTTCCATGACGCCGTATTCTCCGACAAATGTAACAGTACCGTCGCGCCAGTCCGCCATGCGCCACGCCAGTTCCGGATCCGTTCGACCGTTCCAGTTGATCGGGTCGAAAATCGGCGAGAACATGTTGACAAGCGCTTCCAGGCCATAGCCTTCTTTAATCAGACCGTTGGCAATCAGACCGCTGGCAGACATTCCGCTGGCGGACGTCATGTCGGTTGTCAGTCCTTCTCCCTGAAGGCCGTTGAGGACGACGCCGTCGCCCAGACGACGCGCCATGCCGGCGTTGAGGCTGCACAAATGCCAGGCGGAAACGGCTGATCCGCCGCCGCCGTACAGAGCGGAAATGCCGCGGGTCATGTAAGCGGGAATGTACGGAACAGACTGGAATCCGCCGCCAGACGAGTTCGTTACGCGCGGATAAGAAACCTTCGGAATCTTTTCTCCGCCGCCCGGGGTCGGAGTAGGCGTCGGGTCAACAACGTTGACTTCCGCGAAGTTGTTGAGCGCCGAGTTCTCGCCGGACTTGACGCTGATGCGAATAATCGCGTCGTTGTTTCGGTCCGTTCCGAACTGCTTGACGGTTACGTCGTACTGAGCGTCGGTCGGGTTGAACGCCCAGCCGCCGCCGGTCCCGGCTGTATCCAGACCGTCGATGTACGCTTTGGGCTGCGTTTCAATAACGCAGTAAGATCCCGGCATCAGGTGAGTGAATTCATAGTAGCCGTTTTGATCGGTAACCGTGGTCAGCGGTTTGCCTTCCGCGTCGGTAATGGCGACGGTGCCGTCGATGTTGTACAGGCCCAGCGTAACGCCCGGAATCGGGACGCTGTCAGGCGTTTTGACGCCGGTGGTAATCTTGTACTGATCCGGAATCGAGCCGTCGGGATTGCGCTCAATGGCCTGGTTGTCTTCAAAGACGTATCCGCTGATCATGCCCGGCAGGATTTCCCAGAAGTTGTTGGACTCGGAAATGCCGCGCGACGTAATGACAATGTCGTAAATGAACCCGGGGTCGTCGTCGGAATCGACGTATCCGCCCGTCGTGCCGGGGATTTCGCCGGAGTGAATGTATTGAGTCGGCCATTCTTCTTCAACCGTGTACAGACCCGGATACAAGCCCGTGAATTCGTAGTACCCGTTACTGTCGGTTTTGGTTGTCGCCAGGAGCGTTCCGTTATCGTCATACAGATTGACTTTGACGTCCTTCAGCAGCGTGTCGCCAGCGTCGTAAATGTCGTTGAGGTTGGCGTCCAACCAAACGATGCCGCTGAGCTGACCAGGCGAGTTCTGACCGAAGTTGTTTTGAATGCTGTCCTGATTGCCCTTGAGTTCAATCTTGTAAATGCAGTTCAAGTCGCGAACGGTCGAAACCTGCGTTGTGGACGGCACGTACCCGGCGTTGGCGCAGACCGCGGTGTAGTTTTCCGGCTGCGTTTCGAGAACCATGTACGTTCCGTTGAACAGGTCGGTGAATTCGTAGAAGCCGTTCGCGTCGGTGGTCGTCGTCAAACCGGTGGAGACGTAATTGCCCGTTGAATCCAGTTCGTAAAGCGTCAATGTAACGTTTGACAAAAGCTCGTCTGCCGAGGTGAGCGTGAGCGAGCCGTCGATGTCGTCATAGACGTAGCCGGAAACCGTGTTGACAATCGGCGTCTGAACGACGGTTCCAAACGCGCCGGCGACGTATTCGTCTGCGGACGTAACGTCTTCCGGGAAGTAGGCGTTTTCCTGAAGGTCAAGCCCATACTTGACGGCGCCGAAGTTGTCGATGTACGTTTTTTCAATCGAAACGTCTTCGTAGTTGTCAGCGCTGAAGTACGCTTTGATTCGGGAGCCTTCAAAGTCGTCGCCGTTGACGGTAACGTTGGACGACTCTTTGCGGTCGATGATATCGCCGTCTTCGTCGTAGATGGGGCTGACTCCTTTGTAGAAGTCGACGTCGAACCGACAAACCAGTTTGTCGCCGGATTCGAAGTCTTCAAATTCCATGGTCAGCAGCTGGTTGTTGTTGGAGATCGTCCACTTGACGTCGCCAGTTTTGATCGTCCCGTTGGCGTCGACGATTTCAAACTTGACGCTGTTGTATGCGCCGTATTCGGGATTGCCCTTGGCCAGATGGAAGAAGGCCTCGTTGATGTCGACCTGGCCGTTGTCGTTTTTATCGAGGTTGATTTCCAGCTTGTCAAGGTTTGTTCCCTGAACGCCTCCGTTGTAGGAGATTTCCAGGTAGTCGCCGTAGGAGTCGTCGGTGAGCTGGTCGCTGCCGAACGTGCCTTCGATGTACAAGGAACCGACCTGAAGAGCGTCAACGTCTGCCGGCGCTACCGACAGCAGCAGGCGTTCTTCCAACGATTCCACCGTGCACGGATGATTGAACTTGCGATTCTTTTTGTTATTTTTTGACTTGCTCACGGCAAACCTCCCAAAATAATGGTTATTATTCGCATTTAGCGTTGGCGTAATGAAGGCTCGTCCTTCAAAATCCAACAAGCAACGCAGTTTGTTATTGTTTCTGTTTCTTCCCGTTAGACATCCTAACGAATGCCACGGCTCCCTTGTTATTGATTTTTACAGCGATTTATTGTGATTCTACTTTAAGCGTAAAATGAATAATCGCTATAGTTGTTACAATCCTAAATCGCTTATGCAATTATTTATTTCTGAATCCTGTTATTTGTCCAGGACCCAGATGCAAATGGAACTGTCAAATCCGACTGTTACCAGCCATTTTTGAGATTCAACCCACTGCATATCGGCAATCGTGCCGGTATGTCCTTCCATTTTATATGTTTGAGCTCCGGAATCGAACGTCCAGACGCCCAACGAGTTATCGCACATGCCAACGGCGACTTTATTCAAACCGACGGTGGTAATGCAGCGAACTTTTCCAGGAAGATTTTCAATCGCTCCGAGAACCTTGGCTTCCGCTGGATTCCAGAGGTACAGCCGATTGTCTTCGCCGCCGGAAACGAGCATGCCGTCCTGCTGGAACGTCAAGGCGTGAACCCGGCGAATGTGCCCAACCAAATCAACGGACTTAACGCCGTTGTTGAAATTCCAGACTCGAATGACGCCCATGCGTCCGGAAGCCGCCAGATACTGGTTGTCGTCTGACCACGCAACCGCGTCCGCCGTTCCAACGCCGACCGACAAGCGATTGAGAGCCTCGCCCGTTTTCGCGTCGAAAACAAAAACGCCGCCGCCAAAAGTTCCAATGGCGACTTTGCTTCCGTCTTTTGTAAAAGCAGCGCTTGTTACCGCCGTTTCAATGCCCTTGAGCGACGTAAATTTGTTATCCGGACTTTCTGTTTCCCACATCAATCCGACGTCGCCCATGTCAGCAGACAATAAAATTAAACCGTCTGGACGAAGGCGGACCGCCTTAATCCAGTCGATATTGCGCGCCAGTTTCTTCTCAACTTCCCCGGTTTGCAGGTTCCAAAGACGAATTTTATGGTCGTCTCCGCCGACGTAAGCTTTCAAATTAGAGTCAACCGCCACGCCCGTCCAGACAGGAACCTGGTCGGCAGGCGTTTTGTCCGACAACTGTAGCTTTTTCAGAGGTTTAATAACCTCCTGCGCTTGCGTTGTTGAAGCAATAAAAATAAGTAATAACGGCAGTAAAATCCAGTATTTTTTTGAAGCGCTCATGGTTATAAAATCCTATTGTGTATGGAAATACCCGATAAAAATTATCGGCTAAGAAAAACTAATAGTTTAGCGTCAGCATTAAAAATACGAAAATTCCTTCAAAGTCAACAAATATCTATAAACAAAAACAGAGAATTTAGAAAATGTAGATAAGACATAACTGTTGAAATTCTTAAGGAATTTTGTTTAGAATATCTGTCTATATTATTAAGCCGAATTCAATAATATAGAGGGCTATTTGTGAGAGAATATGCCGATTATTTCGATGGTATCGCAAGAATTTGGAGTTTTTTTCAAAATTATAGAGGAAAATCCTTGATGAAAACAGAATTTTTAATTAGAATTTATATGTATGATAGCAAAAAGTGGTTTACATGCAATGTTTACAAAATTGTGTTTTGTAAACAGTAAACCCCTTATAGCTGGATAAAAGTTATACATTAGGAGAAAATTAATATGTTGAAACGTTCGGCATTATTATTGACCGTATTGGCTGTCGCCTTTTCGCTGTTTACGTCGTCCGCTAAAGCGCAGAACCAAAACGCTGGCATTCAGGTTAACGCCGCTGGCGAACTGAAAATGAACACCGTTCGAGACAACAGTCTCAAAACCATTGCTTTACAAGCTCGTAAAGCGTTGGGTTCAGCCGCCAACGAGACGACGGAAATGCGCTGCGTTTCCTTGCGCGCTTTGGAAAAGGCAATCGAAGCCAACAACTACGCTCTGACCGAAGAAATGAAATATCTCGCCGGTCTGACGCGTATTGAATACGTCTTCTTTGATCCGGAAACAAAAGACGTTATCATTGCCGGTCCAGCGGAAAACTGGGTCGTTTATCCGGAACTTGACCGTGTTGTCGGCATTAAGTCCGGACGTCCGGTCGTTCGTTTGGAAGACCTCGTTGCCGCCCTTCGTCTGTATGGTCCAGACGGTTCAGACCCGACGACAATCGGTTGCTCCATCGACCCCACTCCGGAAGGACTGGCGCGATTCCAGGAATTCGTCCGAACTGTCAATCCGTACAGAATGTCGATTTCCGAAATTCGCAACGGCATGACGTCCTCGATTGGAAACTACAACGTTCGCGTTGACGGGGTTAGCCCAAATACCCATTTTGCCAAAGTTCTCGTTGAAGCGGACTACCGCATGAAACTTATCGGCATTGGTCTGGAAAACGCTCCCGCTGGCGTCAGAAGCTTCATTTCAGCCGCGTCAGCGACAGACGTTGCCCGCAACGCGCTGTGCCGCTGGTACTTCGTTCCCAATTATCAGTGCGTTAAAATGAGCGACGACAGCAACGCCATTCAGCTGGTTGGACAAGGCGTCAAACTGGTTGGCGAAGACGAAGTCATTGCCGCTGACGGCTCGCGCGCTCAAACCGGCGGTTCTCAGAACCCTGCCAGCCGCACATTCACCCGCAGCTTCACAGATCGATATGAAAAGGTCGCTATGGTTTCCCCAGTTTACGCAGAACTCCGCAACCTGATTGACATTGCCATCGTTGCCGCGTATTTGAATCAGGAAGGCATTTTTGACAAGGCTGACTGGTCAATGCCGACACTGGGCGACGAAACCAAGTACTCGATTGAAACCTGCTCTCCTTTGAAGTTCGCTCCGGCGGCTTGCAACATCGTTTCCAAAGGCGGACGTCTGATGACCCCGACCGGCGGCGGCGTCCAGATTCAGCCTCAAGTTGCTTTGAACGAAGAAAACCTCGTTGACAACGACGCGAAATTTGCGAAAGTCAGCCAGCTTCCGGAAGGAAAGTGGTGGTGGAATAACTAAGGAATCTTTCTGAACAATTCAATTCGATTTATAGATGAAAAGCCTGCTCCGGTTATCAAGAGGGGCTTTTCATCTTAATTACGGATAGAAAAACGGCTGATGACGACCAGAACGTTATATTGCAATCCCTTTTATGGTCGTAAATATCCATTTCCCGTATCAAAACTCTTCCTTTGTTTACAATAATTGCCTCTTTTAAAATCATGAATATTCACAAACGCGCGTCTACGATTCTTTTAATTATTTCGTGTTGCTTAATGCTTTCAGGCGCTTTGTATGCTCAGCCTGGGGAAAACGCATTAGAGAAATTGATTCGCGTAGACGCTCAGCCGTTTATGACGCAGGGGCGCCTTAGCCATGGATATTATGTCTTTCGCTGCAAAGTTCAAAATCTTGATGCGAAGCCTCATAAGGTTACTCTGTCATGTCCCAAAGTTGCTTCAAAAAGTTTTGATCTTCAGGCTGGCGAAGTAATAAACGCGGCATTGCCGCTGCCTGTTACGAACTCCAATTTTGGCTACTCCGTCCAGGTGTATGCGGATAACAGACAGTTGTATACTGTTGAGTATCCTATGCGCCGTGAGAACTATTCATTTGCGGCAGCTCGTTATTATAGATCCAGATTTATCTCATTCGGACCTGATGACGATTCAGTTTCCAATACGTTTTTAATTTGTCGATCTTTGCGAAAACGCTTTGCTGAAGTGGAGTGCATATTCGCCGAGAAGGACTGTAAATTCTGGCCTCAGGATCGTATGGATTACAGCTGTTTGGACTATATCCTTCTAACCCCCGAGGAATTGGCAGCCGCTCCTGAAGGCGTTCAGACGGCGCTGAAGCAATTCGTTCTCAGCGGCGGCATTTTGTGGTTGCTTGAAGGCGACGTTCCACAAGCGTCTTTTGATAAAGTCGAGTGGATAGCTCAGCTGATAAAAGAAATGTCCCAAAAAGAAAATTATAACGCTCAGGATTCAAGGGTTGTACAATACCCGTTTGGTTTTGGCGTTGTTGCTTTAACAGACAGAGACGCGTTAGAAAAGCAGTTCAATCAAAATTTGTCGGACGACAACCTGTCGGATAAAACATTTTTCGAGGGGTTATACAGGAACTTTGATTCAAGACCGTCCTGGTATGCAAGAGATAGCGTAAACGAGCTGCAAAAGCGGTTTCCTGTTGTAAACGATCTTAGCATCCCCCTTTTGGGAATCAGCATTGTAATTTTGTTGTTCGTTTTGATTGCCGGACCAATTAATTTATTCATTTTGACTAAATATAACAAACGAATTTTGTTACTTGTAACAGTCCCGATTCTCTCATTTTTATTTGCAGGCGCGATTCTTCTGTATGTTATATTATCAGAAGGTTTTAGTACAGAAACGCGTATCGCCTCTTTGGCATACCTGGATCAGCGCAGTGGAATGTTTTCCTCTCTGAGTCAATATGGCGTTTATGCCCGAACGACGCCTCGAAACGTTGTATTTGATTCGGACGATGAATTAAATATTACCGACGAAGGCGACGACGAACGTTTAAACATCGATTGGACAAGTGGAAAGCAGGTTGTTCAATCTAATTTTACGACTGTACGAAAACCTGCTTATTATAAAATCCGAAAAGCGGGTACGACGCGTTTAAAGCTCGACTTTGATTTCAATGAAACAAATCCATACGTTGTTAATGGGTTGGGAAAGGACGTTAAAAAACTCTTTGTTCGCGACGCTGAAGGAAGTCTGTGGAGAGCAGAAAATATTATCGCCGGTCAGAAAGCGGCGCTGACGCCTGTCAACAGACAATACAATGAAAAGCTCATCGATGAACTGACGTCTTGTATTTCAACGCTGCGATGGGACTTTATCGAGCGATCTATTAATATGCAAAATAAAGCTGACGCTCTTCGTCCTAGAAGTTATATCGCCACTTTTTCCTCGTCTGGTCCTTTTGCAAATAAAGGAATTTCATACGCTAAAGAAAAGGATTCGAGCGCGTTTCTGTCAGGACGTTTTTAATCAGGGTTTTAGAGAATCGCTCGTTAGTCAGACGCATCAAAGACTTTCAAGCAGAATCGGAGTATAACAAGTCGAAAGAGCAATAAAAAAGCAGACGCAATCGCGTCTGCTTATTTTGTAAATCGAGGTCGACGGGGATCGAACCCGCAACCACCGGATCGACAGTCCGGTACTCTAACCAATTGAGCTACGACCCCTGTTAAAGGGTAACTGTAAAATACAGCCGTTCCTCAAACTTACGTAAGGAATTCTACCATATATTTTATTCTTTGCAAGGGAGGGGACGAAAAATTTTTTTATTTTTTTCTGAAAAACAGCGGAAAGAAAACGATTATTCGTTATAAGAATACGCGAGTCGGTTTAAATCAAAGATATCAATGCGTTTAGTCCATCGCTTTTTTGGTCTTGACGGCAAATCATTCATTGGCTACAATATATTGTATATAGAGCAACGTTCGTCCAGCTCTGTATAGTATAATTATTACGACTATATTCCTTTATATGACAGCGGAAATACTCCAATTTGAACCGGCGAAACTGGAACATCAGGCGCAGCGGCTGGCGAAAGCAATCCAGTCAGGGGCGCTTGTCGCCTTGCCAACGGAGACGGTTTATGGAGTAGCCGCCGCGCCAACGTCTGCCTTTGCCATCGAACGGCTTAGTCGTCTTAAAGAGCGAACGCCGGAAAGCCCATTTTCTCTGGTCGTTCCAGATTTGGAATCAGCCCGAAAACTGGCGACTCCCTGGAAACCCAAGGTGGAAAAGCTGTTTAGACGCGTCTGCCCTGGTCCGATTACGTTTGTTCTGCCGCTTCAAGAAGGGGCGTTAGACGCCTTCCCGCCAATTGTAACTCAAGCGTGCGCGCCCAAGGGAACAGTGGGGATTCGCATTCCGGATCACCCGCTGACGCTGGAAATATTGCGGATTATCGGCGTTCCCCTTTTGCTTACCAGCGCGAACCATCACGGCGTTCCCGACCCGCTGACGGGAAAACAGGTTATCGACGACCTCAAAAACGACGTTGATATTATTGTTGACGATGGAATGACCCGCTGGAGACAGTCGTCTACCGTTGTCAAGTTCGATGGCGCCACGCCGACAATTCTCCGCGCCGGGGCGTTGTCGCCTGCTCAAATTCGACGCATTTCGTCAACGATTATACTGTTCGTTTGCTCTGGCAACACGTGCCGTTCTCCGATTGCGGAAACTTTATTTCGAAAGGAGATGGCTGCACAGCTCAAGTGTTCTCCTGACAGATTGGAAGAAAAAGGCTGGTTTGCCCTGTCGTGTGGCTTGTCTGCTATTGCCGGAATGCCTGCTTCTGATTACGCCAAAGCGGTAATGAAACAAAAAGGGCTGGACTTGTCAGGACATGTTGCTCAAACTGTTTCGGAAACGCTCATTCGCTATGCTGATTATATTTTCACGCTTTGTGAATCTCACCGAAAAGCGCTTGTTGCCGCTTTTCCGCAGGCGGAATCGCGAATTCGACTTCTCAATCCGGAAAACGTTGATATCTTAGATCCCTACGGCGGCACGATGGAATTCTATCAAACCTGCGCTCGACAGATTGAAAACGCAGTCCATCAACGCGTCGTTACGTTACTAACAAAAGAAAAAGGCAACTTCCCCAAAAGGGAAAATTAGATTGCAATCAAGCAGGATTGTAAAATAAGATAAAGCGGCATTCTTGCTTCATTTAATCTTCATTCAATAATCTGCGCCAATTAGTGAAAATAGATTTTAGAATAATTAGTTAAGTTCAAACAAAAATGCCTTGCTATGACAAGCAAGGCGGAAAAATACCTCAGGTAGGATTCGAACCTATAACCCTCGGTTCCGAAGACCGATGCGCTATCCAATTGCGCCACTGAGGCATTAATTATTTGTATTTTAGCCGATTTCCCATTTCCTGCAAGGAGGGGTCAAAGACGTTTTTTCCAGAGGGCGAGTTCTATTTTGGACGTTCTGATTTTAAATGGGACGTTCTAATATAAAAAAGAATCGTCTAGCCCCGTCGCAGCAAACAAATAGAAGAAGTTTCTTTTTTTCTTGTTCATCAGAGGAAGAAATAGATAAATCGATGTTGCATTGTTTTCATTTTTTGGTAAAATAGAGAATCAATTCAATATATATCTATTAACCCCCACCCCCCAAAGACAAAACTATGATTCGAGTATACAACACGCTCAGTCGTCAAAAGGAAGATTTTGTACCCGTTCAGACGCCCACCGGCGAAAAACGCCCAGTCGGAATGTATTTGTGCGGCCCGACGGTTTATAAGCCCAGCCACATCGGGCACATGGTTGGTCCGGTTATTTTTGACTGCGTCAAGCGATACCTGACCTACAGCGGGTACGACGTAACGTTTGTTGTCAACATTACAGACGTTGACGACAAGCTCATCAACGAGTCCAACGCCCGCCACATGGCGATGGCTGACCTGGCGGCGGAAATGACCCAGGATTACCTGTCGAACATTCAGGCGCTGGGCGTTACGACGATCGACCATTTCCCGCACGCGACGGAGTACATTCCTCAGATTATCAAATTCGTTCAGGATTTGATCGACAAGGGGTTCGCTTACGAGTCCGACGGCGACGTTTACTACGACGTCGCGCAGTTTGCCGGATACGGGAAGCTGTCGCACCGATCCGTTGAGCAGATGCTGGGCGAAGGCGGTTCCACGGCGGAAAGAAAACACTCTGCGGCGGACTTCGCCTTGTGGAAAAGCGCCAAGCCGGGCGAACCGTCCTGGGAATCCCCCTGGGGGCCTGGCAGACCGGGCTGGCATATTGAATGTTCCGTTATGGGATCCTGCCTGTTGGGAGACACGTTCGACATTCACGGCGGCGGCCTTGACCTGGCGTTCCCGCATCACGAAAACGAGATCGCCCAGTCGGAAGCGCGTAGCGGCAAACCGTACGTCAAATACTGGATGCACAACGGTCTGATGCAGGCGTCGGACGAAATCGGAAAAGTCGGCGGTCGCAAGACCAAATCGGCGGACGCCCCGGAAGCCAAAGAAGGCGACATCGCGTCACAGGAAGCTGGCAAAATCAGCAAGTCCAAAGGCTCCGTCCCGTTCCGCGACATGCTCAAGACGTTTGCGGGCGAAACGATTCGATTCTTCCTGCTGTCAACTCATTATCGACGTCCGATTGACTATTCCGTCAGACGCATTGAAGAAGTCCAAACCGGCTTGGAAGCGTTCTATCGATTCTTCAAACGCTTTGACCGCGTTACCGGTACGAAATTCTATCAGACGGAATTCGCCAAAACCCGCGACGCCGGCGAGTTCGATCCGGGTCAGTCGGAACTGCTGCAAGCTGTCGCGCAAAGCCGCAAGACGTTCCTCGACGCCATGGACGACGACTTCAACACCGGCGCGGGCATTGCCGAGCTGTTCGACCTGCTCAAGAAGCTCAACAAGTTCATCGACGACCAGAAGCTGGAAACCGCCCCGACGCCGGAAGCGGTCGCCCAGCTCGTTCAGGGCGTCAAGACGTTCCGCGAACTGGCGGGCGCTTTGGGTCTGTTCCTCGAACCGCCCAAGAAAGCCGGTCAAGACGACAGCGCCGAAGACAACTCGCTCGTTGACGGTTTGATGAACCTGATTATTCAGATTCGCGCCAACGCCCGACAGAACAAAGACTGGGCGACAAGCGACCTCATTCGCGACGCGCTGAAAGAACTGGGCGTCAAACTGGAAGACCGCCCGGACAAAACAACGACTTGGGAAAAGGCGTAGTCCCCGTCAGATAAAAGCGGAATCCCGCAAGATAAAAACGTCTAATAAAACAAGCGTCAGCGTTCTAATGCGCGCTGACGCTGTATTATAAAAAGCAGTGCGAAAAAATCCGTCTTGATGTATAAGTGATTGACGGATTTTTCGCTTTTTTTATATTATATAGTTTACTCTTTCTTCATGCCGTTTTTATAAATATTTATCTATAAGATATTTTACCTTTGGAATAAAAATCGGAATAAAAATTTGAAAATTGGCATTTTTTTCGGTAACATCCAGCCTCATAATTCGTATTTAGTATCTGAATATCATTTATTGGGTTTTGTCAATTTTTTAACAACCTGTTTTGAAAGGGCAAAAATCAATGGGAATGTCATCCAAAACCGACGAACGCGACGACGTTATCGACGCGGAATTCACAATCCTTAACAATGGTAATGTTACTCTTCCGGTTCCGTCGCCTCAGGCGCTTAAAAACGCACTGATGAACGACGAGCCAATTCACCTTGGTCCAGGCGGTCGCGTTATCGACCAGAACGGCGTAAACCTTAATAACTCGAATGAGCCGTTGGTTATTCCACGGGGCAAGTTGGCTAACGTTAGCGAGAGAGAAAAGAAAAAGAACGAGGATTTGCGTCAGCGAATCAAGCAGATGATGCTCAACGACGAGCCGATTCAGCTCAATCCTGGCGGAACTGTCGTCAATCAAAATGGCGAGAGGGTTAACGACTCGAATCAGCCGTTGGTTATTCCAAAGGGCAAGCTGGCGGCTATAATTCAGTGGTACCAAAGAGAACCGGATCGGTTTCATGCTGAGGTGGCGGCGATGAAAATGGCGTTTCCGCAGTTCACGTATCGTTTTTTGCCAGACGGCAGAATGGCGTGGACAGGGAAAGTGCGTCCAGGCGTTTTAGGCGCTAACGGATGGGACTGGACTCTGGAAGCGATATACGACAACAACCATCCCAGCAACAGCAATTGGGGAGGGTCTGTTCACGTGTATCTCCGCAAGCCGTCCATTGATCAGCTGATTTCGATGAGCGGCTGGCGGCCTCATCATCTTATTGGAAGCGGAGACGGAACGTCTTTGTGTACGTCGCGTCAGCAGGATTACAGCATTGGCCGCGGTTGCGCGGAAACGTCTGCAGCGTCGGTTTTGCTTTGGGCGGTTAAATGGCTGATGTGCTATGAACTGGTGCTGTCCGGAGAAATGTCACGCAGCGAATTCGACCACATGTGATTAATCCGACGGTTCGATTTAAGCAGTTCCCGTTTTCAAGACAACCTTTTTCATTTTTCCATCGATGAACGCAGTTGTTTTTTCCAGTCGCGCGTATAACGCCATCGTTGCCGAAGCAATTGACAAAGATCCCGTCGAAACCGGCGGGATCCTGTTGGGACACATGTTCCCCAGCAGGACGTGGGTTGTTACAGACGTCGTTCCGCCGGGCGGCAAGTCCATCAATAAATGGGCGTATTTTGAATACGACGAGTTCTATGTCAATTACACCGCCAATGTAACAGCGAAACAGTACCAGATTCCGCCGCGTGTGTTGGGGTTGTGGCACCGCCATCCGGGCAGCATGGACGTCTTTTCCACCGTTGACGACGGGACGAATATTAAGTTCGCGGCTCTCAACGGCGAATACGGCGCGATTTCCTGTCTGGTTAATTTCGATCCTGAATTCCGCCTGACGGTTTATCGTGTAACGATTGACGAAACAGGTCTTCCGATTTATGAAAAAGTCCCGTTTTTGACGGGCGACGAAATCATTCCGGAAAAGTATTTCCAATTGCGGTATTACCGTCCGGAAGAACAAACGGATTCTGAAGAAGAGCCGCAGGACGACGCGCCCGCGGAATCCGATGACGATTCTGACGAAGCGGCGGATAACGTCTATCGACGAAATCCGACGGCTGCGTTTCCGACGACTCTTGAAGAGAATTACGTCGGACCGCTTTACGGGATTTATTCCCCGGAAACGAACTACTTCAACTTTGTTGCGCCGGATTCCGGTTTGATTCAAAAGGTTGAAAAAATCGGATATGTCTTTGAAGAATCGCCTTTTAAGGACGCGTCGGCGATTCAGTTCCAGAACGACGCTTCTGGAATCGAAAACGGCGCGTTAAATCTAAATCTGCTCATGTGGGCGTTGACGTCACAGCAGGGGCGTTCCCGGTTTAGCGTTTCCATGTTGACGGATTCCGCTCAGACTATTTTCCGAGAAGAAGGGTTGGCGGAACGCTCTGTTCTGGGGTATCGTAACGAGCAGGGATTGGTTCTGGTTTCTCTGTTGGATCTCAAAGAGTGCGTTTTGGAGCGTTACAGTCTTAAACTGGACGTGTTTTCTCGCAACGTCGGGATTTTGGAATCGGACGTCATGCTGTCTAAAAAGGCGGTTTTGATTGGCTGCGGTTCTGTAGGTTCTTTGGCAGCGTTGGAGCTTGCCCGATCTGGAGTGGGGCATTTTCTTCTGATTGACTCTGATATTCTGGGATATCATAATCTTTGCCGTCACCAGTGCGGGGCGCTGGACGTTGGCAGATATAAAACGGATTGTCTGAAAGATCGAATTGAGCAAATCAATCCGTATGCGGAAGTCCTGACGGTTCACGACGCCATTGAACGCGCCCCGCTGCAGCTTCTCAACGATTTCTGTAACGAGAACACGGTCTTTATCGGCGGGGCGGACAATCGGGAAGGCGACTTGTACGCCTGCGAGCTGGCTAAAGGACTCAATTCCGCCTTTATTTCGATCGGCTGTTGGGAGCGCGCTCATGCCGGCGAGATTTTCTATTGCCTTCCAACGGGCATGCCGGACTATTCCGACTATCTGAAATGCATCGCTTCGGTCTCTCAAAGAGTTACTCAAAACAGACGCTTTTACACGACGGAAGCCGAGCTGGAAAAAGTCTCGTTTGAGCCGGGGATTGCGGTCGACATCGACTTTATTACGATCATTGCGGTCAAGCTGGCTCTGGACATACTCAATCGGGACAATCCCAATTACACGCCGCGCGCGATTAACCGATTGACTGAGTTGACTTTTATTTGTAACACTTGTACAGAAGACGACATGTGGTTTAATCATCCGCTGACAATTTCGACAAATCTCCATGTCAGTACGGAAAATACACAGACGTCAGAAAGTGAAGAACTGATAGCAGAGGAGAAATAGAAATGGAAAGTTTATATCGAATGATTGCCATGTATATGGCGGGAGACAATTGAGGAGAAATGTCTCTCGACCAAAAAGAGATTAGTCTGAATTTCGCCAAAATGTTCTGTATCAATATGGGACTGGTTATCATGGCGTCAATTCTGGCAATTGGGTTATTTGTTTCTCTGGCGTTTACATGTAAACTGTATTCCGATAAAATCGAGCTTCAACAGCAGATTCAGGAATTGCAGGAAAAACAGCCGGTTATTGACAATCCAATAAAAATAGAAGATCAATCCAATGACTAACTATTCAAATCGAAACAGCAGTTCTGGCGAATATCAGGTTCATCCAGACGGCAGAATTACGCTCAAACCGGCAGCCACGCCACCTCCATCTCCGCCGCGTCCGGTACAGCCGCGTCCGACGTCATCCGTGAGTCGTCCCGTCAGCCGCCCTCGTCAAACCAGAACCAGTGTAAACCGCAGTTCTTCCAGAATGGTTATGTCGGGCATGCCTGCCTTTCCGGTTATCCCCGTGGTTCCTGTCATTCCCGTGATTCCGGTAGTATATCCCGCCGTTTACAATGTCTGCAGCGCTAATATCCGCCTTGCTGGCGCTCCGAATGAATGTGTAAATGGCAGCTGCAATCGGATTGTTGGCGACAATTACGGCAGGATCTGCGGGGTGAACAATGTCCTGGAAGGGAATAACTACGGGGTAGTCGAAGGAACTGGAAACGTTATAACAGGCAATAATAACGGAACGGTTAGCGGAATAAGTAATGTTATCAACGGAAAAAACTACGGGTTTATTTACGGATTGAACAACGTTGTTTATAACCGATAAGGCGTTTCGTTGACGTCAGACGCCTTTTGCCTTCTTTTTTCATAGTAAACAGGATATTATAGTATTATTTCTGACAAGGGTATTCCAAAAAAATTTTTTGTGGGTATAATTGAACGTAAGAGTTCAAGTAGAAGTGTAAACTCATTACCCTATATTTTAGCAAGGAGTATTTTCAAATGCTTAAAGGAAACGCTATTGTCGGTCAGTCCGGCGGTCCGACCTCGGTTATTAACTCGTCGCTGTGCGGCGTTATTCAGGAAGCCCTCAAACAGGAAGCCATCGAACATGTCTACGGCATGCGCTACGGCATCGAAGGGTTCATGAAAAATGAAGTTATCGATCTGGGCAAAGAAGATCCCGCGATTATCGAAGGTCTGAAGTACACGCCCTCCAGCGCTCTTGGCTCTTGCCGACACAAGCTCCAGGAAGGCGATTTCGCTCCCGCTTTGGAGATGTTCAAGAAGTACAACATTCGTTACTACTTCCTGGCTGGCGGCAACGACACGATGGATACGATTTGCCGTATGGAACAGTACTGCAAAGAGCAGGGCTGGGAACTGCGCGGCGTTGGCGTTCCGAAAACCGTCGACAACGACCTGTGCTGCACCGATCACACTCCGGGATTCGGCTCTGCCGGACGTTACGTTGCCATGTCGGTCAAGCAGGCGGGCATGCTCGCTCGCGACATGAAGCGCGTTGACCAGTACGTCATTTTCCAGACGGTTGGCCGTTCCGCCGGTTGGCTTCCCGCCGCCGCGGCTTTGGCGAAAGACGCCTGTGACGACGCTCCGCATATTATTCTCGTTCCGGAACGCGCCTTTGACAGAGACAAGTTCCTCGGACAGGTCAAAAAGGTTTACGATCAGTTCGGCTGGGTGAGCATTGTCTGCGGCGAAGGCGTCTGCTACGCTGACGGCACCCCGGTCAGTGCGTCCAAGACGGCTGACAAGTTCTCCAACATCGAGTTCGGCGCCATGGGCGGAACCTCTGCCGCCATGATGCTGCATCAGATGATCAAGGAAGAATTCGGCTGGCGCGGCGAATTCCAGGTTACGGAATCTCTCCAGATGTGCGCTGCCGACAGAGCCAACCAGTCTGACATCGACGAAGCGTACGCTTGCGGAAAGCGCGCTGTCGAACTGGCGGTTGAAGGCACGACGGGCGTCATGGTTACCATCGAACGCGATTCGACCAGCCCGTATAAGTACTCGCTGGGAACCGCCCCGCTGAAAGACGTCGCTATCGGCGCCAAACCCATGCCCGACGAATTCATTGACGACGAAAATCTGTTTGTAACAGACGCCTGCATCGAATATCTGCGTCCGCTGATTGGCGAACTGCCGAAGTACGTTCGTTTTCAGGGCGGAAACGTTGAATGATAAATAAGCGCTTCGGGATTCCGTTGGACGCTTGCGGTTCGGCGAAGTGTGACATTTTGGGGAGTGCGGCGGCTTGACGCCGCCTTGTCCAGCGACCCTCTAAAATCCTTCGCCGAAGCCGAAAATCTTTCCGGGTCGCGGACGAAGTCCGCCGAAGATTTAAGCCGCAAAGAACACAAAGAAATGAAAGGCGGTAACGGAGTTCGCGAAGCGAACGCAGTTACGCTTTGTTCGAAGGGTGAAATACCATTTTCTTGACGGCAAGCTGTCAAGTACGAAAGCGGCGCCTTGGCGCCGCACTCCGAAATTTTTGTTCGCTTCGCTCACGCCCACGGGTTTACACCCGTGGCTCGCCTAAGCGTAATTCCGCTCCCGTTGGTCGTTTCATTACCGTCTTCCATTCGTTTTTTGCTCTCTATCCATCCCGATTCCCTCAAAATCTTTCACTTTTTTCTAAAAATTTTACATTTTACCGCTATTTGATTGCAAAACTGAGTGTATAATATAATATATAAAAGCGATATTCCATTTTGCCCCGGACGTCCCGCCGCAAAAGTCGTAAAAATAACCGTTTACCAGTTTTACCCACGTAGAAGGAGTAAAATCATGGCTAATTCTAAAGTCTGCTCATTCCTTCCCCTCCACCGCATTTTAACACGCGGGGTTTCACAATTGACTATTTTAATAGCTGTCGCTCTTTTAGGCGTTTTCGCTATTTCTCAACCTGCGGTTGCAGAACTTATAGCTTTCGAGAACTTTCAGTGCGTTTCAAGTGATACGCCTGTCAAGGACAATAACCTTGGAGCAGGGTTTGGTTTTTCTGACTATTGGACTACAAGCTCTTCTAATGTTACGATTGCCTGTGGCGATGTTACTATGAATTTCCCTGCTTCGATACCGCTCAATAAAAGTCTTAACAACAGTGGAAAGGGCAACCTGTTCAACGCCCACGATACCGGCTGGAGCCAAAACACTCTTATTCGTCCTCTCTCGAAGAGCATTGATTTTTCTCAACAGGGCGAATACTATTTGAGTTATAATCAGGTTCAATGGGGCGGTGAAAGCGATAATGCTTTTATAACTGTTGGAATTGGAAACAGCAACGCGACGGGAACTGTACAAGTTGGAAGAACCTGGACAAATCATAGCGACGCCCTCTATACAACCGGCGCTGGCTATCCTCAAGTATCTGGGATTGAGAATGCGTTTACGCTTTCAGCCGGTTATACGGTTTTGGCGAAAATAACCGTGTCAGGAACTGGAGAAAATACAGTTTCATATAAAGTTCTGAGCGCAGCAGATGGAACGTTGCCTAATAACGCTGCTGACGTTGAATGGGACGCAACCAAAATGTTTACTTCGACTGGACAATTCAATCAAATAGAAGCCCGTTTTAATTCTAAAAACGGCTGGCTGCAAATTAATGAAGTCCGATTGGGTACAACTTACGGCGACGTAACCGGCTTTTTAGACGATCCGCAGGCGGGAACGTTTACGGGATTGGCTCAGCGAAGCATTGGCCTGAACTTTACAGGACAGAACGCGTCCGGCGATTCAGAAAAAGCGCTGGCAACGTCTGATTTCGCCGGGGCGGACGGGTACGTTCAAGCGTTGTGGAATAACATTCGCGAAACATCCACGACGGGCGTTCCATACTCCATGCTGGACTCGGTCGGTTCAATGGAATATTACAAAAATCAATCCGGTTATATGACAGTTGGATATTCCAGCGAATCTCAAACGTTGGATTCTTTAGCTGGAGAGGACGCCAACAGCGCTTTGATGTCCGGACACGCCAGCGGGTCAACTCAAGTTACGTTAGGCAATATTCCATACGACTATTACGACGTTGTCGTCTACATGGGAGATAACGCTGATTCAATCGGTCAGTACTGGATTACGGATTCGGAAGGGAACAAGATTTCCGATACAATCTCCGTTGCGTCCGGCGCCTTTGACGGAACCTGGACGCAGGTTAAAAGCTCCGGCGACAGCGGCAATTACTACGTCTTCCGCGGTTTAACGACGCCGTCCATGATTTTGAACTCGGCTGACGGACCGATCAACGCGGTTCAAATTGTCGGACATAATTCGACCATGTATCTGGCTGACGGCGACTGGTCAAACGAACTGACGGTAGACGGAACAGCGTATCAAGGCGTTCAGTTTGATTCCCAAACCAGCGCTAGCGTCAAAACCGCCAGCCATTCTGCGGAAATCGTTTTGGATGCCAACGCGACGTTCCAGGTTGGCAACGGGTATACGCTGACCCAATCGGCTCCGATTACAGGAACGGGTTCTGTTGACAAGACCGGCGAAGGTACGCTCGTTCTTTCCGGCGCCAATACGTATTCCGGCGATACAAATGTTTACGGCGGAACGCTGCAACTTACCGGCGACGCGATTGAAAGCGCCAATGGAAATTTTGTCGTTGGAACTGGCGGAACGCTGGAATACAACGTTGCAAGCGGAGAAACGAAAAAGCAGACGCTAACAGCTCAAAACGCAATATCCAGTACAGGAAAGATTATTAAAACCGGCGAAGGAACATTTCAGTTTGACGCCGCTATAGGCTCTGTTGATGCAGAAAGTCTGGTTGTTTCTTCCGGCGAGTTGGATTTCAAAGGGTACTTTGAAGGCGATATTGAAGTTTTTAACGGCGCTGTTTTCTCGCCGGGCAATTCCGTTGGGACAGCCGACATTACTGGCAATATCACCTTTATAAGCGAGACTGCATCAAACGGCTTTGCGTTGTTTGAGTTTGGTGAGTATGCCGATGGAGAAGACGTAAATCACGACCTGATTGTTATGGAAAACGGCGGTTCTTTTAGGGCTGACGAAGGCGTGATTCTGCTGGACTTTGCAAATCACGACGAGGGCAGCTGGGCGGCAGAGGGCAATACATACAAGCTGGTTTCCGGCGCGTTTGACGCCAGTATTGATTATAATCCGTGGCTTTCGCCGGATTATTCAAGTCTGTTCAAATTAACCGGCGGAACTGACGGCTTGTATCTGGTCGGCATTAAAGCGGCTCCTGAACCCGGATCTGGCGTTCCTGAACCGTCAACGTGGGCGCTGCTGTTACTCGGCGCCGCAGGGCTGCTTTACGTTCGGAAACGAAAATAATAGGCGAGCCACGGGTGTAAACCCGTGGGTGTGAGCGAAGCGAGCGTAGTTACGCTATCGTAAAAGAATAACGCTAAAGCGGGAGGAAACTCCCGCTATTCTTTTGGGCGGATATTATCCGCGATCCGGAAGCGTTTTCCGCTTCGTCAGTTTGGAATGCATGCTTCGGCGGAATTTTTCAACGTTCCTTCTGTTCTCTCAATTTGAACGCGCCATTGAGCTATTCTTGACTTTTCATTTCATACTGGTTATAATAAGAAAAACGACCTTTGATAAATCATAATAGGAGTTAAAATCATGCGTAAACGCAAATCATTATCACGCCGTCTGTTTTTGGGTCAGTGCATAACCGCGCCGTTTGTTATTTCTCAGCTGGGAGGCGTTGAGTCTTGCCGGGCGGAAGACGCCGTTCCAGAGCCGACGCCGTCCGAAAGTCCGGAAACCGGCAAGCCGTACGCAGGCTGGAAAGAGGGCGATCTCGATCTGCATTTCATCTATACGGGGCTGTCGGAATCGTGCTATCACATTTTCCCGGACGGCACGTCAATTCTTATCGACACCGGCGACGTTCCCCCGCGGCAAGGCATTCCTGTCTTGCCAGACAATACCAGACACGCCGGGGAATGGGTGGCGCGGTATATCAAGCGCGTCAATCCGGCTGGGGATCGCGTCGATTATATGATGTGTTCTCATTTCCATGGCGATCATTGCGGAAACAATTACGAACACAACGAAATGACGTCCGGGCGCGGGGAAGATTACCGTCTTTCCGGCTTGGCTCAAGTGGCGGAGTTCATTCATTTTGACGAGGTTTTCGACCGTTCATATCCCGATTACACCGCGCCTGTTACCGCGATGCGTCAGGGCGAAATTCACAACTGGCTCAAGTTCGTCCAGTATCAGGAAAAGGCGAACGGGCTGAAACGAACCCCGTTTGTCGTCGGACGTGGGAATCAGATTGTTCTCAAAAAGTCGCCGGACAAGTTCAAGGGACAGTTTCAGATTCTCAACGTCTGCGGAAACGGGACGCTGTGTACGGAAGCCCCGAAGCCGGAAGACGAGTTCAATCCGGAGATTCAGCTGCCGACGGAAAACCAGTTCCTCAAATATCCACACAACGACAGACCCGGCGCGAACGAGAATCTGTTCAGCATCGGGCTGCGTCTTTCTTACGGGAAGTTCCGGTTCTTCACCGCCGGCGACTATAGCGGCGTTGTAAAAGACAACGACGGAAAAGACATCGGCTATGAAGCCATGACGGGAAAGATCGTTGGGAAAGTTCACGTCTGCAAGGCGAACCATCATGGATTTAAAGACGCCATGCGTCCAGAATTCGTCAAGGAACTGCAAGCCCATGTTTACGTTCAAAACGTCTGGAGCCGTTCCCAGGTCAACATGAAAACGCTGCCTTCCATGACGTCTCAGGAATTGTATCAAGGCGACCGCCTTATCTGCCCGACGGTTTACAATCCGAACGAAATTCAAACCATCAACGAACAGCCATGGACAAATGAAATCGTCAAACGCGGCGGACACGTTGTCGTCAAAGCCTACGACGGCGGAACAAAGTACAAGGTTTATTATCTCACCGCCAACGACGAATCCATGACCGTCAAAGCCGTTTACGGTCCGTGGGACTGTTGAAAATTAGTGACATTTCGGAGTGCGGGAGCAAAGCTCCCGCTTTTATAGCGAGAGCGTAGCTCTCGCGCTCAGAAAAACATTTATTTACTCTCCCCATACTGCCATGAAAACTCGATATTTTTTATGTATTGTTTTGAGCTTGCTCTGCTTGACAGCCAGCGCGGCGGAGCTGAAGATTCTGGTTCCCGGAGACTGTCACGGTCAAGCGTATCAAATCGCCGGGCAGGAACTGCAAAAGTACTGGAATCAGATTACCGGGCAGACGCTCGAGATTGTCAATCAATCTAACGGCGAGGACAGCTATCTGGTTATCGGGTCGGACGCGGTCAATCCGTTTGTCCGTCAGCTGGTTGAACGGAAAGTCATTCGCGATTTCCCGCTCAAAACAGCGTCTGACGATTTCCGTCTGCTGACTGTTAAAGACGGGGCGCGAACGCACCTGATTCTGGCTGGCGGACGCGGACGCTCTACGCTATACGCAGTCTACTGCTTTCTGGAAACGCGAGGCGGATGTCGATGGTTCTGGGACGGCGACGTCGTTCCCCATCAGGACGCTATCGACATTACCGGATTGGATGTAACAGAAACGCCGCGGTTCTACTATCGAGGAACCCGGTATTTCGCCCATCGAGGGCTGCACCGGTTTCAGGCTGAACATTGGTCTTTGGACGACTGGAAACAGGAAATCGACTGGCTTGTCAAAAAGCGTCAGAACGTGTTCATGCTGAGAATCGGCATGGACGACGTGTTCCAAAAGGCGTTTCCCGACATCGTCGATTATCCCGACCCGTCCAAGCCGCTGCCGGAAGCGTTGACCGGCTACAATAACCGAACTCTGTTCTGGTCGCTGCAGTATCGCGGTCAGCTCAGAAAGGCTCTGTTACAGTACGCCTTCGACCGAGACTTGATGCACCCGGAAGATTTCGGAACGATGACTCACTGGTATTCTCGCACGCCCAAGCAGTTTTTAGACAAAGTCAAGCCGGAGTTCCTGGATAAGATAACTAATCTTAGTGGTAAAATAGTGGAACAAACCAATCAGGTTTGGGATATTCATGAGGACAAGTATCTGGACTATTACTGGCAGCTGACTCAGGCGCATATCGACAACTACGGCAAACCGGAGCTGTTTCATACCATTGCTACAGCGGAACGGCTTGTCATTAATAAAGATCCAGGAGACGACGTAAAACTGAAAAAATACGTATTTCGTCGATTGACAGACAGTCTTCGCAGCCGTTATCCAAACGGTCAGCTACTGTTAGTTGGCTGGGATTTTATTTTCTGGAAACCACAAGACGTACGTGAATGCATCAGTCAGCTTGACCCGAACAACACGGTTTTGTGGTGTTACGAAGCGGACACAAAATCCGACCGCAACTTTACCAACTGGGACGTCATCGGCAAGTTCCCGTACACGTTTGGAATCTTTCAGGCGTATGAATCAGCGATGGACATTCGCGGGAACTATCCGCTTATCGAACAGCGCATGAAACAGGTCGGCGACGACCCGTTCTGCCGCGGCTACATCCTCTGGCCGGAGAATTCCCATTCCGATATTTTCCTGCTGAATTACTTTACTGCCAATTCCTGGAAGCCGGGTAAAACGACCGACGAACTGCTGACCGAATTCTGCCGTGACAGATATGGCGCTCAGGCGGACGAGTTGCTGGCTATCTGGCGCGACGTTCTCCCGATTTCTCAAATGCTGAACTGGGTTGGCAACTTCTGGTCTCAGACGTTCAACACGATGAACGGAGCCGTCAAGCCGCAAGACGCCGCAACCTGGAGGAATGCCAGCCGGGATCAGATTCCGCGGCTGCAAAACGCCCCGCAAGTCTTTACGCGTCTGGCAGAAGTCGAATGGTCAACCCCGTTTGTCTATCGGGATTCCATCGACCTGGCTCGAACGACCATTGACCGCATGCTGACCTGCGCTCGCGTTACGCTCTTTGCCTCCATGAACGACTGGCGCGAAGGGAAAATTTCGACCGAGCAGGCAAAAGCTAAAGTCAGCGCGTATTACGAACTGGCAGAGGCAATGCGCGATACGCTCGCGTTACATTCAGACTATTCCATTTACGAAACAGTTGAAGGCATGAACGCCGTCGAACCGATTGTCAATCCGGACTTCGACCGCGTCATTCTCGACAACGCCTCGTGCGGCTACTGCCAGTCGCACCAGTACGAACTCATGCAGACGTGGTATATGCCGTGCATTAAAACGATTTGCGATTGGGCGAACGACCGGCTGAACAGAAACGACAAATCCGCCTTTACGTATCCCGACAGTTTCAAGAAAGTTGTAACGGAGAAAAAAGCGAAAATGATGTCAACGCCGTTAAAAGATCAGCGTCCGACGCTGGAACGAACTCAGGAGAATTTCAAAGCAGCTATGCTTCGCGCCGCCAAAGCCGCAAGCGAGGTTTTAAAGTAACAATCGCGATCATAAAAAAGGGAGGGCAGTTAAGCTCTCCCTGATTTGTTTTAAGCGGTTTCGATTGTATTAGTATCGGGATTTGAACAGCATGCTGACGGATTCGTTGTAGTGAATACGTCTGACGGCTTCTGCCAGCATGGCGGAGACGTCAACGACGACGGTGTTGTTGGGGCGCTGATCTTCCGGAATGTAAATCGTGTTTGTAACAGCCAATCCGTCAATGGGCGCGTTGTTGAGCTTGTTGAGCGCGTCGCCGCAGAAAACGCCGTGGGTAGCGCACAGATAAATCTTTTCAGCGCCGGCGTCTTTGACCATTTTCGCCGCTCCGGTAATTGACCCGGCGGTGGAAATCATGTCGTCAAAGAGGATAACGGTTTTCCCTTCAACCGACGGCCCGATGAGGTTTGCCTGACGGGTTTCCGTCGCGCTGGTTCGGCGTTTGTCGACCACGGCAAGCGGGCAGTTGAGGTTGTCTGCGTGCGCCTGAGCGCGCTTGATGCTGCCTTCGTCCGGGCTGACGACCATGAGCTTGTCCTGCGGCAGGTTCATCTTCTGAATGTGTTCGTCCAGAACTGGCGTTGCGTGCAGATGATCGACGGGGATGTCGAAGAAGCCCTGAATCTGAGCTGCATGCAGGTCGATGGAAAGAACGCGGTCAACGCCCGCCTTGGTGAGCAGATTCGCAACCAGCTTGGCGGTAATCGGAACGCGGCCTTCGTCTTTGCGGTCTTGTCGAGCGTATCCGTAATACGGGATAACGGCGGTAATGCGAGAGGCGCTGGCGCGGCGGAACGAGTCGATCATAATCAACAGTTCCATCAACGCTTCGTTGACGTCTCGACCGGTTGACTGAACGATGAAAATGTCGCGTCCACGAACGTCTTCTTCAATTTTGCAAAAAATTTCGCCGTCTGGGAAGTTGCCAATCGAGATTTTACCCAACTTGACGCCCAGGTAATCACACATCCGCGTTGCAAGGTCCGGATTCGACCGACCGCTAAAAATTTTCATTTCAGGTATGAGGTTGTAGGTATACATAATTTAAGTGCGTTGCTAAATAGCTCCTAGCTTCTAGCTTTTAGCTCCCAGCTTTTTACTCTTGGCTTCCAGCGTTAAATGCTAAACGCATAGAACTATAACCTCCGAGCTAACAGCTAGAGGCTAATAGCTAGAAGCTTCTCTGGTTCGGACTTGCCAGAAGAAGCATTCTCTCCTATTGTACATCAAAGAATAATATTGACAAGGAGCGGAAGGAAAAAATTTTTGCCGGCAGGGATACAATTTAAACAGTTTAGAGAAAGTTTGCGTTCAGGAGCGTTCATTTCCCGGTTATTTAGAGCATTTCAAGGAGCTATAATGACAAATCCAACAACCATTTATAACGATAAAACCGACGACGTGTTGGTTCAGCCGTCGGCGTTTCGTCTGCCGAAACCGACAATTTCCCTAATAGCCGCCGCAGCAACGATTTGCGTTTTGGGAATCGTGGCGATTATCTCGCCGTTTTTCTTCAGCGAAATCATAAACGTCGTGCTGGGCTGCGTGATGATCGGAACGGGATTGACGTTTGCTTTTCATATTTTTGCCTGGAAAAAGGTCAGCCAGCGCATTCTGGTGGGGCTGCTGTCGATTCTCGCGATTATTTCCGGGGCGATTATGCTTTTGCACCCGCTGCTGGGGCTTTACGCTCTCTCCCTGACGCTGGGCGTCTACTTCCTCGTTGAAGGCTGTTTGAAAATCTTCGGCTTCGGACGTCTTAGCGGCGTCTCCTACGGGATGTCGCTTTTCAGCGGAATCATGTCCGTCATTTTAGGCGTTTTAATCCTCTGGATTATCCCGATGGACTCAACCTGGATTGTCGGGCTGCTGTTTGGAATCGACCTGTTTGTCGGCGGAATTACGCTCCTGTCGATATTCATTGCGATTAGGAGAATCCACAAACGGGCGCAGAATGAGGCAGTAGGCAATAGGCAGTAGGCAGTAGTGAGTTGCGAGTAGCGAGTTACGAGAAGTTTTCGAGGGGAACGCTTTGCGTCAATTCCTAATTCATAATTCCGAATTCCGAATTTTTCAACTCCTCACTCCTCACCCCTAACTCCTAACTACTCCCTCCCCTCCCCCCCTTTTCCTGTGTTCAGTTAGTATTATACTTTATAATATATGAGCGCAGAGGAAGTACTACTGTCGAGAGCGAAGGAACTCGGGGCGGTATCAGCCGGGATTATTGAAGCGCGGCGTCCGAACGGCTTGGACAGGTTTTATCGCTGGCTGGACGACGGCTGCAATGCCGACATGACGTACCTGTCCGCCCGGCGCGAAGCGTACGCAGACGCCAACGCGGTTCTGCCGGGCGTTCGGTCGATGGTTGTCTTGGCGATGCCGCAGGAGACGGAATCGCTTGCAAAAAGCGCGTTCCCCTGTCTGGAAAGCGAAACGGGCGAGACGTCAGGCGCGGTTCGAGGTCGAATCGCGTTCTATGCCGTCAGCGAAGATTACCACAGCCGAATCCGCCGAACGCTCAAGCAGCTTGCTCAGACTCATCGCGAACTGTTTCCCAACGGCAAATGCCGGGGCGTTGTCGATACCGCTCCGATTTTGGAAAAGGACGCCGCTCTGACTGCTGGGCTGGGATACATCGGCAAAAACACGCTCTTGCAGTGCGGCGACTGGGGGAGCCGGGTTAATCTGGCGGTTTTGCTGTCGACAGAAGCGCTTCATCCGACGCCCGGTCAAGGCGGACGGTTCGCGTCCTGCGAAGATTGCCGCAAGTGTATAGACGCCTGCCCGACAGGAGCGCTGTCAGAATCCGGCTTGGACGCTCGCCGCTGTTTGAGCTACTGGCTGATCGAACATCGAGGACCAATTCCAGATGAAATCGCCAGCCGCGTTGGGAATCGGGTTTTCGGCTGCGACGTTTGTCAGGACGTCTGTCCGCACAATCGACCGGTCAAGCCCGTATATATAGACGTCAACGCTGTCCTTCGCATGACGGAAGACGAGTTCCAGACGCGCTTCGGCTCCACGCCGGTTTCCCGCTGCGGTCTGGACGGGCTGAAGCGAAACGCGGAAATTGTATTACAAAGAAATCAAACGCTACAGAATTCAGAGAATAAAAAATGAAGTTATCCGATTTTTTAAAACATCATGGAATCATCTCCAATCCGTTTGCGGAAGAGGACGCTCAATCCGACAGCGTTTTTCAAAACGGCTGTGTAGAAACAGCGCGCCACCCGGGATGGGACAAAATTTTCGGCGATCCGGCGCTGCCGTCCACGTCGATTGTCTTTGGCGAAAAGGGTTCAGGCAAAACCGCTCTGAAAATCCAGATGAATCGCCAAATTGACAAGTTCAATCAGGAAACTCCAGGCAAACGGGATTTTGTGATTCAGTACGACGACTTCAATCCGTTTCTCGACGCGTTTCAGGAACGCTTTTCCAAGTTCTGGCGCAAGCCGGCGACGCTTCTAAAAAATTGGAAATTGTGGGATCATATAGACGCCATTTTGACGCTGGGCGTTACAAAGCTGACAGATCAGGCGCTGCAGATTCGCGACGCTAACGGGAACGTTGACCCGGAATTGAATCTCAAAGCGCTGGACGACAACCAAAAACGCGACTTCCTTCTCCTGGCGGCTCTGTACGATCAGTCGCCCTCAGGCGGTCAGTACAGCCGCTGGACGAAGCTTCGCAAAAAACTGGGCGTTTACAATCTTGCGGCGTGGAAATGGTTCTCCGTTGCCGCCGCCTGGCTTTTGCTCTTTTTACTCTGCGCCATTGGATTATGGCGTTTGGAAGTTCTTAAGAGCAGTCACATTTTGAGCGTGTACTTCTGGCTGGCTCTGTTTATCGGATTTGTTCCATGGATATGGCGATTTGTTACGCTGCATTGGGAAGCGCGCAAGCTCTGGAAAAACCTTCGCGTTCGCAATTTCGACAAAGCGCCCATGCGGCAGATTCTGCTGGATACGCCGACGTCACAGCTGACCGGTCAGCCGCTGCCAACCCGCGCGCAGTCTGATGACCGTTACGCGCTGCTGGAAAAGTTCTCGAACTTGACCAAGGTTTTGGGATACAAGTCGATTGTCGTTCTTGTCGACCGCGTTGACGAACCGTATATGATTACCGGCTCTGCGCCGCTGATGCGCGATTTTATCTGGCCGCTTCTGGATAACAAACTGCTTAAGTATCCGGACGTTGCTTTCAAACTGCTTCTGCCGGCGGAACTGTACGACTTCGCCAAAAAAGAAAACAACGAGTTCAACGAACGAAGCCGACTCGACAAACAAAACCTCATTCCGTCTTTGACGTGGACGGGGCAGTCGCTTTACGATTTGGTCAACGCCCGTCTTGCCGCCTGCACCGACAAAACGATGGTTGAAGTTCCCGAAACGCTGGACAAGTGGTTTGACGACAACATGACCTTTGACCATCTGACAAGCTCTCTGGAACGAATCCGAACGCCTCGCCGCGTTTTCAAGTTCCTGTACGAGCTGATGTGCGAACACGCTCAGTCGTTTACCGACCAGAATCCTCAATGGAGAATCGCAACCAGCGAATTCGACGGAACGCTGAAACATTTTTTGAAAGATTAAAAAGTAGCTTCTAGCTTTTAGCTGTTAGCTTCTAGCTTGAAAAACAAGGCTAACAGCTAGCAGCTAATAGCTAGCGGCTTTCTATTCCCTACTCCCTATTCCCCATTCCCTACTCCCTAAACACCCATGACCGAACCCTACGACCTGTCGCTGTTTACCGCTCGGCGAAGCTGCCGAAATTTCAAGCCGGAACCGATTCCGGAAGACGTCCTCAACAAGATTCTCGAAGCCGGGACGTATGCCGCCACCGGGCGCGGTTTTCAATCGCCGATTATGATTGCTGTTACAAACAAGGAACTCCGAGACAAGCTGTCCAAAATCAACGGCGAGATTCTCGGAACGACAAACGACCCGTTCTACGGCGCGCCGACAGTCGTTATCGTCCTGGCGGACAAGAGCAAGCCAACGTATCTTTACGACGGATCGCTCGTCATTGGCAACCTCATGCTGGCGGCAACCGCTTGCGGCGTGGCGTCCTGCTGGATTCATCGCGCCAAAGAGGAATTTGAACGTCCGGAAGGCAAAGAGATTCTTCAACAGCTGGGAATTACCGGCGATTACGAAGGCATCGGACATTGCGTCCTGGGATATCCCGCCGCGCCTCTGTCCGCGCCCGCGCCGAGAAAAGAAAATTACGTTTATAGAATTGAATAATCGTAAAAGAGAGCCTTTACAATGAAGATTTGACGCTAGACTCCCCTGTTACAGGGGAGTCCGTTTGCGCTATGCGTCATATCTTTACCTCTAATTATTTTTCTTTTTAACATCTTGTAAGTAATAGTCTATTCTTTTGACTCTGAAAACTGCTATTATCATCGTTCGCATAAAACTTTTGCAAACGATTAATAATTATATAGGATTTACTCCCCCCTTGTAACGAATATATATGTGTTTATAATAACGATAATCACGATTGGCGAGAGTTTAATAATTGGATTTTGAATCTCCCGAATCGTAAACCTTTTTACGGAGGCGTTTTTCATGGCATTCAAAGCAAAAAGACCGGTTTTGATTCGAATTCAACCGCAATATGTTAAAGATATTAAAAGCGGAGAAAAGGACTGTGAAAACAGATGTGGTAAACCATTTGTTGATTGCAACTGTTTTATTCTTCATCAATCTCAGGAAGGTCAAGGCATTGTTGGCGTTATAGAAGTCGGACCTCCTGATCCTAAGATTGTAATCGATGAGGATGGAAAAAAACGTCATTCTTACCCAATTTTGAGAGTATTCGATTTCAAAGAAACTATTCCAATTGAAACAGCTTTTGATAACACGCCAATTAAGAGAAAAATTTCTTCCCGTTACCAGGACTTTACCTATTTGCGAGACTATGGCGAATGGACTCCGGAAACAGAAGCGGCGGCGGCCGAAGCGGTCAAGATTCTGTTGAGCTCCCATAAGCATACTACTAAAATCTTTCCAAAACAACCAAAACAAGACTGCTAAACCTTATTGGATGAACAACTGCCAATAATCGCCACGTATTGTCAGTATTATAAAATCAAACGAGTTGCAAGAGCGTATCCTGCAACTCGTTGTTTATTTTTAAACGGCGAAACGACGTTTAGTTCAGTCTGTCAGCCGTGCTCCACAAACCGGCGGACGGCGTGGAAATAAAGTAGATTTCTTCGCCGTCGGGCATGGTATTGAATCCGTTTCTCAGCTCGGCGGGATTGTAACGCTTGAGCGTTTCGTTGATATCGGCGTAGTTGAAGCAGACGGATTCGATGTCTTTCTGGCTCATCTTGCCGGGGGCATAGGTGATCTTGAATCGTCCTTCGGAAGAGCCGTGAATCAGGTGAGCGGTTCCGACGGCAAAGTTCTTCAGGTCGCCGTCGTCCGGGCATTCCTTATACAGCCGCATGACGTTTTCCGTTCCGGAATAGCCGTACTTGCGAATAATCGCATCGATTTCCGGCTGTTCGCCAAATCGTTCCAGGCCAGGCGCGATAATGAGCAGTTCGCCGCCTTGCGCCAGGGCTTTTCGGGTTCGATAAATCGCCTTGTTGGCAACCCAGGTGGAGTAGAACTCGTCGCCCTGCATGACAGCCACGATCTTTTTCAGCGGAGGAACGACGGTAATGTTCTGTTTCTGTGACGCCCGCGCCGCTTCCAAATACGTTTCGACGTCGTCGCCTGCGTAAACGCCGGTATGAACCAGCTTGCCTTCGGCGTCGTAAGCCATGACGACTTCAAAATAGGCGTCCGGCAGGAATCCGAGATAGTCCTCTTCCGCCTTGTTGAAGCATTTTCTCAGCGGCGTGGTCAGCGTTCCGAGGTTGTTTTCAATGCCGCAGCAAGCCGCCATCAGGTGCGAGGCGCAAATCATGTCTTTTCCGCCCAAGCCGATGAAGTAGTTCTTGTTGTGGTTGGCGAACCCCAAAACCTCGTGCGGAACGACGTGTCCGACGTTGAGAACCAGGTCCCAATTCCCGTTGAGCAGGAAGTTGTCCAGACTGACGGGAATCGCCCAATCGACTTTTCCGCCGGAAACCTCTCTGACGAACGACGACGGGACTTCGCCAATTACGGTCGAGCCGCTGCGCCAGTCGTGAACGTGAATCTTCTCTTCCGGGACGGAGCCGAACATCCATTTGTTCTGTTCCGGCGTGTGCGGAACGTGCTGTCCGAGAGTGGGAATGAGATGAACGTCCGCGCCGTCGGCGGTAAAGATCTTATACAGTTCTTCGACAATCCAACCGGAACCGGAATGAGCGCGGGTAATATCCGGCGGGAGCAGCAAAACGCGCTTCGGATTGGCGCAAATGCGCTTCTTCGCCTCGGCGGCGTACTGACGCGCCAGTTCGAGAATCTGTTCACGGGAAATATTCGACGATTCTTGTTTAAACCACATGGTATTTACGGGTAAAGGGTTTTAATGCTCAATATCAACGCTGACGCCGTCTGTCAGCTTATATAATATATTGTAAAGCAAATTTCTGAAAATAACAGAGGGGGCGGGAGGAGTTTATATGGAGTGCGACGGCTTGACGTCGCTTTTCGACGATAAAAGATGAGAATATCCAGGAAAGCGTTTCATGCCAATAACGTGCGAATCTAAATGCAACCCCCCTTGATATTATAACATTGCTTTATTGGCGCGAATTATATTTTTTGAGATTTCCGGCGGAATTGGTTATGAAAGCGGCGTCAAGCCGCCGCACTCCATAATTTCCCAATCCGAGCGTATATTCTTCGCATAACGAGGTTGAAAACGATGTACGCGATCTGCAATATCAGGATATAGTATAATATTGGCAAGCTCTCAATCGTACAGAAACAGATATAACTCCAAGGCTGAGTATGTAACAGGTATAGTCCGATAACGGTCAGAGGAATCGTTATACAAAACATAAAATACGCGATTTGACGCCAGATTTCTGCTATGAAGCTCAGTTTAACAGAACTCAAAAACCGTGAAATCGCTGAGTTGGAATTATCGAAACGTTTTGAGGGATCCGTTTGCGGCTGTGGATATAACAACCATGACGAAAACATCGTCGTTAAAATCGTCAGAGTTGCAATCAAGCAAGAAAACGCTAATATGGCAGGAATCGGAAAAATGAATATACTCCCAATACTATCATTGTCGAGACTGATACTGTTAAAAAATCTAATAACGCCCAATGCTATCCATATCGCATAAACAATCAGGAATATTTCAAATAACAGCAAAGGAAAGCGATTTGCTATGCGAGTCCGAATCGCTTTTACCCAGTCGTAGTCTTTGTCTTTTTCAAGGACAGAAAAAAACATCGAGCCAAGAACGTATAACGCATAGAAAAACGCCCATACTATAAAAAGCTTTGAGCAAAAATCAAAAATGCTTTGGAATAAGCCAAACGGGGTAATGAACATTGTATTTACATACGCCCATATATCAAACGCCCGTAAAAACAGGTATACCAGAACAAAGAACAGAGCTATGTTCACAAATCCCAGTAAATAGGCTGCAGCGTTTTTCGTTTCGGCAGTTTCTGTCAGCGTCTCGTTGCTCATCGTAAATATAATTGTAATTGATATAATTGCGTTGTCAAGCGCTGATAACAATAGACCTCGTCGCCGCTCTCATCGTTCACGCGCCGCGATTAATTTTCCAATCAGAGCGTATAGTCTTCGCATAACGAGGTTGAATATAATGTAAACAAATTGGATTATTATGAGACCAATAACCAGCGTAGCTATAATAACATCGCCAAAATCCAGCGTTCCTATTTTTATTAAATCTTCGATAAAAATTACAACTAAAAACAATACCGGAAACGTTATCCATAATGTAAAAATTGCAATTTGACGCCATGCTTCAATAAGAATCGGAGGAATAGCGTTCTTGACGCGAGTAATTAGAGAGCGCTTTGAGGAAACGGAACGAGCGATTGGATTGTAATCTGGATCGCAGCAATGCCGACAAAAAGACAATCCCGCAGAAACAACAACTGCAATTATCGCAATCAGACTCGCAAGAACATAAAAAACAGGAAAGAAGGTTATTATATTGTCCAAAACTTCTTTCCAGCTAATACCCTCGTTTATTTGAGAAACGCCTGCTAAATTCAGGACTAATAATATAGCAAATAAAATCAAACTTGTTTCAAAAAGCAATATTATATAGCGATTTAGATAATACGTGCGAATACTTTTCACGCTTGGGAAATTGTCTTCAACTACAAACAGAATTACAGAACCGAAAACATAAACGGTATAGACAACAAACCATAGCGCTCCAAAACATAAACCGCCTATCGACTGATTCAACAAACACAACAACGTAAAAAACAGCCCGATATTAACAACGCCCAGGAAATAATTGGTTAGCAAATCGCTTTTCGGTTCGGCAGTTTCTGTCGGCGGCTCGGCGCTCATAGTAAATATAATTGTAATTGATATAATTGCGTTGTCAAGCGCTGATAACAATAGACCTCGTCCCCGCTCTCATCATTCACGCGCCGCGATTCTATTCCCAATCCATGCGTATATTCTTCTCATAACGACGTTGAAAACGATGTACGTAAATTGTATCAATACAAAATAAACCAGTACAACTGCGAATATCCACGAAACAACCAAAAATGCCTTGCCAGCTGCCAATAATGATATTATTACAAAAAACGTCAACGGCGTTGCAAGCAATACCATAAAGATAACAAGTTGACGCCATATATCAACAACAAACCGCCAAATAGCCCCCAAAAAACGATTGTGCTGGAAATAGTCTGGTTCGTTTGAATAATCGGACGGAACTGGCAGATCATAATCAAAAAAACTATGACAAAATTCAGTAAACAGCATTGAGATTGATACTAAAATTACTGAAATCATACTTGAAAAAACAAGCGTGAGCGAATAAGTTATAATAAAATATGATAGAACAGACTTGCGGAAGTATATCCAGCATGCAAATAATAGTATGCTGATTACCATTAACAGTTTACTAAAACGATTTACAAAAGTAATGTAAAACGCCTTTGTCCTGTCGGAGTTTTTCTCAAAAGAAGAAACCGCTAAAGTGTATATCACATAGAAAAATATCCATATCCCATAATGAAATATCATTTTATGAATAGACAATTTATCAAACGGCAATCCGAAAAACGAATTATTATATCTTATAAATAAATACAGCAAAGGAAAGAACAGCGTTAAATTTACAACGCCTGTTATAAAGTTTCGCGTTAACAATGTGTTCGGTTCGGCAGATTCTGTCGGCATCTCGTTGTTCATTTTACTCCTCGTATTTAAATTCGCGGACGGTTCCGTCGGAAAAGGTCGTTCTGAAAACGCCGGGGGCGACCTGTTCGTGTTTGTCCATGAACAGGTATTGAAGCGCAACGCGGGAGCGGTATTCGTCGTAGGCGCGCTTCACCGCCTTAACGGATTCTCTCAACTGTTCGTCCGTCTGGCAGGTCAGGTCAGCGTCGCCCATCCAGCTTTTTCCGTCTGACTTGAACTTGGAATAGAAGTAGAAAACGGGGCGTCCGTTGAACTCTTGCAGTTTCAGTTCCGCCGTCTTGCCCTTGATCGTCGGGTTGACGGTTGCCGTACAGGGGTTTTGTAACAGAATCCCGTTGTAAACCAGTTGACACATCGGAACGGTTCTTTCCACCAGCGGCATTTTGGAAAGGTCGATAATATCGTTGAACGTGGCGTAGAGGCAGTAGTCCAGATTGGAAACGACGTGATCAAACGCGCCTTCCGAGCCGACGGCGCCAAAGTTCTTTTGCCCCTGCGCGAGAATCTTTTTCCAGTACTCGACGCACTGGCGTTTGTTGAGCGGGTGATTTTTGTCCCAACATTCGCGCGGCGCAACGGTCGAAATGACGTCGATGTAATGCACGCCGCGAAATCCCAGCTGCGCTATGCGGGGCAAGTCGCTTTGCGTATAGCGTTCATAGACCGGCTGGGGGCACAGATTGTACATTCGCCCGCCGCCCCAGGTCGTCTGCGGGTGATTGAGCGACCCGTCCCGATTGACAAGACACAAATCCTCGTTCCATGTATCGGCGATAGCGTACCCGTCGGTGGAATTGGTGTGACACGTTATTTGATAGCCCATCGACTGCGCTTTTTGAATGAGCGCTTTGAGTTTCTCTTCGCCGCCCAGACGTTTGTCGACGGGAAAGATTTGCGGGTATCGACCGTCGTGTCCACCGATATTCCAGCCGACCAGACAGAACTCCGCCTTGTCGATTCCCTGACGCTTGAACTCGTCGAGGATGTCGGCGACGCGGTCGAAGTCGATGGCGACTTTCATTTCCGGCTCGGTTTCCGGCGTCTGCTCCGCAACCGGCGAGGGAACCGGCTTCCAGCCCAACCGGAGCCGAACTTCAACCGACTCGACGGCGTAGAGCAGTTCCGGATTGTTTTTGACTCGTTCCGCCAACGGGCGACATTCCCCGCGGTCAAGCTGATATTGCCGATATCGCCGGGCGACGTCAGAATACGTGGCTTCACGCCCGAGCGGGTAGACGTCAATAATAACGTCCTCGTACGGCTTGACGCCATTGAACGTAAAGCGCAGGCTGAGCGAGTATTTCCCGTCTTTGAGCCGAACCCGCGGGCGGTAATCGTACGGCATTCCCTTGACGACAACCAGACAGCAGCCGGCTTTCGGCGTTTTGAGTCCCAGCATCGGCATGGGAACGACGCCCGGCGAATACAGACCTTCCGGCTGATCGCGAAACGTGATCAGCTGTCCCTGTGACAGGACGAAAAAGCCGTCGTCGCCGACAGACGCTTTGGCAAACGGCGAGCAGACGTCCAGATACTTTATATCCGTCCCCACTTCCGCCGGGGTTATTCGGATACGATAATAGTCGCACTGATAAACGGGTTCAGTAAACGACAAACTGACCGAGCCGTCCATTTGCGTCCAGCGATAAACAACGCAATCCTTTTCCTGCGCCTGACAAACGGTCAATTGAAGGAAAAGGATTGCGAGAGCAAAAAATCGAGTTTTATTCATGAAAATAAATCAATTTTTTTGTAACGAGTTCTTTCTTCTCAGCCAGAACAGACCGACTGTTCCGAGAAGCAGCAGCGCCCAGGTGGACGGTTCCGGAACGCCGGAGCCGGGTTCAGGAGCGCCCAAGCCGATCAAATAAAGACCGGTGGGTCTGCCTTCCAGAGCAAACATGGTTTGATAGTTGGCAAGCAAGCCGCTCAGGTCGGTGGTATCGGCGGCAAAGCCGTTGTCGGCAACCAGCTGATATTCTGCGCCTTCTTCCGCCCAAAGAGCGGCATCGCCGTTTTCAAAGTAGAGTTGGATAATTGAATCCGCGTCCAGCGTTAAAGAGCCATCGTCTTCAATGGTCAGCGTATCGTATTCCTGAGATTGGGGATCCGGATTGTACGCTTTGAATTCAAACAGCCCCGTCGCGCCAGCGTCAATAACAACGTTGCCGATAACGGTCAAATCGCCAACGGAGTTGCCCGGCGAGAGTTTCGCACCGGATTTGATTTCCAAATTGCCATTGTAGTCGCCTTTGAAGTCCAATTCGCCGGCTTCGACTGCAAAATCATTGGCGGCAAACTGAGTTCCGTCAGCCTTAATCTTGAGCTGTCCGCCGCCCGTTTTACGAACGTTGTCAGCAATAACCGTTACATCGTCGGAGAGGGTCAGCTGTTTGGAATCGCCAGCGTCGACATTGAAAATCAAAGTCGTATCGTCAGCGGTTTCAATAGAACCGTTGGACGGAATCGCGGCGCCAGACAGGGTCAGCGTACCATTGGAAACGGCTGTCTTGCCGGTATACTCTGAACGATCTCCAGAAAACGTTAAAGCGCCGTTGCCGGTTTTGAGCATAGCGCCGTTGCCGGAAACGTTTCCGGTAAGAGTTAAGTCGTAACCTTCGCCGACTTCAATCGTACCATCATTCGCCATTTGAACCGCGTTGTCAGTTTCGACAGATTGAGCGTCGCCGTCAACAAGCTTGATACCCAGCTTGTATCCGCCGTTGACTTCCCAGTTCGGAATAGCAGTCGCTTCGTCAGAATTGGCTAACCAGTATTTACGCAGACCGACAATGTCTTCGCCAGCGGTTAACGCCCAGTCTTCGCCAGCTTTCTGCAAGCCGGCAACGCTGAGGTGAATTGAGTTGCCGCCTTCTCCACGCAGTTCGCGCGGGTATTCGTCAGTATTGACGCCCTCAAAGACCAGCGGGTCGTCCGCAATAACGCGATACTGAGCGTTGGTAACGTTGGCGTAGGTTACGCCGTTGCCGTCGGCAGAGGCAATCGCAACGCCCCACGGCAAATCTTCGTTGCCGGAATCCTCGCGAGAACGTTCAATCAACGCGTTGAGTTTGTCATAGTACACATCTTCAGCTGTGCCCCTGTCAGATTCTCCCTGATGCCAGAGGACGCCCGCAAAGCCGTTGGCGTTTTCATTGAGGAAATCCATCGCATTCTCGAAGTTGCTGTAAATGGAATTCCAGTCGGCTTCCCATTGGGATTGGCTTGTTCCGCCGTATCCAACGGAATACGTTGCAATTGGAACGCCTTCCAGTTCCGCCATTTTATCAGCAAACGCAGGCCACGTCGAACCTCTGGTACTGTTGTCTAACGGACCTTGCTGCGGGTCGGAGTTGTGCTGCCATTGTCCTGTCTTTGGATTGTAAGCGTACGCCAGAGCTGACGTTGACGATTGAGCCGCGTCGCCGTAGTTGGTCGAGTTGGACTGACCGGCGGTGATGAAGATTTCTCCAACGCCTATCTGACCGGATTTGGTTGCGATGACGTTTCCGCTGGAATCCAACGCCTGATATTGAACGTCGTGCATACCGCCGACAAGGGACGTCGTTCCAGTAAAGGTTCCGTCTGAATTCATCGTCAGAGTCAGCCAGTCTCCGCCGTCAACGGACGCCTGCAGCGTATCAATCGTGATTCCATTTGAAACCGCCCACGTTCCAGCAAGTTTAACTTCGGCAGTATTCGCCAAGTCTCTTTGATACATGGACATGGCGTTAGTCGTCAGCAACGCGTCAACAGGATGAACAAACGTATAGACGTTGGCAATGGCGTATCCAGTCTTGGATTCGTCATGCGTCCAGTCTCGCTGACCGCCCTGATTGTTGGTTGAGGCGTTGGGATTTGTACCGATGCCGTATTGTTTATTGCCGTTAAGATGATTCAAAGCAAAGATCGTTTGCTCCGTAGCCAGCGAATGAACCTGCATTGAACCGTGTCCAGCGCCTGTACTTCCTCCAGAGTCGTTTATATCAAACGTGTTGTCGTCGCCCTGAGAAATGATTCCGCTTTTTGCCTGACCGTAGTTTGACGCCCAGAATTCAATATAGCCCTGATTGTGTGAAATAGTTATATTGGGAGCCGCCTGCTGTCCGGTAGTTGGATCGTTGATTAAACCTTGCGACGTCGTTGCGTTAGTGGTAACTTCCAGATTGCTCACAACCTGCTGATAGAATTCCCCGGATTTGGAAGTAGGAATGCCAATTCTGCCGATGTCGTTTGTCATGGCGTCAAAGGACGCGAAAACGTACGTCAGCGGATCGTTTGCAGTTGCCGCGTATTCCATATAATATCCAACGCGGTCAAAGAGAATGCCTTGACCTTGGAGCGCAGCAAGGTTGTTGACAATATCGTAATTGACGCCGTTGTCATGCCAGTTCGTTCCCATTTGAGTTGTCAAACGAACGCCCTGAACCATCGTGTATTCCGATCCGTTTGTAACGTAAGCCATGCCGGGAGCCAAAGCGGCTTCCGCCATGACGTACAGCGTTCGGTTGGAATACTGAGACGCGTTGGAGTTCGCTCCCTGATCGCCATTGAATGTGTAGTCCGGATCGCCGGCGCCCGTATTGTTGTTTCCGATTCCAATATCGATTGTTCTGCTTGCAGATGTAGCAACGCCGTTCCAGGCGTTAAGAGCCATAACAGTCTGATTATTTCCGTAATTGTGAATCTGGAAACTGCCGTAAGATCCGTTTGTCGGTTTATCGCCTGTGTCGTATGCAGAATCGCTGGCTCCAGGAATGCTGGCAGAATTCGTTTTTTCGTAAGTATTCTTCCATATTTCAATGTTGCCAGACAGACCCGTTCCGTTGACAACGCCGGGAACGTTAGAAGAAACCGTCAGATTGTTGACCAATCCCTGACGAATCGAGCCGTCAAAAGGCATGCCTATATTCGCTGGATTATTTGTAGTAGCGTCGTAGGAGGCGTAGGCGTAATCGACTTCGCCATTTGGTTTTTCCAACGTCATATAATAGGCAACTCGTTTGAGCGGCATGCCTGCCAAATCGCCCAGATTGTTGAGGTTGTTGACGGTGTAATTGTCTGCAGAATACGTTCCGTTAAGCGGGCAGTCCAGCTTGTAAACCAGGTGCATATTGGCGGCTTCAGACTGAATCGCCGAGAAATGCTCCGCGTCCATGTCGGACAAAACAGGCTTGGCAAAGGTGTAGATGTTGGCAATCGCGTATCCGGTTTTGGAAGAGTCAAAAGTCCAGTCTCTCTGACTGCCATCTCTGTTAGTAGAAGCGTTGGGATTTGTACCGATGCCGTATCCTTTGCCTTGTTTAAAATTGTTCAGAGCATAAATGGTTTGTTCCGTATCGAGCGAGTGGATTTGCATAGAGCCATATCCGAACCCCATGTCTGAACCGGAGTCGTTGATGTCATAAGTGTTGCCATCGCCCTGAGTAATAACGTTTGCCTTGGCGTTTGTGTAGTTGGACGGCCAGAATTCCAGATAGCCGGTATTGTGAGCGTAAGTTGTATTTGGAGTTGCCTGCGTGGTTGTGCCAGGCGCGCTGATAAGTCCTTCTGTAGCAGGAACGTTTGTCGTTACCTGCATATTTTTAACTTTCTGCTGATAGAACTCGCCGGCGCCGTAAACAGGAACGCCGATTTTGGAAATGTCAGCCGTCATCGTATCGAAGGACACAAATACGTAATTCAGATCGCTGTCGACGGTTTGAGCGTATTCCATATAATATCCGACGCGGTCAAACGGACCCAGCGTCTTTTGCAGCTGAGCAACGTTGTTGGCAATGTTATAGTCAACGCCCTGATAATCCGCCCGCCATTCGGTTCCCATCTGAGTGGTCAGTTTCGCTCCCTGAACGAGAACGTACTTGGAAGCGTCTGCAACGTTTTCCATGCCAGGCGCGATTGCAGGTTCCGCCAGGACGTAAAGCGAACGAGTTTCATATTTAGATGCGTTGGATGTGTTTTTATCGTCTCCGTTGAACGTATAGTCTGGTCGACCTGAGCCAGTGTTATTTCCAATTCCAATATCAATGGACTTGTTTCCGCTTGCCTGACCGTTCCATTTATTCAACGCCATAACCGTCTGTCCAGCGCCGTAGTTGTGAATCTGGAAACAGCCGTAGTCGCCATTGGTTGGGTTATCGCCAAAATCAAACTCGCTGCCGCTGGCATTAGGAACGTTGGCGGAGTTATTTTCGTTGTAGTTACTGTTCCACATCTCGATGTTGCCGGTCGCAATGTTCTTACCGTTGACAACGCCTGCAACGTTGGACTGAACCGTCATGTTGGAAACCGTCTGCTGACGAACAGAGCCGTCAAACGGCAGACCCAGCTTGGATAAATCGTTGGTCGTTGCATCGTATCCAGCGTAGGCGTAATCGACCGTTCCGTCTCCCTTGTCCAAAACCATGTAATAGCCAACACGTTTCAGCGGCATACCGGAAAGGTCTGAATTGACAGAGTTATTAATAACGTAATTATTCGTGCTGTATTTTCCCTGCAGAGGGCAGTCGAGCTTATAGAGCAGCTTCATGCCGGAGACTTCGCCGGAAATGGCGGCGTAATCGGATTCGCTCATTTGAGAAAACACCGGTTTGGCGAAGATGTCCATCTGCTTGACGTTATAAGATTGTGAGTTAACAGCAAACGTCCAGTCCGGTCCCGTATTGGCAATATTGCTGTTTCCTACTCCCAGAGCTGCGTCTTCGCCAGCGTTGTTCCAGTTATTGAACGCGAAAATCGTCGTTCTGTTTTGATAGTCATGCAACTGCATGGAGCCGTGAAAACCATTGGTCGCCTTGTCGCCAAAGTCATAACCGGAGCGGTCTGTCGCGCTGCTGGCGTTTGGAATGCCTGCCGCATTGTTCTGCTCGTAATTGAGATACCAGAATTCTATGTTGCCCTGCGAAACAGAAGTTCCTGCTGTGTTGAGCAAAGGAGACTTGGCTTCGTAATAAAGATTATGAACATATCTTTGCTGAACGTTCTGATTGGCGTACGTCGGAACGCCATAGCGAGTCAAATCACTGGTGTATGCGCCAAAAGACGCATAGCAGAAATTGTCCTCGCCCAAATTCAGACGATAAGCAACCGACTCAATTGGACCCAGATTCAAATTGGAGTTGTCAACAGAATACGGAACTCCATTGACCTTAAAATTCGTGTAGTCTGGAATCGTAAGCGAATAGATGTGGGAATACCCCATCGCTTCAATTTCCTCGTTTGTTTTAAACGTCTGAGCAGACGCAACAAAGCAAACCGCGAGCGCAACGGTTCCCACAACGCTGGAAATGTACGTTTTCATTTTGTGTTATAACATTAAAATGTGTATACAAAAACCCGACTATATTTCGAGTTTATAATCTTCACTAGTTTACTATTATAACACGTTTTTTCAAAAATTTGAACAGAATAGAGAAAATTTTCCGAAAATATTTAAAATAAGGGCAGGAAAGAGTGGGGAATTTAACAGATTATCATGTTGAATTAATCTACTCCCTATTCCCTACTCCCTATTCCCCAAAACCTAATTCCCAAACCCCTTTAGAACTCTCAGCGCTTCTCGACCTGCGCTGTCGGGGTCGTCAACATAGGGATACAGTTCGACGGTAACCCAGCCTTTGTAGCCGGACTTTTCGATGGCGTTGAGAATGGGCGGGAAGTCGATAACTCCTTCTCCAGGAACGAGATGGTGATGAACGCGCTGTTCGTTGATGTCCTCGATGTGGTAATGGCGCGTATGCTCTTTGAGCGGTTCGATCCAGTCGACGGGATTCTGTCCGACGCAGAAAGCGTGCCCAATGTCGAAGTTCAATCCCAGGCGGGGGCTGTCGATGCGGTCGGCGAATTCCAGATATTGTTCAAACTTCTCAATCAGCAGCTGCGGTTCCGGTTCGATGAGCAGATCAACGCCGACTTCTTCCGCAACCTCAATGCAAGGCATGATTTCTTCGTAGAAGACGTCGTACGCCGCCTGACGCGTCATGCCGTCGGGAATCGGGCCGCCGGGATTGGTTTGAATATTCTTCGCGCCCAGCTGCGCCGCCAAGCGCAGACATCGCTTTGTATGCTCTCGACGAATGGCGCGGTAGTCGGCAGACGGTTCAATCCAGGACGGGTGCCAGTACGGCTGGCGCGGGTCGGCAACGGCGTTCATCATGAAAGCGTTGACGTTGGAAATGGCAAGCCGACATCGTTCGAGGACGTCGCGGATGTTGTCAATCTGAACCGGCAGCAGCCCGGCGGGCCATGCGTGCGGGACGTCCGCTAGAAGTTCAATGGCGTGATATCCCAGCCGGGATACCTTCAAAACGGTCTGTTCAATAGTAAAATTACGGTAGGCGTTAGTACTGTAGGCGAATTTCATGGGGAGGCAGTAGGCAGTAGGCAGTAGTATTTTAGTGTTTGATTCTAACTGATATTATATAAACTATTTTCTGCGATAAAAGGGGGGCAGTTTTTTAATGAGTATTAATAAAATTCTATATAGTCCGTAAATTTTTCATATTGACTAAAAGTCTTACTTGAGTAAAATATAGGCAGTAGGCAGTAGGCAAGAGACAGTAGTGATTCGCTTACGGGGGGCGGGTATTACCCGCCAAAAAACAAACAATATTTGACTATCGCGGACAATGTCCGCTCCCCGGAAATAACTCCTCACTCCTCCCTCCTCACTCCTAACTATTCCCAACTCCGTATTCCCCATTTCCCTATTACGAATCCATGCCACGTAAACGGATATTCCTTCGTCGCGCTACGATTTTGCACGCAGGCAGTTTGTTCCTGATGCTGATTGTTTTTATATTCCTGTCAGTTCATCTTGCAAACCGGAGCCTGGAAGAACTCGTGCCGTCGGGCGGTCAGGCGACGACAACGCAAAACGGGGAAACCGTTTCCAAAGAACTCAATGCGGCGCAGGCGATGCAAATCGCGAAGATTATCGATTCCGCGCCGTACGAGAATTTACAGAACAAAACCGAGCTGGCGAAGATCGAACTGGCATACGTCAAAGCCGCTCACGATACGTTTACAATTACCCCCAGCGGCGTTATCAGCCGCCGCGGCTGGTACAACCAAAGAAAGCTCGACGCCGAACAAGTTGAGCAGATTTTAAAAATAGCATTTCCGAAGTAGAATGGAATGGAAGGCGGTAACGAAACGACCAACGGGAGTGGAGTTACGCAGTTCGCCGAAGGCGAACCCTAAAAATGACCCCAATGTTACGTTCGCCTGACGGCGAATGCGTAATTCCGTTCGCTTCGCTCACTTCATTACCGCCTTTCATAATCCTCCAAACACTAACTACCAATTAACACTCATGTCCGATTTGCCTTCTAACAATCGAATTAGCCGTTGGGTTCAGAATTTATTGGACTTGACGCTTCGCAACCGTCTTCTTAACCTCAAAGACGCGTCGTTTACCATGGAGCTGATCTGTACCGACGCGGCGGATATAGAAGACCGTCTCGTTTCGGGATCGCTGCCGTTGAAAAACTTCAAGGAAAGCGAATACGACACCCGTCAATACCGCTCTGCTAAAACAGACCCGGATTCCGGCGAAGTTGTAGAGGACGAGTTCGCAGACGCCGCGTCCAGTCAGAAGGCGAAAAAGCTCCCGTCGACGGCTCTGTTTGTCAACCAGACGAAAAAGGAAACGGAACGACGTTTGCTCAAGCTGTATCGTCAGACGAAAACCGACATCAGCGAAGGCGGCGTCAATACGCTCTTTTTGACTATCGGGACGCTCCATTGGCGTGACAAATCCCGAACGGAAAAAGAGTATCTGGCTCCGATTATTCTTTTGCCGGTTGAACTGCTTCGCAATTCCGTCAAGGCGGAATTCCGGGTTCAGCGCACCGACGACGACCCGTTCGTCAACCCGACGCTGTTGGAAGCTCTCCGCCGCGATTTCCAATTGAAAATCACAGACCTGTCAGAGCAGGTAGTCGAAGAGAAAGAGGACATCAACGTCAAAACGCTTTTGGACTCGTTTACCGAACAGATTTCCTCCATGACGGGCTGGAAGGTGGAGCCGACGTGCTGGCTGGGACGGTTCTCGTTTGACAAGTTTATTATGTACACGGATTTGAACAACCGCTGGAAGGAACTGGCGGCGAATCCGGTTGTTAAACAGCTTATCAACCTGACGGACGAACAGGTTCAGGAAGGATCGGAAGCCAGTCAGGGAGGTACGATCGGCGTCGAAGTCGAGCAGAAAAGCGCGTTCAACGAGCCGCCTGCCGACACCCCGCTGCCGATTGCGGATTATCTTAATCTGTTCCTGCCGATTGCCGCTGACGCGTCACAGCGTTCTGCCGTTATTGAGTCAACCAAGGGGCGCAGCTTTGTTCTCTACGGCCCTCCGGGAACGGGGAAATCGCAAACGATTACCAACTTAATCGCCTACAACCTGGCGATGGGAAAGAAAGTTCTGTTCGTTTCCGAAAAGCGAGCGGCTTTGGAAGTCGTGTACAATCGTCTTTCTAAAATTGGGCTGGGGCCGTTCTGTCTGGAACTTCACTCCAACAAGGCGGTAAAGAGAAAGGTTCTCGACCAGTTCGAGGAAGTCTATAATTTGAACAAAACGAAGGACGTCAACGCTGATTGGACTCGTACGTGCGCCGAACTGACCGAGGTGGAACAGACGCTCGACAACTACGTCCGTCAGATTCACAAGCCGATTGTTGGAAACATCTCAGCGTACGATTGCTTCGGCTGGCTGGCGTCGCATGGATACAGCTGGACAACCCGGCTGCCGCGTCTGTACGACGGCGCGATTGAAGAGCAGGAATTGCCGGATTTGATTAACGCAGCGGAAGAACTGCAGTCGCACGCGGCGGAAATGGATCCTGTTATGCTCAAAGCGCTTTCTCCGCTGAAACGGTTCAAGTGGAATCCGGAACTGGAAGCCCAGATGATCGAAAGCGCGTCGGCGTTTCGTCCGGCGGTTGAAGGCGTGAACCAGGTCTATAAACAGGCGGAAGAGGTTTTGTCGCTGCCGGATATCAAAGACGCGTCCGCCAAGATCACGCTGGCGTCACAGATTTTGGAGTTCCTCCAGGACTCCGGTCCGCTGCCGTCCAACCTGCTTTCCGAGGCGTTTGGAAAATTCATGCCGCTGGTTGACATGTTTGTCGAACAGGCGAAACAGTACAAAGACGCTGTCGAAGCTTTGAAACTGTTTGACCTCAATCGGGTTCTCAATCTCCGCGTCGTTCAGCTTAACGACCATATTGCATACGTTAAAAAGTCGTTCTTTATGTTCCGATTCATGAAGAAAAGGAGCGTTGTCAAAGAATACGCCAGCCTCGTTCCGCCAACTAACGGCAAGCTGACGTTTGAAATGCTGGAAGCGGCGGCGCCAAAAATCGCCGCGTTGCAGGAATCGTACAAACTCCTTTCAGAACACGGGGACGAAATCCTCGCCGCCGTCGGCGACTGGAACGGCGAATCTGCCAATCTGGAAGAACTGCTTCCATCCGTTCAGCGAGGGAAAGTCCTTCGAGAAATTCTGTCCGTTGATTGCTTGACCGCGGCTGACCGCAAGCGGTTATTCGATTTCGTGTGCGAGCAGACAGCCAATCCCAACGCGAACTTTGCCGCTCTGAATGCAGAATTCCAGGCGGCGGTTAAAGAGTACCGCATGGCAATGGAAACGTTCAACCAGTCCGTTCCGACTCGCACGATGACGCCCATTGAAGCGATGGCTCTTATTGACGCTTTGCCGCAAGCCGGGCGCTCGCTGCGTCAGTTCTCGTTCTGGACGGACGTCCGCAACGACGCCAGAAGAATGCACCTGGGACCTTTGGCAAAGGCGATTGAACAGGGCAAAATCGATATTGCCAAGCAGTCTGCGGCGGAAGCCATGGAAGCGTCTTATCGATGGCAGCTGATTTACAAAGAGCTGGAATTCAACGACGCGTTGAACCGTTTTGACGGCGTAAGTCAAAACCGCTGTGTTGAACGATTCTGCTCGTTGGACGACAGTTTCTCGAAGCTGTCAACTCGCAAGATTCTCCTTGCGCTGTCGACGGAAGCCTCCCGCGCCGTTTCGGAATCGACCACAACAGGCTCCGCTCTCCGTCCGGAAGGCGACCTGTTACGTCGGGAAATGAACAAGAAGATGCGGTTCCTTCCCATTCGTTCTTTGCTGGAACGCGCCCCGAATTTGACGCGTCGGCTCAAGCCGTGTTTTCTCATGTCGCCGCTGTCGGTTGCCCAATACCTGCCGACCAACGACGCGGGATTTGACCTGGTCGTCTTCGACGAGGCGTCACAGATTCCAACCTGGGACGCTGTCGGCGTTATCGCCCGAGCGAAAAACGCGATTATCGTCGGCGACCCCAAACAGCTGCCTCCAACCGCCTTCTTCCAGCGTCAGGATGCTGTTACAGAAGAAATTACGGAACAGAACGAAGACGAAGTCGAAGACATGGAAAGCATTCTCGACGAGTGCATCGCCATCGGCATGGACGGCATGAAGCTCAACACCCACTACAGAAGCAAGAACGAGTCCCTCATCGCCTTTAGCAACCATTACTACTATCAGGACGAACTGGACACATTCCCTGCTCCGGACAGAGCGGGCGGCGAATCTACCTCGGCACAGTCCTCAATTCGCGGCGTTCATTTCGAGTACGTACCCAACGCGGTTTACGACAAGAGCAAAACGCGAACCAACAAGGCGGAAGCGCAGCGCGTTGTCGAGATTGTTCTCGACCGCTTGAGCAATCCCAAAACGTCGGCTCGTTCGATGGGCGTTGTCGCCTTCTCCGCTCAGCAGAAAGACCTCATTGAAGACATGCTCGATCAGGCGGCGGACAGCAATCCGGAACTGGCAAACGCGATGTCTGAAGCGATGGCGGAACCGCTGTTCGTGAAAAACCTGGAAAACGTTCAAGGCGACGAGCGCGACTGCATTATTTTCAGCATCGGATACGCGCCGGACGCCAGCGGGGCGTTCGCCATGAACTTCGGTCCGCTCAACAAGAGCGGCGGTCAGCGGCGTCTGAACGTTGCCGTTACCCGCGCCAAGGAAGAGATTATCGTCGTGTCGTCCATTTACGCGTCACAGATTGATTTGAACCGCACCAGCGCCGTCGGTCCGGCACATCTCAAAGCGTACCTGGAATTCGCCCAGTCCGGCCGCCCAACCTGGGCAGACGCCTCCAGCGCCGGTTCGGACTCCTCCGCAGACAAAAACCGCTTTATCCAGTGCGTTGCCGATTTCCTCCGGGAAAACGGCTACGAAGCAGACTGCGGAGTCGGCTTTTCAGACTACAAAATCGACATTGCCGTCGTCGACCCGAAGAACCCCAACCGCTACTGTCTGGCTGTCGAATGTGACGGAACCGTGTACAAGAAGGCAAAGATCGCCCGCGACAGAGAAAAGTCTCGTCCGTCCATGCTGGAAGGGCTTGGCTGGAAACGCTGCCGCGTCTGGTCGACGGAATGGTTTACCGACCCTGAAAAATCCAAAGAGGACTTGCTCAAATGCCTTAAGGGAAAATAGCCATTAGCTTTTAGCTACTAGCTGTTAGCTTCAGATTCAATCCGGTAAGTTGGTTTTTAAACACGAAAAACACGAAATAAGCGAAGGTTACGAAAAATTTTTAGGAATAAAAATAATTGTAATTAAATAATCCATAAAAATTATCTTTTCGTGTTTGTTTCGTTCTTTTCGTGTATTTCGTGTTAAAAATACTATTGAGCAGGCAAAACGCCTGCTTTTTGTTTGTAGGATCAACTTGTCGGTTGACCTATAAAAACTGCCAGTTTCTGGCTCAAAAGGCTGGAAGCTGGCAGTAAAGGCTAATAGCTAAAAGCTAAATTAGAACTTCGTCGAGTCGAAGTTGTATGCGTCTTCGCGGTTGCCCAGAGCGGTATAAATGAGCGGGTCGATATTAAAGGAGATTTCCCGGGTGGAACCATCGCACATGCAGACGTTAAAACCAACGCGGTGAGCGCTGCCCATAGCGTAGCGGAATTTACCGCTTTGCTTTTCGCTGTCGCTTAAGCGTCTGTCCTGATACGGCAAATATTCGTTGGGATTCGTTCCGATTCTTGTAGCTCCCTGAACAGCGGACATGTTTGTCCACGTCTTAACTCCGTTGGTTCCCGTTTGCGGGTCAAATTTCACCCCAGTTCCAACAATTCTCACGTTCGAGCAGGAAATCCCGGTAAACATGCAAACGTCCTCGCCTTTTTCACAGCCGCCCTGATAATTGTCTTTATCAAGAAACTTCTCGCTGAACATGATTGTAGTCGTCATACCGTCTCGAACGTAGTCAGACGACACTTCGCTTCCAGCAAAGCAAATCCCAAACGACTTCCATTGAACCTGTTTGAAGTTTTTCGTCCAGGTTGAGTTTGACCCTTCCGTATAACTTTGGGGGTAGCCCGCGCCGGTCGTATCGAGATTATAGAAGCAATCTGTTGTATTTCCGCCGTTAGCGGCATAGTCGCATTTAGCAACCATTGATGCGACTGTAACGCTTCGTTGCCCTGTGTCTCCGCCATAAAGAACCGCTGTGCTGGAACGCAGCGGGTAAGTCTGCGAACGACGCCGGGTTGGACAGTTACAAATTTTTAACGACGATTCCACCAGGTCTTTGACGCTTCTTTGAGCGTTGGCGTCATCGTAGGCGGCAGAGTTGTTCGCCAAATGGTTGTAGTTGAACAGACGTTCCTGATCCAGATACGGCAAAATCGAGTACAGCCAGCCGCCAGGCTGAGTTCGTCCAAAACCGTAGTCTGGATAGCCGACCCATTTCGGTCCCCAGCCGCCAGAAGGGAAATATTTTTGACGTTCCAAATGCGCGCTGCTGGCGCCGCCAATTTGACGGAGATTGTTTTTACACTGCATGTTTCGGGCAGCTTCACGAGCGCTGTTGACAGCTGGAAGAAGAAGCCCGATCAAGGTTGAAATAATTGCAATAACAACCAAAAGCTCTACGAGCGTAAAAGCGCGAATATCGCGTTGAAAATTATGTTTCATGGGAGTTGAGGAGGTAAAAGGTGAATTAGCAATTAGCAATTGTCAATTAGCAATTACACAAGCGCTACAATAATTACTAACTGCTAATCCTAATTATAACAAGTTTAAGTAAAAAATCCAGTAGTATTAAAATATCTTGGGAAAATTTTTTATTTGCATGAGAAACTGGGCAAGGAGGGATGTTTTGGAGTGCGGCGGCTTGCCGTCGCACTCCATAATTCGCCGCTAATAGTACATGTTCTTTAAAATAATCTCAGCAGCTTTTTCAGCGGCTCCGGGGCGGCAGACGTGGCTTTTGAGTTCTTCCAGCTTTTCTTTTTTCTGCTCGTATTCTTCCGGATCGGAAATCCAGGTGAGAATGTTTTCTGCGATGGCTTCGGACTCGTCTCGAGCGGTCAGGAATTCCGGAAAGAGCGCTTCGCGAGGATTGGGGGCGATTGGCAAGTCTGGAGCGCGCACAGGAACTGCTCCGTATTCCAGCAAATTGACCAACGTGATATATTTCACTCTTCGGAAAATGCTTTGAAGGAACATTCCCAGCCAGCTGGTTTTGTAAAGAATCGCGGTTGGAATCTCATGGTAAAGCAGTTCCAAAGAAACGGAGCCGGAAACCGCCATGACAGCGTCTGAAGACGCTATAATCTTCGACGCAGCGCCCACTTCAATAACGATGTCGTCCAGTCGGGCTTTCGCCGCTTTAGGAGCGATGATTCCCCAATGCTCGTCTTTGAACGCGCCTACTCGAAACTGAATCGGCGTGGCTGATACTTGGGCAAATTGTTCCTGAATAATTCGCGCCGCCTTGAGCATGGTTGTAATATTCTGCTCGACTTCCTGAGTGCGCGAGCCGGGCAGGATGCCTATTTGGATAGTTTTTTTCGGCGAGTCGTTGGGTGAGGAGTGAGGAGTTATTTCCGGGGAGCGGACATTGTCCGCGCTAGTCAAATATTGTTTGTTTTTTGGCGGGTAATACCCGCCCCCCGTAAGCGAATCACTACTGCCTATTCCCTCTTCCCTATTCCCTAGCTCAAACTTCTCCGTTTCGTCAAAAAACGGATGCCCAACATAGATGCATCTGCATCCTTGATCCTGAAACCATTGCGTTTCAAACGGCAAACCGGACAGAATGCAGTCCACCCATTTCCGCATCTTTCGGACTCGCCACTGCGCCCAGCCCCAGATCTGAGGCGGCGAATAATAATATACGGGAATTCCAGCGTTATGAGCGCGTTTGGCGATATGCCAGTTAAAGCCGGGATAGTCAATCAGGACGACGGCGTCCGGCTTTTCAATTTCAAAATAGTCCTGCGCCTGGGAGGCAAGACTGAAAAAAGTATTGATGTTCCATAAAACGCGTCCCAGCCACATCACAGCCAAAGACGTCAGATCAAACATCAGTTCCGCCCCCGCTTCCTGCATTTTGGGACCGCCGAAGCCAACGCATCGCAATTCCTCGCCTGTATAGGCGGCTTTTAGCGCTCGAATCAAGTTGGCGCCATGGATGTCCCCGCTGGGCTCTCCAACAGAAAAGAATATTTTCATCTTATAAATGCCTCTACTAACGCTATGTCCTGACTGGGCAGAACCGTTCTCATATCCAAAAACAGGAATCTTTCCGCTGCGGTTCCCAAAACGGCGGGAGAGCCTTGAGTCAATCGTTTGCCTAATTCCGCTGGCGTCATGCCTTTCGGTTGAACAGCAATTCGGCATGTTGGCAGTTTTATTGACAGCCACTGATTGTCGATCGTTGACTGCTCTACGATTTCCGTTTGCGCGGAGTCCACCCAGTCGGAAACGACGATCTGCTTTTGAATTCGCTGCGCCCGATTGGCAAGATTGGCTTCGGAAAAATGCAGAATCTGTTCAATGGGAATCGAATTGACGCCGCGGTCTGGCTGAGAGTACAGCAACAGCGTCTGCTCCAGCGCCGCCAATAAATATGGACTGCAAAGCGTCGCCTTCGCCAGCAAGTCCGCTCGACACAGGTCGATAAACGCTTTTCGTCCTAAAATCATTCCGCAAACGGGACCGCCAAACAACGCCCCGCTTTGCATAATAACAACGTCCGCCCCGTCTGTCAAGGCAGAAGCCGCGCTGACGGTATCTTTGCCGCCTATCAGACCTGACAAGCCAATGTCGACAATAAGCGGAATCTTGCGAAGCTTGGCGATTTTAGACATCTCCGCGATAGTCGGCTGAACGCGGCCAGATTCTTTTTCCGTAGCGGAGTAGATGTACAAAAACGCTCGAACGTTTTCCGGAACGGATGAGAAATCGTCTGCCGTCGTCCGGTTGACGCTTCCGACTTCAATCGTTGAGCATCCCAACTCCTGAAGAATGTCAGTAATCCGACAGCCGGAAGGAAGTTCGAATAACTGTCCTCGACTTATCGCGACAGGGGCTGAGGCATTTTGCCCCGCCCGTTTATTCAAGGCGTGAAGAACCAAAGCCCAGCCGGCTGTCGCCGTATTGACGGGCATAACGCTTTCCGCGCCAGCAAGCTGATTGATCAGGGATTCTACGCTTCTAAGAAACTGAGCGTTGTCCCATTTTCCGACTGGGCGCCCCATCGCCGCGTAGTCTTTAGCCAAATCCGTCATGACGTTAATCGCCTGACCTGCCAGCGGCGCCGATCCCAATTCCGGGGGAAACAGACGTCCGGTCGCGTTTATCGTCGGAACAAGACGCGCCGGCTCGTTTTGCAGCAGCTTGTCTGCAATCCGATCCGCAACTTCCGTTACCGTCGGCAAGGACATGTCCAGAGCCGACTCTTTGGTCTGGAGCGCCAGTTCGCCCAAGACCAAAAGAGCGGTCGATACAACTTCACCCCGGTTGAGCTTGGTTATCAGCCCCTTTACCAGCGGGACTTCAAGGATTTCGTTTATGGTTGGAAGATTCATATTAGTTGCGAGTTACGAGTTGCGAGTTGCGAGAGGTTTTTGCAAGGAACGAACGCAAAACGTCTCATTGTTGTTATTTATTATACCCGATTTCTCTTTCTTATCATAGGGGGATTTCTTCTCAAAGGGGGTCTTTTACCAAAAAATAAAAAGAGTAAAATGAGAATAAGAGTAGAGAGAGGAGCAGGCAGTAGTGGAGGCAGTAGGCAGTAGGCAATAGGCAGTAGGGTAATCATTACTAAGCCTAATGCCTCTTGTCTTCTCTTGCCTAATCTCCTCTCTCGGCGCTTTACCTTCTTTTTCGCAAAGCGTTAACGACTCCTCGCAACTAACTACTGCCTACTGCCTATTGCCTAATGCCTAAATATATTCTTACTATCGAGAGTTCCTGCGATGAGACCGCGGCGGCGGTTATCGGCGACGACGGCGTTGTGTATGCCGACGCGCTGGCGACGCAGGAAAAACTGCACGCTCTTTACGGGGGCGTCGTTCCGGAACTGGCGTCCAGAGCGCATTGCCAGCGCATCAACCCGATTCTGGACTTGACGCTCAAAAAAGCGCAGGAGAAAATTCCCGGATTTACGTTCAATCAGCTTTCTGCCATTGCGGTTGCCAACGCGCCGGGATTGGCAGGGTCGCTGCTGGTCGGTCTGACGGCGGCGAAAACTCTGGCGGTTGTTTTTGACAAGCCGCTCATCGCCGTTGACCATCTTCAGGCACATCTGTACGCCGCCCAGCTTTACGCCAACTCTCAGGCAAGAGAAGCGGGATTAGAGCCGACAAGCGTCTTTCCCTGCGTTGGACTTATCGTTTCCGGCGGACATTCCACGATTTACGAGTGCAAGTCGCCCATTGACTTTGTTACCCTCGGGTCAACCATAGACGACGCTGCAGGCGAGGCGTTCGACAAAGTCGCCGCCATGCTCGGTCTGCCGTATCCCGGAGGTCCCAGCATCCAAAAAGCCGCTGTGGACGGCAACCCAAAAGCGTACAATTTTACCCGCTCGCTTCTCAACGACCCGTCACGTTTGGACTTCAGCTTCAGCGGTCTGAAAACCGCGGTTCGATACGAACTTGTCGGGCCGGGCGAACGCGATTTTCCCGACTTGTCGCAGGAACCGCAGCGTCGAGCCGATCTGGCGGCGTCGTTTCAGGCTGCTGTCGTAGACTGTTTGGCGGGAAAAGCGGTTTTGGCTCTGAAAAAGACAGGGTACAAAACCCTTTGCGTCGGCGGAGGCGTCGCGGCGAATAAAGCTCTGCGAGATCGTCTGGAAAAAGAATCCAAAAACAGACGGTTCAAACTGTATATTCCGCCGTTAAAGCTCTGTACTGACAACGCCGTTATGGGAGCTGTCGCGTGGGAAATGTATCGCGCTGGACGATTCGCTGATTTGTCCCTCGATATTGTCCCGGGATTAAGAAGACCTAAATAACAAAACGTGTCGGACGCGTTCCATTTGCTTATTTTATTGCATTTGGTCGCGTCCTTGGCAGTATTTTATTTTTTACGTTTTTTGTTATGACGTCTCTTGAAAAATTATAATTTGCGAATATAATTAAAAATATCTGGTATAAACAAAACGTTTAATTTATTTATCTTAACAAAAGATTAAATCATGAATCGACGAACAGCATTAAAAAACATGACCGCTGCAGGCGTGGGGGCGGCGCTTTCGGCGTTGTCAGGAGCCGCGTTTGCGGAAGACGACCCGAAACCTGAGATGCCGGAGTTTGAAAAACCGAAGTACGTCAACCCGATTGTCGTGTCTTCGTACTCGTACTGGGTTTCAGAAGACGCCCCGACGATGGAACAGTGCATCGACTGGGCGTCAGAAATGGGCTTTGAAGGGCTGGAAATCCTCGAAAAGCAGATGTATCTCAACCCGAAGGCGGGCAAGATTACGTCCTCTGTCGTTCCCGGCGGCGGGCAGATGTTTCAAACGTACGAAACGAATCCCGAATATCTTCGCAACCTGAAAAAGTACGCTTTTGAAAACGGCGTCTCTCTGTGCGGATACGCAACTCATCAGAGCTTTCTCGATCCCCGCGAGGATTTCCGCGAAAAGAACATCAAGACGACCATTGCTGGTATCGAATCCGCCTACGCGTTGGGAATTCCTGTCTTGCGCGTCAACACCGGACGCTGGGGAACGTCAAAATCTTTTATGGACTTGATGAACCACAAAGGCATCGAGCCGGCGTTGGAAGGGTACAAAGACGAAGACGGGTTCCCATGGGTAATTGACAGTTTGGAAAAGTGCTTGCCGGTCGCGGAAAAGTGCGGCGTCATTCTCGGCTTGGAAAACCATTGGGGTTTGGCGCGAAGAGCGGAAGGCGCGTTGAAGATTGTCAACGAAATTGATTCGCCCTGGATGAAGATTATTCTCGACACCGGCAACCTGCTCGACGATGACCGTTACGAACAGATGGAAGCGCTCGCGGCGAAAGCCTGTTTCGTTCATGCCAAATTCTATTACGGCGGCGGAATTTATTACACGCTCGACATGGACTACAATCGCATCGCGAAGATTCTTCGCAAGGCAAACTTCAAGGGATACATTTCCGTTGAATTTGAAGGCAAAGAAAACGCCATGACCGCGCTGCCGAAATGCCGTCAGACGCTTTTGGACGCGTTTAATGCTTAACAACCCGGACGAATTCCCCGCAGGGCATTGGCGGCAGGTCGACGCTGTACGGACGCATCGCGCCCGACTCGAATCGATAGCCGCCTGGCAATCGCTGTTCTAAAAGCCGCGCCAGTTCCTCAGCGGGGAATTCTGGCGTGTGCGCCGTTAATAAAGCATATTCCGGCGCGCCGTTGGTTAATTCCATGCATTCGTCAAGCAAGCGGGGCAGGGCGTCCGCGATTTTCCAGATTTCTCCTTTCGCCCCGTGACCGTAGCTGGGCGGGTCGAGAATAAACGCGTCATAAGCGTTGCCCCGTTTGAGTTCTCTTAATACAAACCGTTCTGCGTCCTCTGTCAGCCAGCGGATCGACAGCTTTTTCCCGGTCGCTTGCTCTGTCAACTGACCGTTGACTTTCGCCCATTGGACCGTATTGGCGGCGGAATCAACGTGACTGACTACCACAGACGAGTCCGCCAGCGCCGGGGCAATCGACGACCCTCCGGTATAGGCAAACAGATTCAAAACCTTCATACCCGGTCGTGTTACATTCGTCAGCCAGCTCCAATTGTCCGCCTGTTCGACAAACACGCCCAGATGTCCGACGGGCGTTCTTTTCAGACTGAACGTCAAACCGTTAATGCAAACGTTCCACGAGTTGGGAAACGGAACGCGGTCAATCCATTTCCCTTTGAGGTCTTTTTCCCGAAAGAATTTGGAATGAGCCTGACTCCAGAGTTTCGGACGATTCTTTTTATACGCCTGCACCGCCGGAGCAGGACGGTCGAGAATGAACTCGCCGAATCGTTCCAGTTTCCGACCGTTTCCGAAATCAAGCAGTTGATAGTCCATGTTAGGGAATAGGGAATAGGGAGTAGGGAGTAGACGCGAAGCGTTCCTATTCTCCCAGGTCGACTTTCAAAGCCAAAGTCCGATTTTCCTTATACCATTGAATCGTCTTTTCGATGCCTTTTTCAATCGACGTTTTGGGCGACCATTTGAGAACCTTTCGGGCGTGGTCGATGTTGGCAGACGTCCGTTTGACGTCAGCGCGATGAGCGGGGCGATAGTCGATTTTAACCTCTTTGCCCAGCAGACGTCCAATAAGAGAAATTAAATCGTTCAAAACGACGACGTTATCTCCGCCGAGATTGAAAATATCGTATCCGACTTTCTTTTCTGCCAGCTGCGTTCCGTGGGCGATGTCGTCAACGTAGGTAAAATCGCGTTCCTGAGTCCCGTCGCCGAAAAGGATTATCGGTTCGCCCTGATCGATGTGACGAATAAACCGGAAGATGCTCATGTCCGGGCGTCCGGCGGGCCCGTAAACGGTAAAGTATCGCAGAATAGAAACGTCAATCCCGTGCAAGTGATGATACGAATACGCCATCGCTTCCGCCGCCTTTTTGGACGCTGCGTAAGGCGACAGCGGTCTGTCGGTGCAGTCTGTTTCAGAGAATTTCCCAGTTGGGCAGTTCCCGTACAGGCTGGACGTTGACGCCATAACGTATTTGGGAACGTCAAATTCGCGGCAGGCGTCGAGAAGATTGAGCGACCCGAGCGCGTTGGAATGATAATAAATCCACGGGTTGACAACGCTGGTTCTTACGCCGGCGCGGGCGGCGAGATTGTAGATCGCCTGCAGGTTCGACTTGCAGGATTTGACCTGCTTAAAAACGAAGTCCTTATCTGCTATGTCGCCTTTTTTGAATCGGAAATTGGGAAACGCCTTGAGGTTTTTGAGCCGATAGTTCTTCAGCCGACAATCGTATGCGTCGTTGAGAACGTCAATTCCTAAAACGTCGTTTCCCTGTTCGAGCAGGTTTTGAGTCAGTTTCGAGGCGATAAATCCGGCGCAGCCGGTTACGATGTACATATCGGACATAGAGGGAATAGGGAATGGGGAATAGGGAATAGGGAATAGGGAATGGTTTAAGGAGTGGTAAGTGGTAAGTAGTAAGTGGTAAGTTAGACAAGCGCTTGCGTACTAACCACTAACCACTAAAAACTCATAACTACTCCCTATTCCCTACTCCCTGCTCCCTAATTCAGCGGCGCAATGTTCATTAAAATGGACGGCGTGGAATCCTCAATGGATTCTGGATTGACAGGAATGGCGGCTGACGGCGCTTCCTCGGCAGGTCGAATCAATGACGTCTGAACGACAGGAATGACGTTATATTCAGACGGGATTTGACGCGCTGTTGACGCGGGAGACGTTTTTGCAACAATCGGGTTTCCCGTTGCCAGATTGGCGACTTCATGATAGCCCAGCGAACAGAAATCCGATTCTGTCATAACGGCGCCAGTATTTTTTACTGTTACCATTCGGGTGTTATCGAGGCGATTCTTCAGTTCATGAGGAACGTCTTTATTATTAGACAATCCAGGCAGGGTTTGGGAATCAAATGAAGACGGAGAATCTGGCGGCGTTATCGGATAAGCGGGATTCGTTCCCTGCTGAGCAGGGGCTTTTGGCGAAGGCGAGGAAGTCGATGGCGAGAATTCGGATTCAAATCGATTGGGATCCAAACTTCCCGGTAAAAACGAACCCTGAGAAGGCGTATACGCCTGCGCTTCACTTTCGGAAATTTCCGTCTGATATTGAACCGGCGCGATATCATTGTTGTTTCGAGTTGAATCAGACGCGATTGCTGGAGAAACCGGCGCTTGAATTGGATTGATATTCGGAACGGGCGGCATGTCAGGCAGCGGCGGCATAGCCGGGTTGGTTTCGGAATTAGAAGCAATTTGTGAGGAAGGAGGCGTTATCGGCGAAATGTCCATTGGCGAGGCGTTTTCTTCTTTATAGGCAACTGGAGCCGCGTTTTTAGACGCGTCGGCGTTTGCCTGAGCCGTCATTCGTTCTACAGCCGCGTAATTCTCCGCCGGATTGGCTGGCGGTTGATTGAGTTGATCCAGAGATTCGTTATATTTTGGACCGCTCGGGTTAGAATATCCGCTGTCTGCCAGACGATGTTCTCCCAGAGCAATGGTCGCTTCCGATTTGGCTTTTTTTGCCGGAGGAATTATGTCGCCGTCCGTTTGAACAGCTTGATGATTTTCTTTATACGTAGCCAACTGATCGGATTTATCCATGTCTTTACGACCAAAAGACCATTTCGAGCCGCCTGTACTGCGACAGCCAACAAGCGAAACGACGACTAATAACGCCGTGAGCGCCAATCGGAGCTGAAATCTGTTCATAATGCTAAATTCCATGACTTGAGTCCATCCATGTCAAAGTCCACGTCTTGCGTGGGTTAAAGGAATTGTGTATTTCAAGAGTTCTTGAGCCGTCCATGGCGCAACAAACCCAGGAAATGCAGATATATTTCGTCCGCGAATTCAAAACAGAAAAACTGTTTTGGCAATAATCGGAACTATAGAGATTTTTTTTCTTTGAGTCAAGAGCGATTTTTTGAAACAGTTTCTGTATTAAAAACGACGCTTTGTTTTTAAAAAATTTTTTTGTTGAGAAGGGTTGTATTTGGTCATTGATTATTTTATAATATCTGTACACTGATTAGAGATGGAACAGTCTGTTTTGCCGGCGATTGTTCCTTGGTTTTAATTCATAAAGAGCCAAAAGCTCTTTTTTCACAGAAAGGGGATTCTATGAAACGATTATTTATTTGCATCGCGGCGCTTTTGCTTTTTATTTCTGCTGCTCAGGCAGGAGAGAAAAAAGCTCTTCTTATTATGTTGGATGGACAGCGCGCAGACGCTATGTACACAGCGCCCACGCCCAACTTCGATTCTCTCCGCAACGGAACCTGGGCGGAAGGATATAAGGGCGCGTATACGTTCCAGTCGCATACCAACCTGGAATCGGCGCCGTCCAGCGCAACCAATCACGTTGCCATCGCAACCGGCGTTACCGCCAAAAAGAATGAAGTTTACAAAAACGGTCAGACGTTCAAAGGAAAGTATGACGAGTATCCAACGTGGATGCAACGACTGCGAAAAGCCGACCCGAACATCGTTTCCGTTTGGCTGTACAACTGGAGCGAAGATGGACACATTCCCGCAGACGCCACGTATCAAAACACCCGAGGCGGCGGCGTTGACGGCGACGTCAAAATTATCGACGAGACTATTCAGATTCTCAACGGTACGCTCCCCGACACGCAAGGCGTCAAAGATACAAAATGGACAAACGGCGCCGATGTCGACGCGATTATGCTCTATCTGGATTCTCTGGATATGTTCGGACATCGTTATGGATTCTCCGTCAACGTGAACGAATACTATGACGCAGTCAAATTCTACGACGAAAAAATCGGAAAAATTCTCGACGCCATCAAGAGCCGTCCCAACTTCGCAAACGAAGACTGGATGATTGTTATTGCCTCTGACCACGGAGGAATCTATCGCACTCACGGCGTTGTCGGATGCAAAAACTGTTATACGATTCCGTTGATTGTCAGCGCCAAAGACATCGAAGCTGGCAAGATGGCGGGTCAGCCGCAAAACTGCTGCTCGGCTGCGTATTTGATGAAGCACATGACCGGTTCCGTTCCGGAAGAATTTGACGGATACATTCCTCAAACCGCTCCGGAAACGCCAGCTAACCTCGATAATCCAATTACCAACGTCGCTGACTTGAAAGCCGGCTGCCCAGCTAACGATTTCAGCTTTGTTATCTGGTTCAAGGCGAACGGAGCTCAGGAAGGCGACCCGGCTATCGTTTCCAATAAAGACTGGAACAGCGGACGCAACCCGGGAATCGCGCTGGCAGCGTTCGACCTGAAAGGCGAGCCGGCTTTTACGCTTAATTTGGGCGACGGCAAAAATCGAGACGACTTCCGCCCAATGTTCTACAAGAACAACGAATGGACGTTTATTGCTGTAACAGCTCAAAAGGGCGGCAATGCGATGTTGTTTGTCGGAACGCAAAACGGACGCCTGGCGTTTATTTCCGACGATATCTCCGAGATTAAATCGTTCTCTTCCAATTTGAACTGGAACATTGGCGAAGACGGCACGGGAAACTATAAGAGCAAGCTCAACGGAGAAACAAAGGGCTTCCAGTACTGGCCTTCCGTTTTGACGATTGATCAGATTAACGAGCTGTATAAAAAGGGACTTGAAGACAAATAGTTTTCGATAGACGACCGGCGAGCCGTGCGGAAGCCGAGCGGACAGAAGGGTAATGTTTGCGGGGCGCGGACATTCCGGGGAGCGGACATTGTCCGCGATAAATAATATGTAAGTTTTTTAGGCGGGTAATACCCGCCCCCCGTAAACGTTGCATCATATTTTATGCCCTCCAATTTTGAACGCACCCCTCTCCGATTTTTTGCGGTTCTTCCCGCCTTGACAAAAACCTTTTTTTCGCTATATTAAAGATGCTTTAAATGAGTTGCGCCCCCATAGCTCAATTGGATAGAGCAACGGACTTCTAATCCGTAGGTTGCAGGTTCGATTCTTGCTGGGGGTATCGTTTGCCCTTGCAATAATTTGCAGGGGCTTTTTCTTTCTTGAAACAATCCTTGTTTTCTTTGAGAACCTGCAAAGTCATTAACAAATTAAAGTGAAGACTCATTGTATTATAACGTCTATTCATAACGTCTATTCAGAGGTCTGCGCTTTATACTGTTGAATAATCCAGTCCGCAATCTGCTCTGCGGCAAGAGCGTCTGTATCGACGCTGACGTCGGCGGTTTGCTCGTACCAGGATTTTCGCATGTTGAGCATTTTGATGATTTCTTCATACGGGGCGCTGTCCGTCAGGGCAGGGCGTCGCGTCGCGGTTGTTTCGTCAGAATACATGCGATTGTAAATCGTTTCTGCAGACGCCTGAAGCCAGACGACAAATGCGTTCTGCTTTAATCGTTCCCTGTTTTCCGGACGAATAACAACGCCGCCGCCTGTTGCGATAATCGTTTGAGCGCGCAAAAGCAGTTCCGCTGTAACGGTTGATTCCAAATCGCGAAACCCGGATTCTCCGGACTGCTGAAAAATCTGAGCGATCGTTTTTCCCGCCGCTCGTTCAATTTCGACGTCAGCGTCGACCCAGTTCCAGCCGGGAAGTCGACTTGCCAGTTCTTTGGCAACCGTTGTTTTGCCTGTTGCGCGATAGCCGATTAAAGCAATGTTTTTCATTTCGTGAGATGCGGATTAAACAGGATTTTAAACAAAAAAATAAGCTGTCAGGACAAATCGTTTTCATCCTGACAGCTTACTGTTACAACATCAAATACTATTCATTGTCCGGGTTGAGGGAGAACAAGGGCTTTCCATCGCCGCCGCCCAAACCGCCTTTGAGTTCGGTTGCAGGCGTCGACTTGGCGCTCGGAGCGGCTCCTTCTTCAGCAGCGTCCTGAGCGGCTTCTTCTTCGTTCGACCATTCAACGCGTTTGCGGGACAGACCGATTTTGCGTTCGTCAATGTCAACGCGAAGAATCTTGACTTCGATTTCTTCGTCAACGTGAACGACTTCTTCCGGATTGTCAACTTTGTGATCCGCCAGTTCGCTGATGTGCAGCAAACCTTCCAGACCGTCTTCCAAACGAACGAAAACGCCAAAGTTGGTGATCTTGGTAACTTTGCCCTTGACCAGCTGACCAGCGGCAAAGCGTTTCGGAATATCGGAAGTCCACGGATCTTCGGTCATCTGCTTGAGACCCAAAGCAATGCGGCGGCTCTTTTCGTCGACCGACAGAACCTTGCATTCGATAACCTGATCTCTCTTGACCATTTCAGACGGATGGCTGACTTTGCGAGTCCAGGACATGTCGGAAACGTGAAGAAGACCGTCGATGTTTTCGCGAATCTGAATGAACGCGCCGTAGTTGGTGAGGTTGCGAACCGTACCGGTAACAACGGATCCAACCGGGTATTCCTGAGCGACTTCTTTCCAGGGATCGGGAGCGGTCTGCTTCATGCCCAAAGAGATTTCTTTCTTCTCTTTGTTGATTCCCAGAACGACAACTTCGACTTCGTCGCCGAGGCTGACCAGTTCGTTCGGATGATTGATGCGCTTCGTCCAGGACATCTCGGAAATGTGGATAAGTCCTTCGATTCCTTCTTCCAGCTTGGCGAAAGCTCCGTAATTGGTAATGCTGACGATCGTTCCCTTGACTTTGGCGCCAACGGGATACTTTTCGGCAACCTGTTCCCACGGGCTGGGCTGCTTCTGCTTCAGACCGAGAGAAATCTTTTCCTTTTCGCGGTCGATGGACAGAATTTTGACTTCGATCTGATCGTCAATTTTGAGCATTTCAGACGGATGATTGATGCGTCCCCAAGACATGTCTGTAATGTGGAGCAAACCGTCGATGCCGCCCAGGTCGACGAACGCGCCGAAATCGGCAATGTTCTTGACCGTACCCATGCGAAGCTGACCTTCCTGCAGTTCGGAGAGAAGCTTCTGTTTTTGTTCTTTGCGTTCTTCTTCAATCAGAGCGCGGCGGCTGACAACGATGTTGCGGCGCGCTTCGTCGATTTTGAGAACGACGCACTTGATCGGCTTGCCGATGAAATCAGCAATGTCGCTGGGGCGACGAATGTCAACCTGAGAGGCCGGCAAAAAGACGTTGACGCCAATATCGACCAGCAAACCGCCCTTGATTTTGCGGGTAACTTCGCCTTCGACGATGTCGCCTTCGTGAACCTGCTTCATGACGTTTTCCCAAGCTTCGATCTTTTCGGCCTTGCGCTTGGAGAGCATAAGCATGTCGCGGCTTTCCTGGGGTTTTTCAGATTCCTCATCCTCTTCGATGAGAGCTTTGATAGTTTGTCCAATCTGAGGAGCTTCTTCGTCTTCGCCCCATTCGTCGCGTTTAATTGCGCCTTCGCTCTTGGATCCGATGTCAACCAGGACGAATTCTTTATCGACACGAACGATAACGCCTTCAACAATGCGGTTAGCGCCGAATTCTTCCGGAGTGCGCCATTCTTTACCTGCATCCAGATCCTGATTGTCTAACGCCTGGTTAAGTTCAGCTTCCCAATCCGCAAGGTGAGCGGCTGCGTCCAAATTGTGCACCAAATTACGATTTACCATTTAGAAGTACCTATGAAACCGATGACAGGGCGCGTCTAAAGGTTTCGACTGTTTTATCTTGAGGACGCCCTTCTTTTTCGGCGGCTCACTATGATCCGCAAATCGAAAAAGAGCAATTGTTTCTTAATGTTGCGATTCTATATATTGAGAACTCCTCAATTATATCGCAAATACATAGTCCACTAAATATACCAGATTTGACGATTTTCTCAAGGGGGTAGCAATATTTTTTTGAAAAGAAATAAAAAATAATTCAAAAAATGCTCAAGATGGAAATATAAAACTGAGCAATAATGTCGTTAAATAAGCGTGTTTGGGATAAATAGGAGTTTTAGCTCAGATCGTTTTTGCAACGCCAGACAAAAACAACTTCGTAATAAACGCTTTAAAATAAAAATTGGGCGTGCATGGACTCGAACCATGGACCTCGTCCTTATCAGGGACGCGCTCTAACCAAACTGAGCTACACGCCCGCAAAATCTTGGTTGATGTTAAGCCAACCCCGGATTTTAACGGCTGTAAGAAAAAATCCTGAAAAACACTGGGCGTGCATGGACTCGAACCATGGACCTCGTCCTTATCAGGGACGCGCTCTAACCAAACTGAGCTACACGCCCGCAATGTTTCTTTCAAGGAAATATCTCCTACAAGATTTTAATAGGATAAACTTTTTTGAGAAATTGTCAATGGGGAGGGGAGAAAGTTTCGAAAAAGGAATGAAAATAACGGAACTTTTAGACGTTAAACCTTAAAAAATCCGGTCTTTACAGAATCGTTTGGTGAAAATTTGGATTTTTTACGTTCTTTGCCCTGTACTTTATTGGAATTATACGTTATAATTCTAGTTAAGAACTGTTCCAGCGACGGTAGGAATAGCATTATTATCCATATATCAAATGACAATTAACATGTGGTGCGATCCGTTTAAATCGATTATTCGTCAAGACGAACCGTTAGCCATGCACACGTGGTTTCAAACTGGCGGCATGGCAGAATATTACGCTCAACCTGAAACTCAAGCTCAAGCGGCAGAACTGGTTGCCGCGGCGTCAGACGCCGGTATTCCGATTCGATTGTTGGGCGAGGGTTCCAACGTCCTCATTCGCAACGACGGCGTTTCCGGGCTGGTTATAAGTCTGGACAGCCCGGCGTTTAAGGAAATCGTTGTTGAAGGAAACTGTATCAAAGCGGGCGCGGCGGCTCGGCTTGGACGCGTTGTAACTACAGCCGTTCATGCTGGATTGGCGGGTCTGGAAGACTTTATCGGCGTTCCCGGGTCGGTCGGCGGAGCTTTGCACGTTCACGTTGCCGCCAACATGACGAAAATCAGCCGTTGCCTTAAATCTACGCTTGAAATGGACTTTCAAGGGAAGATATTCGATAAAACCTCAGAAGAGCTTGCTGCTACGTATCAGGACAAGTCTCTCAACTCGCTTATTATTCTCGAGACGCTCTTCGAACTGGAACCGGACGATCCCAAAGCGCTCGCTCAACAGATGCAGAAACGCTGGATTCTGAAAAAATCCCAGCAGCCGATGAGTTTTCAATGCTGCGGACGCATTTTCAAAAGTCCCACAGGCGCGTCTGCTGGCGAATTAATCGACAGGGCAGGGCTTAAAGGCGCCCGCATCGGAGGAGCCGTCATTTCTGAACGGCACGCGAACTACATCATTGCGGAACCGGAGTGCTCGTCTGAAGATATTATTCGCCTGATTGACCTCGTTCGAGATCAGGTTCATAAACGAACGGACGTCCTTCTGGATCTGGATTTGGAAATTTGGTAAAAAAGGCAGTAGGCAATAGGCAGTAGGCAGTAGTTAGTGGTAAGTGGTAAGTTAGATGAACGCTTGCGTCCTAACCACTAACCACTAAAAACTTATTACTAATACCTATCACAACTCGCAACTCATTAAATTCATGCGATTTTTATTCATTCTCCTGCTGACGCTTTCGACTAGCGCGATAGCTCAAGACGCAGCCGCTGACGCAGCGCCAGCTCCTGTTGAGAGCTTTCAGCAGCAAACTCCTGCTCAAGCAGTTCAACCGGAAGTTCAAACGCAGTCAACCTTTTGGACGATTATCAGCGCAGGCGGAACAATCGGTTTGTTGATTTTCGCTCTATCGATTGCCAGCTTGACTTTAGCGATTGACCAGTTGCGAAAGCTCCGAAAGTCGGCGTTCATGCCGGAAGGACTGGCGCAACAGACGCGGGAATTGATTTCTCAGGGACAGCTGTTACAGGCAGATCAGTTGTGCCGGCAGTCGCCGTGCTGTTTGTCATACGTGATTAATGCTGGTTTGACCGAAGCGGACGGGGATTGGACGGACATCGAAAAGGCTCTGGAAGATTCGCTGGCGGAGCAGTCGGCGCAGTGCGGACGTAAAATAGAAATCTTGTCGGTAATCGGGAACATTGCCCCTATGTTAGGGCTGTTGGGAACGGTCGTCGGCATGGTTTATGCCTTTAGCGAACTGGCGAACACGCAGGGAACCCCCAAGCCGGCGGAGTTGGCGCAGGGCATCTATCTGGCTCTTGTTACAACGGTTGAAGGGCTTATTGTCGCGATTCCTTCGTTGGCTGCATTTGCCTATTTCCGAAGCCGATTGGATCAGATTATTACAGAAGTCGCATTTCAGGCGCAGTACGTTTTCATTCCGTTAAAGCGGCAGCTTCGCGCCGGTCGCCGCGTTGGCGCAACTATCCAGGCTCCACCAAAAAAGGCCTGACGCCATTCAGAGAACCTCTTAATTTTTTAAACACGAAATACACGAAATAAGCGAAAAAGACGAAATAATTTTAAAATATATTTTTAAAAATTTTCGTGTCCTTTCGTTCTATTCGTGTTTTTCGTGTTTTAAAAAACTACTGCCTACTGCCTCTTGCCTCCGTGGGTTAAAACCCACGGCTACTGATATTGAACCGCTAAAGCGGTTCTAGCGGATGCGCAAAGCGCCTCACAGAATTTTCTCGCAACTCGCAACTCGCAACTCGCAACTCGCTACTAATTCTTCAGCGCTTTTCTCGCCGCTTTTTTAACGTAGACGTTATCGTCTTCAACGGCTTTGACAACGGCGGATTCAGCGTCTTTGTTGTCCATTGCCAGCCCCAAAGCGCGAATCGCCCAAACGCGAGTTAAATCGTTTTCGGATTCCGCCAGCGGCAGAACGCTTTCAACGGGAATCGCATAGTCGTTGGCAACTCCCTTTTCTTTGTACAGACAAATAGCGCGCAAGGCGCGGCGGCGAGCGACGTCGGTTTCGTTCGCCAGCAAACTGTGAACGGCGTCGTATTGTTTTTTGAGCATAAGAACGGTTCCGCAGTCGCGGGCGATGTCGTCTGAACCGGACTTTTCCAGAAGAATCGCCATTGTTCTATAGAAATCGGACAAGTCTTTCGAGTCGTCCTGCGCCAGGGAAATCAGTTCCGACAGAGCGGCGATTCGATTGAGCGTTGAGTTCTTTTTGAGCATTCCCAGCAAAGCGTCTTTTCCCTTCTGAGCGTTTGGCGAATCCGCCGGGGCGACTTTCCATAACGCTGCCGCGACCGCTGCCTTGACGGGTTCAATTAACTCAGATTGAGGGGCGTCGCCGGGTTCCGGTTCCGACCCGTCAAGCGGCGTTCCGTCCAGTAAAGCGGCCAGCGATTCTGCCGCCGATTCCGCTTCTGTCCCAAAGGCGCCTAACGACTGAGCTGTGCAAATACGAACGGCGTCCATTTTGGACTTAAGCGCTTCGGTCAACGTGGGAATCGCCTTTTTGTCCTGAATTCGACCCAGCGCCCAGGCACAGACTGCTCGCGTGTACTCGTATTCTTTGATATCCAGCAACCGTTCGCACAATGCGTCGACGGCGGACGCTGCCGGCGCCCCGATTTCTCCCAGAGCGTACCCGGCATACCATCGCGTTCTGTTTTGAAGGTTTTCCGTCGATTCCGTTTTGGTCAGTCGAGCAGTCCAGTACGCGGCGTCTTTGCCGTTAAAAGTTCCTTCTTGAGCAAACAGGATTGTCGAGAATAACGTCAGCAGAGTAAAAAGTATCGTTCGCATGTTGTTTATAATATTGTTAGTTGCGAGTAGCGAGAGGATTTTTAACACGAAATACTCGAAATAAGCGAAAAAGACGAAAGAATTTTAAAAAATATTTTTAAAAATTTTCGTGTCCTTTCGTTCTATTCGTGTTTTTCGTGTTTAAAAAACTACTGCCTATTGCCTAATCTTGCATCCAAATATCCGGCAAATTTCTGTATCGTTCAGCAGCGTCCATGCCGTAGCCGTAGAGGAATTTGTTTGGAGCGGGCAAGCCGGGGAAATCGACCACGACGTCGGCTTCTCGCCGTTCCGGTTTGTCAATCAAAGCCGTGACCTTGACGGACGACGCGCCGTTACGCATACAGTATTCCCGCAGCTTGTTAATCGTCCAGCCGGAATCGACGATGTCTTCGATGAGCAGGACGTGACGCCGTTCCATGCTTATGGACGACGAATGCTGTATTGTAACCGTCCCGCTGGTGTGAGTGGCGTTTCCGTAACTGGACGCTCGAATGAAATCGATATCCAGGGGCGTTTTCATTTCGCGGACGAGGTCGGCGGCGAAAATAACGGCTCCTTTCAAAATGGCGATCGCCAGCAGCGGCCGTTCCGGCGTACAGACCCCGACGGGGGAATACCATTCGTCAATCTGTTTCGCCAAACTCGACACGTGCTCGGCTATCTCTTTTGCGGAATACAGGATCTTCGGTTCCATGGCTTTTTCATTCTCCTTTCATATACAATATTATAATCAGATGAGAATATTTTACAAGTGGCGCGACGAGAAGATTAGAACAAGAACGAAAGACACGAAAAAAGGGAAGCGTCAATCGACATTCCCGTTTTGATTATTGTTTGTATTGCAAGAGGTTACTGGACGTTGACACCGTTTTACTGGAAAAACGCGTCGATTTCAGCTTTGCTGGATTTGAGCTGGGCTTTGATTTGGAGCAGGTTTTTCTGCTGCGTCAGGACGTCTTTTTTGAACGTCTGGAGCTGAGTGAGGCTGACTTCGCCGCGGTCGGCGCCTTGCTGCAGCGCGGAGAGCGTCTGCTGCTGTTCCGGTTCGATGTTATTTTGGAAATATTCCAGCTGTTCGTATGCGGTTTTGTAACTGATAAAGGCGTCGACGAGTTTTTTCTGGATCGCCAGCGCCGCCGATTCCGTTTCGGACTGCGCCTGGCAGATCTGGGCTTGCGCCTGGGCGATCGCCCCCTGATTTTTGTTACGCAGCGGGAACGGGACGGAAACCGTTACAAGACCGGTCGTGTATCGGGACGAGCAGTCGTACTGAACGCCCGCTTCGACGGTAACGTTGGGCTTTGCCCGCGCGACTTCCGCATGGTACTGGGCGCTGGCGATAAGGTAATTCGTCTGCGCTCGCGCCAATTCCGGCGACTGGCTTTCCAACCGCGATATAATGTCTTGCCATTCCAGTTTCTCATCGGGGGTGTCGAGAACGTCTTCCATGACGTCCGCCGGCAAATCCGGGTTTCCGACGCAGCACGCCAGCTGTTTCCACGCCTTCCAGTACAGCGTTTTCGACTGCTGACATTCCCAGTCGGCGTTTTTCATTTCCAGCCGAACCTGATAGACGTCCGCCAAGGTAATCTGCCCGCTTTTGTATAAGGACTCGGATTTTTCGAGCTGATTCCGGACGATGTCGCAAATTTTTTCGTTGTAGTCGACGATGCGGCGCGCCAGCATGACCTCATATGCCGCCTGACGGACTTCTTTAATTACCATCAGCCGCGCGACGGAGTAGTCGTACTGAGCGGCGAGGATTTCCTGATCGACGACGTGCTGATCTTTGCGGAGTTTGTCTGCCGTTACGATTTCCTGACTAATCGTACCGCCCTGAAAGCCGGCTCTGCCGTCGTTTCCCATTTCCGCGCCGGTATAGCTGAAAACCGGATTCGGACCCAGCCCCGCCTGGAGTCGTTTGCCTTGCAACGCCTGGATTTTTTGTATTTCCGCCCTCAGAGCGGGATGGAAACTCTGAGCCTGCGTTTCCAGCTCCGCCAGAGTGTACGCATCCGCCGTCGTTACGCTTAACGCTGCGATGAGAATTACCAGTCCAAAGGCGTGTTTCATAATCTAAAACGTTTTGTATCAAGGTATTATGAAAAATCAACAATAGTTGACGTCTATAATCCTTATTCGGATTATTCGTTATAATCGGAATAATCGATACAGAACTTTAGGGGTATGGAGTTGAAAGGCGTAAACGCTTTCGGGGAGCGGACATTGTCCGCGAAATCAAAGGTTGATTGTATTTAGGCGGGTAATACCCGCCCCCCGGAAACATTACTCTCTGCTCCCTTGCCTTTTCTTGGCGTAGAATTCCCAGAACAGCGCTGGGCGGACGAGGAATTCCATGAGCGTTGAGGTCAGAAGCCCGCCTACGACGACGGTTGCAATCGGATACAGAATTTCTCTGCCGGGTTCGTTGGCGGCGAACGTCAGCGGCAACAAGCCGATCGCCGAGGTCAACGCTGTCATCAGCATGGGGGCGACGCGCTGGCGTCCCGCTCGAACTATCATGTCTTTGCAGAACGTATCCCCTTCGTAGCGAACCAGATGCAGGTAATGGTCGATTAGCAGAATTCCGTTTCTGGAGGCGATGCCGCACAGAGAGATCATACCGACGAGGTTCGGAACCGTTCGCGCCTGCCCGGTGATGAGCATAGCCGCAACGCCGCCGACCAAAGCCAGAGGCAGAATCGACATGATTTGCAGGCTCAGATTGACGCTTTTGAACATGCTGTACAAGACCATGAACACGCCGACCAGAGACAGACATGTCAAAAGCATGATTTGCCGGGACGCCGCCTGTTCCGACTCGAACAGCCCCGCCAGTTCAATTTCGACGTTGTCCTCTGTCAGCTCTTTCATGTACGGAGCCAGCGCAGCTTCGATGTCCTCTTTGACGTCGACGGCGCCGCGTTTTCTCGGATTGGACTGTATCATAATCTGAGGGCGTCCTTTTTCGTGGTCGATTTGACTCGGCCCGCTGGACTGGGTGTCGATTTGAGCAACGCTTTCCAGCGGGATTCGACCTCCGCCGGGCGTTCCAATGGGCATCTGCGACAATTCCTGAAGGTTCTCGCGGTACTTGTCCGCCAAGCGGATGAGAACTTCAAACGACCGCTGCCCTTCGATGATTTCCGTCGCAACGCGCCCGTTCATGGCGGTGTAAATAATCTCGTTGACGTCGCCCGGTCGAAGCCCGTACTGCGCCAGCTGGTCGCGTTTGAGCGTAATTCTGACTTGCGGGATGTCAACCTGAATGGGGTCTGCGCGCAGCGACCCGACGTCTGGAATGTCCTTGAGGAGTTCCTGAATTCGTTTGGCTCGCTGACGAATCACGCTCGGGCTGTCGCCTCGAACTTTAATGGCGATTTTGGATCGCGTACCGCTTCTGAGGTGGTTGATTAAATGCTGCAGCGGCTGGTCGTAAAAGGCGACGGTTCCGGGAATGGATTTCGGGTCGATGAGCTTAACCGTATCGTCGATAATCTCGTTGAGCTTTCTGCCGGAATTGGGGTCAAGAGAAACAATCATTTCCGACGTGTTGACTGGTACGGCGTGTTCGTCCATTTCCGAACGTCCAACGCGGCAAACCACGGATTTGACGCCGGGGATTTTCAGCAGCTGGGCGGAAAGTTTGTCCGCCATGGCAGACGTCGTTTCCAGCGAAGAGCCGGGCATGAGGTCCATATTGACCTGCAGCGCGCCTTCGTTAAACGGCGGGATGAAGTCTCGATCCATATTGAAAAACGCCCAGCCCGCCCACAAAATCAGAGCGCACGATAAAACCATGATGGTCTTGGGAAACGTCATCGAAAATCGAATCAGTCCTTCAGCAATCCACTGCACGAATCGAAGAACGATTCCGACCGACTTCCGCCCGTCGACGTCGCCCTGAACCGCCTGACGTCTTGCCGCGCCGGGTAAAAGGATGTAGCACAGAACAGGCGTTACTGTTACAGAGACCATCAACGACGACAGAATCGAAACGATATACGCCATTCCCAGCGGGGAGAACAGCTTCCCTTCAATTCCAACCAGGAAGAACAGCGGGAGGAATACCAGCACAACGATCATCGTCCCGTGAACAATCGAGTTTCGGATTTCTGCCGAGGCGTTAAAGACGATGTTTAGCAGCGTCTTGTTATCCGCGGGCGTGGACTCTGTCCTGTTGGCGTAAAAGAGTTTCAGCCGCCGGAAGACGTTTTCGACGTCAACAATTCCGTCGTCGACCAGTTCCCCAATCGCCACCGCCAAACCGCCCAGGGTCATTGTATTAACGGACAATCCAAACCAGGAGAAAACCAGACAGGCGGCGATAATCGACAACGGCATGGCGATAATCGTAATAAGCGTCGTCCTCAGATTCATCAAAAACAAAACCAGAGTCGCCACGACCAGAGCCGCGCCAATCCAAAGGGCTTCAATGCAGTTCGACACCGCCAGATCGATAAACGTCTGCTGTTCGTAGAGCGTCTCGATCGTCAAACCCGGGTACTGGCGATTGAGCATGCTTTGAATCTTCTGCATCTCCTTGTGGATTTGAGCGGTCAGAGCGCGGGTGTCTTTTGCCGGCTGTTTGCCGATGTTCAACACAACGCACGGACGCTGTTCGCCGTGGATGTGAGCAGAGGCGTCGCCCACTTTTACCGCGCCCGCCTCGACGACGTCCGCAACCTGTTCCAGAAGCAGCGCCGGCTGACGCGAGCCGTCAACGACAATCTGCTGAAGGTCTTCGATTTTTTCGATTCGCCCTACAGCGCGAACCAGATACTGATTGGGACCTTGATTCACCAGATACCCGCCGGTAACGTTGCTGTTGGACTGCTCGATTGCGGAAACAACCTGATCCAGCGTAACGTTGTACGAAAGCAGGTCGTCCGTCCGAACGCGAATCTGATACTGCTTGCGCTCGCCGCCGGTTGGATAGACTTCCGCCACGCCCTCAATTCCCATCAAACGCGGTCGAATCACCCAGTCAGCCGTCGTCCGCAAATCTATGGGCGACATCTGATCGCTTTCATCCCAAATGCAAAGCATGAGGATTTGCCCCATAACAGAGCTTAACGGCGTCATTCGCGGCAGAACGCCTTCCGGGAGGGCGTCGCCCGTTGAAGACAAGCACTCCGAAACAATCTGACGCGCTCGATACGGCTCAACGTTCCAGTCAAAATCGACTACGACAACGGACAACCCTGCGGAGGACTGAGATCGAATCGCTTCCACTCCAGCCGCGCCGTTAAGAGCCGTTTCAATCGGACGGGTAATCTGAACGGCGATTTCCTCGGGCGCCATACCGGGACATTCTGTCATGACGGTAACCCGGGGACGGTTCAAGTCCGGCAAAACGTCAATCGGAAGATTTATGGTTTTATATCCGCCATAGCCGATTAACAGAGCGGCAAGGACAAGAATTAACGTCTTATTCGACAGCGAAAAGCTGATTATTTTATTAAACATTACTGTTTAGAAGATTAAATGGGTGGGGTAATAAATATGCTGAAACCGTTCTCAGTGATCTCCGCACGGACAGGCAGACTGCAGTTTTCCGCCGCCGGCGTCCAGAGCGATTTGAAGTTGCGACGCGCCGCGAAGAGCGATTTTAACTCCCGGAGCAATCGAGCCGTCGTTGGCAAGAACAACCTCCGTCTGCGTTTGATGAAGGACGTGAACCGGACGGCGAATAAACGTCTTGTGTCCTTCTTCCACGTCTGAAAGCTCAAAGACGTAACAGTCCGCCTGTTGACGCGCAACAGCCCAAACGGGAACGATTATACAATTCTCAATCTTTTCGTACGGAACGGAAAGCTGGCATCGCTGCCCCGGCTTGAACCGCCATGACAAAAACGGGTTGCCAGACGTCGTTTCTTCGTTGTGCTGTTCCAATTCGTTGTCCAGTTCGATATAAAAATTCAGAGTACGATCATCGCTGTTGACCCGGTTGTTGATGTTGCGAATATTCAAATCTGTAACTTTTTCAAGGTCGCGCCCTGACTGCGTAAAGAGTGCTGTTACATTCGCCCCGTTTTCCATTGCCGCCGCCAGATCGCGTTCGTTGTAGGCGTACGCGCTGCCGCGAATGAGCAGCTGATCCATGTCGGAAACCTGACACAGCGGTTCGCCAAGATTTATGCTTTGTCCTTTTTGAACGTAAATGGCGTCCATCTGCTGATGGTGATCGCAATGTTCTTCCGCTTCTCTTTTACCATTGACGCAATCTTCGTTAGTTTCGGGAGCGTACACCGTTACCATGGAAATAATCTCCCGGTTTTTAATGAGCTTGTTTTCGACTTCGTCAGCGGGCAAGCCATTGAGAAGCAATACGCTCGTTTTAGCCTTCAACGCTGCGTCGTTTTCCATTTTCTGAAAAGCGACGTCACGTTTTGCCTGCGGCGCCAAACCGTCTTCCAAACCCGACAGACGCTGTTCCTCTTTGAGAATAATATCGCGTTTTTGAATCAACGCCAGCAGATCCGACTGCGCGTTAATAACGTCTTCACGAGTCAGGCGGATGTCAAACAACGCCTGACCGTTTTGAATCATCTGTCCGGGATGAAAATATATCTTTTCGACGACCCCGCTGACCGGCGACGGGATTTTTGTCAGCGTTTCTCCAGGACGCTCTTCCAGAATGGCAGGAAACGTCAGCGTTTTATCGTACGAACCAACTTTAATCTCGCCAAAATCGGAATCCTTTTCAATTCCAATATTAGCCAACGCCTGATTTGACAACTCAAGCGTCATCACTTGCTCGTGATTATGCCCGTCATGATCGCTATGATTATGCCCGGCATGATCGTGCCCATCGTGGTCATCATCATGGTCGTCATGCTTTGCGTGGTCATGGCCGTCGTGGTCGTCATGCTTTGCGTGGTCATGGCCGTCGTGGTCGTCGTGATGATCTTTCTCACCGCTAATTGAATGAATCCATGAATTGACGCTTCCATGAACCGCCGGGACAAAGTAATAAACTAAAGCCGCTGCAATACACAGCGCTACAATTCCGATAATAATTTTTTTCATTTTTTCAGTTGGGGGACAGGGAGCTTCTCGAAAGGGAAACGCCTGGAAAATGATTAAAAGACGAATATTAGCTGTTTTATGCTAATTATTGAAATTATTATATAGGGAGTATATCAAAAAAAGTGGCTTTATGCAAGATGTTTTTTTGTTTTCAGACAATATAAATATTGCAATAACCAGAATTAATGACCTTTTTCGTTTTTTCCTTGCTGCCTGTAAATATATATATAGCGTCCTATCTAAAACCGTCGAAAAACCTTCTAAAGTGATATAATATAATATTCCGATATGTACAATATCAAATAATATTTGATTTGACGCGAAAAACGAATTAGCGTCAATTTTATATGTGCTGAAAACCACTTTCCGACGTTAAGTCGGCGCATCCACTTAAAGCGGTTTTCAGCATTTTATCTTCTTAAAACGGATACCAATTTATATTTAAATATTACTCGGAAACGGAGAGTATTATGAAAAAGAGCTTCACAAAGCTGCTGGTTCTTATTGTGTCGGCATTGTTTGCTTTGCCAGCTTGTGCACAGGAATACGTCGATTCGTCTTTTTCGGCGCAAGCTTTGGCTCAAGCCGCGATGAAAGCCCCGGAAACGCCTGCGGTTGTAGAACTTCCTGAAGCGGAAGACGAAGAAGACGAAGACAAATGGAACTGGGAATTCAACGTCCAAAGCGGATTCTGGGCTAACCAGTGGGGCGCAACCGGCGGGGTTCAGGAATACGGCGTTGCCGGCGGTTGGGACTCTTTCGGCGACAAGGGCAACTCCCCAGGCTATTTTAACATTGACAACACCGGATTCCATCTGTACGAGCTTTACGCCGCTGGAAGCAGAGAGTACAAGCTCGACGGCGACTGGAAGTTCCTTGTTCAGGCAGACTTCCTGTACGGCACAGACGCTCGACTCTATCAATCCGGCAACCGGTTCGATTACATGGCGCTGTCAAAGGGACAGTACGGTCTTGCGATTCCTCAGCTCTATGCTGGAATTGGAACGGATAAATTCAAAGTAATCGTCGGTAAATTCGCCTGTCCGGTTGACAACCCGGGCGACGCTTTCTTTTTTAGCACGTCCTACAACCCGTGGCCGTACACTCACATGGGCGCTTTGGCGACGTGGGATCCCTGCGACGACCTCAGCCTCTCCTGCGGCTGGATGCATGGCTGGGATGAAGCGTTTGATCCCGATTCCGACTCTTCTCTGATCTGGTTTGGCGCAGGCAAACAGCTCACCAGGGCAATCAAACTGTCGTACATGATGTACGCTGGCAATATGGCAGGCTACGAAAACACATACTCTCACTGTATTGTACTGGAAACGAAGCTGTCTGATAAGTTGACCTACTATCTCGAATACGATTTTGTGAGCTTGTTCAATGGCGACGATCCCAATACCAAAACATGGGGTTTGAACAACAGCTTAATTTACGAGATCAACGAAAAAGTTCAGGCGGGTCTTCGAATTGAATACCAGGAAGAATTGGTTGAAGACGAAGTTGTCGGTCGATTTGAAGTTACTCTCGGATATTCGATCAGCCCGTTCAAAGACTGCACGCCTCGCCACAAGCGCAGCTGCCTGTCTGCCTGCCGCGTCATGTCAGGCGAACTGGTTATTCGACCGGAACTTCGTTACGACAACTGGTCTGGAGCCGACGGATTTAACAACGAAACAAAATCCTATCAGTTCTCTGGCGGCGTTGCTCTGGATTACTCCTTCTGAGTCGCTATTGTAAAAATCACATACATACCCTTGCCTGTGTGTTCCCCTTCCATCGAATGATTCGCTGGAAGGGGTTTTTATTGGTATACATGACTCAATATTTCAAACGTTATTAAAAATCGGCGTTGAAGAGGAAAAACAGAATGTTTTAATAACGTTTTGATTCTTAACTTATTTCAGCTTCTGTTCAAAGAGCCATTCGGCGAAACCGGGCGTGTAGTAGACTTCCGTCCAGATGGGGTGTCCGCGTCCGGGAAGTTCCGTATATTTGACGTCGCAGCCGGCGGCTTTGAGCGCGGCGACGGCAGAGCGAGAGCGTTCGACCGGAACGGCGGGATCGCGATCGCCGTGGAAGAACCAGCCTTTGGCGTTTTTGAACTGGCAGATTTTCTCGTTGTCAGCTCCACCGCACAGCGGGACGTAAGCGGCAACCTCGTCCCCGCGTCGGCAGACGAAATCGCAGGTCCCGTATCCGCCCATCGACATCCCGGTTACGTACAGGCGGGACTTGTCGAGCGAGAACTCTTTTCTCAATTCGTCAACAACCGCCAGCAGGCAGGTCATGCTGTCAGACGGGGTAGCGGGCGTTGTATGAGTCGTTCTTTCCGACCAGTTCGTTTCGCACCAGCGTTTTCTTTCGGGGCATTGGGGCGCGATCAGAAAAGCGGGATTCTTTACCCGATTCTCACCGCTGATAAGCGTCAGGAACTGAGGGTGGAAAAGCTGCTTGATGTTATCGTTGCCGCGTTCGCCCGCTCCGTGAAGGAAAATAATCAGCGGATAGGATTTGTTCGGGTCGTAGTTGTCCGGCTTAAACAGACGATACGGCAGTTTCGCGCCGTCGGGAGCTTGATAAACTCGCGCCTCGGAATTGGCGATGAGTTCCGAATAATCTTCCGCCGCGTTACAGGTTGTTACAAAGGTCATGGCTAATAAAGCAAAGGGAATGAGGTGCTTCATGGGTCTGTGTAAATTGGTTAAGGGGTTAGGGGGACAATGAAAGGCGGTAATGAAGTGAGCGAAGCGAACGGAATTACGCATTCGCCGTCAGGCGAACAAAACGACAGATACAAGCTTTTTGGTTCGCCTTCGGCGAACTGCGTAACTCCACTCCCGTTGGTCGTTTCGTTACCGCCTTCCATAGCTAGCGGCTCAATTCTTCAATCGCTTCAGCGACTGCGGCGCGGCGCTGGTAAATCGCGTCTGGCGAGAAGTTGAACGTCGTCCAGTTGGACGTGATTTCCTCTGGAACTGTCAGCAGCGATTCGTATTTCTGACGCTGTTGAGGCGTAAGGTTTTTAGCTTCGGCGAGTTTCGATTTGAGAATCTGTAACATCTCAAAATCCTCGATTCCTTCGCGGAGCGCTTCAATTCGAATCGACGGAACCGGGTCGTCAAAGTTCGGTTCTGAACTGGGCGTCTGGCACGACAGCGGCGGATAGAGGAATCGACCGTCGCCGTTGCCCCAGAAGCGTTTCGTTCCAGGCGGAAGCCCGCCGTCGTTAACGTAACTCATCGGGGCAAGGTATGGATTTTGCGGCGAGTTCGGATCCGGGAACGCAGACGCCGAAGTCCAGTAGTTGGACTGCCAGACGAGAATGCCGCGGTTGTCGTATTTCCAGGTCTGCCACAGCCACGTTCTCAATTCGACGGCGGCGTGGTCAATGAACAGTGTACAGTATGGCGAGTGCGGCCAGCAGCAGACGTACGTCCAGAATCGCGCGCCCTTGTCTTTCAGCGGCTGCGCCAAATCGTGATTGTAGTTCGGCGTAACAGGACACCAGATGTCGATTCTGCCGAGGTTTTCCTTTTCCACTTCGTCCGCTCCCGGCTCTTCCGTAATCATATTCGGAATTTCCGGCGCGTAGCGTTTGATTCGGTTCATGCCGTCGCGAACAAACTCGTAGTCCTTTTCGGCTGGCTCGTCAAACCAGTATGTGTAAAACATGTTCAGCCAGCCTTTTTCCTTGAGATGGTTTTGCAACTGGACAACCTGGCTTTTGAACATTGCCTGATATTCCGGAGTATTCTCTTTGTATCCGAGCAGCTGCGGTTCCCAGCGTTGCTGGAAGGTGCCGCCGCCCATGCCGTGAATTGTCAAATGCATTCCGGTGAAATTGTATTTCTCAATCGCTTTAGCAAAGGCAGCGTCAAACGCTGTGAAATCGATTTCCGCGTGAGAATTGTCCGGATTCTCTTTGTCAACTACAAATTTCACTTTGAACGGATCCAGCGGAACCGGATTGTACGGGCTGATTCTGTATCGACCCAAGAGCTTAAGATACTTGTCCAGAATAGCGCGTTTATCGGCTTCCGTTTTAACGCCGTGGTATTTCCAGACGAAGTTCGAGTGGAACCCAAACGCCGTTTCAAGAGTGTTGAATTTGGGAATATCAAAGCCCCAGACGTGAAGAGTAACAGGGACGTTCGCCGTCTGCGTCTGTCCGTTGGCGGTCAGCTTTAGAGCAACGGTCGTCTGGTACGCTCCCGCCGGCGTTCCTGCTGGCACGTAGACAGTAATCCAAATCGGACAGTTTATCCCGGCGTTGGCGGTCAGTTCGTCCGGCAGAGGCGGCAAGGCGTCCGGCCAGAAATCTCGAACTCCCGTTGAGTCTGTCGGGTGTGAAACGTAATGATAATAGACGCTTCTCAGTTCGACGTTGGACGCGGGAATCGTCGCGCCGTTGGCGGACTTCAAATCGCCTGCAACGCTGGCAGAGATTTTCGTTTCGACGTCAGGACGAACGACCAGCTGTGCGGACTCATAATCGTTCCCGGCGGCGGAAAGGAAGATTCCCTTTGTTTCCGGCGCGTCTGACGCTTTAGGCGCTTTCCGGTTCAGCGGGATTTTATGTGACGCGTTCGCCCACCAGATTGGGACGTTAACGTCGGCTTTGAGCCGCCAGCCGTAATCCTCGCGATAGAAATCCGGGACGTAATACGAACAGCGCAGAATGCTTGTCTTGTCAGCTCCGGACGCATCTTTCCAGTTGAGCGTTACATCGTAGGTTTGATTTCCCGGAGCGCCTTGTGGAAGCGTGTACTGAAAATCTTCGGGATAGCCGCCGTCTCCGGAAACGAGTTCCCAGAAATGCGTTGTACCGACAAGGTCTGAGCTGGACGGCTGATCCGATTGAACGTTCCCGCTTTTTGTATTGGCGGTTAATCGGAATCGATGAAGCTGCAAATTGGCGCTTCCGTTAAATTCCTCTGTAGCAAACCGAATCCAGACGCTTTTGGCGTCGAGCTTGTCCGCCGCGCCGTTGGCTGTTCCGGTTTGCGTCAGTTCCGCAAGCGGTTGCCAGTTCTCGCCGTCAAGTGAGTACTGAGCGACGAGCTTTCCGCGAAGATAATACTCGCTGCTCATTTCCAGCTGAAAGTCTTTGAACGTGTCGCTGCAGGGCGAGTTGAACTTATAGACGACTTCCGAATGACCACCGAAACACCATCGGCAGGTGTTGAAACTCGCTGTCCAACTCTGCAGCGCCGGAGAGCAGGAACCGCCGGTTTTGTTGAACGACGACGCAAAACAGTACGCGCCTGTAACAGGATTGTACGTTTCGTTGTCCGAAAGCCCGTTGGCGCCCGTCCTGAGCGTAACAGGAAGAATTTCCGCCTCGGCAAACTGGAACGTCGCGTTGGCTTCCCATTGACCCAGACGAAGGATGTCGTTTTTCGCGTCCGGACGAATCGGGAAAATAATCGTATACGTTTTCCATTCCGTCGTGAACGAAAAATCCTTGTTGCAGAATCGCGGACCTGTCATGCCGCCGTGACCGGCGCCGAGCGTTCGCGCCTTGAATCGGAACAGCCCCAAGCCGCCCTTGGACGCTTGACGAAGCTGGTCAAACGGAAAATCGGAGTAAATCCAGGCAGACGTCCCGGAGCCTTTTCCGACAAGCTGTAATACAGCGCCCTCAACGCCGTCGACATGGGGAACGACTTCGCCGACTCCGCCGTCAGTCAGCTTCCATGAGGAATCGGAAAAATCGAATTTCATTCGCCCGCCGTCGAGCGTCGCAGTATCCGCAAAGGCGTTGACGTTAAACAGGGCGATTGTTATGAGTAATAATATGCGTTTCATGGTATTTAGTTAGGATATTTAAACACAAAATACACGAAATAAGCGAAAAAGACGAAAGAGTTTTTAAATATATTTTTTAAAATTTTCGTGTTTTTTCGTCATTTTTGTGTTTTTCGTGTTTAAAAAATTTTGCGAGTTTCAAGTAAATGTAAGCGACCAACGGGAGCGGTTTCTTGCTTTCGCGCGGGTGCGAAGCCGCACGGGCAGAAGGACAAGGTTATGCCTCCGAAAAAGCTGATTTTGGCGTTACCCACGTCCAATCAGGAACCGACCTTGTCGGCGCGGACTGGGAGCGGCGCCTCGCCGCTAGAAGTTTCTCGTGATTCCCTGTTTGAACTGCGGGTAGTTCCCGTCGGCGTCCGGTTCGAGGGGCGAGGGCGAGTCCAGTTCCAGCGCGTCCAGGTCTTTGACGAACTGGAATTCCGAATTCCAGGCGGTGTCGTAGGAAATCTCCTGACCGGATTCCAGAGCCATGCGTCCCATAACTCCCGCAAAGGCGGACTTGATGCCCTCGTCGACTTTGACGTTGGGCAGGTCTTCCCGAATAATGCGGAACAGGCGGTTGTGCTCTTCCTGATAGGAATCGTTTTTCGGCTTTTCGGATCGCCAAACGATGTCGTTGTGGTCTTCCGTAAATCCCTTGTAGATGCACGGGCTGGGATGTCCTTCGCCCAAAACCGCCATGCCTTTGGTTCCCTGAACGACGCATTTGAACGCCCACCACGTGCCGGGGATTTGTCTCTGCTGAACGACCATTCTCACGCCGTCTTTGAAGTGGTATTCGACGGTAGAATGATCGTAAGCCTGGTCTTTAATCGTGCGAACGGAACGTCCGCAGACGCCCTGGCACCAAACCGGCCAGTCGTTCTTCGACCAGCAGCCGATGTCGATGTTGTGAATCATCCAGTCGATAATCGGGCTGCCCGCCACCCACGTAAAGCTGTTGAAATTGAGAAGCTGGTTTTGCAGAGTCGATTTGTTGGGATCGTAATTGTACGGGACTTCTTCCTGGCAGCGATAGACGAAAATGCCGGTGATGTCGCCGATAGCGCCGTTGTGAATCTGGTCGACGCAGTCTTCTGTGCGGAAGTATTTGCGGTTGTTGAGCCCCGTCATGACTTTGAGCCCCTTTTCCTGGGCGATTTCCCACGACTTGGCTACGTGCTTGATGCCGGGCGTGTCGACGGCGAACGACTTTTCCAGAAAGACGTGAATTCCCCGTTCGACCGCGTAACGGAAATGAATGTGACGAAACGCCGTCGGCGTGGTCAGAATAACGACGTCTCCGGGATTGAGGGCGTCGATACACGCCTTGTACCCGTGCAAGCCGTGGAATCTGGCGACCGTGTTCGGGTCATTGTTTTTCAGTCTGTCCGGGCGAGCGTCTTTTACGCGCTGAAGCAGACGTTCCGTTTTGAACTCGAACGCGTCCGCCATGGAAACCAGCTCAACGGGGCCTTCGGTATTGAGAGCCTGCAGCAACGCGCCCGACCCGCGGCTTCCGCAGCCGACAATGCCGACGTGTATAGTGTTGTTTTCAGCCGCATGAACGGCGGGAATGGTAAACGTGGACGCGACTGCCGCAGCAGCTGCGGTTCCTTTAAGGAATTGACGGCGGGTTGTAGGCATGGGAAATTCTCCGGGGGGTTAAAGAAAAACAGTTTCCGAATTGCTTTGGTTGCTAAGCAATTGACAACGTTATTATAAAAAATTCGTTTTCCATTTGCAACCCGGTCGAGAAAAATTTTTCCCGCCTTCTTGATTTTTCCATTGCGTTGGGATAAACTAAACTTATCATCAAAATACAATTGGATCAATTTTGTTTACTAACTGCAAGGACTTTGTACTATGAAACGAATAACGCTATTATTGATAATCCTGTCAGCGCTGGCGGTCAGCGAAACGGTTTTTTCCAACGAGTCAGACGCTCCCGATTCCTGGACGATGGGGAAGGCAACATGCTGGGGACGCGACGCCGGCGCCGCTACGCTGTCTGAGGATTCTTCCGCACTCCTTAACGGCGCTCCCACCCGGCGGGTGGACTATACCGGCGTCAACGACTGGGCGGTAACGCCGACGTCAAAGCCGATTCTCGTTCAGGTCGGCGAGGTGTGGGAAATCGCTTGCGACGTCAAAGTCAAGGGCGACGGCAGAGCGCAGATCGGCGTTGTCGCTTACGACAACAGCAAAGTCGTTCAATGGAACGCCGGCGAAAAGGCGACTACTCAAACCGACGGCGCTAAGCGATTGACGTCTCGATTCGTCGTGGAACGCAGCGTTACGGCTATTCAACCGCGATTTACCGGGCACGGCGCTGGTTCGTACTGGTTTGCCAATTTCACAGCAAAGAGAATCGGCCGCTTGGAACTGCCGACAGAAGACAAGATTCTCACGATTGAAAACGCAGCGATCCGGGGCGAGTTTCATACGCTCAACGGCGCGCTGGACGTTACCGACAAACGCACGGGGCGGGTTTGGCGTCAGAACTCGGTCAACGCTCGGCTTTGGGTTTTTCGTCCGCGTAAAGTCGGGCAGAGGGCAATCGCCTTTGACCTGTTCCTGACAAACTCTCAGTGCGTTGTTTCCTGTACTTTTCAAATCGATGAACAGAAACCGGAAATCCTCTTTACCCTCGACGCGGCGGACAGAACTCAGCCGTTTGGCAATTTGACATACCCGTATCCGTTCCAACCCAAGTCGGGCGACAGAATTATCGTTCCGATGAACGAAGGAATTTCCTATCCGGTTGAAGAGCCGAATATTCACTTAAGTTTGATTACGTACGGCGGACACGGGATCTGCATGGCGTTTTGGGGTGTAATGGAAGACGTTTTCAAAACGCCTGACAATGCGCCCGGCAGCTCGTACATGGCGATTTACGAAACCCCGGACGACGCCCGGCTGGAAGTTAAGCCCTGCAACGCGAACGACACCGGTCTTTTGGCGGCGGGCGCGGTTTGGGAATCGCAAAAGGGCTCTTTAGGGTACGCTAGAAAATTGCGTTACGTCTTTTTCGACGGTACCGATAAAGTTCAGGCTCACGTTACAATTTGCAAACGCTATCGGGAATACGTCAAACAGACGGGTCTCTGGGTTCCGTTCGACGAAAAAGTTCGGTGCGTACCCGCACGGGGAAGTGGACAAGGTTTTGCTTCCAAACGAGCGGGATTCGAAGATACCCACGTCCAATCAGGAACCGACCTTGTCGGGTGCAACCCGGCTCTGGCAGACGGCATTGACCGGCTCATCGGCGCAGTCAACGTCTGGTGCATGGGCGGAACCTCCGATAAAGTTCAGCTCGTCAAAGACATGCAGGCGGCGGGAATAAAGAGAATTCTCTGGTCTGGCGGCGGAAACGAATACGAAATAAAAGCTATGAACGAGCTGCCCGGCGTGTTGACAAGCCGATACGACATCTATCAGGATATTATGGATCCGGCGCGAGAGCCGGAACTGCCGGGCTGGCATAACGGCTGGATCAAAGAAGCGTGGCCGAACGACATCATGCTCGATAAAAACGGCGTCTGGATTAAAGGCTGGACGGTTACTCCCAAAGATAAAACCCAACCGAGAATCCCCTGCGGCGTTTTGTGCGATTGCAAAGCGCCCGACTACGCCCGTAAACGCGTTGGTGAGGAATTGAAAACGATTCCGTATAAAGCCAGGTTCATCGATACGACAACCGCGTCGCCGTGGCGCGAGTGTTATTCGCCCAACCACCCCATGACCAGAACCGAAAGCAAAATCTGGAAAATGCGTCTGCTGGGATTGATGGGCAGGGAATTCAATCTCGTCTGCGGTGCGGAAACCGGACACGAGGCGTCGGTTCCGTACTGCGATTTCTTCGAGGGTATGATGAGCCTAGGGCCCTATCGCATCCCGGAAGCGGGTCGAAACATGGTTCAAATTTGGGACGAAGTCCCCGAACGCGTTGCGAAATTCCAGGTAGGGGAATCGTACCGGCTTCCGCTGTGGGAACTGGTTTATCACGACTGCACCGTTTCGTACTGGTACTGGGGAGACTATAATAATAAGCTGCCCTCGTTGTGGGACAAACGCGACCTGTTCAACGCGCTTTACGGCGTCCCGCCCATGTTCATGTTTACCTATCAGTACTGGCTGGAACACAAAGACCGTTTTGTTCAGAGCTACCAGCTCGGCGAGAAAGTCTGGCGCAGCGCCGGCCGCAGCGAAATGCTCGACCATCGGATTCTCTCGCCTGACCGCACGGTTCAGCAAACCGTTTTCGCCGACGGCACGACCGTAACTGTCAACTTTGGTTCAAAAGACTTTAAAACAAAAGACGGCGAAACAATTCCAGCGGGAAAGGCAGTTATAAAATAAACGAAAAATTTACAGCTTTTTGTGAGTTAAATTATAAAATTTTGGATTTTAACGATTTTAACAGTTGTAGTGAACGGTAAAGATACGACAAACAAACTATTTTTAACAAATATTCGTTTTTTTCGAAATTTTTCACCGCATTTTTGAAAAAGTAAACTAAAATAGGTAAAGTAGATAAAATAATCCTGTTTTAACCTATGATATTGGAGGTGTATTTTGAAACGTCAGTTAGCTTTGCAGACAATATTAATGTTGTTATTGTTTGCATTCCCCATTGGAGTAGTAATTTCAGACGAACCAGCTCCGCAGCCGGAAGCCGCTCAGGCTGAACAGAACGCGGAACAGAATAACGATGCCGCGGCTGCAGAAGCAGAAGCAAAGGCTAAGGCGGAAGCGGAAGCGAAGGCTAAGGCAGAAGCGGAAGCGAAAGCTGCTGAAGAAAAGGCAAAAGCCGAAGCCGAGGCAAAAGCCAAGGCGGAAGCCGAAGCAAAAGCTAAGGCGGAAGCGGAAGCGAAGGCTGCGGAGGAAAAGGCGAAAGCCGAAGCCGAAGCAAAAGCTAAGGCAGAAGCGGAAGCCAAGGCAGCTGAAGAAAGGGCGAAAGCCGAAGCCGAGGCGAAAGCCAAGGCAGAAGCGGAAGCGAAGGCGGCAGAAGAAAAGGCGAAAGCCGAAGCCGAGGCAAAAGCCAAGGCAGAAGCAGAAGCGAAGGCTAAGGCTGAAGCGGAAGCAAAGGCTGCGGAGGAAAAGGCAAAAGCCGAAGCCGAAGCAAAGGCCAAGGCGGAAGCGGAAGCCAAGGCAGCTGAAGAAATGGCGAAAGCCGAAGCCGAGGCGAAAGCCAAGGCAGAAGCGGAAGCAAAGGCAGCTGAAGAAAAGGCTAAAGCCGAAGCCGAGGCGAAAGCCAAGGCAGAAGCGGAAGCGAAGGCGGCAGAAGAAAAGGCAAAAGCCGAAGCCGAGGCAAAAGCCAAGGCAGAAGCAGAAGCGAAGGCTAAAGCTGAAGCGGAAGCTAAGGCAAAGGCTGAAGAAGAGCGCAAAAAGAATATGGCTCCGGGTCAGCTGGAAAGCGGTAAAATCAAAGTTGAAATTACCAAAGAGCAGTTGGCTCAAAACATCAATGAACTGAAAGAACTCGAAAAGAAACTTGACGAGTTAAATAAGAAAGTCTCGCCAGCCGTCGTCGGCATTGTTATTGGCAACGCCAGCGGATCAGGCGTCATTGTTAATCCGGAAGGTTTGATTATGACCGCCGGTCACGTTTCCGGCATGGCTGGACGCGACGCCAAGGTGATTCTTTCCGACGGCCGCATTGTCAATGCTAAATCCCTCGGCGGAGTGAACCCGGTTGACGCCGGTCTGATTCAGATTACCGATCCGGGCGAATATCCGTTTGCGGAAATTGATCGCAAAGACACGACTCAACAAGGCGACTGGGTTGTTGCGTACGGACACCCGCTGGGATATCGTCAAGGACGTCCCCCGGTAATGCGTTTGGGCGAAGTCATTCGCGATTCCGACACCGTTATTCAGACTGACTGCGTTATGATTTCCGGAGACTCCGGAGGACCGCTGTTCAACCTCAAAGGCGAGGTCATTGGAATCAACAGCCGCATTTCGGAAAACGCCGCTCAGAACTTCCACGTTCCGACAAAGATTTTCCTCGAATACTGGGGTAAAATGGTCGCCAGTCAAATGTGCAACCATACGCTTCTTCCCAAGAAAGAACTCAATCATTTGAGCTTCCTGGAAACGATTAAACCTGTACTTCCCGCAATGGTCGGCATTCGTCACGGCGCCGCCAACGTAGCGTTTGGAACGGTTGTCGATTCTGACGGCTGGATTGTAACAAAAGCCAACTGCATTGATACGACAAAGAAGATAACCTGTTTTGTCGCCGTTGAAAAGAAAGAAGGCAAAATTACCTTCAAGCCCCTGGAAGCGCAGGTCGTCGCTACTGACGAAGGACTGGATTTGATGCTGCTCAAAGTCGACGCAAAGGACTTGGACGTTGCTCAGTTTGACGAAGAATATCCGATTGAAGTTGGTCATTGGGTTTTGTCGCCCAGCATGGAAAAGGGCCTTGCCGGTTTGGGCGTTATTAGCGTTCCGCCGCTGGCGATTCCGAAGGAACGCGCCATTGTTGGCGTTTTGCTTGAAGAACGCGACGGCAAACTTTACGTTGGCGACGTCGTCCCGGACATGCCTGCCGCCAAAGCCGGTTTGAAGAAGGGCGAACGAATTGTCAAAGTCAACGGCGCGTTTGTCTACACCGCAGATCAGTGCACAAACGAATTCAAAAAGTTCGACATCGGCAACAAGATTTCAATGGAAATTGAATCTGAAGGCAAAACGCGAACCGTCGAAATCGAACTTACCGCCAGCGCTCATCACAAGCCCAACGAGATGAACGGCATGTCGAAACGCCGCAGCGGATACGACAGGGTTATTCAGCACGATTCCGTTATTCGTCCGGAAGAATGCGGCGGCCCGCTGGTGAATCTGGACGGCAAGGTTATTGGAATCAACATCGCCCGCGCCGGTCGAGTTGAAACCTACGCTCTGCCGATCAAACCCGTTCTGGATTTTGCCAGAAAGAATATTAAAAAATAAAAAGAACGCTTGACGTTTTGAAACAATGAACCCTGGAGAACTTTCCTCCAGGGTTTTATTAATTTAAATTAACATAGTTCTAAAGTTAATAACAACCGTATATGACAATATATATTTTTCTCTAATTTCTCTCTTGATTAATTTTTGAAGAATCTCTATACTTCCTCGTCTTGTATTAAGCGCCCAGGTATGGTCGAAAAGTCGTTTCATGCTGGGGCGCGGTTAAAATATTTAAAAATATATGCTGAAAATCCATAACGCTAACGAGTTTTTCTCGCCATCGACGGGGCGCTCTGTCGTCTGGCTGCGAGCGTATGGATATATACTCGGAATTCTTTTTGTCGTCTTTTTTTTGCTGTTCAGCAGCGCTTCAAAAGCTCAAATAGTTCAATTTTCAGATCCGAGGCCAATAACGGTTCAAGGCGACGTTGCTTTTACATACCAGCAGGGAAAAAGCGAGATCTGGATTATTCGCAATAACTGCCAGTTGTTACAGAACGGCCGTCCGATTGCGGAAGCGGCGGAAATGTCGCTTTGGCTTGAATACGACCAGCGGCCGGTTGCAGGCGGAGTTAACGGTTCTTATTGTCTGACGGTCTATATGGAAGGTCAGGTTAAGGCTTCGTCGTCGCTCAGCAAAGGGTTTATCCGACAGAAGGGGGATGTTTCTGTTCAATCTTCCGATCCGGATGATTTTGTTTGGCTTGGCGAGTTTCTGTTGTTTAACAGACCTCAAATCACGTTCAACGTCAAACGTTCTACTCCAGGTTCAATGCCGGATTTGTACTGGCGTGCGGAACGATGCAGAGAACTTCAAGAGAAACGTGAAACCAGCGCGGCAACCAGAATCAACTCGATTCTGTCCGATCAAAAAATGCAAGCCGCGCCTGTATACCACGCGGTTGGACAAAATGCGACGTCAATTATGGATTCTGCAGGGGGCTATGAGCTTGATTCCGCTTCAGACGGATGGGGATCCAACGACGACGCTGTTCGATTGGGGCCCGGACAACGCAGAATCACAATAACGCCTCGAAACGACGGCGGCGTTAATACGTCATGGAATCATTATCCGGAAACAAACCAGTCTGTTGCCTGCGTAACAGGCGGAGTAACAGTTTTAATTGAAAACGGAGACAGTCCTGACACTCTGGAAATATCAACCGATAAACTTGTCATTTGGACAAGCGGAATGCAGGCTCTTGATCTGAACGGAAACCGCCCTTACTCCGCGGATCAGCCGATTGAATTCTATATGGAAGGCAATATTGTTTTCAAATATGACAATCGGACGGATGACAATCGGACGGACAGGGGTCGAATGGACGACGTTCGAACGGTTCGCGCTGACCGAATGTTTTACGATGTGAAAAATAATCGGGGAACGATTCTCAATACAGAAATTACAACGCCGGCAGAAGGGTACGACGGCTTGCTGAGAATTAACGCTGACGTTGTCCATCAGCTTGATCAGTGGAAATACTATGCGAAAAATGCGTACATTACGTCCAGTCTTATGGGCAAACCGTCGTATCGCATCCAGATGGACGATGTGTATATTACAGATCAGGTTACAGGTAAAACTGACGCGGCAACCGGTTATCTAATGACGGACGAAAATTGGGCGCCGATTTCGAAACATCAACAATATATTACGGGTAAAAATACTTCCATTTACGTCTCTGACACGCCGATTTTCCGTTGGCCGTCCATGAGAACGCGCCTGGAACGGCCGACCCCGTATTTGTCTTCGCTGCGCGTCGGATCAGACAGCGTATACGGATTCCAGATGTTTACCGGCTGGAACGCCTACGAACTGTTTAGCTGTGTCAATCCGCCGGAAGGAACAGACCTGACGCTGCATATTGATCCGTTTTCCAATCGAGGCATTGGTCACGGGGCAGACTTCAGATTTGACCGCAATTTGGATTACGGGTTGTTTAGCGGTCCGATTAAAGGCAATATTGATTTCTGGGGCATCTACGACTGGGGTAAAGACAACCTGGGCGAAGGACGCCGAAGCGTCGTTCCGGAAGTCCGATACCGTTACAAGCTCTTTGGAAACTTTATCCATGAGTTCAGCAACGGGCTTCAGCTTACCGGAGAAGTCGGTCTGATTTCCGACCGCGATTTTATGGAAGAGTATTATCGCGACGACTGGTATACGAAACCGACTCCTCAAACGCGAATTCAGCTTCGGCAGGAAATCGGGAATTTCTCGTGGGACGTTGCCGTTCAGGGAAAAGTCAACGGTTTTTATACGGAATCTCAACAAATACCTCGTTTTGACGTCTATTGGCTGGGACAAAGCCTTATGGGCGACATGCTGACGTGGTACACAGCCTCGTCAGCCGGTTTGTATAATCTTAGCCCCGCGTCGTATCCGGAAGCGCCGGAAAATCAGCGCTTTTTCGATTATCTCAGCTGGGAGCAGGGCAATACAGGCGGACGGTTTACGACTCGGCACGAACTGGATTTGCCGTTCCAGGCGGGCGTTGTAAAAATGGTTCCGTACGTAATGGGCGAAGCCGGATGGTGGGGAGCCAGCGAAACGAAGTCCGTCGACAGGTTTTACGGTCAGGTCGGCGTTCGAGCGTCAATGCCCATGTGGAAAGCGTATCCCTGTTTCAACAGCGATCTGTTTGACATCCACGGCCTGGTGCATAAAGTCAGCTTTGAAGCGGAATGGTATCTTGGCTCTTCGTCTCGAAACATGGCGGATATGCCCATGTACGACATGCTGGACGAACAGTCGATTATTCAGTATCGGCACATGTTCAGCGAAACCGTCTTTGGCGGACCGATTCCATGGCGTTTTGACGAACGTTCTTACGCGCTGCGAAGCGGGCTGGGAAATCACGTTACGTCGCCCGGACTGGAAGTTCTGGACGACTTGCATATAATCCGATTCAACGTCAACCAGCGCTGGCAGACCAAACGCCGGTCGGCGACGCCTGTTGACTGGATTACGCTCAACGTAGGCGCGACGCTGTTTCCCAACGCCAGCCGCGACAACTTCGGCAAAGGGCTTGGATTGCTCAATTACGATTTCACCTGGCAGCTGGGCGATCGTTTTGCCGTTACGTCTTCGGGACTGTGGGACTTTTTCGACGACGGCGTTCATTCATGCAGCATCGGCGGACGTCTGATTAAACCGGGCAGAGGAGAACTCAACGCAGGCGTATACTGGCTTTCCAATCCTGTTCGCAATACAGTATTGTACGTCAACGCCAAATACTGGATGAGTCCAAAATGGCATTTCTCTTTCGGGAGCGAATTTGACATTTCCGGACAGGGCAACATTGGTCAGAACTTCGCAATAACCCGAGTGGGAGAATCGCTTATTGTCCGCGCAGGCTTCTACGTCGACGCGACGCGAGACGACTACGGCCTAACGCTGACTATTGAACCCAGATTCATCCCCAAAGGGTCGCTAAGCCGCTCGATGGGCGGCGTTCGACCGTACGGCTACTATGGACTGGAGTAAATAGCTGTTAGCTTTTAGCTCCTAGCTGTTAGCTTGGTTACTAATAGTTCTTAGCGTTAATATTTAAAGCCTGAAACTAAAATAACAAAGCTAGGAGCTAGTAGCTAGAAGCTATCTTTCTTCTATTATCCAACGTAGAGTTTCAACTGCGGAGCATCTGAAATCTCGTCATCCGGATCCGATTCTGTAACGGCTGAGGACGCTTCCGCGGCGATCAACGCAAAGCGACGGGCGGAGTTCATGTTGTCAAACCGTCCTTGAACGATGCGGCGCAAAGAGGCCGCCTGGTCGTCCGGTTGAGCGTCGTCTGACGAGACTGCCCCGGCGGGTTCGGTTGATTCATCGTCGCTGTCCCGTTTCTCGACGTCCGCCAGCAGAGCGTTGATTTGCTCCTGACTGAATCGGTTTTCCCAGTCAGAGAGCGCCTTGAGCGGGAAGTAGTTGCGATAATAATGGTATCGAAGATAAAAGACCTGTGGGAATCCGGTTCCGGTGAATTCCGGTTCCGTCCATTGTCCGTCCGGGTCTTGATGGTTAATGAGATAACGAATTCCGGTTATAACGGATTCGGACGCGCTTTCTCCGCTGGCGATAAGCCCCAGCAGAGCCCAGGCGGTTTGAGACGCCGTTGTATTGCCCGTTCCTTTGAGCAACGGGTTGCGGTAGGAGTCGAGCGTTTCGCCCCAGCCGCCGTCTGAATGTTGATGCGCTTTGAGCCAGTTGACGCCCGCGGCAACCATCGGGTCTTTCGGGTCGACGCCGACTGCCGCCAAACCGTTGAGCGCTTCGCCGGTTCCGTAAATATAGTTCGCTCCCCAGCGTCCAAACCAGGAACCGTCTGGCAGCTGCTCTTTGCGGCAGAACTCAACGGCTCGGTCAATTATAGCGGTGAACGGCGTTTGGGAGCCCGATCCTGTGCACCGATATCCCAGTGCGCCCAACGCTTCCAGAATTCGCCCGGTGATGTCGGACGTGCTGGGGTCAATCATGGCGTTGTGATCGGCAAACGGAACGTTACAAAGAAACTGTCGGTTGTTGTTTTTGTCGAACGACGCCCAGCCGCCGTCTTTGTTTTGCATGCCCATCAACCATGTAACGCAGCGGTCGATGGATGCTTGAAGGTTCTCAGGGGAACAGAGGTTGTCCTCTGGGGAGCGGACATTGTCCGCGTTATCAAAGGTCGATTGTTTTTTAGCGGGTAATACCCGCTCCCCGTTAGCGGTTGCGGTTCTCAGAGCGTCGCTTAGTTCGTGAATCGCCATGATCGACATGGCGGAATCGTCACAGTCCGGATAGAAATCGTTGTGGTATTCAAACGCCCAACCGCCCGGCGGCGTGTTGGGATTGACCTGCGCCCAGTCGCCTTTCCATGTATGCTGTTTCGGCAAGAGCCATTCCAGGGCTTTGCGAACGGATTGAGAAGCCGGGGAATCCCCTTCAATTCGGATTCCGCCCGCCGCCAAGGCGCGAAGCGTTAAAACGGTGTCCCAAATCGGGGACAGACACGGAACGCCGTGAGCGGACGGGTTCCCGTTGGCGTCTATGCCGTCGTCAACAATGAGTTTATGGAATTCGTTGAGAAAATACTGGACTTCCGGCGAGTCGTCGGCGTATCCCTGCGCTTTCATGGCGACCAGCCCCCAGATGATGGGCGGCTGAATCGCGCCGGGACCGTCGCTGTTTTTGCAGTGTTCCAGCAGCCAGTCGTTCATCTTTTGAATCGCTCGTTTGCGAACGCCCCATTTTCCAAACCATCGCTGATATTTTTTCAACAGGACGTCCGTCATGCGGAAGAAACTCTCCCAGGAGAAAAATCCCGACTCCTTTTGAATCTGTCCCGGCTTGACAACTTTCGGAGCGGACAGCGGCGGCCACTGCTCCGGAGCGTTGTGAAACAGTTCTCGAATTCCCTTTTCGATGGGCAGATGTCGAACGGGGCGCAGAGCAGAAACAATCGCCAGCGGCGCGATAATCGTTCTCGTCCAGGAACTGACGGCGTACATGTTAATCGGGAACCATTTGGGCAAGAGAATCAGCTCCGGCGGAACGGCGGGGCACTGAACGTAAGGAATCTGCCCCAGCAGCGCCAGATAAAATCGGGTAAAGCTGTTGATCCTGTCGGCGCCGCCCATTCTCATCACGGCTTCCCGCGCTCGCTGCATGTACGGCGCATTGAGCGGATGTCCCGTCAGCTTGAGCGCGAAATACGCCTTGACGGTGTTGGTAATCGAATCCTCGCCGCCGGTAAACATGGGCCAGCCGCCCGTTTCGGACTGCGTCAAAAGGAGATGATTCGCCAGCTTTTTCGCCAGAGGGGAGTTTTCCTGTCCTAAAAACGTTAGAAGAATAACGGCTTCGCCTTCCAGTAACGCGTCGCCTTCCAATTCCGCTCTCCAATGTCCGTCTTCTTTCTGTTGAGAAAAAAAGAATTTCTGACAGCGTCGAATCGCCTCGCGAAGTTCGGCTGAAGGAGAACTGGAGCTGGGCGTTTCTTCTGGCGTTGGGTTTTGATTGTATGTCATATTGGTACCGGGTTTATTGCGAACGGAGTAATTGATTTAAACAAAGGCGTCAATTCCGATTATTCTCTGTATAATTAATATACATACTATACTCATTATGACAAATCGCACAAGCCCAATAATTTGATTCCTTGCTGAAAATGTCGAATTTTAAAAATCGAGGCGATAAAATATGGATTGCGACGATTTGCCGCGCATTCCAAAAACTGATGATTAAAAGTCCTCTTGATAAATTACTTAAAATAGTGTAATATAGATAAGTAAAATGAGGGATAGCGCTGTCTTTACAAAAACCTGACAGCGCGCTGAGGATTGAATGTATTCCAATAGTATCCTATGAATATACGCATTGTTTTTATATCCGGAATTGTAAGCGCAGCGTTTACAATATGTTCGATTGTCGCTTCAGGACAAGACGGTTACGAATCGCCTGTTCTTGACGACGAAGAGTTTACCCAGCCTTTTCAAAGAAGAATTAACGAAAGAAACGCGGCGCAGCAGCCTGTTCAACAACCTCCTGTACAGCAAAACGCTCCTGCAAGACAGTCTGCTCCAACGACGCAAAATCGCGGCGGGCTTTTGGATCGAGGAACGCCTGCCAATCAACAAAAGGGAAAAAACAAATCATCTGTTCCTGCGGCAAAACCTGCTGAAAGCGAAAAAACCGCTAAAACGCCATGGTGGAAATTCTGGGGTAAAAAAGAGACTCCTGCTGACCCGGAAACCGCGCCTCAAGATTATCCTGCTCCACAGCAAGCGACTCCTCGCACGCAGTCAAACGCGCCGCGAAGCGATCAAGCTTCTCCGCCTGGATATCAAAACGCAGGCGCAGGCGCTTCAAGCGTGAATCCCCCCGTTTCGTCAACTGCCCAGACGCATATTCAGACCGCAGTCGGAACGGAAATGAAGCCAACGGCGCAAGCGGACATTCAGACGCCTCAATACGATTGGTCACAGTCGCGTTACGACAGTATGCGCGCAGGGAATCTGCCGGGACAGCAGCCGTTCCTCGCATACGACGGCGCTAAAATCGTGGCAAAAGTTGAGAATGCCGTTATTCTCGCAAGCGACGTTCAGGCAGGAGTTAAAAAACGAATCGCTAAAATGCAGCGAGAAGCTAAAAAGAACGGCGCTCAACCTCTGACGGAAAATGACCTTCAACGGGAAATACAGATGTGGCAAGTTCAGGTTCTTCAGGAACTCGTTCAACATCATGTCATGTTTACAAAAGCCTGCGCGTCCATTCCAAAAGAAGGTCTGGAAAATGCTAAAGCCGCTATCGACAAAGCGTTTGACGATAAACAGCTTCCTGTTTTGATTAAGGAGTACGGCGTTGCGTCCCAATGGGAACTGGAACAGGCGCTCAAGGCGGAAGGATCGTGCATCGAAAACGAAAAGAAGAAATTCTTTGAACAATCCATCGGTTTCCAGTGGCTTCAAATGCAGGCGGAACCTGCAAAAGAAATTCGCCATGACCAAATTATGGATTATTATAAAGGGCATTTAGATCAGTATACTATTACGCCCAAGGCTCGATGGGAAGAACTGGTTGTATTCAAGTATCAGTTCAACTCGCGCGAAGAAGCGTACAAGGCGATTCAGAAAATGGGTCAGGCGGTTGTCGCGGGAAAGCCGTTTGCAGAGGTTGCCAAACAGAGTTCTCAGGGTGTAACCGCATCTGACGGCGGTAAACGAGACTGGGTTTCTCCCGGCGCGCTTAACAGCGAACCGCTCAACAAAGCATTGTTTGAACAGCCGGTCGGAGATCTCAGCCCGCGTATTATTGAAGACGAAAACTGCTTCTATATCGTTCGCGTTTTGGAACGGCATGGGAAAAAAATGATTCCTTTTGAAGAAGCTCAAACCGAAATCCGCAAAAAACTAACGGAGGAGCAGGAAGAAGAAAACCGTAAAAAAGCTTTCGAAAAAGTGTTCAAAGAAGCCAAAATTTCAATAATGGGAGCCGATCAAACAACTGAACAATTGGAATAGTTATTAGTTTGGAATACGTAACAGATAAAGTTAATAGCATAGTTTTATCATGAAACAAACATCCGTTTATTATTTATGCGCGTTTTTTGCGTGCGCTGTAATCATGACAAATCTTTCCTCCGTCAAAGCTGATCAACGAGTTTTTTATATCGGAACTCAGGCGTCTCCGACAACTTCGCCGGATATTGAAGTCAGCCGAGGCATTTATCGCGGAGTTTTCAACGACCAGACCGGCGAAATCAAGATTCTCGGTTTGGCGGCGGAAGCAAAGAATCCGTCGTTTGTCGTCAAACACCCAACGCTCAACTGCTATTATTCCGTTTCCGGACATGGCATCGACGGGCAAGGGACTGTCGACGCCTGGGAGAAACAGGACGACGGGTCGCTCAAAAAGATTAATTCACAGCGATCCGGCGGGCAAGGACCGTGTCACTTGTCCGTTCATCCTAACGGAAAAGCTCTGTTTGTCGCGAACTATTCCGGCGGTCAGGCGGCAATGATTCAAATCCTGCAAGACGGCAGCTTAGGAGAGGTCTTGTCTGATCAGCATGTCGGATACGGTCCCAATACAGTTCGGCAGGAAAGAGCGCACGCGCACTGGATGAACGTCGACCCGACCGGGAAACGCGTTTTGTGCTGCGATTTAGGGTGCGATAAAGTGTACTCCATGCTGCTGGACGAAAACGAGTTCGGCTGGATTCCGAACCCAAAATTCCCCTTCGCTCAGGTTTCCAGCGGAGCTGGGTGCCGTCACGCTATTTTCTCAGCTGACGGATCGTATCTGTTTGTTCTCAACGAACTGTCGTCAACCATCGACGTCTTTCTGTACGATTCCAACAGCGGTTCCATGACAGTCGTTCAGTCCGATACGACTTTGCCGAAAGAATTCCGCGGAACGAACAAGGCGGCGGCGATTTGCGATCTGAAAACCGATGAGGGCGAGTTTGTCTACTGCTCCAATCGCGGAGCAAACCTGCTGACGGTTTTCAAAGTGAATCCCGGAGAGATTCGCGGCGACCGCGAACAGTGCGGAACCGTTCTCGAACCCGTTCAGTATATTACATCCGGCGGGAACGCGCCTCGCTTTGTCGGCATCGACCCGACAGGAAAATTCCTCCTGTCGTGCAACAAAAAGACTTGCAACATCGTCGTTTACGCCATCGACCAGAAAACCGGAAAGCTGACCCCGACCGGGTTTGAAGCCAACGTCGGCTGGCCGCTGTCGATTGCCTGGGAATAACAGTTTATTCAGAAAAGTCTTTTAATTTTGATAAAAATTAAGATTTGTTCTGCAAAATGATGAAATTTAATTAATATAGATAAGATAAGAAAATTATCGAATATAGAAAATACTATCGTACCATAAACAATGGAACAAAAATCATTCCTTTCAGACTTGCGAGAAGCTGTCGTAAATCGATTTACAGACTGGGGATTGAGACCGGTCGGGTTGGTTTTTGTCTTGCCGTTGTTCTGGTTGTTGTGTATTACGATTGTTTTATTCTTTCTGTATTGCCCTATATATAATAAAACAACAGCGGCATCCTATTACAATGTCTTGGCAGACACAAATGGATATACGCAGTATCCCTATAATATTTTCAAAGGAGAAACCGCTGTTAACAGGACGCCGGTATATCCGTGGTTTCTAAAATGTATTTACAAATTAACCGGCAGCGACAGCATTCTGGACAAAGTAACTTTTACAGAAACCGGATCGCCCATTGGCGACGAAATTGTTCAGGGACAGAAAACGTGTTTTTATGTATTTTGGGCACAGGCAATTATTTACTGCCTGGCTTTAATACCGTTTTACATTTCCAGTAAGATATTATTACATAATCCGATTGTTCATTTTTTTACAGTCTTGTTTATTGCTGTATATTTTATTCCTTATCAGTCCTGGATTTTAACAGAACCGTTGTCAATTTCCGGCGCGATGGTCTTTTTTTCATTGATGATCTTTTATCTCCACAAACCTCGTAATATTACTGCGTTTTTAATCGGATTAGTAACGCTGATACTTGTTTTCCTTCGTCCGATATTCCTTTATTTGGTAATTCTGCTGGCAGGTTTTTGGATTTTTCGACTTGTTGTTAATAAAGAAGACCGCAAACAATCCCTGGTTGGTTTTTTGAGTTTATGCCTTGTCTGTACGGTTATTTGTGGATACGCTAAATTGAATCAAAAAAACCACGATTATTTCACATTGTCCAGCGTCTCATTGCATACGCGTTTCTTTATTATTTATCAAACCGGTTTTTACAAAAAAAGTACAGATACAGAATTTATCGAATATATTGCCAATTCCCCCTTGAATCACCCTGAAAGCAAGTATCTTTTAATGGATGATTTGACAAAGCGTTTTGGTTTTAACCGCATCAAACAATTTGTTAATGATACAATAAAAAATAATGCTCTTGAATTTTTTATATTCAATATTAAAAGGATGTGGTGGGAGAGAGATATCTACACCTTCACGCCTCATTATTTTGCAGGGGCGTTTGATTTTCTGTTTCTGGCGTTATCAGGTATTTATTTTAGAAAAATCCCGTGGATGCGTTTAGGAATGTGGGCGCTTGTTTTTGGCTGGTTCTTTTTGATGTATTTTGGCGGCGTAGATTGTTATGATCGTTTGATTTTACCGGTACTTCCTGTGATGTTTATCGTTTACGCCCGATATGCTGACATGATTGCTCAAGCCAGCGTTATTTCCAGGGAAACGTTTTTTGAAGAAATTAAGAACACGTTATAATATTGATCATGGAAAATAAAACTAATATTCCTTATACGACGCAATGGTACAACAACATCCGCAGCGCGATTGGCGAATCCGCTTGTAAAACGCTGGGGCTGTTTGCCATTCCCGACGACTTTGAATTGTCGGTTGTCATTCCGGTTTACAACGAAGAAAAAACGTTGGAAACGTTAGTCAGAGCCGTTGCCAGCGTTCCCATTCGCAAACAGATTATTCTGGTTGACGACTGCAGCAAAGACAATTCTCGCTCTGTAATGCAGGAATTGGAACAGACGATTCCTGACGACTGGAACCGTGTAACGCTCGGGTATCACGACGTCAACAAGGGCAAAGGCGCCGCATTGAGAACGGGCTTCGCTCAGGCAGAGGGCGAAGTTGTGATTATTCAGGACGCTGATCTGGAATACGATCCCAACGAGTACCCGCGATTGCTCAAGCCGATTCTCGACGGCAAGGCGGACGTCGTTTACGGAAGCCGTTTTTTAGGCGACCAGCCGCATCGCGTCCTTTATTATTGGCATTCGATGGGAAACAAGTTTTTAACAACGCTGTCGAACTGGTTCACTGACCTCAATCTGACAGACATGGAGACCTGTTACAAGATATTTCGTCGAGAGTGCATTCAGGAGATTCTTCCTGAATTGCAGCAAAACCGTTTTGGATTCGAGCCAGAAGTAACAGCTCGCCTTGCCAGAAAGAAATATCGAATTTACGAAATGAGCATCAGCTATTCCGGGCGAACGTACGAGGAAGGCAAAAAAATCGGTTGGAAAGACGGTTTTAGAGCTCTGTATTGCATCGTTCGATACGGTTTGTTTAAGTAACGAACAATGAAATATGCGCTTTCCCTTCTGCTGGCGTTCGGCTTGGCGTTATTCATCTGGATTGGATGCGTCAATCGGGAATACCTGAAAGATTATAAGCTCGCGCCAAACCCGGACGCAATAACATATCTCGATTTGGGACAAAACGTATGGCTTCACGGCGCATATTCCAGACGACCTGCGCCGCCATACACGCCGGATTTCAAATGGACGCCAGTATTTCCCGTTCTCGCTGGCGGCGCAAATTGTTTATTGGGCGCCGCTGGGGTTTTTGTCCTGAATATTCTCCTGTCGGCTCTTTCGTGTTTGGTCATTTATCGCCTTGTAGAATACTATGTCAACGCTAAAGCGGGAGCGGTTGCATCCTGCTTGTTTGCGTTGGATACGCTGGTCTGGTCGCTTAATTTTCAAGCAATGTCAGATATTGCGTTTGTAACATTTGTATTGGCGGGTCTTTATTTTACACTGCCAACGCTCTTTCCAAAAGAAGAAAATGATGCGCCTGCTGTCTGGCGTTTGATTCCTGGAGGATTGGGATTGAGCGTCGCGATTTTGGCGCGCCCAACGGGATTATATTTGCCGATTGTTATTTTGCTTTGTTACGCAATAAAAATCTTGTTTTCCAGAACGCTCCTGATTCGTTCTGCCGCTTATGCTCTGACATTTTTCGTATTTTCCTATTCGCTTGCCGGATTATGGATGTTCCGCAATTACCAAACCTTTGGCATTTTTACGCTTTCCGGCAACGAGAATATTGTAATGGTATACTACACCGGCGGCGGAGCATGGCAGACAGAGTTTAACTGCACTCTTTCAGAAGCGCAGGAGAGGATTCAAAAAGAATTCAATCTTCCGTCAGACGAAGTTTGTCATAATGCTGATGCGTTTGGTAAAGATCCCGCTGAAATTGACCGACAGCTTAAGGCATGCAAACGCGATGTTTTGCTGAAGTATCCAATCTCATTGATAAAATCCGCGATGATTGGCATTCCGAAATCCCTTATTGCTCACGAAACCGGCATATTCGCAACGCTGTCAAAACAGGATTGGCAAGGAACAAGCAAGTTGCTTTCCAACTCGCCAATTTTGATTTTAATCTTCGTTTGGAGCGTTCTGTTCCAGGTAATTGTTATATGTGGAGGAGTGATTGGAATCATCGGTTCCTGGTTTAAGAATCGAGATATGCGCTGGGCAATTTTCTGCTCTGCAGGAATAGCGGCATATTTTGTTCTTACGATGGGATTGTCCGGGGCGGACTGCTGCGCTCGTTACCGTCTGCCACTCATGCCGATCATTATCGTCTTTGCCGCGATTGCATTGACAACGCTTTGGGAGAAATGCAGGACAAGGTTTATAAGTTCCAGAACAGAAGAATAGATCAATTATCTTTTGTAGACGACATCATTTCTTCGATCGTCTTTTCAATTCCGACGGCGTCGAGTCCTTCTTCTGCCAGTTGTTCGCAGCGCGTAGCGTGAGAAACGTAATGATCTTCTACGCCCAGGCGTTTGACGCGGCAATTGAAAATCTCTTTGTCAGACAACATCTCCAAAACGGCAGAGCCGAACCCGCCCTGACGGCAACCGTCTTCGATGGTAAGCGTCCAGGGAGCGTTTTGAATCCATTGAGCAAGGCGTTCGTCCAGCGGTTTAATCCACCGGGCGTTGACCAGCCCAATTCGTTTGGGATTTCCGGACTGTTCTGCTTTGTTCTCATAATTTTTAACAGCCTCGAGAGCTTTTCCCAACACGCCGCCGCAGACGATAACCAAGCCGTCAAGTTTGTCGTCAGCGCTGTGATTGACGAACTCTGCAACGCCGGGCTGAATGGGAACGGGATTGTTTGAAGAAACGTGCGAAACGCCGTCTTTCGGATAGCGAATTGCAACCGGACCGTTGAAGTTGATCGCCCAGGGAATCATTTCCTGTAAATCTTCCGCGCAGCCGGGAGCGCAAAGAGTCATGTTGGGCAGATGGCGAATGTACGCCATGTCGAACGACCCGTGATGGGTTGGTCCGTCCGCGCCGACAAGACCTGCCCTGTCCATCATCAAAACGACGGGCAAATTTTGAAGGGAAATCTCATGAAAAATCTGGTCGTACGCTCGCTGCATAAACGTCGAGTAAATTTCAACGACCGGGCGCAATCCGGCTTTCGCCATTCCCGCCGCCATCGCAACAGCGTGAGACTCGCAAATGCCGACGTCAAAGAACCGGTCTGGGAAATCCTCGCGAATCTTTTCCAAGCCGTTTCCTTGAGCCATCGCCGCGCAAATGACGCAAATGCGCTTGTCCATGAGCATTTGCTGATACAATTGCGCCGCTGCAACGTTTGTATAGGAAACCTGCTGAGACTTCGTTAACGTCATTTTGCCGTTGTCGTCGTATACAACTTTGGGCGGAGCGTGGAATCTCGCGGGGTCTTCTTCCGCCGGGTGGAACCCGTGCCCCTTTTGAGTAAAGATGTGAAGCAGAACCGGTTGATCGTGACGCTTTGCCTGATTGAGTGCTACCTGCAGGTCGCGAATGTCGTGCCCGTTGACGGGACCGATGTAATGAAATCCGAGTTCTTCAAACAGCGCGCCGCCGACAAGTCCTTTTTTAACAGCGTTTTTCAAATTGTGAAGACCGCGATGAAGCGGCTTTCCGATAACCGGCAGTTTTGTTACAGCAGTTTTGACTTTGTTCTTAACGCCCTTGTAAACGGAGTTGGTGCGAAGTCCGTCAAGATAACGAGCCAAACCGCCAACGCGAGGGCAGATTGACATCTCGTTGTCGTTGAGAATGACGATAATGTTTTTGTTCAGACCGGAGGCGTTGTTGAGCGCTTCAAAGATTACGCCGCAGGCAGCCGCGCCATCGCCGACGACGGCAACCGCTTTTCGCCCTTCTTCCGGACGCATCAGCTCGTCGCCCAGGAACAACCCCAGCGCAGTAGAAACGCTCACGCCGGCGTGTCCTGTCATAAACAGATCAAACGGGCTTTCTTCCGGGTTCGGGTATCCCATCAGCCCGCCTTTGGTTCGAATCCCGGACATCTTGTCAAAGCGCCCAGTTACCATTTTATGCGGATACGTTTGATGTCCGACGTCCCAGACGAGCCGGTCTTTGGTGAAGTCAAAAACCGTATGCAGCGCCAGCGTCAGTTCGACGACGCCCATGTTGGAAGCGAAATGGACGCTGCGGGTTTCAATCAGACGGCACAGCTGGTCGCGAATCTGCTGAGCCAGCAATTCCAGTTGAGCAATTGACAACCCCTTTAAATCTTCAGGCGATTTAATATCGGCAAGGCTGACGTTCGGCAGGGAATTATTTTGACTTGTCAATTAATGATTCCTTTCCAAAACGTAGTCAGCCAAGTCCCGCAGCGCTTCCGCATCCTGACCGAAAGAACTCAGCGCGTCTTTTGCCTTTTGAGTCAGTTCCGCCGCGTACGCCCGTGACGCCTCAACGCCCAAAAGCCCCGGATACGTCATTTTCCCTTTGGCGCTGTCTTTATGAGTGCGCTTTCCCATCTGCTCGTCTGTCGCGGTAACGTCGAGCAAATCGTCTGTAACCTGGAACAGCAGCCCGAGAGCGTCGCCGTAAGCTTTAAGACTTTCAATCTGATCCGCCGCTGCGTTTGCGATGGTCGCGCCAATAATCAGCGAGACGCGAATCATCGCCCCGGTTTTAAGACGGTGAATGTTCTCTAAAGCGGCGATGCTTTTTTCAGAATTAGCGTCAGCGTTCTTTTCTCCTTGAACGTCCAGCGTCTGACCGGCGACCATGCCGCAAGCGCCAGCCGCGTCTGCCAGGGCGGAAACGCACTGAATAGCAGCGTCTGCCGGGTGAACGTCTTTTGCCAAGACCTCAAACGCGAGAGCCTGCAAGGCGTCGGCAGCGAGAATGGCGGTGGCTTCGTCGAACTGCTTGTGACACGTTGGACGTCCGCGGCGCAAATCGTCGTCGTCCATGGCGGGCAAGTCGTCGTGAATGAGCGAATAAGCGTGAATCATCTCGACAGCGCACGCGCCGGGCAGCGCTTTGGTCGTCTCCCCGTCGCACGCCTGACACGCCAGCAGAACCAGCGCCGGGCGGATTCGTTTGCCGGGGGCGAGAAGGGAATAGTCCATCGCCTGACGGAGCAAGTCCGGACAGCGTTCGTCCAGCTTGAGATATTCTCTAAGCTGCGAATTGACCTGTTCGACGCTCGTCTTGAAAAAATCGCTTAACGCTGAGTTGGGGGACATATCTATAGTTTGAATCTCTGTTTTGAATTCAATATTTAAGGGCGGGGATTCTGGAACTGGCGCGTTGAGCCGCGGCGGAGAATTCTCCACTTTTCCAAAATACCCTTCTCATTATACTATAGAATAGATTTTTTACCAGAGACGGGGGCAAAAAGATTTTAAGTTTTTTCCTAAAAGAATTTGGGGAAATGGCTTTTCCGACAAACACTTGATTTTTGGTTGCATGAAAGTTTTAAAGAGAACGCAGAGATCGCAGAATATCCGCAGAATACGCAGAGACGGGCTGGGAATGTGGCGACGACGCTAACTACGTTAGCTACGCCACGATTCCCGCCCGAGTAATTTATATAAATATTTTAAAACGCAAGCGGACATCGTGTCATAGCCCAGCGGGCGTAATTGACACATGTTCGCTTGCTTCTGCGCTCTCTGCGAGGAGTCTGCGTACTCTGCGTTCAAAAAAATCGCAAAACCAAATTGATTATATGATTCTATTTGGTTTGAATTTCGTCGATGCCAAACATCGTATCGAGCGAATCTCGCGTTTTGCCGACGATGCGGACGGTAATCGTATGTTTACCGACGGTCGCCTGGTCTTTTTCCAGCGGGATTTCAACGAACTGATGACACACGCCCTGTTCTCGGGGGACGTATAAATCGTAGAATCCACCGATTTTCTTGCCGTCCCAGAAAAACTCGACGACCGCGTAGTCAACCGCCTGCGTCAGACCGAGTACAAGCGTCGAAGCGTTCTCCTGCTTGAGGTCATATTCCAGATCAATCTGATCGCCAGGCTTGTTTTTCGACCACCAAAGCTGCTTGTCATTCTTCCATTTGCCCAGCGGGAAGACATTCATGTTTTGAACGACCGCGTTTCCACCAGTGGGCTGATTGACGAGGCTGAAGGAACCGAAATCCAGACGAACGCGGGTTTTATACTCAACCGGCACAGCGGCTTCTTCCATACGGGTTTTCAAATCGGGCAGGGAAACCGACTTCGCCCCCGGCGCGCCGTACCAGAACGTTGTAACAGCGTAGTCGACGGTCGTCGCTTTCCAATGCCAAATTTCGATGTCAAACTTAAAAGACTTGGTAAACGGAATCGCGTCCAGAGAGCGGAACCGCAAGTTTGTTACGTTGCCGAAGCTGCCGGGTCCTTCCGCCCGCGGCTGAGCGCGCCACGGACTCTGGAAATACTCCGGCTTGCCCCAGGAATAGCCGTAATAATCTTCAGAACCCGTTCCGAAATGAGAGGGGAACGTCTCGCCGTCGACGTAAATATGCTCGTCTCCTTCGCCCCACCAGTCGTTAACCCGATTGACCAGCGACAGGCAGTCCCCAACGTAAACGCCTTTGCCGGAAATCGTATTGTAGTTCCAGTCCTTTGTCCCGTTGCCGCCGACGGTTTGAATCCCGCGTTCCTGCCGCCAGTCTGCGTGGAAGTACATGGAGTTGTCTTTCCAGACGTATTCGGAAACGGCAAAGCTGGCGCGAATATCCGGCTTGGAACCGGCGAGCGTTTCAAATTCCACAACCGCCGATTCGCGATACGGCATGCGCCAATAGCAAATCATTTCCGCAACGTTTGCATCGTTGGAACCTTCAACGAGCGTGAATATCGTTTTATAGGGATTGACGCCGACGCCGGAACCGAAGAAGTCGCCCAGCGGCGCCCAAACGGTTTCAACGCCGTCGAACGTCATCTTGACAACCGTATTTCTCAACGAGCTGACGATGTCTTTCGATTCCACGCGAACCTGAAACGCGTCGATTCTGTAACACCCTTTGGGCAGCTCCGGGGAGAAGCTGTTCTCATGCTTATAGAACTCCGACTGCGTCTTGTCGATTAATGCCTTGGCGCTGTTGAGCTTTTCCATGGAGAACGACTCGACCTGGGTCGATTCCTCGTACAATCGATAATTGATCTGATAGTACAGCGACGGCTGTTCCATCGCTTTGTCGACTGTTACTTTAATCGACTTTGCAAACGGAATGGGCAAATACAGGTTTCGCCCGGTGGCGGTAACCTGGGAGCACTCGCCGTCGACGAGTAGCTTCCCGCCGACGATTTCGTCAATCTTCCCGGAAATCGCCGGTTCAGACGCCCCGTCAATATAGATATAAATGTTGCTGGTAAACTGTCCGCCGGCAATCCAGAATCGAACGATCGCGCCAGCGCCCTGAACGTCCATCATAACCCATTCTTCCCGATTGTCCGCCGCCGGGTTCTTTTCAACGCGAATGAAGTTTTTGGCGTCGTTGTTGGCAAACCAGTTCGGCTGGTCAGGCGCGACGGACCCGCGGTCGTAGCTGCTGGCTTGCTTGCATGCATACGCCGGAACCGGGTACTCGCACAACGCCACTCGCGCCGCGGTCTGTTTAACGAGATCCTCAAACGTTACAACCGCGCTTTCCGCGAACGCTAAATTCGTCCACGAAAGAAACAACGTAGCAACAGACGTCAGAAGGGAGATTGAGTGTTTCATGGCAGTTGGGGTTGGGATAGGAAAACGAAATGAACAATTCAGGTGAGCCGCGGGTGTAAACCCGCGGGCATACTTAGCACCATTTATATTTACCTCGCGGGGATCGGCGGCGTGTTGCCGGAACCTGTTACGTTGCCAGCATTTGGTAAAATAACCCAGTTAGCAAGTTTTCCCTGATAGTAATTATTTTCTAAGATGTTATTATTAAACGTTCCCTTTCCTCCATCCAAAATAAGTACCCCTCTTCTCCCATTATAAATTTTACAACCAATAACGATCGGATTCCCAAAATTATCTACTACTATTCCCGGTTCTATACATCCACTAATTTCACAATTAATGAACTTCCCAAGACCATTTTCATGAATACCTACACCAGCATTTTTAACATCATAGATACTGCACTTAGTAAAAATTGGATTCCCAGACTTGGACACGGCAATCCCCGCTCCTTCAATTTCATAAATGCTACAATTGTTGAATTTGCCAAGTCCCTTTTCCCATACAAATATACCAATCCATTTCCCATCATGGATATTGCATCTGGTAAAAATCGAATTCCCTGACGTTTCCACAGTGATTCCCGAATTAGCGAATCCATAAATATCGCAGTCTCGAAAATTACCCAGACCATTCTTCAAAACTAATACTCCATTTCTTTTTTCATCATAAATTCTGCACTCTGTAAAGGTTGGATTTCCAGATGATTCCACAGTGATTCCCGATTTTGTATTTTTGAATATCTCGCAGTCGTTAAAATTACCAAGTCCGTTATCAAAAACAAATACGCCAGTATCTTTCCCGTCATGAATTTTACACGCATTAACCGTTGGATTCCCTAAAGTTGATACAATAAATCCTGTAGAAGCATTACTATAAATATCACAGTCGCGAAAAATACCAAGTCCTTTATTTATAACTCCCACGCCATGCTTCTTAACATCATGAATTTTGCAACTAGTAAAAGTCGGATTGCCAGACAATGCTACAGTGATTCCCGCAATCTCGTTTCTGAAAATCTCACAGTCAGTGAACTCGCCATGACCATATTTTTCAACTTCCACGCCTATTCCTCCACAATCCTTAACAATACACGATTCAACTTTCGGATTGGCATTTTCACCAACAACATACATTCCATTATACTTGCGGGAAATGATAATACAACGGAAGAGTTTTGGGGAACCTCCAATTACGCAAAGAGCATAACCCTTTTCTATTCCGCAACTGACGGTAAGATTTTGAAAAAATGGATCACCTCTAGAAATTTGTATTGTGTGTCCCTTAGAGCAGTCAATTGCTACGTCTTCTGCCTGTCTACCATTCCCGCGAAATGTTACGGAGCGATTCACCACAAGCGTTTCTGATAGTTGATAATGTCCGGGTTCAATCGTGATGATTCCGCCGTCTTTAACTTTGGCGTACGCTTCTTCAATGGTTGCACAGTCCTTCGGAACTGTGATTTTCATTGGATCGAACTTCGGTTTTGGATTATTAAGGATGCGCCGATTATTGAGAAGGCGCTGTGCTATAGCCCGCTCATGTTTCAACTGATTAGATTGAGGGTAAAGGGCTAATGCCGCGTCAAACTTTTCAATCGCCAGAGCGTATTTCTCAGCTTTCACTGCCGCGCGAGCTTCTTCAGTAAGTGCTTTTGCCTTCGGAAGATTTAAATCCTCGTACAGCGTAAAGTCAGAAACCGACCCGCGAAAATACGGTCTTTGAACTTTATTAAGACCATTCTTGACCTGATCCTTAGTGCGCGCGGTAGTCCAGGAACAAACTTCCATCAACGTAAGTTTGCCGTCATGATTGCCGTCAGCCAACCCGGAAAGAGCAGCAGCAAAGTTTTTTGTAAAATAGCCGTTTCCGCTGGCATGATCTTCCCAGCTTTCTTCCCCTTCAGCACAGCTTTGAAACAGCGCGATTCCAGCAGGCGGAGTTGGAACGACCCGCAATCCTTTGCCTCCGATTCCTTTAGCGCCTTGAGTTGGGTCGTTCCGGCAAGCGTCTACAACCATCCACTTGAATTTAGCGTTACTATTGGCAAGATCGTCCATTATTTTTGTAATCGAGACGCACGTATTGTCGAGATCTTCCGGGTCGGCAAACGGCGGGCAAAAATAAACATTATTCCCTTCTTGCGCTCCATGGCCTGAAAAAGCCAAAAATACCATATCGGAAGGTTGAGCTTGAGACAATAACTCTGAAATACTTTGTTCGATTTTCTTTTTCGTTGGCAAATCTCGAACAGAACCGGAACCGGTAACAAGCATCTGAATATCGTCTTCTTTAAAACCGATTTTTATCAACGCTTTTTTGAGCGTTTTCATATCGTTAACGCAGCACTTAAGCGACGGGACGTTTGCATAATCGTCTACGCCAACCAGCAGCGCCAGTTTGCGAGCTTCGGACGTCTGAACCAGACAGACAATTAAAACAAAAATCAGTAAGTAAAGGAAACGACGCATATTTATTTCTTGAAAATGGTAAGTATTTGTGAAGGTCTTTTGTCCTATTTGCTAAGGACTACACAATATAATATAATCTATATTCCAGAAATCTGCAAGCGCCTGAAGGGGTTAAGAAATCCAAAAAACGGGGATTTTTCTTATAAAGTTACAAATAAAAGAAGGATATCAATAGTCACGAACGGATTGAAAGACAAAACGGACGAGAGCATAAGGCTTTGCGTGAGATTATCTGTTGCGGACTTACGTCCGCGATCCAGAATGGTTTTCGGCTGCGTCGTTGGCTTTTAGCGGGACGTTCGCTAATCGTTGCAGTCTCTTTTTATCCCGTCCTCCGATGGAGGACGGGATAAAAAGAGTGTTTGACGATGTTTCTTTTCTTGCTTATCTTTTTTCCGTGGGTTAAAACCCACGGCTAGAAATATTGAACCGCTACGCGGTTCTAGTTGAACGCTTCGCGTCCGTTTTTTTCTTTGCGAACTTTGCGGACATCCTCCGCGCCTCCGCATCTCCGCGTGAGGTTTCTTCGGCGGCTGATACAGCCGCGATCCAGCGGGTCTGGCGGGTTTTGCTGCGAAAGAGATTTTGGGAGGCTACCGCCGCAAGCGTTCACCAATTAATAACTTTGCGGACTTCGCGAACTTTGCGTGAGGCTTCTTTTGCGGCAGAGGACTGCCGCGAGCCGGCTCATCCGTGTGCGTGAGCTGATCAAAGCGTAACTACGTTCGCTAAAGCGAACTACGTTACCGCCTTTCATTTCTCCGCGTCTCCGCGTCTCCGCGTGAGGTTTGCCCGGACTGACCCGCTCATAACCAATAACTAATCGAACAGTCCTCCGCCGTCGGACGGTGGGACGTCGGCGTCGGTCTTTTTGTAGCCGCGGCGGGCGGATCGGGCTTTGACTTTCTGTTCGTTGTCGAGAACTTCGTCTTCCATGGGCTGCGTTATCGCGTTGCCGTTTTCGTCCAGACCGGACAGAACTTCCAGCTTGCGTTTGACGAAGTCCAGCTGCTGATGGCACGCACGAATCAGAGCGACGCCCTTTTCGTACTGCTTGAGCGACTCGTCCAGGGTAATCGACCCGGATTCCAGACTCTGAACAATCTTGTCCAGCTCCGTCATGTTTTGTTCAAAGGTTTTTGCGTTCTGTTTGTCAGCCATAGTTAGGGAATGGGGAATAGGGAGTAGGGAATAGTAAGCTACTAGCTATTAGCTGCTAGCTATTAGCTTGTGCATTTATAGTACTTAGCGTTAACATTTAACGCCTGAGCCTAAAATAACCAAGCTAGAAACTAGGAGCTAGAGGCTAAAAGTTCATCACTCCCACTCAATTGTTGCTGGCGGTTTGGAACTGATGTCGTAGACGACGCGGTTGACGCCTTTGACTTCGTTGATAATTCGGGTGGAAATGGACGCCAAGACGTCGTAGGGAAGCCGGCTCCAGTCGGCGGTCATAAAATCTTCGGATGTAACGCTGCGAATAACAATCGCGTTTTCGTACGTTCGGGCGTCGCCCATAACGCCAACGGACTGCACCGGCAGGAGGACGGCAAACGTCTGTGACGTGGCGCGGTACAGGTTGGCTTTTCGGATTTCCTGAAGTAAAATGGCGTCGGCTTCGCGAATGACGTCCAGCTTTTCTTTGACGACCTCGCCCAAGCAGCGCACTGCCAAGCCGGGGCCGGGGAACGGATGCCGCCAGACGATTTCTTCCGGAAGACCGAGCTGCAGTCCCAGCCGTCGGACTTCGTCTTTGAACAAGTCCCGCAGCGGTTCGATCAGTTCAAATCCCAGTTCTGCCGGCAGACCGCCGACGTTGTGATGAAGCTTGATTGTCGCCGCGGGGCCGTCCGGTTCGCCGCCGGATTCGATAACGTCTGGATAGAGCGTCCCCTGAGCGAGGAACTCCGCCCCTTCGACGGTTTTCGCTTCCGTCTTGAAACATTCGATAAACTCGGCGCCGATAATCTTTCGCTTTTCCTGCGGAGCTGTTACACCCTTGAGCCGTTCCAGAAACCGGTCTTGAGCGTAAATGACGCGCAAGTCCGTTTTGAAATGGTTGGTAAACTCGTCAATGACCAGTTTCGCCTCGTTTTTGCGAAGCAGCCCGTTGTCAACCAGAATACAGGTCAGTTTGTCGCCCAGCGCTTTGGACAGCAGCGCGGCAACGACGGCGGAATCGACCCCGCCGGAAAGACCGCAAATAACCCGCTTGTCCCCAACGCGCTGTCGAACCTGTTCGATCGTCTGTCGGGCGAAATCTTCCAGCTTCCACGTGCCGGCGCACCCGCAAACGGTTCGAAGGAAATTCTTCAGCAGCAGTCCGCCCTCCGGCGTGTGCGTTACTTCCGGATGAAACTGCAGCCCGTAAATCGGACGCGTTTTGTGCTTGACAGCCGCGATCGGGCACGACCCGGCTTGCGCCAGAGTAACAAATGTGTCAGCAATGTTCTCGACCCGGTCTCCGTGACTCATCCAGACTTGCGTAGAGGACGGGAACCCGGCAAACAGCCCAGCGCCGTCCGTCTGAGCGGCAGGATTGACCGTCAGCTGAGCGCGGCCAAACTCTCGCGTCGAGACGTTGACGACCGTTCCGCCGAACGCTTTGCTGATAAGCTGCATTCCGTAACAGATGCCCAGGATCGGCAAATCCAGCTTGAAGATGTCCGGATCGCATTGCGGCGCCCCGGCTTCGTACACGCTCGACGGCCCGCCGGAAAGAATAATCCCCTTGGGAGAAAGCTCCTGAATTCGCTGGGCGGAAATATCGTATCGGACAATACGGCAATATACGTTCTGCTCGCGCACCCGGCGCGCAATGAGTTGAGTGTACTGCGACCCAAAATCCAGTATGAGAATTTTCTCGTCGGATAAACTCATGGTAGTTAAATTAGCAATTAGCAATTAGTAATTAGCAATTGACGCGAAGCGTTCCGCTAGAACCGCTTTAGCAGTTCAATATTAGTAGCCGTGGGTTTTAACCCACGGAATTGACGCAAAGCGTCTCAATAAATGGGAATTATCAAAAATGATTCTCCCCCTATGGAATTAATTGCTAATTATACTACAAAAAAGATTTTTTACCAGAGGGCGGGGAGGTTAGACGGTTGATTAGGTGAGGCGCTTTGCGAAATTGCTAATTGCTAATTGCTAATTGACAATTGCTAATTTCCCTACTCCCTACTCCCTATTTAGCGCCATGCGCTTTTAGCCATTTGACCAATCTCACGTTCCCTTTTACGGGGATAAGTTTCAAGATAGTCCGTCCGTATTCGTCTTTAGCGTTGACGTCTACGCCTTGTTCGACGAGCCATTTTACCAAATTCCAACGTTCATGAATGACAGCAAAATGCAAGGTCGTCCAATTTGATTTATTTACTGCATTGACGTCTGCTCCGTGTTCAACCAGCCATTGAACTAATTCTAAACATCCGCTTCCAGCGGCATAATGTAAGACCGTATCCTTCCATTTGTTTTTAGCATTGATATTCGCTCCGCATTCAACCAGTAGTTGAACCATTTCCAGATCTCCGCACAACGCAGCCGAATGTAAAACCGTATCCCTATCAGTATCTTTTTCGTTGACGTCAAGTCCTTGGTCAATGAGCCATTGAAGCAGTTCCAAATTCTCGCTAATTACGGCGGAATGCAAGGCTGTCCTGTTCCATTTGTTTTTTGCTGTAACGTCCACGCCTTGTTTGACCAGCCATTGAACCAGTTCCAAATTTCCGCTTTCGGCGGCAGAATGTAAGACGGTTTCCTTCCACTCGTCTTTTGTCTTGACATCCTGTCCCTGTTCAACAAGCCATTGAACCAGCTCCATATCTCCACTTGCTGCAGCAAGATGCAAGACAGTTTCCTTATATTTGTTTTTAGAATTGAGATTTGCACCGCGGTCAACGAGCCATTGAATCAATTTCAGATTCCCCGCCATGGCGGCAAAATGTAAAAACGTTTCTTCATGCTCGTCTTTTACGCTGAGGTCAAGACCCTGTTTAATCAGCCATTGAACCAATTTCAAATTCTCGCATGCTGCGACAGAATACAAAAGAGACGTCGAGTCGTAATTTTCTATTTTCTTGACATCCAGTTCCTGTTTAACGAGCCACTGAACCAGTTTCAGATTCTCGCTTTCGATGGCGTAATGCAAGGCTGTCTTTCTATAAAAGTCTTTTAGTTTGACGTTTGCGCCTTGGTCAACGAACCACTGAACCAGTTTCAAGTTCCCGCTTTGGGCGGCGTAATGCAAGACGGTTCTTTCATTATAGTCTTTTGCGTTGACGTCAATTCCTTGATCAACGAGCCATTGAACCAGTTTCAAATTCCCACTTTGAGCGGCAAAATGCAAAGCTGTTCTTTTAAGTTCGTCTTTTTTGTTGACATTTAAGCCCAGTTCAACCAGCCACTGAACCAGTTTCAAGTTTCCGCTTTGGGCGGCGAAATGCAGGACGGTTCTGTTATAGGCGTCTTTTATCGTAATGTCTGCTCCGCGTTTGAGAAGCAGTTCAACCCGGCTTTGACTGCCTGACAACGCAGCATAGTGAAGAACGGCGCCTTTTATATAACGAGATCGATAATTAAAATCAAAGTCTCCCGTTTGGAACATTTGCTCGAAACGTTCTATGCTCTGGCTGTCAAATTCTTTGTTGAGTATTGATTGAGTCATGGTTGCGAGTTTTGAGCTTTTAGCTTCTAGCTCCTAGCTTCTAGCTTGGTTTTTTTAGGTTCAGGCTTTATATGTTAACGCTAAGTACTACAAATGCACAAGCTAATAGCTAGCGGCTAATAGCTAGTAGCTTCCTATTGCCTACTGCCTATTGCCTACTGCCTCCTTAGCCATAGCAATTCTCTCGCCAATCGGCGGGTGGGAGTCGAACCAGATTACTGCCCAGCGGGGCGGGTTGGGGTCGGCTTTGTTGAGCGTCGCCAGACGGGAGAACGCGCGGGTATAAGCGTCTGCGCCGCAATGCTCCAGGGCGTAAGCGTCCGCCTGACGTTCAAAGCGCCGACTGACAGCGTTATTGAACGGTTCGTAAAGGGAGAAAATCGTCATGAAAAAGAACTCTATCGGGACGATAATCCACGGCTCCAGCGCTGCGTAGGAGAACGATTCCATATATTGAGCGGACAGACCGCGAATAAACAGATCGCACAGCGCAAACGCAACGAGAGAAAAGACGAGGCTTATGGGAATCATCTTCCAGAGGTGAGCGTGAACGTGATGTCCGATTTCGTGAGCGAAGACGGTTTCGATTTCGTCCTGTTCGAAGTTGGATAAAAGCGTGTCGCCCAAAATGACGCGGCGCGTTTTGCCGAACCCGGTCAGCATGGCGTTTGCCTTAACCGTTTCTTCCGACATGTTCATCTTGTAAACGCCTTCCAGAGTAAGCGTCGTCGGCTCGGTCAGCCGTTTCAGACCTGCAAGAAGGGTTTCGTTGTCAACGCGGTCAATCTTGTAAAACAGCGGCAAAATGAGAACCGGCAGCAGCATGCCGAGTACAAAGTTCAAGACGAAAAATACCAAAATGGACAGCGGAATCCACCAAACGCCGGTATAAACTATCAGCAGGAACAGACCGGTCATCAGGGCGCATTCCATCAACCCGGTAAGAATCCACAGCTTGACTTTTTTCCACAGCCAACCGCCGAACGTCATCTTGCTGAGGTTGAATTTGTGTTCCAGGACAAACCCGCCGTAGAACGAAATCGGCAGCGACACAATCACGTGCAGCGCAAAGACAATCGCGACGATTGCCAGCGCTTGAAGGGTTGCCGTTGTCACCCACGGCTGACCAGCGATCCAATCCCCCAGCGGTTTGGCGAATACAAACGCCATCACGCCTAAAAAGAGGAAATCAACCGCTTTGTCAATGAGCGTCAATTTGAGTTGAGCGCGATCGTACTGCCGCGCTTCTTCGAGCTGTTCTGGAGTCTGCTCTGTTTGGCTGGTTTGTTCTGGTTCGGACATGGTAATTTGTCTGGAAATAGTGGTTGGCGAAGAGGAATCAACTCGACCAACGGGAACGTTTTGGGTTTACACACTACGGTTTAAAAATCAAGCGCTACTACCGTATAATTGCATTGTACACGATTTCAAAATGAATTGCAAGGAGCAAAGAGGAATAAAAAAAGAGCGCGACTGTCAGACGTCGCGCCCTATTGGCTTGGTTGGTTTCGAGTTCGGCTGTGATTACTCGGATTTTGTTTCGTCCGATTTTTTGAGCGTGTCGCTCAGACGGCGCCCGAGTTTGCCAGAGGTGCGAGGCGTCGAGCTGGGAATGCGGCGAACGTCAACGGTCGTTACGGCGTTTTCGTCGTTTCCAGCAAACTGCAGTAGCGTTTCGCGGACCTGATCCGTTTCAACCGGAGTTCCGATGCACTCAACCGCGTCGTGAACGCCCATTAAAACCGACTGCTTAACGCCCTGGCGAATCCAGTTAAAGAAATTAAAGTTCATATTTTTACTCCGATTATAGCGTATGGAATTGTTTAAGAAGGCGTCCGCGCCCTCTTGCAAAAAATCAACGGCATGGGATAATAGCAAATTATTACGACGGTGTAAAGAGCAGTTTCGAAAATTTGCTTCGCCGCGTTGAAAACCTTTAATTTAAACAAAATGTACAAACTATGAAACGCTTTGTTCTTTTATTGGAATTGTTTTGTCTGACGCTTTTGGCGTTGACGGCGTCGGCGCGCAGCGAAGAGAGAAAAAACTACGCTGAGTACGTTCCGACTTCTGAGTATGAAGCCCGCGACGTTTGCGGCTGGACGGTTTACGTCGCCGCCGATTTGAGAGCCAATCCGGAACTGGACAAGAAGTCGATGAGACTGATTACCCTTCAGCTGACCCAGATTCAGGTTCTCATTCCAGAAAAAGCCCTTAAAGAGCTTCAGAAAACGCCCATCTGGATTCAGGAAAAAGACCCAACGTATACGATTCCCTGCTATCACGTCAGCAGGGAATGGCTCGAAACGCACGGCGTCAATCCGGCTAAAACCAACGGCGTTGACATCCCCAACGCTCAATATTTTCTGAGCGAATACGACCGTCAGCCCATGATGCTGCTCCATGAACTGGCTCACGGCTATCACTTCAAAACAGTCGAAAACGGATACAGTAACGGGGTTATTCTTTACGCCTATAAAAACGCGATGGAAAACAAGCTCTACGACCGCGTTTTGAACTACTATCAACAGGAAGGAAAAGCCTATTCAGCAACCAACCCGATGGAATACTTCGCGGAACTGACGGAATGTTACTTCGGCGAGAACGACTTCTATCCGTTTGTCAAAACAGAATTCCGTCGCCACGATCCTGTTGGATATGCAATGATAGAACAAATCTGGGGCGTAAAATAAGGTTCGAGATAGAATTGTCTTTAAAATAAAACCGCCGCAGTCAGGGGGATGACTACGGCGGCAAGTTTGACGTCAGGAATTTTCCGGGGAATATATACCCCCTGTATTAGGGAGTGATGCCCAATTGTTCCTCTTCCTTTTCCTGAATGATGACACGGGGAGTAACCATCGTCGTCAAACTTTTGTGTTCAACGTCTGGAATCGCATTTCCAGAATCATCGTTTCAGGTCAGAATCACGGGGCGGCGATGCCCATTCTTTCCTCTTCTTCTTCCTGGATAATGATTCGCGGTGTAACCATCATCATCAAGCTTTCTGTTTCGCGGCCGATGCCGGTGTTCTGGAACAGACGGTTGATGTAAGGAATCTTGTTGAGGATTGGAACGCCCTTCTCATCTCGACCTTCCTTGAGTCGTTTAATTCCGCCCAGGAGGACTGTACCGCCGTCAGGAACGCTGACTGTCGTGGTAACGGTCTGATAGGCGAAGGTTGGCAACTGAACGGACGTGCCGGAGTTCGAGGTTGAAACGTTCTTGCTGTTCTTCTTTGTAGCGGGCTGTTCGTCGTCGCCTTCAGACGAGGTGTCTTCCGTCGTGGTCGTTGAACCTGTGAACTTGAAGACGTTGACTTCTTTGATTTCGCTGAAGAACGGGACAACCGTCAGTCGGACGAATCGTCGGTCGTTGCTGACAACCGCCTGAACTGTGAGGAAGGTTCCTTCAGACAGTACGACGATGACAGGCTGCTGAGCCGCGGCGAAGTCGCCGACAACCGGGGTAACGCTGATGACGAACGGACTCTGTTGTGTATCGGAAACCATAGCCTGCTGACCGTTGAACAGGGTAACTTTCGGAGCTTGCATGATGTTCGATCGTGCGTCCGCCTGAGCGGCTTCGATGAACAGGTAGGCTTCAATATCGCTCAGGAACGCCAGACCCATGGTCAAGCCGTCGCCGCCGGTATAACCGCCGAACTGAGGCGTCGTTCCGCCGTATCCACCCTGAGACACCGGGATATCAAGCGTTGAGCTGAACAGTCCAGGCGCTTTCAGACCGATGGTCGCGCTGCGCTGGAATTTGGCGTAGTCAGTTTCCGTCAGGTTTCCATCCGCGTCGACAGCAGTTTCACGTTCAATGGATACGTTGCCGTTCTGATTCGATTTAATATTGACGTCGAAGTCAACGCCGACTCTTTCATAGAAGCTGTCGGAGAGGCTGATGAATCGAACTTCAATGGTAACCTGAAGGTCCTGCAGACGACGAAGCTGTTCGAGCAGTTCAGCAATCTTTTCGTGGATTTCTTGAGTCTGACGAATAACAAGGCTCAAGTTGGTTTCAAATTTTTCAATGGTGCCGTCTCCCTGTCCGCCAGTTTCTTTCCAGGTGTCGGGTTCAACGGTTTTGGTGATCAATTCGATCAAGCTGTCGAAGTCGGCGCCGGAACCGCTACCAAACGGGCCTGCGTTTCCAGAAGCCGGCGTCATAGGCGAACCCGCTGTCAGGTCGCCGCCCATGGACTGAGCCAAAATGTTATTGTTGACGTTGCCGTTAGCGCGGCTGGCAACTGCGGTGGCAGGAGCCATGATGGACGATCCAATTCCATTGCCGGACATGCCGTTGTTCAGAGCCAGAGCCTGTTTGTAAGCTCCAGACAGTCCCAGGTTATCCGTCGGAACAAAGTTCGGAATCGGAATAACGAGGTCGGCAACCGGGTACGTCTTGGTGTACAGCTGTCCTCTGCCGTTTTCTTTGCTTGTGATCTTGAGGACTTCATTCTTGATAACGTAGGTCAGGTCGTACGGCTCCAGAATCAGGTCGAGAGCGTTTTTGAGCTGAATGTCGTTAGTCAGTGAAATTGTTACAGGGGTGTCGGAAGCGACTCCAGCAGCGGCAAAGCCAGCCGGATCTTTGTAAATGTTGACTCCAGACAGGGCAGCCAGGTCGTCCAGAATGGCGCTGATCGGCGTCTGCTTGTAGTCCAGTCGAACGGGCTGTTCGAGCTTCTTCTTGATTTCCAGTTCGCGTTCCGTGTACGGACTCTGTTCGTCGCCCTTGGCGCGGCGTTTGGTAATGTCAGCCCACGTTCCGCGATCCGGGAAGACCATGTTCTGATCCGGGTCAAACGGGTTGACAGCGGAACGTTCTACGCCTTCCATGGCGTTGAGGAAGCCTTCGCTCTGCATTTCGCGAATCTTCAGACCGTCGTCAACGCGGCGTCGCGTTTTGGTCATCTGGAAAGCGAGGATGCACGCCTGGTTGTTGGGATCGAGTTCGTAAGCCTGCTTGGCTTTGAGTTCCGCTTCAGCGTAACGCTGTTCGCGGGTAAGCTGACCAACTTCGTCGATGAGCTTGGCAATCTTCTGTTCCTTTTCAGTCTTATACTGCATCGCGCGAGCGTTGTCTTCGTCAATCTTGCGATTGTTTTCTTCGTTGGCGATCAACGCGCCGTTTTGCGAGATATACAGATTCAATTCATTTATCTTCTGATCAACGTGCGCCAGCAGTCGAGCTTTGCGCGTATCGTCCAGAGCGGATTTATCTACATTTTCTCGAGCTGCAGTCAGGATGGAAACAGCTTCGCGAGGATTGGCTTTACCAACAGCGAGAGCTTTGGCTTCCTGAGAGGTCAGTTCCGAAGCGACTTTGCTGAACAGAGCGTTCTGTTCCTCAGTCGCTTCCGCGGCTACAGCGGCAGCAGATCCAGGAACAGGAGCGGGCGCGGATTTCGCATTGAGCAGCGTAAGTCTATCGTTGAGCTGACGCTGTGAACTGTAGTCGAGTTCGTCTCGGTGCTGAGCGGCTTTGAGGAACGCGTTCGCAGCAGCTTCGGTATTTCCTGCTTTGAGAGCTTCTTCGCCCTGGAGGAAATAGCTCATGCCTTCGGTCATGCTTGTGGGCTGGCCGGGTTGAACGGCGGCAACCTGTTCGACAGCAGTTGCGTCGCGGTTGGACAGATAGCTGGCGTTGGCGACTGAAGCGCCGGAGGCGGCTCGCTGACGCGCGCCGTTGATCTTGTTGATCATGTCCTGCGGTTTAACGTCGTAAGCCGAGTATTCAACATTGAGCCGAGCCGCGTTCATCGCAACGTTTTCTGCAATATCATAGCAGCGAAGCTGATACAGCGTGTTCGCCTGATTGAGCAGAACTCGAGCGTATTCTTTCCGGCTGTTCATGTCAGACGGATTGTTTTGAACGGAAGCGTATGCGGCTTCGTGAGCGTTAATGTCTTTTTCAACGCGATTGGGCGAATCGTTTTTCGGTCCGTAAGGCACGTTGAGCTGTCGAGCCTGAGCGACTTTCGCGCGCGCGCTGGCAACATCCCCCGTCGCCAAAATCTTTCGCGCTTCGAGCAAAAGCTTGTCGCTCTGCTGACGAACGGCAACCGGGACATCGCCAGAAGCGGGAGCCGTTGCCATCGTTGCCATCGCCGGAGCTACCGGAGCGGACTGAGCCGCCGGAGCGGGGGGCATGTCAGGCATCGACGGAACGGGCGGAGCCGCCATCGCCGTTTGCTGTTTGGCTGCTTGAATGTCGCGCATGAGGCGTTCCGGAGTGTCTTCGCCCGGAGCGTAAGCGACTTTCAGCTTCATGGCTTCAGAACAAAGCTGTTCCGCTTTGTCTAATGCGCCAAGGTTGAGAGAAGAGCGTCCTTCAGCAATGTACTTTTTCGCCATCGCAGACGCGTTGGTTACTGGAGATACCGCTGGAACGGACGGCGCGCTGTTTTGACCGCGAATGGCAAACGGGTCTTGCGACTGCGTTGACGCCGAAGCCCCTTTCGCTCGATCCAGTTCGCGGCGAAGACGAGCGGGCGTGTCTCCGGTGTACAGCGGTTCAAACTGTACGTTGAGGCTTTCCGCCTGACCGATAAGCGTTTCCGCATCGGCGAGCTTGCCTTCATTTATCGCTTGACGAGCGCGCTGAAGTAAATCGGAGCATTGAGTGCGAGCTGCGTTGGGAGCTGCCGATTGCGCTTGACTTTCTTTTGTTGTTACGCAAAGAAACGCGGCAAACAAAAGAACGAACGACAAGGCTTTTACAATACGACCCCAATCGGGACGATAAAAGCTGTTCTTCAAACTTCCTTGTTTTTTCATGACTGTAGCCTTAATGATATTGTAAACTTTCCGCGGCAGATAGACGTTTTACTTTTGCGTCCAATTCTGACAACTCCGAGCCGCGAGTTCTCCCCGTGAATTGCCAGTTTCCGAACCGTCTTTACAGCGCTTGCGCCCTGATTTCCCTGACAGTTCGGACGCCCTTGTTTGGGAAAAATCTCGATTGGAAAGATTGAAACGTCTCCAACGTTCGTTTTTCCGTTTCCGATTTTTGTTCCCCATAGCATTTATGGAATCCCTCCACTAAAACGCTATACAGGGGCGTTCAATTTATATTTTCGTCCGGATTAAAAAAGAAATAAATAAAAATTTCGACAATTTACTGAAATTCGCTAAAAATTCTCTACATTTCCTTTCAATCCGACCTTTTTGAGCGCTTCTTTTATCCAATATGCAATGGCAATTGTTGTCATTAATATATTCGTTACAAATTAACGCTCATGGGCAGTATAACTTCTGAGTTTTCTTCCCATTTGGTCTGAAAACAAGAAATTATAGTAAACGGAATAGCAAATTTTCCCCTTTGCGACAAGAGCAGTTTTTTGAACTTTTGCAGATTCTAAAAGAATTATCAGACAAAATTCTTTTGAATAATCATTTAAAGAATTCTGATTAAATAAGATGCGTAGTTATAGAAAAGTGGGAAAAGTAAGGAAAGTCTGCGGAGGGTCGACGTCCTCGTCGACCGCAGGCGTCCTCGCCTGCCAATGGTACATCGACCCCTCCTCCTATTCCCCCGTGGGTTAAAACCCACGGCTATTAATATTGAACCGCTACGCGGTTCTAGCGGAACGCTTCGCGTCTATTTCCTATTGCCTACTGCCTACTGCCTCTTTATTCCTCCTCCGCCGACGAATAATTGACGTCTTTTCCGGCGAGCCATTCCAGATAGGCGTCTAAAAAGCCCTGAATGTTGCCGTTGAGAACGGAGTGGAAGTTGCCGACGAGGTACCCGGTTCGGGCGTCTTTGACTCTCTGGTCTGGATGAAGGAAGTAATTTCGGATCTGGCTGCCGAACCCGACTTTCGCTTTGGACTGGTAATGCTCGTAAGCCATTTCCTCGCGTTTGTCTTCCTCGATTTGCGCCATTTTCGCTCGCAGCATTTTCCAGGCGGTGGCGCGGTTTTTGTGCTGAGAACGTTCGTTCTGGCACTGGACGACGATGCCCGTCGGGATGTGAGTCAGACGAATAGCGGACGACGTCTTGTTGACGTGCTGACCGCCGGCGCCGGACGACCGGAACACGTCTTCCCGGACGTCTTCCTCTTTGATGTCGACTTTAACGGAATCGGCAATGTCCGGCATGACGTCTACAGACGCGAAGCTGGTTTGCCGTTTTCCTTCTGCGTTGTACGGACTGATTCGAACCAGCCGGTGCGTTCCGGTTTCTCCCTTGAGGTATCCGAAGGCGAACGGACCGCGAATGATAATCGACGCGCTGTTGATGCCCGCCTCCTCGTTGTCCTGCCGGTCGATGATTTCGACCTTGTAGGAGTTCATTTCCGCCCAGTTGATGTACATTCTTAAGAGCATTTCCGCCCAGTCGTTGGCGTCGGTTCCGCCGTCGCGCGCCTGAATGGACACGATAGCCGCGTTGTTGTCGACCGGGCCGGACAGAAGCGATTTCACGCTCAGCTCTTCGAGCGTCTTTTCCATCTTGTCGATTTCCGCGACGGCTTCGTCAAAACAGGACTCGTCCTCTTCGGCGATTTCCATAAAGGCGTCCATATCGTCACAGGCGGCAAGCGCCTCGTCAAACGGCTTGATAACGCCCTTGGTCGCTTTGAGTTCGTCCATAAGCGCCTGCGCCTTGTCCTGATCGTCCCAGAATCCGGGCTGACTCATGAGGTTTTCGATTTCTTTGGCGCGAGCGGCTCTGCCGTCGCAATCCAAAGACGCGCGCAGTTCCATCAGCTTGGCTCGAGCCTGCTTGGCGCGATCGTAAAATTTCTGTTCCATTATATTATTGCTTGTTTATAATTGATCTTATATTAATTATTATAGTCTGAATTGTACCAGAAATTTACGTTTATTCAAGGAGGCGGAAAAGGGAACCGGATTTATATAAAATGAACATATTAGAAAAATTTTCTTTTCTTATGATTGTTAACCGCTTGCAATGAAATTTGATATTATTATAATAAACCGATGGTTAACAATTTCAGTAACATTCTTTTTCTAACAAGGTATTATAATCATGAAAACATTCCAAGTTAAAAACAACAATGGCAGTTTCGAATGCAAGATTGACATCACTACGGAAGAGTGGTTGAAATTGCTGAACGATCCGAAGGTTACTTATTCCAGAACATTGAAGGCTCTGTTGGGATTTTATAAAAGTCCAAACCACACAGCAACTTGTTCAGAAGTGAATCCCAAGAAACCAAGTTCTCCTAATGCTCTGATTTGGAGATGGGCGCAAAGAGTTCAAAATCGCTTGGGACGTTTTCAGGTTTTGGGAACTGATGGCAACACGAGCTACTGGATTATTCCCATGACGGGGCGCTATAGAGGTCGCGGTTTCGAATGGACAGTTCGTCCGGAACTGGTTCAAGCAATTGGATTGTACTTAAAACAACTGGAAGAAGAATAATCTTTTCGCAACTATATAAATAATATCCACGTCATCCGTGGGTTAAAACCCACGGCTAGAAATATAGAACCATCTACGCGGTTCTAGTTGAACGCTTCGCGTCTGTTTTTTAAAACTTTGCGAACTTCGCGGACTTTGCGTGAGGATTCTTCGGCGGATGAGACAGCCTCGATCCCGCAGTTCGGAGTGGTTGTTCTGCGTAAGAGTTTTTTCTTGTATCAGCAAAGGCGCCCGAGGGCGGGTGCCATCCAGGGGGCGTTTTCGGCTACGTTATTTGGGTTTACACAGTTCAAACATTCGGTTCGCCGTTGGCGAACTGCGTAATTCCGTTCGCTTCGCTCACTTCATTACCGCCTTCCATTTCTTCGCGGACTTTGCGTGAGATTTCGCCGCCGCCTCGCCGTCGCCGCAAAAAGTAACGGCGACGACCGAAGCCGCCGCCGTTCCTCCCAACAAAGAAAATGTTTCTGTTCCGAATGGGTTATTTATTCTTTTTTCTGATGAAGAACAGTCCCGATGCGCCAAGAATCAGCAGCGCCCAAGTGGACGGTTCCGGAACTTCGTTACTCTGAACAAAGTAGTCGGCGTAGCTGGTTAAGTATCCGCCAAAGCCAGAAAGCAATCCGAAAGCGCTGTCCCAAGCGTCAAACGCGCCCTCTGCCATATAAAGGGAAACGCCTTTGTCGGATTCATCCAGATAGAGCATTTCCAAGGCGTACTGACCTGTTTCGCTTAACGTCAGCGGAATGAATTCCAGACCGCCTGAACCTTCAGATTCAAAGACCGGATTGCCGTTGAGCAAAATTCTGTACGGCTCGTCGTTGGCAACCGCCAGAGTGTACTGTCCAGCGGAATCGACGTTTAACGTTGAGAAGGCGTTAACGCCAACGGCCTCGTCGGAGGCTTTAAAGTTGTTCAAATAAAATCGATAAAGCTGATCGTCCGGTTCCGCGCCGCCTGTAATGTAGTTGGCTAACGCGTCCAGCGAGTCAACGCCGGTTCCGTCAAGCTTATACGCTTCCATGTTCAAGCCCGGCAGACCGTTGTTGAATTCCAGACTTGCTGATTTAATCGCCTTTTCGCTGGCGGCGACGTCAGCTTCGGTCGGGGCGAATTTGATTTGACGAATCTGGTCGAGTTCCATGTGACTCCAGCTCGAACCTCCGTCGGCGTCGACGATTTTGAGGTAAACGGACTTGCCCTGAATGTCCTTTAGATTCCAGAAATCGTACATGAAGTTGTTGGTGTTGTCGCCGGTTGCCGAGAAGTAGACTTGTTCCGTGTCGGCATCGATTAAATCAATGTGCTTGTTGCTGATGTTGTTTCCGCCGGCGATAAGGAATTCCATGACGTCGCCCTGAACGAGGAACGGGTCAGAACGAAGAACGCCTGTCGTTTGCTCTTCCCCGTAGGCGGCGGTGCCGGAGCTGAGGAATCCCTTTGTTCCGGCAGAAATCGTACCGGATTCGTCAACAAACCAGGTGGTGGCGGCGCTGCCGTTTCTCGAACCGTTGGTGAAGTGCGTAACAGAATCGAGTTTGTTTCCATCGCCGTCAATTTCGTACATGCCGTTGAAGTCTCCGGCGGTGTCGAAGCTGAAGTTGTTGAGAACAAGGTGATGCTGCGCCGCGTCGGAAATGTAGCTGACTTGCGTTATATCGGCGGTTAAATCGGTAATGCCAATCCAGCCATAACCGTTGGTCTGTCTGTCCATGGCGACGACCATAACGTTGTGTCCTTCCAATCCCTTAAGCGGAATCGAAGCGTCAAACCAGGTAGCGGTATTGTTTCCGGTTTTGGAAATGATGTTTCCGCTGCCGTCGCGCACGAAATCGCCTGTCGTCAAGTCCCACAGAGCCACCCCGGAACCGCCGGATGTGCGGCTGTTGAAGTTCAGAGCCGTTGACGACCCTGCGACCGAGAACGAAATTGCCGCATCGTCAGGAAGTTCGTCTGCAACGGTGAACTGAGGCCCCCAGAGGGCGGTCGTGATAGCGTCGGAAGCGCTTTGACCGGAAACCGTAGACGTTGAGCCGTCTCCGATGTTATAATAGGTGTGCAAGCAGTATTTATTTTGGTATGAGCAAGCAACGCCGAAAGTCGAGCCGCCGCCGGCATACCATTCGTCGGTGTTTTTGCCCATCGAGAAATCTTCGGTGCGCGTCGTTCCGCGGTCTGCGTTCATTTGAGTCTGAATTTCCGAGGCGGACAGAATTCCGTCTGTAATGGAAATTCCCTTCATTCTTCCATTGAAGTATGACGGGGAACCGTCAAACGTTTTGCCGATGTCCAGATTTTTCGTTCCCGAAAAACCAGCAGAGGCGGTTCTCGTTGCAATTTGTTCTCCGTCGAGGAAAATTCGCTGCGTTTTAGAATCGGCGTCGTATTGGAACGTCAGATAATACCACTTGTTAGCTTCCAGGGTTTGATCGGCGCGCAAGTCGTTGCCGTAGAATCCCAAGTGCGGCTGACCGCTTCGGACCATCAAATGCAAACCCTGATTATTCGCTTGAGTTGAGTTGCCGAAGATCGCCTGATCGCCGTCTACGGTATTCATATAAACCCAGGCGGACGCTGTGAACGATCCGTTAAAGCCCGCTGCCCCAACCGGAAGATTGGTTTGCAAATATCCCGAACCTCCGTTAAAAATCGCCTCGCCGTCCAGCCAGGAATGAGAGGTTTTGCCGGAAAAGTTGAGCTGCGTTGACTTGTCGCCCTTTCCTGAAGTCATGGCAATATTAATAGTGTTTTTCTCCACAGCAACAAGATTGGTGGGATCTCCGCCGTTGTTGAGATACGTGATTTGATTGTTACGCAAAGCTCCGGCGTAAATCGCGACGTTATCCAGAGAGATGTTGGCAAACGCCTGATATGCTCCGCTTGAAGCGTTGTAACGACCGCTGAAAACCAACGGTTCGCCTTCGCCTCCGGCTGAAGTGGCAGAATCGGTAATGCGCGTAATAAGCTGACCGTCCATGTACAGTTCGCGGTACGTTCCTCCAAAGACGCCAACAAGATGATGCCATTGGTTGTCATCCAGATTTGTATAAGTTCCGGCAATGTTAGGCGCAGGATCGTCGTCGCCGTCAGAACGTCTATAAGTAAAGGTTGGATTGGTGGATGTGCTGTAACGGCGCAGCTGATAACCATAGTTGTTCTCGCCGTATTTTGCAATATAAGGCGACCAGCTGGCGCCAGCAGGCAGACCCTTAACCCAGGCGGAAATCGTAAAGGCTCCGCCATGAAAGTCGTAAGATGTTAAATAATTTGGACTATCCAAATCTGCTTTTGTGGAAGAGTTTTGAATAACAGCATACGTATTGTTAGAAAAGGTAATGTAATTCCCGGAAGAAAGATGGTTTCCCGCTTCCCCTGAAATAGATTGATAGGAAACCCCGGTTCCTTTAATCAAACCATCGTGCGTTCCCGCCGCTTGATAGCCGGAGGATTCCACGATGATTCCGCTGTCGACCGTGTCGGAGTCGAACGTCCAGTAGCCCTGTAAAACAGGCTCCGCCTGCGCCGTCGACGCGAAGATTCCAAACGTCATAATTGCAGCCGCAAAAATGCCGAACAATGCAGCGCCGTTGATTGAGTGTGTAAGTTTCATTTTGATTCGTATAAACCGGTTTATAAATGTAATGAATAATTTAAGGTCAAATTAATACACTGTCTTTATGACTATATGTATCTATATGCACACAGTTATTATTTATACATTATATCATAAAATCCGATTTTTTCGCAGAGCAAAGAAAAAATTTTCGAAAAATTTTCGGGGAATACGGGTATATTTATCTAGTGTAAATGTAAATACTATTAAGATAGATAAAATGACGGACGGGGGGGAGGGGGAATTTCGTATTTTTAATTAACAAGCATTTTTGTCGTTTTTGTACAAGATTTTGGCGCGAATATACTCTTTTATTTAATTTTATTTCTTATATAATGGGAAGCAGATACGAGATCGTCAAGCGCAATTACAAATTAACAAGCGCTGATTCCCCTAACCCTTAACATCCCTTTAACCCTGTAGAATTCCAATGATTGCCAAAAGATTGATTACAGTTGTTTTGAGTTTGCTGGCGGCGGTTCTTCCGTCGGTTTCCCATGCGGAGCCGACTGCGGAATATTATCAGCAGCGCGCCAACGAGTTGAAAGACCTCAAATGGGGCATGTTCATTTGCTGGTCGTTGAGTACGTTCTCCGGAACGGAATGGACAGACCCGGCTGGGAAGACGCCGGATTTCTTCCGCGCAACGGACGTCGACACCGATCAGTGGGCGCGAACGGCGAAAGAAGCCGGAATGGGATACATTCTCTTTTTAGCGAAGCACCACGATGGCTTCTGCTTGTGGGACACGAAAACGACCGAGTTCAAGTCGACCAACTCGCCTCTGAAAAAAGACGTTCTGGCTGAGTTGCGAAAGTCCTGCGACAAGTACGGAATCAAGCTGGCGCTGTACTTTTCGGAAGGAGACTGGAACTGGCCTGGCGGAGCGTATCGAAACAACAAGTCCGTCAATCCGGAAATGAAAAAGGCGCAGCTGAAAGAACTGCTCACTCAGTACGGCGAGATTGAATACATCTGGTTTGACCACGCTGTCGGAACGGGCGGGCTGTCGCACGACGAAACGACGGCGTTTTGTCACGAAGTTCAGCCCCATACGCTTATCGGATACAATCACGGCGACTGTTCCGGGGAAGTCCGCATTGGCGAACGCGGCAAGCCGTCCGCTTTAGACGACGCCTCCGGCGCCGGGTACAACCGTAAAGCCGCGTCGTACGACAAATATCTGGTTGCCGAGTTCACCTACCCGATTCTGCCCAAGCACGAGGGCGGCGCGTTCTGGTTCTATTCTCTCCCCAAACATGACAACCTCTGCACGGACGCTCAAAAGATTTATCACGATTACCTCGGCGCCGTCAAATACGGCAACATCTTCAGCATTGACGTCGGGCCTGACTACAACGGCAAGCTGCGCGACATCGACGTCAAAACGCTTCAGCAGGTTGGACGGATGATCAAAGAGGGCGAATTCCTCGATACAAGTTGCGAGTTGCGAGTTGCGAGTTGCGAGAAGACAGCGCAAAGCGGCGACTCCATCAATTGGGAAGAATTCCTTTCTCGACAAGACCTCATCTGGGAAGTCTTGCCGGATCATTACGAAAAAGCGTCGTTTTTGGGCAACGGTCTGATGGGGTCGATGATATACAAACGCACTGACAACGAGATTTCGTTTGCCGTCGGACGAACGGACATTACAGACCATCGGCTGGGGAACTACCGCATTCCGGTTGGACGCTTGCTGTTGAAAACCAAGGGGAAAATCCTCGATGGAACGGCGCGTCTGGATTTATGGAACGCTGAAACCCGCTTTGAAGTCGAAACGACTGCTGGCCTGATTCGCTTCCGCGCCCTTGTCCTGTCACAGGAGATGGCGTTGATTATTGACGTCGAACGGCTCGAAGGCGAACAGGAAGCCGCTTTTGAATGGGAATCGGACGAGCCGCTGGTCTATCGGACCAAAAGAGCGAACATCCTTCCTGATCCGCTCAACCCTCCGGTGGAATTTAAAAAAGACGGCGATATTTCGTACTCCGTTCAAAATCGCGTCGCTGGCGGGCAGTTTTCCGCCGCCTGGATGGAACGCCCGGTTCAGGGCGCAGACGCCCCGAGATCTCAGGTGATTCTTTCCCTCATTGACACGTTCCCGGAAACGACCGCGTCACAAATCGCCTGCGATACCGTCAAACGCGTTGCGGCGGAGGATTGGTCAAAGCTTATTTCCGAACATCGCGCCTGGTGGCATGGGTATTATCCGAAGAGCTTTGTCTCCGTTCCGAACTCTCAGATGGAGAGCTTTTACTGGATTCAGATGTACAAGCTCGCCTGCGCGACCCGTCCTGACCGTCACGCTATCGACCTGATGGGACCGTGGTACTGCCCAACAGTCTGGGCGAAGATCTGGTGGAATCTTAACATTCAGATTTGCTATCTGCCGCTGTACGCCTCCAACCATTGCGACCTGGCCGAATCGTTTACCAACCTCATCGACAAGAATCGGGCGAACCTGGTCGCCAACGCCAAGCTGCTGTACGGAATCGACAATGGCGCGACGCTCAACCATACGACCGACAACGACTGCATCAGCGAATACTATACGGAGTACCTCAATCCGGGCGACTTCACCTGGGCGCTGCACAACTACTGGCTTCAGTATCGGTACACGATGGACAAGTCGTATCTGACCGACCGGGAAAAGCACGCCTTTTTCGACATGCTCAAGGGGTCGTTCAACGTCTACTCTCATATTTTCCAGAAGGAAGCCGACGGTAAATATCACATTCCGATTACGCGTTCGCCGGAATACCCGACTAAAGCGCGGGATACGAACTACAACATCGGGCTTATCCGCTGGCTTTGCGAACGGCTGCTGGAAGTCAATCGGGAATGTAACTTTAACGACCCGCAGGCGGCGCAATGGCAAGACGTTCTGGACAATCTGGTCGACTATCAGGTTGGGGAAGACGGCTTTTTAATCGGCGCCGACGTCCCGCAGACGGTTTCGCACCGGCACTGGTCGCACATGCTTCAGGTTTGGCCGCTGTGCATCTATACCCCGGAAGACCCGCAGCGCCGGGCGTTGATTAAAAAGACGATGGATCACTGGACGACTGTCGAGGGCGGCAAACAGATATTCGGCTGGTCGCAAGCCGCGGCGGCAAGCATCTACGCTATTTTAGGCGAAGGCGAAAACGCCCGCGATTATCTTTTGAAGCATCACAACAACCGCCGATTCGTTCGCTGCAATACGCAGTATTACGAGACGTGGCCGGTGATTGAATGTTCGCACGTCGCCGCCCGCGCACTGCAGGAAATGCTCATTCAGTCGTGGGGGAATCAGATTCGCGTCTTCCCCGCCATTCCCGCCGACTGGAAAGAGACGTCTTTTGCCGACCTGAGAACCGAAGGCGCGTTTCTCGTCTCCGCGATTCGCAAAGACGGCAAAACGTCGTGGATTAAAATCGAGTCCCTTGCCGGGGAGGAATGTCGAGTCGTCCCGAACTTTACAGGCGAGTTCCAGTCGTCCGCGCCGGACAAGATTCACGACCTCGGAAACGGCTTGTACAAGATCGATCTGAAAAAGGGCGAATCCATTACTCTTTGGCAGGGCGACGAAAATCAAACCGTTGCGCCTGTTACAATGTCAGACGATCAGAAACCCAATTTCTGGGGCGAAAAGCTGCCGGAAAGAATCAACGTCAAAGCGAGTTTGTCGTATAACAAACCGTTCAAAGCGTCCAGCAACTGGGATAACGGCGCGTATAACGTCGCCTCTGCGTTCGACGGGAATCTGGTTTCACGCTGGGGCGCCAAACCGCATTCCCGTTCCGGCTGGATTGAAGTTGACCTGACCGAACCGACGGAAGTTAAGAAGGTTGTCATTTCAGAAATCGCATTTCCGCGAACGCGTCAGTTCAAGATCGAAGTTCGATCCAGCGAAACGGACGAATGGCAAACCGTCTATCAGGGCACGACCATCGAGAAAGCGAACTTTACGATTCCGTTTGAGAAACCCGTAACAGCGCGCTTCGTCCGGCTGAACATTCTCGAAGCCACGGAAGTCCCGACGATCGAAGAGTTCACGGTGTTCTAACGTGTGACGGCGCTTGCGTCGGGGAGTGCGGCGGCTTGACGCCGCCTTGTCCAATGCCCCACTGAAAAACTGTGACGTAACAGAAAATTTCGGAGTGCGAGAGTGAAGCGTTAGCGGAACTCTCGCTTTTTTCAGCGAGCGAAGCTCGCCATTTTTTTAACACGAAAAACACGAAAAACACGAATTAAGCGAAATATACGAAATTTAATTTTTTCGTCTTTTTCGTTCTTTTCGTGTTTTTCGTGTTTTTATATCTTCTCTCTACCCTTGCCTTCTCTGTATCGGCCGGGCGAGCAGCCGATTTCTCGGGTAAAAACGCGGGTGAAATACTCGACGCTGTTAAATCCGGCGGCTTCGCTGACCGCTCTGAGGGAAATTCTGGAATCCAGCAACAGTTGTTTGGCGACGGTCATTTGCATGTTGAGAATAAACTGCTGCGGCGTTACGCCTAAAAGTCGTTTGAACTCTCGCTGCAGTTTGCGAATCGAAACGTTTACGTGATTCACAACGTCTTCCGGTTTAACGCCCTGGGAGAGGTGTTCGCGAATATAGGCAATCGCCTCTCGAACGTCTTCGTCTTTAATTGCGGTAATATTGCTTGACTGCCGAACCTGAACGTGTGACGGCGGCAAATAGATCGGTTCAAACGTCTTTTCCGGGCAAGCCATCTTTTGTTCCAGCAGTTGAGCGGCGACCATTCCAAACTGAACCCCGTTTTGCTCTACGCTCGACAGGGGCGGAGAAAGCGCCTCGCAGAACCAGCGGTCGTTTTCGTTCCCCACAACGGCGACGTCTTCCGGGATTCGCGCGCCGGCGTCGAGACAACATTCGTAAAACCGTTTCGCCTGGATGTCCTGACACAGAAGGATTCCGCAGGGTTTGGGCAGTTTTATAATCCAGCTGATTGTATCGCGTTCCTGTTTTGACGTCCAGTTCGGCAGAAGGAAATTCCCCGAATGACGCGAGGGGATAAATTCGGAATAGAAAAAGCCGGCTTTACTGACAAGCTCTTTAAAGGCGTTCATTCGCCGAACAGACCAAATGGCTCGAACGTCGCTAAACGCCCCGAAGTTTTCGATGCCGCGTTCCCGAAAATGATTAATGACCATTTGGCTTAACGCCGTTTCGTCAATTAAAACGTCCTGCGGCGCGCCGTATTCGCCAACCAGTTCGACAACCGGAACGCGCAGCTGCATGAGCTTTTGAGCGAATCGGCGGTCAAACGTCCGGCTGATTACCCCGTCGACGTCAGACGTAATCGTTTCCAAATGCACCGGGTCAAAACAGCCGCGCTGACGGAAATCCAGACGCCAATGCCGTTCTAAAGCGTATTGAGCAATTCCTTCAACAATATTGCGTCCAAAGTGGTTGGTCGTTTCGACAACGAGGAAAATTTTACGATACGGTTTAATCTGAATGGACATTGGAATATACTCGGAAAACCGGGGTGTGATAAATTGAGGGTTACGAAAATTGATTGTTTTTATTTTTAAACGCAGAGTACGCAGACTCCTCGCAGAGAGCGCAGAAGCAAGCGAACATGTGTCAATGACGCCCGTTGGGCTATGACACGATGTCCGCTTGCGCCCTTTTTATCTACTTCGCGAACTTTGCGGACTTTGCGTGAGGCTTTCCCGGGCGGCTCTACGCACTACAGCTCGCCGACCGCCTTCCATTTCTTCGCGTCTCAGAAAGCCCTTCCGCCCTCTCTATTATAATTTTATCGCATAATCGGACTTTTTTGTCAATCTGTGTCGCGTTTGTACAAGATTTTGGCGTAAAAGTACAAGATAAGTTCTGAAAATACAGGTTATAATATATGGAATGGAATTAGCTAATTTGTGTGAATAGCGAAAAGAACTCAATACAAACTGTTTTCCTGTATTTAACATAATAAGAGTGATACACATGAAACGCCTTGGATATTTTTTCACCGGTCTGGGAATTGCGTTATTCCTTTTGACAACAGCCGCCGTAGCGGACACGATTGATATTCCCTCTGGTACAACAAGAATCTATGACGACATTAAAGGAAACACAATCACCGGCAGCGGTACGATTCAAGTTGACAATGTTGCCAGCAATCTGGGAAATACAAATACTAACCTTTCCGGCTTTACCGGTTTAGTCAGCGTTTGCGGAGACCTGCGTTTTTTTGTGCAAAACCAAACATATCTGGGAAATGCAAATGTTAGTTACGACGTTTCCGGCAACAACCAGCTGTACTTGCAGAGTTCAAGTAATACTGGCGGGTTGAATGTAACCATTAAAAGTTTGACGCTCAATTCTCAAGGCAAGTCGGGGTGGGGCGGAGCGGTTCGTCTTACCGGAACGATTTTGAATGTTACCGATGGGATTAACGTAACAGGCAGCTCCAGAATCAGTTCAATTATGGATTATAACGACGCTGTCCTGAACTCCAATATCACAATTGCAGACAACTGCGCGCTGGGCTTTGACGCCGGTTGGGGAGCAAAGGTTTTCACCGTAAACGGAAACGTAACAGGATCCAGCTCTGCTGTTACTTTTGGCGAAAACTACATGTCAACTCACGCAAATGCATCTTATTTCGTTGGCAAGGCAACGGATAAAACCTCGTCGGCATCGTACAACGTCAATTCCATTTCCGCCCTGGCAGGGTCTAAAGTCTATTTTAACACGGGAACAGTAACAGCCAACTCCATTTCGGCAGAAAATACAGCAACGCTCGTTTTCTCCGAATCCGCTTTGACGGTTGGCTCTATTTCCGGCGCTGGCTCCATGACTCAAATGGGAGGAACGTTTACACCCGGCGGAGTCGGCGCGGCGGGAAGTTCCGTTATTCAAAGCGGCGTATTCGTCTTTGATCGAGGATACGAAGGAAGCAACCTGGCGCTGAATAAAACTGCAACGTCTAACAACGGTGTGTATAGCTCGACATATTCGGCGTCTAAAGCTGTAGATGGAAATACTGGAACATTCTTTATATCAAAGGATACTACAACGCAAAACGACCATTCTCTGACGGTCGATTTAGGTCAGGAATACACATTGGGTATGATTCACTATAGAGATAGAGAAGTCAACAACGTTCTTCCAATGAGCCGCTCCGGGAATTATTTCCAGTTCTTCCTCTACGATGCCAATGGAAATGAAACCTACGCATCCGAGCAATTTGCCGCCTATACTCGAGGCGGAATTAATTATTATCTCGCTCAAGACGCTCAAGGCAGAGAACCCACTGGACAAGTTTTGAAAATCGTTGAGCACATAGCGCGAAAAGAAAATAATTCAAATCAATATTATTTGGAAATTGCAGAACTGGAAGCGTACCAGTCGAAAAACGCTCAGGTTGTTCTTGATCTTGGTTCGGGAACCGAGTTTGATAAAATCGTTGTCAATTCCGGGGCGGAGCTTCGGCTTAACGGCGGCGTTGATTTGGCGGTGAATCTGCTGGACTCGTTTAATCCGAGAACAACGGATTCGTTCCAGGTTTTGGACGTTCAGGGAACTCTTACCGGGACGTTCGATTCTGTAGTTCTTCCGGAAACGTGGAATTCAAGAACCTTAAACTGGAATACGGATAATTTATATTCGACCGGTACGATTTCCGTGTCGATGGATTCTGTCTATTATCCAATTGCTGACAACGACGCGACAGCGATTGTTGTTGACAGAATTGCATACGACGGCGTTGAATTCGATTCCGACACCGCCGCGGCGGGCGTTACAACAGCCGACCATTCAGGCGGAGTAACGCTGTCTGACGATGCAGAGTTCGTCGTTGGCGGCGGCTATTCTTTGACTCAATCCAGCCCCATTTCCGGAACGGGTTCGTTGACCAAGTCCGGAGCGGGAACGCTGATTCTTTCTGCCGCCAATACGTACGACGGCGGAACAACCGTTTCTGAAGGAGTTCTCAAGCTGACCGGCGACGCGGTTGCCGTTAACGGCATGGTTACTCTTGAAGAGAACGGCGTTTTGGAAATCAATGTTGCTAATAATGATGAAAAGACGCTTGCCTTTACCAATTCCACAATTCTCGGCAACGGCGATATTCTCAAAACCGGCGAAGGCAGATTAAAGATTAATACAGATCAATTGCCGGAGGATTTACATTTTACCGCCGATAACTTTGTCGTCGCTTCCGGTCGCGTAGACCTGGAAGGGTATATGTTAGGCAATATCGAAGTTGACGCGAATTCGGTCTTCTCGCCGGGTAACTCCATCGGTGAGGCAACGTTCGGCGGCGGGTATATTCTCAAAGACGGCGCGACGCTGTTGCTGGAAGTTGGAAAAGACGATCAAGGCGATATTTGGACTGACGTTCTGAATGTAAATGGCGACACGACGTTTGAAAACGGTTCTATTATCAAAATCGCGTTGGATTCCAGCTATGATAACGCCTTTGAAGACGACGAGGTAGTGGGTATTCAGCTTCCATCTGGAATTAACGATGGAAACCTCAATATGAATAATCTTGTTTTCCAGTCAAGTATGTTTGAACTGATTGGGTACGAATCAACGACAGGCGTTTTGTCCGTCCGTTATACTCCGTCTGCCGGCGTTCCTGAACCGTCAACGTGGGCGCTGCTGGCGCTCGGAGTTGTCGTATTATTCCTGCGTAAGCGAAAATAATAGGCGAGCCACGGGTGTAAACCCGTGGGTGTGAGCGAAGCGAACGTAGCGCGAGAGGGAAGCGTAAGCGGAACTCTCGCTTTTTTCTTGACGGCAAAGCCGTCAAGTTGGACTCCGAGGGCGGAGTCCATCCGAGGGAGGTTTTCAGCTTGCGTATATTTGGAGTGTACACTTCACGGCTGTTTACGCAAGCGACCAACGGGAGCGATTATTGGCAAACGCGCGGCAGCGCGGATTGGGAGCTGCGCCTCGCCGCTTGACGGCAAAGCCGTCAAGTTGTAGCCCGGGGACGGGCTACATCCAAGGGAGTTTTTCAACTGCGGCGTTTGTTATGCACGCTTCAGACGTTTTGTTCGCCTGACGGCGAATGCGTAATTCCGTTCGCCTTCAGCGAACTCCATTACCGCCTTTCATTAATTATCTACTCTCCACCTATCTCAGAATCCTCTCGCGGCTTTGAGGTCGTTGAAGTCGCGCAGATGGTAGTCGATTCCAATGTAGTCCAGCAGTCGGCAGAAGGCGCGCAGGGCGATTCCGAAGCCGTCGGGGCCGGAGTATCCGCCGAACTGTCCGCCGCCTTTGACGTGCGGTTCCAGGTCGCAGAAGACGCCCGGCAGACCGCGGCGTTTGAGGTTCTGCTCCATAGCGGGCAAGTACTCTTTCAGCTCGCGCAGAATCGCTTCGTGTCCGCTGTCGCCGCAGTCAGAGGGAACGAAGTTCCACAGGGATTCTTCGTCTACCGGACCATCGCCGACAGGCTGCGGGTTGCGGTAATCTTTGATATGAAGCCAGCCCAAGCCCGGCAGGCACGCGCGGAACTGGTCGAGCAAGTCCAAAGCCGTGTATCCCTGAACGACCAGGTTCGCGCCGTCGAAAATCAGAACCATGCCGGGATGGTTGACTTTCTCGTAAATCTCCGCCAGGAGCCAGCCGTTCGCCCCGACCAGGTTCGGTTCCGGTTCCAGACCGAACGTCAAGTCTGAACGATGACACGCCTCGGCGATCTGCCCGAGCTGGTCAACCGCCTGATTCATGTACGCTCTGTAGTCTTTTCCGTGCGGATGATAGAACGAGAACCCGCGAATGAGCTTGCATTCAAAGGCGTGAGCGATGTCGCAGGCGCGGGCGACGTCTTCTTTGAGATACTTGTCGAACGGGATGTAGACGTTCTTCGTGCCGTCTTCCTGATCGACCAGCTTGACCTTCCCGATGGGCGACCCGATCGAGGAGACGTTGAGCCCGTATTCGTCCTGAAGGCGTTTAATCTGCTGGATTTCTTCGGCTGACAGCTTCATGACGTTCTTTGTCCCGGAGCCGTCGCCCAGGTCGACAAATCGAACGGAATAGTACTGCAATCCCATGGCGGCAAACGCGGTAAACTGCTCAACAAGGGATTTCGTTTCGGTGCGGTTGACAGCTTCGTCGGCGAAGCCGGAAAGGATGATTTTGGGCATGGTCGTTTCGATCAGGGGGAAAGAGTGAAAAAACGGGCAATACTCAGCGGAAAATACAATTGATTCACTGCAAATTGCCAACTATTGCCTTTTATTCTAAACAATAATAAAACGGATTGCAATAGGGGGGAAAGAAAAAAAGAATGACGCGTTCAAATTTGGGGGCATGAAATTATAAAAAAAGAGAACGCAGAGACCGCAGACTACTCGCTGAATACGCAGACGGGCTGGGAATGTGGCGACGACGCTAACTACGTTAGCTACGCCACGATTCCCGCCCGAATAATTATTTTTAAAAATCGCAAACGGACATCGTGTCATAGCCCGGCAATGTCGGGCGTAGATGACACATATTCGTTTGCTTCTGCGCTCTCTGCGAGGAGTCTGCGTATTCTGCGTTCAAAAATAAAAACTATCTGTCTTCGCAACTCAAGATTTATTGCACCTTCCGCTCCCCAGAAACCTTGTGGGGGCTGTTCAAAATTTCTTATTTCTATATAATATACCATATAGACGAGAAATGGAATTTCGCCTTTGATGGATTAAGGGAATAAAGCTGATTCAGAATTATTGGGGCGCATGGGTTCTCCCCGCGTCGCTTTGCGATAATTCCTAATTCCGAATTCCGAATTATCTCTCTATTCCCTAATCCCTATTCCCTATTTCCTAAAACATACCCATGTCCGAAGAAAACCTGAACGAAGCAAAAGAAACGAAAGACTTTATCCGTAAAATTGTCGAAGACGATTTGGCGTCCGGCAAGCACAAGCAGACGATTACCCGATTCCCCCCGGAACCGAACGGCTACTTGCACCTCGGGCACGCCAAGTCCATTTGCCTCAATTTTGGAATCAAGCAGGAGTACGGCGGACGCTGCAATCTCCGTTTTGACGATACCAACCCGACCAAAGAGGACGTCGAGTACGTCGATTCCATCATGGACGACATTCATTGGCTCGGCTTCGACTGGGACGAACTGCATTACGCGTCCGACTACTTTGATCAGCTCTACGAATGGGCGGAAAAGCTCATTCTGGACGGCAAAGCCTACGTCGACGAGCTGACCCCGGAGCAGATGAAAGAGTATCGCGGCACGCTCACCGAGCCGGGCAAGCCCAGCCCGTATCGCGATCGTCCGATTGAAGAGAACCTCGATCTGTTTCGACGCATGAAAGCCGGCGAGTTTGAAAACGGCCGCTATACGCTCCGGGCGAAAATCGATCTCAATTCGCCCAATATCAACATGCGCGACCCGATCATGTACCGCATTATTCATCAGTCCCATCACCGCACCGGCGACAAGTGGTGCATCTACCCGATGTACGACTTCACCCACGGACAGAGCGATTCCATCGAAGGAATTACGCATTCTCTCTGCACGCTGGAGTTTGAAAACCATCGCCCGCTGTACGACTGGTACTGCGAAAACTTGGGCATTTACCATCCCCGCCAGATTGAATTCGCCCGTCTTAACCTGACCAACACCGTTATGAGCAAACGAAAGCTGTTACAACTGGTTCAGGAAGGGCTGGTTTCCGGCTGGGACGACCCGCGCATGCCAACCATCTGCGGAATTCGCCGCCGAGGATACACGCCCGAAGCGATTAAACTGTTCTGCCAGAAAATCGGCATGAACAAGATGGAAAGCCTTGTCGAGATGGGCTTGCTGGAACACTGCGTTCGCGAACATCTCAACAAAGTCGCCCCGCGCGTGATGGCGGTTCTCAATCCGCTCAAGGTTACCATTTCCAACTGGGAAGAAGGAAAAGTCGAGTATCTGGAAGCGATTAATAATCCGGAAGACGAATCGGCGGGAACGCGTCAGGTTCCGATGTCACGAACCATTTACATCGAAAAGACGGACTTCATGGAAGAACCCGTCAAAGGCTATTTCCGTCTCGCGCCGGGCAAGGAAGTTCGACTCCGCTGGGCGTACTATCTCAAGTGCGAGGATTTCGTCAAAGACGAAAACGGCGAGGTTGTCGAGCTGATTTGCACCTACGACCCGGAAACCAAAGGCGGACAGTCGCCGGACGGCCGCAAGGTCAAAGGGACGATCCACTGGGTTGACGCTGCCTCCGCTATCGACGCTGAAGTTCGTCTGTACGACAAATTGCTGCTGTGCCAGAGCCTCAGCGACGTCGAAGGCGACTGGCTGGAACAGCTCAATCCAGATTCTCTCAAAGTTCTTACCGGCTGCAAGGTGGAACCGGCGCTGGGAACCGTCCAGCCGGGCTATCGCTGCCAGTTTGAACGCACCGGATATTTCTGCTGCGACCCGGACTCAACGCCTGAAAAGCTGGTATTCAACCGCACCGTCAGTCTGAAAGACAGCTGGAAACCCGCAAAGGGCAACTGACAATTCGTCAACTCTAAAGAATAAACAGCAAAGCCGATGGCGAAATCGTCATCGGCTTTTTTGTTCCGAGCAAGATTAAACCGTCTTTCCAGCGCCGGTCATGCCAACAATAGCAATCTTGATTTGTGAATTATCCAATGTCAGTATCGGGGTTTTTGTCTGTTATTGATTTCATCTGTTATTGTAACGTATAGTGAATCTTAATTTTTCCGTTGTTTCAGAAATTTCTTAATCCAGGAAATGGCAATCATAGAGGCCAAAAGGATATTGACTATAATAACAGACTGTAAAGGGGTCGTGCGGAGGCACACAAACACGATAGTTGGAACGATGATATAAAGGAAAATAATGAAAATTGCGAGGTTGACGAGCGTCTCAAATTTTTTTGGCGCTCCAAACAGATTTGTCAATCGCGGGTTTGAATACTGAGCGTATCTCCATCGATAATAATACCCAAGCGAATACATATAATATCCATAGCCATTGGCGACAGAAGGCAATATGCACAAATAATAAAGCCTTTGAGTAAGATTCAAAAGCGGAACAAAAGAAACATAGAAGACAAATCCGGAAAAGATCCAAAAAGAAGCGAATGTCACACAGTAAAGTTTGCTCTCGATTTGATTGTATTTTATCTCGTCCGTTTCTTTCTTCAACTGAGTTAAATAGTGAGTTTCACAAAACAGCAGTACGGTTTTGATAACGCTGACAGTTGTTAACAAGCCTAAAAAATAAGATAAGCAATTTTCAGGAGTCAGAGTTGGGAACAAACGCAAGCTTGATCTGCCCTCAGGATGGTTTGTTACAACGCGAAAGAACAATATCGCAAAAACAATGCTTATTATTGAATATATTGCAATCCTGATGTAATTGTTTGCGTATTTATTTTGAGAGTCTGCGGATGGAGTTATCATGTTTGAATCCTTGTCAGTTTGTTCTTCTTGAAAATAAGTTTTATTCTGCTGCTGTGCCAACGGTGAAGTTGGCAAAACGAACGGTTGCTGCGTTGGTTTTGGTTGTTAATTCCCATTTCAGATGACTTAATTCATCCGATGGAATTGAAGACGGCCATTTACCAGAATTGAACTGCTTCAATTTTTCCTGGACGCATTGAAGCGTCTGACTGCAATTTTTACCTGTCGGAGATAAAATGATTCCCTTATCTTCCATCTGGGACAATGTATTTGCCAGAGTAGAGATTAAGACAGTTTTACCTGAGCCAGCCATTCCAACAATAGCAATTTTAATCTGTGAATCATTCATAATTATATTTTGATTTGGAATAAGCGTTATCGCCAATTATTAATGTTTGCTTTTTCGTTATTGTATAATGTTGGCTAAAATTTTACCCCCCTTTTCAGGATCATACAATAATTATTATAGTCTCGATTACTGTATTTGTCAACGATAGCCAATTTCTATTAACTATATTAATACATTTTTTCAGAAGAAACGTAACCGGGTATTGGAAAAAATACGAAAAAAGGTAGAATATGAGGCAAGAGAAGCTCAACCATGACCAGTTCCATTCAATCCCTGCAGAAAGCTCTCCTGAAGTGGTACGACGCCAACGCGCGGTCGCTGCCGTGGAAGGAGAACGTAACCCCGTATCGGGTTTGGATAAGCGAGGTCATGTTGCAGCAAACGCAAGTCGGAACGGTTTTGGACGCGTATTTTGAACGGTTCATGAATCGGTTCCCGGACGTTGCGGCGCTGGCGGCGGCAGAGGAACAGGAAGTCCTCAAGTACTGGGAAGGCTTGGGCTACTATTCCCGCGCTCGAAACCTGCATAAAGCCGCCAGGGCGATTGTAGAAAGCTTCGGTGGCGCTTTTCCCCGCGACGTCAAAGAGATTGAATCCCTTCCGGGGATTGGCCGATACACCGCTGGCGCGATTGCGTCGATGGCGTTTAACGATCCCGTTCCGATATTGGAAGCGAACACGATTCGCATTCACGCCCGGCTGACCGATTTGGAAAGTCCGGTTGACGAAAAGTTCGCTCAGGAACTTCTCTGGGAGGAAGCGCGACGTTGGGTCGAGACGCCCAAACGCGATTCCAGCATTACGCCCGGGCGAGTCAATCAGGCGTTGATGCAGTTCGGTCAGCAGGTTTGTAAAAAACGACCGCTGTGCGAGTGCTGCCCGCTGGCGGACGCCTGTCTGGCGCGAAAGTCCGGGCGGGAGAATATTATTCCCATCGCCAAGCGGAAGCCGGAGACGATATACTGGCGTCACGCTGCGCTTGTCGTTTATAACCGCAAGGGGGAGATTTATCTCCGCCAGCGTCAGGAAAAAGAGCATTGGGCGGGTCTGTGGGACTTCCCCCGCATCGACGATGACGAGTCCGATTCCCCGACGGTTCTGGAATCCCGCATTCGTCAGACGTTTGGCTTAACCGTCAAGCTGGAATCCGAGCCGTTTATGAGTTTCCATCATCAAGTAACAAATCACAAAATCGAGCTGGTCTGCTATAAAGCGTCGCAAGCCAAATCAACTAAAAGCGCAGACGTTACGTTCGCCTGGGTTGATCCGGCGGAGTTGTCAGAATACCCGCTCAGTTCCCCCGGCAGACGAATTGCAAACAAACTTGTCATTTCATAAACCATAAACCTTGTAACACTCAATTAACCATGAAACGAATCCTTTTATTCCTTGCGTTGTTGATTATTCCCGCGGCCACGTTTGCGGAGCGCATTGTCGTCGTCGGAGACAGCATTACAGGTCATTCCATGAACTTGCCGTGCGGCTATACGCACCGGGTCCGTCTCGCGTTGCAGGAAGCGGACGTTACAGACGTCGAATTTGTCCCCCTGGGCGCGAGCGGTCAGACAGTTTCGTCCTGGCGCAACATTGTCGATTATTCATACGAACATCGTCAGCGGCTGGACATTCCCGATATCTACGTTAAAGACGAGTTCGACAAAGGCGCCGATACGATTCTGATTTTCCTCGGCACGAACGACGCCCACTGCCCGTCGATTTCCAACGATGAAAACTGTTACGACGTCTGGAAAGCGGAATATCAGGATTTGATAAACCGCATCAAGGCGCGCTGTCCGTATAAAAAGCTGATTTTGGGGACTTCCACCATGTTAACGGAATCGCCGTACAGCTTCAAAAATCTGCAATTGGATAAAATGGAATCCGTTGTTCGTCAGCTGGCGGCAGAGAACGGCGCGACCGTCTGCGAGATTCGCCGCGACTTCAAAGCCGCCGTCGACAACGCTCGAAAGCAGGATGTGGAATTCCGCGTTATTCGAGACTACGTTCACCCGCGGGAATTTGGTCACGACATTATGACCGTCGCCATTCTCCGCGCTATTGGACAGGACAAGGCAGCGGACATGTATCTGGAAAAACACTGCAGCGAATACCAGAAGGATTTCCAAAAGCCCGGCATGAGCCTGTATGTCGTTTCGCCCGCTCCGATTGGCAAGGCAATTGTTCGCGGAAACCTTCGCGGCGCGGATAAATCTCAGCTTGCCGTTGAAGCCCCGGATGGCTACAAAGTCGAAAAAATCGAACTCGGCGAAGGCGAAGAGTTCACGATTTATCTTTCCGGCTCCTCGGAAGAACTCACAACGTATGTAACCGTCAAGGCGGGAGACATTGTCAGAAAAATCAAGCTCAACGCCCCGTACCGGCTGGCGATGGGGTTCTACGTTCCCCCGTTTGGAAATGAAGCCCAGTTCAACAAAGACGCGGCTGTTACACAAATCGACAAAGACGTTCTGGATGGCAAAAACCCACAGGAATCGACCGTTGACGGCAAGCCGGTGGAATGGTTCAGCTTCTTCCCGTCCGTAGACTATACCGGCGGCGACGACCCCAACAACATCGACTTTTACGCCGTCGACAACTGTTACGGATTTGAGGGCGCGTATTTCGTCCGCGAGGTTTACAGCCCGGAAGAGCAAAAAGTCCGCGTCGACTTCGCCGCCAATTCCTACAGTACCAACGAGATGGTAACGCTGTACTGCAACCAGGATCGCGTTTACGAACATTTCTTCTCCCGCGGCGGAAAGACAACCGACTCAACCGAGATTACCCTCAAAAAAGGCTGGAACCGTATAGTCGGCAGAACGACCCATACGACCTGGCAATGGGTCATTTCCGTCAGCTTTAACGGAAACGGATTAAAGTACAGATAACGCCGAGCGTCACATTTTCACCTTGCCACAAATATGAAAATTGTCATGATGGGCTGCGGCCCCTTTGCCGTACCGGTTTTTCGCGCTTTGGCGCAGAGTAAAAAGCATGAAGTTATTTTGCTTGTCAGCCAGCCGCCGCGCGAGATTAAAGGACGCGTTCAGCCGGAATCCCCGATGGTTACAACCGCCAAAGAGTTGGGCGTTCCCATCTGGACGCCTGACCGGATTAACAACCACGTCGAGGAGTTGCGCACCTATAATCCCGATATTTTGGTCGTCTGCGACTTCGGGCAGATTCTTTCTCCCGACGTCCTCGCCAGCGCGAAGTTTGGGGGGCTGAACCTGCACGGGTCGCTGCTGCCGAAGTACCGCGGCGCCGCTCCGATTAACTGGGCGATTCTCAAAGGCGAGACTAAACTGGGCGTTACGGTAATTCATCTAACGCCTCAGCTGGACGCTGGGCCGGTGGTCTGTCAGGCGTCAATGGACGTCTCCGCTGACCAGACCGCTCAAGACGTCGAGCCGCTTCTGGCGCAGCTGGGCGCGCCGCTGGTCGAGAAAGTTCTCGACGCTCTGGAAGACGGAACGTGTTGTTGTGAAACGCAATTGGAAGGCGAGGCGACTCGCGCCCCGAAACTGAAAAAGTGTGACGGAAAGATCGACTGGACGAAATCCGCCGTGGAAATCCGAGATCTATATCGCGCCTTGGAGCCGTGGCCGCAGACGCATTTCTTCTGGAACCGCAAGCCGGGAGTCGAGCCGGTCAATCCGAACAATCTGCTGCGGCTCATTCCCCGTTCTATTCCACAGGTTTTAGACGAACCGATTGACGCTCCTGCCGAGCCGGGAACGGTTTTGGAAGCCTCTGACCGTCTTGTCGTTCAGACCGGAGCAGGGCAGGTTGCCTTTACCTGCATTCAACCCGCAGGCAAGAAGTGCATGGACATTCCCTCCTTCTGTCGAGGCTACGGACTCAAACCGCTGGATAGATTAGAGTAAAGATTCGGGATGTAGAAATAAAGAAGCGCGGCAAGATTACCGCGCTTCTTTTTATTGACGATTTACGAAAGAGTTACTTGCTCTTTTTTCGCCAGTACAGCATTCCTGCCGCGCCGAGAATCAGCAGCGCCCACGTTGACGGTTCCGGAATCTTGTTGGGATCAACATTCTGAGCGTACGCCAAAACGTAGCCGTCTCCGTAACCGGCAAGCAGCGAGAAGGAGCTGTTCCACGCATCGTAACCGCCCTCTGCCAAGTAAAGAGAAGCGCCTTCGTCGGACTGATCCAAATAAAGCATGTTTAACGCGTATTGACCAACTTCGCTTAACAGCAGCGGGATGAACTCCAAATCGGCAGATCCTTCCGATTCAAATACCGTAGCGCCATTGAGCGTGAGTTTATATGGTTCATCGTTACCGACAGCCAAGGTGTACATGCCGGAAGATTCAACGTTCAAAACAGACAAAACGTTAACGCCAACGGGCGCGCCTTCGGAAGCCTTATAGTTATCTAAATAAAGTTGAATGTCTTTATTTGATGGTTCAGCTCCGCCGGTAATGTAGTTAGCCAGTTCGTCCAATGTGGTAACGCCCGTTCCATCCAGGTTATAAGAATCAGCGTTAAAACCAGGTTCAACGTCGTAAAACGCCAGTTGTTGAGAGGTCAACGTATTATTAGCCGCTTGAACGTCTGCCGCAGTCGGGGCGAATTTGATCTGACGAATCTGGTCGAGTTCCAAATGGCTCCAGCCGGTTCCGTTGTCGATGTCAACGACTCGGAGGTAAACGGACTTGCCTTCAAGCCCTTTCAGACTCCAGAAGTCGTATCGAAAATCGTTGGTTCTAGTGCCCGTTGCGGTACGATAAATATCTCCCGTTGTGGCGTCGATCAATTCTAAGCTCTTATTGTCGTCGCCGCCAGCGATGTAAAATTCCATAATGTCGCCCTGAATGAGGAACGGATCAGAACGAAGAACGCCCACAGAGCTTTCTTCTCCGCCGTTTACAGAACCAGTGCTGAGGAAGCCTTTGGTATTACTAGCCGTTCCAGAACTGTCAACATAGTAATTGGTAACAGCGCCGTTTCCTCTGTTTCCGTTGGTAAAGTTTGTAACGGAATCGAGTCTGTTTCCTTCGATAATTTTTCCATCGCTAACATCATAGCCAATTTCGTACATGCCGCTGAACTCGCCGGCAGTGTCGAAGTTGAAGTCGTTGAGAATAATATGATGCTGTTCAGCGCCGGCAATTGCGCTCACTTGAGTCGCGTCTGCTTCCAGATTGGTCAAGCCAACCCAGCCCCAGCCGCCGGGAGTACGGTCTATGCTTACGATCATCAGATTGTGTCCCTGAAGATTGTTAAGGGAGAAAGCGCTATGCTGAAGTTCGTTGCTGCCATTTCCGTTGAAATATACTACATTGCCGCCCTCGCGAACGTAGTCGCCAGTTGTCAAGTCCCAAAGAGCAACGCCCACGCCGCCGTCCTGGCGGTCATTGACGTTTAACGCTGCAGAGCCGCCAAAAACGTCTACGGAAATCGACGCTTCGTTTTTCAATACGGTAAACGACGGTCCCCAAACCATACCGGTGGTATAGTCTGTGTTGCCCATCTTGGCATTACTGCTATTATAAATATTTTTTTCCTCGTCTGTTGCAGGCCCATGGTACATGGACAGACCTTTAAAGGTTATGTTATTGGCAGATAACGAAACGATATTTCCCAGAGACGCGCCGCCGCCGGAGTACCATTCGTCATTTTTGCCCCATTCGAAGTTTTCACCGCGTCTTGTATCAGGGTTGTTCATCTGAGCTTTAATTTGTTCAGAGGTTAGAACTCCGTCTGTAATGGAAATGCCTTTCAGCTTGCCATCTAAATAGTTTGGACTAGCAGCGCAAGTTTTTCCAATATCAAGAACTTTAGCTCCAAGAAAGGCGGCTGCTTCTGTTCGACTGGCAATTTCCGCGCCGTCGAGATAAATCTTTTGCGTTTGATTCGCTGCATCATACTGCCAGGTAAGGTAGTACCATTCGCCAGTATTAAGGGTTTGAGACGCCTGCAGATCGTTGCCCCAGAATCCCAAGTGCGGGTGCCCGTTTCGAACAATCAAGTGTAAACCATAATTGTTCGTATCTTGTACATCGTTGCCAAAAATTGCTTGATCGTCGGTGACGCTATTAAGATAAACCCAGGCAGACGCGGTAAACGAACTGTTAAAACCAGCTGACCCAACGGGAAGGTTGGTTCTGATGTAAGAACCGCGGTCGAAGGAAATGTCGTCGTCGAGCCAATGGCGGGAAATATTGCCGTTTGGCGTAAGCGTAACGTTGTTGTCGCCCGACGGGGAGCCAAGAGAGATATTAAAGGTCTTGGTTCCAATATCCGTGACATTTTCATTGAGTTTTGTAGGATCCCCGCCGTTGTTGAGGTACGTGATCTGATTGTTTCTCAGAGCGCCGGAATAAATCGCGACGTCGTCCAGAGAGATGTTGGCAAAGCCGGTATACTCAGCGCTGGATGCGTTGTAACGACCGCTGAAAACCAACGGCTCGCCTTCGCCGCCGGCTGAAGTGGCAGAGTCTGTAATGCGAGTAATAAGCTGACCGTCCATGTACAGTTCGCGGTACGTTCCGCCATAGACGGCAATGAGGTTGTGCCATTCGCCGTCATTTAAATTTGTGTACGTACCGGGGATGTTAGGAACGGGGTCGTCGTCGCCGTCAGAACGTCGATAGGTAAATGTTGGATGATTGTTTCCTGCTTCGCGGCGAAGCTGATAGCCGTAGTTGTTTTCGCCGTATTTGGCAAGGTACGGTTCCCAGTTGCCATCAGGCAATCCCTTAACCCAGGCGGAAATCGTAAACGCGGCGCCTTTGAAGTCGTACGTTTCCAAATAAGCGGGACTGTCCAAATCCGCGACTGTAGAGGTGTTTTGAATTACCGCGTACGTATCGCCGGAAAAAGAGACGTAATTTCCGGAACCGAGATGATTTCCCGTTTCGCCTTCGCCGGTAATGGGACTGAAAGTAATCCCGGTTCCTTTAACCAAACCGTCGTGCGTTCCTGGCGTCTCCACAAAACCGGCGGATTCTGTAAGAATGCCGCTTTCAACTGTGTCGGTGTCAAACGTCCAGTATCCGCGCAAAACCGGTTCCGCCTGAACGGACTGAGCAAACAGCGCCAGCGCCGCAATCAATGCGCAAAAACTCAATGTAATGTTCTGAAAGGCTTTCATGATAACCTCAACTCAATAAAAATCGTTGTTTCCAACAGGTGAAAATTTTTCTACTGAAATAGCGTATGTTATATATTTTAGCTATTTTTATACTTTATTATACTATAGCATAGTTTTTTCATTTTTAACGCCACAATTCAAAAAAACGTTAAAAATTTATATAATTATTCTGAATAAACTGCAATTATATCAGTGTATAATATAAATAATGCCTTGTGAGTAATGTTTTATACAAATAAACAAAATTATATTGCAATAATCTGAACAGAATTCCAGCCTGGAAGGCGACTGCGACCGGGTTATTCCAGAATGCCCTGCAGTTAAACCTTGAATTTCTCAATGGCTTGCTCGAAAACCTGGTTGTGAACGAGCATGATAATGAGATTCCCGGCTTTGATGGTGTAGTCGGCGTCTGGGGCGAGGACAAAGCCTTGGTCGTTAATCCCGGCAATGAGGCATTGCGGGGGCAAACCGAGGTTTCGAATCGTCTTGTTGCAGGCTTCCGACTCCGGAAGAACTTCAACTTCAAGAACTTCGATGTCTGACTGGTTGGCAAGCTGGGTTCTCATGAGAATGGCGCCAGAGTTGAGAAGTCCGCGAATTCTGCTTGCCATAACGGTTCTGGGGCTGACGACGCGGTCGATTCCCAGCTTTTTGACAATCGCAGCGTAGTCAGGGCGAGAAACGACGGCAAACGCCTGTTTTGCGCCTAATTCTTTAGCTTCGACGGCGCCCATGATGTTGTTTTCGTCGTCGCCGGTGCAGGCGATAAAGGAGTCGACGGTGTCGATATTATTCTCTTCCAGATCGCGTCGGCTGAGTCCATTGGCTTGAACCACGGAAACGGATTTAGAAAGATGTTTCGCCAAAAATTCACAGCGCGCCTTGTCGCGTTCAAAGATAATAACTTCGAAATTGGCGTGTTCGAGAGCTTGAGCGATGTAATAGCCGGTTTCTCCGCCGCCCATAATCATAACGCGTTCCGCTTTTGGAGCTTTGGCGTTAAAATACTTTTTGGATACGGAATTGATATCTTCCGCCGTTCCGGTAAGAGAAATGACGTCGTCCTTTTCAAAGGCGTCGTTAGCCGTCATGAGTCGGGCGGAGCCGTTTCGTTTGAGCAGCGCGACTCGAACTTTTGCCGGCAGACGAAGCTCTCTTAATGTAACGCCGATAACGGGCGAGTTTTCTTCAATATGAATTTCCTGGACTTCCAGTTCGCCGCGGCTGACCAGATCCAAAACCTGAGACTGGGATCGGCGGACAAGGCGAACCAGTTCCAGCGCAGTAAGCTGTTCCAGACTGACCAAACGGTCTATGTGAAAATAGTCGCGATAGTCGAATACGCCCAGATTGTTGATATAAGGCGAGTAAATTCTGGCGACGGTTCTTTTGGCGCCTCGGGACTTGGCGATTGACGCGGCAATTATGTTGATTTCTTCGATTCCTGTAACAGCCAGACACAAATCACATGTCGCAACGCCGGCGGTAAACAGAATGCCAGGATCTGCGGCAGAACCAATAATAACCTTAACGTCCAGTTCTTTTAAGCGTTCTGCCCGCTGTGGGTTGTTTTCAACAACTGTAATGCTGTGATAACCGTTGCAAAGCGTTTCCGCGATTGCGTATCCGACAGAGCCGCCGCCCAGAATTGTGATTTGCATTTGTACTGTCCTTTAACAACCAAAACAAGCCCAAAATATCAGCAGAGATACAAGCAAAAACATGAATATGCTCAGGCTGATTCTCAATCCCTGTCGAATTATACTCTTGACGTCCTCGCAGCGCGTCCCGGCATAAATAAAGCTTATGCCTAAAGTCAAGGGAATCAGGTGGAGATAGTAAACGATGTCCATGGTGGTATGTTGAGTGTTGTGAATTGTTAGTTGCGAGGCGGCGAGGCGCCGCTCCCAGTCCGCGCTTCCGCGCGATAATCAAAAATCGCTCCCGTTGGTCGCTTTGATTAATTTTACTACTGCCTACTGCCTGCTGCCTTCTTTTTCTTCTTGTCTTCTGTTTCGATAACGATTCCGCCGGCGGCGTCGAAGACGACCAGCAGGTTAAGCAGCCCGGCGATCGTGGTAAACAGCGTTCCGAGTTCGAAATCTTTATTGAGCGATTTCCGGATTTGGTGGAATGTGTAGTTGTACTTGCTGTTCTGTTCCGCCAGACTCTCAGCGCTGAGGTTAGCGTACTCCAGTTTCCCGTGGTTGTTGACCACGTATCGCGAGGAAATCGGCGGAGCCATAAACCCATAGAGCAACGGATCTTCGCCGTTTTTGGCTCGCTTCGACTGAATCAAGGCGGGCAGGGCGGGCGCGCCGATGCACACCTGTCCGAGGAAATAAAACCGATGGTCGTCAGACGTCCATTTCCAGTACATCGCTCGACCCCAGCCGACGTCTCCGCTGCTGAGAACCAGTCCGTAGATGAACAGCCCTAAAACGCAGACGCAAAAGACGATTCCTTTGCCGATGCGTCCCTGATAAAAATGCCCGGCTCCGGGCAAAACAAACGTCAAAAGCGCCGCCAAAAACGGATTTTTCAAGTCGATTTCTGGCTGTTCGACGCTTGGCGTTGAAGTTGTATTCGTAGTTGAATTAGTGTCGTCCATATTGAATTATATTGGCGAGTTGTTGATAGCTAGGAATCGTCTCCGAAGCCGTTCCTTGCTTGAATACGTCAATAAAATATTATAAACTAAATCGGGAATTTACGCAAGGGGAGACGGGAGAGGGGGGGAAATCAAATACGAGGATATGCTTCCGGGGGGCGGGTATTACCCGCCTATTTATCGCGGACAATGTCCGCTCCCCAGAGTCTAATTCTGTCATTTTTTTGATAAATTTTTGTTCTCTGCCTTGACAGAAAAAATAAAAAAGCTAAAATACGATACATAAACCGTTGAGGCGGGAGTAAAGGCAATCAATGATTCTACAGAGAGTCCGCGCAGCTGAGATGCGGGTGAAATACAGGTTGTCAAATGGGCCGCTGAGGGCGCTGTCAAATGCACCGGTTTCCGATGCAGAGTATTCAGCGACGCCAGGCACGCGTTAGTTGTCGGGGATATGTTGGTATCTTGCATTGCTCGAAGCGATTTTCGCTCCGTGCGTCAAACCGTATTTTTTGACGGGAATTTCTCTTCGGAGGGGTTCCGTAAAAATAGCGGTTGTTGAAAGAATAGATTGGCGATTTATTCAATCCATGTCAAGATACAGCAAGTATTCTGTCATGGACGTTTTTATTTTAAACGGCTCTTTTGCGCCGTTTGACAAGTCGTCATTCGTCTGGCGGAATACTGTCCCATAATGGAATTGTTATTTTGAAAGGCGTATGATGAAAATTCTTCCGACTTTAGAAACCGTCAAACAGTACGCGCAAACCGGTCAGTACGACGTCGTCCCGGTTTACTGCGAGATTCTGTCCGACTTTTGCACGCCCATTGAGGCTTTGAGAGTTCTCAAAAACGTTTCCAATCACTGCTATTTGTTGGAGTCGGCGGCGGCAAACGAGAAATGGGGACGGTATACGTTTTTGGGGTTTGATCCGAAACTGGTAATCACCTGTTCCCATACTCAAATGCAGATCAAAGGCGCTCTCAAGCCAGGCGAATCCGGTCTTGGCGCCGGCGAGCAGAGGACTGTTAGAACGTCCAACCCGGAAGCGGAGATTCGCAAAGTTCTCTCCGCCTATCGAAGCCCGAAGGTCGAAGGGCTGCCGTCGTTTACCGGGGGAATGGTCGGCTATTTCGCCTACGACTATTTGTTCTATTCCGAGCCGACGGCGAAACGGGAAGTCGAAGACGTCGAGAAGTTCAACGACGTTGACCTGATGCTCTTTGACAAGGTTATCGCGTTCGACAACTTCCGTCAAAAGCTCATTCTGATTGTCAACATGCCCTTGAACGACGTCACGGCGGGATACGCTCAGGCGGAAAAAGAACTCAACGAACTTGTCAATCTTCTCAAGACGGGCAAGAAATGGGAGATTCCCGAAAGCCGCGTTACCAGTCCTGTAACGGCTCTGTTTGACAAACAGCGGTACTGCGACATGGTTCGCAAAGCGCAGAAGCACATCTACGAAGGCGATATTTTCCAGATCGTTCTGTCCAATTGCCTCAGCATGGACTTTGAAGGCAGTCTGCTCAACGCGTACCGTTACCTGAGAACGATCAACCCGTCGCCGTACATGTTTTATCTGTCGGGCACCGACGTTGAAATTGCGGGGGCGTCCCCGGAAACGCTCGTCAAACTTCAGGACGGCGTTCTGTACACGTTCCCCCTGGCGGGAACGCGTCCGCGCGGGAAAACGGACGAGGAAGACAAGCTGCTGGAAGAGCAGCTTCTTGCCGACGAAAAGGAGTTGGCAGAACACAACATGCTGGTCGATCTCGGGCGCAACGACCTGGGCAAGATCAGCAAATTCGGCACGGTGGAAGTCGAAAAGCTGCATTCCATCGAGCGGTACTCGCACGTTATGCACATCGGATCAACCGTTCGGGGCGAGATTCAGGACAAATACGACGCTCTGGACGCCGTCGGCGCGGTCTTGCCGGCGGGAACGCTTTCCGGCGCGCCGAAAATTCGCGCCTGTCAGCTTATCGGCGAACTCGAACAGAGCAAACGCGGCATCTACGGCGGCGCAATCGGGTACATCGACTTTACCGGCTCCATGGACGTCTGCATTTCGATTCGAATCGCGTTTAAGAAGAACGGCAAGGCGTTTGTTCGCAGCGGCGCTGGCATTGTCGCCGACTCCGTCCCGGAAAAAGAATATCAGGAATGCGTCAATAAAGCCGCGGCGATTGTTGACGCGTTGAATAACTGTAATTTATAGATAGCAGAGAAGATTGGAAGGCGGTAACGGAGTGAGTGAAACGAACGAAGTTACGCTTCCATCGAAGCTTGTTCGCCTAACGGCGAAAGCGTAATTCCGCTCCCGATGGTCGCTCCATTACCGCCTTCCATTAATTGCAACTTGACCCCATGATATTACTCATCGACAACTACGACAGTTTTTCCTATAACCTGTATCAGTATATTGGAGAACTCACACCGGACATCCGCGTCATTCGCAACGACGAAATGACGATAGAGGAAATTCGGGCGCTGAACCCGGAACGAATCGTGATTTCGCCCGGTCCGGGGCGTCCGGAGAACGCGGGGATAATTTGTCAGCTGACGCAAAGCGTGTCACAGACGATTCCGACCTTGGGCGTATGCCTGGGACATCAGGCGATCTGCATGTCGTACGGTGGGGTTGTAACATACGCGCCGCGGCTGATGCACGGAAAGCAGTCGGTTGTAACGCTCGACAGGAACTGTCCGCTGTTCAAAGACGTGGACGAGCAGACGCCGGTCGCCCGATACCATTCTCTTGCCGTGGACGTCAAAACCGTACCCGCGTGCTTGAAAATAACGGCGATGGCGAACGACGACGGGTCTGTCATGGCGGTTGAGCATGTTCAGTACCCGATTTTTGGCGTTCAGTTTCATCCGGAATCCATTTTGACCCCCTTTGGCAAAAAGATGCTGGAGAATTTCCTTCATTTCAAACCGAACCATGATTAAAGAAGCCCTGATTAAAATCGTCAACAAAGAAGATTTGACGTACGACGAAGCCTACGCCGTCATGACGGAAATCATGACCGGTCAGACGACGCCCACGCAAAACGCGGCGTTTTTAGCGGCTCTGTCAACCAAAAGCTCCAAGACGGAAACGATTGACGAGATCGTTGGCTGCGCTGCCGCGATGCGCGCTCAGGCGGTTGCCTTTCCGTCGTCGCTTGACCTGATTGACATTGTCGGCACCGGCGGGGACGGGTCAAACAGCTTTAACATCTCCACGACGGCGTCTTTGATTTGCGCCGCCGGCGGAGTGAAAGTCGCCAAACACGGCAACCGGGCAGCGTCGTCAAAATGCGGAACGGCTGACTGTCTGGAGGCGTTGGGCGTGAATATCGAGCTGACCCCGGAGCAGGCGCTGGCGGCTCTGGAACAGACGGGGTTCTGCTTCTTTTTCGCTCAGAAGTATCACCCGTCGATGAAATACGTCGGCGCGATTCGCAAAGAGCTGGGGTTCAGAACCGTGTTCAACATCCTTGGCCCGCTGACCAATCCGGCAAGACCGAAATGGCAGCTGCTGGGCGTTTACGACGAATCGCTGGTAGAACTGCTGGCTCACGTCCTGCAAGACCTCGGCGTCGAACGCGGCATGGTCGTCTACGGACAAAACCGCATGGACGAGATTTCCCTTTGCGCGCCAACGACGGTCGTTGAATTCGATTCGTCTATGGTTACACGATACGAAATCGCACCGGAACAGTTTGGACTGTCACGCTGTCTCCCGATTGACCTGCAGGGCGGGACGCCGGAAGAAAACGCTCAAACCGTTCGGGATATCCTGTCCGGACGTTTGCGCGGCGCCAAGCGCGACGCAGCAGCTCTCAACGCGGCGGCGGGACTGTATATCGCCGGCAAGGCTGGCTCGTTACAAGACGGCTTGACGTTAGCGAATCAGATTATCGATTCCGGTCAGGCGGAAGCGATGTTGAACAAATTAGCAGGAAGTTAAGAAGTTGTAAGTGGTAAGTGGTAAGGACGCAAGCGCTCCTCTTACTAACTTCTTACTACTAACCACTTACCACTAACTACTAACCACTTAATTTAACCATGAACATTTTAGAACAACTGGCTCAATCGGCTCGGCAGCGGGTGGAACAGTACAAGGCGAAGGTTTCCCTTGAGACAATTCGCGCTCAGGCAGAATCGCTTTCCAAGGGGGAGTTTCGCTTTGAACAGGCTCTGAGCAAGCCGGGGATGTCGTTTATTTGCGAATGTAAAAAGGCGTCGCCATCCAAGGGCGTTATTGCGGAATCGTTCCCGTACGTGGAAATTGCGATGGAGTACGAAGACGCCGGCGCGGACTGCATTTCCGTTTTAACGGAGCCGACTCGGTTTCTCGGTCAGGACGAGTTCCTGGAGGACATCGTCAATTCGGTTTCAATCCCCTGTCTGCGGAAAGATTTCACCGTTGACGAGTACATGATTTATCAGGCGAAAACGCTCGGCGCGGAAGCGGTTCTGCTCATCTGCGCGCTGCTGGACGAATCGACGCTGCGCCGTTACAGAGAACTTTGCGATTCTCTGGGTCTTTCCGCTTTGGTGGAAGCGCACGACGAACGGGAGATCGAATCAGCGCTCAACGCCGGCGCCAGAATCGTGGGCGTCAACAACCGGAACCTGAAAGACTTCACCGTTGAAGTTGACAACTCCCGCCGCGTTCGGACGCTGGTTCCCGACGGCGTTTTGTTCGTCTCGGAAAGCGGGATTAAAACGCCCCAGGACGTCAAGGCGTTGGCGGACGCCGGCGCAGACGCTGTGTTAATCGGGGAAACGCTCATGCGCTCACCCGACAAGAAAGCCGCCCTTGCTGAACTGAAAGGACTCCTGTGACAAAGATCAAACTTTGCGGAATGACTCGCCTGTGCGACATCGACGCAGTCAACGAACTGCGCCCGGAATACGTCGGGTTCGTATTCGCTCCCGGCAGCAAACGGCGCGTTACGCCTGACCAGGCGGCGGAACTGTCCGCGCATTTAACAGACGGCGTCGCGCCCGTTGGCGTGTTTGTCAACGAGCCGATTGAAAACGTCTGCCGCTTGACCGATTCCGGCGTTATCGACGTCGTTCAGCTCCACGGCTCGGAAGACGAGGCGTATATATCCCGCCTTCGCGAACGATTCCACGGCGTTGTCATTCAGGCGTTTAAAATCCGGTCGGAAGAGGACGTCTTCAAGGCGAACCGTTCCTCCGCCGACTTTATTCTGCTGGATTCCGGCGCAGGAACGGGGCAGCCGTTTGATCGCGACTTGATTTCCAGCGTTACTCGAGACTTTTTCCTCGCCGGCGGGCTGTCGTCTGATGACGTTCAGTCCGCAATTCGCCGCTGGCGTCCCTACGCTGTCGACGTCAGCTCCGCCATCGAAACCAACGGCGTGAAAGACAAAGATAAGATGAAGGCTTTCGTTGAAAAAGTAAGAGCTGCTAGCTGTTAGCCGTTAGCTATTAGCTTTTAGAACTGGTAACAATAAGCTAATAGCTAGTAGCTAGAAGCTAACAGCTTCTCAAGATTTATAACCCAAACATTAATATCACACCATGACAAATCCCAACGGACGATTCGGAACTTTCGGCGGTCAGTACATGCCGGAAACGCTTATGAACGCTGTTATCGAACTGGAACAGGCGTATAACCGTTACAAAAACGACGAGCAGTTCAATGCGGAACTGACGCAGCTGTTTAACGACTACGCAGGGCGTCCTTCTCGCCTGTACTTTGCGGAGAAGCTGACGCGCAAGCTCGGCGGGGCGAAAATTTACCTCAAGCGGGAAGACCTCAACCATACCGGCTCGCACAAAATCAACAACGTGCTCGGACAGGCTCTGCTGGCAAAGAAGATGGGCAAAACCCGCCTCATTGCGGAAACCGGCGCGGGTCAGCACGGCGTCGCCACCGCTACCGCCGCGGCTTTGCTGGATATGGAATGCGTCGTCTTTATGGGCGAAGAGGACACGAAACGTCAGGCGCTCAACGTCTATCGAATGGAACTGCTCGGATCGAAAGTCGTTCCGGTCATGACGGGAACGCGAACGCTCAAAGACGCCGTTTCCGAAGCCATGAGAGAATGGACGTCCCGCATCGTTGACACGCATTACTGCCTCGGGTCTGTGATGGGGCCGCACCCGTTCCCGACAATCGTCCGGGACTTTCAGGCGGTGATTTCTCGAGAAATCAAACAGCAGCTGGCGGAGCTGGAAGGACGTCTGCCCGACGCCGTTGTCGCCTGCGTTGGCGGCGGGTCGAACGCGATTGGCTCGTTCTATCATTTTATCAACGAACCGACGGTTGAACTTATCGGCTGCGAAGCCGCCGGGCGGGGTATCGACACCAAAGAAACCGCCGCGACTGTCAACACCGGGCGGGTGGGCATTTTCCACGGAATGAAATCGCTGTTCTGTCAGGACGAGTACGGGCAGATCGCTCCCGTTTACTCCATTTCCGCCGGGCTGGACTATCCCGGAATCGGGCCGGAACACGCCTGGCTTCATTCAACCGGTCGGGCGAAATACGTCCCTGTTACAGACGACGAAGCGGTCGACGCCTTCGAACTGCTTTCCAAAACGGAAGGGATTATTCCTGCAATCGAGTCCGCTCACGCCGTTGCGTACGCCGCGAAAATTATCCCGAATATGAGTTCCGACAAGATTGTCGTTATTACCATTTCTGGCAGAGGCGACAAGGACTGCGCGTCGATCGCCCGATACCGCGGCGTTCAGATTGACGAGTAGCGCGCTTGAGCAGTTGTAACAATTTGAAACACACAGCCAACTATCCCATACAGAAATATCATGAGCAACATTCATAAAGCGTTTGAAAACGGCAAAGCGTTCATTCCGTTTATCACCTGCGGCGATCCGGATTTGGAAACGACGGCGAAAATCGTTCGCGTTATGGCGAACTGCGGCGCCAGTCTGATTGAACTGGGAATCCCCTTTTCCGACCCGACGGCGGAAGGCCCGACCATTCAGTGCGCCAACCTCCGCGCCTTGACCGGCGGCGTTACAACCGATAAAATCTTTGACCTCGTTCGCGACCTGCGCCGGGACGTCTCCGTTCCGATGGTTTTCATGACCTACGCCAACGTCGTCTTTTCCTACGGGGCGGACAAGTTCATTTCGACCTGCAAGGAAATCGGGATCGACGGCTTGATTCTGCCGGACTTGCCCTTTGAGGAGAAAGAGGAATTTCAGCCGCTGTGCGACCAGTACGGCGTTGACCTCATTTCGCTCATCGCGCCGACGTCTGAAAACCGCATTGCCATGATCGCCAGCCAGGCGCAGGGCTTTATTTACGTCGTTTCCAGCCTGGGCGTAACCGGCGTCAGAAGCGAGATTACCACCGACGTCGCCTCGATTGTCAAGATTATTCGAGAGAACACGCAAATCCCGTGCGCCGTCGGATTCGGCATCTCGACCCCGGAACAGGCGCGTAAAATGGCGTCTCTTTCCGACGGCGCCATTGTCGGCTCGGCGATTATCAAGATTATCGAAAAGTCCGGCGCCGACGCAGCAGAAAACGTCGGTCAGTACGTAAAGAGCATGGTCGACGCGGTAAAGACGGCGTAACATTTCGGGGAGTTGCTTCTTTTTTGCGGCTCGCTTGCGTTGCGGAGGGTCGACGTCCTCGTCGACCGCAGGCGTCCTCGCCTGCATCGCCGTAAGGCGAAACTGTTTGAAGTGTACATACCCAATCGACGAAGCCGAAAATCTTCACGGATGGCGCCCGCCCTCGGGCGCCTTTGCCGGTACAAGAAAAATCTCTGTTCAGCCCGGATCGCGGCAGTCCTCTGCCGCCGAAGCTTCTTCTCCCTGCTAAACGGCTGTGAAAGAGCGTTATCAGCGGGTCATTGGTCAAGGCGGCGTCAAGCCGCCGCACTCCCCCGGCGCAAAGCGCTCATCTATGGTTTTCGTGGGATTTCTTTGGCGGCTGAGACAGCCGCGAACCAGCGGGGCGGAGGGGGTTTTCGGCGAAAGAGTTTTTTCTTGTACCGACAATGCGGCAGGGGACTGCCGCGTGCCGGCTCAACCGTGTGCGTGCGCGAGACAAATATTTTGTTCGCCTTCGGCGAACTGCGTAATTCCGCTCCCGCTGGTCGCTCCATTACCGCCTTCCATCCATTCCCTATTCCCTACTCCCCATTCCCACCCCTCTATATTGACAACGCTTTTAAATCGATTATAATATATCGGTTTGGAATTCCAGGCGAATAAAGCCAATCGGAGTTGAGTATTTTTGTTCAATCCCCTAATTAGAGCAATTGTTATGCCGGCTACATGTGTTATCGGTTTACAGTGGGGCGATGAAGCCAAAGGAAAAGTCGTTGACGTTTTAACGCAGAAGAACGAAATCTGCGTGCGGTATCAGGGCGGCGCGAACGCCGGGCATACCGTAAAATTTGGCGGTCAGGCGTTTAAGTTGTCGCTTATTCCCAGCGGTATTTTTCATCACAACGTTAAAAGCGTCGTTGCCAACGGCGTCGTGCTTGACCCGGCGCGGTTTTTGGAAGAAATCGAAGGGCTGACGTCGCGCGGCGTTCAGGTCGACGCGGAAAATCTGGCGCTGTCCAACCGTCTGCACGTGATTATGCCGTGGCATTTTCTGGAAGACCGGATTATGAACTCGCTGTGCGCTCATGAGCCGATTGGATCGACCATGCGCGGAATCGGTCAGTGCTATCGAGATAAAGTGGGGCGGTCGATGGCGTTTCGTCTGGGCGACTTGTATTTGCCGTCGTTCCCGGAACGGCTTAAAGAAGTTACGCAAATCAAAAATCAGTATCTTTACGGCATGGACCCGGACGGCGGAAAAGAGCAGGTTTCTTATTCCGAAACGCTCGAAAAGTACACAGCTTACGCGGAAAAGCTCAAGCCGATGGTAACGGACACGACGGCGTTTCTGCTCAACGCGGTAGACGCCGATAAAAACGTTCTCTTTGAAGGGGCGCAGGGCGCGCTGCTGGACATTGACCACGGCACGTTCCCGTTTGTTACCAGCAGCAACTCCTCTGGCGTGGGCGTCTGCGCTGGAGCGGGCATTCCCGCCAAGTTCGTGAAAAACGTCGTCGGGATTATGAAAGCGTACACGACCCGCGTTGGCGGCGGTCCTTTCCCGACGGAACAGGACAACGAAATCGGTCAGAAGATTCGCGACGCTGGGCATGAATACGGTACCGTCACAAAACGACCGCGCCGCTGCGGCTGGTTCGACGCCGTTGCCGTCCGGTACACGTCGCGTCTGTCAGGCGTTACGATGTTGTCGCTGATGCTGCTCGACGTTCTCGACCAGATGCCGGAAATCAGCATCTGTACAGCGTACGAAATCAACGGCGAACGCACGACCGATTTCCCCGCTCTGGTGGAAGACCTGTACGAAGTCAAACCGGTTTACGAAACCATGCCCGGCTGGATGTCGGACACGACCGGATGCCGCAATTACAGCGACCTGCCGGACAACGCCAAACGTTACGTCGAACGGCTGCAAGAGATCGTCGGCGCGAAAGTCGGCATCGTTTCCGTCGGCCCGGACAGAGAACAGACAATATTTATTTAGCTTCTAGCTCCTAGCCCCTAGCTAATAGCTAGTAGCTAGAGGCTAATAGCTTTTCCTCGCCATTCAAAAATTACCATGGATAAACTAACAGTCAAAGAAGCTCGTCAGGAATCGTCCGCCGGTCAGACGGCGTTGCTGGAAGGCTGGGTTCGATCCCGCCGCGATTCAAAAGCAGGATTCAGTTTTATTGAACTCAACGACGGAACGAGTCTGGGAAACATCCAGATTCTCGCGCCCAACACGCTGGAAAATTATCAGTCTGACGTCCTCCGTCTGACAACCGGCAGCTCGATTGCCGTTGAAGGCGAAGTCGTCAAGTCGCCCGGCGCCAAACAGCCGACCGAAGTTCACGCGACGAAAATTACGGTCTACGGCATCGCCGACGCGGAAACGTACCCGATGCAGAAAAAGCGTCACTCGTTCGAGTACCTTCGCACGGTCGCGCACCTGCGCCCTCGAACCAACACGTTCGGCGCGGTCTTTCGCGTCCGCAACTGCATCTGCCGCGCCATTCACAACTTCTTCCAGGAAAACGGGTTCCTTTACATTCACACGCCGCTGATTACCGCGTCCGACTGCGAAGGCGCCGGCGAGATGTTTCAGGTAACGACGCTCAATCTGGAAGACGTCCCGAGAATCAAGGAAGGTCCAGACGCCGGGAAAATCGATTACGCCCAGGATTTCTTCGGTCGTAAAACCAGCCTGACCGTTTCTGGACAGCTGGCGGTGGAAAACTTCGCCTGCGCGCTGGGGAAAGTGTACACGTTCGGTCCCACGTTCCGGGCGGAGAACTCCAACACGTCCCGGCACCTGTCGGAATTCTGGATGGTCGAGCCGGAAATCGCGTTCGCCCGTCTGCCGGAAAACATGAAGATTGCGGAGAATATGCTCAAGCGAATCTTTTCCGACTGCTTAACCTACTGCGCCGAAGACATGGAATTCTTCAACAAGCAAATTGACGAGTCCCATACGCTTATCGACACGCTGACCCACGTTATCAACTCGGAATTCGTTCATCTGCCGTATACCGAAGCGATTAAGATTCTGGAATCCAGCGGCCGCAAGTTTGACTTCCCCGTTAAATGGGGCATCGACATGCAGGCGGAACACGAACGCTTTTTGACCGAAGAGCATTTCAAAGCGCCGGTCGTTGTAACAGATTACCCGAAGGACATCAAGGCGTTTTACATGTACCTCAACGACGACGAGAAGACTGTCCGCGCCATGGACGTTTTGGTTCCCGGCATCGGCGAGATTATCGGCGGTTCCGAAAGAGAATACCGTTTGGACGTTCTCAATCGCCGCATGGTCGAAATGGGACTCAACCCGGCGGACTACCAATGGTACGCTGACTTGCGCCGTTACGGCACCGTTCCGCACAGCGGATTCGGCCTGGGCTTGGAACGCGCCGTCATGTACGCCACCGCCATGAGCAACATCCGCGACGTCATTCCGTTCCCGCGCTACCCGGGATCGGCGGAATTTTGATGCGGCGAGGCGCCGCTCCCAGTCCGCGCTACCGCGCGAGACGTGTTATAACCGCTCCCGTTGGTCGCTTTGATTATTTCTAATACTTTTTTTCTCCCCCTTACTAAAGTTTTTTGGAAAGGGGAGTTTGAGGGGAAGAACCTTTTTTTCAAAAAAGGTTTTCCCCTCATATTTTTTCGAATAAAAACCTCGTTATTATTCCCTTGAAAAAACTTCCCTAAAAAGGGAACCAGCTTGCTGGCGACCGAAAGTTTTTTCAAGGCGGCGGCGAGGCGCCGCTCCCGATCCGCGCTGCCGCGGTGCGAAGGCGCACACCCAGTCCGCGCTGCCGCGCGAGACGTGTTATAACCGCTCCCGTTGGTCGCTTACTTATCCCAGTACTAAAGTTTTTTCAAGGCGGGCGACACGCCCGCGAACCGGACTCAACCGAGTGCAATTGTTGTATGCCCGGGAACTGACGTTCCCGGCTCGCCTTTCGCTTTGCGTCAATTGCTAATTGCTAATTGACAATTGCTAATTCTTCTAATCACTCGTATAATAGATTCTCTTTCTTTTAGGGGCTTTTCAAAGAATCGGAATTTGCTATAATATAAATACAAACAAATAATCCCCGGTTCGTTTTTTTGAAAGAATATATATCCCATGGAAAGCAATCCCGTTACTGAAACGCTTCGCGCGCTTTACAGTTTACACAATCGATTTAACGAAATCCATCATACGCTGACCAAAGCGCCGAGAATTCTGGCTCTGCATCATCAGAGAGTCGACGCCCAGCAAAAGACGCTTGACGACGCAACCGCTCAGGTTCAGGAACAGAAAGTACTTGCTGCGACGAAACAGGGTCAGCTCAACGACGGCGAATCAAAAATTAAAAAGCGCGAGTCTCAGCTCATGGAGTGCAAGTCGAACGACGAATACAAAGCGCTTCAGCAAGACATCAAAGCCAGCCAGATGGCAATGAGCGTTCTGTCGGACGAAATTCTCGAAGTCCTCGAAAAGATTGAAGCTCTGGAAGCGAACGCAGCGAAGGAGAAAGAAAACCTCGAAAAAGTTAAGGCGGAGTTCGAGAAGTTCAAAGCGGACATGGAAGAAAAACGTCCGGCTCTGGAAGAACGTCGGTCGGAAATTATCGCGAAGCTGAAAGAAGAAGAAAAGAAACTGCCGGCGGAATTCAAAGATTTGTACAATCGCGCGGCGCACAACTCGTTTGCTCGAGACGGTCAGTTTGACGTCCTGGCGCCGTTGAACAACGGGGTCTGCGGTCAATGCAACACCGCTCAGGTTAAAAATACTATTTCTCAGGTATACGTCGGCGAGTTCTGCGTCTGCCAGTCCTGCGGCCGAATCCTGTTCGCGCCGGAAGGCAGATTAGAGTAGCGAGTAACGAGTAGCGAGTAGCGAGAACGCAAGCGTCTCACCAAATCTTCTCGCAACTCGCAACTCGCAACTAACAACTTTTTATAGGGTAAGGCCATGGAAGCTCAAACTACAAACTGGAAGAACGTTCCCAACGCGCTGTCGGCGTTAAGAATCGTACTGGCGATAGTATTATTTGTTTTAATCGGCTTGGCGTCGGCAGACGCGCCGATGTTGTACCTGTCAGCGCTGATCGTGTTTGTTTTGGCGTCGATTACGGACTTCGTCGACGGTTGGTGGGCGAGACATTATCATCAGGTAACAAAGCTGGGAAGAATTCTCGACCCGTTTGCAGACAAAATGCTCATTTGCGGGACGTTTATTTTCTTGTGCGCCATTCCGGAACTGGCAAACGACCCATGCGGCTATCCGACAGGAATGCGTCCGTGGGTGGCGGTTGTTATCGTTTCCCGAGAACTGATCATCACGATTTTGCGTTCCTATATGGAAGGGCAGGGCATCGACTTTTCCGCCAAATGGGTTGGAAAAATCAAGATGGGGTTCCAGTGCGTCGCCGCGATTACCGCGCTGCTGTATTTGACGCTGCTTCCGTTTGCCGATAAAATGCCGTGTGAGTATATCCTACCGACCGTTCAATGGGCGATGATCGTTTCCGTCTGGATTACGGTAATTTCGACCGTCCAGTCAGCGTTGGTTTATGTCCATAAGGCGATTACAGAGTCCGTCAAAAAGGCGGCTGAATCGAAGTAATTTTCGTTGTTCCGGCAAGTTGGCGTTTAGCGTTTGTGCGGGTCAGTCCGTTCACGGATTTGACGGATTAAACAGATTTTCACCGATTGGTTAATTGTTAAATCAATCATCATTTGCACATCATTGGATTTTTAAACACGAAAAACATAAAATTAGCGAAATTTACGAAAAAGTTATTTTTAAAATAATCCTTTCGTTTATTTCGTTCTTTTCGTGTATTTCGTGTTAAAAATACTTTTGGGCAGGCAAAATGCCTGTTTTAGTTCACAAGTACTAGCTTGTCGAATGAAACTTTTTTAATAGAACAATTTTAACGTCATGAGCGTAGAATTAGCTGTTATTCCAGTGGCGGGCAGAGGAACCCGTCTGTTGCCATTAACCAAAAGCCAGCCGAAGGAAATGCTTCCTGTTGGACGCAAGCCGGTGGTTCAGTATGTAGTAGAAGAACTCAACGCCTGCGGAATCAACCGGATGCTGTTTATTACCGGACCCGGCAAGACCGCGATTGAAAATCATTTCGACATCGACGCGGAACTGATTGAAAATCTCCGTCGAACGGGCAAAGAAGAGCTGTTGGCGGAACTTGCTTTTGAACGCGCCAACGTTGAGTATTTCTACACCCGTCAGCGGCGTCAACTGGGGCTGGGACACGCGGTTTTGTGCGCTGCGCCGGTTGTTGGAACGCAGTCGTTTGTCGTCGCACTGGGAGACTCCATGCTCGGCATGCACGCCAAGGCGAAAGTCGTCGCCCGCATGACGGATGTCTTTGAAGAGCAAAACGCCGACGCGGTTATCGCCCTGGAAGAAGTCCCGAAAGAAGAAGTCGTTCATTACGGAATCGCCAAACCCATGGGCAAGGCGTCAGACGTGTTTCAGATGGCGGACATGATTGAAAAACCGTCTGTCAAAGAAGCTCCCAGCCGTCTGGCTTGCGCGGCGCGATACGTGTTCAAAGCGGATTTGTTTGACTACCTCAAGGAAACCAAACCCGGCAAGAACGGCGAGATTCAGCTTACCGACGCGATTCGCGCCATGATAAACGACGGCCGCAAGGTCTTGGGCGTTCGCTGCCACAAGAACGAGAAACGGTTCGACATCGGGAACTTCCACAGCTACTTCAAGGCGTTTACGGAATACGCCCTGGCGGATCCCGACTACGGCGCCGAGCTGAAAGAACTGTTGATTAAATTGTTAAAATAGAGATTGGAAGGCGGTAATGAAGCGACCAGCGGGAGCGGAATTACGCATTCGCCGTTAGGCGAACCTGTTGAAAGCGTAACTTCGTTCGCTGCGCTCACTCCGTTACCGCCTTTCATTTATCCGTACCCCCTCACTCCTAACTACCCCCATGGATTACCTTGACGTCAATGCCGTTGCAAGTCTGTTACATGTACTTCCCAAACAAGTTCAGCGTTGGGCGGAACGGGGACACATTCCCGCTCAAAAGATCAACGGGGAATGGCGATTTGCCCGCGCGGCGGTTCATCAGTGGATCGAAGACAAGCTGCACGACCTGGAAGGTCAACAGCAGATGGACGACGTTGTCAAACATCATCTGGTTAGCGTTTCAGAACAGCTCCCGATCGAGGCGATTGATCTTCAGCTCAACGCTCGAACGGTTTCGTCTGTTATAGACGAGCTGTCGAAAGTTGCCGCCAGCACGGGGTTGCTGTGGGACGCGGACGAGATGGCAAAAGCCGTCCGTCAGCGAGAGGAAATCGCGTCAACAGCGCTGGAATGCGGCGTGAGTCTGATGCACCCCCGCCGCCCTCTGACCAATCTGCTGGCGGAACCGTTTATCACTCTGGGAATCACGTCCAAACCGCTTCCGATGAGTTTGGCCGGAGAAGAAAATGATTCGTGCCAGGTCGACGTCTTTTTCCTGCTCTGTTCAACTGACGATACTGACCATATCAGAACGCTCGCTCGACTGGGTCGTCTGATTCGCCAGCCGGACTTTTTAGACAATCTTCGCCAGTCGCAGACGCCAGCCGATGTTCTGGACGTTATTCGCGAAGCGGAAGAAAAGATTAAGGCGTAATGGGGAAAATGTGCATAAATTACACAGAGATAGCTGTTAAATATTTGAAATTTCCCGGATTTTTTATTATTTTTTGAAAAAAGTGCTCTTCGAGACATTCTAATTTAAGAATTTAGTGTATAATATATGAGTTCGTTAAAAGCGATTTAGCCGATTTGCGTTTTGTTATTGGCACAAAAGGCGTTATAACGTTATTTCAATTTTACCCTTTGAAGGAGTAAAAACATGATTAACCTTTTAAGCTGGTCTATTCTTCCCCCCCCCCCGCAAATTAACATATAAGCGTTTGTTTGTTCTTTTGTTTGTGGCGATTCTTTCTATCGCCAGTTTCTCTTATGCGGAAGTGGTTGAATTCTTCTCTGACTTCACAGCGGGGTGCAAGCCTGCAAGCGCTTATCGCCAAAATGACGAAAAAGGCAGTTTGGCTCCATACTTTACCAATTTTGCTTTTTATGAATCTTCTGGAGACAGCAACCTTCGTTATGGTTCCAGTGAGAATGGTTATATTACGTTGGCTGCTGGCTCTGGTCAAAGAGCTTCGTTTCAGCTTACCGCGTCTTCTTTTTTGTCGTCCGCGACTTGTTTTGATTTGACTGCGGGCGATTTGGTTTACGAAGCGTACTATGCATGCGGTTGGTCTGGTGTTGGTTCAAATAGTAATCAACATGGCATCGCTATCAATAATAATACGATGAGGCTGATTTATCATCCGGGTTATACTAATGGGGCGTTTCGTATAGAGGGTTCTTTTGGTTCGTGCAACAATCAGGATATTGGTTTTACTACGAATCGAGCTGCTGGAGATTATACCAAAATGAAGTTGACGATTCATCGAGACGAAACAGCTGGCAACTATGTTTTTACAACGCAGCTGGCTCCAGCGAATAATGAATATTCTTATTCGTATACTCATACGTGCCCGATTGCTACAATTGACGCCGCTGGCGGCATTAAATCCATTGGTCCGTTTGCATATAACAATAACAATAACGACGTAACCAATCTTCGCCTTTTAGCTCCATTTGCAGACGACGCTGTGAACGGCGCCAAGAGTACGGCTGAATTGCGGGATATGTTTATTGCTTCCGACAAGCCGGTTCACTGGTACAAGTTTGACGATTCGTCAACGACGACCGTCAAAGATTACGGTTCCAGTCCTAAAGACGGTACGGCGACGAACGTAAACATGTCAACGATTTCGGAATTGAATCAGGTTGCCGAATTCAGCGCTGACAGTTCCAAGGTCTCCGTTTTGGATTCTGCGCCGATCAATGGTCCGTGGACGGCAGAATTCTTCCTCAATTCAGCTCAAATGGATTCATGGCAGAGTTTGGCTCAAAGCGGCAACTATTCTTTACGATGGAGTCAATACGGTAATGCTGGTATTCCTGGATTTACTGTATCCGGAGTTAAGGATTACGTTTTTTTAGATCCGGATGGCGGCGCTTTTGATTATGAAATTCCCTTGAACGAATGGCTTCACGTTACCTATGTCAATGATGGGGAAAGCATGCTGCTTTACATTGACGGAGAATTGGTAGGCAAAAACACAGAAAGGCTTATTCCGTTGCCGTATACTACTATTGGCGCAAATGGAAACAGCGGCTATTTTCAAGGTATGATTGACTACGTTGCTCTGTACGATTACGCATTGTCTGCGGAGCAGATTTGGAATCACGCTCACCCGACGCCGGAACCTGCAACCTGGGCGCTGCTGATTCTCGGCGCCGCGGGAATGTTGTACTGGCGGAAGAGGGTTAGGCAATAGGCAAGGCGAGCCGGGAACGTGAGTTCCCGGGTAGGAACCGCGTTAGCGGTTCAATTTTAATAGCCGTGGGTGAAACCCACGGAAAAACGATTAAAAAGATTCTCTTTAATTGAGTCAACCTCTTTTCTATCCCCCCGCGCCTTTGGGCGCGGGAGGATAGAAAAGAGAATTTGTCGATGTTTTTATTTTACGTCATTCGTCCGTGGGCTGAAGCCCACGGTTACAAGAGTTGCGTCCCATCCGGGACCAGTTCAGCTTCTCGACTTGTCTATCTTCGCCGGAATAATTTGCGTGCACCCTATTCCCTACTCCCTATTCCCTAACTCTTCGCCTTCCCCTGAACGATCATGGCAATGCCGACGCATAAAAACGGCCAGCCGAGCCAGCGCGGCGGGTGAAGGCGAAATTCTTTGGCGGAGAAACTCTTTTCATTGAACATGGCGTCCCACGACCGGGAAACTGCCAGTTCTATCTTTTTTGTAACGCTGGCGCCCGATTGCGTAATCGCAGACGAAATCGCCGGCGTTAAGTAGACCGCGTCAACGCAATGCAACTCTAATCCAAACAGAATTAACAAATAGCCCCAGAAGAATAAAGTTGACGGTTTCATAGTATAGAATTATATGAATAGAGAGAAGGGCTTCGCGTTTGTGAGTTAGAAGTGAGGAGGGAGGAGTGAGGAGTTTTTCTGTGCGGCGCTTTGCGTAACTCCTCACTCCTAATTCCTAACTCCTCATTATTTAAGCGCTCCCTTGAGCATATAGGCGACGTCGTTGAGAGTCAGGTCGCGTTTGATTTGCCGGGTTGTCGTCGTTTCGTCGATGACGACCAGCTCGATGTCGGCAATGTCGGCGTAGTCGGCAATCTGGTCAACAGAGATGTCGTAGGAGAACGCGGTGTGGTGCGTGCCTCCAGCGAGAATCCAGCTGGCGGCTCCGACGGACAGGTTCGGTTCCGGTTTCCAGAACGCGCTGGCGACGGGCAGTTTCGGCAGCGGCGCTTTCGGTTCCAAAACCTGAACTTTATTGACGATCATGCGGAATCGAGACCCCAGGTCGATAATCGTCGCTGCAACGCCGGTTCCGGGATGAGCGGTAAAGACGAGTCGGGCGGGGTCGGCTTTTCCGCCGATTCCCAGCGGGTGAACTTCCAGCCGGGGCTTTTTCGATGCGATGGTCGGGCAGACTTCCAGCATGTGCGCCTGAAGAATCGCGCCGTCGCCGGGGAAGTCCAGAACGTAGTCTTCCAGGAACGACGAGCCGTTTTTGAGCCCCTTTGTCATGACCTTGAACAGACGAACCAGAGCGGCGGTTTTCCAGTCGCCTTCCGCGCCGAATCCGTATCCTTCCGCCATGAGCCGCTGTGACGCCAGACCCGGAAGCTGGTTCATGCCGTGCAGAGCGTCAAAGTTGGTCGTGAAGGCGAACGCGCCCTTGTCGGCAAGGAACTGGCGAATGGCGAGTTCTTCCCGGGCGGCTTCGACAACCTGATTTCGGTCCGCGCCGTCTTTTTGAGCGTTGGGCGCCAGCTCGTACTGGTCTTCGTACTGAGCGATCAGGTCGGCGATTTGAGCGTCTGTTACATCCGCCTGAACGGCGGCGAGGTCGCCGATGGGATAGTAATCGACATGGTATCCGAGAACCTTTTCCGCCTCAACTTTGTCGCCGTCTGTAACGGCAACGTTGTTCATGTTGTCTCCGAATCGGACGACTTTAAGATTCTGCTGATCCGCCCACGCGGCGCAGACTCTCATCCACGACGCCACTTGCGCTGCGGTCGATTCCTCCTGCCAGAACCCGACAACGACTTTGCGGTTGATTCTCAGCCGGGAAACGATATGTCCGAATTCGCGGTCGCCATGAGCGCTCTGGTTGAGGTTCATGTAGTCCATGTCGATGTCAGCCCACGGGATTTCCCGGTTGAACTGCGTGTGCAGGTGCAGCAGCGGCTTCTGGAAGTACTTCAAGCCGTGAATCCACATCTTGGCGGGAGAAAACGTGTGCATCCAGGCGATAACTCCAACGCAGCGCGGGTCGACGTTTGCCTTGGCGAAGACTTCCGCGACTTCCGCCGCCGAGTTTGCCGTTCCTTTATAGACGACGTTCATCGGCAGACGTCCGGACTCGTTCAAGCCGTTGACAATCGCCTGGGAATGGGAGTCGACAATTTTGACCGTCTCGCCGCCGTAAAGCAGCTGCGCGCCGGTTACAAACCAGATTTCGTTGTTTTCGTAAATGGTCATGGCGAATTGAGGGGTAATAGTAAGAAGTGGTTAGTTGTTAGTGGTAAGTGGTAAGTGAATAGTGAGGCGCTTTGCGTCCTAACCACGTAAAACTTACCACTAATTACTCTCTCATTATACTCGCAATAGCAGAGATGTCAATTCAATATTGCGCAAAAGTCGTTATCTTTTTACGCAGACGGGTGGCTCCCCGTTGGTTATGAGCGGGTCAGTCCGTTCACGGATTTGACGGATTAGACGGATTTTCACCGATTGGTTAATGGAAGGCGGTAACGGAGAGAGCGAAGCGAACGTAGTTACGCTTTGAACCGCTCACGCACAAGGATGAGCCGGCACGCGGCAGTCCCCTGCCGCAAAAGGAATCTCACGCAAAGTTTGCAAAGTCCGTAAAGTAATTTTTACCACAAAGAACACAAAGAACACAAAGAATCAATCGGCGTGAAAACAATCAACTCGATACGTTTTACTGGTTTGTCGATTTCTTCTCTTCCTGCTTCTTTTTGTTATACTCGTTGAACAGTTTATACATAGCAGTAAAATGATTTGCCTTAGCCGCTTTAATTGGATTTGCGCCCCCCTTGTTTTTAATTGTCGGATCAGCGCCTGCTTCAAGTAACGCTTTGGCAACGTCTATTCGACTTATGCTGCAAGCCAGAAGCATTAGAGGCGTGTCCTTCTTTATATCTTGAGCGTTTACGTCAGCCCCGGCTTTGATAAGAATATTGACAATATCGACATTCCCATAGTCCACAGCGTCATGCAAAGGCGTACTTAGACTCTTTGAAGAACGGGCGTTGGGGTCGGCTCCGCGATTGAGAAGATCCTGTACAGCTTGCAAGTCGTGGCGTCCGATTGCTTCGCGTAAGAGCGAGTTAAGACTCGGCGTATATCCGAGACTTTCTAAACATTTCCTAAGTTCTTCTTTATTCGGGCTGCTGGCGCCAATATTATTCACATCTGCCTGAGAGGGTTTAGCTCCCAGTTTGAGCAGCAGTTCGAGCATTTCAACGTCTTTGACAACTTCAAAGGCAGAATTCAAGTTCGCGCCTCGCTTTGCCAGCAGCTCAACCGATTCCGGACAGTTTTGACAGACCGCCAGTTGAATTAAAGTCATGGAATATATTCTCGGCGTTTCTACAGGCGCGCCGGCGTCGAGAAATATCTCTAAAAGCTTCGGATTCGCAACGGCGTAATCGACTGGCTGCATACCGTCAGTATCCATGCCAACTACAGTATTAGAGCCAAAGCCGCGTTTCCTGGTAATAGCAGGCGTCGCGCCGGCGTCCAAAAGAACTTTACAGGCTTCAACCTGATTGTTCATCGCCGCGATATGCAGCGCAGACAGTTCGTCTCGATGAGTTGCCGGGAGGTCGATAACGACGCCTGATTTAATAATCTTTTTGATCTCTGCAACGTCTCCCCGTTGAGCCGCATCGCGCAAGCGCTCGGCTTTTTTAATCATCGCTTCCTGCTGCGGCTGAGTATATCTGCCCATATATTCAATCGGCAACCCTTTATTCTGAATAGTGTATTTTTTAACGTCCCACCATGTCAAAGACGACATATTGCCAAGCTGAACCTGCAAATGATAATAGGTTGCAAGCGCGGCGCAAACGATAAGAGCGAATATCGAATAAAAGATAATTCTCTTTTTCATGTTTTTGTTCCATCTAAATCAAGGGAGATAAATTGAACGTTCAACCGATACCGATTATTTTAATTGATTTAACCACGGCGGTCAATAGTGTAGAAGAAAAATCTAGCGTTTTCATTTCTTTCGTCGAAAAAAGCGGACTTCGTCCGCGACCCGGAAGCGTTTTCGGCTGCGTCTCTTTTTTTTCAGCGGGACTTGTTGCCTGTGGCGGGCGAAGACGCCCGCGAACCAGCGGAACAGGCGGGCTTTCCACGTTCTCATGATTTTTGGAGGCTTCCGCCGCAAGCGTTCACCAATTGATAACTTTGCGAACTTCGCGAACTTTGCGTGAGATTTTTTGGGCGGCAGGGGACTGCCGCGATCCGGGTACGCTAACGCGGTTGTGTTGCGGGCGAAACGCCCGCGAACCGGACTCACTAGAGTTTTTCCGCCTTTCCGACAAAGCGTCTTTCTCGCAACTCGCAACTCAAATAATATACATATTTCTACTATGAGCGTCAAAAATCTTCTCGTCTTTTTGAGAAACTCTTTAAAAAAAGCGAACCAAAATGGGGGTTGGGGGGTATAATATAATTATGACGAGTTTGACTGATTGTCAGTCGTTAAAGAATCAACGGTTAATTTACAAGTTTATATTATGAGTTTCGACATTCAATCGATTAACATTCAGGTTTCTCAGCAGGCTGAGAAATTAACGCTGCTGCGGCAGGAAATCGGCAAAGTTCTTATTGGTCAAAAGACAATGGTTGACCGCCTTTTAATCGGGCTTCTGACCGGAGGGCACATCCTTCTGGAAGGCGTTCCCGGTCTGGCAAAAACGACGGCAATCAAGGCGCTGGCGCAGGCTCTGGACTCTAAATTCCAGAGAATTCAGTTTACTCCTGACCTTCTTCCCGCCGACCTGTTGGGAACGATGATCTACGTTCCCGGAACCGGCGACTTCCAAACCCGAAAGGGTCCGATTTTCTCTAACTTTATTTTGGCGGATGAAATCAACCGCGCGCCGTCTAAAGTCCAGTCCGCTCTGCTGGAAGCGATGCAGGAAAAGCAGGTAACCATCGGCGATTCCACCTATAAGCTGGACGATCTGTTTTTGGTTATGGCAACGCAAAACCCGATTGAGCAGGAAGGCACGTATCCGCTGCCGGAAGCCCAGCTCGACCGATTCATGCTCAAGGTGAAAATCACGTATCCCAAGCCGGACGAGGAAATGCAGGTTCTCAATCAGGCGTTGGGCGCGGTCGCCCCGACGACGTCGCCGGTACTGTCCGAGGCGGATATTCTTTCCATGAAAAAGACGGTCGAACAGCTCTATATCGACGACCAGATCAAACGATACATTCTCTCGATTGTTCAGGCGACGCGAAATCCGGAAGACTACGACCTGAAAAAGCTCAAGCCCCTTATCGAATACGGCGGATCTCCGCGCGCGACGATTTACCTTGCTATCGCCGCCAGAGCGGAAGCGTTTCTCAACGGCCGCGGCTTTGTTACGCCGCAAGACGTTAAAGACATCGCTTACGACGTTCTGCGCCATCGTATAATTCCAACGTACGAAGCAGAAGCGGAAGGCTTGACGTCGGAGAATATTATCGACGCGGTTCTTCAGGCAGTTCCGGTTCCGTAATTTTAGGTAAAAGGCAGTAGGCAGTAGGCAATAGGCAGTAGGGAATTGCATATTTCTCGCTACTCGCAACTCGCAACTATGAACGAATACAATACAAGCCCATCGGCTTTATCTTCTATCGGTATTACCGCAGAGAAAGTCCGTCGATTGCAGATCGTTGCCAATCGACGGGTTGACGATTTACTGGCGGGACAGTACAAAAGCGTGTTTCGCGGCCGCGGAATGGAGTTTGACGAAGTGCGTCAGTACCAGCCCGGCGACGACATCCGCGATATAGACTGGAATGTAACAGCACGGTCTGGCGAGCCGTTTATTAAACGGTACTGCGAAGAACGCGAGCTGACGATTATGTTCCTCGTTGACGTCTCCGCGTCCGGGATTTTCGGGTCGGCGAACAAATCGAAGCTGGACGCCATGACGGAAATCGCGGCGGTGCTGATGTTTTCCGCATTGAAAAACAACGACAAAATCGGCATGATTACCTTTGCCGACGACGTCATCGAATACATCCCGCCCAGAAAGGGGAAGTCGTATATTCTGTCGATGATTCAGAAGCTGGTTACGATTGAACCGGTTCGGCGTCAAACGAACCTGTCCGCCGCGCTGGAGTTCATGACCAAGGTTTTGAAACGCCGCGCTGTCGCGTTTCTCATTTCCGACCTCGACGGCGATCTGTCCCAGCGCGCGCTCATGGGCGCCAACAGACGTCACGATTTGGTGGCGCTGAGAGTAAACGATCCCCGCGAGTACGAAATTCCCGACGTCGGGTTTATTACTCTGGAAGACGCCGAGACGGGAGAACTGATAGAACTCGACGCCCGCTCGCCCAAGGTTCGCGCGCTGTTCGCTCAAAACGCGAAACAGCGTGACGAACAAATCAACGACCGCCTTCGCCGCTCGAAAGTCGATCAATTAAAACTCGATACGCAGTCCGACTCCGTTGACGAACTGCGAAAATTTTTCGATATGAGGGAGAGAAGGATTAGGCATTAAGAAGTTGCGAGTTGCGAGTTGCGAGTTGCGAGTAGCGAGAAGTTTTTGTGATGCGCTTGCGTAACTCCTCACTCCTCACTTCTCACTCCTAACTCACAATCCCTTGAGACTATTATGAAAATTAACTATATACTGTCGTTATGGCTTATACTGGCTCTGCTGGCGTTTGAGCCGGCAGGCTGGGCGCAAGGCGCTCCTAAAGCCGAAAAGGACGCGGCTCCGACCGCGGTTTCGGTAGAGTCGTCGGCGTCGCCGCTGGAAAATGTTACGCTGGCTACAGATGTTAAGTGGACGATTAAAGTCAACGTCCCGGAAGGATACGCTCTGCCGTCGGCGCAGATTCCGAAAAAATGGGGCGCCTGGACGATAGCCGCGTCGGAAACGCTTCAGACCAGCCCAACAACGCACGAGATTCGCCTGACGCTGCGTCCGACGAAGCTGGGCGATCAAGTCGTGCCTGCGTTTCCCGTCTATTATCAGGACAAGTCCGGCAAACCGGGCTGCGTGGAAGTCAAATCGTTTAACGTCAAGGTTGTTTCCAAGGTGGCTAAAAGCGAGGACAATCTCAAGGGAATGGGTTCTGAAAATTCTCTCCTTGACGTCAAAAAGAATCTTTTGCCGTATATAATCGCCTCTTTGGCGGCGTTAATTGTGATTGTCATGATTTGGTCGGCGTTTTTCAAACGAAAGAAATCGTCCAAATCGGAAAAGCCAAAATCTCCGTACGAACTGGCGATGGAACGCATGAAAGCCCTGCTGGAATCCGGGCTGGCTCATCGCGACGTGAAAATGTTTTATGTGGAACTGACAGGCATCGTCCGGGAGTTTATCGAACGCACGACGCTGATCAACGCTCCAGAACTGACAACCGAGGAATTCCTTTACAAGATCAGTCAGGGGAACGTCTTTTCCGACGTCGAGCGCATTCGGCTAAAGCATTTTTTGGAGTCGGCGGACATGGTCAAGTTTGCTCAACACGATCCCGGCGAAGCGGGAATCAATACGGCAATCCATAACGCCGAGGCGTTTATTTGTATAGAGATGGAAGAAGAAACACAAGAGGATAGTGAGTTAGGAATTAGGAGTGAGGAGTGAGGCGGCGAGGCGCCGCTCCCAGCCCGCGCTGCCGCGCGAGATGTATTATCATCGCTCCCGCTGGTCGCTTCGTTACCGCCTTCCGTATTCTCGCAACTCGTAACTCGCAACTCGCAACTTATAAATCATGAATTTTGAATTTCATTCGCCGTTGTGGCTTTTACTGCTTATTCCGTGGACTATCGCGGTGTTGTCGTTTGCGTTCCCGTTTGGGAAACGACGGCAGAGCAGATCGGCGATTTTGTTTCCTGACGTCAGCTCGCTGCGCGATTTGCCGGTAACGTTTGCCTTAAGAATCAAGCGTCTTTTGCCGCTGGTTCTGTTTTTGGCGGGCGTATGCGCGATTGTCGCCTTGGCGCGGCCGCGTCAGGGGGAAGAAGAATTTCGCGTTCAGACGGAAGGCATTGCTATTGAAATGGTCGTTGACAGAAGCGGGTCAATGCGCGCTCTGGACTTCAAAGTTAACGGCCGTCAGGTCAATCGTCTGGATGCGATTAAAGACGTGTTCAAGCGGTTTGTCATCGGAGACGGCGTTCTGGAAGGGCGTCCCAACGACAACATCGGTTTGATTTCTTTCGGCGGCTATGCGGAAGACCGCTGTCCGCTGACGCTGGATCACGACGCGTTAATCAGCGTTTTGAACGAAGTCAACATCTCCGATCCGATTTACGACGATCGGGGGCGTCTGCTGAACGAACATCTGGTTCAGGAAGAAAACAGCACAGCCATCGGCGACGCGCTGGCGGAAGGCGTTGAACGTCTGCGGAACGCGGAAGAGAAATCGAAGATTATGATTTTCCTTTCCGATGGCGAACAGACTGCTGGCGAGCTGACCCCGGAACAGGGAACCGCTCTGGCGAAAAAGTACGGTATAAAGGTTTATACTATCGGAATCGGAACCAATGGTCTGACAGACGTCCCGACGATGCTTTCCAACGGTCGGGTTATAATGCAAAAGGGAATTATGCGTCTGGACGAAGAGACGCTTAAAAATATCGCCAAAGAGACTGGCGGCGTTTATTTCAACGCGAAATCGACCAAGGCTCTGGAACAGGTTTATCAGGCGATTGACAAACTTGAGAAGTCCAAAATTGAAGGGCAAATGTACACGCATTACAAGGAATGGTTTACCGTCCCGCTGTGGGCAAGCCTGATTTTGATTTTGGCGTACGTGTTACTAACAACCACGCGATTCAGATCGCTTCCGTAAGGAGTATAATCGGAAAAAATGAACTGGGAGAATCCGGGAATTCTATCGTTAATTTGGCTTGAGCCGATAATCGTCGCTCTGGCGTATTATTCCTATCGCAGCCGCAAAAAGGCGTTGGACAGGTTTATCGATCAGGACGCTCAAAAGCGTTTGGCGCCCAAACTGTCCGGCGGCCGCGCGGCGTTCAAAACGCTGTGTCTGCTTTTGGCGATAACGTTTTTTATTGTCGCTCTTGCGCGTCCTCGATTCGGCGTCTATTATGAACAGGTTCAGCGGCGCGGCGCCGACATGTTTATTCTTCTGGACGTTTCAAAGTCAATGGACGCTCAGGACGTCATGCCCAGCCGGTTGGAAAAGGCGAAGGCGGACTGCCTCGACTTGCTCAAGGAACTCAAAGGAGAACGCGTTGGTCTGATCGTCTTTGCGGGAAAGCCGCTTTTGAAAGTCCCGCTGACGACGGATCAGGGCTTTTTCAAACGAACGCTCAAAGATATCGATACGCAGTCCGCTCCGCGAGGCGGCACGCTCATGGGCGACGCGATTCGTCTGGCGATGGAGTCCATGCCGGAACGCACCGACCGGGATCAGGCGATGCTGTTGATTACCGACGGGGAAGACCACGAGTCGCTGCCGGTTGAGGCGGCGACAGCCGCGGCGGCGAAGAAGATGCGCGTCTTTACGATGTCGATTGGCGACGCCAAAGAGGGAGCCAGAATTCCCGTTGTCGAAGGGCGCAACAAGTCGTACCTGAAAGACAAAAACGGTCAGGAAGTGTTCAGCAAAGCAGACGAAGGGCTTTTGCAGCAAATCGCGCTGGCGGGTTCCGGCGTGTATATTCCAGCAGGAACAAAAACCTACGATTTAGGGCAGGTTTACAAAGACACGCTCAGCAAGCTCAAACACGGTTCAGACGGCGTCGAGGAACGAATCCGCTATCGGGAACAGTACCAGTGGTTTTTAGCGGCGGGAATGTTCTTCTTAATCGTGTATGTTTTGATAAACGAGAAACGCGTTACAAGAAACGAAAAACAAGAGACAAATAACGAGAGGCAGGAAGTGAAAAACGAAAACCGACAGTCGGCGCTGAGCGCTCCATTGACGTTAATTCTGCTGTTCGTTTTGCTGGCTTCGCCCCAGATGTTGCAGGCGGAAACGGTTCCGACAATGGCGTCCGCTCAAAGCGATTACCAAGCGGGTCATTTTACTCAGGCGGCGGAGAAGTATCAGAAAATTATAGACTCTATTACGTCACAGAAAAATCCGAACGCTCAAAAGAAGGACTTGACAATCTGCCAGTACAATCTGGCGCGAAGTCTGGACAAAGCCGGGCAGTTCGAGAAAGCAAAAGACGCGTACCTGGCCGTTGCCGGGTCGGCAGACGACGCGATGGCTCTCCGGGCGAAATACGACCTGGGGTGTCTGTACGCTCAAATCGCCAATCAGGAATCCGGGTCGGATCCGAAGGCTGTAGAAGATTCCGTCCGGAAAAAGATTCGCTCTAACGTCAATCGCGCGGCGGAACAGTTTCGAGCCGTTTTGGACGCTCAGCCGGATTATCCTGACGCGAAAGAGAAGCTGGAACGAATTCTAACCGTCAGCCGCGAATGGGAAGACGCCTGGAAAGACTCCGATTTGAAAAAGGACGCGGAGAAGAAAACTGCTCTGCAGTACGCCGTCGACGTTGAGGAAGAACTTCTCAAGGCGAAAGCAAAAAGCTCTCGTCTTGGTTTGAAAGACGATTCCCTTGTAACGCGACAGGAATATTTTCAGACTGCTGAACAGTTGTCGGATTCGATAAAGAAAGCAGAGTTGCTTCAGGACAAAACGATCAAGGCGTTGTCCGGTCAGGAAGCCGCCGCAGCTCAGGCGCAGCCGGGTCAGCCGGCGCCGCAGCCGCCCGTCCTTACCCCGGAACAACAGGCGCAGCTGGAACAGGTTAAGCCGGTGATTGAACAGTGGGTTAAAGACTCGCAGTCGGCAATTGAGAAATCGGCTGATAAGCTTTACAGCAAAGATTCCAAGGGCGCGGCGGACTCGCTGTCAAAGAGCGTCCAGACGCTTGACAACCTCTATCTGGTCATGTCGCCTCTGCAGGAGATGATTGCCAGAGCTATCAAAGAGCAAAAAGAGCTTATCAAATATACCGAGAAGGAAATCAAAAAGAACGCGTCCAAAAAGGAAGCGGATACGGAAAAGACGGAGAAACAGAACGCCAGCCCGTCTGACGAAAAACTGTTACAAATAGAACGGGACGAGAACGTGTTCAAGCAGAAAGCGATCCTTCCGTGGACGCAGACAATCGTTCCTAAAGCCGAGGCGATGCTTGAGCAGCTCCCGCCGGAAAAGGCGACGAAAAAGGGCGACGACGGTTCCAAGTTAAAGCTGCAGGACAACGCCGAGAACCTTCAGGACGCGTTGGACGCGCTGCAGAATCCGGAAGACGCTGCCGTTGACCCGAATTCCGCCAACCCGCAGGATCAGCAGATTCAGAAGTTGCGTAACATGTGCAAAAAGGCGGTCGAACTCGGTCCGTCGATTCCTCCGCTGGTTCAGTACGCCGCCAACGACTTAAAGGCGTCGAAACTGGACGACGCTCTGACGTCTCAGAAAGAAGCGCTCCGTTTGCTGGAAGAGATTCTCAAAGACGATTCCCAGCAGAATCAGGACAATCAAGACCAGCAAAACCAGGATCAGCAGAATCAAGATCAACAGAATCAGGATCAGCAAAACAAAGATCAGCAGAACAAAGACAAACAAAACCAAAATAAAGATCAGCAAAATCAGGACAAGCAGGATCAAGACAACCAGGATCAGCAAAACCAGGATAAGCAGGATCAAGACAAGCAAGATCAACAGAATCAAGACGAGCAAAAACAGGACGAGCAAGACGAGTCCGAACAGGATAAGAAGTCTGAGGAAGAAGAACAGAAAGACGAGCAGGAAGGTGAGCAAGACGAGCAGGAGGCTCAACAGGACGAACAGGAAGGTCAGCAGGATGAGCAGGAAGCTCAGCAGCAAGAGGCGCAGCAAGCTCAGCAAAACGACGAGGAATTGACCGACGCGCAGGCGCACGGTCTGATGCGCCGCGTCCAGGCTCGTCAGGATGAAAGGAAGAAACTGGAAGCCCAACTTAGAAAACTGCTCAACCCCCCTGACAAAGTTGAAAAAGATTGGTAAAATAATAGGGAATAGGGATTAGGAAATAGGCAATAGTTTAATCCTCTCTACTCCCTACTCCCCATTCCCCATTCCCTAAACATATCATGAAATTCCTACATACGTTTTTATCGTTGACAATACTGACGTTTTTATTTCCGACGCTGGCGATGGCGGGCGAGCCGTCGACGCAGTCTGCTATGTCGATTGACGGGCAGAAGATTGGAAAGTCCGTCTACGAAGGGCAGACTATTGACTGGGTTGTAACGCTCATTGACGCCGACCCGGTTAAGCCGAAGGTAGAAATGAACGACGATTTTCAGCTCTTTGACCGCGGCGACCATCCCCAGAATTCTACCAGCATAATTATTGTCAACGGCAAGCGTATCGACAACAGCCAACGAAAGCACATCTACACGTTTCAGCTTGTACCCAATAAAACGGGAGAACTCCAATTGCCGAAGCTGGTTTTTGAAACCGAAGGACGTCAGCTGACAGCGGGCGGAGGAACGCTGACGGTGAAGTCGGCAGACGCGCAGGATTATATTATCATGAAAATCCTCGCTCAAAGTAACGGGAAAGACGTTTCAGAATCTCCGCTGTATCCGATGCAGAGTTTTGACGTCGTTCTTCGAATCTGGATCAAGGCGATTCCTGAACCGAATTCCGACCACAACCCGCTGACCGTTCAGCAGACGCCGGTTCGTCTGAAGATTCCGTGGGCTATGGACAATCTCGCCGATGGACTGTCGACGCCGTCAGACGTGAGCGTTTGGCTGGGACCGTATCAAAGCAGATCCGGGGGCTTTTCCATCAACGACTACAAAAAGGCGATGTCCGCTTTTGATATGATGGACGATTTCGATTTTGGGTTCGGGTTTGGCCCCGCTTCTCGAAAACCGTCGCTGTTTACGTTCATGCCGAAGGCGAAAGAAGTAACGCTGCCGGACGCCAACGGAACGGAAACGAAATACTGGCAGTTCGATTTTGTCAGACGTTTTACCGCTCAGAAAACCGGTTCGTATCAGTTCGGTCCCGTCAACTTCCAGGGCGATTTAGCTGTCGGTTTTGAAAACGGACGTCTTCAGGGCGAAGCGTTTTTCGCTACCGCCAAGGCGTTAACCGTCAAAGTCGTTCCCCCGCCGGAAAAGGGACGTCCGGACGATTACATCAACGCGGTAGGTCTGTTTGACATGACTGCGTCTGCCACGCCGGATAAAGTCAAGGTTGGCGATCCGATTACGTTGACGCTTCGCGTTCGCGGTTCCGGGTCTTTTGAAGATATGACCGCGCCGAAGCTGGAATCCATCCCGGCGTTTGCAGACAATTTCAAGATTTACGAGTCGACGGATAAGCTCACCGACGGACAGATGGAGTTCAGCTGGTCTATGCGTCCTCTTAATGACAAGGTTCGAGAAATTCCGGCAATTACCGCGTCGTTTTTCAACGTTGATACAGGACAGTACTTCCAGATGAAAACGAATCCCATTCCGCTGACGGTGGAAAAAGGATCCGCTTTGCTGATGTCGACGCCGTCCGTTCCCAACGCTGGAGCCGGGGCGTCTGACCAGAACTGGAAAACCAGCCAGGGAGGCGTTCACGCCAATGTAACAGACGTCAATCAGCTTCGCGAATCCTTGTTCAATTTGATGAAGTCGCCATCGGCGTTTCTTTGGACTAACGGGATTGTTTACGGCGCGTTTATAGCGCTGTCGCTGGTTATACTGCTTGTCAGAATGATGAAGTCGAGTCCCGTACAGGTTCGACGCCGTCACGCTTCCGCTAACGCTCTGTCGGCGATTCGTCAGGCGACGTCGCTCAATACTCCCGCTGACCGATTGGACGCTGTCGTCAAGGCGATAACCGTTTATGCCGCCGACAGACAAAACGTTCCCGCCGCCGGGTTGACGACAGACGATGTGATTCGTCTTTTGCGTCAGGACGGCTGCAATGACGAAAACGTTCTCAATGACATTCGCTCAATTCTCCAGATGGCGGACGCCGCCCGATTTGGCGGTTTGGACGTCAACGTCAACGTCCCGGAAAAAGCTGAAAAGATTATCATGAAATTGCGAGAATTCAAATCGTCGCCGCGAGTCCGCGCCGCTCAGACTAACGTTTTTTTGCTTTTGGCGTTTGCCATGACGATCTCCGGCTGCTCTCAGCCGCTGTCATCTGACGAGGTCAAACAGTTCCAAAAAGGACTTGACGAATTCTCGCAGGCGCAAAAGCCGGACGATTATTTACATTCCGCTCAAACGTATTTGAATCTGGTTAATCAGGGCGTTAAGGCGGGAGCGGTTTACTACAATCTCGGCAACGCCTACGCAATGGCGGGCGACAAGCCCCGCGCTCTGGCAGCGTATCGTCAGACGGTTCCGTACATGCCGTCCAACCCGCATTTGCTGGACAACATCCAGTCCGTTGGCGGAAAAGAGCAGAGCGTTCCACTGTTTGAAAACCTGTTTTTCTGGCAGAACTGGATTTCATTTCCCAACAAAGCGTTCATCGCGACGGTTTTGTCTGTTTTGACGACGCTGACGCTGCTGACGTATTTGATTTTTGGCAAACGTCCGATTTTATACGTCGGGATTGTTTTTGTCCTGCTGACCGCTTGCTCGTTCGTTTCGGTTCAGTACGATTACCAGCGATTCGTTCAGACGCAGCGCGGCGTTGTAACAGCGCCAAAAGTGGTTGCTCGTAAAGGCGACGCCGATACGTACGCTCCCGCCTTGACTCAGCCGCTTACCGCCGGAGTAGAATTTACCGTGTCACAGAAACGCGGCGACTGGATTCTTATAAATCTGGATGATTCTCATGAAGGCTGGATTCCGGCATCGTCGGCAATTGTGTATTAGAATCGTCGAGGGTTTGAGGAGCGCTTTGCTCCTCACTGGTTTCCGGGCTTTTGTACAAGTCCATCGTTGTCAAAAAGACTGCCAGAAGGAATATTAGTATCGCGATCAGTTTTTTAAACCATCCCGCAAAGGACAGCCATTTAACCGGGACAAAATCGGCTTTTTTCGCGAACGACAAGTCTGTCAGTTTCTTTTGCCGCCAGTTGTTGACGACCCTGTTGATTATTCCGACCAGCCAAACGCCCGCCCCGATCAGGGTAATCTTAATCCACAGCCAGTTGACCTCTCCATGGGTGAACTGCGCTGTAGCGGCAGCGGCAAAAATGAGCGCAACGAGCGCCCCGATATAAATCCAGACGCATGTAACAGCTTGCTTTCCGCGGCGCTGAATGAGGAATAAATATTGAAATTGCAACAAATAAAACCAAAACAGAACTGCTATCGCGACAGGGTATACGACATATCGATACTGCCAGCCGAGATCGGAATTGAATATCTCTCTTACCGAGAAAGATGAGCCTATAAGACAAAACGCAACTAACGTCAACGCCGTCAGCCAGGAAATAAGATAGGACAGCCGAACGAAAAACGGAGGTTTGGGCTCGTTGTTTTTCGGTTTGGCTTTCCTTTCAGGCTTCTTTTTAGGTTCCTGCTTCGCGGCGGTTTTCTTTGTCTGATCAGTATCTTTGGCAGAAGCAGAGTTTTCCTGCTCTTTTCTCTGTTTAGCCAACGCAGCGACGCGGGCTTGCAAAGGCGACGCCTTTTGAGGTTCGACGCTTTGCGGCGCCAGGTCGTCTTCCTGTTCGTCTTCCCAGTCGTAACGGTCGGAATGTCGTTTTTTTCTTCCCATGATTTTGATGTATGAATTATCGCAGCGGCGTCATTTGTTCCGGGGCGAGGAAATAGCCGAATTCCAAAAATCGGTTAACCATTTCCGCCGTTTCCGGCTGATTCAAAAGCGCGTTGTGTTTGTGAAACAGAACTTTATAATCGCTGGCTCCAGACAGCCGCGTACTGGACAGCTCAACAACCCCGTCGTCGTCCCCGCGCAAGCCGCCGCAATGTCCTTTTCCGTCTGGCGTTCCGCCGGCAATGACGCCGTAAGGGCAGGGCGGAACGATAAGTCCTTTGGAGAACTCTTTCCAGCCTTCCCCCATTTCGTATAGCGACGCGCCAGCAAAGTCCTTGGCAAGCGGATTGGTTTGATAATGGTACTGAGCGGTGTACGTTCCGTAATTGGGCGTCCCGATAAAAACAACGCGTCCAAATCGTCTGGGGTCAGGACGAATGCCCATTTGATTCCCTTTCCCGGACATGTACGACCGAACGACCAAGCCCCCCATGCTGTGAGCGACAAAATCGATGGTTGTAATTCCGTTCAGCGAGGAAATCAGCCGTTCCATCCAGGCGGCGTGCGCTTCCAGCGATCCCTGCGTTGATGGATAAGCGGCTTGAATAACCTGATCGTATCGCCCGGACTGACGAAGCCGGTCGCCAAGTTTATCAAGAAACTTATAGTTTCCTAAAAAACCGTGAACGAGTATTACCGCTCGACCGCGCATTGGCGGCAGACGCCGCGCCTGTTTGATCTTTTCCAGCCGTTCTTTGCAGTGGTCGAACGAACCAAAGGCGTACTGTTTTGCGTTTGGGTCGATAAGCCGGCATTGCTTAAAGAGGCTGTTGTACTGAATTCGCCAGCCTTGAAACCAAACCTCGTCTGACCAGTACTGCATTCCCCCCATCGTTGGAAGGGGGATGGCAAACGGTTCTGAAGCGTTGGACTGCGCCGGCGGAGCTGGCTGAACTCCAGACGGCGCCATCGGAAGCGGGACTCCCCCTTGACCAAAAACCGCGGCTGTGGATATTATTAAATATATAATCGCAGAACAAAGAAATATACTCTTTGCTCTGTGAAGATCGATCATGTTTTTACCTATGCTGTTTAGCATGCGCTTTTTAACGTGCTGCGTTATTCGGTATTTTTAGTCGTTGATTTATGAACAAAGACGGATCTTGTTCGTAATCATATTGAGCGTTAAACAATCCGCCATCATAACAGATGTGCGATTTATTATAATCCCTTAACGCATTTTTGGCAAGATGAATATAGCAGATCCTTTGCCGCCCGGCAAGATAGCGGCGGTTGACTTCGGAACGGTTCGGCTTGGCGTGGCGATCACCGATGTTGACAGAAAAATAGCGTCTCCGTACGAAAACCTGACCCGGAAGTCGGAACGTCTTGACGGTCAGTGGTTTATGGATTTTGTCCGCGAGGAGAAAATCGTTCGCTTTGTGGTTGGGCTGCCGTTGTATCCCAGCGGAGATGAAAGTCCCAAATCTGCTCAGGCGCGAGAATTTGGCGCGTGGCTGGAAAATCTGACGAAAGTCCCGGTTGTCTTTTACGACGAACGATACAGCTCTAAATTTGCGGACGAGTTGATGAGAGAAGCCAAATTCACCCAGAAGAAAAAACAGGCTCGGCGCGATATGCTGGCTGCGTACGTCCTCCTGTCGTCCTATTTGGAATCTTTAAACAAAACGTCCGGAGACGTTTATCTGGCAAATCGCAGTTTGGATTAGGCGCTATGCCTTGACTTTATTCTTAATTGCGATACAATATATATTCAAAATGTATTATTATACCCTGTCAGGGTTGTACTCAGGAGCAAATCTCTATGACTAATGCTGAACGCGCCGCCGTGTTAAAACGGATGGTAACTGTACTTAAAAAGAACTTCAAAGTTGAGCGTCCGGACGTCAATCGTAAGCCGATTGAACAGCTTATTTACGCGATTTGTCTGGAAAACGCCTCCTTTTCAGCCGCAGACGACGTTTATAACGCTCTGACTCACAACTATTTTGACTGGAATGAAGTTCGCGTTTCCAGTTCCCGCGAATTGGCGGAAACAATGAAAAATCTTCCCGAACCGGCTCAGACCGGGCTTCGACTCAAGCGTATTCTGCATTATGTTTTTGACCAGAAGTACGCATTCGAAATTGACGAAATCAAAAAAATGAGCGTTAAGACGTTCAATGAGTACGTTGCCAAAATGGAAAACGTAACGCCGTTCAATTCCGCTTACGTAATGATGACCGTCATGGGGCGTCATGCGATTCCGGTTTCTTCCGGAGAGTTTGAAGTGCTTGACATTCTGGGGTTGATTGACGACAAAGATCGCGAAAAGAACTCCGTTTCGTGGCTGGAACGCGTCATTGAGAAGAAAAAGGCGAACGAATTCTTTTCTCTGCTGCATCAGTTGGCGGCTCTGTACGTTAAAAATCCTTACGGTCGTAAAGTCATGGAGATTTTAACGGCGATTGTTCCATCCTGCAAAGACCGAATTCCCAAACGTCGCAAGCCTGACGAAGAGATTCAGCCCGCGCTTCCAGAACTGGCTTCAGAACCGGCTCCAGCGGAATCCAAGCCTGAACCGGAAGTCAAGGATAAACCTGAAGTTAAGCCTGCCGATAAACCAGAAGAGAAGAAATCCTCAACAGAACAAAAATCTGCAGAACAAAAGCCGGTTCAGAAGAAAGCTGCTGAAAAGAAATCCGCAGAGAAAAAACCGGCAGAGAAAAAGACCGTCGAAAAGAAGGCTCCGGTAAAGAAAGCTGAACCAAAACCGACAGAAAAGAAAGCTGTTGAAAAGAAAGCCGCAGTGAAAAAGACTGTAGAAAAGAAACCTGTCGAAAAGAAAACTGCTGAGAAAAAAGCCGTTGAAAAGAAAGCAACAGTGAAGAAAGCGACTGAAAAGAAACCAGCAGAGAAAAAGACAGTCGAAAAGAAACCCGCGACTAAGAAAACTGCTGAGAAGAAACCGGCTGAAAAGAAAACATCCACAGCCAAGTCGACAGCAGCCAAGTCTGCTTCTGCCAAGAGCGCGACAGCCAAATCCGCTCCGGTAAAGAAAACAACCGCTGCCTCAAAAGCTTCATCAGCTAAAGCGTCCAAATCAACAACGGCAAAAGCGCCAAAGAAGTCAAAATAAAAGATCCTTATAAGCGGCAGAAATCGACGTTTGAACGTCGGTTTCCGCTTGCTTTTTACACAATATGAAATTTCATTTACTTTACATAAAGCTGGTTCGCATTGCGCGTATTTTTCCGGGAATAATATTATTTCTTTGGATTACGTCGTCATGCGCTCTCTATTCTCAAGAATCCAATCAGGAATCCACTCCGACTCTTTCCAATGATTCTTCGCCGCTAGTCTTGCCCGGCGTTTTTCCGTGGGACGACCCCGTTAAACCGATGTCTCGCATTCATACTCTACCCCCTCAGGAACAGGACAAGGCTCACGCTCGAATTTTGTTTTCTGTTGCCAGAGATCTGGAACGGCGAAGCGAGGTTCATAAAAAGTTTTATGGAGACGATTTCCCTGGCGATTCTGCAAATTCAGACAGAATAAAGTACACGCCATATCAGAAGCGTTTGCTGGAAGCTCAGGCGTTGAAAAATTATCAGCGCGCGGCGCGTCTTGACCCGAATACGACAACGTCCATTCGAATTGTTGAAATGGCCTGTTTTCGGGAACAGTACGATTTGGCGAATCGATATGTCCAGGAAATGTATTACCAGAATCAGCCTGTTGGCGGGATCGACCCAATGCTTCTTCGCCAGTTGGCAGGAAGACTGATTCGGGTTGACGAAGTTGACGATGCGTATAAGCTTTTCAAGTCGATGCTGGAGAAATTGGGTTCCCGATTTGATCCTCAGGCTGTTCTTTTGAATTATGAGACAGCCCGATGCGCGTATTTGGCGGGGGACTACGCTCAGGCGTCAGACTGCTTTGAATTTGTCTATCGCGCTGCTAAAGATCCGAAAGATTTTGGTCTTTCTCCCCGTCTGATTGACGCTCTGGAAATAGAGAAAGCAAATACGCTCCGCTTGGCGGCAGACGCTTTTTTGCTGGACAACCGCTTTGAACGAGCGGAATTGTTTTTCGAGATGGCGGATAAGCTTAATAGGAACGCTCCCGTTTTGGCGTATCATAAAGCCAGAATTGCTGTGGCGCAAAAGGATTACAACGCGGCAAAATCGCATCTTCTCGAAGCGTTAAATGGGAACTTGTCTGGCGAAGGTCAAGAGCCAATGTTTCTTCTGGATGATTTGAGCGAGAAAATTAATCAGCCCGAGTTTGCGGAACAAACGATTAAAACGCTCGTCGATAAAATTGACCTGAAAATCAGAGATCTTCAAAAGAGAAACGCTTCGGTCTCGCAGTCAAAAAAGGTTCTAACGGATTTTGACTCGGACGTTTGGGAATATTATTGCGACAAGTTGGCGGAAAAGAATAAAAAAGACGAGGCGATAAAGGCGCTAAAGCGATATTATAATGTCAGACCGAGTCGAACAATGCTTAATAAGACGTTTCAGTTTCAGTTGGAAACAGGTCGTTTTTCAGACGCATTTGATTCTATGGCTCGTCTTTTCAAGTCTACGGGAACAATTGCTCCCATTTTTGGAACGACAACAAAGTTTCTTGTTGAGGACAAAAACCGTCAGGCGTTTGTTGCCGCGGCGGCAGACGCTCAAAACAGGATTCTCAAAGACGCCTCCGATAACGGATATCATATCGAAAAGGGCTGGTCTGTCTTTCATGCAGGCGCTGTAAGTTTAGCGTTGATGGCAGCGTATCAGGAAGCTGTCGAGCCAAATCAGACGACGGGTTCTGATGACGATTCTTCCAGTACTCATCCGGAAAGTCCGCAAATTTCCGAGATGCGTCAGTTTGTTGATTATGCCATGACAAAAGGCGAAATCCCGAAGTATGAAGCCAAACGTAAAAATGCCGTTCAGTCAGCGTTATCAAAAGCGACTCAGATAATAACGGGAAACGAAGACGCCTCCGGGGACGACCTTGTTCTTCCGTCTGGCGCATTTAACGGTTCGGCAGTTGGAATGTTGTGGGGAAGATGTTTGATGCAGGATTCTCAGTACGCTGCCGCAGTAAAAGCGTTTGAGAACGTCCGAAAATGGCAGCCGTTTGGAAGCCGCGTTAACAGTTGCGATTTCGTCTTGGCAGGAGCTTTGGTTCTCGATAAACAGTACGACAAGGCTATGGAGCGGATTAACTCCTGCCTGAAAAGTCAACCGGACGATATCGAGTTTCTCGTCAGAAAAGCGTGGCTACTTTATCTGTCTGGCAAAAAGGTTGAATCGGCGGCCCTGTACGAAAAAATCATAGAGGATAACATTGACAACTATGAAGACAGTCTGATTCAGGAATTTGTGTCTGAAGCGCGTCATTCGCTGGCGGGAGTTTACGACAAGCTTTGTGAAGACGTCAATTTAGACGAATCGAAAAAACGCGAGTATCAGGAAAAGTCTTTGGAATTGCTGGAACAGGTTCTGGACGAATTCCCAGGTTCTCTGGTTGCCATGAATTCTTTGGCGTACTTGATGGCAGAAATGAATGTCAATCTCCATCGAGCGGAAAAGATGTCGCGCCGTACAATTGAAGAAGAACCGGACAATGCCGCCTATCTGGATACGCTGGGCTGGATTGAATATCGGCTGGGCAAATATGACGAAGCTGTCGATTTAATTAAACGCAGTCTGGATGATTTCAAGGATTCGGTTGTGTTCGATCATTTGGGCGACGTCTATGCGGCAAAAAATGATATGGAAAACGCAAAATCTGCATGGAAGAAAGCGTTGGAAATGATTGACGATTCAGAATCGGACAAAGACAATTTGGGGCTTCGTTCAGCAATTGAGAAAAAGCTCAACAGCGTTCATCCGACAGGGTCGGTTCCCGATAGACAGCAGGAAACGCCGAAACCTGCTCGTTCGGAGGCACAACCTCATCCTCTCGCCCGTGCGGCTTCGCACCCTCCATCAGAAGATAATGCCGCTTCGGAGTAAATGTCGTTTTAACGTTAATTTAGTATATAAATGAATCATTCAACCATAAGTTAAAGAAAGAGGTAAAATAACATGTCAGGACATTCACATTGGGCTGGAATTAAACACAAGAAAGCGCTGGTCGACAACAAACGCGGACGTCTGTGGAGCAAACTTTCCAAGGCGATTATCGTTGCTGCCAAAGCAGGCGGCGGAGACGTTGACACCAACCTCAAACTTCGTTACGCCATTGACGAAGCCAAGGCGGTCAGTATGCCGAAGGAAAACATTCAGCGCGCCATCAAAAAGGGAACCGGCGAACTGGAAGGCGGCAACCTCGACGAACTCATGTATGAGGGCTACGGAGCGGGCGGAAGCGCCGTTATCGCTGAAGTTCTTACCGACAACCGCAATCGAACGGCTCCGGAAATCCGCAAGGTTTTCGAAGTCTGCGGCGGCAAGATGGGCAACCCCGGCTGCGTCGCGTTCATGTTTGAACGCAAAGGTCAGTTCCACATTCCAGTAGATCAAATGCCGGACGAAGACGCCATGACGGAACTCGTTATCGACCTGGGCGGAGAAGACTGCACGATCGAAGAAGATTACGACGACAACGACAATCTCGTAAAGTACTATAACGTTCTTTGCTCGACCGACGATTTCGGTTCTATGATGCAGGGGTTTACCGACAAAGGCTTGCATCCGACGAAATCTCAGATGGTTCGCATTCCAACCAATACGGTTGAACTGGGTCTGGAAGACGCCCGCAAGGCTCTCAAACTGTTTGACCGCTTGGATGAACATGACGACGTTCAGAACGTCTTTGCCAACTTCGTCATTCCGGAAGACGTCCAGAAACAGCTGGATGCGGAAGAAGAATGAGACAGTAGGCAGTAGGCGGCGAGGCGCATCTGCCAGAACTGCGTAGCAGTTCAATAGTAGTAGCCGTGGAGCGGCATAACGCCGCTCCCGAGCCAAATTAGTAAGAGTTGCACTCATTGATTCCTTTAAGAGTTATCAGCGACAACAACAATTCAAAATTCTATATTCAAGAAATGCATGGATAACAAGAATACGCAGGTTTTAATTCTGCTTTTAAAGAACTTGATGTCCATAGACTTGTTTCACTATGACAATAATATTATTATTTAATTTAATTCTTCTCTTCAAGCAATTCTTTTAATGAGCGGTATTCAGCTTTATCAAATAGGTTAACCTTTCCATTGGTTCCCATTTTTATCACATCGTTACATTTCTTTAGTCGTGATAACATAGGGAGAATAATATTTTTCCCATGATTGACAAAATCATATAATTCTTCTTCGGTTGTTGGTATTTTATATCCATTCGGGCTACTTGAAATGATAACCTCATTGTCACGTAGTTTTGCAATTATTTTATTCCGAAATTCTTGAGTAGACAGTCTCTCGTATCCTGCATCTATCAAATTGTTGATTAACTCTTTTGTTGGTATATAATGCTGCTCATCATTATTCATAAATCTAAATAATAAATAATCTAGTGTGATAACTTGTTGTTTAATAATATCATCATCAGAATTCTTGTTTTGATCAAGAAATATTTTTGCTTTTCTAAAACATGTTTCTGCGATTTCTAAATTATAATTTGTAGAAATAGCGCTATCGTCAAAGTGAAAGCTGTCAACGGTTTCAGGAAAGTTTTTAATCCTATTAATTTTTTTCTTTAGAATTGAGTAATAATTGTAACCATCGGATTCTTGTTTCTTTGTATCATCGTATGTATATGCCAAGCAACCGCTTATAAAATCAGAGATTTGAACAAGAGACTGTTTACTATCTTCAAAATAAATAATGGTATCTTCACTAATCTCGTCTCCAAACAAATTATGAATATATCCTTGCTTGCTTTTTACATAAGAATAAAAACTTTGCATGAATTCTTTACTCCCCATTTCATCTGCAACTATTTTAATTCTTTTATAATTGATAGATAATTCATTGTAAAGTTTATTGTTCAAATACTTGTAAAAAGACTTTTTAAATCTTAATCCGCTTTGTGGATATATGAGTTTTTTATCTACTACAAGAATGAATAATCTAAATGGAAGTTTAATTAACTCATCTAAAATGATTTTTCGTTTATTGTGATTACGACCAATTTTACTTGATTTTATTTCTCCTTTCTGAAAATATTTTTGTTTAATTCTGTTTATTGTTTCAGTAACAGACGGAATATCGTTCTCATTGATTATAGTTGCAGTGATGATGAAATGAGAAGATACATGTGGTTTATCAAATTTGAAACCAAATGCACCATATTCATCAATATATGCAACAATGTTGTTCATTGTTTTTTAAAATCAATAAATTTTATTATTTTACTACAAAAATAATATCAGCTAAACTTTTATAGCTTTTTTTCTCGAAAACGAAATCAATTATATTCAACGATTCACTTGAAAAGTTATTCAAATAATTATTAACTGCGGGCTCTATTTGTTCAAAAGCGCGTTTCATTTTCCATGACTGAGATAAATCTGATGAATCCGCAAGGACCAGAAATAAACGATTTTCTGCGCCAAAACGCATTTCACCTTGGTTTTCATATAGCCAAGTTATCAGGTCAATCTTGTTTTTTTGAGCTTCTTTAATAACTTCTTTTCGTTTGTCTCTCAATTCAGATAAAATCTCATCATGTCCCGCTGCACTGATTTTCTCGGAAATTTCAGAGGCTAACTTTGAACGATTTAATTCTATTTCGTTCTCTTTAGCTTTTTGAATTAGCCATGACACTTCGCTTTTCCCACCTAGTTTGGATTTTATTGTGTTTTCCATATACCCTTTTGGGAAAAATGTAACTTTTAAGTCGATAGGAATGTCATCAATAAAGAAATCTACGCTTTTAATTTCGCCGACTGCTGAAATCACCTTTGGATGATGTTTGAATATGGATTCTATTAAGTATGAAGTCCAGTTGTTGTACCAACTTGTACGAACATAATTCCATGCATTTGCTTGAATTTCAAGTCGCTTTGATTGTAACTCGGTATACTTGCTAATTTTTTTTACGAACATATTAACGAGATGCTTATCTAAAGAGTTGTTTTGGTCTCCACCCCATTCGTAACTATCAATTTGATATAGTTCCGACTTCAGAGTATCCTCATCCACTCCCATCATGTGGTACCATTCATTGTTTATATCACATAGATACGCGTCAAGCAAAGACAATGATTGTTCAAGGTTGATTTCTAATTTAGAAAACAGTTCTTTGTTTTGATCTTTGATTGTTGTCGAGTTAAGCTGAATGTGGTTTTGTTCAAGAAACTTTGGCATTGTAAGTTTCTTCGATATTGCTTTGACTTTCAGCCATAATAAAGCGTTTTTGTTATTATTGAAAGCAAACAGGTTTTGACTACGGAATTCTTGATCCCATTTTTCGAAATTTGAATTATTCATCTTTATCAATTATATCTTGTGCATATTAAAAGAATCTCGCTACTGCCGGCAACACTGCCTTTCCCACCTCGTGAATTGTTGTAGATCTTATGTTTAACCTGAACTTCTCGAAATGGTTTAATTAATTCGACCATTGTTTCAATGTCTGGATAACTCCTATTGTTATAACTCATTATCCAGTTAGGAATAAAATCAGACAATTCAAACAATTTTCGAAAAGAATTGATTATTTGACTTTTCTTATCAAATCCACTATACCGCTGAGGTTCATATCTTTTTGTACCATTTACAAATTGTTTGTCTTTCCAGTATTCTGTATAAGTTTCTAACAAATGATAAAAACTTTGATAATCCGCATGACTATCGCAATAAGGAGGATCAAAATAAACCAAGTCTATATCTTCTTTGAACTTGGGTAATAAATCCAAAATATTTTCATTATAACTTAAATTATCTTGCTGATTATCAAATATAGCTTCATTGTATTTAGGCAAAATCTCTAAAAAAATGTCTTTAATGGGTCTAATCAAGCTCCTATTTCTCTTAATACGGTCAGGATCTTTTGCATAGACCAAAGCTTTAGTATGTCCGAAATGCCCCATTGTTATCTTTCGTGTCAAACTACGGTTCATTACGGTAAGCGCAAGAGCTTGTTTATAAACATTACTTAATAAAGGGATATTTGCTCGAAAATTATCAATAAAATCAGCCTCTTCCTTTTGGAAAAAAATGCCAGTAAAGACATCACTCATCAGAGAAAATTCTGCCTTTTGGGGTGATTCTTGAAAAAGAATTTCAATATCACATTTCTTTAGTATTTCCTGTTTATTCTCTATAAGAGCTTTACCAATTTGATTGTTAAAATTTAAAAAGTCATTAGAAATTGTTTTATAACCAAGCTGTTTAAAATAAAAGCTAACAGATTGTGAACCAGAAAACGCATCAAGCGCTGTGTGAACATTACTTGGAAGATATTTTGCTATCCATGACAAATGATTAACTTTAGCCCCTAAATATTGTGGTTCAGGGAACTTGTAAGCAAGATATTTATATTCGTCAAATAGTAAAGGGGCTAACACAATATGTTAGGGGGTCTCAAACAATATCAGTCGGGATTTTTTGTAAAACCTTTTCTCTTATTGTTGTATAATCAATAAAAACATTTCATACAACAATAGGTACCTATAATAATATTTCAGTATATTCAATTCAATGACAAATTACAAGGGGGGGCACACTGAAAAAGTTCATAGTACCTAATACATAACACCTAATATCAACAACAAAGCAACTATTTGCTAAATAATATATTATGTTTGATTCAATATTGTAAAACACATAAATTTTTATTGTTTTTTCCAAAATATTGTAGGCATCTGTTTGACGATATATCTGAAACATCTAACTCAAACCAAAGTTTTTTTAAAAATTTTTAAAAAAGCGCCTTTCCCCCCATTGACGGGAATTAAAAAAGCGCTATATTATCCCCCGTTGTTTGCGCGACAAGTCGAGCGAGCAACAAATGACCTTTGACAATTTGGCGGAACAGACATTGTACCTTAAAGATGAATAAGAGATAGTCTCTTGTTTTTTCCTTTGTGAGCAAGTTGTGAGTCGGAAAGACTCAATAACCTGCAAAGACCAATAAGTAACCGAA
>JAFQXE010000026.1 GCA_017407125.1 Thermoguttaceae bacterium
GCTTGAAACAAACCGGAGCGAGATGGAAGATTGGAAATTTAAACCGAATGTTAAGCATCGTCTGCGCCGCTCACAACGACGCATGGGATTTATACTGGTCAAACTGTTAAATTTTGTGCAACCCAATTTTGAACGCACCCAAAGCGAGTTGACGGAAGCGCTATGGGTTGTACGGAATCGTCGATCTGATATAATCTGAACTTCCCCAAAAATCGACAGTAGCCGGCTATGGGTTGTACGGAATCGTCGATCTGATATAATCCCCTTTGTGGTTTAATTGGGATCAGTTTGGCTATGGGTTGTACGGAATCGTCGATCTGATATAATAACCAGTCGGAACTAAATTTCTTTACTAAGCTATGGGTTGTACGGAATCGTCGATCTGATATAATCTTCTTCAATGGATGCGCCGAGTGCTAACAGCTATGGGTTGTACGGAATCGTCGATCTGATATAATCACGCATACGGCGAACAGTCATTTTAATTTGCTATGGGTTGTACGGAATCGTCGATCTGATATAATGAACTGGTTGATATTGTCATTCTGTCCCTTGCTATGGGTTGTACGGAATCGTCGATCTGATATAATTGAATCAACGGAATATATCCTCTATTGTCCGCTATGGGTTGTACGGAATCGTCGATCTGATATAATCATAGTCAATAAATCCGATACACCGCTTTGGCTATGGGTTGTACGGAATCGTCGATCTGATATAATCCGCGAACGTGTTGGGAAACAATCCGGTTAGCTATGGGTTGTACGGAATCGTCGATCTGATATAATATCGCCACGCCGGAGTACGGCGCCCTTCCGCTATGGGTTGTACGGAATCGTCGATCTGATATAATTTAAGTGCTTATAATTCAAGCGTCTGGGAGGCTATGGGTTGTACGGAATCGTCGATCTGATATAATCGCCTTGCTCTGTCTGTCAGCGGCTGTTAGCTATGGGTTGTACGGAATCGTCGATCTGATATAATATCCAGTCAGGGTATTCGTCGATTGATACCGCTATGGGTTGTACGGAATCGTCGATCTGATATAATAGTTCACACGGATTGACGCGATTATTCGCCGCTATGGGTTGTACGGAATCGTCGATCTGATATAATGCTGCCAGAGAAACATTTAGAGCGGTATGGCTATGGGTTGTACGGAATCGTCGATCTGATATAATTGCAGACAAGGTACGATAATATCGACGCCTGCTATGGGTTGTACGGAATCGTCGATCTGATATAATTGGCAACTCCGTTTTGACCGCCCTTATTACGCTATGGGTTGTACGGAATCGTCGATCTGATATAATGATACATACGCTAACATTATCTCGCTATTGCTATGGGTTGTACGGAATCGTCGATCTGATATAATAATACTACGGAATCAATAAATGGGGTATTGCTATGGGTTGTACGGAATCGTCGATCTGATATAATTACATCGCGTATTTTGTTTATAAACCACTTGCTATGGGTTGTACGGAATCGTCGATCTGATATAATTAAGTTGCATTTGCTTTTCTTTTCCATTGGGCTATGGGTTGTACGGAATCGTCGATCTGATATAATAAACTGTAAACACTATCGCTAACAATTACCGCTATGGGTTGTACGGAATCGTCGATCTGATATAATAGTTTGGGCTATACAGAGCCTGAACAGCTGCTATGGGTTGTACGGAATCGTCGATCTGATATAATTCCAAGCATAGCAATAAGCGCGGGGGCAAGGCTATGGGTTGTACGGAATCGTCGATCTGATATAATCAGAGCTTGACAACTAACATTCATCAACGCGCTATGGGTTGTACGGAATCGTCGATCTGATATAATTGTTCTTTGCATTGATAACGTCCTCGTCAGCTATGGGTTGTACGGAATCGTCGATCTGATATAATGCAGCCGAAAAAAGACCCGCCGCCAGACGAGCTATGGGTTGTACGGAATCGTCGATCTGATATAATAGCCCTCCGTCAAAGTCGCCCGAGTTACTGCTATGGGTTGTACGGAATCGTCGATCTGATATAATGAAATTTTGAAAAAAGGAGACGCAGAAACAGCTATGGGTTGTACGGAATCGTCGATCTGATATAATGGTTACGAACTTGCGGAACTTCTCTGGCGTGCTATGGGTTGTACGGAATCGTCGATCTGATATAATACCTTGTTAGACATTAGCGAAAGCGAAGAGCTATGGGTTGTACGGAATCGTCGATCTGATATAATGAAATCGAAAGATTTTGCTAACTGGTTAAAGCTATGGGTTGTACGGAATCGTCGATCTGATATAATAAGCCCCAAAGGAGGATACTTCGGACTGTTGCTATGGGTTGTACGGAATCGTCGATCTGATATAATGCGCTGGCAATCCTTAACAACGTTCTCAATGCTATGGGTTGTACGGAATCGTCGATCTGATATAATATCTTGAAGGGATGCACGAAGCAACGGAACGCTATGGGTTGTACGGAATCGTCGATCTGATATAATATGATTTGTACAACTCACAACCCAGAAAACACTTGCAGAAGAAAACCCGCAGAAATTTTTATGATTTCTGCGGGTTTTTCTTTAACGTTCTAATAAAAACAATTGAAAACATAACTCAGAAGAAGGTCAATTGTTCTGAAATTTCCTCTGGGGCGATAGATTCTGGTTCCTTTCCGACGAAATTTTCCATTTTTTCGAACTGGCGTTCTGTAATGGCGATGATTCTAACCTGCCCTGTTGGCGGGAGAGCGGCGACGACAGTATCGCGGTGGGGTTTGGCGGCGGCTTCGCTGGCGCAGTACCGACCGTAAACGGAATACTGAAGCATCGAAAAGCCGTCTTTAACAAGTTCCTTACGGAATTTGGCGGCTGCCTTGCGTTCTTTTTTGGTTACAACCGGCAGATCAAACATTGCAATTAACCACATGGATGAATACGATGAATTAATTAATTCGCGGCGTGGCATAATAACGCTCCTCTTCGATATGAAAAGTCAACCATGACAACGAACGATTCATACCTCCTTTCTATGATAATTATAATCAGAAAAAATTTTTATTTCGACAATATAGATAAAATAAGTAAAGTAATTAAAATATATTTGGCAACGAAAAAGCAACTTGAATATTTATGTGTTACCTATAAGGTTTATTATGAATCGTATTATTGACTTTACAGATCAAACGAAATCGGTGAGTATAAAAAATCGGCAATTGATAATTGAGGAAGTGGATGGGAAAACTCATTCAATTCCGACAGAGGAGATTGCAACGGCAATATTCTCTGGATATTGCATTAATATGACAAAATCGGTTATTGAGCTTTTATCAGAATGCGGAGCAACGATAATAGTCTGCGACAAGAGCAAGATGCCGGTGGGAATGATGGCGCCAATTAACGGACATCATCTTCAGTCAAGGTTTGTCAAGGATCAGGCGGAAGCGACTCTACCGACGCAGAAACGGTTATGGAAACAAATTGTCTGCGCTAAAATTAGGGGGCAAGCGCAGAATTTGTTGGTCGTTCATCAGAATGATTACGCTTTGGGACAGATGGCGGCGTTGGTAAAGTCAGGAGACGAAACCAATATTGAAGGACGAGCGGCGCGGCGGTATTGGTCGAAACTATTTACCGTTCCGAAGTTTACAAGAGATTGTGATGGGGAAGACGTTATCAATTCCGCATTGAATTACGGCTATGCAATTTTGAGAAGTTTGGTGGCGCGAGCGATTGTATCTTCCGGACTAAACCCATCGTTGGGGCTGTTCCATCATAACAAGTATAACGCATTCTGTCTGGCGGACGACCTGATGGAGCCTTATCGCCCAGTAGTTGACAACGCAGTCTGGCGGCTTTGGGATTCCGAGCAATTGACAGAAGGAATAACAACGGGAGTGAAACGTGCGCTCATTGAAGCGATTACCAGCAGATATATAATCAGCGAGCGTCAGGAAACCATATTTGAAACGGCGACTAGGTCGACCGCCTCGCTTGTTGCAGTATTTTGCGGTCAGAAAAAAGAACTCTGTCTGCCGGAACGTCTGCCGCTTAATGGGCGAGAACCACAAGAAACGGAAACAGACGCGCATTGATTTAAAAAGCGTCTGTTACGTCTCCAACTTTTATGAATAACGTCTAGTCGTTTGCCGGATGAATATCGCCCCAAAAATCGACGGTAACTTTTTGGACCAGACCTCGCAAAGTATTGATATACGGACGATTCCCAGGTGTTTTATCTGTAACTTCTTTTGCTGGGCGAGCGTCGTTATGATCTCCCCAGCCAATTCGTTGTCCAGTTATGAGATATATGCGTTTCAAGACGGTTTCTCCATTCGGCGCAGTAAACAGCAAAAATTCGTTTTTGTATAACGTGAATTTATAAACTGTACCGGGACCGTGATCTCGATTGACGATAGGCTGATGATTATTAAGCCGTTCGTAGGCGTCGAAAAGCGTTACTGTGTCTGCAACCCATTTGGTTTCACGTCCATTTTTGTCCAGAATGGCGTAGACTTCCATGTGGTGATTGCCGTCTGTGGCGACAAAACGTTCGTTGGCTCCTTTGCCGATTTTCTTAACGGTTATGGTTTTACGAAATCGGGCTTTCTTAATCGGAACAAGCCGTTGAGAACCGTCTTTGGATTTTACCGTCAGATACGGCAATTCATTAACGTTTTCAAAGGCTTTAGGCTTTCCTCCTAAACGTTCCAATTTATCGAGAACAGTTTTCTGAATTATCGGGTCAACGATATTGTGAATCTCACCATCCTTCATTAATGCTAACGGTTTTCTCAGATATCGATATTCAACTTCTTTCCCGGTTTTAGGATCAATTTCGATATGAGCTTTGCTGTAATTGGTCCCGTCATGCAAACATCCAGAAACCTTCTTGTTGCATCGATAGGAAACGTTGATTTCGTCAACCAGAGCGGCGACGTCCTTCCAGTAGCCATGATACGGTTCGTTGATTTCGCCCTGAAGGAAAAGACGACGATTATCGTTGAGTTCTTCTGCCTGTTCTGCAGCGGAAGCCAGCTTACGAACAACTTCAGGCGTACAATAGACAATCGCAGCGGCGTCAACGGCGTGATGTCTATGGTCGGATCGTTCTTTTTCGTCGCCGTCGTTGAGAATCTTGTTTAAATACCATTCTCGTCTGACCCATGCGGTTGCCTGTCCTGTACAGACAAAAATGCGGCGTTTTCCGATATCGGAATCTGTTTCCACGTCCGTTCGGTCAATTTGACCGCCGTAGAGCGTTCCTAAATAATCGCAAGCCAGACGACTGATATATCGAGTATCGTTAAGAACGCGGTTTGCAAACCCGTCTGGAATTTTAGTCATCTGGAATCTTTGCAATTTCACGTTTCCACCGCGGCCAGACGTCCCACATGTAAATTTCTTTACTCGCTCAAGTATTTTGCGATAATTGTCTGGATCGCTGCTGGCGCATTCGTATGGAGTCTGATTTCTTTTAACATCCCGATTGTACTTTGCATCGCAAAGCGTTTTGTTTGCGAATGAGTTGTCTAAACTGCGGCTAAAGGGCAAAATATGTTCTATATCGAACTGAGGATGATCGCCAAATAAATTGGCTGGAGTAATAGTATTTCCTGTATATGGGCACATCCAGCGACATTCAACAGCTAAAAGCCACTTAAGAATATCGTTTGGCTTTGGATTTTTAATACCGGTTTCCTTAATAATCTTTTTACGGGCATCCTCTCGATCTTCTTCATTTTTTCGGTTTTGCTTGAAATCTTTTTCGCGTTGCTTGCGACTTTTTTTCATTTCGCGCGCCAGTTCGATAAAAATACGACTTGGCTTTCCGGATTTACCGCCCCACCCTTCTTTTTTAGCATGACGAATAATGCTGTTGACGACTTTTCGCAGTTCTGTCAAAGTGCGAGTTACAACAGGATTGCGAATTTGTCCCAACTCGGATTCAACTGGCGGAAGAAAATCCAACGGCTCAGACTGTTTTTTCTGGATATTGAACAGCTCTTTTGTCGCCGTTGCGAAAGACATTAGATTATCTCGCATATACGGCAAAAGCTTCCCAAGAGCGGCTTTGCTGTACATAGCCCAGCCGTTTTCGAGGAAAGTAGCAGCAACTGTCTGCGCTTCCGTTGGGGTAAACTGATAGACTTTAATCAATCGTTTCGCCAAGGCGTCTTCTCGTTCAAATTGGAGAATTTCATTTACCAAATCCGTCTGTTCTTTTTCAGACATGGCGTCCCAGCGATCCGGCAAGGCTTTACGAAGTCGGGCAGCGGTAACGTTTCCACGAAGCTTTTTCTCTCCTCCTTCAGCAAGATTGATTTTGATATTTTGTTTCAGACCAAGGAGTGTTTTTACCTCCTTGAACGTCAACGACTCATTTAATTCCAGTTCTTTTGCTAGCAAATTAAGTTCTTCTGGCGTGAGTTTCTGCCAGTCTCCATTGGCGTCGAGATACTTTAAATCCAAAATCTTTTGCCAGTATCGGAATCGTTGGAATTCCAAACAAGCAACTGGAGCGCGGCGTTTACTTGGAACCAGCTCGCATTTTCCCAGTTTGCTTCGCATGGATTTTAACGGACGCTGAAAGAAAATAGCGCGATGAATCGTTTGTTTGGCTTCGTCCGTCAAGTTTGGATTATACTTCGCCTGTTTTTTCCAGATTGCCTCGAATTCGTCCAGATACATTTGACGAGATGTGTATTGTTGACGGATTCGCTTCTCTTCTGGATCGAGTTTAGAAAAGTACTCGCCAAGCGTTCGGCAATGATTATCTTTAATATCAGACTCCAACTTGGAAATGTCAGCTTTGACTACGCCTTCGTCATCTTCGCCTTCGTCTGACTCTTTAACAGCTTTTCGATTGCTCAAATATCCACGCCGCTGAGAAAGATGATACAATGCGCGACCGAACTCGAATGGTTCAAGTTTTTTGTCCAGCGCTCGGGCGCGTAAAAGATACGGCAATAAGTGCGCCTCAACTCGATCGCCATCGTTGATAAACTTGCTGAACAATTCCCAGTCCAGATCTTTAATCAGTCGATCCCTGTTTTCAGCCAGCCCAACATTGTACGGAACGCCTTTATCGTCAACGGTTGGCAGAAGACCTGTTTGCTGTAACGCTCTGGCAACGACAACGGAACGCTGGCTTCGACGCTGAAGTTGCCGACGCAGCGAACGCGCCGCTTGTCTGGCGGCGTTGCGGGATTCGTCTTTTCCTTTTGCGATGTCGTCAGCCGTGCCGGTTCCGCTGTCGAAACAGTGAACGCCCAGTTTAACGAGTTTTTTTCCAACTTTGACAGACCAGCCAATACTTTGAACTCCAAGATCCAAGCCGATTTCGTATTCCATTGTTACTACCTTTTCACGTTTTCAATAGTTAATTTGTTACTCTGTTACTTATTATATAGACTTTTAAAATAATTTCAAGGTATAATTAGAAAAATTTTAAAAATCTACTTGACATTTATGGAAAAACGGTTATAATAATTGTAATATCAGATCGATGATTCCGTTACAACTCATAGTAAAGGAATTAAATCTTGCAAGGCTCCGCTAATAGCGCCCTTTACGCCTCCCTGTGGGGCGTTTTTTTATGTCTCATCTGACCATTGTTTCGTTTTTTTCGTGTAAATAAACTTCGGCGGCTGAAACAGCCGCGATCCAGCAGGTCGGGGTCATTTGACTGCGATAGAGATTTTTGAAGGCTTCCGCCGCAAGCGACCAACAGTTGATAACTTTGCGGACTTCGCGAACTTTGCGTGAGGTTTCTTCTGCGGGTGATACGCCCGCGAACCAGGTGCACCGAGAGTTTGCGCAGGGCTTTGGATATAAAAAATCCCCTCGCGATGGAGGGGATTATTGTACTAAAGCGTCTTCTAAAACAGATGACCGTTACTCTTTGGGCGCTTCGCAGCTGACGATAACCTGGCTGGGGCGAACAACGCGGTCGTGGAGGACGTAGCCCTTTTGGGTTTCCATGAGAACCGTGTTTGGCGCGACGTCGGAGCTGGGCATTTGCGTAATCGCTTGATGGAAATTGGGGTCAAAGGGTTGATTGACCGCTTCGATCGGCGTGCAGTTGTGTTTGCCCAAAACCGTATTGAACTGCTCGACGACCATCTTGACGCCGTCCAGAAGCGCTTTGCCCTGCTCTGTCAATTCTCCCGCCTGATCCTGCTTTTCTGCCGCCTCGATAGCTCGAAGAAGATTGTCCATGACGGGCAGCATGTCTCGAATGAGCGACATGTTCGCGTACTTCAATTCGTCCTGAAGCGTTCGAGCGGAGCGTTTACGGAAATTCTCCAACTCGGCGAACGTGCGAAGCGTTTTGTCTTTCGCTTCCGCCAGTTCTCTTTTCAGAGCGGACAGCTCGTCTTCGGCTTCCTTAACGGGTTCTTCAGCGTCGTTAAGCGCGTCGCCAAAATCGACTTCCAAATCTTCAGAAGCGTTACCCGACATTTCTTCTTTTGACTGTTCTTCCGGCTTGTCCTGTTCAGGAGCGGAAGTTTCGTTCTGTTTGTTTTTATCGTTGTTGAAACGATTCTTAAAATGTGACATATATAAACATCTCCTTTTTTAACGGTTAATGATTAAACTCAAGTCCCATCTATTTTTTAAACAGCGCGGCAAGGGTTGCCAAAAAGCCTTTACGGCCGTTTGAAACGTTGACGTCTTCAATATCTGCCAATTTGCGAAGGAGTTCTTCGTGCTCTTTGGTGAGTTTTTTCGGGACGTCAATATAAACCTGAGCCAACAAATCGCCAACCCGATGGGAACGCAGTTCCGGCATTCCCTTTCCTTTAAGCCGAAAGACTTCTCCTGTTGGCGTTCCAGCTGGAATTTCAAACGGTTCCGTGCCGTCCAAAGTGGGAATGTCGATTTTAGCGCCCAAAGCCGCCTGAGCGTAGCTGATGGGAACGCGGCAAACGAGGTTGTTTCCGTCGCGTGTGAAAATCGGATGTTCCGCAATCTGGATGCTGACGTAGCAGTCTCCGTTAGGACCGCCGTTGGGGCTGGGTTCGCCTTCGCCCTGAATTCTCATTTGGGTGGAATTGTCGATACCCGCCGGGATTTCAATTTCGCGTTCAACTGTCGTTTCCGTCAGTCCGCTGCCGCGGCAGTCCGGACACGGGTCTTTGATAATCTTGCCCATTCCGTGACATCTTGGGCAGACGCTTTGGACGGAGAAAAATCCCTGCGACTGAACGATCTGTCCGCGACCGTTGCAGTACGGGCACGTTTCCGGTTCCGATCCGGCTTTTGCGCCTGTTCCGGAACAGGTTTTGCAATGTTCGTGTCGTTTGAATGAAACCGTCTTTTTGACGCCCGTCGCCGCCTCTTTGAGCGTCAGCTTGACAAAACAGCGAACGTCGCCGCCTCGGCGCGGTCGTTGACGTCCACCGCTGCGTTCGCCGCCAAACATGTCGCCGAATCCAAATATGTCGCCAAACGCAGCCCTGAATATATCGTTGACGTCGTGGAACTGAGCGCCGCCGCCCATGCCTGCGTCCATGCCAGCGTGACCGTACTGGTCGTATCGAGCGCGCTTTTCCGCGTCGTGTAACACATCGTACGCTTCCGAAGCCTCTTTGAACTTGGCTTCCGCTTCTTTGTCGCCAGGGTTTCGGTCCGGGTGATACTGCATCGCCAGCTTACGATACGCAGCTGAAATCGCCGCCTGATCCGCGTTTTTGTCTACGCCCAGAACTTCGTAATAATCGCGTTTGGTCGCCATACCTGTAATTGCGTTGAATGGTTTGTTATCATAAATTCAACCCGTTACAATCTAACCGATGGAATTGGCGGCTGGAATATAACGGGCTGAACGGATTCGCAACCGCCCATTCAGGAGACAATGAGCGGTTATTTTATAGCTTTTAGCTCCTAGCCCCTAGCTTCTAGCTTTTCCTGTTAGTTTCAGGCTTTAAAACTATCAGCTCAGAACAACGAATATTCAAGCTAATAGCTAGCAGCTAACAGCTAGTGGCTTTTTATCGTACGCTGTCGGAAATCTGATCTTCCTTCTTTTTGGGCAGATCCGTAACCATCGTTTCCGTCGTGAGCATCAAACCGGCGATGGACGCGGCGTTTTCCAGCGAGCAGCGGACGACTTTCAGCGGGTCGATAATGCCGGCTTTGTACATGTCGACAAACTCGTCAGTCGCGGCATTGTAGCCCATCGAGCCTTCCTGTTCAGCAACCATGTCCGCGATAACGGCGCCATCTTTTCCGCAGTTGGCGGCAATCTGTTCCAGCGGTTTGGAAAGGATGTTGGCGATGATGTCAACGCCGATCTTTTCGTCTCCGCGAGCGGCAGAACGAGCCTTGAGGACAGCGTCTTTGCAGCGAATCAGAGCGGTTCCGCCGCCGGGCAGGATGCCTTCTTCCGCCGCAGCGCGAGTGGCGTGCAGAGCGTCGTCAACGCGGTCTTTCTTCTGTTTCATTTCCGCTTCGGTGTTGGCGCCGACTTTGATCACGGCAACGCCGCCGGACAGCTTCGCCAAGCGTTCCTGGTACTTTTCTCTGTCGTAGTTGCTGTCGGTGTGTTCGATCATTTCGCGGAGCTGGTCGATTCGTTTCTTAACGTCGGCTTTCTTTCCGGCTCCGCCAATCATGGTAATCGAATCTTTGGTAATCGTCGCCTGCTTAACGCTTCCGAGCATTTCCAGTGTGACGTTTTCCAGCTTGACGCCCAGGTCTTCGGAAATGACGGTTCCGCCGGTCATGATGCCGATGTCCTGCAGCATCGCCTTGCGGCGATCGCCGAATCCCGGAGCCTTAACGGCGCAGACGTTGAGAATGCCCTTCAAGCGGTTGACGACCAGCGCCGTGAGCGCTTCGCCGTCGATGTCTTCTGCGATAATCAACAGCGGTTTGCCGGAAGAGACGACCTTTTCCAGCAGCGGGAGCATGTCGCGCAGGTTGCTGATCTTCTTTTCGTGAAGCAGAACCATGGCGTTTTCCATCTCGCACGCCATCGTATCCGGATTGGTGATGAAGTACGGAGAAAGGAATCCCTTGTCGAACTGCATGCCCTCGACGATTTCGTAGAACGTTTCAGCCGTCTTGCTCTCTTCGAGAGTAATAACGCCGTCGTTGCCGACCTTTTCCATCGCTTCAGCCAGCAGGTTGCCGATTTCGCGGTCGTTGTTGGCGGAAATGGTTCCGACGTTGGCGATTTCTTCTTTCTTTGTTACTTTCTTTCCGATGCTGTACAGATAATCGACAGCCGCCTGAACGGCTTTGTCGATGCCGCGGCGAATAGCGGTCGGGTTGCTGCCAGCCGCGATGTTGCGAAGCCCTTCCTTGAAAATGGCGCGGGCAAGAATCGTCGCGGTCGTTGTGCCGTCGCCAGCCAGATCGGCTGTCTTCTGCGCGACTTCGTTGACCAGTTTGGCGCCCATGTTTTCAAAGGGATCTTCCAGTTCAATTTCTTTGGCGACGGTAATGCCGTCTTTTGTTACCTGCGGTCCGCCGTAGGATTTGTTCATAATGACGTTGCGGCCGGTCGGTCCCATTGTAACGGCGACCGTGTCAGCCAGTTGTTCAACCCCGCGAAGCATCGCCTGACGGGCTTTATCGTCAAAAAGCAGTTGTTTAGCCATTGTTTGTATTCCTGTTGATTATGAATGCTGAATTGATTTGACAAGCGCTCCAGCCAACGGAACGGTTTGAGTCACGCCCCGCCGACGCTGTAACGTTATGACTATTTAATCGCCTTGGCGAGGATGTCTTCTTCGCGGAGGATTTTGACGTCCTTTCCGTCAACGGTGATGTCGTTTCCGGCGTACTTGCCGTAAATGACTTCGTCGCCAACGGCAACGGACAGTTCAGCGCGAGTTCCGTCTTCGAGCAGTTTGCCCGGGCCAACGGCGACAACGGTTCCACGCTGCTGCTTTTCTTTGGCGTTGTCCGGCAGAACGATGCCGCCAGCGGTAACGGATTCAGCTTCTTTCGGTTCGACAACGACGCGATCTTCCAACGGTTTCAAGCAAAACTTAGCCATTATATTGTATCTCCTGATTGTATTGTTGATTATGAACGAAAAAATAAGTTGTTAGTGGTAAGTGGTAAGGGCGCTTTGCGTACTAACAACTTACCACTTAAAACTTACCACTCTATATTACATCATGCCAGGCATTCCGCCCATGCCGCCCATTCCGGGTGCGCTGCCAGCCGGAGCTGCGGGTTCTTCCTTCGGAATGATGGTAATGGAGCAACTGGTCGTGAGCAACAAACCTGCAACGGACGCAGCGTTGATCAAAGCGGTTTGAACGACTTTGACCGGGTCAATGACGCCAGCGTCGATGAGGTTGCAGTACGTGTCTTTATCTGCATCGTAGCCTTCGGCGAAATTCTTCATGCGAAGGACGCGGTTGACGACGATTCCGCCGTCAATGCCGGCGTTGTCTGCAATGGCGCGAGTAGGCGCGGACAAGGCGCGTTTGAGAATCTGAGCGCCCAGAGCTTCGTCGCCCTTGAGTTTGAGGGAATCGACCGCCGACGCGCAGCGCAGCAACGCGGTTCCGCCGCCGGGAACGATGCCCTTGTCCAACGCAGCGGCTGTGGCAGCCTTGGCGTCGTCAAGGAGGAACTTGCGTTCTTTCATTTCGGTTTCGGTCGTCGCGCCGACTTTAATCTGAGCGACGCCGCCTGCCAGTTTCGCCAGACGTTCCTGCAGCTTTTCGCGGTCGTAGTCGGAGGTCGTCTTGTCGATTTCAGCGCGAATCTGTTCGGCTCTGCCCGCAATAGCGTCTTTGGCGCCCGCGCCGTCAACGATGGTCGTTTTGTCGGACGCGATAATAATCTTTTTGCATTTGCCCAGGTCGGAAATCTGAACCGATTCCAGCTTGACGCCCAGGTCTTTGAAAATTGCGTTGCCGCCGGTGAGAATGGCAATGTCGCCCAGCATCGCCTTGCGGCGATCGCCGTATCCCGGAGCCTTGACAGCTGCGACGTTAAGAATGCCGCGCATCTTGTTGACAACCAGCGTCGCCAGCGCGTCGCCTTCGATGTCTTCCGCAATGATTACCAGCGGCTTGCCGGACTTGCTGACAGCTTCCAGAATCGGAACCAGAGCCTTGACGTTGGAAATCTTTTCCTCGTAGATGAGAATGAGCGGGTTGTCGAATTCAACCAGCTGTTTTTCTTCGTTGTTGACGAAATGGGGAGAAAGGTATCCGCGGTCGAACTGCATGCCTTCGACGACGTCAACGACGGTTTCAAATCCCTTGCCCTCTTCGACGGTGATAACGCCGTTTTTGCCAACCTTGAGGAAGGCTTCAGCCAGAATCGCGCCGATAGCCGGGTCGTTGTTCCCCGCCAAAGAAGCGACTTGCGAGATTTCCTTTTTGCTCTTTTCGTCGATCTTTTTGGCGTTGGCTTCGATTTCAGCCGCGACAGCGTCCGCCGCCTTGGAAATGCCGCGAGCCAAGGACATCGGGTCTGCTCCTGCGACAACGTTTTTTAAGCCCTCTGTATAAATCGCTTCCGCCAGAACGGTAGCCGTTGTCGTGCCGTCGCCGGCGACGTCGTTTGTTTTAGACGCGGCTTCTTTAACCAGCTGCGCGCCGAGGTTTTCTTCCGGATCTTCCAGTTCAATATCTTTGGCGACCGTTACGCCGTCTTTGGTTACTTTCGGGGAACCCCAGCCTTTATCCAATACGACGTTTCGACCACGCGGTCCGAGTGTGCTTTTAACCGCGCGAGCCAGTTTCTGAACGCCCGCCAATATCGGCTGACGAGCCTTGTCATCAAAAGCCATCTGTTTTGCCACAGCGCTTCCTCCTTAAATGCTTGAATTTTGATTTATGATTTGCCGATCGTTTGCGACTTTATTAATTACTGTCTGCGCCGCAAACGTCGACGCCCATTACAAATTTGACAAATTAAACAATGTCCCTCTACAAGTGCAATTTCTATGCCAAACGTCAAAATCAGCCAAAACGGGGACGTCAGAGCATTAATCTGCGCTGTATAGGTAAATTGGAATAAGGAAATAATATTTGAATTATATATTACAGGACAATATATCTAATTTTATGCCAATTTGGCAGAGTCGAGTCAATTAGCAATTTTCAATTAGCAATTTGCAATTACGCAAAGCGATACTCTCGAGATTGCGCTTGCGATACGGAGGGTCGACGTCCTCGTCGACCGCAGGCGTCCTCGCCTGCCAAAGGTTCAATGCCCTAGGATTCTTCTGGGATAGCTCTGGGAGAGGCTGGGAAAGGTTTAAGTCTTCCCAGCAATTCCCAGGAGCCTCCCAGAAAACTCCCAGAATCCTCCCAGCTTTTTTGCGGAGATATAAAGCGGTAAGGAGCGCAGTTGCATCTCCCCTATTTTAACAACAAATTTTGTTCTTTTTTTCAAAAAATTTTCGTGAAGTTCTTCATAATCTCCAAATCTAATGTATAATATATTAATTGTAGAAGTATAATTATCGCTTTTGCGGCGGACTCGTTCTGCTGCAAAAGTTACATATAAAACCGTTATCCAGTTTTACCCAATGGAGTAAAATCAATGGCTAATACCCAAATGCGTTCGTTCATCTATTCCCTGTTTGCTATAATCGCGATTCTTTGCGTTTCCAATGTCGCGCAGGCGGATTTGGTTACCTACTGGACGTTCAACGAAGGAACCTTTTCAGATTCCTCTGGAAATGGCTATACGGGTTCATCGGGAGGTACGGCTCCAACAATTCAAAATGATGGGATTGCAGGAAAGACGTTTTATGGCAATGCCAATGGAAAGTATAACATCAACATTTCCACAGCCAATGTCAACTTGAACAACTTTTCAGTTTCTTTTTGGGGCAAACAGACTGGCGCCAACTGGAAAGACTACATCTCTTTGTATTCTGCGAGTAACGGCGATAACGATTTTCAAAGAGCAAATAACACCCTGACCATATACAATACTCCATGGGGAACGTTCAATGGAAGCGCCAATGTTTCGTCCGGTTTTCATCACTTTGTATTTACCTCGGATTCTGAAAACGGCGTTGCAAAACTGTATATTGACAACGTTCTGCAAACTTCAATAAACAAGTCAGACATTAATGAAATAATCCAATACATAACTATCGGCGGCAATTTTAACAGTGGCGGGCGCAATGGAACAGCTACCGTGGACGAAATCCAGTTTTACAATCAGCCGCTGACGACAGATCAAATTTCTTATATTTACAATAATCCAAAGCTGTATAGCGCGACCGCTTATCAGCGCAACGTAACAGCGAACGGGAACTGGTCTGACGCCGACTGGAACGCCAACGGACAAACAGGTCAGGCGTTTGCGAATTCCTCTGCGGTGCAGTTAGACGCGACAAATTCCCCAACGCTGACTGTTGATCAAAACGTTACCGTCAACTCGATTGATTTCAACGGTTCCATGACCGTAGACGGTTCCAATACGATTACTCTCAACGGCGAAAAGCGAATTACCGTTGCAAACGCCGCTGATACAGCAACAATCAGCGCTCCGATTACAGCTCAGTATGACAACAGCATAACCAAGACCGGCGCGGGAACGCTGAAACTCTCTGGAACCAATACGCATACCGGCGGGACTACGGTTACCGGCGGAACGCTGGCAGTTACATCAGTCAACGCGTTGGGATCGGGCGACGTTACTCTCAACGGCGGAACGCTCAACACGACGGGCGTAGCCAGCGGCTCGACGTTTGCAAACGGCATCGCAGTCGGCGAAAACGGCGGGACGGTTACAGCTGCTAATGGAACAGACTTGTCAGGAGCGTACACGAAGTTCGGTTCCCTTTCTGGATCCGGCGCTTTGACAACCAACGGCTGGGTTCAGTTTAACGGGACGGGTGGATATAACGGACATCTTACTGTCAACAGCGGATACACTCAAATCAATCCCAACTCCGTCGGCGTGATTGACCTGACGATTAATTCCGGCGCGCATTTCAGCCTTCTTAACGCTGGAACGCTGCAGATCGGCAAGCTCAATTCTACCGCCGACGTCGAATTTGTCGGCTCTCAATCCGGCAACGCATACACGATTGAAATCGGCGTTGGAACGACCAGTACTGACACAGCCGCCTTTGCCGGATATATTCATGGCCCAACTGGCAATACCAAAAAAATAACTATCAAAAAAGTCGGCGCTGGTACGCAAACGTTTAACCGAAATGGATATGGTTTTGCTTCGCCTGACGGCACAATTAAAGAAGTGATTGTCGAAGGCGGAACAATGATTCTCAATGGTAACCATACCGCTTATTCTGCCAGCAGTACAACTGGTTTTTGGGGATCTGCTCCAATTACTGTCAAGTCGGGAGCAACTCTTATTTATGAACACATCTGGAATACGTCTATGAACACGATGCTGACTGTCAACGGCGGGACGTTGACTTTGAATGCAGCGCAGTATCAAAATAAACTCACCTTAAATTCCGCAACGGTTAACGGAAACTCAAATGGAGAACTTCGTGTGGGTTACCAAGGAGCTGGAGCTTGGACAGTTACCGGTGGAACGTCAACAATTTACAATAATGTTATAACAGTTAAATCTGGAAGCTATACAACGTTTACAATCAACATTGCAGACGGCGCGACGCTGGATATTAAAAAGAATATTGTCGGACTTGCTGACGCTGCCACATATAAGGGAACTAATCTGATCGTTAACGGCGCCGGAACGCCCGGATCGCAGGGAGCGGGAACAATCAAATTTAACCCCGCTAAAAACGTTATTATGAAGGATATGGGAACATTTTCTTTCAATAACGTTCTGGTTGAAATAGCGGGCGATGCCAGCTGGTTAGCTAATGGGTACTTTAACACATCGGCTGTTACATTGACAAATTCAACGATGACGACCAGCACAGAACATACGACTAACAATACAAATTTTACGCTTAACAAAAGCGTTTTGAAATTTGATGGAATCGAAAAATCGTACATTAAACAAATTACGTTGAAAAATGGATCGTCAATCCAAGGAACTACTGCTTCTTCAGCTTTACGCACGGGTCATCAGTGGAACTCTCAGTTTATTACTGCGTACGATTCAGGTAACGAAAACGTAATGAATACAATTTACACTGACATCGGAATGTATGATGATAATAACAGCAACTGTACGATTACATTTAACATTGCAGACAAAGCGCCGTTAACTGTAAAAGGAAGTATTCATAAAACATCCGACAGCGTTAAGTGTAATTCAATTGTTAAAACTGGCGCTGGCGTCTTGACGCTGGAATCGGTAAACATTATTGATAAGCCCGTAACCATTTCTGAAGGTAAACTGGTTCTCTCCGAAAACGGGACGCTGGGAACCAGCGCCGTTACAAACAACGCGACGCTGGAATTCGATTACACGACGGACAAAGATTTCGCCAACGCCATTTCCGGTACGGGAACCGTTATCAAGAGCGGGTCTGGAACGCTGACCCTGACGCAAGCTCCCGGATATACTGGCGCGACAACGGTTGAGTCGGGAACGCTGGCGCTGTCCGTCGGCGGAACGCTGTACAATCTTTCCGGCGCGGGCGACGTCAATTACGGCGCAAACGCTCTGACGCTGAGTAACTCCGCCGCCACGACTTTTTCCGGCGACATTCTCGGGTCTGGCGCGTTTACCAAGACGGGAACTGGAACGCTGACGCTGTCTCAGGCGCCCGAGTATACGGGGGCAACTTCAGTTCAACAGGGAACGCTGGCGCTGGCTGACGGCGGGACGCTGTACAATCTTTCCGGCGGAAGTCTGGACGCGAACGGAAACGTTACTACGTTTATCACTCTTCCCGAGGATAAAGATTTGCTTCTCAGCAACAGCGTAACGAGCAAGTTCATCGGGTCAATTACCGCAAAAACTATTACAAAGGACGGCGACGGCACGATGCAGATCTACACCGGCGCCAACGGGCAGGTTGACGCTCAAAGCCTGGTCGTTTCCTCCGGTCGTATGGACTTCAAAGGCTACATGACTCACAGCATCACGGTTGACGCCAACGCGGTATTCTCTCCCGGCAACTCCATCGGCGAGGCAACTTATGGCGGAGGATATATCCTAAACGAAGGCGCGACTCTGCTGATGGAAATTGGCGGTCCGAATGTTGAGAACAACGACAGCTTATATAATACAACCGATGACGGAACGCTTACGATAGACGGTTTGATTTATCTGGTATTATCAGACAACAGTTCCTTAAAGGGCGGCGACGAGTTCGTAGCGGTCTTGTCAGGAAGCAATAGCGGAGAAGCCGGGTTTGCAGACAGCTTGCTTAGTCATGTTCGTTCGTACTATTTCACGAACTTGGAATACGTACAGCTGAACGACGCCGATAAGTACGGCGAATATAACGGCAAGTACGCCATTAGAGGCATACTCGACGCCAACGCCGTTCCAGAACCGTCGACCTGGGCGCTGCTGATTCTCGGCGCGGCGGGCTTGCTGTTCTGGCGAAAACGAAAGTAATGAGGCTAGCCACGGGTGTAAACCCGTGGGTGTGAGCGAAGCGAACGTAGTGCGACGGCTTGCCGTCGCACTTCAGATTTCCCCCCTGCCCCGTCTTGCAATTCATTTTTCTTTCTTGTACAATATCTCTATATCGGCAGGATTGTTCGCGCCTGCTGGGTTGTTCATTTTTAAAATTGTCAGAATTTATCATGAAAAAGATTGTATTAATGCTGTGTCTGACGCTTGTATTGTCAGCCGTTTCCGTTTTGGCGCAGGACGCCCCCGCGGTTCCCGCCAGTTTGAAAGGTTCGCCCTGTCTTGAAGGGTATACGCTCGTTCAGGGCATGAACATCGCCAATCAAATGTACGACAACCTCCATAAATCCGGGACGAAGTACGAATTGGCTGACAACGTCCAGAAGTTAAAAGAGCAAGGCGTTCTGTTCGATCGCGTCGGGTACTGTCTGGAATACGCGCCGACGGCGGACGCTCCGCTGGAATACGTGTTTGTAACGTTCGATTCCGCCAACATGACAACCGACGTCGCCAAGATCGGCGTTCCGGATTTCCCGTCCGGCATTTTCTATCAACAGGTTGTAAAGAATCTGGAAGTAACGTCCAACGTCCAGGGCGTTCAGACCGGCAAATTTAAGCGCGGCTATCTGGAATTCTGGCCCTGCAATTACGGTCAGGGAGCCAAGGGGACGATTGCGGGCAGAGGGCCGTCGACGCACCAGATTCCCGCTGAGGATGCGAAGGGCGCGATTTCCGAAGGCAACCCGTTCACGTACGACATCAACGACGCCCCGCATTGGGGCGAGCCAGCGGGATACGGCTCTATGCAGGTTCACAATCTGGACGCCCTGCAAACGGTTTTCGCCTTTAACAGTTTCGTCCCGAGCAATAAAAACAATCCCAAGGCGTTTGGAATTGGAAACGCCCCGACAGGCGAGCCGGACTACACGTTCAACTACGACAAAGGCAAGTACGCCGTCGCGAATCTGTACACGTTTATTCGACCCTGCAAGGCGGTTTTGACGACCAACGAGGCGAAGTCCGGAATCGAGTTCTATCAGCGCGGCAAAGACGGCTCAGCGATGGTTCCGATTTCCGGGACGTTCCAAACCGCTGACGGCGTTACAATCGAGTCCATCGAAGCCGTCGCCGACACAGGCGCCAAAGCAAACCTGGCGATTTGCGGCGCTGACAAATACCTCGGCGCGATCAGCTTGCCCGCCGGATGGCACAGTGTAACAGTAACAGCCAAAGACGCGTCCGGCGCCGTTGTCGCAGCCGCAAAGCTGGATAAAATCGGCGTTGGAGAAATCTTCATTACGTGCGGACAGTCGAACTCCGCCAACCACGGCGACGTCGCCAACGGAATGCACAAGTTTACAAAGACCGGCAACGCTGTCATGTACGATTTGAAGCTCAATTCCTGGATTCCGTCCTGCGACCCGCAGCGCGGCGCGACGGGAGAAAACGGTTCAACCTGGGTTCCGTTTGCTGACGCCCTGTCGGAAAAACTCGGCGTTCCCGTTGGAACTGTCGCTACCGGATACGGCGGATCAAGCGTTTCTCAATGGCAGCCGGGAACCGACTTCCTGGAGAACCGACTTCTGCCCGCCATTCGCGCCTTGAACGGGAACTTCGCCGGGATTCTGTGGCATCAGGGCGAAACGGACTTTTCACGCGACATGAATAAGGACGAGTACTACAACAAACTCCGGACGGTGATTTACATATCCCGCAAAGAGGCTGGCTGGGACGTCCCGTGGGGCGTTGCGCTGGTTTCCTACTGCCGTAAAGGCGGCGTCTGGACGACCGGCGGCGGGGGGATTGAAGCGCAAAAACAGCTTATCGCTGACGACCCGCTCGTCTTTGAAGGTCCCAATACCGACGTCCTGACTCGCGAACAGCGCGGCAACGGCGGCAACCAGATTCACTTCGGCGTCGACGGCTTGGACTACGTCGGTCAGCAATGGGCGAACACCGCCGAAAAGATGCTGAAGAAATAACGAGGAACTTCTCTCGGAGTGCGAGAGCGCAGCTCTCGCTTTTAACGAAAGAAGCCGAGAACAACCGAAAGAGTATTTCGTGCCAATAAAGTACGAACCTTTTGTCGCGAAAATAGATAATCGAATCAAAACGGTTATTTATTTGAACGCAGAGTACGCAGACTCCTCGCAGACAACGCAGAGACAATCGAACATGTGTCATCTACGCCCGCCGGGCTATGACACGATGTTCGATTGTTATTTTTATTTATTGTTTTTATTTTTTATATATTAAATTTATAATTTTAAAACTAGGGCGGGGAATCGTGGCGTAGACAACGAAGTTGGCGTCGTCGCCACATTCCCCAGCCCTTCTGCGTATTCTGCGAGTAGTCTGCGGTTTCTGCGTTCTATTTAAAATTTTTGGCGCTCCAATAATATTGAGTTCAAATTTTATATTCATGCACTTCTTCCTCTGGTATTTAAATCTAAATGTGTTATAATGCATTCTGTAACGATTATATTTTCCCCTCATTATCGGCGCGAATAGGCGTTATTCGTCGTTCGCGTCGGTATTTAAAAAGCGGGAGCTATGCTCCCGCACTCCGAAAAAATGAACGCCGAAAAACGAGAACGAATCCGAAACTTCATCCAAATCTGGTCAACCCGCGGAAACGAGAAGAGCGAAACCCAGGAGTTCTGGAACACGCTCCTGCGCTACGTTTTGGACGTTGACCGTCCGGAAACGCTCATTGTGTACGAAAAGTCGGTGAAGCAAAAACATCAAACGTTTATCGACGCCTGGATTCCGTCAACCAAAGTTCTCATTGAACAGAAAGGCGCGGACGTCGACCTGACCAAAGCGCAGCGGCAGTCCGACGGCGCGTTCTGCACTCCGTACGAACAGGCGCTGCGTTACAACAACGCGCTCCCGTACGATCAAAAGAACAGATGGATTGTCGTCTGCAATTTTCGGGAATTCCATCTTTACGACATGAACAAGACGGAAAACAACTGTCTTGTCTTCAAGCTGGAGGAACTGGAAAACAACGTCCAGAACCTGCAGGTCATTGTCGACATCACCCAGACGGACGTCCATAAAGAAACCCAGCTGTCCATCAAAGCGGGCGAACTGGTCGGGGAACTCTACGACGCGCTGCTCAAACAGTACCCGCGCCCGGACGATCCCAGGACGCTGAAAAGTCTGAACAAACTCTGCGTTCGGCTGGTGTTCTGCCTTTACGCGGAAGACGCCGACATGTTCGTCAAAGACCAGTTTTACAACTACCTCAAAAACACGCCGCCGGAAGACGTTGGCGCGGAACTGGCAGACCTGTTTTCCGTTCTCAACACGCCCGTTGACCAGCGCAGCGTCAACCTCAAACCCCGGCTCAAAGCGTTCCCGTACGTCAACGGCGGGCTGTTTCAGGACGAGGAAATCGAAATCCCGCCCTTTACCGAAGACCTGAAATTTCTGCTGTTACACAACTGCTCGCTTAACTTTGACTGGAGCGGCATCAGCCCGACGATTTTCGGCGCTGTCTTTGAAAGCACGATGAACCCGGAAACGCGGCGCGCCAACGGCATGCACTACACGTCCATTGAGAACATCCACAAGCTCATCGACGCCCTGTTTCTCGACGACCTCAAAGCGGAACTGGAAGACATCTTCCTCGAACGCGTCGCCAAAACCCGGCTTTCCAGACTGCGCGACTTCCATGCGCGGCTGGCGAAGCTGACCTTTTTCGACCCCGCCTGCGGCTCCGGCAACTTCTTAACGGAAACGTACATCTGCCTGCGGAAGATGGAAAACGACATCATCCGATCCATGTACGGCAGCGATTACCGATCCATCAGCCCGGACGTTACGCCCATTCAGGTGTCAATTTCCAACTTCTACGGAATTGAGATAAACGACTTCGCCGTCGCCGTCGCGAAAACCGCGCTGTGGATTGCGGAAAGCCAGGCGATTCGGAACACGGAAGCGATTATCCACGCCGACATCCAGTTCCTGCCGCTCAAATCGTACGCGAATATTGTAGAAGGCAACGCCCTTCGCCTCGACTGGGAAACCATCGTTCCCAAAGACAAGCTGAACTACATTCTCGGCAACCCGCCGTTTGTAGGCGGACGCTTAATGTCAGAAGAACAAAAACAAGACCTAGTAAATGTTTTTGGCGCCAATTGGAAAAACGTTGGAAATATGGACTATGTCTGCGCTTGGTATAAAAAGGCGATTGACTTGATTAAAGATACTGATATTCGCGCCGCTTTTGTATCGACTAATAGCATTTGTCAAGGCGAACAGGTTCCAAACTTATGGAAACCGTTGTTTGAACAAGGCGTTCACATTGATTTTGCTTACAGAACATTCCGCTGGGACAGTGAATCTAACCAAAAAGCGCATGTTCATTGCGTTATAGTTGGTTTTTCGCTTTGTTCAGGGCAAAAAGAAAAACATATAATTCATCTTGAAAACGGTCAAGCGAAAGAGGCTAGAAATATTAATGCGTATTTGGTTGACGCTCGAAATTCTTTTATTGAAAGCCGTAATATTCCAATTTGTAACGTTCCGAAAATGGTTTTTGGAAATATGGCAAATGATGGAGGTAACTTTATTTTGTCTGAAATCGAAAAAAACGATTTGCTGATAAATGAACCAAATGCGGAAAAGTTTATTCGTCCATATTTAGGTGCAGAAGAGTTCATTAATAATAAGAAAAGGTATTGTCTATGGCTTAAAGACGCTGACCCTTCTGAATTAAGGAAACTTCCTCAAGTTTTATCTCGGATTTCAAATATCAGAAGAATTCGTGCTGAGAGTAAACGTTCAGCTACTCAAAAACTTGCCGATTATCCGCAATTATTTGGTGAAATTCGTCAACCTGAATCTGGCTTTTTTTTGCTTGTACCACGTGTATCTTCAGAAAATAGAGAATATGTTCCAATTGGTTTTTTAGACTTCAAGACTATCGCAAGCGATGCAACGTTAATTATTCCTAATGCCAGTCTTTATCATTTTGGCGTTTTAACGTCTTCTGTTCACATGGCTTGGATGAGAACGGTTTGCGGACGCCTTAAGAGCGATTACCGATATTCAGCCAATATCGTCTATAATAATTTCCCATGGTGTACGCCGACGGAGGAGCAGAAGGCTAAAATAGAGGAGACGGCTAAGGCGATTCTGGACGCGCGCGCAAAATATCCGACATCGAGTCTTGCGGACTTATACGACGTAAGATCCAGGAAGCCGGAGCTAGTTAAAGCGCACCAGAACAACGACCGCGCCGTGATGAAAGCCTACGGCTTCCCGCCCTCCCTCTCTGAAATGGACGTCGTCGCCCGGCTGATGGAAATGTACCAAAAATTAGTAATTAGTAATGAGTAATTAGTAATTACGCAAAGCGCTCCGCTTGCGTCGGGGAGTGCGGCGGCTTGACGCCGCCTTAACCAACGCCCCGCGCACAAACTGGGAGTTTTCTGGGAATTTTCTGGGAGGATTCTGGGAATTGCTGGGAAGACTTAATCCTTTCCCAGCGCTCTCCCAGAAGTTTCCTGCGTTTTCCCAGTTCTTACGAGAAGGCGGCGCCTAAGGGCGCCGCACTCCCCGTCCTTCGGCTCATCTCGTCGGTCGTGTAATACATACGACAAAGCGAGAGTTCCGCTTCGATGCACTCTCGCGCTGAGGAACGTTCTTGAGTGCGGATCAATAACGCCAAGGTTGAATAGTTATGGAATTCTCTGCTCTTGCTACCACCTTAACAGAAAATCATAAACATGCGAACCCGAATAACGTTCGATGGCAGCGTCTGTAAGAGATAGCAGGTAAATAATAAAGACGATGGCAAGAAGAAGGAATAATATTTTTATGATTTTTTTCAAACGACTTCCACCATCATCATTGATAGACAGAAGAAAACTGCCAAGCAATAAAGCGATAAACCATAAAACAGCATAACAAATAATAAGGAGGAGTAGTATTAGGGTATTCATGGCAATCTCCCAGATAATGCGTGAACAATTTATTGCAATTCCATTGGACTGCGTCCATATAAAAGAATTATAGTTTACCTTGAATTAAAATAAAGGGGGACTTGACAATTTGAACGGGCGTTTTTCAAGTTGCCGCGATTCCCTAAACTCCTCCCTCCTCTTTCCTAACTCCTCACTCACTCATCTCTGCTCCCCCATTCCCTCTTTTCATCCCCTCCCCCCCTCTTTTCATTTCTGAAATTTTGATTATAATTATATATTATTGATGAAAGTCAGAAAAATATATTTATTCATAAATCCTGCCTGTTAATTCAAAAGATTAAAACCCCTCCCAGCTTTTCAAATTATTTATTGGAGGTTTGTTAGCATGTTTGACGATTATGAAAACCCTGCCACAGACAATCAGAACGAACAACCTTTAAACCCCGGTTCTGAACAAAACGACAACGAAAACATCGAACAGATTCTCAATTCCAACGAGGAATTGCCAGAACGTCTGGACGGCTTTGGCGATTCGCCCTCCGGACAGTTCAATAAAAAGAACCGGTCCAAAACGCTCGACCTCAACGACCCGCAGACGCTCAATCTTGGCATGACCGGGCGAGGAAGCGAACACAACCGGTCGGGAGACAACCGCTATCCGTACGGAAAGGGATACAACCGCGACGGTCAGCGGACGTATAACAATCGAAACAACTACAATCAGGACAGGTACTCCTATCAGGACCGGCAATACGGTCAGGGGCGATACAATCAAAACCGGTACGACGGGCAGAACCGCTATCAAGACAATAACGGCTATTATCAGAATCGAAACGACTATTACTCCAATAACAACAACTATTCTGACTACAGCGACAGCTCTAGCGCCGATTCTTACGACCAGCAAACGACGAATTCTGACAACCAGTCAACCTCCGATTCCGATCAGAACTACAACGGGTACAACCGAAACTACAACCGCCCGTACAATCGCGGATACAATAACTACAATAACAACTATAACAACAATTACAATAACGACCGCGGCGCTTACAATAACCGTCAGTACGGCGGCGGGGGATACAATAACCGTTACAACAATTCCGGGTACAACCGCCCGTATCGGCCGTACAACCGGTATCAGTACAATTCCTATTCATTCAACGACAACGACCCGCTGGCGATGCCGGAAGACGCGCCCCGTCCGCCGCGCAAACCCAAGCCGTACGAGGTCAACCCGAACGACATTGATGAAAATCTCTTGAAGGACGACCCGATCGATTTGGAAGCCGAGCCGTTAAGCCTCGCGGAAGAGCTGGCGGAGGAAATCAATCATGGGCGTCAGGACGAGGACGAGTTCGACAAAATCTACAAAAAGCTCCGGGAAACCAACTTCAACAACCTGGCGGACTTGCAGAAGCTGTCCATGTCGGAGCTGATTGAAGTCGCCCGAAAGGAGAATCTGGAAGTCGTCGACGAGGAAGGCGCGCAGCGTCAAGACCTGATTTTCCGCATTCTCAAAGAGCGAATCAAGCTCAACGGTTTAATTTACGGAGAGGGCACGCTGGAAATTCTCCCCGACGGGTTCGGGTTCCTCCGGTCTGCCGATTACCATTACATTTCCTGCCCGGACGACATCTACGTTTCGCCCAGCCAAATTCGTCGATTCGGCTTGAAAAACGGCGTTACCATTTCCGGACAGATTCGTCCGCCGAAGGAAAACGAGCGGTATTTTGCGCTCCTTCGCATTGAGGCTATCAACTATCGCGAACCGAACGAGCTGATTCGTCACAAAGATTTTGAAGACCTCACCGCCATCCACCCGACGGAACGCATTAAAATGGAAACGACGCCGGACGAACTCAACACGCGCGTTACAGACCTCATCACCCCGCTGGGGTTCGGTCAGCGAGCGTTAATCGTCAGCCCGCCCCGCGCCGGCAAAACCATTCTCATGCAGAAGATGGCGAAAGCGGCGTTGAGAAACTACCCTGACCTGTACGTCATCATGCTTTTAATTGACGAGCGCCCGGAAGAAGTAACCGACATGGAGCGTCAGGTCAAAGGCCCCAACTGCGAGGTGATTTCGTCCACGTTTGACGAGACGTCGTCGCGTCACATTCAGGTGTCGGAAATTGTTCTCGAAAAAGCCAAACGCATGGTCGAATACGGCCGCGACGTGCTGATTTTCCTGGATTCCATCACCCGTCTGGCGCGGGCGTGGAATGCGGAATGCCCCACCGGCGGCAAGATCATGTCCGGCGGCGTCGACGCCAACGCGCTGCAAAGCCCCAAACGATTTTTCGGCTCCGCCCGACGAGTGGAAGAAGGCGGCTCGCTGACGATTGTCGCAACGGCTTTGGTCGACACCGGCAGCCGCATGGATCAGGTCATTTTCGAGGAGTTCAAAGGGACAGGCAACATGGAGATCGTTCTCGACCGATCCCTTGTCGACCGCCGCATCTGGCCCGCCATCGACATCAACGCTTCCGGCACGCGACGAGAAGAAATGCTCCGCAACCCGCAGGAACAGGCGAAGATTTCCGCTCTGCGCCGCGTCCTGTCGGAACTCAATCCCTGTGACGCCATGGAAGCGCTCACGACCCGTCTGGCAAAGACGGAAACCAACGACGAGTTCCTGGAAAACATCCACGAAGGCGCGGATTTATAGTTCAAGGATTGATTCGACGCTTTCAATAGTATAGAGAATATGACAATCAACCTTGAACTCCTTGACGACGAACGTTTGCCGGAATTCAAAAAAGAAATGCAGCGAGCGTTTCAGCTTGGCGCGGAGGCGGAATTAGGCAGCGATTACATGGAAGTGTTGCCGGAAGCCGATATTGACCATTCTCTCAATTCCGCTGGCGCGATTGCGTATGCCGCGGTCGATAACGGCGAAATGGTCGGCGGCGCGATTGTCGTTATTAACGCCCAAACGCAGCACAACCATCTGGATTTTCTCTTTGTCAAAGTCGGACGGCAGAGCAAGGGCATAGGCAAGTCAATTTGGGCGGAAATAGAACGTCGCCATCCCGCGACAAAAGTCTGGGAAACCTGCACGCCGTATTTCGAAAAGAGAAACATTCATTTCTATATCAACCGGTGCGGATTCCATGCCGTTGAACTGATGGTTGAAAATCACCCGGAAGAGCATAGCGCCGACGGCAAAGCTCATCCGGAACGCGGCGACGACCTGATGTTTCGCTTTGAAAAAGTCATGTCCCCGCCCGCTAGTTTCTGTTTCTGCGAATTAAAACCGCCTGGAGAGGGGTGACATCAACTCTTTCGTTGATCGCTTGCGGCGTAAGCCTCCAAACACCTCATTCGCAGAGAGCAACCTAAGACCCACTGGTTCGCGGGCGTCTTCGCCCGCTACAGGAAAAATAAAACTTCTTCTACCTGTCTTTGTAAAAACTACTCCAACGATAATCTTCCGGTTTCTCAACCAATCCCGCCTTTACTGGATTATTTGCAATGTAGTTTGATTCTATACGGAAATGTCTGTTGCTACGAATCAGTACATCCCAGTAGTCTATGATCCAGTAATGTCCTTGAAATATATTGATTATATTCTCAATATATCCGTTTGGATAACGATTAGACGTTTTCAGATTGTTCAGTATGACGTCGAAGCGTCTGCTGGTATAATGTTTCCATGAATTGACAATGTCGCATAGAGGATTTTGGGGAAACTCTTTAATTAAAACGTGTACATGGTTAGGCATTATTACCCAATGATATAAATGATATCGTTCATCATTGAGTGATTTGAACGCCTCTATTACACACTGAGCAAGTTCTGGAATCTTCAAAATACAGGAACCAACTCCGCGATTAATCCATTCTTCAATTTCACGATGTAGATAATAGTTTTGCTTTAATGGAGGGTATTCTTCAACTTGTTTTTTGAGCGTCTCTAACTGTTTTTGAGGTAAGGAATCCGAGAGCCGAAAAGATATATGCTGTCTGGCGTCTTGAATATCCCAATGGGGAATATCTCGACGTTTATATTTGCCTTTGTTTTCACGAGGAAACGACATAATAAAACTTATAATGAAATAATAAAATGGATTTTCAAACTTAAGTTGATGTGCAGGACAATTCGACTTCGGCGGGCGAAGACGCCCGCGAACCAGTTGCGCAAGCGGGCTTTCCGCGTTCTGAAACTTTTGGTAGCTTCCGCCGCAAGCGACCAACGGGAGCGTTTTTTGGTAGACGCGCGGCAGCGCGGGTTGGGAGCGGCGCCTCGCCGCCGAAAGAAACGCTCTGTTTTACTTCAACCACTCTTTGAGCGTCGGCGCGACGGACCCCAACCAGATTTCGTATCCCTTTACAGTCGGGTGGACGAAGTCGGAGAGGATGTCGCGGGTTTCGACGCCGTCTTTGTTGAGGAATTTGTCGCCGATATCCATAAAGACGACGTTCTCGCCGTCTGCCAGTTTGGAAATGGCGGCGTTGACCGTCCGGACCTTTTCGCGGGACGGGTCGGTCGGCAGTTCGCTTCGCGGAAAGACGCCCATGACGAGCAGCTTGGCGTCCGGCCAGAGCGTTCGGACTTTCGCGACGACGGTTTCAACGCCGCCGATGGTCATTTCCGGCGTCTGCTTCAGCCAGCCGATGTTGTTCGTCCCGATAAGCAGCATCACCGCCTTGGGTTGAATGGCGTCCGCGTCGATATTGTCCAGAACCCACAGCAGATGATGTGTCCCGATTCCGCCGAACCCCAAATTGACTCTCTTATATTCTCCCAGATACTTGTCCTGAACCGTCTTGCCGGTACTGTCCAGCCGATGCGTAATGGAATCGCCGAGCAGAACGAGGTCAACGCCGCCCGCCGCGACAATCGCCGCTTTCTCCTTAAATCGTGTGTTATGATGGGAACTTATCTTCGTTGGAGTCGCTGCCGCGTTGGCGGGCTTCGATTCCGGCGCGTCTGCGTAGACGGCGGAGGCTGTTACAACGATTGTTGTCAAAACGGATAATAATAACTTTCTAAACATGGTAGCAATAGGCAGTAGGCAATAGTTAATAAACCGTAGCGCGAAGCGCTTCCTTAAGAACCGCGTAGCGGTTCAATATTAATAGCCGTGGGTGAAACCCACGGACAAAAAACCACACAACACATCCTCAACCGCTTTAGCGGTTGAATGTTAATAACCGTGGGTTTTAACCCACGGAAGGCAATAGATTAGTTATTTAAATTCCACCTCAAGCGCCTGTTCCTCGTCGAACGCGGGAACGTCAATCGCTAAAACGGAAACGCCTGTATTCGGGTTTTCTATTTCAGTCTGAGTAGTTGCGGCGACTTTGAATTGCAAGTCCGGGTTGGTTGAACTGGCGATTGTCGCGGTGAGCGTTTTGCCGTTTTGAGTCAGCGTTGCGGTTTTCCCGTCGTCGGAAATTGCAATCTGAGCGTACGTGTGCATTTGCCAGACGACGGTTTTAACGGAGTCTTTCGTTCGCGGTCCGATAACGTCTTTGACGGTAACGGTCAATTTGGATCGGTCGAGCGTAACGGAGCGTGTAACGGATTTGAGTTGGTCTTTGTAGGCGTCGGCAAGATCGGCTTTCGCGTATCCCTTTTCCGGCGCGGACTGGAACTCGGTAATCTTTGCGAATCCGTTGGGGTTCTGGTTCTGCCCGTCGATGAGCAGCGTGTTGTGCCCGTGCGTATTGAGTCGATAGTACGTCCAGCGCAGCTTTCCGAAATAGGCGGGCATGTTGTAGTTGTCGCCGCCGAGGTCGACAGCCCAGCGAACGCCCTCTTTAACCAGAATGAACGAGCCGAGATCGAGATGGCTGTGGTTGACTTTGTTCCCGCCCGCCTTGAATCCAACGTAAAGAGCGTCGTCGTCCAGCCATTTGGAACGCATGGACGCAATCTCCGCGCCGCGGAAATAGAAGTCCAGTTTCATCTTCGATAAATCCGCCCGTTTTGGCGAGTACCACCAAACGGAAGTCGGGTATATTCCCCCGTTGAAGCTGGGCTTGGGCGAGTCGACCGACCGGAAGTCATTCGTCTTTTTGAGAAGCTGATATCGCTCGAACTCGGCGAAGTCGGGATTGTTGAACCTGTCCGCCAGCCAAAAGATCATGCTGCTGGAAATGATTCCCCCGCCCGCGTCGGCGAAGTTGAACGAGCCGCCCTCCGGGGTCGCCGCCGCCATCTGGGAATAGACGGTAACGTCGAACCCCTCGGCTTTGGTAATGTCGAAATCCGACCCCAGCGACGCCTCAAGCGTGTTGACCAGAAAAGTCGTATACAGAAGCGTGTATTGCCAGTATCCGGGACCTTCTTTCCACATGCCGTCCGGCGCAAAAGACGCCATCGCGGTTTTAACCGTTGTAACAGACAAATGGACGATTTTATTCGCAACTTCCCGCTTTTCCGGGGGAAGAGCGTCGGCAATCGCCAGAGCGCCCATCGCCATGCCGCCGTTGCAGACCTGGTTCCAGTTATAGGCGGAATTGCGCCAGCCCCCGTGCGTCAAGCTGGGGACAAGTCCTTTCTCGTAAATGGAATTGACCAGCAGCTTCTTTTCCGCGTCCGACAAGTCGTTATAGAGCCAGTCGTACCCGATAGCAAAAGCTGCCGTCATTTCTGCTGTATCGAGAAAATGTGACGGGTTCCAGTCCGGGAACGCTGCCGCGGCTTCCAGTTCTTTCATCGCCCGGGCTTTATACGCTGCCTTCTTCGCCGGGTCGTCAGTCAGACGGTAAGCGCCTGCCAGGGTCAAGACGCGTCTGAGGCACTTTCTGCTTTGCGACAGCAGACGCGGTCCGACAATAATATATTCCACCGTCTTGGGCGATTTGACCAGGTCGTCCGCCTCCAGCAATTGGTTTTGAACCAGCTTTTGCAGATACTCGTCCGTTTTGAGGAGTTCTTTGACTTCCGCTTCCCGCTGCGAGGAAGCCAGAATTCGCGGATGCGCCGGATTAAGCTTGGAGAAGTAGTCGGGGATTTCATCAGCAAACGTCGGGACGTTCGCCAATGTTACGACAAAACCGAGAATGAGCAAGGTGGGACAAATGGGATTTTTCATGACAAACTCCGTAGGGGGACAGGAAGGATAAATACTTCAATTTCTATTTATTCTATCCCTCTACGGAATCAAAAGCAATAGCCCCCGGAAATTTTTTATAGAAGAGAGTAATTACGAATTAAAAAACTCCTAACTCCTCTCTCCTAATTCCTAACTCGCTTACGAAAGAATAATACGATAACCCCAAGAGCTAACAGCGCCCAGGTGGACGGTTCCGGGACGGCGTTGGCGTCTACGGAAGCGAAGACGGAATTGCCGACTATCGTTATGTTCCAGTAATAATCGTCTTCCGGCGTCAAGAACGAACTCCAATAATCAGCGTTGGAGTATGGTTCTTGCAGTCCATTCGGATCGTTGAAAATTTCGTACGTTGCGCCAGGCTGTACGGACGTAAAGACGTATTCGACAATCGCGTTTTCGTCAATATTAAAATTATTGGCGATGAGCGTATCCATGCCGGTTTCGTCCTGTTCCATGAGCAGCTTTGCGCCGGCGTTGAGAATAAAATCCCCTCCGACTGTTGCTTCGCCTACGGAGTTGCCGGGCGAGAAGACAGCTCCCGATTCGACTGTGACGTTATGCGTCATGTAGCCCTTAAAATCCATGCGGCCGGACGAGATGACCATGCTTTGAGCGTCTACGCTCCCTGCAGCGCCGGTATAGATTTGCAGAGTTTCGTCGCCGGTTTTTTCGATTGTGTTGGCAGAAATCGATCCGATAAACTTGCTCAGGTCGCTAGCGCTCAGCGTGAGGTCTTTTCCAGTTGCGTCCAACGTAACAGCAACGGCAATTTGACCGTTATCGTCTAAACTTCCGCCGGAAAGATTGTAGAGCTCACCGCCTTGAGACAGCTTGAGCGTACCGGAGGAAACCTTTGTTGCGCCGGTATACGCCGGGGCTTGCGACAGCGTCAGCGTTCCGGTTCCGAGTTTGGTCAATCCGCCTTTGTCGTCGTTTTCTCCGGTTCCCTGTTCCAACTTGGCGCCAACGGTAACGTTGTATCCTTGAGTGTCGATAATCGCGCCGCCTTGTTTGACGTAATACTTCATAAGTCCGGCGGATGGGAAGAAATTGGCATCGTTGTTGGCAGCCGCCTGAAGCGTCCCACCGTTGAAATTAAACGTACTGGAGGAAGAAGGACCTGCGCCGGATCCGCCGGAGGATCTCACGGCATACATGGTTATGGTTCCGCCGTTGAGATTGACGGTACTGGTTCCCTGACCGAACCATAAAACGCCGCAGGATGGGTCAGTGCTGGCTGTATATGAGCCAGGAACGCCGAGGGTCAACGAGCCACCGTTCATGTTGAGCGTTCCCTTCGCGTTATTATTGTTTGCAGAGATCAGAATTCGGCTGTCAACCTGCAATGATCCGCCGTTGATGGTCAAAACGCCTGTCGTGTTTCCGTTGGTTCCCAGCAAAACGCCTGCGGTAGTATTGCTTGTATTATGAACGTTAACCGTTCCGGAATCCAGAATAAGATTTCCGCTGGTACTGTTTCCAATCATGACTGCGCCGCTGTACCCGTCAGCGCTCATATTAACGACGCCATTTTCGCCGACGTCAATAACGGCTGTTGCGCCGCCGTTGACAAGAAGTCGAGAATTGAACTTTGACCCTGTAATATTCAGCTTACCGCCGGAAACGGTTGTCGTGCCGGTATACGTATTGGCGCCGGAGAGCGTCAGAACGCCCGAGCCGGTTTTGGTAACTGCGCCTGTTCCGGAAATGACATTATCAATCGTCTGATCAGAAGCATGGGCGAATTCCAATGTTGCATTATCGGTAACGCCGCCAATTCCCAGCGTTCCGACTCCAGACAGTTTTAAAACGCCGGCTGAAATGGTAATGCCGCCGCTGATGTCGTTAACGTTTGTCAATTCCATTGTGCCTGCGCCAGATTTGGTAAAGCTGCCGGCTCTATCGGTGTTTTTTCTCAATTTTGTTGATATCAACAAGTCTGTAGAACTGTCCTGGGTAACGTTGGCAACATTAAAATTAGTTGCGGTTGGAATGACGCCGTTGTAATCGCCAGCAGTTCCAATGCTGATAGTAGAAATCTGATTAGCAGCAAGTTTTGAACTCGAAGTAACGTCTACAGTTCCGACAAGCTGGTATGAGAGCCATTTATTATGTCCGTTGTTATCGACAATCTTGCCGCCGTCTTTGAGCGAAATATAATTTATGGTGTTAAACCAACCGGTTTCGTTGTTGATAGTTCCGCCGTTGACGTAAAACTTTGCGGCGGTTTTGATGCCAGCTTCGCCTAATACGTCGTGACTGATAAAGGTAAGCGTTGCGCCGCTATTGATAGTAATACTTTTTGCTGCGTCGTATTTTCCGAGCGCGCCTTTACCATTCACTTTTAACGTTCCAGCATTAATAGTAACGTTCCCGGTATAAGCTGACGTTGAATATGAACCGCGTTTTATTGTCAGCGTACCAGAACCGTTCTTAATAATCGAACCTGAATGATTAATCTGTAATTCAATAGTTGTATTATGAGATCCGTCAACGGTCAAGTTATTACCATTAAGATTAATCGTATTATTCTTTAAAATATTGACGTCTCCGTTTGCGGCATTGATTGTAATATTGGCATGCAGCTCGTGCCCAAGATTAATCGTTTGAGCAAAAGAACTGTTGTTGACGATGTCGCCCGTTTGCCTTATCCAGTTATTATTGTCTTTTATAGTAATTGTATAGGAACCGGTTGCCGCTTGAGTAAAAGTGATGCCAGAATTGTAAATTCCATAGTCTAAATCGTTTGACAATGTGTAGCCAGACGACCCAACTGCGCCGAACTCCCATGCGTCTTCACCGGCAGGCGCAACGCCTCCAGACCAGTTTGCAGCCGTTGACAATTTCGCGTCGGTATTGCCGACCCAGGTAATCGTATCTGCAAAGCTGTTGGCGGACAACAAAATCGAAACAACAAACGATATAACAGCCAACCGACCGCAGGTTAAAACGCGGTTGCGGAGTAACGAGCAGGATTGAAAATGAACCATGTTAGATCCAAATTGAATGGGGAAAATGGTCAGGATTGGGAACGCTTTTTCGCCGACACGTCTCGGGCGAAAAAGAACGTTAATACTATATTATTATATATATATTGTAATCTCTAATTTGAAATGTTCAACCAGAATTTCATAAATTTTCGAGAAATTTCTGGTAAAATAGGGAAGATGTTATTGGGATACGCAATAGTCAAAGAGGAGACGCAGTAAACGGGAAAGGCGAGCCAGGATGCGTAAGCTCCCGGAAAATTTTAAACACTAAATACACGAAAGCAACGAAAATAACGAAAGGATTATTAAAAATATTTCGTGTGTTTTGATTATTTCGTGATTTTCGTGTTTTTAAAATGGCGGCGAAGACGCCCACGAACCAGCGGGGCGGAGCGGCTTTTCTGCGAAAGATATTTTTGGAGGCTTCCGTCGCAAGCGTCCGCTCAAGACGATTGCTTGCGTAATTGCTCATTGCTAAATGCTAATTCCCTCAACTCCTCCCTCCTCACTTCTCACTCCTAACTCAAAACCCTATCGTCAGCCATTTCCAAAAATATCCTCAAGCCCCCCCTCCATATAATTTTTAAAATCGCTATAATAATTTAATAAATATTTGACGATAGATATAGATAAATTTCTATCGATACAAATTTAGCGGTACTTCCCCGCGCGGCGGACGAAGGTTGTTGACCGTGAAAACCGATGCCTTTAACCTTTAAGGAGTTAAACAGATGGCAAAAATCGTAATTTTGGACACATTGTCCCAGGACGGCTTGGATTTGTTGAAAAACGCTGGAATCGAATACGAGGTTCGCACGGGTTTGGCGGGCGAAGAGCTTAAAAAGACGCTCACCGAATTCGACGGCGCCATCTGTCGTTCCGGAGTGAAAATTACGGCTGACGTTCTGGAAGGCAACACGCGTCTTCGCGCTATCGCTCGCGCGGGCGTTGGAACGGACAACATCGACAAGGCGATGGCAACCCGCCTGGGAATCATCGTCATGAACACGCCCAGCGGAAACACGCTCTCGACAGCGGAACAGACCCTGGCGCTCATGTTCGCTCTGGTTCGTCATACCGCCCCGGCTTACCAAAGCCTCATTGAAGGCCGCTGGGACAAAAAACTCTATACCGGAACGCAGCTGGCTGGCAAGACGCTCGGCATTATCGGTTTGGGACGCATTGGTCAGGCGATTGCCAAACGCGCTCTGGCGATGGAAATGAAGGTTATCGGATTTGACCCCTTCATGACCGAAGCCAAAGCCAAGGAACTGGGAATTACGCTCTACGCGAACTACAAAGACATGCTTCCGTACTGCGATCTGCTTACCGTTCACACCCCGTTGACCGACGCAACCCGCGGCATGATTTCCGACGCTGAAATCGCCATGCTGCCCAAGGGAGCGCGCCTGATCAACTGCGCTCGCGGCGGCATTTACGACGAAGCCGCTCTGGTTCGCGGTCTGGAAAGCGGTCAGCTAGGCGGCGTCGCTCTGGACGTTTACCCGTCTGAACCCTGCAAGCAGAACCCGTTGTTCGGCATGAAAAACGTCGTCTGCACGCCTCACCTTGGCGCGTCGACCGAAGAAGCTCAGCTCAGCGTTGCTGTCGAAGCGGCTCAGCTGATGGTCGATTTCTTCAAGACGGGCGCAATTCGTTCCGCCGTCAATACCAGCCCGCTGGATCCGAAAACGCTCGAAGATCTTCGCGGATACCTCAACGTTGCGTGGAGAATGGGCTTGTTCCTCGGACAGATGGGCACTTCCGCCCCGGTTTGCCTCAAGCTGACGTACAAAGGCGAAGTTGCCAAAAAGAACACCGCTCTGCTGACAAGCGCGTTCGCCGCCGGATACATGGAAAAAGCGTCTGACGTTGGAGCTAACATCGTCAACGCCGACATTCTGCTTCGCGAACGCGGAATCGAACTCATTGAAGAACGCTCGACCGAAGTCGTCAACTTCAATTCGACAATTACCGCTCAACTCAAAACGGAAACCGCTCTGTATACGATTCAGGGAACCCTGTTCGGCAACGACATGCCGCGTCTGATTCAAATCGACGACAGCCGCATGGAAAGCTATTTGGACGGCAACCTTATCATCTTCGATTACGACAACGTTCCCGGCATGTTAGGCAAACTCGGAACCATCTGCGGAAAGCACAACGCCAACATCGCTCAGATGTGCGTCGGCGCCAGCCGATCCACCGGCACCCAAATCGGCGCCCTGTCTCTGGACTCCGTCCCGACTCAGGAACTGCTCGAAGAAATCCGCGCCATGGAAGGCGTCAAGTACGCCAAACCGGTGGCGCTGCCCAAAGTTCACGAACTGCCCGTCTGGCTGAGCTGAGGTCAATTAGCAATTTGCAATGAGCAATTAGCAATTACGCAAGCGATCCCCGGTGGGGTATCGTAAGTCAATAGAAAATAAAAATGAGTATGGCGCTAAGTCATACTCATTTTTTGTAACAAACTTTTTCAAGATTATATCAGAGGTTAAGCAGTATGATTCCAAATGAAGCCAGCTATAAGGTTATTGATTTTGAGACATATTATCGGAAAGGCGTGTTTCGTCATTTTAGCGAAGACTGCAAATGCTCAACGTCGATGACGGCGCGGCTGGACGTAACAGACTTGGTCGCGTATTCCAAAAAGACGAATACAAAGTTCTATATCAATTTTCTGTATCTTCTCTCGAAGGTATTCAATTCCCGGGACGACTACAAGATGGCGTACAACTGGAAAACGCAAGAGTTGATCTGTTACGACGTCGTCAATCCGACGCATTACGTTTTCCATGAAGATACGGAAACGATTACGCTTGTTTATTCTGAATACAGCGAGGATTACAAAACGTTCTACGCCAACGCCATGGCAGACGTGGAAAAGGCAAAGCAGACCCGGGAATACGGTCTGGACATGGCGAATCACCCGAACTGGTTTGACGCGTCGTATATTTCGTGGCTGTCCTACGACTCGCTCCATGTTGAGCTGCCGGACGGCTATCTGTATTTCCTGCCGATTGTCAACTGGGGACGGTATCGCGAAGAAAATGGCAGACTTCAAATGCCGTTAACCGTTCGCCTCAACCACGCCATCGCCGATGGCTTTTTGGTCGCCAACGTCTATCGTCTGTTACAGAAGGAGATCGCGGCGTTTGTCGGTTTGTAAGTTGACAAGGTTTCTGGGGAGCGGACATTGTCCGCATAATCTAAGGTTGTTTGTAGGCGGGTAATACCCGCCCCCCTGGAAAGGTTTTCTGCGTTCTTTTTAAAATGTTCAAGCAACCAAATATGCTCGATTTTAATATTCCCTTGACATCGAATCCCTCTTTTACTATAATATCGCACGTTGTTAATAATTTAAATCGTTATTGAATTCCGAATTACAGACAATGGCTAAAAAACGAGCGGAAGTTGACGTTTCGCATTGCGTTGCCTGCGGCGCTTGCGAGAACGTCTGCCCAAGAGAAGCAATTAAAGTCGTTCGCGGAATCCACGCCCAGGTTGACGCTGTCAAGTGCGTCGGGTGTGGTCTGTGCGCCAAAGCGTGCCCGTCAGGCGCAGCAACGGTCAAAGCTCTGGAAGGAGAGTCATGAAACAAAAGCATTGGTATGATTATCTCTGGATTTGGGCGATTGTCTATTTTACGCTGGGATTCTTCAACATCCTTTTTGCCTGGCTGGGCATGATCGACTTCCTGCTGCCGTTGATTTTTGCGATATTCTTCGGGAACAAGTGGTTCTGCAACAACATGTGCGGTCGCGGTCAGCTGTTCAATCTGCTCGGCGCGACGCTGCGTCTGAGCCGGAACAAATCCACGCCAAAATTCCTGTCGTCGCACTGGTTCCGATACGGGTTCCTCGTCTTCTTTTTGGCGATGTTCTCGATTATTATTGTCCAAACGTACTTTGTCGCGTCCGGCGTCCATTCGCTCAAACAGGCAGTAACGCTGCTCTGGACGTTTCAAGTTCCGTGGAAATGGGCGTATTCGCCGGATTTACTCCCGGAATCGTACGTCTGGGTCGCTCAATTTGCCTACGGGTTCTACAGCTTGATGCTCACGTCGACGATAATCGGTCTGGTTGTGATGGCTCTTTATAAGCCGAGAAGCTGGTGCGCGTTCTGCCCGATGGGAACGATGACGCAGGGAATCTGTCAAATCAAGAATATGAATCATCAAGATCAGACATGAATACGTTATATAACGCTATCGTCCCTGTCCTTTGCCCTGCCAACGCCGTTTGGGATACCATCAGCTTCGCCGTGAGATTGATTTTCGGGATTTGCTTGTTTATAATAATTCTCGAAATTTTTGCGTATCCGTTTAATCGGTCTCTCGATCTTAGTTTGGAGAATTATAAATATCGTTTTTCCCGAAACCTTGTATACGCCTTAATTGTGATAGTCGTACTTACAACTCTTAAAGGATGGCTTCATAAATTACTAGGCGAAACAGGAGATCAGATTACTAACGTGATTTGCGGCGCCTATCCTGTTGTAGTACTGGGTTTGGCTATTTACGACTATATAGAAAAACGCAAAAATAACATGTAACAAAAAAGGAGAATGAACGCCATTCTCCTTATTGCAATATTTACAATACGTCTATTACAGAATTATTTTTTACCCGCCATACGGCTGGGGTCGAGAGCGGCGTTGAGCTGGTCTTCCGGCAGGACGCCTAGCTCCATGCACAGCTGACGAATCGTCTTGTTTTCCGCAAACGCCTGCTTTGCCAGCTTGGCGGCTTTTTCGTATCCAATATAGGGGTTAAGCCCCGTTACCATCGAGAGGGATTTCTCAATCGCGTCTGAGCATTTGTCGGCGTTGGCTTGCAAACCCGTCAAGCAGCGTTTTGTAAAGACGTCAGTCGCGTTGGCGAGAAGTTTAATCGATTCCAGAGCCGTCGCGCCCATAAACGGCATGCCGATGTTGAGTTGAAACTGCCCGCACGCGGCGCCCGCCTGACTGATAGCAAAGTCGTTGCCCATCACCCGGGCGCAGACTTGCATGAGGCTTTCGCAAAGAACCGGGTTGATCTTGCCGGGCATGATCGAGCTGCCGGGCTGAAGGTCAGGAAGAACGATTTCGTTGTACCCGCAGCGCGGTCCGGAACCGAGAAACCGGATGTTGTTCGCGACGTTAAAAAGCGTCACAGCCACCGCTTTGAGCAGGCTGTGGGCTTCAACCAGGGCGTCGCGCTGAGCGTTGGCTTCAAAGTGGTTTTCCGCTTCGGTGAAGTTCAAGCCCGTCTCCTGTCCGATGTACTGGGCGACAACGTTGCCGAACTCTTTGTGAGCATTTATTCCCGTTCCGACGGCGGTTCCCCCGGCGGGGAGTTCCAACAGCGGATAGACCGCCTGTGACGCCCGCTTGCAGGACTGCTGAAGCTGTCTGGCGAACCCGCTGAACTCCTGACCCAGCGTCATGGGCGTGGCGTCCGCCAGATGAGTGCGCCCGATCTTCAGGACGTCTTTCCATTCGTCGGCTTTTGACGCCAAAACGCGGGCGGCTTCTCGCAGAGCGGGCAAGAGCGCGTTCATAATCTCGCGGGCACATGCAACGTGAATTGCCGTCGGAAAGATGTCGTTTGTGCTCTGACCGCAGTTGACGTGGTCGTTGGGATGAATCGCCTTGTTCTGGTCGAACCGGTCGCCGCCGGAAAGTTCAATCGCCCGGTTGGCAATGACCTCGTTGGCGTTCATGTTGCTCGACGTTCCCGACCCGGTTTGATAGATGTCGATGGGGAACTGGTCGTCAAACTTCCCGTCTGCAACTTCCTGACACGCTGTTACAATCGCGTCGTACTGTTGGTCGGTAATCTTGTTTTTCAGAGTCGAAAAGACGTCAAGCGACTTGTTCGCCCGGGCGCACGCCTTTTTGACAATCCCCAGAGCGTGAATCAGCGCTTTGGGAATCGGCTGACCGGAAATCGGGAAATTGTCGATAGCGCGCTGCGTCTGCGCTCCATAGTAAACGTCGGCGGGAATCTGAACTTCCCCCATGCTGTCGTGTTCGGTTCTGTAGTTCATGATAGTTTTATAAAGCAAGCGGTTTCCTCGCTCATAAGCATTTTTTAACACGAAAAACACAAAAATAACGAAATTCACGAAAAATTAAAAAATAAATTTTAAAACTCTTTCGTCTTTTTCGCTTCATTCGCGTATTTCGTGTTTAAAAATCCCCTGCTATTCCGTTTTTTGCTCCGGCTGTCGGACGGCAAGGAGTTTGTCGATTTCAGCTTGAATCTTTTGCGTGTTGGTAACGGGATTGTATTCTTCCAAAACGCGCCGATGGTTTGCCTTGCCCAGCCGATAGCGCAGCGGCAGATCGGAAACGAGCCTGTCGAGCTTTTGCGCCAGATGGGCGGGGTCGTCCTGACGAACCAGGAAACCGGTCTTGCCGTCGATAACGATTTCGTTTGGCCCCTGGCTTCGCGTCGCGACGACGGGAATTCTGAACGCGCCCGCCTCCACCAGAACCAGCCCAAACGATTCCTCGACAGACGTGAGCGTTAAAATATCGGCGCAAGCCAGAACGGATCGGATGTTTTCCTGGAACGGCAGAATTTGCACCCAGGATTCCAGATTGCGGTCTTTAATCGCCTTTTCCATATCGCCTTTTAGCGGACCATCGCCGACAAACAGAACGCGGACGCCGTCTGTGTACTTCATCTTTTCCAGGGCGTCGATTAAAGCGATGGGGTTCTTTCGATCAGAAAAACGCCCCGCCCAAAGAATGACGATTTCGCTGGGACGAATCCCGAACTTCATTCGGCAGAACCCCGACTCGTAGCCTTCCGTATCGGTAAATCGAACCGAGTTGGGAATGGCAATCGACTTCTCCAGCGGGATCCATTTTGCCCCGATTTCTCTGGACGCCTCCGACTCGAAAATAACGCGGTCTGAAAGCCGATTGATAGTCTTTCCGATAAAGTTCATCGGCAGATACCGCGGCTGCATGTACTGTTTGTTGAGAACCTCGTGAACGTGCCAGATATGGGGAACGCCCGCGATTCTGGCGGCAACCGCGCCCTCGAAAATGCAAGCAGTGTTTGTATAGACAAGCTTGATGTTGTTCCGTTTGATTTGCTGGACGAGCTTATAGATTCGGTACGGGCTGGCAAGGCGGTTTTTCCATTCCCAAAAGCTGGGCTGATAGAGCATCCACCAGTTAAGCGACCGCGTCTGATACCAGATGCCGCGATTTTGAGGCGTGGCAATCATGGGTCCGTCGCACCCGAAAATCACGCCCGGCTCGTACCGCGTCAAATCGATGTTTCGCAGTATGATGTCGAGGCAGTATTCAGCGCCGCCTTTAAGTCCGCTATGTCCAAGGAATAATATTTTATCCATGATAATTTAATTTTCAATATATATTATAGCATGTTTTTCAAAGTTTGGAAGATGGGTATAAAGCTAACTCATAATTAAATGGCTACATGTCATAAGAAAAGAGAACGCAGAGACCGCAGACTACTCGCAGAATACGCAGAGGGGCTGGGGAATGTGGCGACGACGCCAACTTCGTTGTCTACGCCACGATTCCCCGCCCTATTTATTTTATTTAATTTTGATTTTATTTAATTATTTTAAAAATTGCAAGCGGACATCGTGTCATAGTCCGTCGAAGACGGGCGTAGATGACACATGTCTGCTTGCTTCTGCGCTCTCTGCGAGGAGTCTGCGCACTCTGCGTTCAAAAAATATCAATTGGAACATGAACAGATATAATTATCATATAAATTCTTTAGCCCATTTTGTACACCTTTCCCTATCTCCCTTGACTTTTTAGATTTTTGTGCAATAATATTACATTAATAATTTTTTCTCCGTTGTTTAAAACAAATAAATTGGACAAAACAACGATTCTTCCCTTAACTTGGTTATATATTAGCGTATTAATTGCCGATAAAGAGAGTTAATAATCCCTATTAACTCAATGGCGCGCGCCGTTGAGGGAATTTTTCGTCATTGCTAACCCACTTCAAAACAATGTTTAAGATTATCAGCAAAACCCTGCTGGCGCCCAATATTTGGGAAATGGTCGTCGAGAACCCGCGTTTGGCGCTCAAAGCCAAAGCCGGGCAGTTTCTCATTGTTATGCCGGAAGAAAACGGCGAACGAATCCCGCTGACGATTGCCGATTTCGACCGCGAAAAAGGCACGATTACCATGGTTATCATGGCTGTCGGCGTTACGTCCCGCAAGGTTATTGCGCTGGAAGTCGGTCAGAGCCTGTACGCCATGATTGGCCCGCTCGGACAGGCAAGTGAAATTGATACCAACTTCGGCACGGTTATTATGGTTGCCGGCGGCGTCGGAACCGCTCCGATTTACCCGATCGCCAAAGCGTTCCGCGAAAGCGGCGTGAAAGTCATTTCCGTTCAAGGCGCTCGAAACAAAGACCTGCTTTTCTGGACGGACAAACTCGCTTCCGTTTCCGACGAACACATCGTTGTAACAGATGACGGCTCTTTCGGACGCAAAGCTTTGGTTACTGAACCGGTCAAGGAAATCCTCGAAACCCGCGGCTCGGAAATCGGCTGCGTCTATACGATCGGCCCAGCCATCATGATGAAGTTTACGACGCTTACCGCCAAGCCGTTTACTCAACAGTATCCCAACCTGAAATGCATCGCCAGCCTCAACACAATTATGATCGACGGCACTGGCATGTGCGGCGGCTGCCGCGTCAAGCTGGGCGACAAGGTCAAGTTCACCTGCGTTGACGGCCCCGAATTCGACGCCTTCCTCATCGACTGGGATTCCGTCATGCAGCGTCAGAGAATTTACTGCGAACAGGAGAAATGCTCGCTGAACAGGTATATTGAGACGTTAGACAGTAAGCAATAGAGGAGCTTTTAGCTGCTAGCTTCTAGCTATTAGCTTATCTTTCCAGACGCATGCGTTAATTGTTACAACTAAGACCATAATCCCCCAAGCTAACAGCTAGCAGCTAATAGCTAGGGGCTAAATACAAAACCACCAATTTATTACCCATACATTATGCCAACTCCAAGAACCCCCATGCCGGAGCAAGACCCCAAGGTTCGCGCTCATAATTTTAAGGAAGTCCCGCTGGGATACACCGCTGAAATGGCAATGCAGGAAGCGTCCCGCTGCTTGAACTGCAAAAAGCCTATGTGTCGAACCGGCTGCCCGGTCTCCGTCGAAATCCCGACCTTTTTGGCTCTGACCAAAGAAGGCAAGTTTGCTGAAGCGGCTCAGGCGATTAAAAAGACCAACGCGCTGCCTGCTGTCTGCGGACGCGTCTGCCCGCAGGAAAAACAGTGCGAATCCAAGTGCATTTTAGGTATCAAAGGCGAACCGGTCGCGATCGGCCGCTGTGAACGTTTCGTCGCAGACTACGAACGCGAAAACGGTCTGGTTACCATTCCCGAAAAAGCCCCGGCGACCGGAAAGAAAATCGCCGTTGTCGGCTCCGGCCCCAGCGGCTTGAGCGTTGCTGGTTCTTTGATTCTCAAAGGACACGACGTTACCATTTTCGAGGCGTTTCACCGTCCCGGCGGCGTTTTGATGTACGGCATTCCGGAGTTCCGTCTTCCCAAAGCGATTGTCGAAGCGGAAGTCGGATACCTGCAAAAGCTGGGCGTGAAAATCGAAACGAACGAAGTTATCGGCAAGACGATTACCGTAGATGAACTGCTCAACGAAGAGGGTTTTGACGCGGTTTATATCGGCGTCGGCGCCGGTCTGCCGTCCTTTATGGGCACGCCGGGCGAAGATTTGGGAGGCATCTATTCCGCCAACGAGTATCTGACCCGATCCAACCTCATGAAGGCGTACAAATTCCCGGAATGTGACACGCCCATCGTTCGCGGCGGGAAAGTCTGCGTTATCGGCGGTGGAAACGTTGCCATGGACGCCGCTCGAACCGCGTTGCGTCTCGGCGCGGATTCCGTTACAATCATCTATCGACGCTCTCAGGACGAACTCCCCGCCCGAGGCGAAGAAGTTCATCACGCCAAAGAAGAGGGCGTCGAGTTCGCCTTCCTTACCAACCCGGTTGAATACATCGGCAACGAAAAAGGCATGGTCTGCCAGGTCAAATGCCAGAAGATGGAACTGGGCGAACCGGACGCTTCCGGTCGCCGCCGTCCGATTCCGGTTGAAGGCTCTGAATTCGTCCGCGACTGCGATACGGTTATCGTCGCTGTCGGATCCGGCGCCAACCCGGTTGTTACAAAGGCGACCCCCGGCATGGAACTCAACAAACGCGGATACATCAACGCCAACGAAGAAACCGGCAAGACGACCAAAGACCGCGTCTGGGCGGGTGGCGACATCGTTACCGGCGCCGCGACCGTTATTCTCGCCATGGGAGCCGGCAGAGCCGCTGCCGCCGACATCGACAAGTTCCTCATGGGAACTCAGGAATAACGACGAGTTGACAACAGTTCTCTGCTGACATGTTTTATTTATTTTGAACGCAGAGTTCGCAGACTCCTCGCAGACAACGCAGAGACAATCGAACATGTGTCATCTACGCCCGTTGGGCTATGACACGATGTTCGATTGTATTTTTATTGAATAATAAAATCTATTATTTATAATATTCTAAAATAGGGCGGGGAATCGTGGCGTAGACAACGTAGTTGGCGTCGTCGCCACATTCCCCAGCCCTTCTGCGTATTCTGCGAGTAGTCTGCGTTTTCTGCGTTCTATAATTTCTACCTATTGCAATTAAGATTTATTTCTATATAATAAAAACTGATTGGACGCGAAGCGTCCACTATTCCCCATTCCCTATTCCCCACTCCCTAACAAAATGCTGCTTGCTTACGATTTAGGAACCGGCGGGGCGAAAGCCTCTCTTTACGAAAACGACGGGACGCTGTTGGCGGCGTCTTTTGAATCTTATTCTACGTACTATCCGCAGTCCGGATGGCATGAACAGCGGCCGGAAGACTGGCGGCTGGCGATTATCGCGTCAACGAAAAAGCTGTTGGCGGAAACGAAAGCCGACCCGAATCAGGTGGAGGCGATTGCTCTTTCCGGACATTCGCTCGGGTGCGTTCCGCTGGACAAGTCTGGAAAGCTGCTGCTGGAGTCCACGCCCATCTGGTCGGACAGCCGCGCTGGCGATCAGGCGGAATCATACTTCAAAACAAACGATTACGCGTCGTGGTATCGGAAAACCGGGGCGGGATTCCCGCCAGGACTGTACACGATTTTCAAGCTGCTGTGGTACAAAGAACATCTGCCGGTCATGTTCAGCCAGATGGACAAGTTCATCGGGACGAAAGACTACGTCAACTTTTGGCTGACCGGGGTCGCGGCGACGGACTACTCATACGCGTCCGGCTGCGGCGCCTACTCGCTGACGGACTGGAACTATTCAGAGGAAATCATCGAGTCCGCCGGGCTGCCGCGCTCGATTTTCCCGGAACTGTACCCGTCGACGGGCGTTTTGGGAACGCTGACCGCTCAGGCAGCGGCTGAGTTGGGGCTTCCACAGACGGTCAAGGTCTGCGCCGGCGGAGTTGACAACTCTTGCATGGCTTTGGGCGCGAAAGCGTACACAGACGGGCGGTCGTACGCCTCGCTGGGGTCGTCAAGCTGGATAGCCGTTTCAAGCTCCCAGCCGCTGTTGGACGACAAGTTTCTGCCGTACGTGTTCGCTCACGTCGTACCGGGACAGTTCGCGTCGGCAACCGCTATTTTCTCGGCGGGAACGACGCTGAGATGGATTCGCGACAACTTCTGCCAGGACTTAGTCGCCAAAGCGGAACAGACCGGTCAGAACGCGTACGCTCTGATGATGGACGAGGCAGACAAGGGGTCTGAAATCGGGGCGCGAGGGCTGTTGCTTAACCCGACGTTTGCCGGCGGGTCGTCTTTGGAACCGTCGAGCGCCATGCGCGGCGGGCTGTTCAATATCGACCTTAGTAACACCCGGGCGGACGTCATTCGCGCTGCTCTGGAAGGCGTCGCGCTCAACCTCCGTAAGGCGTTCGACGCGTTGGACTCGATTCTCGTCAAAGACGCTCAAAGCGCCGCGTCCGCGCAGGCGACTCTGCTGGTTGGCGGCGGGGCGATCAGCCCAATCTGGCGACGAATCTACTGTGACGCCTGGAACCGCTCCGTCGAAAAGACCAATATCGATCAGGACGCTGCCGCCTTGGGCGCTGCCGCTATCGCCGCCGTCGGAACCGGGCTTTGGAACGACTTCAGCCGTCTGGACGAAATCCACCAGACTCAGGAAATCCTCACCCCGATTCCCGAAAACGCCGAGAAATACAACCAGATTCTCCCAAAATTCCTCGAAACGGCGGAAGCGCTGACGGCTCTGGTTAACTAATTGTATCCGGAAACGAGCTTTAGCAGCGCGTTGCAGACGGTCGTCTCTTCGCAGACGACCATGTCGGCTCCGGCGTGCTGAAGCAGTTTGATGTTGAGATTGTATCGAACCCGGCAGAGAATTGAGCAGTCCGGGTTCATGTCGTGACAGGCGCGGACGATGTCCATGGCGATCATGTCGTCTGGAATCGTTACAAACACGGCAGACGCCTTTTCAATTCCCGCTTTTGTCAAGACGTCAGGCTTGGTAGCGTCGCCGCTGATGGCGGTGATTCCCTCTTGCGCGAATCGGTAGATGTTGATGGGGCTGTAGTCGATAACGCTGACGACTTTGCCCATCGTTTCCAGACGCGCGGCAAGAAGCGTTCCGATGTGCCCGACTCCAATGACGATAACCTGGTCGAGCGAGCCGGAGTCCAGCGCGCGCTGAATCGGGGACTTGCTTTGAACGTCGTCTGACGGTTCGACGTCCGACTTGCCAATCCAAACGCCGGTTTTGACAAGGTGCGGCGTGATAACCATCGACGCGACCGACACAAACAGAATCGTATGATATGCAACGTCGTCTATCTTGTTGGAAGCGACCAGCAAAAGCATAAACGCCAATTCACCGACCTGCGCCATGCACAAACCGTAACCAATAGAGGACCGATTCTTAAATCCGCAAACTTTAAGCGCACATGCGGCAGCGAGCATTTTTAATATTATCACAGCAATCAGACAGCCAAAACACAGCAGCGGGTGCGTCTGAAGAATGTTAAAGTTCATCAACATGCCCAGCGAGATGAAGAACATAGCGGAGAACGATTCGCTAAACGGCATGAACAAGGCTTCGATTTGATTGGTGAGTCGGTTTTCGCCCAGAACGATGCCAGCGGCTAACGCGCCCAACGCCGGGGTCAATCCCAACAGAACCGCCAGAGAGCATAGTCCCATTAAAATAGCCAGAACCAACGCAATAAGCAGTTCTTTCGCCCGCAATTTAGCAAGCTTGGCGGCGAGATGTTTCATCATGTAGATCTTGCCCACGACGACAATCAAACAGAAAATAACCGTCTTGATTGCCATACCGATCCAGTACGTAACGGACGGGGAGGATTCGTCGCCGGAAAGAACGGGAACTAGCAGCAATATCGGAACGAGGGCAAGGTCCTGAAAGAGCAAAACGCCCAGCGTCCCCTTGGCGCGGTGTGACGCTGCAACGCCTTCGTCCTGTAAACTCTTGTACGCCAGAGCAGTTGATGACAGCGAAAAGACAAATCCGACTATAGCGCTTATTCCCCACGGCAAATGGACGAAGTAATGGAAAAACAGCATTGTTGGAATGCAGGTCAGCGCCATCTGCAGCGTCCCGCCAACAAACATGTATTTTGACATCGCCGCCATTTTATCGAGCGTAAATTCCATGCCGATGGAGAACAAAAGCAGCAAGACGCCGAACTGCGCAATGCATTCCATAAACGTCTTGTCGATGAGTTCCATCTGCTCGTCTTTGGTTTCCACGACGATTTCCGCCGCAGTCGTCGCGTCAACGCTTTTATCTACTTCCCGCCTAATCTTGCTGATTTCCGCGGACCTGGAAGTGATGTTGGAACCAATCAACCCGAAGCAGTCCTGACCGATAATCGCTCCGACGAGCATGTACCCGATTAACAGAGAAACGTTTAATCGTTTGCAAATCCAGCCAACGATAAACCCAGCAAACAAAATTACGGTCAGGTGAAATAAAATTAAATGCGGCATGATTATGTGGTATCAGACGTCTGTTGATATGTTCAGCCATGGATTGACTTTTAATGTCTTTATTATATAATAAACAAATAACAAGAAATTGCAATCCCAATTTTGCCCATTTTACAAATTGAGGTGTAAAAAGATGAAAGTAGTAGCATTCAACGGCAGTCCCCGTCGAGATGGAAACACGTACACCCTGCTGACAAAGGTTCTCGAACCGATTCAGGCGGCGGGAATAGAAACTGAAATCGTTCAGATTGGCGGTCAGATGGTTCACGGCTGTACGGCGTGCATGTCGTGCCGAAACCAGACGCCCGGTCGCTGCATTTTTGACGACGATTTCGTCAACAAGTGCGCGGACAAGTGCCGGGAGGCAGACGCGATTATTATTGGCACGCCGACGTATTATTCAGACGTTTCGACGGAAGTCAAGGCGTTTATCGACCGCGTCGGGTACGTTCTCGGCCCCGAGGGCGCGCTGAAGCACAAACCCGCCTGCGGAGTCGTTGCCGTCAGACGCGGCGGAGCGACGCACGCCGTCGATACGATCAACCATTTCTTCATGCTCAACAACATGTACATCGTCTGCGGAACGTACTGGAACATGGGCTACGGACGCAACAAGGGCGAATGTCTCGACGACGCCGAAGGACTCAGAAACATGCAAGCCCTCGGGGAAAACATGGTCTGGATACTGGAAAAGATCGGGAAATAACGAGTTGGCAAGGTTTTTCATAGTCAGTTAGCTCACGGATTTAACGGATTAAACGGATATTCACCGATTGATTAATTTAGATTCTTAACTTGATTTTATACTCAATTAAAAATATTGTTTTTTAATGATAAAGCTAAGAATGACCGAACAACCAATCGGTGCGAATCCGTCCCATCCGTCTAATCCGTGAACGGACTGTCCCGCCATAAACCTGGGACTACTACTCCCAGATTTCCGGCTTTTCCAGCTTGCGTTTTGAGAGCTGTTTGTCGAGGAACAGCAGCGCGCAGGGGGCGGACTTCGCGAATCGAATCTGTTCCAGGATTTCGCTTGCAGACGCCTCTTCTTCAACCTGTTCACGGACGTACCAGTTGAGGAACTCGACGGACGCAAAGTCTTTTTCCGCATGCGCCAGAGCAACCATTTCGTCGATATCGGCGGTAACTTTCTGTTCCTGTTCTAAAGACGCCTTGTACATTTCTTCAACAGACGTCCAGCTTGAGTCAACCGCGTCGATTGCCGGGGCTGCCACGATTCCGCCGCGGTCAATGAGGTATTTAATAAACCCTTCGGCGTGGTAGAACTCTTCTTTCGCCTGGACTTCAAACCAGTTCGCGAAACCCTTCATGTTCATTTCACTCGCCTTGGCGGACATGGTCATGTAAATGTACGCGGAATGGAACTCGTTGTTAATCTGACGGTTAATAACCGATTGCATTTCGTAGGATATTTTCATGGAATTGTTCTCCTGATATTGTTAAGAGGAACTCCCGCCCCGAACGTCAGAGCGAGTATTTATGGAATTATATTATCGCAGGAAAGTAGGAGTGAGTTAGGAATTAGGAGTGGGCGTTAGTCTCGGAATTTTTTAAACACGAAATACACGAATGAATCGAAAAAGACGAAAGAGTTTTAAATATTAGAATTTTAAATTTTCGTGATTTTCGTTTATTTTGTGTTTTTCGTGTTTAAAAATTGTTTGGGCGTGCAAAACGCCTATTATTTCGGATGAACTTTTTCTGGAAATATCTGTTGCAAGGTATTGACGGAGTTCTTTGCTTGTGGTAAACTCAATTTCAGACAAGGTACGCGTATAAGTTTTTATATATGTATTGAACCTGTCCGCGTTTGCCGGATGACCCTTTTTCTCTAACCCAAGGAGCGAATTATGCTTTCCCGCAGAACTTTCCTCAAAACCGGAGCCGCCTCCGTCCTGGCTGCCGGCGCGTTTACGAACCTGGTTTCTGCCGCCGCGGAACCCGTCAAAGAAGGACAACTCATCTGGGGTAATATGCTTAACCTCGGTCACAACATGTGGGGCGATTCCGTAACCGCCTACACGCCCAAAACCGACAAACTGCTTTGCCAGGACGCGATCTGGGAAAAAGTTACCAACGAAATGCAAGCCGCCGGGCTGAACCTTCTTTTGATCGACATCGGCGAAGGAATCCAGTACCAGAGCCACCCGGAACTGGCGATTGAAGGCTCGTGGAGCATTGAAAAACTCCAGAAAGAACTCAAACGACTGCGCGGAATGGGAATTGAGCCGATTCCGAAGCTCAACTTTTCAGCCTGCCACGACACCTGGCTGGGCGAGTATTCCCGAATGCTTTCGACGAAAAAATACTACGAGGTCTGCGCTGATCTGATCAAGGAAGTCTGCGAGATCTTCGACACGCCGCGGTTCTTCCATCTCGGCTACGACGAAGAAACGGCGGGGCATCAGTCCAGTTACGAGTACGTCGTGATTCGTCAGGGCGAGCTGTGGTGGCACGATTTCCTCTTCTTCGTCGACACGGTCAACAAGCAGAACGTCCGTCCGTGGATCTGGTCAGACTATTACTGGCATCATGCTGACGAGTTCCTCAAGCGCATGCCGAAATGCGTCCTTCAGAGCAACTGGTATTACGGTGCGGAATTCGATATTGAAAAGCTCAAGAAAACCAACGAATTCACTGCCAAACGGGTGCAGACGTACATCGACTTTAACAAGGCGGGTTTCGATCAGGTCCCGACCGGCTCGAACTGGTCCAACGACGTCAACTTCGGCGGCACGGTCGAATTCTGCACGAAGAACATCTCGAAGGAACATTTGAAGGGATTCCTCCAGACGCCGTGGCATGCGACGACGGAGAATTTCCTTGAACATCACCTCAAAGCGATCGCGCAGGTTAAAGCCGCGAAAGCCGCGCTGAAATAACAGACGCGTTCGCGTTAAATCCATAAACTTTTATTCCCATTAAACACACTATGAAAAAAACTATTCTTCGTTCATACGCGCAGTTGCTGGCGCAGAAGGGTCTGAACGTTCAGCCCGGTCAGGACGTTTTAATTACCGCAGAACTGGATCAGCCGGAATTTGTTACAATGTGCGTTGAGGAATGTTACAAACTCGGCGCTCGAAGCGTTATTGTCGACTGGACGCATCAGCCGGCGACAAAACTGCACTGCGATTACCGCTCTCTGGAGACGCAGTCCAAGCTGGAAGACTGGCAGCTTGCGCGCTGGCAGTGGCAGGTAGACAACCGTCCCGCCAAGCTGTTTATCGAGTCGGACGACCCGGACGGGCTGGCTGGCGTCGACCAGGAAAAACACTCCAAAGCCACCGCCGCCGTTCGCGCTGCGATTAAACCGTATCGAAACCAGATGGACAACCATTATCAGTGGTGCATCGCGGCGGTTCCCGGCAAGGCATGGGCGAAAAAGATGTTCCCCGCCCTCCCGGACGACGAAGCGGTTTTGCGCCTGTGGGACGCGATTCTGTCAACGGCGCGCGCTGCGGACGGCAACGGCGTCGAAAACTGGAACAAGCACAACGCCGATCTTGTCGAGCGGTACAATTACCTCAACTCGCTGGGAATCCGGTCGCTGCATTACTCGTCATCCAACGGGACGGACTTCACCGTCGGGATGATTGAAAACGCTCTGTTTTCCGGCGGGAAAGAGACGACTATCGAAGGCATCGAGTTCAACCCGAACATCCCCTCGGAAGAGATTTTCATTTCTCCCAAAGCCGGCGAAGCGGAAGGAATTCTCTACGCAACCAAGCCGCTGTCGTGGAACGGCGCGCTGATTGAGAATTTCTGGGTCAAATTCGCAGACGGTCACGTCGTTGACGTCGGAGCGAAAAAGAACGAGGAACTGCTCCGCAAGATGGTTGCCATGGACGAAGGCGCGTCCCGCCTGGGCGAAGTCGCGCTCGTGCCGTTCAACTCCCCGATTAACAACACCGGGCTGCTGTTCTACAACACGCTCTTTGACGAAAACGCCTGCTGTCACGTCGCGCTGGGGTTCGGGTTCGGCAACTGCCTGAAGGGCTACGAAACCATGACAATCGAAGAAATGCACGCCGCTGGAATCAACGACTCGATTATTCACGTTGATTTCATGATCGGATCGCGCGACTTGAACATTGTCGCTACAACCGCCGACGGCAAAGAAGTCGAGATCTTCCGCGACGGCAACTGGGCGTGATGGTGTCGTCCAAAAACCATTTGTTAATTTTTTAGAACGCAGAGTTCGCAGACTACTCGCAGAATACGCAGAAGGGCTTGGGAATGTGGCGACGACGCCAACTTCGTTGTCTACGCCACGATTCCCAGCCCTATTTAATTTTAAAATCTTAAAAAAATTATTAAAAATAAAAAACAATCGAACATCGTGTCATAGCCCAACGGGCGTAGATGACACATGTTCGATTGTCTCTGCGTTGTCTGCGAGGAGTCTGCGTTTTCTGCGTTCTTATTTTTTATAACGCTAACGCACAACGCATCTATCATTCGTCTGTATAATCTTCTGGTTCCTCAACCGCAACCGCTTCCGGTTCTTTGGGCGCCCAGATATACGACGCCATAATTCCAGCGCCCATCGAGACGACGATCACGCCGAGAGAAATCCAGGTAATAACGTCTTTGAGGTTCTTTTCATCAATGACGTCTTTGAATACGCCGCCGGCGCACATCTTAAAGCTGACGAACAGCAGAATGACGATCAAGCTGTATTTGAGGTACTGGAACTTGTCCATCATGGCGGCGAGGGCGAAGTACAACGACCGCAATCCCAGCAGAGCGAAAATATTGGACGTAAAGACCAGGAACGGGTCGTGCGTAATGCCGAAAATGGCGGGAATGGAGTCGACGGCGAAAATGACGTCGCTGGTTTCAATAACAAGCAGAGCCAGAAACAGCGGGGTCATCATCAGCACGCCGTTTTCGCGACAGAAGAAATGCTCGCCGTTGATTCCGGACGAGACCGGCAGAATCTTTCGCGCCATCTTAACCGCCGGGTTTTCGTCAGGGTCAATCTCTTCGCTGTCTGCCAGCAACATTTTCACCGCTGTTACAAACAACATGCCAGCGAAGAAGTAAATCATCCAGTCGAACTTTTCCAGCAGCTCCGCGCCGAGGAAAATCATCAACCCGCGGAGAATCAGCGCGCCTAAAATACCCCAGAACAGAACCCGGTGCTGGTAAATGGGCGGGATAGCGAAATACGAGAAAATCAGGCTCATGACGAAGATGTTGTCTAACGACAGGGATTTCTCAACCAGGTACCCGGTAAGATACTCAATCGCCGCGGTTTTTCCGCCGACGGCGACGCCGTTGTGATAATGCTCGGCGATTCCGCCTAAATCGTACTGGTAGATGAAATAAACGCCCACGTTGAACAGTAGCGCCATGGCAATCCAGACCGCCGTCCAGCCCAGGGACTCGCGAATGCCCAGCACGTGCGCTTTTCGATTAAATACGCCCAAATCGAGGGCAAGCATAACAAATACGATGCCAAAAAAACCAAGCCAAAGGTAAAGTTCCATAATATCTTCCTGAATTGTACGTTTAGCGAACCGGCGAGAGCCAATCTCTCTTCCGGTTTCTGTTTGCTATAATGGATATAAACGTAATTATACAGAAAAAGAAATTTTTGGCAATAGAGAAAATGAGGAGTGCGGGATTAAGCGCCTCGCAGCGCAGCTCCTCACTCCTCATTCCTGACTCAATCAACCTTCGATAGAAATTAAATCCGCGTCTTATTCTGCCGTAAACTTCAGTACAATGTCCTTGCCGGTCGACATGGCGTCGGTTTTCGGGAGGATTATGAAGTTGTCGGTAATTGTCGCGTGGAGGTCTTTGCTGGATTCGTCAACGACGACGCCTCTAACGCGCTTGGGAAGGAACTGGAAGATCGGGCGGCCGTCTTTGGTCGCTTCTTCCTTGCAGACGCTCTTGAACGAGTCCTCGCCGTTGAGCGGAACGATCGTCAGCGTCCATTCCGTTCTGCCGTCGTCAAGCTTCTTCGACGTCAGCTTCTGCTTCCAGGCTTTGTTGTTCGGCTTCATCGCGTTCTGCCAGGCGGGGTCGCCATAAAGAGCAACCATGTTCTGATCAAAGCCCATGCAGTAAACGAATTCCAGCGTCTTTTTATCAAGAGACTTGAACTTCTCCATCTCTTCTTCCGAGAGCTTCGGCATAATTTGAATCATGTTCATCTGGTTCAGACCGCCGGTGAACCCTCTCGCGTTGACGTATTCCGGGAAAATGCGGTTGATGTGCCACGTAATCGCCTGATTGTTGGCGAAGAAGGCTTCCGCCGCGGTAAAGCGGCCGGGCTGGTCGACGTAATAGTCTCTCAGACCCCAGCCCATGTACCCGAAGAAGGTGGGCTGAACGTATCCCGCCATCATGTTGACGCCGCCGGAATGAATGTGCGCCAGCGCCATCGCGTCCGGCCCGTCGATGTTGCCAATAAGGCAGTTCCCGACAGCCAGATAAACCTTGGAATTCGTATGCGTGATGGGGAACTCTTCCTTGTCTTTGGTTCTGCCGTAAAGCTGACCGTTTTTGGAGAAGAAATAGCCGTTTTCGTAGCTGTAGCCGATTTGCCAGTCGCGGGGGGAGGCGTGCCCGGAGGTCATGAAAAGCTGATTTTTCCCGTAGGCATCGGCGAGGGCGTGAGTCGTGTCGTCGGGACCGTCGCGGCGTTCCTGATACGTTCCGTCATCCTCTTTGATTCCGTAATGGTTTTTCGTCCCTTCGGAATACCAGACGCCGGACTTGAACTTGGTCAAATTGACGCCGAACCCGGCGCAGCAGGTGTCAACTTTCATATCCGGCGCCGCAATGATTCGATTGACGTCGTTGACGTCGTACCCGGTCAGAATCGCCCAAATCGCGTCCGTATAGGGGTCAGGGTCGAGGTTTCGGGCGGTGATGTGACAGAACTGAACGAAAATCTGGTTGGCTTCTTCGTACTTGGCGACAAAGCAGATGTACGTCGGCTGGAGTTTCTGAAGTTCCGGCAGGCTCTTGATGGGCAATTCTTCCCACGTAACGACCTGGACGTCGAACTTTTCGCTGTGCTTTTTCTTCAGAGCGTCAACCGCCGCGCTCCAGTCGGAGTCGGCAAGCGTACTCTGACTGACGCAGATCGCGTAAACCGGTTTTTCGGATTCCTGAGCGCTGACAGCGCTGCAAAGGGAAAAAATCGCGCTCAAGGCGATGAATAAAACTTTTTTCATGGCAGTTTTTCGGACGGCTTGACGTCCGCGGTTAAAGGTGATGGATCAGAGGCGGGGGAACTTGAACTGTCGTTCGACGTCGTCGGCGCGGATTCCGAACCGTCCGACTTGTCTGCTGACGGCGCGTCGTCCCAAAACGAATTGAATTCGTCCCAAACCTCTGGATAATCTTCGCAATAATAAGGAATAACCATTTAGCGTACATTTAGTTGCGAGTAACGAGTTGCGAGTTGCGAGAAAATTTTATTAGGCTCTTGCGCCGCTCGTTACTCATTTATTGGTACTGAACAATATTAATTATAACAACAAAGACGGTTTATACAAGAGGACAGGCGGGAATTTCGGGAAAAAAGAACGGTAAACCGAGGTTATAATTCTACGGAGGGTCGACGTCCTCGTCGACCGCAGGCGTCCTCGCCTGCCAAGGGAAACAAGACCTGTCGAAAAACTCGGTTGAGCCCGGTTCGCGGGCGTATCGCCCGCCCCCGATGGCGGGGTAGCCAGTCCGCGCTACCGCGCGCCTGCCAAAACTCGCTCCCGTTGGTCGCTTTGTTCTATCCTTATAACACGAATTTAAGCCGCAAAGAACGCAAAGATCGCAAAGTATTGATTGGAATGACGCTTTCGGCGGAAGCCACCAAAAATCAAGGGAACGCGGTAACCCCTCCGCCCCGCTGGTTCGCGGGCGTCTTCGCCCGCTAAAGAAATTCTTATATGAAAAACACAAGAAGAATCTCAAAATCGTTAACCCCATCCCCCTTGAAAGCTTTCTAATTCTTCTTTAGTATAAGGATTAACAATTTTAATTTCAACGCCTGGCAACGTCTTTTTCAACGCGTCTAAATCATTAGTTGAGACTCTCTTGCAATATTCAACTCGTAATTCTTTCAGTTCTTTTAATTTTTGAAGCTTTCGTAATCCTTTAACTGTAATTCTGCTGCAACCAGCAAAATGCAAATATTGCAAGTTGCTTTGAATGTTTTCCATATTAGAAATGTCTGCTAAATTTTTGTCTGATATATTACACTTACCCAGAGATAACGTTTTAAGCTTTTTAAAATTCCCGAATTTTTTAAAACTTTCTCTTGTAAGTTTTAGGTCAACCAATCGAATATGTTCCAATTGTTCAAGCTTGCAGATGTATGAAAAGTTAATATCTGTTATATCTGAAGCAGCGGTCGGCAGATCATGTTTAAGCGCTTTTATATTTCTCCATGTTGACAGATATTTATAAAAGTCGTCTCCCATTTCTGCGTAACCCATGATTGACCTGATACATATGGTTTGAATTTCTTTATGTTGTCGAACATAAATATCTAATTCCCTATAGTCATACAGACCTTCAGAGGGGACCGACGATAAAATAGCTATTGTATTCTCATTTTCAATCTGTATAAGACGTGAGACTGGACGTTGTATCAAATTGGAATGCGTTGAAGCATTGTCGTCTTTGACCACTTGACCATAAATTGTAACATTCTCAATTAGAAGAATGAATAATACAGTAAAATACAATACTTTTTTGCTCATATTCGTAACCCCAGATTAATCTGTCCTTATACCCACGTCTTTAGATGTGGGAAATGAAAACAATTCAAAAATCGTAGCCCCCAGATTTATCTGGGGGACTAAACATATACTCCTCCTCAAAACGCTTACCTTCCCCTCCCTTCCCCGCTCCATTCGGAGCGGGGAAGGGAGGGGTATTTGTACGTTATATTGCTATTTATGCCGCTCTTTATCTCACGCCTAAAGGCGTGGGCTACGATTTAAAGTGTTTCTGTCTACTTTCCTTCTATTCCTCAACCGCCTCGCCGTCGGGTTCCGGTTCTTCCTTTGGAAGAGAATAATAATAGTCTTCAATTCGCTTACGAATGGCGCGGTCTTTGTCTGTAAAAAAGCAGGATACGTACTGACCCATTTTCGAGTTTACGATGATTTGATCTGTCCAAATATTAATGATCAACCAGTCATCTGTATCCTGTCCGGAATAAAGTTCCATCCATGGATAATAAGAAACGACTGAGATGTAATACCATCTTTTGGTTGATTTCCATTCGACAATGTCGTTGAACAGTTCCGAATCTTTGGGTATTACAAATGAGCGAGTTTCTCGGTCGCTTTCAAGTCTGAATGAACATTTAATATCTTCGTTTATAGGCGTCTGAATACTTAACGGAGCAATCAATTTCAACGAAACGCACAACGAGAATAAACTTAGTATAATTCCAGCCGCGATTAATAATCCCCAGTATAATCGTCTATTCGATTTTGTTTCCATATCGATATCCTGACTTCATGAAAATTCTGTTGTAAACGAATGAAGAACATCATTGGATTTAATCCAACATTTAGTATAATCTGTTCCACAACAAATTGCAAGAGATGGCTCCTCGTTAACCTTGGAAATTCTCATTTTTCTTTTCCACGTCTGCTTCTCTTTCCTATCTTCATACAATTATAAGAAAAGTTTTCATTTTTTTACTTTTTTTCTTAATTAGAGTAACCTTTGCATTGACTTGAGTGTATAATATGATAGAATACGACATAGACAACAGTTATTTATGACAATAAACGCTTGCAAAAGGAGTTTAACATTTCAGCGCCTTAATTGCTCGGGCGCACAGTTATTGAATGAGCAAAATTTTGATAACCCCCTATAATCAAAAAAAGGAGGCCATCATGAAACGATTTTTGTTGTTTGCGCTATCGATTGTAGCGTTATGCGGCTTCGCCAGAGCCGACCGGGGAACTGCAGTTGAATTTGGACAGCTCCCACAGAAAGCCCAGACGTTCATTACGGACAATTTCTCCAAAGCCGACATTTCGTCTGTTACTCAGGAAAGAGATGGCGATTACAACGTTTTCTTTACAACCGGCGTAAAGATCGAGTTTGATCGCAACGGCGATTGGGATAGCGTCGAGGGACGCGGCGGCATTTCTGTCGCATTTGCTCCCAAGGCGGTTCAGAATTACCTGAACGAAAAACACGCCGGCGTCAAAGTCGTTGAAATTGACCGCGATTTCAGAGAAAAGGAAATTGAGGTCAAACTTGCCGACCGCATCGAAATCGAGTTCGATTTGAACGGCGCTTTCAAGCGTTACGACAGATAGTCGTCGGAACAGTATCAAGACAGTCAATAAAATATCGTAGAAGAACCGGCGCATAGAGTCGGTCAACGCGCCGACAGCCGCAACGATTAAAGAAAGAGCGTCCCCGAAAAGGGACGCTTTTCTGTTTTATCTGTTTTTGATATCTTATAATACTCTCTCCGCTACTACAGCATAGATTACGTCAGATACACCTTTACAATATATACTAACGTTACAACAAACAAAAATATAATAACAGGTATATACAAAACAAGAATGCCGTTTGCTACGCTAGGCGATAATACCGCGTTGCGAGGATTAGATGGATTATAGTACACTTTAACAACTTTTCCGACGGGATAGGATTTTACAATGCTTGCAGCTGGCTCAATCTTATCGTTTACAAAGACTGGCATCATATATGATATAGTATCGTTGGTATATTTGACGGAGCCAACGTTGTATGAATATGTAATCTTTGGTATATAATATACTGTAGGACGATTACCACTAGTAACATATTCTATTTCTTTACATATTGAAGAAGAAAGAATTTTCCCCGTAGTCGAAGGCCAGGTGTTGCTAGGATTTATGATATGCCCATTATATACCAAAGCCCGAACCGCGAAAAAGTCAGCGATTAGCAATAATACTAAAAAGAATAAAGACCAGAAGCGACTCTTTTTAATATTGTGAAAAAGCTCTATAAATAACATTAAATAGATTTCGCTCGGGCGATACACTCTGGATTTATCTAATTTAATCATAAAAGTAAGCAGGCGTTTTGCCCGTCCAAAAGGTGTTTTAACACGAAAAACACAAAAATGACGATAATCACGAAAAAATTAAACACTTTCGTCTCTTTCGCTTATTTCGTGTTTTTCGTGTTAAAAAATCCAACGATTGACGATTGTATATTGATTTGACAAGTTACTGTTAATCAGCAATAAAGCGAATCTGGACCGGTTCGCCGTCGCGGCATTTGTCCGGGGCAGAAAGGAGAATGAAGTTGTCTGTAACGACCGCGTCGTAGGGGTTGCCGTCCTGAATTTCAACGCCCTTGACCCGCTGCGGCAGGAACTGGAAAATTGGGCGGCCGCCGCGCTGCGATCCGTTGTAGGACAGCAATTTGAACGAGTCTTTGCCTTTAAGCGGGGTAACGGTCAGCGTCCATTCCGTCTTCCCGTTGTCGAGATCTTTGGACGTCAGTTCCTGTTTCCAGCCGCTGTCCTGCGCCTGAATTTTGTTCTGCCACGCCGGGTCGCCGTAAATGGCGACAACGTTCTGGTCGTACTCCAGCCCGCTTTTCATCTGTCTTGGACAGTCTTCGCGGTTAAGATTCCAGGTCAGCGCCTGATTGTTGGCGTAGAACGCTTCCGCGACGGTGAACCGCCCGGGCTGTTCGACGTAATAGTCCAGCATGCCCCAGCCCATGTATCCGAACCAGCTCGGAACAACGTATCCAACCTGCGTATTGACGCCGGCGGAATGAATCAGAGCCAGCGCCATCGCGTTTTCGCCGTCAATCCCGCCGATAAGGCAGTTGCCGACGCCCAGGTGGATTTTGGCGTTGGATTGAGTAATCGCGAATTTGTCGCCGGTAACGGGTCGACCGTAAAGCTGACCCTTTTCCGAGACGAAAAAGCCGTTTCTGTACGTGTATCCAATCATCCAGTCGCGCGTCGAGGCGTGTCCGGACGTAACAAAAACCTGATTCTGCGCCATCGCGTCGGCAATGGGCTGGGTCGTGTCGGCGGGGCCGTCGGATTTCGCGACGATTTCCTTGCCCTTCTCCTTGGAAACGACTTTGCCTTTGACCAGCTCGTCGTAGCAGATTCCGGAGTCAAAGGCGTTGAGCGGGACTTCGGTCGCAGCGCACAGAGTTGTAACAGTCATATCAGGCGCAGCAACGATTCGCAGCGCGTCCGCCGGTTCAAACCCGGTCAGAATCGCCCAAATGGCGTCTGTGTACGGGTCGTCGTCCAGCTGACGGGTAAGCTTATGGCACGCGACGACAAACGCAGGTTTCGCCTCCGACGGGTCGCAGACGAAGCAGATATACGTCGGCTGCTGTTCTTTCAACGCCGGCAAGGCGTCTGAGAGTTCTTTCCAGAGAACGACTTTGACGTCGAACTTCTCGGCGTACTTGTCTTTCAGAGCCGTAACGACCGGCGACCAGTCCGCGTTCGCGTTGGTCTGTTCGCTAACCACGACGCTGTATACCGGCTTGACCGGTTCCGTAGCAAAAACCGAAACGCTAATAACGATAGCGGCTAAAAATGATGCAATAAAGTTTTTCATGAGTGAAACCTCTCGGGGGGTGAAATGGGTTCTAACTTTTTAATTAGAACGCAGAGACCGCAGACTACTCGCAGAATACGCAGAAGCAAACGAACATGTGTCATCTACGCCCGACGCTGCCGGGCTATGACACGATGTCCGTTTGCGATTTTAAATAAATTAAATTAATCGGGCGGGAATCGTGGCGTAGACAACGTAGTTGGCGTCGTCGCCACATTCCCAGCCCGTCTGCGTTCTCTGCGAGGAGTCTGCGTATTCTGCGTTCAAAAAAACATACATAAAATAACCAAGTATTTAAGGTCGTTAACTAATCGGCGCAAATTGGTATTTTTCCCGGGGGCTAACGCACCCCGGCTCGCCAGAATCCGTGAGCTAACGAACTACGGACAACGTCCGGCGTTACTTTCCATAAACTGCTTCGATGAGGACTTCCGGGTAGTCGGTGGCGAAGGACGTAATGCCGAGGTCGAGCAGGCGCTTGTACGTTTCGACTTTGTCGCCCTGCGACCACGTAATTACCTGGAAGACGATTCCGCGGTCGGCGCATTCCTTGTTCATTTCCACCAGCTTGGCGCTCGACGGCGTGAACGGGTCGTCTTTGGACAAGTCCGTTTGAATGTGACAGTTCAGGTGATTCATGCCGCGGAAATTGTTGGCGCGGAATTCCTCGAATCGTTTTTCCAGATTCTCCGGGCTGAACTTGCCCCAGACGATTCCCATCCAGTGCATGCCGGAGCCGTCGGGAATGATGTCGTTCCATTCGAGAATCTTCTTATAGGAACCGCTGGTATAGAACGCCTGCTTTTGCAGTCCGTAGCAGCGGACGAGCTGGGCGATCAGCTCCGCCTGCGCGCGGGAAAGACCCTTTTCGTCGATATAGAGAATCCGTTCCGGCGACCCTTTCATGGCGGCAAAGACCGATTCCAGCGTCGGCATTCGTTCCGGGCTGAACTGGTCGCCCAGGTACTTCCCGACGTTCAGCCGGCGGACTTCGTCCCAAGTCAGGTCGCTGACGGTTTTGTTTTTAACCTCGTCCGTTTCATGCTTGAGGATTCGCCCCAACTTGCCGTCGTGAAAGCAGACGGGAATGCCGTCTTTGGTAAACTGGACGTCGCATTCCGGGAACGCGCCGAGATTCCACGCCCAAAGAAAGGTTTCCAGCGTGTTTTCCGGACGCGAATTCCCGCCGCCGCGATGAAAGTTGAGCATGTACTTTACGTCCTTTGCCGCGACGGGCGGAAACTGAATCGGGGACGGCGGCAGCGGCGCTGGAGCCGGCGCGTCGTCCGCCAGCGCGAAGGCGTTCGCAGACGTCAGCAGACATCCCGCGCCCAGAATCGCAGCGCTTGATAAAAATTCTCGGCGAGTCGCCATGGTTTGTTACTCCTTTCGAAATGAGAATAGTTAGCTTTTAGCTTCTAGCTCCTAGCCTCTAGCTTTGTAATTTTTGATTCCAGCGTTAATGCTGAGTACCCGGAAATTCCAAGCTAATAGCTAGAAGCTACTAGCTTCTTAGCTTAATATACCCCAACTCGCCGCGCGTTTCAACCCCCCGGGTGAAAAAATCTTTAATTATAAAGAACATGTAAATCTTTTTGAATAATCTTGACTTTTATTCTTGATTGGATACAATATAATATATACAACGTTTCTTTACCATTCATGAGGAGGACACAAATGAAAAACGTTACAAAATCGTTATTGCTGGTTTTTGCTGCTGTTCTCGTTAGCTTAAACGCAAGCGCGGCGTTCGCTCAAGCGACAGTTGACATCCCGGTAGCCCCAGGCAACTTTGATGAAACAGTTCCATGGGATTTGCCGGAGATTGACGAGTCCATGTCCGTTAAGGACTGCATTTCTGGAGCGGAAAAGGGAGACGCAGACGCTCAAATCGAGTTGGCTCTCCGATATTACGAAGGCAAGGGCGTCGAGAAGGACAAAGAAAAGGCGGCGGAACTAGCGAAAAAGAGCGCAGATCAGGAGAACGGGAAAGCGTTGTATTTTCTCGCGTACATGGAAAACAGCGCTAAAAATACGGCTCAAGCGCTTGGTCATTTGAAAATGTCAGCGGATAAAGGATACGTTTTAGCGCAGCGTGAAATGGGAATTATTATGTATTCCGTTGGCAATTACAAACAAGCGTATCAATGGCATCTCAAAGCGGCGAAACAGGGCAATGTCATGTCAAGCTATGAATGCGGCGCATTCTTGCTGGCTGGTCAGGGCGTCAAGCAGGATTTGAAAGAAGCCGTTGTCTGGCTGCGAAAAGCTGCTGAGGCGGGGTTCATGCCCGCTCAATTTGAGCTGGGCGTCTGTTACGCTCAGGGCGAAGGCGTTGAGCAGAGTTTTGAAGAAAGCTTCAAATGGATTTCAAAATCTGCAGAGAAGAACCATCCCAGAAGTTTGTTGATTTTGGGAATGTATTACATCAAAGGAATGGGCGTCGATCAAGACGTCGAAAAGGGATATAAATGCATCGTCAAGGCGGCTAACCTCGGTTCAAAGGAAGCGCAAGCGATTTTGAGACAGCTCCATAGCCAACAGGATGACGAAGATTAAAATGAGATTTGATTCATTTCAATAATATCGTATGATTCGCGAATACCTGAATAAAGTCCAGCGGTCGGCGCCGCTGGTTCATTGCATAACAAACTACGTTACAGTCAACGACTGCGCCAATATTCTTTTGGCGTGCGGGGCGTCGCCGATTATGGCGGACGAACCGGCGGAGGTCGAGGAAATCACGTCGCTGTGCAGCGCGCTGTTGATTAACATCGGGACGCTCAACCGCCGGACGGTCGAGTCCATGCTCAAGGCAGGGCGGCGCATGAACGAGCTGGGGCGCCCGGTTCTGCTTGACCCGGTCGGCGTGGGCGCGTCCGCATTGAGAACGGAAACGGCGCTGACGCTGATTTCTGAACTGAAGCTGTCCGCGATTCGAGGCAACGTCTCCGAGATTCGCGCTCTGGTTGGACAAACCGGCTCTTCCCGCGGCGTCGACGCCTGCCCGGACGACTTCGTTTCCGAATCGAATCTGGACGACGTCAAGGCGATGGCGGCGGAGCTGGCGGTAAAGACGTCTGCGATCGTTGCGGTCTCCGGCGCGATTGACGTTGTTTCCGACGGCGTCAATACGTTCGTTATTCGACGCGGTCGCCCGGAAATGACGCAGTACACCGGCAGCGGCTGTATGCTCTCCGCGCTCATAACGGCGTTTATTGCAGCGGAGAATTCCGCCCAGTCCTGCGCCGCCGCGTTTGCCTTGATGGGCATGGTAGGAGAACGAGCCGTCGAGAAAATGAATCAAACCGAGTCTGGCAGCGCCTCGATGGGGAAGTTCATCATTGACGAAATCTACAAAACCCGGCGCGCTGCAGCTCAACCGATTCCCGTTGTTACAGACGGCGCGGTGAACCGTCAGCGTCTGCGGGAATCGATGAAACTCTACGCAGTTACGCCGTGCGGACTAAAAGACTCTTTAATTCCCTCCGTCGAATCGGCTCTCCGGGGCGGCGCGACGTTTATTCAACTACGAGAGAAAGACCTCGATACAGACGCGTTCCTCAAAGAAGCGTTGGAAGTCAAGGCGTTGTGCAAGCAGTTCAACGTCCCGTTTGTAATTAACGACAACGTCGAAATCGCCAAGCTGGCGGACGCTGACGGCGTTCATTTGGGTCAGGACGACATGCCCGCGGAACAGGCTCGGCAAATTCTGGGAGCGAACAAGATTATCGGCGTTTCCGCCCATACGGTAGAACAGGCGCTCAAGGCGCAACGCGGCGGTGCAGACTATCTGGGCGTTGGCGCGGTGTTCAGCACGTCAACCAAGCTCGACGCCGAGCCGATGTCAAAAGAGACGGTCAAAGCAATATGCTCTGCCGTCTCCATTCCAGTTGTCGCCATCGGCGGAATAACCCGCGACAATCTGTTACAGCTTTCCGGCTGCGGACTGTCCGGCGCCGCCGTCGTCTCCGCTTTGTTCTCGCAACCCGATATAGAACAGGCAGCAAAAGAGCTTTTGACGCGAATCGAAATTACTCTTTGAATTCAAACGCAGACTTAATCGGCTTGCCGCGCCAGCAGTCGGGAGCGGTGAGCTGAAGAATCCAAGCTACGGTTGCAGTGATGTCGTAGTTGACGACGACGTTTTCAATCTCGCCTTTCTTTACGCCGGCTCCGTAGATGAGAAGCGGCGTTTCCATGTCCTGCATGGTTTCATGTCCGTGTCCTTTGCCGGTTCCGCCGTGGTCGGAAACCAAAAAGACGACGGTGTCCTTCAAGCGGTCGTTGTCCTGAAGGTACTTGAGAATCTGTCCGACGTAGCCGTCCAGTTCCTGGACCTTTTTATGGTATTCTTCCGAACCCCAGCCGTATTTGTGCCCTTCCGCGTCCGGGTCGGTAAAATAGACGAACGTCAAAACGGATTTCTCTTTCATGTACCCAATCGTCGTGTCAACCAGTTGCTGGTATTCCTCCGGAGTGGGAGAAGTCTGTTTCTTTTGAATGAATTTTGTATGCGCTTCGTCCGGGAGTTCGTGAAGGTTCTTGATGTTCTCCCACGTATACGTAGACGCGGTCAGAGCGCCGGGACGCTGTTGATGTACGACGCTGAAGATGTCGGGAAATTTGCCTTTGTCCGTCAAAACGCGAGACGGTAAATCCGGTTCGGCAGACCCCCAGGTTCGATAGCCGTGGAGTTCAGAACCGGCGCCCATGAGAATCGTCGCCCAGTTGATGGCGGAAACAGACGGGAGAACGCAGCGCGTCTTGAGCGTCCAGGCGCCGTTGTCTCTCATCATTTTCAGATTCGGAACTTCGTCCCAATTGACAAATGCGGAACCGTAGCCGTCCCAGCCCAAAATCAAAACGTGTTTAACCGGATTCGGCGCGTCCGCGTCCTGAGCAAACGTCTGTCCAGTTGTTACAATTAAAGCGCAGAACAATAAAGCCAAAAGCAATCGCTTCATGATAACGTTCCTTTCCGTATTAATCTATATGTAAAATTATTCTTTGAACTCAAACGCAGACTTGACAGGCCTGCCGCGCCAGCAGTCGGGAGCGGTAAGTTGCAGCGCCCAGGCGATTGTCGCAGCGGTGTCGTAGTTGACGACGACGCTTTCAATCTCGCCCTTCTTTACGCCGGCGCCGTAGATGAGAAACGGCGTTTCCATGTCCTGCAGCGTTTCGTTTCCGTGTCCTTTGCCAGTTCCGCCGTGGTCGGCAACGAAAATGACAATCGTGTCTTTCATGCAGTCGTTGTCCTGAAGATACTTGATAATCTGTCCGAGGTAGCCGTCCATTTCCGCGACCTTTTTATGATAGGCTTCTGAACCCCAGCCGTTTTCGTGCCCTGCAACGTCCGGTTCGCTAAAATAGATGAACGTCAAAATTGGCTTCTCTTTTAAATATCCGATTGCGGTTTCAACCAGCTTCTGATAATGCTCGGGCGAATGCGCGTGCTGGTCAGAGTGAATGTACGTTGTATGGGCTTCGTCGGGATTTTCGTGAAGATCTCCGATTGTTTTCCATGTAAACGCAGACGCGGTCAGAGCGCCGGGACGCTGTTGATGAACGAGGCTGAAGATGTCCGGGAACTTGCCTTTGTCGGTCAAAACGCGAGAGGGAATATCCGGCGTGGAAGACCCCCATTTTCGGTACCCGTGCAGTTCAGAGCCTGCGCCCATGAGAATCGACGCCCAGTTAATTGCAGACACCGCCGGAATGACGCTTCTGGTTTTGAGCGTCCACGCGCCGTTTTCCTTCATCATTTTGAGCGTAGGAACTTCGTCCCAGTTTACGTAGGCGGAGCCGTAGCCGTCCCAGCCGATTAGAAGTACATGCTTAATCGGATTGGATGCTGCGGAATCGTCCTGCTGAGCGTACGACTGACCAACAGCCGCAAGTGTGACACAGCAGAAAAGCGTAATGGCAATCAGTCGTTTCATGATTTGCAAACCTTCCTTTCTTTGCGATAATTGATAACGATACGAAATTGAATTACAACGCTGCAGGACGAACGAACGGTTCATACCCCCAGAAAATCCGTCCTGTTAACATATTTTCATTATAGCAGAAATTGAATTCGAATGTAAACCGTCAGCGCGATTTTTCGGCGAGGAATAATATTTTTGAATTCGAAAATTCGGGGTTATTTTGACCTATGCGCTCAAATTGCCCTTGAAAATAGGGGGTTTTTAAAAAAATTCTTTAAAAAATTCGTATTTTTCGCTTTTTTTTTCGAAAAACAAGGGAACACCGTATTGCAAAAAAGCCAAAATACGCTTTTAATAACATTATTCAGAATTTGCATTCGAGTGAATGCAAGGGTTGATGAATCGAGAATTCAGGCGCAAAACATTTGTTTTCGCCATCAACCCAAAACACTTTTTTTATTGTTCTCTCGACAAGGATTGTTCAGGAGGAGTAATTATGGCTAAAGAAGCCGCTGCCAAACCCGCAGCCAAACCGTTGTCCAAAACCCAGTTGATCGCGGCTATTGCCGAATCCACCAAGTTGTCCAAAAAAGACGTTGCCGCCGTTATCGACGCTCTTAGCGATCAGATCAAAGGCGCTTTCGCCAAGAAAGGCCCCGGAGTCTTCATGTTCCCCGGACTGTTCAAAATTGCTAAGAAAGAAGTTGCCAAACGCCCGGCTCAGAAAAACGTTCTCAACCGTTTGACTGGCGAAGTTCGCGACGTTCCCGCTCGTCCGGCGTACAACAAACCGCGCCTGACCGCCCTCAAGGCCCTCAAAGACATCGTTAAGAACGGCAAATAAGCTAATTAACCGTAATCGGTTTTTAGTCACAAAATAAGCGCTCGATATTCACTGCCAACGATTGGCGTAAGTATCGAGCGCTTGTTTTATAAATGAAGCTCCTAGCTGTTAGCTCCTAGCTGTAAGCTTGACGGATTGTAATTCTTAGCATCAGTTAATAAAGCTAAAAGCTAGAGGCTAGGAGCTAGAAGCTAAACATTACGGAAGTCTCAAAACGGGCTTGTCTTCGCCGGGCATGTCGTCCGGAACGGGAATGGTAACTTCGCCGGTTGCCGCCCATTCGGTTCCGCGAACGAACGGGACGATAAACGCAACGCTCTTGCACTGGATGCCGGCGTGTCCCATGGTAATATGGAATACGCGTCCTTTGCCGTAGGAAATAACCATCAGCTGCGGTTCGTGACGGCCGTCGCCCCACTGTTTCGGGTCAGCCCAGGCTGTCGCCAGAATTTTAACGTTTTCCGCCGGGCCGCGAAGCTGTTCGTATAGCTCGTCTCTGCAGTGACGGAACTTGAGCGGCAAGCCTTTCGTAATCGGATGATCCGGATCGCGGACTTCGACGAGGAATTCGTGCTGAGCGCCGTGATTTCCGCCAGTTCCGTTTGTTTCGTGGTCGACAACCTGTTTGCCGTCTTTCCAGTACAGATACGGACCGAAGGCTTTATTGCGTCCGCCCCATCCGCCGACGGCGATCATCTTGTTGTACTCCGCCCAATTGGTAAACGAGTTGTCCGCCGCATGGAAGGAAACCATTCCGCCGCCGTTTTTCATGTATTCTTCAAACGCCTTTTTGGTTTCTTCCGGCCAGTCGTCGCCGTTGTAATTCATAACGATAACGTCGTACGCGGCAAAGTCCGGCTTGAACTGAGACATGTCTTTACCATGCTCTGGCGACGTCGCAACGTCAACCGTAAACCGACCGGTGTCTTCCAGATCCTTTTTGAGAACCGGCGTCGTTTCGCGCCAGTTGTGGTTGTTCTGACCATCAACAATCAGCGCCTTGAGCTTAGCCGTTTCTTCGGCGAAAGCCGTTGAAAAAATCAGCGCTGTCGCGACGGCGGCAAATACGCTCATCAATAATGCTTGACGAATTTTCATTTAAATACCTCGCATGTAAAAATGGACTGTAGGGAATTTATCGAAACGGATTAACGCAACCGATTCAATATTTATATAATATTTTACTCAACCGGTCAGACAAATGCAACCCCCCGGGAAGCAAAAATTTTCTTTTTCGATTATTTTCTCAATAACCCCTTCCACGGCGATTTGGATTCTGCTATAATGCAAGCAATTAGACGTTGTACGTCATTGATTGTATTATTATCCACCTTGTTTTAAGGAGCGCTTCATGTCAATTTTGAACAAAACATTTACATTGATTGCAGCCGTTATTATTTGCTCAGCTGCCTACGCTCAGGGCGAACGCGACCCGCACTTTGACCCGGTTCCGATTCCGGATTACACGCTGCCAGACCCGCTGACAGCAAACGACGGAACGAAAATCACCACCGCCGAGCAGTGGAAGACCATCCGCCGTCCGGAAGTTTACAAGATGTTTGCCGAGGGCGTTTACGGCGTCCTTCCTCCCAAGTTTGAAACGATGACCTTTACCGTCGAGAACGTGAAGAAAGACGCCCGCGACGGCAAGGCGACCCGAAAAGAAGTCGTGATCAACTTCAACGGTCAGCCCGACGGCGTTAAAGCGCGCATTCTGATTTACGTTCCCAACGATCGCCCGGACGGAAAGAAAGTCCCGGCATTTCTGGGATTGAATTTCCGCGGGAATCATACCATCACGAACGAACCGGACGTTACAATTACCGAAGCGTGGGTTCCCAACGACCCGGCAAACGGACGCGTCAATAACAGATCGACGGAAGCCAGCCGCGGCAAAGACATTCACCCCGACCGCTGGCCGATTGACAACATTATCGCTCGCGGCTACGCCCTTTGCACGATGTACATGGGCGAACTCGCGCCGGACTCCAACGCCGAGTATACGAAAAGCGGCGTCGCAACCCTGTTCCCGCAAAAAGAAGTCAAAGACGGAACGGAATGGAAGGCGATTTCCATGTGGGCGTGGGGCTTATCCTGCGCTTTAGACTACCTCCAGACTGACCCGGACATCGACGGAACGAAGGTCGCGGTTATCGGTCATTCCCGACTGGGCAAAACCGCTCTTTGGGCAGGCGCGTGCGACGAACGCTTCGCGCTGGTTATTTCCAACAATTCCGGTTGCGGCGGCGCGGCTTTGTATCGACGCCCGGTCGGCGAACGCATGAAGATCATGCAAAAGAATTTCCCGTACTGGTTCTGTGACAACCTGTTCAAGTACGTTGACAAAGAAAACGAACTCCCGTTTGACATGCACGAATTAATCGCCCTGCAGGCGCCGCGCCCGGTTTACGTGGCGTCGTCTGAAAAAGACATTTGGGCAGACCCGAAAGGCGAGTTCCTGTCCGCCTGCAACGCCGAGTCCGTTTACAAACTGTTCTGCGAGAACCCGATCGGCGACGCCAACCCGCCGAAAATGCCGCCTCTGGACACGCCCGTTGGCGGAATCATTCATTACCACGTTCGCAATGGCGGACACAACATCACGCCCTGGGACTGGGAACAGTACATGAACTTTGCTGACAAATACCTGAAATAATTAGGAGTGAGAAGTGAGAACTTGCGCTTCGCATTCATCATTGGTTGTGTACAGAACGCAACAAGTTATCGAGAAATACATAGGCGAGCCACGGGTGTAAACCCGTGGGTATGAATTATGCGAGAGGGAAGCGCTGCGGAACTCTCGCTATAATTTTTGTTCTAATACTTTAAGAACTTCTATAGCAGACTCGTCATGTTGTTTTGCCGCTTTTCGGTACCATTTTAACGCTTCCTCCAAATCTTTGGAAACGCCCTCGCCTTTATAATAACAATTAGCAAGATTGAATTGAGCTGGAGCATACCCTTTTTCCGCCGCTAATCGAAACCATTTGGCGGCTTCCGCTTTGTCTTGTTCAACGCCGTAACCTTGATCAAAGCAACAGCCATAATTATATTGGGCCTTGACATATCCCTGTTGAGCCGCTAAGCGTAACCATTTGACGAATTCCTCTATATCTTGCTCAACGCCAAAACCCATCATATAACGAAAAGCGAGATCGAATTGCGCCTTTGCATCTCCACTTTCCGCCGCCTGTCTCAAACGTTCAACAGATTTATTTCTATTCAAAGCAGAGCTTGTCTTGTCTGAAGGTTTATCACGCCTTTGACCGGAGCGCTCTTTCAGACTGGACATATCTTTGGTTGACGATTCAGCGCCGGACTTTGAATCGCGAACTGAAAACAGCGGAGTATGTATAAACTCGAGAATACGCAAAGCGATTTTTCTAATTGAAATCATAGGGGCGTTCCTGTAACAAAACCAACCGATAATAATTGATTTACCTCTCCTCGTTTTCACGACCGAAACATCCGTATCTCATTCGCCCAGCCGTCTAAATCGCTGGGCGTTTCGAGTATTAACGGGATGTCTGCCAGTTCCGGCAAATCGACGAAACGACGCAGGGCTTCGTAGCCGATCGTTCCCTGACCGATACAAGCGTGGCGGTCTTTTCGGCTCCCAAGCGGGTGCATGGAATCGTTGAGATGAATCGCCTTCAAACGGTTCAAGCCGATAACAGCGTCAAACTCTTTAACGACGCCTTCCGGGTCGCTGACAAGGTCGTATCCAGCAGAATAGATGTGGCACGTATCGAGACAGACGCCCATCAGTTCGGATCGCTCGACGCCGTCGATAATCTGGCGAATCTCTTCAAACCGCCAGCCGATTTCCGAGCCTTTTCCAGACATGGTTTCCAGAAGAATCAGGTTGTCCTGACGCTCTTGTAACTCCTGCTCGGACTCCTCGTTCAAAACCAGATTGAGCGTTTCGATAATCCGCTTGATTCCGTCTTCCGCGCCCTGCCCTACATGACATCCGGGATGGAAGTTATACAGACATTTCGGCAGCCGGCGCAGATTCGCCCAGTCTTCCTGAAACGCCTTGAGAGCAAACTGATGAACCGCCTCGTCCGCCGACGCCGGGTTGAGCGTATACGGCGCGTGCGCGACCGGCGAGACGCACCCGACTAGGTCGGTTCCTGATTGGATGTGTGCAGCGCCAAAACCCAATTTTTCGGTTGAATAACCTTGTCCGTTTACCCGTGCGGCTTCGCACCCGCCCTGCTCTACCAGCTGAACGTACGCGGCGATATCGGCGTCCGTACGCTTTTTCACCGCTCCCCCGCGCGGGTTTCGGGAATGGAACTGAAACGTAGTCGCCCCGATTTGCTCCGCGTCCTTTCCCAACGCGGCAAACCCTTTCGCAACCGACAGATGACAGCCAATAATTCGTGTATTCATGACGTTCAGCATACCGAATTTGCGGGGATTGTCAAGGAGATATTCTCTTTACATTCCCGGCGGGACGATATAGCGTTCGCTGACGATCTGAACGACTTGATAAATAAAGTATAGATTACTAATCGCCAAATACGCAGCAAAAATGTATAGCGCTTGCGGAATGGGCAGACGCGGGAACTTCTGCCATAGCCAGTAAAACGGCAGTAAAGAAAGAGGAATCACCGCCCAGGAAAAGTAGGAACAAAACAAAACGCATTCCTGACTTCCAAACCCGATAACGCCAACGATTCCAAATGAAACGGCAAACCAGAATAAGGATGTCATTACAATCTTTTCACGAATGAATAATAATCCTCCTGTTATACATAACAGAAAAATTGTTATCCCAGATATTAAACCTTTAACATACTGGTTTTCATTGGTTCTAATAAACAGATTTGGGGCGCGCTGAACTTTTGATCCATCTTCCAAAGTTAAAATCTCATTATTATTTTCGTACGTTTCCCATTTTGGAACAAAGTAACACGAATCCATTAATCGACAATAATTAATGTACTGATTCGTATAATTTTTCTCATTTTCAGATCCCAAACTGCTTCTAATATCAGTAAATATCAATAACAGAACCCCAATGGGAAAAAGAATAAATATAATATACAGAATTTTCTTATTAAGAAATTGAGCAAATGCTATTGGAAACAGTGAAAGCGACGTTGTGCCAATAGCAGCTATCATGGGAATCAGATTTTTTATAAAATCAGAAGATGTAAATGTTATATAAATTGCCAAAATTAAAAAGAAGCTGGAAAAAATCAGTCTCTCTGGACAAAGAACAAAAACAAATGGGAAGGAAGCAATGTATATCATCTGTAGAATCTCTGAAAAAACGGCAAATTTAAATAATCTGCCCAGGAGCGCTCCTGACAAAACATAAAGAACAATCTGAGTTGTGGATATGCTTAATGCGTATGAATATGCACAGGAAGAATAGAATATATGATAAAATGCGCTCAAGACGTCGAATAAAGCAAAAAATGGAAACATAACTTTTGTAAAATACGGATGACGAAAGCAGTCTCCGCCATACCGATAATACTGATATGATAAAAACAACCCGGTGTCGGAATTCATAAAATGATCCCCATTGCCGAGATATTTGTAATGTATTCCATCGCAATCTTCTGAAAGATAAGTTTCATAGCTAACAGGATAAACAAAAAAGCTGGTATTTGAACTAACCTCTAGCAGAATTATTAACAATGTTACCGTTGAAACAAATAGATATAGCCTCTCTTTATTTGATAAGTTTTCAAAAAATTGAGCCAACATGCGTAAAAAGTATCGACAAACGAATAAAAACAAAGGCAGAGCTGTCAAGACTACAATCAAATACAATAAATTATCCAATATCCATCCGAACGATTGGAATATATTTTCATTGAAATGATTCTTGATATTTACAGTTTCTAAAGATGGATACGCAAACTTAAGATACAATATTAGCGGTGAATTTATACACATCCATAGCCCCCAATACCATTCGCATATTCGCCAAAACCAATGAGGTTTATATTGGAACAGTTCGAATTTGGTTACGTCGACTTTATAGAAGAATACAATGCAGCCCGCCAAAGCAACCAGTTCGATCAGTCCAACGTATACAATCGGCAAATTTAGAAAACAAAACAGTATTGTAAGAACAGAAACGGTCAGTAAAACGCTAATGCGAATACGAGGGCTGCAAAGGAGGGTTAAAAAGTTATTCATGTTCAGATTTTAGAAGCTGAAACGGATAGAAATATTCTTGTTCATTCAAGGGTATCTACCGTATGTATTTAATTACATTTGTACAAAAGTCGAATTAAGCGACTCGCTCATATATTTCTATTTGTGAGATTTTAATATCTCATTTAAAATTAGTATATATTATTAGACAAAAATGTAAAGGGGGATTGAGTTTACAGTTCGTCTACTCACGTTTATGAACCAATTTAAATTCCCGGCGGGACAATATATCGTTCGCTGACGGTCTGAACGACTTGATATATGAAGTATAAATTGGTTATCGCCAAATACGCAGCAAAAAGATACAACGCTTGCGGAATGGGCAGACTCGGGAACTTCTGCCAAAGCCAATAAAACGGCAGTAAAGAAAGCGGAACTACCGCCCATGAGAAATAGGAACAATACAGGACGTTGCAATCATGTCCAAAACCAAATATCCCAACAATCAAAATGAACAGGAACAACCAAAGACATGAAATTTGAATTATCCGTGTTGAGAACGAGAAACAAATAGAAAATATACATAAAATAAGTGTGGTTATGCCAATTATTGTTTCACAAACTGTTCTTTTGTCTTGATTAATCCAAATAGATGAAAACTGTTTTTCAATTCCTTTATCTTCATACTCGATAGTCTTTATCTCAGAAGTCCAATTGGGAGGTATATAACTAGAGCATAGAAATTGATTGAATTTCAACAAATTTTGTACAGGCGTTTTAAAAGATGTAAAGTAGAATGCTTGTGTTATTCCTTGCACCTTATTGTTCAACAAAAAGTTTCGTTGTATAACAAGGATAGCAAAACTTATTGATAATATGAATAACAATCGAAAACGTTTGTTAAGAAATTTTGCAAGAAAAATTGGAGCAATCGATAATGATGTGGAAAATACCGCCAATAATGATAACAAACAACTTTTAACGTCATCGGACATACCAATTATTGAATAAAGTGAAGCAACAAGAAAGAAAAGAGATATAATTAATCGTTCTGGCAATAAAACAAAAACAACAGGAAAAGAACAAGTATAAATAAACAATATCAAATTTGCAAATTGATAATTTGCAACCAAATTATATATTCTTTTAATCAATATTCCAGAAATCAAATATAGCGGTATTTGAACAAGAGCCACTCCAATAGCAAATGAATACATGTATGATGTAAATAAATAATGAATGATAATTCCTAAACACGTGATAACAGGCATAAAAAAAGAAATACAAAATGCAAACGCGGGATGTCTAAATGCGTCAGCTGCAGGTATATACCGCGGATCATTAAAAAAGTAAAAATTATCTGCATTAAAGAAATTGTCCCCATCAATATAATGAAATATTAATTTGTTTGAGTTTTCTGACAAGTACAATTCATTATTCACCGGATAAACAAAAAAGCTCGTTTTAGAACTAACAATTAACAAAATTGCAATCAATATGTTTGATGAAATTACAAGATATATTTTCTCAAACTTTGTGATACTCTGAAAAAACTCTACAACTTGTTTGAACAGCCATCGAAAACAATAATAAATAAATGGCATTGTTAAAATGATAATTGGCGACAGTATAATCATTGACAAGTAACAGACAGCAACCTCATTTCCATAGTTTGATATCGCAAAATCTGTTATGGGTTTAAAAACAGACGGATACACAAAATAAGCGTATTTCAATGAGGGATAGCAATCGCCAAGCCATTGGAAAAACGGCAGAGTCTTAAAACAAAACCATAAAGACCAATACAATTCACAGATACGCCAAAACCAATGCGGTTTATACTGAAACAGATCGTATTGAGTAACGTCTATTTTTCGGAAGAATTCGATACAACCTACCAAAGCTAACAACTCAATTAGTCCAACATATACAATCGGCAGATTTATAAAACAGAACAATATTGCCAGGACAGAAACGGTGAGTAAAATGCTAATGCGATTACGACGACTGCAAATTGGTTTTAAAATGTTCATCATGATCAAATTCTGAAGTTGCTGCGGAAAGATACAATCTTGTTCATACAAGGAGAGTCTGCCGTAACAGCATAAAATAATACGACATTACCTGATCATCATAAAATGTCTGTATATTTTAGCTGTCAGGTTATCATTGGTAAAACCAAAACAAGAAATAAAAGAGGGAGAGTCTGCACCTGTTTGTTACTTACAACTCCCTTACCACTGGGCGCTTCAAATAACAAGCAGGACAGACACTCCCATGTAACAGATATATGTAAACACAGGAATGCCGTCCTAACAAACCAATTTCGTGTAATAAGCTTTCGCTTAGGTGGTAATTCGTTGTAAAATTGGTTTGTATTTAACTACATTCGCTCAATAGTCGTATGATACGACTCGCTCATATATTTCTATATGTTAAAATTAAATTATAACTGAATTATACACTAAATGTAACAAATGTGAAGGGGGGGCAACATGATACAAGCTCTTATCGCTATATAAATTGAATAGCGTCAAGATTCCAAATTATTGTAATCTGTTGAAATATAAAGAATAGCGAATTATAACAAATCAACAAATTTTTCTTATCGGTAATAATTAGTACATCATATTTGACAATCTGCCGCAACCATCAGAGAAATAACACTCTTATTTTTTTGTTATCTTTTGCCAAGACGTTTTAATCCATTATTCAATATCCAAAATGGATTCAATACAAATATAAAGATCGACAGGATATTCCAGCCGGATAATTTTAAATGAAAAAATTCACCAATCGTCAAATATTTGTTGTTGTAATATACCGTTTGCTGAATGGACAATTGAGAAAGTTTCTTTTAGAACCATCAGTCTTAAAGTCAACAAGACATGATAAATCGCCAAAAACGAAATATTTGGAGCTCCAAATGCTAAAAGAGGGAGAACCTGTACCGGTCAGCTGCTTACAACGCCCTTACCACAGGGTTACACGAACAGCATAACTGGACAAGAACTCCCATGCATAAGGCATAAGCTTGCAAAGGAATGTCATCCATACAAACCAGTTTCGTATAATCAGCTTTCGCTGGGTGGTAATTTGTTGTAATATCGGTTTGTTTTCGACTACATTCGTTCCAGAATCACTTATAGCGACTCACTCATGAATTATTTATTAAGAGAAATTGATATTCTCTTTTGTTTATTATATCTAATTAGATATGAATGTGAAGGGGGGAGATTAATTTTATTTCCTCAAATTTACTTTTCAAAATTTATAAAATCTATTGACGCTTCCCCTTGCTTTTGTTAAATATTAGTCTATAATATTATTAAATGTGTATTGAAATGTTCATTATATAGGTTCATTTTTTAACCATGTACTCACTAATTCAGTTACTCCGTCCGAAACATTGGTTTAAAAATGTTTTCGTGTTGTTTCCGCTTCTGTTTTCAGGAGCGCTGTGGACGCCAAACGTCTGGACGTCAGTACTGTTATCTCTATTTGCAACGGCGTGTTTTTGCTCCTGGGCAAGCGCAGTTTATATTCTTAACGACGTCAGCGACATAGAATCCGACCGTCAACATCCCAGAAAATGCAATCGCCCCATAGCTTCAGGCAAAATATCGATTCCAACCGGAATTATAATCAGTGTTTTATTGGCTGTTCTTCCGTTTGCCGCGTTAGCTGGATTGTACTTGTTTAGAGAAGAATTTCAGAAGCCTGTTTTCTACTTTACGATAGTAGGCGCAGCATATTTGATAAACAGCGTATTATACGATTTCCTGTTTCGCAAGCAGGTTCTCCTTGACGTATTTTCGATTGCGATGGGATTCGTTTTGAGAATTCTGGCTGGCTGCGCTATTTTATTGGCAGTTCCAACGCAGTGGATTTTGATTTGCGGCTGGTCGATGGCGTTATTTATGGGTTTTGGGAAACGCCGTATGGAATGCGCTGGAGCCGATTCCGAGTATCGATCGTCCCTGCAAATTTATTCGCCGCAATTTTTAGACGTCCTGCTGGGCGTTACCGCTACGTGCTCTTTACTGTCGTATATGCTATATACAGTATCGCAAGACACCGTTACTCTTCACGGGACGTCTTGTTTAATATATACAGTTCCGTTTGTTTTTTACGGGATTTTTCGATATTTGATGGACTCCATAAGCGGAAAGCACGACGGCCCTGTAGATGCGATTATTTCCGATAAACCGTTGATTGTTTGCGTTCTGCTTTGGCTGGCGACGGTTATCGGGATATTTATATATATTAAATGAGAGTTAAGTATACATCTATTTCAAAAATTGAATTCGTTTTTTAATTCGGGGGAATAAAAATGAGATACGATAAAAAGGCATCCGGCTTTACGCTGGTTGAACTGTTGGTAGTCATTGCAATTATCGGCTTGTTGATCGGGTTGCTTCTTCCAGCTGTTCAAGCCGCCAGAGAATCTGCCAGACGCCTTCAGTGCAGCAACAATTTCAAGCAGATTGGCTTGGCGATGATTAATTACGAGGCAACGTACACGCGTTTTCCTCCCTCTCACACCACATCGCCCAAACACAACTGCTTGACGTTCATTTTGCCGCAATTGGATCTGCAAAACGTTTACGATCTGTTTGATTTCACAAAAGACTGGAACAACTCCGTCAATGAAAAAGCGTACAAGGTCAACATTCCCGCATTTCGCTGTCCGTCAACGCCTCAATACGACAACTACAGCTCAGACTACGCCGCCGACGTGTATATTGACTCTGAAGCGTATAACCCCATGGTGAAAAACGGAGCAATTACTTCGCGAATAAACTGGGAAGGGATGTTAAAAAAAGACGGCAAGTCTGTCAAGGCGTCGCAGGTTACAGACGGGTTGTCTACCACGTTTTTGTTTTTTGAAGACGCCGGTCGTCCTTACAAATATAAAGAAGGCAAGTTCCAAAACGATAATACTGGCAAAGGCGCATGTTGGGCTGACGTTGACGCCTACTTCTACACTCACAAGGTATGCTACGTAACGCAAGTCCTCAATTGCAGAAATGACAACGAGATCTATTCCTTCCATGCGGGAGGCTGCAATTTCGTTTTTGCCGACGGTTCCGTACGTTTTATCCCAAACAGTATTAATCCGGAGACGTTTGTCAGTCTCTTTACGTACAACTGCGGCGAAGTCATTCCTGAAGACGATCTCTAATCATGAAACGATTAACCTTTCTGTTGTTTGTTCTTTTATATTCAGCAAACATTCAGGCTCAAGAAGCGGCGTCGCTGCTGACTCCGCCGTTAACCAACTGGCGTCATTATTCTGATTCGACCGAGGTCAAAGCCGTTCCTGACGGCGTCGAGATCACCGTCTTGAAAGAAACGCCCGGGCGGTTAACGGAACTGGGACAGACGGTTAATCTGACCAAAAAGAACGTCAACCTCTTGTTCAGCGCCAAAATCGACGCTGAACAGCCGCACAGAGCGTGTCTGCAAATCAAGCTCTTCAAAGACAAAAAGGAAATCGCCCGACCTGCCATGTACGGCTTTCCGCCTGAAGGGAACAAAACGGTTCCCACGTTCCTGGCTGTCAATACAGGCGAGGCGGATTCCATTCAAGCCCTGCTGCGAATCGAGACCCGCGGACAAGTCGGGAAGAAGTTCGTCTTTACGGAGATTAAACTCGTTGAAACCGAAACGCTCGTTGAGATAGCCGTTCCGAAATCGAAACCGGAGAAGAAAGACGAGCCGGTTTCTCTAACCGCCAACGCGCCGGAATTTGAAGTCGTGCCCGGCTACCGCGTTTGCAGCGTCAACGTCAACGTCGGCGTCCCGGACGACGAATCTCAGTTCCAATCCAAAGTTCGATTTCGATTCAAGCCGACGAAAACCAATCAGAACCCGCTCTGGCAGGACGGATTCCCGCTGGTTTGCGTGCCGGGTCAGCGCTGCGCTCGCGGAACGTTCGTTCATCTGCAAGAAAACTCAGAATATCAATACGAAGTCGCCATTAAATCCCCGCGGGGCGTCCGGCAGTTCAAGGGGGAATTCAAAACGAAGTCCGTTGACGTTCCCATCGCCAAAACCGTGGTTTTAGGGAAAGAGAACGAAACGCTCGGCCCGCAGACGATTTCTCAATCGGGAACTCATGACGGCTATATCCGTTACATTCTGGCGCCGGGCGCTGCCATTGACGGCGAGAACGATAAAGAATCCGCTGTTTTCCTTTCTAACGTTCAATACGTCATTTTAGAGGGTTTGACGATTCGCGGCGGACGCCGTCACGGAATTCAACTCGACAACTGCCGCAGCGTCCAGATTATCAACTGCGACATTTCCGGTTACGGCAGAATCGGAACGCAGCGCGTTGACCTCGACGGGAAGTATTACGAGCCAAACGGAAAAGCGATCAACTACGACGCCGGAATTTACGTTACAAACTCGTCCAGCCTGCTCATTGAACGCAACTGGGTTCACGACCCGCGAGGAACGGCGAACAGCTGGTTCTATTCCCATCCCGCCGGGCCGAACGCGCTGTGCATTGGGTATTCGACAGACGTCGCCGTTCGATACAACGACTTTATCGGATCGGACGCTCACCGCTGGAACGACGTTTCCGAAGGACTGGGCAACGGGAAAGACAACGGCGCGATTTGGCAGGACGCGGAAGTCTGCGGGAATTTCTTCGGGTTCGGCAACGACGACGGCATGGAGCTGGACGGAGGACAGGTCAACGCCCGATTCTTCTATAACAGAACGGAGGGCTGTCTGTGCGGCGTGAGTACCGCCCCGTGCAAGCTCGGTCCGGCATGGTACTATAACAACATTTTTTGCAACGCTGGCGACGAGTTCGACCTGGTCGGCGCCGGGATTAAAAACGTCTTTGGAAACCTCGGCTTGGGGCGACTTCATTTTATCAACAACACCGTCGTCGGATACGGCGGCATTTCCAGCCCCGGAGGATCGCAGTCCGAATACGACGCCTTGGCAAACCGCAAGCCGCCCCTGTTCAAAGGGCTTAGCCGCAACAATATCTACGTCGGCGGGAGCGTTACAACTCGACAGTTCTTCGCTCCGCTTCAGTCCGATTTCGATTACGATTTAGTTACAGGATACAACGCGGCAAAACATCTTCAAGAGGTTCAAAGCAAATTTAATCAGGAACAGCATGGGAGCGATTTGGAATCGTCCGACAGACTGTTTCTCAACGAATCCTCCGGACGGTTCCAATTGAAGACCAACTCCCCCGCGTTCGGCAAAGGCAAAGCCGTTGCGAACTTCGCCGCCCGATCGAGCGTCAGTATTGGCGCTATCGACAAAGCCGGCGTTGAGTCGATTCCGTTCCGACCGGTTCCCTTTGACACGTCCGTTCAGACGGTTGAACTTTCCGCTAATAGCGACGCTGTCGCCGACAAAGCCGAGATTAAAATCCTCGTTAAGGGGACAGGCTATTCCGACTCGTTCCAAATCGTTCAGCCGAACGCCGCGGATTTCTTTACGGTAACGCCGCAGTCTGGAACGCTCAAATCCGGGCAGACGCTGACGGTTCGCGTCAATCCCGCCGGGGTCAAACAGGCGCGGCGATACACGTCAGCGTTTGCAATTAGAACCCCGTCCGGATTCTCGCGCGTCGTTTCCGTTACTGTCGATTCCCGCGAGAACGCCCGACTTTTAGCGCAGGCGCGCAAAGACGCCATTTACGCCTCGTCCATCTCAAAGAATCCCGATGGCAGCGTCGCGCTGGTATTTAACGTTCCCGCCGACGGCGAATATTTGCTCTTTGCCAAGACCGGGTCGCAGTCCGGCGCGTGGCGGTATATGTCCGTAAATGGAAAGGAAAAGAAGAACGTCATTTCCCTCGGTTCAAAGCGAACTGATCAGCCGTGGCTCAATGTCGCGTCTCCGGTATTTGGAGGAGACGGCGCAGGCCCTAACCGCCCGATCTCGCTTTCCAAAGGGAAGAATACAATTATTCTTTACGGACGCCAGCCCAACGACCGCGTCTTGATACTCAAAGCCGTTCTGGCGACAGACCCCGACGCGTTCCGCCTTGCTCCGTAACAACTATTAACCTCGCCTTTTTCGAATAATTAGCAGTAGTTTCAAATGGTAAGATCGCAGAACGTTTTTACTGTATTGCGAAACGATATAAAGACAACCGGTTTCACGCTGGTTGAACTGCTGGTTGTTATTGCAATTATCGGAACGCTCATAGGGCTGCTTCTTCCCGCGGTTCAAGCCGCCCGGGAATCTTCAAGACGGCTGAAATGCTGTAACAACCTCAAGCAGATCGGTCTTGCGATGATAAATTACGAAGCTGCGTTTCAGCGTTTTCCGCCGTCGCATACGAAGTCGCCCAAACACAACTGCTTGACGTTTATTCTGCCGCAGATGGAACTGCAAAACGTTTACGACCGCTTTGATTTCAGCTACGACTGGAATAAGGACGTCAACAAGGAGGCATACAAGGTCAACATTCCCGCCTTTTGCTGTCCGTCGACGGTTCAGACGTCTGACTACCGCGCCGACTACGCCGCCAACGTCAAAATCGACGGCTCCGTTACCAAACCGCTCCTTAATGACGGCGCTATTACACAACGCATGAACTGGGAAGGCATGTTAAAGCTCGACGGCGACTCTGTCAAGGCGTCTCAGGTAACAGACGGGCTGTCCAGTACGTTTTTGTTTTTCGAGGACGCGGGCCGCCCGTACTGGTACAAAGAGGGCAAGTACCTCAATAAAAGCTCCATAACGGGCGCGAAATGGGCCGACGTCGACGCCTATTTCTATTCTCACACGCTTTGTTACGGTACCGAAATGATCAATTGCGAAAACGCGAATGAACTGTACTCGTTCCATCCCAGCGGCTGCAATTTCATCTACGCTGACGGTTCTGTTCATTTCCACGTACACGACATCAATCCCGAGACGTTTATCAGTCTCTTTACGTACAACTGCGGCGAGGTCATTCCAGACGAGGAATAAGAAACAGGAACCAGAGATTTGACTTTATCACAATGATATAATTAAATAATTCGCTACTCGCAACTATGAACAACAAAGATTTCAAAGTCGCCGTTTTTGACGCCAAGCCGTACGACCGTCGTTTTTTCGACGCGGAAAATAAAAAGTACGGGTTCGACCTGACGTATTTCGAAGAGAAGCTGCGCCCGCAAACCGCCGCGCTGACAGCAGGCTTTGACGCCGTCTGCGCGTTTGTCAACGACGACTTGAGCGAGCCGACGATTGAGTCTCTCGCCCAAAACGGGGTGCGGATGATCGCTCTGCGCTGCGCCGGGTACAACAACGTCAACCTCAAGGCGGCTTGCGAACGCGGCATTCCAGTCGTTCGCGTTCCGCAGTATTCCCCCTACGCCGTCGCAGAGTACACGCTGGGGCTGCTCATGACGCTCAATCGGAAGATTCATCGCGCCTACAATCGGGTTCGAGAAAGCAACTTTTCCATCAACGGGCTGATGGGCTTCGACCTGCGGGGCAAGACGATCGGCGTTATCGGAACCGGCAAAATCGGGCGCGTGTTCATCGGGCTGTTACAGGGATTTGGAATGAACGTTCTCGCCTACGACCTCTACCCCAACGATGCAGCGGCGGAGGAGCTGCACTTCCAATACGTTGACCTCGATACGCTTTTCCGTAACAGCAATATTATTTCGCTCCATTGCCCGCTCACGCCGGACAACGTTCATCTGATTAACGCGAAGACCATTTCCGAAATGAAACCCGGCGTCGTGATTATCAATACAAGCCGCGGCAAGCTCATCGACACCGCTGCGCTCATCGACGGGTTAAAAACCGGGCAAGTCGGCGCCGCCGGGCTGGACGTCTACGAGGAGGAAACCGACTACTTCTTTGAAGACCGTTCCAGCGACGTCATGCAGGACGACGCCCTGGCGCGGCTGACGACGTTTCCCAACGTTATCATCTCTTCCCATCAGGCGTTTTTCACGCAAGAGGCGGAATCGAACATTGCTCAGACGACCATGGAAAGCCTCGCTGCCTTCGCCGAAGGGCGGAAACTGGAAGACGCCATCTGCCTCAACTGCGCCGGTCTGAAACAATGCCCCGGCAAAACGCCTGGAGAACGCTGCTGCCCCGCCGCGTCGCTGCGCGTGCGTGTCAATCCAGAGAATTAACTGTGACTTTTTTCGGAGTGCGACGGCTTGCCGTCGCTTTCCCGCTTGACGGCAAAGCCGTCAAGCAAATGCGGCAGCCTCCAAAAATCTTTTTCGCAGAATAGCCGTTCAGACCCGCTGGTTCGCGGGCGTCTTCGCCCGCCAAAGTATTCTCTGTCCTGCTAAATATCTGTGACGCAGCCGAAAGTTCGGGGAGTGCGGCGGCTTGACGCCGCCTTGTCCAACGACCCGCTGAACGACTGAGTTTGTCGATTGATTGAAAGGCGGTAATGAAGCAAGCGCAGCGTGCGGAATTACGCAGTTTGCCGAAGGCGAACCAAAAAGATGGAAGCGTGCATAACTAAATGACGCAGCCGATAATCTTCCTTGGATGGCGCCTGTCTCGGGCGCCAACTTGACGACTCAGCCGTCAAGGAATTCGCAGCTTCCCAACGTCTCTGAATATTGAAAGCCGCTTAGACCCGCTGGTTCGCGGGCGTCTTCGCCCGCCAAATCTAAGCAATTCTTAATTCATCTCTTTAGATTTCAAATATCTCTCATTCTCAATTAGTACCGTTTTAGCTGTAGATTTACTTATCGCGGTGGCTGGGGAGGAGGACACTGCACAGCGTCTTAGAAGCCTACAAAGCTGTAGGCCTGCTTATCCATGGATTTCGAGACATGGCCTGATAACGACGTCTTAGAAGCCTACAAAGCTGTAGGCCTGCTTATCCGTCGGGCTGACAGGATCGAAGCTGTCCGTCGTCTTAGAAGCCTACAAAGCTGTAGGCCTGCTTATCCTTGCGCCTCCGCTCTGAACGGTGCATTAAGTCTTAGAAGCCTACAAAGCTGTAGGCCTGCTTATCGCCGAAGCAGCAACAGAAGAAGACCTTGGTGTCTTAGAAGCCTACAAAGCTGTAGGCCTGCTTATCAGCGACTGGGAGCTGATTTCAATAAATGTCGTCTTAGAAGCCTACAAAGCTGTAGGCCTGCTTATCTCCACGGTTGAGTACAATGGTAAGATCGAAAAGTCTTAGAAGCCTACAAAGCTGTAGGCCTGCTTATCAAACATGGAAAAAGTTTATCGTCGCAATCGCGGTCTTAGAAGCCTACAAAGCTGTAGGCCTGCTTATCGCAAGATGAGGGCGCCACGGCTATGCTGCTGTCTTAGAAGCCTACAAAGCTGTAGGCCTGCTTATCGATCAGAAGCTCGTAACTGAAGAAGCCCGAGTCTTAGAAGCCTACAAAGCTGTAGGCCTGCTTATCTTATTCATGACACTCCTGTTTTACTTCCCCTGTCTTAGAAGCCTACAAAGCTGTAGGCCTGCTTATCTCCCCGCAAAGAATCTGGCTTCGTTAGCTGGGTCTTAGAAGCCTACAAAGCTGTAGGCCTGCTTATCGCCCCTACAAACATCATGAAAGCGGCTTGGGGTCTTAGAAGCCTACAAAGCTGTAGACCTGCTTATCCACAAGATCAACATCAACACCGAAAAGAATCAGTCTTAGAAGCCTACAAAGCTGTAGGCCTGCTTATCTGCGCTCTGCTATCTCATGCTCGTTAAAATGAGGTCTTAGAAGCCTACAAAGCTGTAGGCCTGCTTATCTTCTGCTATCGAAGCGGAAGCCTTGGCTCCTCGTCTTAGAAGCCTACAAAGCTGTAGGCCTGCTTATCAGAGGAGAAAGAGGAGGAGAAGGAGGTTACGTCTTAGAAGCCTACAAAGCTGTAGGCCTGCTTATCCTCGCCAAATGCACTGGTGGCGACGCCCGTCGTCTTAGAAGCCTACAAAGCTGTAGGCCTGCTTATCTTGCGCCCGAAGAAAACTGGACGCTGGAACAGGTCTTAGAAGCCTACAAAGCTGTAGGCCTGCTTATCGCGGAAATCAAACGAGTATACAGGCAAACGGTCTTAGAAGCCTACAAAGCTGTAGGCCTGCTTATCGGTGGCGACGGACCGTAGACTGAACCTTACGTCTTAGAAGCCTACAAAGCTGTAGGCCTGCTTATCTTTAAGTTCTGGCTCGTTATGCCTTGCTGTGTCTTAGAAGCCTACAAAGCTGTAGGCCTGCTTATCAAGCTTTTGCTGAATTTCTGACATCGGCGGGGTCTTAGAAGCCTACAAAGCTGTAGGCCTGCTTATCTGATAAAGTATAACACATTTTTGCTTATTTTCAAGGCTAAAACCAATTTTTACAGCCCCAAAAATTCAAAAGATTCTTGTTTTATAAAAGTAACTCGCAAGTGTTGAATTTGCAAACTCTTACATCAAATTTACAAAAACAATTTTTTCGAATAACTTTACCATTTACTAAATGCTATATCTAACTCATATTAACGTCGCTGCGGCGTAATGGGAAAATACTTTTTAATCGTACTGTGGAATTATTTCTGATCAAAAGGTCCATCGTCAGACCTTCATTCTCTTAAGGGTAGTTTTCCAAAGTCTATTTCTAATCGTCGACAAACTCCAAAACCGGGTTGAGTTCCATGGAAAAGTCAAACTGCTGACCAACCAGGCTCTCCAGTTTCAGAAAAACGCCCAAGGGTAATGGAAGAAACTGAACGATTCCCTTCCGAGGCTTGAATTTTAAAAGTTCTTTCTTTTGTGCGGCGATATTTGAAACGTTCTTCAACATTTTGTAATAAACGGATTTTTGCAGTTGTGCAAATCCGCATGTAAGCATCGCGGCACGAAATCGCCGGTATTCCCGCCGTTGTCTTTTTGTCTTGACGGACAAGTCGAAAAAGACCATCATAACAGTTTCTCTTTTCGATAACATGCTAAACCATTGTTTTTGTTTAAAAAATGGATTTCCTGAATGTGATTTTCTCCCGTTCTGAGCGAACGAACGACGTCATTTACGTAATTTTTCATAATTTCCAAAACATCAGCAGTTTTGTAGCTATATACAGCTGAAGAGTTGAGAACGGCTATTAGCTCTCTTTTAAAATCCCTGTCGAACGGCAATCCCAAATGGGAAAAAACGATTTTATCGACAAACGGACGATATGGTTCTATCAGGTCGTAGGTTAGGTTAAGGGGATTTGATCCGCCGCAGTGAGCCAGCCCTAAAGCTGGGTTATATCCTCTTAACGTCAGTTCCCTCGTCATGGCTGAACGTAAAACCGCGTAGCCGTAATTGAGCGCAGAGTTGATTTGTTCAATCGGCGGCCCTGGCGGCTTGCCGGAGATGTCGTCTCGCGGCTGACGAGTTGAAGAAAAAGCGCTTCCGTGCGCTTTTGTTTTTCCCAACCTTTTGAAATCCTTTCCAAACAACGTATTAAAGTAGATTCTGGCTGCCAGTCCTTCCCGTTTTGGACATTCTTCTGGAGCGCTTTGAGATATTAACGTTTCCCAGCGCCGTTCATCAAGCGGCAAATTCAGCTCTCGAAGAACATTTCGCTGAGATATGAGCTTCATCTGAATTATTCTCCCCCAGACTGCCGTCCGGGCTTTTTCGCTCCATTCAATTTGCTCTCTCAGACGAGCAGCAGTTTGATTAGTTTGAGCATAACCAACCAGTTCAGCGCTGGGGATTTTGTTGGAATCGCAAAAGATCAGCGCGATGTTTCGCTGTCGGATCTGGTCAATCAGAAATACCGACAGACGTACGGCATGTGAAACAATCATTATCGCGCAGACGTTGTATAGTGGAACGCGCTGCGTTATCCCATCGGGAGTTTTAATCTTCATAGCCCCCAGAGAATAATACAATCTGGCGCGCTGGTCAACGACAACGGTTCTCCATTGGCGATCGTTCATAATAATAAACAGGAATCGTAAGTCAGGGAGCGGATAAATGCGACTGTTCGGTTTTCGGCTTACGCAATACGACATTCACCCCTTCGAACAAAGCGTAACTACGTTCGCTTCGCGAACTCCGTTACCGCCTTTCATTTCTTTGTGTTCTTGGCGGTTAAATTTTTCTTCGGCGAACAGGATGTCCGCGAACCGGACTGAACCAAGATTGTTTTCGGGGCTTAGTTTCTGTGGCAGGCGAGGACGCCTGCGGTCGACGAGGACGTCGACCCTCCGAAACGCAAGCGACCACCGGGAGCGATTGTGGCACGTCTCGCGCGGCAGCGCGGATTGGGAGCGGCGCCTCGCCGCCGGCAAGCCGCCGCAGTCCCCCGACGCAAGCGTTCGTCTCAAGATACCATGCGGGGCGGAGAATGCCCGGGAACTCACGTTCCCGGCTCGCCACCGCCTTACATTTATGCCGTTGTCTATTTGCCCGATCCGCCGGAGAGCCGTTTCGCCCTGGCTTGACCGTCAACGCTTTCGGAGTCGAACAGCGCGGCGATGGTCAGGTTCTTGTACCGCGGCAGATTGTATCCCAGCGAGCAGTAGCATATATGAATCAGTTCATTGCTGGGAAGTCCGTTGGTTTCGATGAATTCGCGGTACTGTTCCAGATCAAGTTCCTGTCCCTGCTTGCATAACGGACGTTTATTCCAGTCCAGAGCCAATCGCTGAACGATGTAATGATACAGTTCAAAGTAGGACTTCATCGGGGCGTCTGAACCGCAGCGGAAATCGTTGATGTACGTCTTGAGTTCAGTCATGGCGTTGAGGTGCGCCGCTGTATTGCGGACGAAAACGCCCAGATATCCGATTTCGTTGACCTCCTTGGCGCCAGGGATTTCCTTATTTCGGAAGATGTCTCGCCATTTACGGGTGAAGTGCGCTTTGTGTTCGTCAAAGTAACGATGGCAGGCTTCTTTGTCAAAGACGCCGTTTTCGGGAACGTACTTGATTTCGTCGTCCCGGTCAAGATAGTACTCTGTCGGAGCGAAAATCTCGTTTGCATCCTCTTGAACTTCGCCTTTATCATCGAAATATTCAAACGTAATCACGTTCTTTTTAACCTTTTCCAAATCCTTTTGCTTGAGCATTTCATAGTCTCGGTCAAACGCCGCAAAGGCGATGTAATACCGTGCGTTCGTCTTGACGAGGTTCTTTACAACCAGGTAGGCGGCGGTGAGGTAAAGACCGATTTGCGCCTTGAGCCGTTCGATTGCCTTCGGACGATTTTCAACTTCCTTAAGAATATCAGCCCGTTTCTCAAGCACATCTTTAAATGACAAACCCGTCAGAACCTTTGTCAGCGCATTGAGTTTTTCATCAAGCGAAACTCGGTCTTCTTGAGCGTCCAAGGCGTCATCTTTAACGTTCGAAGCGCGTTTATAGTACAATTCAATCTGGGATTCCGGCAGACGGGAAAGCGCGTAGCGAACAATCTTTGGGTTTGTCATAATCGCGCGAACGGTTTCCGGCTTCGTGTATCGAACCAGATAGAGGAACGGGCGGGACTCGATGACGTTGTTGGCGATGAAGTTACGGAACGGGTTGACCGACTTGACGCGGTTTTTGTTTTTCTTTTCTTCCGCAGACAAGAGGACGTTTTCTTTCAGCCATTCCTCGGTAACGTATTTGGAATCGTCCGGAATGCCCAGCGTCTTAATTGCGGAAATGTACAGCAAACGCTTTGCGCCTTCGAGATCCGGCTTCATCTTGCCGATGCTGACGATGGCGCGGAGCTGTTTGGCAATTTCGCCGGCAACGCGTCCTCCATGCTTGTTGAACGAATCGTATTTAGCGGAGAAAGCAATGTTATCCTTAAGCTTTTGCTGAACGTCAATCATCGCCTGAATATTCTCGAACTTGTTGATGAAGGCGGTCAACAGCTCATTGATTTCCTTGGCTTCCAGGAAGTTGCACAGGAACGAAAGCAGCATGACAAACGGCAAACCGTTGTCCACTCTCAAAGCAACTTTCCCCAACCACGCCTCCGGAATCGTTACGCTCGTAAAGGCAGGAAATCCCTCGCTGAACATAGAGTAGAACGACGTCAAAGACTTTTCCAGTTCCGGCCAAACCTTTTCAGCAAACTGAGCGTAGAGAGCTTCTTTCTCCTCGTCGTCAGAGGTCACGCGAAGCTGTTCGACCATTTCGTCCAGCATTTCAGAGCCATTGAGCGTTTTGAACAGCAGGAAGTCTGTTACAACGTAGAGCTTCTGACGATAAGAATCGTGTTCCTCGCCTTTGATGTACGGGCAGTAGGCGTCGAGCATTGTCTCGCGCAGCTTTTTCATGTTCAAGCCGAGATTTTTGCCCTGTTTGAGAATAGAGAAACAGTAGTACTCCTGGGTAATTTTCGCCTTCTTATCGTCGTCGTATGCGCCGAGGAGGTCGAAAATGATGCCCAAATTGACGCAAGAATTCTTAAGGAAGTTTTCGTTGACGTCTTTGATTCGCTTTTCATAAGCCGACTCAACGACCTTCCAACAGGAAATGGAAATCTTTTTGGACTCGTTAGTCATCTCCTTGAGATCTTTCTCAATCTGCTCAATCTTGGCAAACATTTTGTCTGCATCTTTGAAGTGAGCGGTCATCTGACGAATTGCGCCCAAAACGCGCAAGACCTGAGCGTTGAACTCGTCAGCTTCTTCCTGACGCTGTTTATTGATTGATTCCGCATTTCTTCCTTTCGCCTTTTGTGAAATCTTGAACGCGTCGCCAAAGAATCCAAAGAACGGCGACATGTTAGCCAGCGCTTTTTGCATCTTTCCCTTAGACATGCTCAAGCCAACAACGTCCGTCGGTTCCGGCTGAAGGTTGTTGACCGAGTAAATGACGTCGTTGACGTAAACGCCGAAAATCTTCAAGACGTCCAGGAGATTATAGATAATCTGGATGCGAACAGTGTCTTTGGGGAACTGGTTTCCAAAGAATTCTTCTTCAAGAACCCCTTTCAGCTTGAGATAGTCAGAACGGGCATCTTGAGAAAAGCCCTCGTTAAATGCGGGATTGGCAAGAATGGAGTTCAACTCGCCGCGTTCGACGTCAATGAGATTGTCGATGCTGTTGAACTTGATCGGGTCGTAGAAGGATGGCGTTGGAACGTCAACTCCGGCGTTGGGAGCGCTGAGAACGACTTCCGCTTTATTTCCCTTGCCAAACTTCGTGACCGCCAAAGAACCGTCGCCGTATGAGTACGTCGACTTGATTCCCATGCGCTTCGCCTGCGTTTTGGTAGTGTTCTTCCAGCGATTGAGCGGACCTTCCTTTTTGCCGTTGTTGGCGCTGCAGGAATCAGAATTGGAGTTGTTGCTGTTGTTGACGGACTCGTTGTTGACGTTGTCGTTCATGGCGTTTTCGTTGTTGTTAGAAGAGTTGTTGTTGGATTCGTTGTTTACGTTGTTGTTCTGACCGTTTTCGTTCATGATGTTTTAAATGGGGTTAAGGGTTTCGCTTTTCGAAGCGTATTGAATGTTTAGGCGCTTTGAAACCAACAAAGCGTTCACAGGTTTTGAAGGGTAGAAAAACATTTTTCATTGCCTTCTGTTTAATTATACGATTTTTACATTCCAGTTATGACAGATTTTCAAAGAGTATTTTTTAATATTTCCAAAAATTTCTCAAAAACTTTCTTATTGATTTGTCCAGGAATCAGAGTTCTAAAATAACATCGGCACGAGAATTACTTATAATCTATTTATTTATAAGAGGTTATGTATTATTATGATTTCAATGATCTAAAAAGCTCTCCTTCTGGTCAAATACTGTCGATTATTTGACCTTATATATTACTATAGACAGAAAATTGAAAAAAGAGTAATATAAACGTTGACAGAGCCGTCTGGGCGGTAATTGGTTTATCGCCGGGGGCTCGTTTCCTGCGAATAATAATATGTCAACGCCTACCCTGATGTCCACAGAATCCTCGCCGTCCTCGTCCTGGGGACGATACCTCCGCGCTGCGCTGCTGCCGATTTCGATAATCCTGGCGGTCGCGGTACTCTTGGCGCCGCTGCCGGCGTGGACGATGGACTTTCTGCTGTCAATCAACCTGGCGTTTGCCGTATTGATGCTCTCGACGGTGCTGTTTATTCGCACGCCGCTGGAGTTCAGCGTCTTCCCCACGATTCTGCTGGCGGCGACGCTGTTTCGCCTCGTTTTGAACATCGCAACCACCCGACTCATTCTTACCAACGCTCCGGCTGACGGCGCGCTGGCGGCGGGACAGGTGATTAACGCCTTTAGCAATTTCGTAACCGGCTCCAATCTGGTTGTCGGCGTCGTAATATTTCTGATTCTCGTGCTGATTCAGTTCCTGGTGATTACCAAAGGGGCGTCGCGAATCAGCGAAGTCGCCGCCCGATTCGCGTTGGATTCCCTGCCGGGGAAACAAGCCGCCATCGACGCCGACCTCAATTCCGGGCTGATAACCCAGCAGGACGCCCAAAACCGGCGCGCGGAGCTGGGGCGGCAGTCCGACTTTTTCGGGGCTATGGACGGCGCCAGCAAATTCGTCCGCGGGGACGCCATTGCAGGGCTTTGCATAACCGCTGTCAACATCGTCGGCGGGCTGGTTATTGGGCTGTCGCAGGGCATGAATGTTACAAACGCCTTAGACGTCTTTACCCGGCTTACCATCGGCGACGGGCTGGTAAGTCAGCTTCCCGCGTTGCTCATTTCGCTGGCGGCGGCGATGCTCATGACCCGAAGCGCCGAAAAGACCGAGCTGCCGGAGGAAGTGTCGCACCAGGTCTTTTCCCATTCCGGGGCGCTGTTAGCGACGGGCGTTTTTCTGTTCCTCCTCACGCTGACCCAGCTTCCCAAAATCCCGCTTATGCTGCTGGGAACCGGGTTTGTCGGCTTGGCGTGGATTCTCAACGAACGGAACAAAGAACAGCAGCGGCGCAGCGACGAGATTCTCGTTCAAAAGAAGGAGACGGAAAAGGCGTCGGCGGTGGACGACCTGTTAACCGTTGACCCGATTGAGATTCAGCTCGGCCGCGGGCTTTCAGGGCTGTTTTCTCAGGAGAACGTCCTGCTGGACGCGATTCGGGATACGCGGCGGTATTTCGCCCGGGAATGGGGGGTTCTTCTGCCGAAGGTGTCTGTGACAGATTCCTGCGCGGAACTGGAACCCAACGAATACCGAATCAATCTGCACGGCGTCCCGGTATGCAAAAAGATGATTTATCCGGACATGGCGTTTGCCGTCGATTTGGGCGACGCGTACGGGACGGTTGCCGGTCTGCTCGACCAGGAGCCGGAAACCAAAAATCCGGGCTACTGGATTAATCGGTCTCAAATTGACGAAGCGAAAGCGCAAGGCTACGTCATCCGCGAGCCGTCCGAAGTGATTTTCAATCATCTCAAGGAGCTTTGCGTTCTGCACGCGGACGAGTTGCTGACTCGCGATTCCGCCAAGGCGTTAATCGACCAGCTTCGCAAGACGTCGCCCGCCGTTGTCGACGAGTTGATTCCCAGCGTCATGACTCTTTCCGCCGTCGAACAGGTGTTACAGCGTCTGCTCAAACAGCGCGTTCCCATTCGTCAGCTGGAACTGATTTTGGACGTACTGGGCAGTAACCCGTCGGGGAATCTGATCGAACAGGTTGAACGCGTTCGAGTCAAGCTCGGCAGAACGATTTGCACGTCTTGCGCCGATTCCGACAACGAAATCCTGGCGATTATGCTTTCCCCTGACCTGCAAACGACGATCCGCGACAACTGCCGCATCGTCGACAACGACGTGGAAATCGGCATTTCCCCCTCGCTCAGAGCGCAGCTCAACCAGAAACTCGCCATTGAAATCGAGCAGCTCCGCACGAATCGCCGCCCGCCGGTTTTGATTACGTCGTCGGAAATCCGCGCTCTGGTTCAGGCGTTATTCCAGGACAGATTCCCGTACCTGACCATTCTCGGCGCTGAAGAAATCCCGATGAACATGAACCCGAGATCCAGCGGGGTTATCAAGATATAATCAGAAATCCTCAATCTCCTCTTCTTCCAGTTCCGATTCCGATTTCAACTTCTCGATAACCTCTTTCTGTTGGGCGTTAGGAAACGCCAGCGTTCGCAGTTTGACGTCCAGCGATTCGGGGCAGTTCTCCGCCAGCCAGTCCACGTTAGCGACTCGAAACCGGTTGACAAGATTGGCAATTGTCTGATAGCGAACAGGAAAGTCGTATTTGGGAAAGAGGAAGTAGTCGAACATGGCGATAATCGCCATTATAAGCGTTGCTGCGAGCAGGTAAGTGACAAAAACCAGAGAAAACAGCATCCACATATAGTGACAAGTCGTCAAAAATGGAATTCTGTCAATTAGAAAATCCCTTGGCGCCGAAATATTAAACGAGCTGAAATACACTACATATCCAACTCCTATTGCAAAGCCCGCTGCAACAAACCAAGAAAGAAAATTCAAAAACCATTTAATTATTACAGAGCGCGAACTAAGCAGGAGCGGAATCATGTATGGCAGATTGAATTTCTCTTTCGTCATTTCCACTAACAGCCCATTCCAAACGGAATACGCTTTGTTTCCTTGGAATAGAGAATCCAGTCGGGTTTGTAAATTCAATTCATTTTCTGGAATTCTCGACTGACAAGACAGAAAATCGAGTATCTTCTTACAAATCGGGCAGCCGGATTTGGCAAGCGTTTCCGCATCGGGGTCGGTAATTCTGAAAAGGTTGATTTCCTTGAGATAACGCGACAGTTTTTCTACCGTATCGTATTCTTGCTTGAATACATTCGTATAAAATCTAAAAGGCAGATAGTCTAAAATAAAGTAGATAAGAATATAAATTCCAAGATAGAAATACAAAAACTGACATATCCAAAAATAGGCAAATCTTAGCCACTGCGGGAAACACTCAATGACGTTAAACGCATTAAGTATTCCAATCGGAATGGATAAGACCAAAATAACTACAAAAGCAGCATTAATAGGGGATGTAAATTTTGATACAGACCGAGGCATTCTGAGCAATTCCGCTCGTCCCGTATCCCAATCCTGAGATTGCAAATCGTGAATAAACCGTTTCCAGTTCTTCTCGCGTCCTTTGGCAGGAAAGAGTTCTTCCAGTCGCGTCTCGGGCGAAATCGGAACAGCCGGGCAGACGTTTTCCTTTTGAAGACGTTGTAACGACTCAACGACAACGTCGTACATGGAAAACGAATCAATCTGCGCCGTCAGTTCAGAATCCAAATATTCATTTTTATATCCCTTTTTCTTCTGCAAAGCATACAGAGCTGAAATCGCTCGTTCGTCATCGCTAAAAGGAATATCAACATTCAAATTAACGCCAAATACGTAATCGTATGGTTTGGTAGCTTCAACGCTTTTAGAAAAATCTTCCATCGGGATACCTCAAAGCAAAAAGGTAGTAGTTTTACGTTCCTACTGCCTACTGTCTCTTGCCTATTGCCTAATCTACAGTTTTTTCAGATAGATGTTTTTGAACTGAACGGTCATCGGCGGGCCGGGATGAATCTGCATTCCGAACGTGCCGGATTTGAGCTGGGACGGGTCTTCTTCAATCGTCTGGCTCATCATGACGCCGTTGATGTAATGCGTCATAACGTTGCCCTTAACGACGATTCGATACGTGTTCCAGTCTTCAAAGTTGATCTTTTTCGCCAGGTCGGCTGACGTCGCGAACTGTTCCAACACGACGGCTTTTCTGTCGGTTCCGATCTTGCATTTCTGACCGCGGCCGGTGAGGATTCCGCCGATTTCTTCCCCGTACATGATGCCGGTGTAGTTGTTGCGGGAATCCATGTCCGCCTGATAGCCCATCAAGCCCCACTGACGGCGAGCGTCTTTGGCGGCGCGGTACATGACGCCGGAGTTGCCGTTAGTCAGTTTGAAATCGATAAGCAGTTCGAAGTCGCTGGCAGGTTCGCCCGTCCAGGCGATGTGCATGCTGTAGGGAACCTTGTGTTCCGGGGTCGAAACGCCGGTAATACAGCCGTCTTGAACAGACCAGAACGTTGGGTCGCCTTCCCAGTTGGTCAGCGTCTTGCCGTCAAAAAGGGAAACGTATCCTTCAGGAGCCTGATTGTCTTCGGCAAAAGCAAAAGACGCGCAAAGCGTAAAAGCGACTAATAAAAATGTGAGTTTTTTCATGATAGTTGGATGTTTGAGTTAGGAGTTAAGGGTTGATAGGCATTAGGCAATAGGCAGTAGGCAGTAGAGATTTTTAAACTACTGCCTCTTGCCTACTGCCTACTGCCTTATTTCAGACCTCCGGCAATTCCCAGCCTTCGCGACGCGGTCGAGAAAGCAGTTTGTTGCCTTCGGGCAAATCGGTGAACTCTTCTTTGACCGGATCCCAGTGGACGTCTTTTCCAACCGGGGCGGCGGCGCGAACGATATTAACCAGTTCGCAGATGGTCGTTGACCGCTGTCCAATTTCGACATCCGCATTGGGCGTTTTGCCGGTCTTGATGCAGTCCGCCCAGTTTTCCGCATGATATACGGTCTCGTCGCGGGTGTTTTTGCATTCCTCCGGCAGCGACGCCGCGATTTCCTTCGGGTTGGACGAAACTTTGTGACGGTTGATTTCCATCTTGCCCTTGTCGCCGACAACGATGCAGCCCAAGCCGGGACCGCGGTCGCCGTCGAGTTCAAAGCGAACTTCAACGCCGTTGTCGAACCACATCTTCATTTTGGCGCGTGGTCCTGTAACGCGCGCCATGCCGTAGTATTGAACGCCCGTCTCCTCTTCGCCGTAAGCGCGGTTGGGATACTTGCCGGAATCCTGAATCGTGCACGGTTCTTCCAAACGAATTCTGGTCGGACCGGTGAGGCTGGTTCCGATAGCCATCTGCATCTGGTCAAAGGCGTGAGTTCCCCAGCCGGAGACGCCGAAGCACAGCCCGCCTGCGTCGTAGTCCGCCCAGCGCGCCCAGCCTCTTTGAACTTCCGGCAAGCACGCGCGAAGTTTCGCCTGGTTTGTCCAGATATTCCACCAGTCCGGGCAGTCCTTCGGGTCGAGATTATATTTCGGGTCGTCGTCCGGGAACGGGTACGGTCCGACAAAGTTGGGAACCAGAACCGTTTTGACTTTTCCAATTGCGCCGTTGGCGATCTGTTCGCACGCCCACTTGCACAGCGGAAGAGAGCGCTGCTGCGTTCCCACCTGAACAATCTTGTTGAGCTTGCGGGCTGCGTTGACCATAGCTCGACCTTCCTTAACCGTCAGCGCCATCGGCTTTTCCATATAGACGTGCATGCCCATCAACATGGCTTGAATTCCCACCCAAACGCGCTGATGTGTAACAGTTTCAACCAGAACGCCGTCGAGCTTCTGTTCCTCGATCATCTTGCGGAAATCGGTATACCGGGGAATGTTGGGGAAACTCTTGGCAGCGTCCGCCAGACGGGGTTCGAAAATATCGCACACGCCGCCGATTTCGATATTTTTCGCGTCGCTAAGATAGCTGTGAAGGAACCCGCGACCGCGACCGCCCTGCCCGATAATCCCAACGCGAACGCGCTCGCTGGGCGCCGCTTCGTCCGCCAAACCCAGCGCGCCGGCGGAAACCAGTATCGGAACGCCTGCCAGCGCCGACTTCAAAAGAGAACGTCTTGAAATCTTCATTTTAACTCCTTTTAATATTTAGGTAGGATAACGTATTGAGGCAATGCTCCATGCCCTTTCTATTCTTTTTAACACAATCGAAAATGAATTGCAAGAGCGGGGAGGAAAAAATTTCGAGAAAGAAAAATGTTTCTCGTCCCCCTATTTACTTCTATAATTCATTCTGATACAATAATCTATATACTTGAACCCCGCCGATGGCGTTTACCTCAACCATTCAACCCCACAGATTATAAAATGAGAATATTTTACTCCCTTGCAGCGCTGTTTGTTTTGACTGTCAGTTCCGTTTGCTTCGCGGCGTGCACGCCGTTTGACAAACTATCAGAACAGGCGCAGCAGGACTTGATTACAGACTGGACGTTTCAGGCGGATAACAGCTTTACCGCTGAGAAAGTCGCGAACGAGATTCGTTGGGCGAAAGAAGCCGCCGAGAGAATCGGGAAGATGTCGGGGGCTCCCGACTTTTCAGCGTATGTCGCCAGGCTGGACGAACTGGAGACGAAGCTCAAAGACGTCAATCCTGACGACGCCGAGGCGCTGCAGGTGTTGTACTTCGACGTCCGAAAAGTCAAGCGGGACGTCGTCTTTTCCAATCCGCTGCTGGACTTCGATTCCATTTTGATGGTTGAGAACCCGTACCCGCGCGGAGACAAGGACGACAAAACCGATCAGTGGGGGCACGAAACGCGTCATCGCAACGGGTTTGAGGGCGCGGACGGCGGGCGTCTGCTGATTATCGGCTTGAATCCCCGCGACGTCAAAAAGAATCTCTCCGAGGGCATGGGCGGCGCGTTTTGGCGTCCGGATTTGTCCTACGACGCGAAGGAAGTCCTGTTCTGTTACAAACCCGTCGGGGAGAAGTCGTTCCATCTGTACAAAGTCAACTCGGACGGGACGGACGTTCGCCAGCTCACCCGCGGCGACTACGACGACCTCGACCCGGTTTTCGCGCCGGACGGGCACATTATTTTCTGTTCGTCGCGGCAGCACAGCTACGTCCGCTGCATGCCGATGACGCATTCGTTTGCCGTTACGCGCTGTGACGGCGACGGCAAAAACATCTACGTCATTTCCGCCAACGGCGAGCCGGAGTACATGCCCAACATTCTGCCGGACGGCCGTGTTATTTATACGCGCTGGGAGTACACCGACAAAGCGCTCTGGCGCGTTCAGGCTCTCTGGACGATGAACCCGGACGGGACGAACTCGCAAACGCTCTGGGGCAACCAGTCCGCCTGGCCGGACGTCTTGACCGAAGCCCGCGCCATTCCCGGGTCGAAGAAAATCGTCTTTACCGGCGTCGGGCATCACGGCTGGTTTGACGGCGCCGTCGGGTACATCGACCCGACCAAGGGCATGAACTATCCGGACGGGCTGGAACGAATCACCCGCGACGCGTCCTGGGCGGAAGTCGGCAACGGGCCGCAAGACCCGCCCGCCAGTTACGATTACCATTCCGCCGGGAAGTTCACCGCGTACAAGGCGCCCTTCCCGCTGTCGGAGGAATACATGCTCGTCTCCGCACGAACAGGCGGGAACCTTTACGGCGGCGACCATCGCGGGCTCTTTTTCAAGCTGTATCTTCAGGACGTCTACGGGAACAAGGAGCTGATTTACGCGGCGGACAACGCCAACGCGTGGTACGCCATGCCGTTCAAGCCGCGAGAAATGCCAGCCGTTCTGCCGGACAGAGTCGACTGGCCGGAAATCGGCGTTGGCGCCCAGCCCCGTCCGGGATACCTGTATTCCAACAACGTATTCGACAACGCCCCCGCCGTTCTGAAAGAGAAGGGCAAGGCGATTCGCGTCATTCAAATGGATCCCAAAACGTACACGACGTGGCACAAAACCGTTCAGCACGACGGCCCCGCCGTATCGGTCTTTCAGGCGGAAGGCGTCAAGCGAATTCTCGGAACCGTTCCGATTGAGCCGGACGGCAGCGTTTTCTTTGAACTCCCCGCCGGGAAATCCGTCTATTTTGAAATGCTCGACGAAAACGGAATGGCGATTCACGTCATGCGGTCGTTTACCAACGTCATGCCGGGCGAAATCCGCGGCTGCTTTGGATGTCACGAATCCAATCTCGCCACAAAAGGCAACCAGCCCAGCAAGGGCATGAACATGGCGATGAAAAAAGGTCCGCAAAAGCTCACGCCCCCAACGTGGGGAACAGGCGAGTCCATTTCCTACATGCGGTTCGTTCAGCCAGTTCTGGACAAGTACTGCGCCAAATGCCATCAGGATCCAACCAACGAAGCGTTCGGAAAACTCAACATGATTTGCCGCCCGTCGTCGCACCCGTGGAGAGAACAGGTCGGCACGCGTCCTGGAGAATCCAGCCCGTTCTGCGAACCGTACCTGACCCTGGTCAGCGGCAAGTGCGTTTGGGGCTCCGTCAAAAAGAGAGACGAACGCGGCGTTCCCGCCAACCTCGCGGGTCTGTTTGTTGTGGAAGGATACGACCGTTACGACCCGGCGAACATTGTTACGCTCCCGCCCTACTCCGCGTTCAGCCCGGTCAGTACGCTCATTCATAACGCCTGTTCGGGCGAACATCACGGCGTAAAAGTAACAGGAGAAGACCGGGAACGCCTTATCGCCTGGGTGGACTGCAACGGTCCGTACCTGGGCGACGAGGAGATTCGCGCCATGTACGACCCGGACTCGTACGTCGTCGACCATGTCCCGCCAATTCGACCCCGCGTCGGCACTGCCCCGGTTATCAACCGCTTTGACATCCGCCAGGACGGGGACTCCGAAAAAGTCGCCGGCGTCCCGCTTCGCCTGTACGCCAACGACGTCTTTGACGGGGAAATCGTCTTTGCCGCCTATGGCGCTGAAGACACGTTTATCGACGTTACAGACCTTGTCAAAAACAAATTCTCCGGCAAGAGCGTAACGTACCTGGGCAAGTACAACCTTCTTTTCGGCGACCCAGTCAATAAGAAAGTCAAAACGCTCAAGGTCATCGTCCGCTTCAAAGACGGCAAAGTCAAAGAATACCATTTCCAGGAAGACTCGCCGATGGACTTTAAGCAAATGACGAGTAGCAATTTGTAATGGCGCCATACTCCCCAACTACCATGAATAGAATATTCCCCATATTCGTTTTGATGTTGACGGCTCTTTCCGCGATACACACTCTTGCGGACGAGCCGCGTCCGGAACTGCGCGACGTTACGGTCAAGGTTGACAGCGACTGCAGCGCTTACGAGGCGTACCGCGTCTGCGACGGGCGGACGGATACGTTTTGGCATACGGAATTCCGAAAGCCGCAACGGCCGCCGTTCCCCCATTGGGTTGAACTGGACTTGCAGCAGCCGGAATCCGTTCGCGGAGTCGTTTACACCCCGCGTCAGGACGGGAACAACAACGGGACGTTCGCTCAGACGGAAATCTACGTCTACGACACCCCGGAGACCCCCGGCGATCCCGTCTGGACGGGCGATCTGAACGAGCTGCGATCCAAGCCGATTGAGTCTGTTACAATCACATTTGACGCTCCTGCTCGCGGGCGGTTCGTCAAGGTTCTGGCGAAGACGTCTTTCAACGACTATCCAGCCGGCTCGGCGGCGGAAATCCAGCCGATTGTTGACGGCAAGACGTTTACGACCTGCGCCAAAGTCAATCCCGCCGACGTCCCCGGCGCCAACGCAGAACTGGTCAAGGAATACAATCTACTTATAAACGAACTCAACGATCGGCAGAAATACGCTGCCATCGCCAATCAGATTTACGATCCGCAAGCGGGGATTCTGCCCAGCGACAAAACGCCGCTGGACGTCGTGTATCGTCGAACTGCCGCTGCGTTAGAGCGGTTGGAAAAGCTCGACGCGCAAGCCGCCGAGCCGTTTGTCAGCCAGCTTAAAGCGCTCAATCCGGCGGACGCGGCGTTCTCGTCTGTTGTGGAACGGTTCGACTGCTTTGAGAAAATCGCCCAGCTTCGCCGGCGGATTCTCTTTTCCGATCCTGACTTGACGTTCGACAAACTCCTGTTCGTTAAAAAACATCGAGCAACCTACAGCCACCTGTGCGACCAGTACTACGGCGTCCATCTTCTCCCCGGAGGGGGAATCTTCCGGCTGGAAAACGCGTTCAATCCGGACGCCCCGCCGACTGTTACAAACGTTCTGGAAAACTCCGTCGTTCAGTCTGGACGGTTGGCGGGAACAAAGCTCTCGACAGGCGCGTTTGCGACGCTGGCTCTGGACTACGACGCTCAGAAAATCGCCTTTGCGTACGTGGAAGCCGAGGGGAGCAAAGAGCATTTCGCTCATACAGACCTGACCAAAGGGCATTGGGATCGGGGTCGCTGTCTCCACATTTTCACCGCCAACGTGGACGGGTCCGATTTGCGGCAGATTACCGACGGGACGTGGAACGACTTCTATCCGTGCTTTCTGCCCAACGGGCGCGAAGCCGCACGGGCAGAAGGACAAGATTATGCCTCCGAAAAAGCGGGGTTCGAAGATACCCACGTCCAATCAGGAACCGACCTTGTCGGTCGAATCGCGTTCATTTCGGAACGTCGGGGCGGGTATCTGCGCTGCGGACGTCAATGCCCCAACTTTACCGTGTTCGACATGAATCCGGATGGGACGTTTATGAGATGTCTGAGTTATCACGAAACCAACGAATGGGCGCCGGTCGTGTCACATGACGGCAAGATCGTCTGGACGCGCTGGGATTACATCGACCGCCATTCGTCGGCAGCGCACCATCCCTGGGTCATGACGCTCAACGGGTCAGACCCGCGCCAGATGCACGCCAACTATACGATTCGCTTCGACAGAACCAATACGGAAATGGACCTTCGCCCCATTCCCAACTCGTCAAAATACGTCGCCACTGGCGCGCTGCACCACGGTCAGAACTACGGCTCGCTGGTTATTATCGACCCCGCCCGGGCGGCAGAGGAAGACGCTGACCCGATGGCGTGCCTGAAACGCTTGACGCCGGAAGTCGGGTTTCCGGAAAGCCAGGTCGGGTCGCAGGTCTGGGGCTTCGCCTACCCAATATCCGAAGACCTGTTTCTGGCTGTCGCCGACCACTCGATTGGCGTCAACGAGGGCATGGAGGGGAAGAAGTATCTCCGCGGGGACTACGGTATTTACCTGCTCGACCGGTTTGGAAACAGAGAGCTGATTTATCGCGACCCGGAAATTGGCTGCGCAACCGTCTTGCCGCTGATCGCCCGCCCCAAGCCGACCGTTGCGCCAGAGCTTGTCAAGCCGGGCGAGATCCCGTCACAGGAATACATCTCGTTCCCGGATCGGGACTGGACCAAGCGTCCGCAGGCGGAAGTTACCATCGCCAACGTCTATCAAAGCCTCAAGCCGTGGCCAGAGAATACGAAAATTAAATCGCTGAGAATCGTCCAGATTTACGCCATGTCTGTGCCGTCCGGCTGGCTGAAATACACCGGGCGACAGGAAGGAACGACGCTTCACACCGCAACCATCAGCCCCGTCCGCGGGGTAATCGGAACCGTTCCCGTCGAAGAAGACGGCTCAGCGCACTTTATGGTTCCCGCTCAGATGGAAGTGTTCTTCCAGGCTCTGGACGAAAACGGAAACGCGGTTCAGTCCATGCGATCCGGGACATACTTCCAGCCCGGCGACAACGTCTCCTGCGTCGGATGTCACGAACCCAAAGGGCAGATTACGCGGTCGTCAAGCGTCTTGCCGACGGCGTTTACCCGCCCGGCATCCATACCGCAGCCAGACGTTGAAGGAAGCCGACCCGCCAACTTCGTCGAACTCGTACAGCCCATCCTCGACAAACACTGCGTCGAATGTCACGCGAAGCCGGAATCGAATACGTTCTCGCTGGCGCGAGAGCCGTACGTCCCGTATCATAAGACGAAGTTTTATCAGTCGTACTACAATCTGTCGTTTAACGGCTGGTCGTTTTACGACTACGTCCATCCGACCAGAACGATTCCCGGTCAGTTCGGCGCGCTGAAATCCCCGCTGTTACCATACTTAGATAAAGGGCATTACGGGGTCAAGCTGACGCCGGAAGAACGTCATCGAATTGCGCTCTGGCTGGATATGCTCTCGCCGTTCTACAGCGTCTACGAACCGGAACAGCAAGACAAACAGCTTGAGGGGGAACCCGTTTACCCGACATTAGAATAAATCAAAGGGAACAATAGCAAACGTTCTATTGTCCAACAGTTTTTTATACCTTTTACTATTTACAAGCATTATGAGAAAGTATTTAATTTCGTTCTTTGCGCTGGTTCTGACGACGGCAGGGATTTGCCAGTTTGCCGCGTCCTGCGCCTGGGCGGACGAGTCCCGTCCGAAACTGTGTAAACTTGACGTTATCGTCAACAGCGAGAACCGGCTCAACGAGGCGTTCCGCGCCTGTGACGGCAATCTGCATACGTTTTGGCATACGCGATTTGAAGCGCCCGCGGTCGACCCGCCGCACTGGATCGCTCTGGATTTGCTGGAGCCGATGACCGTCGAAGGGTTCGACTACACGCCCCGGGAAGACATGACCAACGGGACGTTCGAGAACGTCAAGGTTTACGTCTGCGACAGCTTGGAGGAAAAGGGCGAGCCGGTCTGGACGGGCGTCGTCTATCCGAAGTACGAACAGCCTGTCAAAACGGTTAGAATCAACTTCCCCGCTCCCGCGACTGGGCGTTACATTTTCTTTGACGTTGTCAACGCCTTGAGCAATATTGCTCGCGCGTCGGCGGCGGAAATTCAGCCGATTGTCAAAGGGAAGGTCTTTCTTCATAAAGATATTGTCGAATTCTACGAAAGCAAGGGCGTCGATTTGGGCGCGATTGTCGATAACGGCTTGATTTCTACGCCGGTTGTCAGCCAGAGCGTTCTTTCCGCGCCGGTTCTGCCGAAGGGAATTGTCAAAAATGCAGACGGTGTCGAGGTTGAAAACCGGTTTATGATGCACGAATGGATGCTAACGCTGCTCGATAAAGCGGAACAGCGCTGGATTGCGAATTACGAAAAGGCGAAAACGCCAGAACAGATCGCGCAGTATCAAAAAGAGCGCAAAGAGTTCTTCTTTAAGCAAATTGGCGCGTTCCCGGAACGACACGAACTCAATCCGGTTGTAACAGGAACGGTTCAGAAAGAAGGATACACGGTCGAAAAGGTTCGCTTTGAATCCCAGCCCAATTTCTGGGTAACGGCTAACCTGTTCCTGCCGGACGAAACGAAATACCCCAAGCCGTGGCCCGGCGTTCTGGTCGCCTGTGGACATTCCGCCAACGGGAAAGGATACGCTGCGTATCAGCGCGTTTCCGCTCTGCTGGCTCTCAACGGCATGGCGGCTTTGATTTTCGACCCGATTGACCAGGGCGAACGATTCCAGTTCACCACGCCCCGCCCGCCGATTTCCGTTCACGCTCACAACCTGCTGGGAATCGGCTCCATGGCGTTGGGGCGCAACACGAACTGGTTTGAAATCTGGGACGGCATGCGCGGAATCGACTACTTGCAGTCGCGTCCGGAAATTGACCCGAAGTCAATTGGCGCATGCGGGCTGTCCGGCGGCGGCACTCAGACGGCGTATTTCATGGCTCTGGACGAACGCATTGAAGTAGCTGCGTCGCTGTGCTATTTGACTTCTCTGACGGGCATGTATCGCCGCGGTCAGCCGGAGAGCGACTCGGAACAGCACGTTTTCGGTCAGCTGGCCTTTGGCTTGGAACACGCCGACTACTGCATTATGCGCGGTCCCAAACCGACCATGATCGGCTGCGCGACGAAAGACTTCTTCCCCATCAAACAGACGTGGGAATCTTACCGTTACAGCAAACGCATGTTTGGGTTGCTGGGATATCCGGAACGCATGAACCTGGCTGAGACGTTCAACGAGCACGGGTACGACCTGACCTTGCGTCAGGCGACCGCCCGATTTTTGCATCGGTTCCTTGTCGGCGGCAGCGAAGCCGTTGTCGGACCGAACAAAACCGACCCGATCGTCGAGCCGGAGAGAGTTCTGGAACTGTCGCCAGCTGAGTATCGTGTAACAGAAACCGGCAACGTTCAGGACATCCCCGGGTCGAGAACGACGTTCGACATCAACCGGGACTACGCGGCGGAACTCACCGCCAAACGGGCGGAACTCTGGTCGCAGACGCCGGAAGACGAAATGCGCGCCAAGGTTCGTCAGCAGGCTCTGTTCCGGGAATCCAAAGACCTTCCCGACCTGACCGTGTTGTCGTCTGAAGACGTTCCCGAATTGTTAACGGCAGCGGACGGACAAACTCCCGCGCTTGCGACAGCAAAGAGAATCGTCTTCCAGGTCGAACCAAAACTGTATCTGACGGCTCTTTGGCTGGTTCCGCAAAACGCCGACCTGTCCAAGGCGACGCTTTTTGTCAGCGACAAGGGGAAAGCCGACGGCGTCCAAATCGTCAACAGCCTGTTGGCAAGCGGCAAACCGGTTTTGACGGTTGACCTTCGCGGATACGGCGAAACGCAGCAGCTCAATCAGCGGTACTTCAACTGCCATCATTTCGGTCAGGACGGCTGGGACTGTTACTTCGCCTTTGACCTCAACAAGACCTACGTTGGATTCCGGGCGGAAGACCTGTACTTGCTCAGCCGTTACATGAAGAACGAACTCAAGGCGGGAGCGGTTGACTGCATCGCGATGAACGAGGCGTCCATTCCCGCCCTGCATGCGGAATTCTGCGAGCCTGAAACGTTTAACCATCTGACCGTCGTCAATACGCTTGTCAGCTGGACGAACATGGTCGAAAACGGCGGGTATTCGACAACCCCGTACGCCAGCGTCGTCCACGGCGCGTTACAGGTCTACGACCTGCCCGACCTCCGCGCCGCTCTGGAAAAATCCGGCAAACTGACGACCTCCGGTCTACGCTGGGAAAAGAAAGATTAGGCAGTAGGCAATAGGCAGTAGGCGAGCCGGGGCGCTTAAGCCCCCGGGCGGCGTGGCGCCGCTCCCAGTCCGCGCTGCCGCGCGAGACGTATTATAAACGCTCCCGTTGGTCGCTTAGAACCGCGTAGCGGTTCAATATTTCTAGCCGTGGGTGAAACCCACGGAAAAAGAGAAAAATAAAATAAATATCGTCAAACACTCTTTTTCTCTCGCCCTTCAACGATGGGCGAGAGAAAAAGACACTGAAACGATTGGGAACGTCCCGCTACCCCCCTCCGCCGCAGCCGAAAAACTTTCTGGATCGCGGATAAAATCCGCCATACACTCTCTTAAATTATCTATTTTTACTACATCCTCATTATTTTACGCTCTTTTTTGAAAATTTTCTCATTTACTGCGTTTGCGTGCCAAATTGAGTGTATAATATATATTAATATAAAAGCGATATTCCATTTTGCGTCCGGGCGTCCCGACGCAAAAGTCGTTGAAAATATCCGTTTACCAGTTTTACCAACTAGAGAAGTAGTAAAATTATGGCTAATATTCAAAACCATTCATTCATCCCTTCCCGCATTTTAACACGCGGAGGAATTGCTTGTCTGTTCGTCCTGTTTTTAGCAACGCTTTCTGTTTTCAACTTCTGTTTTGTAAATTCAGTGTATGCAGAAACGTATACAATTGAAGCTCGTCAAAGAATTGACCAAAACAATAGTCTTATTGTCAATGGTAGTACAGTTACCCAAAAAATAACCAGTTTGACATCTGCAGACACGCTCGTTGTTACTCTCCCAAACGCCCAGATTTGGCTTTATACAACGTCAGCTAATGCAACTTACAATTTAAATTGTAATATCGACATTAGCGGAAACAGCCAACAAGGCGAGCTTACAGGGAAGATTCGCATAAATATGCCGAGTTCAACCAAAGCGAATATCAACGGAACAGTTAACCTTACAGGCGATACAGCAATCGGTTCCGCCAATCAAACAGGCGCCCTCGGTTCGTTGTATTTTTACAATCAAATTACCGGCGAAGGCGGATTGACGGTCTGCGCTGGAACAGGGGGGCTCGTTTATCTTAATAATTCTAATTCCAACTACAATAATTATAAGGGAAACACGCAACTGGGACATCCGGCGATGTATAAAACATTAACAACTACACAGCCTTATGCCGGTATTGTTTACTTGAATGCGGACGAACAGATTCCTGACGCCAATACTGCCGGAGCTGCCGCTGTTGGAAATCTGATTATTAACAGCTACAGCAGCAGTCAGCCTTCAAAATTGTATCTTAACGGTCATACGGAAACAGTAAACGGATTGGTCAGCTCGGACGCTTATAGTACTATTACCGGAACTGCCGGCAGCAAACTCATAGTTGGAGCCAATAATGCGACATCAACGTATGCTGGCAAGTTTCAGGATGCAATGCAGCTGGAAAAGATCGGAACCGGAACGCTGACATTAAGCGGTAAAAGCACAAATACTGGCAAAATTACAGTTACCGCTGGAACCTTGGCCCTGACTAAAGGCAATGCTATTTCATCATCAAACGAAATTGAAAACAACTCAGTAATTACAGCTTCCGCAGATCAAATGTTCCGCAACTTGTCCGGCTCCGGAACAATTACTTTTAGCAATGACGCTCAGTTAAAATTAACCAATTCCGCTCCATCTGCCTATTCTGGAAGCATATCCGGAATGAAATCTGTTACTTTTACAGAGAACGCCTCGCTTGATTTGACACAAGCCACAATTTCGGCAGTAGATAATTTTGAGGCAAGAGCAGGTTCAAACGTTAATATTTCTTCTGATAAACCTGTTAACGTATCAGAAACATTCCGACAAGGGCTGGCAGAATTCTCTTTCTCGGGAGCAAACGCTTCTATTAGCGGCTCTAATGTCGCTTCGGAAGCAAACGTCATTCTTAATGGCGGGACGATGTCATTCAGCTATCAAGCCCCTCCTTTACCGGAGTATGACGGCTTGGCTCTTCATCTTGACGCATCGGACGCAAGCAGTTTCGATAATTCTTCCGCTATTACAACGTGGACGAACCTGGCAAATCCCGATAATAGTTTGTCGTTTAACAACATGAGAGGAAATGATAAAGCGTCTGTAACTCAAAATGCAAAAGCAGGGCTTGACGTTGTAACTTTTCCAACAAGCGGCGTTGCGTACTATGATTTGGCGTCAGTTATTGATGGCAAAACGTTTTTTGCTGTTATGGCAGATAACGGACACACCTCTTCCAGCCAAATTAGCTTTTTGTTCGCAAATAAAGGCAACGACGCAATAAACGGGCACAATCCATACTGCTTTCATCGCGGCGAAGGAACAAAACTCTGGAATGATAATCATGTCGATGGTAATATTAAAACCGGTGTTACAACTTTAAATGGAACTGTTGTTCCTTATAATACAGCCGACATTGGAACGGACTGGAATGTGCTTTCAATACAAGCTAGCGGCGCGATTCCATTGTCGGCAATCAGCCGGGAACGCAGCAATTTAAACGGAACTGGCGCTGTTCGCGGCTGGCGCGGCGATATTGCTGAAATTCTTGTTTATACAGAAGCGCTAACTGACGAACAAGTTAAAGCCGTATCTCAATATTTGGCAACTAAATGGCAAGTTGGAAATGATATTGTAACGCCCGCGGGTGAAAACGGGGCATTTGTTACGACAAATACATTTATCGTAGCCGCTGATTCAACAATCGACGTCGGCGAATTTACTTCTGTAACATTCGGTTCGACGTCCATTGACGAAGGCAAGACGCTGACCGTCAACGTTTCGGAAGACCAGGAGACCGTTTGGACGTCCCCGATTTCCGGCGACGGAAGCTTTACAAAATCCGGAACGGGATCGCTGACGTTGACTCAAGCACATGCCTACACCGGCTCAACAACCGTCGAAGCGGGAACGCTGGTTTTGTCCGAAGGCGGAACGCTGAACAATCTGACCGGCGGAAGCCTCAATCCAGACGGATCGATTGCTCAAAGCGCTGCGCTTGACACATCAGGCAAAGACCTGACACTTACCAATTCCAATGGCGAAACGACCAAGTTTATCGGGTCGATAACAGCGAACAACCTCGTTGTAGACGGCGAAGGAACGCTGCAGATTTACACGGGCGCTGAAGGAAAAGTTGACGTTCAAAGTTTGGTCGTTTCCTCCGGAAACCTCGACTTCAAAGGATACATGAATGGCAGCATTGTCGTCGAATCTGATACAGTCTTCTCGCCGGGCAACTCTGTTGGCGAGTCGACATTCACCGGCAGCTTTACTCTCGAGGATGCCGCGACGCTGTTGATCGAACAGGACGCAACCGGCATGGACAAGCTCACCGCCAGTTCGTATGTAATTGATCCGAATTCCATTCTGGAATTGACTGCTGGATCGGCAGCACCGGGCGGAACGTACGCGATTATCGTTCAGAAAGATGGAGACAATCCAGTCAATTTTGAAGACGACTTGGCAACTGACGATTTCTGGAACAGCCTTCTGACCGAGGAAAGCGCGTACTACTGGAATCTGTCCGTTAAAAACAACGTTGTCTACGCAACGATGGACTCCAACGCCGTTCCGGAACCGTCGACGTGGGCGCTGTTAGCGCTGGGGGTTGCTGGGTTGATGTACATTCGGAGAAGAAATAAATGAAAGACGGTAACGGAGCGAACGCAGTGAGCGTAGTTACGCTTTAATCGTAAAAGAATAACATAAAGCGGGAGGAAACTCTCGCTTTTTTGTTGCGAGCTTCGCTCGCGATCTGAAAAGGTTTTCGTGTTAACAAAGAGATAATTTACAGGTCATTGTTCCATTGACAGGCGAGGACGCCTGCGGTCGACGAGGACGTCGACCCTCCGAAACGCAAGCGACCGTCGATAGTTTCTTTGCGCTCTCTGCGTTCTTTGCGGCTAAAAATTCCTTTCGGCGGCTGAAACTGCTACGATCCAGTTGTTCGGCTCTTGCAATTCTCTAAATGATGTTTTATAATTGAGGCTAGTAAAAATATATTCATTTATGAACCCCGGACTTTCTATAATATTCCAAATACCCATGAACGCAACACGACGAACGTTTTTGAAATCCGTTTTGGCGGGAGCGCAGCTGTTGGCTGCCAGTCCCCTATCTGGGCTTGTAACAGCGGAGGAATCGCAAGCAGCGACGAATTCGATTCTGGACGATTTCCTTTCTCCACCGCAGGAGGCGAAACCGGGCGCGTACTGGTTTTTTATGAACGGGAACATGTCCAAAGAAGGCATGGCGGCAGACCTGGCGGCTATGACCCAGGCGGGGCTGGCGCGCGCGATCCCTCTGGAAGTTACGCTGGGCGCTGTACCGGCAGGCGTCAAGTACCTGTCGGATGAATGGCTGGACTGCTGGCGGTTCGCAGCGGCGGAAGCGGAAAAGCGGGGAATCGACCTGACCATTCCCGCCGGTCCCGGCTGGTGCGGCGCGGGCGGGTCGTGGATTGAGCCGGAAGATTCCATGCAGCATCTGCGCTGTTCTGTTACAAAAGTCTCCGGACCAGGCACGGTCGAAGTCGAGTTGCCGGTTCCTCAACCGCGAGTTCCCTATTTCGGAATGGGGTCGCTGGACAACTGCAAACAGGCGTGGGAGAACTTCTATCGAGACGTCGCCGTCGTTGCCTATCCGACGCCGAAAGAGGAATACCGTCTTGCCGACTGGGAAGAGAAAGCGCTGTTTTATCGTCCGCCGTACTCGTCCGTACGCGGCGTTAAGCCGTATTTGTCGCCTGTTACAACTGAAGCGCCCGCGGACGCCGTTGTTGAGTTTGACAGGATTATCGACGTCTCCCGGTTTATGGACGCCAACGGTAAACTCCGATGGACGGTTCCGGAGGGCGACTGGACGATTCTGCGTCTGGGTCGCCGTCTGACGGGACAGACAACGCGTCCGGCGCCGAGTTCCGGGCTAGGCTTGGAATGTGACAAGTTCGAGAAGACCGGATTCGATCGCCAGTATTCGGAATTCCTGTCCAAAATCCTGGACGTGGGCAAGTTTTCAACGTTACATCACGACAGCTGGGAGATGAGTTCTCAGAACTGGTCGGAAAATTTCCGCCGTCATTTTATCGAAAAGCGCGGCTACGACCCGCTGCCGTGGACGCCTGTCATGTTCGGCATTCCGGTCGAGAGCGTCGAGAAGTCCGAGCGGTTCCTCTGGGATTTGCGACGCACGTCGCAGGAACTCGTCTATGAAAACAACGTCGAGTACATGAAACGCGTCGGCGCTCAGCGGGACTTGAAGTTCTCGACGGAGGCGTACGACCTCAACCCGGCGGGCGACTTGTACCTGTTCCGCTCGGCGGACGTCCCGATGGGGGAATTCTGGTCGCATAATTATGGGCTGAGTTCGGAATTCAGCGTTATCGAAGCAGTTTCCAGCGGTCACACCTGCGGAAAGAAGATTATTGGCGCGGAGGCGTTCACGTCGACCAACGACCGATGGCGCCAGTACCCGGGAGTTATGAAACAGCAAACGGACTGGGCGCTGTGCGCCGGGATTAACCGGTTTATCTTCCACCGAATGTTCCATCAACCGACCGACGACAACCGTCCGGGATTTTCGCTGGCGCATCACGGGGTTCATTGGGACAGGACGCAAACATGGTGGAACATGGCGGGCGCGTATCATCTGTATGTCGCCCGATGTCAGGCTCTGTTACAGCGCGGGCTGCCCTCGGCGGACATTCTCTATTTGGACAGGGAAGGCGCGCCGACGGTGTTTACGCCGCCCAATTCCTCCATGTCGTTGATCGAGTTTCCCGAGCGGATGGAATACAACTTTGATGGCTGCTGTCCCGACACGCTCATTGAACGCGCATCAGTCAAAGACGGTCGAATCGTTTTCCCGGACGGCATGACGTATTCCGTTTTGGTTCTGCCGGACTGCGATGCCATGACAGTTGCGCTTGCTGAAAAGCTGCGTCAGCTTCACGATGTCGGCGCGATTATCGTCGGGAGACGTCCGAAACAGTCGCCGTCGCTGGCGGAACTGGATCAAGACAAACGCGTTGCTCAACTGACGGATTTCCTGCCGGAATCGCTGCCGTCGCAGTTTGAACAGGACGGCTTCAACCTCAACCAGACCATTCAAAAGGCAAAATGGGTTTGGTCTGATCGCAATTATTATCGAGTTGAACCGGGCGTTGAAAAGACGTTTGTTCGGGAGATTGAGCTTTCCAGCGAATACAGCGGACAAGCCGTCGCCGCGATTGCCGCCGACAACAAATGCACGCTTGTCGTCAACGGTCAAACCGTCGGGACGTGTTACAACTTCAAGTTTGCTGAAAAGCTCTTTGTCGGCTCAGCGTTCAAGCCGGGGAAGAACCGGATTGAAGCGAGGGTGTTCAATGGGGGCGAAGAGCCGACGCCAGCAGCGTTCCTTGCAGCGATTGAGATTCTCGACGGGGAAAAGAAAACGATTGTTTCCGATTCCAGCTGGTCTTGCGAATCGCAGCCCGCGGCGGAGTTGGGCGCGTACAACATGTCGCCGTGGGGGCTGAGCCTCGACGCGGATTCCAAGACGTATCCCGCGTTCAGTTCGACAAAGGCTCTGTTACAAAGCAGAGGAATCTCACCCGACTTCGAATCGACCGGGCTGGTTCGCTGGATTCATCGCATTGACGGCGCGTCGCACGTCTATTTTATCGCCAACTGCATGCCAGAGCCGCAAACGGCGTCCTGTACGTTCCGGGCGACCGGCAAATCCGTTCAGCTCTGGAATCCGTACTCCGGCAAACGCTATCGGGTGGACGACAAGCAAGACTCCGCCGGACTCACGACGATTCTCGTTCCCTTCGCGCCGTCGGAAAGCTGGTTTGTCGTCTTCGAGCCGGAACCGACCCCGGACGAGTCTAAACTACCACCGCTGTCAGGGTTGCTGAAACGCGATACAAGCTCCGTCAAGACGATTGAACTGTCACAATTTATCGTTACGTTCAATCAGAACGCGGCGACGGGGCGGAACATGGAGTCGGGAAAAGAAAAGACCGTCGTTTTCGAGACGCCGTCGGACTGGTCGACAAGCTCTGACCCGTATATTCGCTACTATTCCGGTCAGGCGCGGTACGAAACGAGCTTTGACCTTGACGCCTCGGCGCTGAATGCGAAATCCGCCGTCTTGGACTTGGGCGACGTCTGCGTCATGGCTCAGGCAGAACTCAACGGGCAAGACCTCGGAACGCTCTGGCTGGCTCCGTGGACGGTTGACGTTCCCGTCTCGCTGCTGCGAGAGAAGAACAACGTCCTGAAAATCACCGTCGCCAACCTGTGGTGCAACCGCCTCATCGGCGACGCTGCGCTTCCGTCTGAACAGCGATCGACCTGGACCAGCCCCGGCGGCTTCTTCGGTCCCAACGACCCGCTCCAACCATCCGGTCTGCTCAGTCCGGTTAAGATTCTATTAGAGGAATAATACAAGAATAAACAAAAAGAACGGCGCTAAAAACGCCGTTCTTTCTATATTATCCGATTGTTTGATGCGCCCGGACTACTTGATTTCCTTGGTATCCGGAATCATCTGACCGTCTTTGCGGCTGCCGTGGAGAGCGTGAATCTGTCCTTCAATGCCGTAATGGACTCGGTGAACAGAGGCGTCTGCAAACGCCATGTTCATAGACGATGCGTGAGCGGAACCGAATCGCCAGAAGTAGTTTTGCCACGGGAACCCGCCCGGAACGTTGTTAACGTCGTGAAGCGGCGGCATAAGGAAATTTGCGACAGTGTAAGCGTTTTTATCTCCTTTTTCAAACAACAAATCCTGAGTGCCTTTGAGATTGGCGTCGTTGTTGACGGCGTCGTAATCCTCTGCAGTTCGACCATAGCACCAGCGAAGAACGTCCGGGTCGTGTCCGACGTACATGGATTCGTTATCGCCGCGGCACTGAGCAACGCCGTTATAGGCTTTCGCGTCGACGAATTTTTCTCCAACCATATACGTGTTACTCAAACCGTCAGTAACGTCGTTTCTGCCGATCTCGGTAGCGCAATAAAATATACCGTTGTTTTTCTGGCGATGATTTGGGTTTTCCGGCCAGTTCTGTCCAGTTGTCAATTTTGGATCGAAATTCGGCTTACCGGTGTTGGGGAACGTACCGTACATGTTTTTCCCATATGAACCCGCGTTACCAGCGTAGTCTGTACGGCAGTAATAGTCCGGCTTGTTGGCGTTGTTCATCTGAATAGCCGTAACGTTATTGCAGATATCTGCTTTACGGCGCGTTGGGCAGTTCATAACCGCAATCGGAGTTTGAACCATCTCCGTCAGAGCGTTGCGAAGCTCTGAATCGCGTTTGCCCAAGCCTTTGTCGTGAAGAGCGGTTTGGTCAATGTACGGCAGAACGTTAAAAATCCAGCCGCCGGGCTGATGGCGCCCTACGCCGGCGTTCGGGTCGCCGACCCATACGTTGTTCCAACCGGCGGTGGGGAAGAACCCGTGAGCTGTTTCGTGGTTAAGGCAGCCGGTTGCCAGCTGACGAATATGGTTGGTACAGGTCATACGACGCGCAGACTCTCTGGCGTTATACACAGCAGGCAAAAGCAACCCGACCAAAACGGCAATGATCGAAATTACAACCAATAATTCAACAAGTGTAAATCCGTTACGTTTCATAAATCCTGACTGGTTTTTCAATAATGGTTATTGAATGTTAATGCGAGAGATCCGCTTGCGCTTCCCTCTCGCGCTCCGATATAAATATCGATGACTTTAGTTATCGACTTTTCTTTTGGCGAATAAAGTACAGTCCCATCGCGCCGAGCATCAACAGCGCCCAGGTTGACGGTTCCGGGACTCCAGAGCCGGGTTCCGGTCCAGGCGGAATGGGTCCCGCGCCAAGACCGATCAGCCACAGGCCATCGTTTCTGCTTAGCAGATCAAACATGCCTGTGTAATTCCCAAGCGTTGGCGTAATGCTCGTGTCAAAGCCCTCATCAGAAACCAGCTTGTATTCCGAGCCTTCCGCCGCCCAAAGGGCTGCATCGGTGTCGCCTGCTTCAAAGAACAGCTTGATTATCGAGTTGGAATCAATGACAAATGAGCCGTTGTCAGCGATAAATAGCCTGTCAAAAGATTGCTGAGCCGGGTCTTCGTTATAGGAACTGAACTCGAACAATCCCGTCGCGCCTGTTTCAATAATCGCGTTGCCGTAGACGGTCAAATCGCCAACGGAATTGCCTGGCGAAAGCGTTGCGCCATTCTTAACAATCAAATTGCCGTTGTACTGACCTTTGAAGTCCAGTTCGCCATTGGAAACCGTAAAGTCGCCAGCGCTGAACTGGGTTCCGTCCGCCTTAATCTTGAGCTTGCCCTCGCCTGTCTTGGAGACGTTTCCGCCAGAGATGGTCGTATTGCTGGTTGTGAAGTCCAGCGATTTTTCGCTCGTGGGAACGTTGTATTCCAACGTAGCGCCGTTAGCAATTTCAATCGAGCTGTTCGCTTTAACAGCGTCTCCAGTGAGTTGAAGAATGCCTTCGGAGACGGTTGTTGCTGTTGAATAAGTATTGTCGCCAGAAAGCGTCAACGTTCCAGCGCCCTGTTTAACCAGAGGAATAAAATTCCCGTCAGGATCAAAGATTTGGGAGGAAATCGTCAGTTTGGCGTCTTCGGCGACGGTAATCTTTCCTGCGCCAGCGGCGCCTAAATTACGAAGCGTGATTCTATTAGCGGTAATGACATTGTCCGTTCCGCCCTGAACGTTGATAGCGTTATCAAAAACATAGTTGCCATACGTATCGTTGCCCTGAGCGCCTTGGACTGTAGTAATATAGCCGCTGTTCATATTGACAACCGCGTCAACGGTAACGTGAGCTTTTTGGTCCGCTGTCGCATCATTGTGCAGCGTTCCGCCGTTTTGCAGGTTGATCGTTCCAACTGATCCGTCAGTATAGCCAATAATATCGCCGTGACCAGCCAGAACAGACGTTGCACCGTCAACAGTAACAGTACTTCCCGCCGCCAGCGTTCCTTTTTGTCCCACTTTGGTCAGTCTCAGCGTTCCTTCATTGACGAACGTTTCAGACGTATAAGTACAATCGCCGGAAAGAACCAGCTCGCCAGCTCCCAATTTAACCAGCGGAATAAAATTCCCGTCAGGATTGAAAATTTGCGAGGAAATCGTCAGTTTGGCGTTTTCGGCGACGGTAATCTTTCCTGCGCCAGCAGCGCCTAAATTACGAAGCGTGATTCTATTAGCGTTAATGACATTGTCCGTTCCGCCCAGAACGTTGATTGCGTTATCAAAAACATAGTTGCCATACGTTGAGCTGCCATCGCCGTTTTCAGCTGAAATGACGCCGCTGTTCATGTTGACAACCGCGCCCATGGTAATGTGGGCGTCTGTTGAATCGTTATGCAGCGTTCCGCCGTCGGTCAAATTGATAGTTGCAACTGTTCCATCGGTATATCCAAAAATGTCGCCATGCCCTGTTACAACAGAGGAATCGCCGACAACGGTTAACGTACTGCCTGTTGCCAGAGTTCCCTTTTGACCAGTTTTAGTCAGGTTGAGCGTTCCGGCAGAAACCGTTGTCTCGCCGGTATACGTATTGTCGCCAGAAAGCGTCAGCGTACCAGCGCCGAGCTTGGTTACGTCGCCGGAGCCGGAAATAACGCCTGCGATTGTCAGTTCCTTGTTAGCGGCAACCTCGAAAGTTCCGCTGGCTTGCATATCAACTGAACCGTTATAGGTAACAGCCGATTGGTCGCCTTCGATAAACTTCGCGCCCTTCTTATTCGTTTCGTCAATCGTCCACGAAGGAGCGGAAATATCATCTGAATTGGCGAGATAATAATCCGAAGATGGAGTCGGCGGATCCGGCGGTTGAGGACCGTCCAGTTTCTTGAGAACAAGATTGTTGTCTGCCGTTGCCAGATACCAGCTTGTCGTTGCCGCATTGCTAACGTTTACCTGAAGGTTAGTCAAATCCGCAGTCAGACCGCTGGTTTGCATCAGAACGTATCCGGCATCAGGCGCGTTGTTCCACCACGTAGTTTCGGAGCCGTTGTTGAACGTCAGGTTAATCGTTCCAGACGTCAGAGTTGCAGCGCCGGTTGTCAAAACATCGTAATCTGTACTAAAGAAATCAAAGTTGACAGTACCGCCAGTAACGGCAAAGTCGCCAATTGTAATTGCTGCCGCCGAAGCGGAGTCGCCCAGAGTGAGCGTACCGCCGTTGAGCGTAACGGCAGACGCGATTGACGGAGCAGCGTCGATAAACGTTGCGCCGGTGGCAACAGTAACGCCGGAGGAAACGAGACTTCCCGTATTGGTCAAATGCAACGTCCCTTCAGAAACGGTTGTTGCGCCGGTGTACGTGTTAGCGGCTGTCAGCTTCATCGTACCAGCGCCGGTCTTGGTAAATCCGCCGTCACTTTTAATAATGCCGTCAACGGTCAACGTTCCAGACGGGACGTTAAACGTTGCCGTCGCGCCGGCATTAATATGGATGCGAGATTTAATCGTCGAGTTTCCAGTCGAAGTAATCGTTCCAGTTCGAGTTGCAAAGTCGAATCCCGTTCCGTTGTCGGCATAGCCGTTTTCGGCTTCCACCAAACCGTCTTCCAGCGTCAGATTTTTAATGTGAGTAAAGGTGTACGGAATGAGCGTACCGCGAATGGTAACGTCAGGCGGCGATCCAGCTCCGTAACCAAACTGGTTAGAATACTGTAAATCCAAAACAGCGTTCTTTTCAATGGTAATCGGACCAGAGCCGAGGTTGGTGGGAGAGGTATTGCCGCCTTTGGAAATAACTCGCCCTTCTTTGATCTCAAATCCGCCCTGGAAGCTGTTTTCAGCCGTCAAATACAACGTGCCTTCGCCATATTTAACGACCTTGCCGGCGCCGTTTTCGGAACGAATAACGCTGGAAACGTTCAGTTGAGTATTGGCGTCGGTTGTGATGTCAAGCGTGACGTTATTGCGAACCAGAAGGACGGCTGAAATCGTTGAAACGGTGGGATTTTCAGCCGACGCGCCGTCCAATGCGTGCGAGTAAACCTTGGTGTTGTTATTGTACATGTCAAACGTACTGCCGCTGGTCGCTTTCGCCGTACCGCCATACATGTGAAGTTGAACATTAAGGAGCGTTTCGTTTTCAACTGTCGTGTCAAACGTACCGTAGACGTTAATGATTGATGTTGTATCTGCGTTGTGTCCTATTGAGTCTTTCGCGGCGCCAAGCAGCGACGCTCCCGGACCAATGGTAACCTGGCTAAATCGTCTGCCGGTATTACCCAAGGCATTTGCCATCGTTACCGTTCCTTCCTGAATTTCAAAATTGCCGGTTGTCGTTGAGGTCAGAGAAAGATTTCCCGCCCCGGTTTTGACCGTCTTGCCAGAGCCGTTATTGGCAATTGTATAACCAATTTCCATTGACTCGCCTTCTCCGACAGCGTATTCCAGAATTGCGTTGTTGGTAACAGGAGCGTTTCCGAGCGTTCCAGCGCCGGCAACCTTGAGCGTACCGGCGTTAATCGTCGTTCCTCCGGTGTAATTGTTGGTTCCGGAGAGAGTCAGCGTTCCAGAGCCGGACTTGACCAGCGCGCCTTCGCCGGAAATGACGCCGGCGAATTCAGTCGCAGCGTTGTTATTGAGCGTCAAGGCGAATCCGCCGTTGTTGACGGTTCCCGTTCCAGACAGATTGTTGAGCGTCTGAGCGGCGCCCATCGTAATCGCGCTGTTGTTTGTAACGGATGAAGAGCTGGCAATTGCGTTTTCAGCCGTCAAAGCCAACGTGCCGCTTGTAATTGTCGTAGCTCCGGTATAGGTATTGGCGCCGGAAAGAGTTAGCGTTCCATACCCCGTTTTGTTCAACGCTTTTGAACCGGAGACGTTGGAGAGCGTCAGATTGTAGCTGTCGCCGACTTCAAATTCGCCGTCGGCGTTCAAAATAACAGGCTTTCCGTATGTAACATTGAGATTTCCGCCTGACATAAGTTTGGCGCCCAGTTTGGCATCGCCGTCGATTGTCCAGTTCGCTGCGTCCAAGTCAGACTGCAGATTGGCGAGATAGTATTTGGAAGCCGTCGGCGAGACTTCGGTTGCCATCAAATAGATGCCGCCGTTGTCATAGTCCACCCACCAGCTGGGGCTTTCAACGCCGTCTACTGTTACTTTCATGTTACTAACGCCGCCAAGCCAGCTGGTAATATCGATTAGCTCGTAACCGTACTCGCCGGCGTTACTCCACCATGCTAATTCGTCGCCATTGTTAAACGTCAAATTGATAAAACCGTTTTCCAAGTTGGCAGTAGGAGTTTCAAGGTAGTCCCAATCGTCGCCTAAGAAACTGTTCATGTCAAAGCTGATAGAACCGCCGTTTGTGAGCGTCAGATTGCTGATTGTCAGCGTAGCTGAAGCAGACGTATTTCCAACAACAAATTGACCTCCATTGATTGTAACAGGAGGCTCAGCGCTCAAGAATCCAACTTCCAGTTTGCCGCCGTTGATTATAATGCTGTCGGTTGACAGGATTTCTGCTGAAAGAACGCCGCTATTAACGGTTGTGGAACCTTCGTAATCAGCTCTGGTCAAGGTTAGTTTTCCGGTTCCGGATTTAATCAAATTGCCATCGCCGGTAACGTCATTGGTCATTGTAACCGTGTCATTGAATCCGAAATCAACAGAACCTTCATTAATATTAATTGTTCCTGTATATTCGGAAGCGTTCCCCGACAGACGGAGCGTACCTTTACCGATCTTGTTGATGTTTCCGGAACCGGTTGTGGCGCCTGCTTGGTCGATTGTGTATCCTTCAGCAACGTTGAAATCTGTATTGACGCCCATGTTCAGCGCGCCGGTGTGAGTTGCCGTCGTTTCTCCATTGCGAGGATCGGTAAAGAACACGTCCAGCTTGTCGATGCCGTTGGGCGACCACGCTCGGGTCATGTCCTTGATTCTGGAAACTTCATACCGCAGTTCCGCAGACGCTTTCACAACGAGGTCGTCGACAAGACTGCGTTTATAGCCAGAGTTGCCAGAGTAGCCTTCAAGCTGAATGAAGTTGTCAAGAAATCCTTTGCCGGTCTGGAAAGACGATATTAATTTATCGTTTACATACAGACTGACGTCAACAGGAGAAGTTCCGTCAAAATCGGGAACGAAAAATACCACTCGGACGTCCGCCCAGTCGTCAGTTAATTCATACGTTCCAGCCCCAAAATTCTGCTGGGCTTGACCGTTCGTACCGTCAAAAATCTGAATTCCGCCGTTTCTGCGGAACAGAATTCCAACGCCATCGGAGCCATTAACGTTGGCAGTTCGTTTGGATTCAGTCAAGCCAAACATCACTGCCGCCCAGTTTGACGAATCTGCAGCTTCATCAAATTGAGGCGCAACGCGGAAGCTGATATCGTACATTCGTCCGCCTTCATCGGCTGCGGACATGGCGCCTACGTTGGCGAAGTTATAATCGGGAGAAGCGTGGCTCTGGCTCTGATCGTTGCCGCTAGCGCTCAGCGTTGCAAAAAACAGAGAGCCTTTGCATTTTCCTTCATAGTCGCCGCTGCCAACCTGAATTTGGTTATTGCTTTTAACGCCGATTGTATATCCCATCGCGCCCAGCAAACCGCCGAATCGATCCGGCTCGTCGTTGCTGGACGGTCCGCCGATATTGGGACCTGTCGCATTGGCTTTGACGTGGTAATTGTCGCTAAAGAAATTTCTCAAATTGTACGCTTTGAGCTGAACGTTGTCAACCAGAAGCGAGGTGTCTGTAGTGGTCAGGTTTCTGATGGCAATCGTTTGAACGTCTGAATTCGGAACGAAAACAGCGCCGTATTCTTTAAATTGCCCCTTTGTAACTTCCTTTGCGTTGATATAAACGTCTTCAGTTGCCTGATCGGGACCAATGAATAACGAGACTCGCGGATTGTCCGTTGCGGTTCGTCCGCCTAAATCCATCGAAACTCGATAGACCGTGTTTTTGTCGGTTGGATCAAAGCCGTAAACGTTTTGGTATAGACGCGCGTCCACGCTGCTTCCGCTTTGAACCCACGCCAGCTGTCTTCCGTCTGGAGGCGTTTGATTCCCCAGAAAGTCCTGGCAAGGACCGCCAACCCACGCCAAACCGCCGCGCATAGCCGTATTGGTTAAGTTGGTAAACTGCCAGCCGGAAAGAATTCCAACGTTGTTTTCATTTAAATAAGCGTGTCCGTTATGTCCATCGTTGGGTAAATGAGTAACGTCCGCTTCAAAGCTGCCGTTATAAAGAGTTGGCGTTGTGGGCTTAACCTGTTCAGCTGTCGTTTCGATAAGCATAACGCCATAGTGATGCCACGCTCTGTTTTCTACCGAACCGGATAAAAGGTTAATCGTTGCCGTATTGCTTTGAGCGGTAAATGTGAAATCGACTGCGTATGCGCCGCCGTAACCGCTTTCTCCTGCGTAGCTGAAAGGATTGTCTTCGCTGACCAGCTGTCCTGTAACAGTTGAACCGGACATATTAGAATAAAATTCGTCTGCTACGCCGTCTGCATTAGTGTCAATTGAAAACGTATGAACGCGTCCATCAAACCCATTCTGCCAGGTACGAGCCAGAATTCTGGCGGTGTACGTTTTACCAGCTTCCAGATTGCCAAACGTCATAACTGCATTTGAATTCGCAGGCTCTCCATCATTGAAGATCATAGACCACAAGAGATCATTAAGAGCTGAAACGCTTGAACCAGAATAAGAGCCTCCCCCGTGGTTTAATATATTTTTGACGTTGCGCGAATTAAACGACAACTGAGGCGTGCTGTACCCGTTGAGTACGGCAGTATCGCCATCCTGATGAGTATATTCCGTATAGTAGCTGGCGCCGTAGTTAACGAATGTAACGCCGTCAATGGGAGCGGAAACAGTATGCTGCCCGTAGTTAATCGCGTACTTGACGCTGCTTTTGTTGGGGACGTTGGTATAAACGTCGTTCTCGGTTGTTATCTTATTAAGCGACATGACAATGTCGGCTTGCGCAACTGCCGCGCACAGCGCAAACGATGTTACAACCAAAACCGCCAAACGGCTAATCAGGTTATTGTTCCGTCCAGTTGTGAAATCGAATTTTCTCGTCATGGAAAACCTCGGTTTATGAATAAGCTTAAAAAGTATTTATGACAAACTGACTGTTGCGAAAAGCGTTCAAACGTTCGACCTGTTTAATGAAAATTTATCTATATATGGACTTACGCTTATACTTCTCGTTAATTTACATTATAACATAAAAAAAGGTTTCTTTCAATAATTTTTAAAAAACTTTCTAAAAATATATATAAATATTTTCATTTAAGATATTATATACAGATATATTATTAGATATTATTTTTGATATTTTTCATTGTCGATTTTCTGATTAGTTTGGCATGAACGAACGTTCTACTGCGCTTCCTGTGTCAAATCGCCGGAATTGGCGTCGGAGCCGTCCTGTGAACTCTTGCCGGAAATTCGGTTGACGACCACGGCAATGGCGCCGTCGCCGCAGACGTTACAGGCGGTTCCGAAGCTGTCGGTGGCGATGTACAGAGTTATCATCAGCGCGACATTGTCAGCATTAAACCCTAGAACAGACTGCAGCAGAGCCGTCGCCGCCATAATCGCTCCGCCGGGAACGCCGGGCGCGGCTACCATCGTTATGCCGAGCAGGAAGATAAACGGCGCGAATTGAGTTAGCGTCAGCGTTCCTCCGGAAATCAAAACGACAGCCATCGCAAACGCGGTTATTTTGAGCGTGCTGCCTGCCAGATGGATTGTCGCGCACAGCGGAACGCAGAAATGCGCTATCGCGGGATGAACGCCGTTTTTGAGAACTTGCCGCAGTGTAACGGGAATCGTCGCTGCCGAAGACGACGTGCCCAGCGCGGTCGCGTAGGCGGGAAGCATATTCCACAGAAGCCTGAACGGATTGCGGCGGGAAATAGAGCCGGCTATGCAATACTGAATCAGAAGCAGCGCCACGTGCAGAATAATCACGACGACAATGACTTTCCCAAATACCGGTACGATTGTATCGGTTTTGTCCGTTGCCGACATCTTCAGGAAGATGCCATAAATAAACAGCGGCAAAAGCGGAATAATTGTGTACTGAATTACAGTTTCGATGATCTTTTGAGCGTCGTCGATGAACTTTTTCATCGTTTCCGCCTTGCAGACAGCGGTTCCCATGCCAAACATGAACGCCATTACCAAAGCCGTCATAACGCCCATGATGGGTTCAATAGCAACGTCAAAAAACGGAGCCAGTTTGTCGACGGTTTCCGCCTGTTCCGGAGCGTTGACGGTTACGCCCGCCAGCAGTTTGGGAAACGAATATTCGCAGGAAAAATACGTCAGAAAACCGGAAAAGAGCGTTGACCCGTACGCAATCGCAACGGTCGTTAACAGCAGCCACCCTGATCTTGCGCCCAAACCGGCAATTCCAGCGGCAACCAGAGAGAGAATAATCAAGGGAATCGTAAATCCGAGGTAGTCAGAAAAAACGCAGTTGAACGTCATGAAGACGCGGACAACGGGGATGGGCAAATAATTCCCCATCAAAAGTCCAAAAAAAACGGCGAGAATAACCTGAACAAGCAGCGGGATTTTCATGGATAAACCTTGAGTTTCCTGTAGTATATGTAAAATCGGCTCGCCAGCGCATTACTGGCGATTTATTTACGTATTCTACTTCATGAAAAGGTTTTGTCAATACGGTAACATGGAAGGCGCAGGCGAGCCGGGTGCGAAGCCGCACGGGCAAATCTCACGCGGAGGCGCGGAGATGCGGAGGATGTTCGCAAAAGAAAGCCTCACGCAAAGTCCGCATAGTTCGCGAAGTTTTAAAAAACAAGGCGAGACGGCGGGCGAAACGCCTAGGAAAA